>DATIDV010000022.1:0-308302 GCA_035456105.1 Rhodocyclaceae bacterium | reverse complement strand
CAGCAGCGGTGCGGCGATGCCGCTGATCAACTCCAGCTGTGCGACAACACGCGCCAGTTGTGCCTCGTCGAGCTCATAGCCCTGAGCACGCGAAACGACGACGGCATACGCCTGCCAGCCCGCAGCACTCGTCTGCCCGACGATGGCGCCCGCAGCCGCATCCTTCACATCATGTCTGTCGAATTCCATGCCCGCTCCTTAGAAGCTGTTCACGATCTCTGTAAAACCATCGTCATCCCGGCGAAAGCCGGGATCCAGATCGCACGCCCGGTACTGGATCCCGGCTTTCGCCGGGATGACGAGCTTATTTTCGGCGTTTCAAGAAAACTCCAGCCCTGTTTTCACGAGTTTCGAAGATCGCAAACAGGTTCTTAGCGCTTTTGTGGTCGGAGGGCCGCTTTGCAATTTTCGGAGAGACGGACTGGGTGGATTTCGGCCAGAGCCGCCGTCGATGACGTGCTCCTTCTACGGCAGCTTCCAGCTCCATGACAGCCGGTCACCTAAGCCTGGAGCCTGCCCTCGCCAAACGATTCGCGCAGATAGTCGATGAAGAGACGTACCCGGACGGGAACGAATCGACGCGAAGGCCTGACCGCATAAAGACTCGATGGCTCTGGGGTGCAGGCATCCAGGATCTGCCGTAATCGGCCATCCGCCAAGGCGTCAGCCACCACGAACCGGGGCAACAAGGTAATGCCCATGCCATCTATGGCGCATTGCCTGAGGACTTCGGCATTGTTGGCGGAGAGCGTGCTTTTGATGTCGGCCGTTTCCGCTGCATCCGCGAACAGGAAGCCCCATTCATCGCGCAAGCTCAGCAAGCTGTAATGCAGGCATGAATGCTGTTTCACATGCTCGGGGGCAGTCGGCTCGCCGTACTTCGTCAGGTAGTCCGGCGCGGCGCAGAAGATGCGGGAAATCGAGCCGATGCGCGTGGCAATCAAGGATGAATCGCGCAGCGGACCCCCGATGCGTACCGCGACATCGATGCCCTCGCCGTGGATGTCGGTGTAGCGGTCCTCCATGAGCAACTGGATCTTGAGGTCCGGGTGCCTGCGCATGAATGCCGAAAGCACCGGTGCGATCCGTTCGATGCCGAAACTGACAGGAGCGGCCACGCGGATGAGCCCCATGGCTGTTTCCGTCCCCTGGCGGACCCGTTCCTCGGCTTCGCCCAGCAACTCGATGATGGTGAGCACATCCTGGTAGAAGCGGCGACCGGCCTCGGTGAGGTCGATGCGCCGGGTCGTGCGGTTGAACAGCTGGCTACCCAGCGCCCGCTCCAGTGCCGCGATCCGACGGCTGATGGCCGCCGTGCTGGTATCGAGTTGCTCCGCGGCCCGGACAAAGCTTCCAGCCTCGACCGCCGCTACAAAGCTGCGCAGGGTTACCAGTTCGTATTGTTCCACTTGTCGTAAGAATGGCTTGCGCGTGGCGTTGTTTATTACGACATGGTAAGCACCTAAAGTTGCGCCATCAACTTGATGAAGCAACCGACATGGCCCTCACATACCGTGAAATTGATGCCCAGAACCTGCATTACCTGCCTGCCAGCAGGATGCATCCGGCAGACACGTTCTTCCACTTCTCCTTCGCCAACTACTACAACCCGGAGAACATGAACTTCGGCGTGCTGCGCGTTCTCAATGACGATGATGTGCTGCCGCACAGCGGTTTCGGCAAGCATCCTCACCGTGACATGGAAATCGTCAGCTATGTGGTCAGCGGTGAATTGACGCACTGGGACAGCGCCACCGGTGTCGAGGACACCCTGGAGCGTGGCCACGTGCAGACGGTGACGGCAGGTAGCGGCGTCTGGCACTCGGAGATGAACAATCACGCCGGCCACACCCGTTTCCTGCAGATCTGGATTCAGCCGCCGGCCGACAACTTGCCCGTCCGCTACGAGAACCGGAAATTCGATGCAGCGGATCGCCTGAACAAGCTCCTGCAGATCGTGGGCAATCCGGGCAACCAGGATGAAGTGTCGCTGCATCTGAACCAGGATGTGAACCTCTACGTGTCCGAAATAACGGATCTGGACGCTCGCGTGTCCTTCTCGCTCAAGGCGGGCCGGCAAGCCTACATCAACAACTTTGAAGGCTCCGTGGATATCAATGGCATTGCCACGCTGGCGGAACGGGACTCGCTGGAAATCATCGGCCCGGCAGAACTAGACTTTTCCCTAGCGGATGAACGCGCCCATTTCATCATCATCGAAATGGCAGCAAGCGAAACTCAACAGTAATCCTCGCAAGATCGGACCCGTGTTGCATCGGGGCGAAGATATTTCGTCCCGGGCGTCCGGCGCTCCCCCGAAGCAAGATCAACCTGAATCAAACCAAGGAATATGAGATGAGCAAACCGACCCTTCTGATCATCGGCGCTGCCGGCCACAATGGCACGGTCACCCTCGATGCGCTGACCCGCAAGCACAAGGACGCCTTCACGATTCGTGCCGGCGTGCATTCGGAAGCCAAGGCCAAGGTGCTGGCGGACAAGTATCCCGGCATCCAGACCGTGGTGATGGATCTGGAAAAACCCGCCACGCTGCCCGCCGCTTTCCAGGGCGTGGACAAGCTCTTCCTCATCATCGGCAACGTGGAGAACCGAGAAGAGCATGCGAAGAACGCCATCGACGCCGCAGTTGCCGCCAAGTCGGTGAAGCACGTGCTGTTCTACTCGGTCGCAGGTGCTGAATACGAAGCCATCCTGTTCGCCCGCCAGTTCCGCTTCGGCGAGAAGTACCTGGAAGCCTCCGGCCTGCAATGGACACATCTGCGGACCATCTTCTTCCAGGACAACCTCCTCGGCTGGGCCGATGGCATCAAGCAGGGCGGCTTCTACCTCGGCGTGCGCGATGGGCGTTTTGCCCCCTTGAATGTCGGCGACATCGGCGAGATCGCGGCCAACGTCCTGGCCACCAGCGGGCACGAAGGCAAAGCCTATGTCATCACCGGGCCTGAGCTGCTCAGCGGTGCCGACATGGCTGCGGTTTTCTCCAAGGTCACCGGCAAGCCGGTCGCATACGTTTCCCCCGAACCCGCCGTGACCCAGCAATCCATGCTCGATGCCGGTTGGCCCGCGTGGCAGGTCAAGGGCTTCCTGGAGCTGTTCGAGGTCTTTGCCACCAACCAGGCTGCGCTTGTATCGCCCGATGGCGAGCGCTTGCTGGGGCGCCCTCTGACCCGTCTGGAAGACTACGTGCAGGCCAACAAGTCCACCTTCATCTGAGGCGTGGTTCAAAGGGTTGGACGTTGACGCCCAACCCGCGGTGGAAAACCGGGAGAGCGACGTGAGCGGATACTTGGAGCATGGCCAGTGGCATGACGGCTGGTACGACACCCGCCCCAGTCAGGGCGAATTCGTACGGACGACCTCGGCCTTCCGCCACTGGATCACCGCCGACCCGGCCAACCCGTTCCAGCCCGAAGCAGGCCGCTATCACCTCTACGTGTCGCTGGCTTGCCCTTGGGCACACCGCACGCTGATCGCACGCAGCCTGAAGGGCCTGCAGGACCTTGTCAGCGTCTCGGTGGTGGAGCCCGTCATGACAAAGGGATGGTGCTTCAGCACGGTCCTGCCCGATCATCTGCATGGTTTCCAGTATCTCTACGAGGTCTATCGCGCAGCCGACCCGGACTACAGCGGACGCGTGCTGGTGCCCGTGTTGTGGGACGAGCAGACACGTACGATCGTGAGCAACGAGTCGAGCGAGATCATCCGCATGTTCAACAGCGCCTTCGCTGGCCTGGCCACCGGAGAAGTCGACCTCTATCCCGCGCCGTTGCGGGCGGAGATCGACCGCGTCAACGCCTTTGTCTATGACAACATCAACAACGGCGTCTATCGCTGCGGTTTTGCCACCTCGCAGGAAGCCTACGAGCGCGCCGTCCAGAAACTGTTTTCGGCGTTGGACTGGGTGGAAGAGCTACTCGGCAGGCAGCCGTATCTCGTAGGTGAGCAGCCCACCGAGGCGGACTGGCGACTCTTCACGACCCTCGCGCGCTTCGACGCGGTGTACGTCGGTCACTTCAAGTGCAACCGCAACCGGCTCGAGGACTTCCCGAACATCTCCCGCTACCTGCGCCGCCTGTACCTGGTGCCGGGTATCGCCGCCACGGTCGACATCGACCACATCAAGCGGCACTACTACATGAGCCATCCGCACATTAATCCGACGCGCATCGTGCCAGTCGGTCCGCAGCTGAAGTTCTGTGCGCCGGTTCAATAAGAGAATGTGGCCGCTCGCAATATGTGCGCACGCCGTCCGCTTCGGTTTAGCGTTGTCTGATGCCCGCCCTTGCGCGCGTGACGGATGAAGTCTGACCCAGCCTGTGCGGGCAAGCATCAGACAACCCTGAACCAAAACGGCCTTTCAACCTCCGGTTCAGCAACAGCTGCTACCGCACCCGATTCCAGTTTTTTTTTGCGCAGAAATACGGGGCCCCCACGCTGCCGGGCGCGCGCCCTCCTCCGCCCACACTGCGAATCTTTGCCCAGATCTCAGTTTTCAAGTATCGGCACGAATCGGCTCGATCGAACGGTAAAACCCACACAGAATGCGACTCTCCGCGATACGGCGCCTGAAGAACAAGCGTTGGCGCCGGTTTACAGAACTGCCGCCTCGAAACCCGCGCCAGCTATAGATGTCGACTCTCAAGTTGAGTGGCAAAACTCTCGAATTGAGTGGCGAACGACAAAACAAATCGCCCCCCGCCCTTGAAATACCGCAGTGCCGCACCTATCATTAGCACTCCTCGGGAGAGAGTGCTAACAGCCAGGCTGTTGGCCGAGCTCCCTGATTTTTTGGTGGGGCGCATCCAGCGTCCCGCAATTCTTGATCTTCCCAACAGGAGTGGATATGAAAATTCGTCCCCTGCACGATCGTCTGATCGTCAAGCGCATCGAAGCCGAACGCACAACCGCCAGCGGCATCGTCATCCCTGACAGCGCTGGTGAAAAGCCTGATCAAGGCCAGGTTCTGGCTGTCGGCAACGGCAAGATTCTGGAAAGCGGCGAAGTCCGCAAGCTGGACGTCAAGGTTGGCGACCGCGTGTTGTTCGGCAAGTACTCCGGCCAAACCGTCAAAGTCGATGGCGAAGAACTTCTCGTAATGCGCGAAGAAGACGTCATGGGCGTCGTCGAAGCGTAATCGCCTCGCTGCGCAGTTGCGCAGCAATCCAGGCTTTCCGCTCAACACCAAATTATTCTGGAGTCATAAAACATGGCAGCTAAACAAGTTCTGTTCGGCGACGACGCACGTGCAAAGATCGTCAACGGCGTCAACATCCTGGCCAATGCAGTCAAGGTAACTCTCGGCCCGAAGGGTCGTAACGTGGTTCTGGAGCGCTCGTTCGGCGCACCGACCGTGACCAAGGACGGCGTGTCCGTCGCCAAGGAAATCGAGCTGAAGGACAAGTTCGAAAACATGGGCGCGCAGCTCGTGAAGGAAGTCGCTTCGAAGACCTCCGACAACGCCGGTGACGGCACCACGACCGCGACCGTGCTGGCACAAGCCATCGTTCGCGAAGGCTTCAAGTACGTTGCAGCCGGTTTCAACCCGGCCGACCTGAAGCGCGGTATCGACAAGGCTGTTGTGGCCATCGTCGGCGAGATCAAGAAGAACGCAAAGCCAACGACCACCAACAAGGAAATCGCCCAAGTCGGTTCGATCTCCGCCAACAGCGACACTTCCATCGGCGACATCATCGCCAACGCGATGGACAAGGTTGGCAAGTCGGGTGTGATCACTGTTGAAGACGGCAAGAGCCTCGACAACGAGCTGGACATCGTCGAAGGTATGCAATTCGACCGCGGCTACCTGTCGCCTTACTTCATCAACAACCAAGAGAAGCAGATCGCTGCTCTGGACAATCCGTTCGTGCTGCTCTTCGACAAGAAGATCTCGAACATCCGCGACCTGCTGCCCGTGCTGGAGCAAGTTGCAAAGTCGGGCCGCCCACTGCTGATCATCGCTGAAGATGTCGATGGCGAAGCTCTGGCAACCCTGGTTGTGAACAACATCCGCGGCATCCTGAAGACCGTTGCCGTCAAGGCTCCTGGCTTCGGCGACCGTCGCAAGGCAATGCTCGAAGACATCGCCATCCTCACCGGTGGTCAGGTCATCGCTGAAGAAGTCGGCCTGTCGCTCGAGAAGGCCACGCTGGCTGATCTGGGCCAAGCCAAGCGCATCGAAGTCGAAAAAGAAACCACCATCATCATCGACGGTGCTGGCAAGGCTGAAGCGATCCAGGCACGTGTTGCCCAGATCGAAGCCCTGTCCGAAGCTTCGACCAGCGACTACGACCGCGAAAAGCTGCAAGAGCGCAAGGCCAAGCTGGCCGGCGGCGTTGCAGTGATCAAGGTTGGCGCTGCCACCGAAATCGAAATGAAGGAAAAGAAGGCTCGCGTTGAAGATGCACTGCACGCTACCCGCGCTGCCGTCGAAGAAGGCGTTGTGGCCGGTGGCGGTGTTGCACTGCTGCGCGCCCGCGCTGGCATCGGCGACCTGAAGGGCGACAACGCCGATCAGGACGCAGGTATCAAGATCGTTCTGCGCGCTGTTGAAGAGCCGCTGCGTCAGATCGTTCAGAACGCTGGCGCCGAGCCATCGGTCGTCGTTGCCAAGGTTCTGGAAGGCAAGGGTAACTTCGGTTACAACGCTTCCAACGACACCTACGGCGACCTCGTCGAACTCGGTGTTCTCGACCCAGCCAAGGTGACGCGCTCGGCACTGCAAAACGCAGCGTCGGTTGCCAGCCTGATCCTGACGACCGATGCAATGGTCGGCGAGCTGCCTGATGACAAGGCTGCTGGCGGCGGCATGCCTGACATGGGCGGTATGGGTGGCATGGGCGGTATGGGCATGTAATTCGGCTAGGCTCCGCTTGCGGAGCCTGAACGACGACACGCCTTGCGTTCATCGCAAGCCAACGGGCAACTTCGCAAGAAGTTGCCCGTTTTCATTTCTGGCGACGCTTTTTGTTAGCACATTCGCAGCCGCCCCGTTTTCGCAGTTCTGCGCAGCACTTTTTTCTTGCCGTGCCACGACAGAGCCCCCTTGCTCCGTCGCAACCTCGCCCCCATGCCTCTCAGGGGCGCCTTTCCTCTGCTGAGCTCTCCGCCACTGACAAGTAAGGCCAGCCAGTCATTCGTCCGACATCTTTTACAAATCTCGGGAAAAATAAACTATTCCGACGTATCTGGCATAACTGCGACAACGCATCTGCCATTGCCATATTTCATGCTAATGACGAGCTTGTTAATTATATATAACAACAAGATAGCGCTTGTTCCAGCCGTCTGTCAGGCACATCTGACCGATCATTGACAGCGTATTGGGCTCAAGACTAGTGTCGCCATCCCGACACATTGTTTTTCACTTGGTCTTACAACATCGTTCTGCTGAATGTGATTTCAGCGCCATGGCACGAATTGGAAGTCCGCTCGGCCAAGGCAGTACGATGCCGCGAGCCATTGAGAAAGGAGAAACGGGCGCTGCGAATCCTCGTCACGACGCACAACGGACATGGGTAGCAGCGAATAGTTTGACCCACCAAGCTTCTCAGCAGAAAGGTACAGACAATGAAGATGAGCTTTACAGCCAGAACATGCGTCACCGCCCTTTTCGGTATCGGCATGTTCACCGCGTCAATGACCGCCAGCGCGACCCCCGTACCGGGCAACCATGGCAACTACGTGGCCAACTACATGATCAACACCTGGCCGGTGCTTGATGACTTCGCCTGCGGCTCAAGCTGCTTCAGCCTGAACTACGCGACCGTGCCGGCGACGCCGGCGCCGAAGTTCTGGGAGTACACCAACGGCGTGCCGCTGTACGGCATCTGGAAGCTGTACGAGAAGACTGGTCGTCAGAAGTACTACGACTACGTCAAGAAGTACGTCGACACCTACGTCGATGCAAACGGCGTGATCAGCTACGCCCGTGCCTTCCCTGCCGGCTCGACACCAAACGACCCGACCATCCAGGACACGATCCAGCCAGCTGTGCTGTTGTTCGGCCTGTACAAGAAGACAGGCGACCAGCGCTACCTGAAGGCCATGCAGTTCGTCCGCACGATCTTCCCGACGATCAAGGTCAATCCGCAAGGCGCCTGGTGGCACAAGCCAACTTACCCGAACCAGCAATGGCTCGACGCGATCTACATGTCGCAGCCTTTCCTCGTGCGTTACGCCGCCCAGTATGAAACCGGCGCGCCACAGACTGACGCATTCAACACCGCTACCAAGCAGATCAAGCTGGCTGCGCAGTACACCTACAACCCGACCAAGAGCCTGTACTACCACGGCTGGAACGGTGCCACGGATGGCGTCTGGCTCGGTTTGAACGCTCTTGCCGGGAAGACACCGCCGCTGACGGGTCAGGTGGTTTCACCGGTCCTGTGGAGCCGCTCGCAGGCCTGGTACATCGCCGGCATCGTCGATGTACTCGAATTCCTGCCGAAGACACACCCGGACTATGCCGCTGTACTCCAGATATTGAAGAACAGCGCGGAAGGCCTGAAGCGCTACCAGGACACCAACGGCCTGTGGTGGCAGGTGCTGGACGTCAAGAGTGGCCCGCTGCCAGCTAACGGCGGCTACCCTGGCGAATCGGTGACGGCGCAGCCCAACTTCCAGGAAACCTCCTCAAGCGCCATCTTCGTCTATTCCCTCGCCAAGGCAGTGCGTCTGGGGCTTCTCCCCTCGGAGTACCTGACGATTGCCAAGAAGGGTTGGGCAGGCGTCAAAACGAAGATCGAGCTGGCCAACAGCAATGCCACGGTCAAGCTGCATGGCACGGTGGTCGGCATGAGTATTGGTGGAACATATAACGCTTACACCAACGTCGACGTTCGTTCGGACCTGAACACCGGTCCGCTGCCAGCACCGGCCGATGTCTGCGTGAATCTGCAGTACTTCGTGTCGCCGCCGCTGGCCTGCAAATACTCCTACGTGCGTGACAACGTCCCGCAAGGTCTGGGCGCTGCGATGCTGGCCGCCAGTGAAATGGAATACTGAGTACCAAGCTGAACGATGCACTGGGCAGTAAGCGAATGACCCGCTCCCACCGGCGACCCGTCCCTCCCGGGAAGCCATACGGAGCGGGTCCATTCGTGAAGGAGTAAAAAAAGCCCACGGTACGCCGTGGGCTTTTTGTTTCTGAAGAAAGAACCTGCGGGACGGCGCCCTTCGCACTATCGCGATAGCTCATCCGGCAGGCGTTGCTATCTGGCCTGATCGGCAAGCAATTTATTGATGCGTTGCAGATACAGGCTGATAGCGTGATTCGTGGCAAACCACGGAATCAGTGTCAATGGATTCTTGAACCAGCTGCGAAACGTATCCACGACAATTTGTTTCATGCCGCGCATGCTGCTCAATTGCCCGGACTTGTCGAGATAGCACAATTGCCCGAAATGCCGGAAGGGAGCTCCCGGCACGCAGGGCACGATGTCGTCCTGATTGGCGAATCGATAGAAGCGGCTTGGCAACAGCTTTTCGTAGATGCCCGCAAACTCCCCGTCACCCACCCGCGGCTGTCCAAACGTATACACGCCCCTCGCTTTCCATTGCATTTCCTTTGCCAGTCGCGCAGAAGCGATTACTGCCATGGCGCCGCCCAGGCTGTGTCCGGTGATCCAAAGCGATTTATCTGCGGGCCCAGCCTCCTGGATCGCGCCTACAAGCTGGCTCCAGCCGCGGCTCACCGCAATCGTCCAACCGCGATGTACCTCGCCAAGCCCCAGTTCGTGACTCGTCCCCAAGGTCAGATCGCGCTGCCAGTCCTTGTCCGAAACGGACCCCCGGAACGCGACGACAATGCTTTTGGCATTGCTTGCGACACATAACTCCGCGTTGTCAGGCTCGAAATATTTGCACGTATATCCTTGCGCCTGCATAGCCGACTCGACCGCGGCGCTGTCCTGATACACCAGCTCCGCACACCAGGCCAGTACCGCCGCGTTTGACAGGGAAAATTCATCAACGTCTTCAAGTGTCAGCACTTCTCAGACTCCTTACCTATTTATGGGGCATTCCGTACCAGCCCTTACGGACTGTCACTACCCACACGCGCTTTCAGCGAGAATGCAATTCGTCTCGAAGCACTGCCGGAGGGTTTCCATGTCCCGACTACTTGCCAGTGAAAATATTCCGGATGGTGAAGACGTTCATATCCGGGACCTGCAGGAGCGGCTTCGAGCAAAGATCCCGAAGCAATACACCGAAGGACACATGCGCCGTGATGCACATCCCAAGATGCACGGTCTGGTCCGCGCACATTTCATTGTAGAAGCCGATCTCCCGCCAGAACTTCGCATTGGCATATTCAGGGAAAGCCGGACGTACAAGGCCTGGATCCGCTTCTCCAACCAGAATGGCACCATGCAGCCAGACATCAAGCGCGATATTCGCGGCATGGCCATCAAGTTGCTGGATGTACCCGGCAAGAAACTACTGGATGGCGAACAAGACTCGCCAACCCATGACTTCATCCTGATCAGCACGCCGGTCTTCGTGACCGCCGACGTCAAGGAGTTTGCCGGGCTGATCAAGGCCATGACCACAAACGTCTTCGCGATTGGCTGGTATTTCCTCACGCATCTACGCGTCGGACTCAACCTGCTGCGCTCGATGCTCAAATTCTCAAATCCGCTACAGATCAGCTACTTCAGTGCCACGCCCTATCTGTTTGGCGCCAAGGCCGTCAAATACGCAGTCACGCCACAAGCAGGCCACACGGATGCGCTACCGCAAACACCGCAAGACGACTATCTGCGAATGGCAATGCTTCACCAGCTCACAGAGAGAAGCGCATCCTTTGATTTCTCGATCCAGATTCAAACCGATGCCGAAAAAATGCCGGTTGAGGACCCCGGCGTTCTTTGGTCTACCAGTCTGTCTCCATTCATCAAGATAGCCACCATTCATATTCCAAGACAGGTTTTCGACAACGAACACCAGCGCAACTTTGGTGAGAATCTCTCGTTCTCGCCGTGGCACGCCTTGCCAGAGCATCGACCACTCGGCGGCATCAATCGCGCACGCAGAATCGTGTACAGCGCAATTTCGGCCTTCCGCCACCATTCCAACAGTCAGCAGCAAGAAGAGCCGAATGACTGGGAAATTCCGGGCGGCATTTCCGCGGACGACGCGCTCAGATGAGCACTCAAGTCGGGTCGATCACCCCGCGCGCAATCATCCGTAGCGCCGTCATGCTGGGGATGAAAAAATACTCGCCGCCCCGGGTCTCCACGAAACGCGGGATCTTCGACAGGATATAAGGCACATCATCACCAGCGGGATCGACCTGCAACACCGCCCTGCTGGCAAATCGCGGATCACTGCTGTGGTTGCCGAGAATGATTTCCTTGTCATTGCCGGCCTTGAAATCATTGCCGTAGTTGATCCACTGCTGCTGGACAAATTCGAACTGCCTATTGATATCCGCATTGAGCATCATGATGACGATGCCGTGGTTACCCTTGTCTGTCGTCCGATCAGTCACCTTCCCGTAAGGCAGCCCGCGACGCAGAATGCGGCGACGGTTGGACAGTGCTCCCGGCGTATCGAAAGCCCCCGCCATCTTTTTCAGCGATCCGGGCACGTCAGTGTCTTCCCGCCCCATCTCAAGCGAACCGCGCGGATTGATGCGCCGCATATGGGAACTGAACGGACACCTGGCGCCACTCATATCGGCGTCGTAAGTGAAATTGTTCAGCATGCGATCACGCTCAGCGCTGTCGGCCTTCGCGTAAGCAGCATCGAACTTCGCCTTGCTCTGCGCGTCGGGCGCAGCCGTCAAAGGTGCGCCATTATCGCGCCAGCGGCCCACGAACTTTGCGGCAAGCAGTTCCTCGCCGCCGGGATATTTCTGCCCTTCCTGCTTCAGGTAGCTGTCGAAGCTCGCAACGTTCTCGTGCAGCTTGCGATAGACCATGTAGGTGCCATTGCGCGCCAGCAAGTTCGGTAGCGGCGCGGGAGGATACTCATGCGCTTCGTCGATGTACCCGAGCAGGAACTCGCCGGTCGCCAATGGAGCCCAGCTGCCGTTGTCCATCTGCTTGCCTCGGCCGATCAGCCGATCCACGTCATAAGGCACGCCATGAAACACGGGATCGCTGATGCCGTCGGTATAGCCGAAATGTTCCTTTGCCGTAGGCAGTCCGTTTTCGGTCACAACCTTGACATCCTGATAGTCGAGTAATTCGCCGTCGTCCCCACGGTGTCCACCGAGTATCACGACCCCGCCGTTCGCTCCCGCAACTTCGGCCAGCAACCACGCGTAAGCAGCCTGCAGGTTCGCTTCGCAATACGCCATCGATTTCTCGACTGCGGACGGCTCCGTAATCGGCAACGCCACCGCGTTCAAGGCGATGAATATATGCACATCCTTGTCGCGCGTCTCGCGATTGTCTTGCCAGACCGGATCCCAGTGTTCGGGCGCGCTCGGGCCATCATCACCCAGAATGTCCTTACGGTGCTTCATGCCTTCTGCGAACTCGGGCGGAAAGCTCATCAGCGATGCGCGCGGCACTTCCAGCTCTTTCAGGCCTTGATATGTAAATGCAATATTTACCGTCCAGTCAGGTTGTGGGACGTCATTCACGCCCGCCCCCCACACAACCGCCGTCGTCACGCGACGGGTGACAGACTCGACGAAGCGGCGCGCCTTGCCGCTGTCGCGGATATTAAAGAATACGTAGCGCGCCATCGGATAGCTGAAGCGACCATAGGCCCGCAAGATATGGCCCTGGATATCGAGCAGATCGAGTTGTTGCGTCATTGTCCGGTCCCTGTGAGGTTATGCGGCGTCGTAGCGTTCAGAGCCGATACTGGCCAGGTTGCCAGGCCGGGCCCTGCACATTCTCCGGCTGGACGCGCTGGACGAAGGCGGCGTAATTTGCACGCAGCTGTGCCGCAGGCAGACCTTGATTGTCTATCGCAAATTTCGCGAACTCCTGCTTCAGGTACAAGGCCTTCAACTGCTCTTCCAGCGGCGCGTCATTGGATCCGACAAAGAACAGGGTCGCCTCGAGCTGACACTTCTTCATGTACCCGACAAAGTCATCGACATTCCTGACTTCATCAAAGCCGTAGCAATGACCCCAGATTTCCCGCACGCGGGCCTCGATGGCATTCCACATGCCATGCAGATACGCATCGGGCGTCCCCGCCGGGCCGCAGAACAGATTGCTGGAGAACACCAGATATGCGGATTGCAGATGATCTTCAGCAGGCAATGCCCAGCGCCTAAGTGCATCCGGAATGTAAGGGGAGAGATCGGTCAGCGAATCCAGCGCGCTTCCGCCAGGTAGTGATTGCGTGACCACGTCGTCAAGCACGTAAAAGCGGCAAAGGTAGGTCTGCGGCACGCTTGCCATCGGGCTGTTGAATTCGTGATTCCAGGCCTGCAGCTTTTCGCGTACGGCGTCGGCATGCGAGATCTCCGCTCCGCGCACGACACCATTCCTGATCGGCGACAGGATCGTCAGGCCATAAGCATTGCCAGAGACATTAGCCATTTGCTTGCTCCCTGTTTGCTTCCGCGCTGTGCCAGCGCGCCCGCTTTTCAACCTGATACGCCGACATGCTGACAATCGGTGTCGGATACATGGCGCCGAGATCATGTTGCAGGCCGCGCAGAAGTGCGTGGTAGCGTTTCAGAAACTCTTCATCACTGCCTTGATCGATGGTCTTGTCGAATTCAAGCAGGCTGTCCCTGACGGTCTTCGCTGACTTGATGTCATTGGCCGTGGCCAATGGATAGCCGTTGTAATAGTGAATGGTCTCAAGCTGGTTGTACTGGATGTATCGATGGAAGGGCGTCAGCGAAACGGATTTGGAATAGCGAACATTCCCTTTCCAGAACAGATCCAGTCCGCCGGGAATTGCGAAGGTGAATGAATCCACGTATTGGTCCCAGCTGCCGTTGAAGTTGCTGAAGAAAAGCATGTAGGCATATTTGAGCTTCTCCCTCGGCTGATCCGGCGAAAGATGCGGAAACTGGTTCCGGCCCACGATCACCCATCTCGCGTAATGGATGAGCGACAGGGTCTTCAGCCCGGCCAGGGTACTCGGCGTCCTGGCAGCCACAAAAAAATACAACTTGTTGAGCCAGGCCGAGTACCAGCGCACAGGCGTGACCACGTTCATCGCATATGCTTTGCCTGCAATATTGGACATGCCACCTCTCCCTGAAGGGCCTTCATTGACTACCCGGCAGGCAGGCGCTGGTGTCGCCCGCACGTTGAATTAAGCATGCTCACTGCACTCGGAGCCTGCTTCAAAGCCGCCCTGAAGGGTATGCTGTCCGGCGCATTTGTGGCCGCATCCATCGAGCCGATCAGGACTTGCCAGCACGCAACGGCTCTGCAATCCTGCGCGCCTGAAGTAGCCCCCAAAAAAACAGCGGTCAGGTACAGCCCTTCCATGAATTCTGTCGGACGCATCCTCAAGCACGCCCTCATCACCGCAGTCCTGCTCGTGCTGGCCTACCAGCTATGGCTGCTCGGCAACGTGCTGTGGTGGAAATGGGTCAATCCCTCGACGACGAGCTTCATGTCGATCCGCCTGGACGAACTACGCGAGAAGGATCCGCAGGCAAAGCTGCAACACACCTGGGTGCCTTACGAGCGCATCTCGGTGCAGCTGAAGCGCGCCGTCATCGCAGCGGAAGACGACAAGTTCGTCGACCACGAAGGCTTCGACTGGGAAGGCATGCAGAAGGCGCTGGAGAAGAACCAGAAGAAGGGCAAGTCGGTGGCGGGCGGTTCGACGATCAGCCAGCAACTGGCCAAGAACCTGTTCCTCTCTCCATCGAGGAGTTATGTGCGCAAGGCGCAGGAAGCCATCATCACGGTGATGATCGAGCTGCTCTGGGACAAGCGCCGCATTCTCGAGGTGTATCTGAACGTAGTCGAATGGGGCAACGGCATCTTCGGCGCCGAGGCGGCTGCAAGGCGTTATTACAATATCTCTGCAGCGCAGCTCAATGCAGCCCAGGCCGCGCACATCGCAGTGATGCTGCCCAACCCGCGCAAGTTCGAGAAGACGTATCCACCACGGCTGGCAACGCACTCGGGGCGCGTACTGGGGCGCATGGCCTACGCCGAAGTGCCCTGACCAGCAATACATAAGAAAACAGACACCGCGAGAGACAAAGATGAGAACAAGCCTGCGCTCCTCGATTCACGCCTTCATCCTGATGTGCCTGACCGCGGCCACGCTGCTGGCCTGCGCCAAGCCGGTGGAAGTCGACCCGGATGTCGCCGAGCAGCCCGTGCCGCTGTTTCACATGGCGCTCAATGGTGGCAACGTGGCAGAGATTTACGACACGGCCGCTGCCGAGCTGAAGCAGCAAGAATCGCAACAGGACTTTGTCGCCCGCCTCGAAAAAGTGCGCAGCAAGATGGGGCCCGTGCAAGGCACTGAGCGTCAGGGCTGGAAAGCAGTCGAGAACAGTGGCAGCGTGCTGGTCACGCTGACCTACAAGACGCGCTACGCGGCAGGCGAAGCCGAAGAGGAGTTTCTGGTGCGCATGAAGGACAACACCAACACCCTCGCCGGCTACAAGATCAAAGCCAAGCCACTCAACTGACAGACCAGTCGGGCGCGGCGGCACCCGCCACGCTTCGACGCAACCGGAACTTCACCGGCAAGCTGTTCTCTCAGCGTCTGGAGCGCATGAGCGGGGCATTTCCGCACGTCCTGCAAGACCTGACTGGGTTACACTCGCCCGCTCCTCTCCATCGGCATTTTTCAGAGCAACCCTGCCATGGCCACGACACCCGAACAGCTCCATCACGATGACATGCAGCTCACCCTGCGCGAGGTGCAAGCCCTGCTCGTCCGTCAGAAACGTGAGGAGGAGTTCGTCCATCGCCAGGAGATGAAGAACCACGAGCTGGTCGAGAACCTCGTGCACAAGCAGAACGTAACGCGGCTCACCGGCAAGCTCTCCGGGCTCCACCCGGCCGACATCGCCTTCCTCCTCGAAGCCCTGCCACTCGAAGATCGCCTCTTCGTGTGGGAGCTGATCCGTGGCGAAGACTCACAGATCAACGACGGTGAGGTGCTGCTGGAAGTCTCCGACGCGGTGCGCGAATCGCTCATCGACTCGATGGAGCCCGAGGAACTGGTCGCCGCCGCCGAGCAGCTCGACGCCGACGAACTCGCCGACCTTGCGCCCGACCTGCCCAAGCAGGTCATGGATGATGTCTATCTCGGCCTCGACGCCGAGGAACGCGAACAGCTGCGCGCGGCCATGTCGTACGAAGAGGATGCCGTCGGCGCGCTGATGGACTTCGAGATGGTGTCCGTACGCGAGGACGTATCGCTGGAAGTCGTCATGCGCTACCTGCGGCGCTTCGACGAGCTGCCCGACCACACCGACCAGTTGTTTGTCATAGACCGCGAAGAGCGGCTATTGGGCGTACTCCCCCTGCATCGCATGCTGATCAACGACCCGGAGAGCAGCGTCGGCGAGCTGATGCTCACCGACATGTTGTGCCTGCACCCGGGAGACAAGGCCGACGATGCAGCCAAGGCCTTCGAACGTTACGACCTCGTCTCTGCACCGGTCACCAATCGCGACCGGCGACTCATCGGCCGACTGACCGTCGCGACCGTAGTGGACTTCATCCGCGAGCAATCCGAAAGCGAGCTGCTCAGCCAGGCCGGTCTGAAGGAAGAGGAAGACATCTTCGCTTCCGTGTGGGACTCGGTGAAGAATCGCTGGTCCTGGCTGGCGGTGAATCTGGTGACGGCATTCGTTGCCTCGCGCGTGATCGGCGCCTTCGAGGGCTCGATCGAAAAACTCGTGGCGCTCGCCGCGCTGATGCCCATCGTCGCCGGCATCGGCGGCAATTCAGGCAATCAGACGATCACCATGATCGTGCGCGCCATGGCCATGGGTCAGATACAGGAAGACATGTTCCAGCGCCTGCTGCGCAAGGAATTAAGCGTCGCCCTGCTTAATGGTCTCGTGTGGGGTGGCCTGCTTGGCATACTTTCCGGCGCCCTGTATCACAGCCTGTCACTCGGCCTCGTCATGACATTGGCAATGACGCTCAACCTGCTGCTCGCCGCACTGATGGGCGTGTGCATTCCCATGATCCTGATGCGGCTCGGCCGCGACCCGGCACTGGGCTCCTCCGTCATGATCACCGCCTGCACCGACTCCGGCGGCTTCTTCATCTTCCTCGGCCTCGCCTCGCGCCTGCTGATGTAGGCCGTGCGGCAGCGCACCCACCCGCTTTTCCACTTTCGTGCACCATCACGCCGCGACGGTCTGACACAAGGCCGCGCAAGCTTGCTGCGCCTGTCATGGATACGTTACGGCCCTGCAACATAGCGCCCGTAGCATGCAGCAGCGTTTGAACCACACCACGAAAGGTAGAGAAAACGATGCACAGCAGATCTTTCACGTCGTACACCATCCGCAGCCTGCTCGGCGCAGTTGCGCTGACGCTTGCCAGTGGCGCCTTCGCCGCCAATCGCCCCAAGGGCTGGGTCACCATCTGCAAGGAGGGCGTCAGCTGCTCGGTCGCCACCAATACCAATGTCGCTTTCGGCCGCGCCGACCAGTTCTTGTACAAGGTACTCAGCGGCAGCTTCGTCTGCAATGAAGCAACCTTTGGCGGCAAGATCGCCGGCGGCGTCAATGAATGCTCGACGGCAACCGGCAGTTCCAGCAGCGCTTCTTCCGTAGCATCTTCGTCTGCGTCATCGACCGCTTCGTCAAGCTCTTCGAGCAAGAGCAGTGCGGCTTCGTCGTCGCAGGCTTCGTCCAGCGTTTCATCAAGCGCCAGCTCCACTTCGAGCACCGCCGGCGCCAGCCTCGATCTGACGAAATACAAACTGTCCAACACCTACAGCCTGCCGAGCAAGGCCGCAGAGGCCTCGGGCGCAAGCTGGAACTGGGATACCGACACGCTGTTCGTGATTGGTGATGAAGGCAAGGCCATCGTGCAGGTCAGCAAGACCGGCGCGCAGATCGACACCATGACGCTGTCTGGCTTCGAGGACACGGAAGGTATCGCCTACATCGGCAACGGCAAGTTCGTCGTCACCGAAGAGCGCCTGCAGGACGCTTACCTGCTGACCTACACGGCAGGTGGCACCGCAACGCGCAGCAGCCTGCCATCGGTCTCGATCGGCTCGACCGTCGGCAATATCGGTATCGAAGGCATCTCGTACGACCGCCTCACGGAGAACTACGTCGCCGTGAAAGAGAAGGATGACGAAGCGGTCTATGGCCTGAAGATCGACTGGACGCTGAAGACCATCAGCGTCTCAAGCCTGTTCGACCCTGCTCTCCTGAAGACCAATGACATCTCCGACGTACAGGTGCTGTCGAGCGTGAGTTCGCTGAGCACCGCAGCCAAGAGCAATCTGCTGATCGTCAGCCAGGAATCGTCGATGCTGCTCGAAGTCACGCGCACCGGCACGATCCTCAGCAAGTTCGACCTCAAGTCGATCAGCACGGATATCGAAGGCATCACGATCGACAAGAACGGCGTCATCTACCTGATCGCACAGACACCGAAGCTGTACGTACTGACGCTCAAGTAAACACACCCGCATGAAAAAAAAGGCCACACCGGTTTTCCGGTGTGGCCTTTTCATTTGTGCGCACTAACAATGCATCAGGTCAGTTGCGCGAATGCCGCATCCGCCGCGGCAATCGAGGCCACGATATCGTCGGGCGTGTGCGCGGCCGACACGAAACCGGCTTCGAAGGCGGAAGGCGCGAGGAAGTGGCCCGCATCCAGCATCAAATGGAAGAAGCGGTTGAAGCGCTCACGATCGCTACTCATGACCTCCGCAAAACTCGTCGGTGGCTTGGCGCTGAAATAGAGACCGAACATCGCGCCGACGGCTTGTGCGCTGAAGGCAATGCCGTGTTTTCTCGCCGCTGCGGCAACGCCATCTGCAAAGCTCTTCGTGCGCGCCGACAGCGTTTCGTAGAAACCTTCGTGCCGGATCAGGCGCAAGGTTTCCAGCCCTGCTGCCACCGCCACCGGACTGCCCGACAGCGTACCCGCCTGATACACCGAACCCAGCGGCGCGATGCACTGCATGATGTCGCGACGACCACCAAAGGCACCGACCGGCATGCCACCACCGATGATCTTGCCCAGCGTCGTCAGGTCCGGTGTGATGTTGTAGAGCCCCTGTACGCCCCTAAGGCCAACGCGGAAGCCCGTCATCACCTCGTCGAATATCAGCACTGCGCCATGCTTCGTGCATAGCGCGCGCAGGCCATCCATATAGGCTTGCGATGGTCGCACGAGATTCATGTTGCCCGCGACCGGCTCGATTATGACTGCTGCAATCTCGCTGCCGCGTGCGGCGAAAACTTCTTCGAGCTGAGTCAGGTTGTTGTAGTCGAGCACGATGGTGTGCTTGGCAAAGTCGGCAGGCACACCACCCGAGGACGGATTGCCGAAAGTCAGCAGCCCCGACCCCGCCTTCACCAGCAAGCTGTCGGCATGGCCGTGATAGCAGCCTTCGAACTTGACGATGGCATCACGGCCGGTAAAGCCACGCGCCAGACGGATCGCGCTCATCGTCGCTTCGGTCCCCGAAGAGACGAGGCGCACCATCTCCATGCTCGGTAGAAGCTCGATAAGCAGCTCGGCCATCTCGATTTCGCGCTCGGTCGGCGCGCCGAAAGACAGCCCATCGACCGCCGCACGCTGCACGGCTTCGATCACGGACGGATGCGTGTGGCCAAGAATCGCCGGCCCCCATGAGCCGACGTAATCCGTATAGCGCGTGCCATCTGCATCCCACACATAGGCGCCCTGCGCACGCGACAGGAAACGCGGCGTACCACCGACGGAACGGAAAGCACGCACGGGCGAATTAACGCCACCGGGAATGCTGCGCTGTGCGCGGGCAAAGAGTTCTTCGTTACGAGACATGGCCTGAATCAATCGTGAGCATCCCGCAAGCGGGAAAATCTGACCCGTCAGGGTCGGGAAAGGGCAGCAGCCGACCGGACTGCCCGACTATGTATACAGCGCCGCAAACCGCGCAGCCCGGGCGCCCGGATCTTCCGCCGCATATACATCGGTAATCACGGCCAGCCAATCAGCGCCCGCCTCTACAAGCGGCAACGCGTTATCGGCCGTAATGCCGCCGATACAGGCAACGGGCACATCCAGCTCGGCCTTAGCGCGCGACACCAGGCTCAGGGGTGCGGCAACAGCCTGTGGCTTGGTTGGCGAGGCGAACATAGCGCCGAATGCAACATAGCTGGCACCTTCGGCCGCAGCCTTCTGAGCAAGCGCGAAGTCGTTGTAACAGGACACGCCGACGATCAGCTTGTCACCATACTTCCTGCGCACACCCGCCACGTCACCATCCTCACGGCCGATGTGTACGCCATCTGCCGCCACGGCTGCAGCCAAAGCGGCATCGTCATTGACGACGAAGGTCACGCCCAATTGCTTGAGCAATACCGACAGCGACAGCGCCTGCTCCATACGCTGCGACGTGGTGCCGCCCTTGTGCCGGTACTGCACACAGACTGCGCCCGCCTTCACCGCCGCTCGCGTCGCGGCAATCAGCCGCGGCGTATCGTCCCAGTCCGGCGTAACCAGATAAAGCCCGCGTTTGATGAGTGCGCTCATGTGATGCAGATCAAAACTTGTGCGCAAAAAAACGATTGGGAATGGCCTGCCCCATGCCAGGATTGATGGCATGTGCCAGCGTATTCCACGTATAGCGCTGAGCGGCCTGCACCGCCTCACGTACATCCATCCCGCGCGCCAGCATCACGGCAATCGCAGAAGCCAGCGTGCAACCGGAACCGTGAAAACTTCCCGGCAGACGCTCCCACGCATCGGTGCGCAGCATGCCGCTTTTGCCGTAGAGCGTATTCACCACCTGCGGCGCCTGCTCGTGCGTGCCCGTCACGAGGACGTGCTTGGCGCCAAGCTCGATGAGAAAGTTGGCGCAATCTGCGAGGGCAATGTCCTCGACATCTTCGCTGTCGTCCTCTTCCTGCGTCAGGCGACGGGCCTCAATACTATTGGGCGTCAGTACCGTAGTCAGCGGCAACAGCAGCTCGCTCATGGCGATGAGCATTTCTTCATCAGCCAGCGGATCGCCGCGCCCGGATGCAATGACCGGGTCAAAGACGACGGGAATGTCCGGATAATCCGCAAGCACCTCGGCAACGGCGGCAACGTTCTCGACGCTGCACAGCACGCCGATCTTGAAAGCCTGCACCGTAATGTCTTCGAGCAGCACGCGCGCCTGATCAACAAGCCAGTCATCATCGACCGCCTGCGTACCTTCAATGCCGCGCGTGTCCTGCACGGTCACACCGGTCAAGACCGACAAGGGGTGGGCGCCAAGCGCGGCAATCGTCAATATATCTGCCTGCACGCCCGCGCCACCGGTCGGGTCGGAGGCAGCGAAAGTCAGGACGATGGGGGGAGTGACAGGGCGTTCGCCGAGAGTCATGGCAGGCTACCGCGGAAGAAGATCAGTGGGTGGCCGGAACGACGACCACAAATTCGATCAAAAATTTACTCAAGAAAAGCGGGCGAATGCCGATGCTTTGCTGACAGAGCACATTTCGGAAAATGAGCTAACATCGCTGGGATTTTAACTGAATACAGTAGTCATGGCTGATAGCGATCTCCCTTTCAAGACGTGGATGTGTCTGATTTGCGGCTGGATTTACGATGAAGAAGCAGGCAGCCCGGAAGAAGGCATTGCCCCCGGCACGCGCTGGGAGGCCGTTCCTCCGAACTGGACCTGCCCTGAATGTGGTGCGCGCAAAGAGGATTTCGAGATGATGGAAATCTGACGGACGCGCCAACAAAAGAACTTACATTGCGGCAAAATGCACGGCACCAGCCACATTTGACCCCGTAAAGCGCCCCTCAGAAGGACATCACCGGGTAACCTCAAAGGGAATCGAACCCGCCAGATTAACGCTGACGTAATCGACAGCACATGCTTTGGCGGCTCAAACAAGAGGAGTATCACGTTGGCAGAAGGACCTGACGTCACCGGCGTCAAAGTAATGGTCATTGACGACAGCAACACGATTCGTCGCAGCGCCGAAATATTCCTGGCCCAGGCGGGTTACCAGGTGCTGCTGGCGGAAGACGGTTTCGATGCTCTGTCGAAGATATCCGACCATCACCCCGACCTGATCTTTGTCGACATCATGATGCCGCGTCTGGATGGCTATCAGACCTGTGCACTGATCAAGAAAAACCCACGCTATGCGGGCACGCCCGTCATCATGCTGTCCTCGAAGGACGGCCTGTTCGACCGCGCGCGTGGCCGCATGGTTGGTTCAGACGAGTACCTGACCAAACCGTTCACCAAGGACAGTCTGTTGAAGGCTGTTCTCGCCCACACTGCTGCACGCATCAGCGTTAAGTAACCGGAAAAATTGTTTCAAAGGAGCACATCATGCCCATCAAGAAAATACTGGTTGTCGATGACTCTCCTACCGAGCGTTTCGCACTGACTGAATTTCTCGTCAAAAATGGCTTCACGGTAGTTACCGCCGAGAACGGCGAAGACGGAGTGGTGAAGGCCAAAGCCGAACTGCCCGATCTGATCCTCATGGACGTCGTCATGCCTGGCATCAATGGTTACCAGGCAACACGCACGATCTCGCGCGAAGAAACTACGCGCCACATCCCTGTGATCATGACGACCAGCAAGGACCAGGAAACCGACAAGATCTGGGGCATGCGCCAAGGCGCATTCGACTATATGACCAAGCCCCTTGATCACGACGAGCTGATCAAGAAAATCGCAGCGATCGGCTGATCGACTCCCCGTATCTGGCGGACTGACGAGAACACGGCACATACATGGCAAAAAGACAGAGCCTGAGAGAATTCCAGCAGGACCTCACGCGCCGCCTTGCGGAAGTGAAGCTGACGGGACGCCGCTCCGCCTTGCTGGCAGTAAATGCCGGGCCGGAAAACTGGCTGCTGGATTTGTCGGAAGCCGGGGAAATCATCGCGGCACCATCGCTCACACCGGTGCCGCTGACACGCAACTGGTTCCGAGGTCTGGCCAATGTGCGCGGCAATCTGTACAGCGTGGTGGACTTCGCTGCGTTCTGCGGTGAATCGCCGACGCAACTCACCAGCGATGCTCGGATCCTGCTGGTCGGCACGCGCCAAGGTATGAATACGGCATTGTTGGTGAGTCGAGCCTTGGGGTTGCGCAATCCCGAAGATTTCGATGCCGACGACAGCATTGTGGATGCGCGCCCCTGGGTAGGCGGGGCCGTCCGTGACTCGCAAGATCGTCTGTGGCGCAAGCTGACAATACGCCCCTTGCTCGCCGATGCACATTTTCTTGACGCAACCCTCGAGATTCACGCCTGATGCTGCGGACTCGCGGGTCGCAAGTAAAAATCGTTTTTGAGAATGCTTACGAGCATCAAGTAGCCGCTTTAAACGTAGCCGCTTCTGGCGAAGTCGCCAGAAAGCCAAGCTAACAACAAATCAGATCAGACTGCACCACCGGAGCATACGCATGGCACTCAAATTTCTTGATCGTTTCAAGCCGAAGGCGAAGCCCAGTACCGAGATCGCTGAAGGCGTAGACAGCACGGTCATGGACAACGCCACGCAGATGGACGGTGCTGAATCGCGCGCCTCAATCTTTGCGAGCCTGAAAGGCAAGCTGCCAAATTGGCTGGGTGGCCGCGCGGTGGGCGGCCAGCTGCGCGCACTTGGTATCGTGTTCGGGGTACTGGCGGCCACTGCCGTCATCCTGACGATTTTCCAGATTCGCGCGGGTACGCAAGGCACCGCGTTCGTGTCCGCCGCGACGCAAATGGGTACGCAGTCACAGGTTATCGCGAAGGCTGCGCAGATCACGGTGACGGGCGGTGCGCGTGAAGGTCGCTCAGGTCTGATCGGCGCCAGCCGCGGCGGCGCAGGCTTTACCGAACTGAAGGAATCGCGTGACCGCATGGCCGAGCTGCTCAAGGCCGTCACCGAAGGCGGCCCTGTCGACGGGGTTACCGTTCCGGCCAGCCCAAATTCGGTTAGCAAACAACTGAGCGACCTGACGGAACTGTGGGCCCGCATGAGCAAGAATGCCGAGCAGCTGACCGGTCAGCAGCTCAACATCACGCGTCTGGGCACCGCAGTCGACGCCATCAACACCAATAACGCCGAACTGCTCGACTACGCACAACAGGTTGCTGCGCTCAAGCTGCAGCTCAATGCACCGTCGACTGAAATCGCCACCGCAAATCAGGTCGTGATGTTGACCCAGCGCATGGCAAAAAATGCCAATGCGCTGCTCGCCTCCGAATCGGTCGATCCGGAAATCGTGTTCCTGCTGGGCAAGGACTCAAACACGCTGAGCCAGTTGCTGGATGATCTGGGCGGCATGAGCGCCAACGAAGAAATGCAGGAAAAACTGGCTGGCTTGCGCAAGTTTGCAACCCGCCACCTGCTGGCCGTCGGCGGTATCCTCGCCAACGTGCAACCGCTGGTGCAAGCCAAGCGCGCCGGCTTGCAGATTTTCAAGGACTCCATCCCGCTGCTGGAAAGCACGAACACCCTGGCTGAAGGCTATCGCAATGCCTACACCGGCTGGAATGTACTGACCATCCTCATCATCCTGTTCGCCGTGCTGGCCGTGCTGGTCCTGGCCTACATGGTCTTCGTGTATGGCGATGACATCTCGACACGCCGGGATGAAGCTGAAGCGCTGCGAGCCGCCGCTGAAGGCGACCGGAACAATACGCAGCAGGCCATCTTGCGCCTGATGAATGAAATGGGCGACCTCGCTGACGGTGACTTGACGATCCGCGCGACGGTGACGGAAGACGTGACGGGCGCCATTGCCGACTCGGTTAACTACACGATTGAAGAACTCTCGGTTCTGGTACGACGCATCAATGACGCGGCGAATCGCGTGACGCAGGCGACGGAATCCGCGCAGCGTATGTCGGGTGAACTGCTCGACGCTTCCGAGCGTCAGTCGCGCAACATCCAGCAAGCCGGTTCGCAGATTCAGGACATGGCGCGCCAGATCTCCGCGGTATCGAGCAGCGCGCTACAAACCGCACAGGTGGCACGCCGCTCTCTGGAAGCTGCGCGTAAAGGTACGACGGCTGTGCAGGACTCGATCTCCGGCATGAACGAAATCCGCGAGCAGATCCAGGAAACCTCGAAACGCATCAAGCGCCTCGGCGAAAGCTCGCAGGAAATCGGTGAAATCGTGGAGCTGATTTCCGACATTACCGAGCAAACGAACGTGCTGGCGCTGAACGCCGCCATTCAGGCGGCGACCGCCGGTGAAGCAGGCCGCGGCTTTACGGTGGTTGCGGAAGAAGTTCAGCGACTCGCTGAACGCTCCGCCGAAGCTACAAAACAGATTGCAGCGATCGTGAAGACGATTCAGACCGACACGCAAGACGCCGTGGCCGCTATGGAAAACTCGACACGGGGTGTGGTTGAAGGAGCAAAACTCTCCGACGCTGCCGGTCAGGCGCTGAATGAAATCGGCGACGTGTCGGTGGAAATGGCGACGCTGGTTGAACGCATCTCGTCCGACACGCAGAAGCAGGCTTCGGTTGCGACCGACGTGTCCGAATCCATGCGCGAAATTCTCGCAATTACCGAACAGACCACGCGCGGAACGCAACAGTCCGCCTTGTCGATTGGTCAGCTCGCCGACCTTGCCGTGGAACTCAAGGGTTCCGTTTCAGGCTTCAAGGTCTGATCCCGCAAGCGACGCTAGCAACCAAACCGAAAAAACGAGAAGCTGCAAACATGTTTGCACCAGCTTCCTGCATGACCGGATCCCCCGAGAGGATTAGATGAGTCAAGTGACTGATTTCGACATTGGCCCCCTGACCTGGGTGAAGGCGGAAATTGACGCCGCCCTCGCCAAGGCCAGCGACAGTCTCGGTGAGGCGCAAGCCAATCCCGAGCAGCGCGAGCCCCTGCGCTTTGCGCAAAGCCACGTCCACCAAGCCAGCGGCGCGTTGTCCGTCGTTGGTCTGGACGGTGTCTCACAGTTCTCCGAGGCGATCGACAAGCTGCTATCGACTCTCGCCGGTACAGAAGACGCACCTTCGCGCGAATCGCTGACACTGGCACGCCGCAGCCTCGCGGTGCTTGCTAATTATCTGAGCGAATTGCTGGCAGGCGCGGCTCACAAGCCGCTGCGGCTCTACCCAGCCTATCGCGAACTGGTTGCGGCACGCGGCGAAGAGCCGCCCCCCGCATCGGAACTGTTCTTCCCGGACTTGCGCGCGCGCCCTTCGCTGCCGCAGGGTGAGCAACTTGATCCACAGGCTGCTGCACTGGAATTGCGTCTGCTGCGCGGCCGTTTCGAAAAAGGCCTGCTGCTGTGGATCCGCCAGCAGCAAAGCCCGTCCGGCGCACAGGAAATGCTGCGCGCCGTGCAACGCATTGAACAGATCCAGTCACAACCCTCGACGCGCGCTTTCTGGTGGGCAGCAATTGGCTTCTTTGAAGGCCTCGCCCTGCAAGTGATTCCGGTCGAGCGCGCAACTCAGCGTTTGTGCCGCCGTATCGACACACAAATGCGTCGCCTTATCGAAGGTTCGCAAGTCGTTGCCGATCGCCTCGTGCGCGACGTGCTCTATTACGTCGCCACGGCAAATATCGCTACACCCCATGCCGGTTCGGTGCGTTCGGTATACCGCCTCGAAGCAGCCCTGCCCGGGGCCGATCAGGAAGTGTCGGACACGCTGCGTCAGCCGCTCGTACTGAAGGTGCGTGAGTCGCTGGAAAGCACCAAGGACGCATGGAACCGCTTCTGCGCCGGAGCTGCTGTTGCGCTTCCCTTGTTCCAGGACCACCTCACCGAACTGGTTCAGCGCGTCGCGCCGATGCGACTGCCGCAGCTGGACTCATTGCTCTCGGGCATGAGCAAGGTGACGGAGTGGCTGCGCGCTGACCCGCTGCGTCAGAGCGACGCTCTGTCAATGGAACTGGCCACCGGTCTGCTGGTGATCGAACAGGCCGCTGAATCGCCCGCTTACGACCCATCCCTGCTGCGACGTCAGGTCGAGTTGCTCAATACGATTTTCGAAGTCCGCAGCAAGGGCGGCAAGCCGCCAGAAATGGACGATGCGCTGTTCGGCGAAGCCTCTCAGCGCGCGCAGGAAAAGCTGCTCTTCAACCAGCTGGCACGTGAAATCCTCACGAACCTTGGTCAGATCGAACAGACACTCGACTCCTTCTTCCGCAGCCCTGAACAACGCGAACCGCTCGCTGCGCTAAGCGGCCCGCTCAAGCAGATCGAAGGCGCGTTCTCGATGCTCGGCGAAATGTCGGCCGCAGCGCTGGTTCGCGAAAGTGCGGGCCAAGTCGCTGCGCTCGCCCAGAGCACCGAAGCACCGAATCGCGAAGAGTGCGACGACGTTGCACACAAATTGTCTGCGCTTGGCTTTTATGTCGAAGCGATCAAGACGGCGCCGGCAAAGCTGGAGCACTTCCTCAATCCGGAAAGCGCTTTCGCGCCGGAAGAGGAGAAGACTGCCGCCAGCGGCACGGTCGAAGCGCAGCTCGTGCGCGAATCGCGCGAGACCCGCAACTTGGCGGAGGCCCTGCAGGAGACGCCACAGGACAGCGGCCTGCGCGATCAGTTGGTTCACAGCCTGGAAGCCATCCGCGAGGACGCCCAGCTGGTTGCCGACAGCGCGCTCGAGAAGCAAACCAAGAACGTCATTGCCAGCCTGAAGGCCGGTGAAGAGGTATCGAGCGAGCAGATCCAGGAAGCGCTGTCGAACGTAGCCCCAGCTGCTGCGCCACAGCCTTCCGAGGAAGCTGCACGCCTGATGCAGGTCAGCAGTGAAGAGCTCGATGCCGAACTGCTCGACATCTTCCTGGAAGAAGCTCACGAAGTGCTCGACACCTTGCGTGTGCACCGCGACATTGCGTCCAGGGAGCCGCATAACCAGGATGCATTGACCACCGTACGTCGCGCCTTCCACACGCTCAAGGGTTCGAGCCGGATGGTGGGCCTGATCGACTTCTCTGACGCAGCCAAGTACATCGAAGCCACGATGAATCGCTGGCTGCAGATGGAGAAAGACGCTGACGCGGAATTGATCAGCCTCATCGATTCGGCGACAACGCTATTCGCAGGTTGGGTCGAACAACTCGAATCCGGTGGTGGCTTGTGGCGCGATGCTGCTGCCGTCACCACGCAAGCACAACGTATTCTGGCTTCCCTCGACGCAAGTCCCGAGGATCTCGCAGGTGGTCTCTCCCTCGTTCCAGCAGAGCCGAGACCGCCGATCTCTGAGGAGGCGGTGGCAGAAGACCCGGCCACCGCGTCAGAGGGCATTGATCTGGATCTGAGCTTTGACGATCTGGATCCCGCACCCGCTGCAGATCACACCGCCGCTCAGTTCGACACGTCAGCTGCAGGCCATGACGGCTCTGGCATGCCTGTCGATCTCTCGGTCGATGATCTCGATATCGCTGATCTCGATCTGCCCACCTCGATCGGTGTGCACCAGTACGAGACTTCGCTCGAAGAAACGCGCATGGATATGCCCATGCTCGGTTCGATCGGCGTCGACGAAGAGCTGTTGCCCGAGCTCGACGAACCAGACGAGCGCCCCGATACCTCCCTCGCCAACGCGCCGCTGTCAGAAATTGATCTTGCCAGCACCTTGATGGAAGGCGACCTGGAACGCTTCTCCACTGGCGAAGCGGAGTTCTCCGAACTCGATCTGACCGCCACGCTGATTGAAGGGCTATCGCCGCAAGACAATGAGGCGCTGGCCGACCGCAACATCACGGACCTGACCAGCACGGATCTCGACCTCGATCTTGGTGAGCATCCAGAAGCGGAGTTCGACCTGGTTGCGACCGCACTAGGCACGGACTTCTCGGAGCCATTCATCGGGCACGAGCACCAGGTCTCCCCGTCTCCTGAAGCCGCGACCGGCGCGCCCGACATGATCGAGCCTGCTGCAATTTTCGGCGATGAACTGGCGGTGCTTGCTCAGGAAAATCCGGCAGAAGCTTCGCAGGATGCGAAGCCTGCTCTTGTTGCAGCTGCGCCTGCAGCGGTAGCTGCCGGCGCAGAGCATCTCGTCGAAGTTGCGATTGAGGACGACGATACAGACATCGATTTACCGGTCATAAGTTTTGCTGCGTTTTCAACAGACGAGGCCGCGTCCGACAACATGGCCGCTCGCGTTGCAGAACCGGTCAGTAGCGATCACGCCGTAGCACCTGAGAACGCGCAAGACAGCTTTCCTTCGCCAGAGGCCGAGGAAGCAAGCGTGCAGGCCGAAACAGCAGAGGCATCTGATAGCGCCCCCGATAGCGAAATCACGGTCGGCAACAATGTCCTGTCACAAGGTCTTTACGACCTTTACCTCGGCGAGTCTGCCCAGCATCTGGCCACTTTGCGTACCGACCAGCATTTGATCGACACCAACCCGCTGCATGTGCCAAGCATGGAAGCGGTGCGTGCCTCGCACACGCTGGCGGGAATTTCCGGCACCGCGCGCTTCGAATCGGTTCACAGCCTGGCCAAGGCGCTGGAGCATGCCCAGAACCGCCTGCACGAATCGCAGACTCCCCCCGACCCGTCGCAGGCAGCACTGTTTGATGCGACGCTGAATCGCCTCGAGGCCATGCAGACGGAAATCGTCCGCCAGGAATTGCCCCTGCCCTCGCCCGAACTCAGCGAACAGCTCAATAATTTGCGCCCGTTCATCCAGACCGGCCCTGCCGTTGACCTGGAGCCAGTCGCGGAGCCCGAGTCGGTATTTACGGAAGACAGCTACGATCCGCCGCCGACACCGCAGCACGACGAACTGAATCTCAGCGGTATTCACGACGAGCTGGACGAGCAGCTTCTGCCGATCTTTTTTGAAGAAGCAGATGAGCTCATGGCCGAGATCGGCAACACGATCCGCCAGCTGCGCACCGAACCTGCCAACCCCGACCCACGCAATGCACTCGCTCGCCTGATGCATACGCTCAAGGGCAGCGCACGCATGGCGGGTGCCATGCGCGTCGGCCAGTACGTGCATGTGCTGGAAGGCCGCCTCGAAGAAACTGGCAGTCAAGGGCCGTCTGCCGTCCTCGTGGACGAGCTGGAAAATGGTTTCGACCAGGTCGGCAATCTGCTCGAGATTCTGCGCAATCCTCAGCCGGTAGCTGCCCCAGCACCCGCTGAAGACGAGGATTACGCGCCTCAGCTGGACGCTCCACAGGAGTTCATTGCCGCACCGGCACTGGTAGGGCAACGCAGCGAGGCTGACAGTGGATCGTCGTCACGCTTCAGCGCACCGGCCGACAGCCCATTGATTCCCGCCGTGTTGCGTCAGGCCCCCGTTGTTGAAGAACCCGAGACAGCGCAGAGTGCGCGTGCCTTGGTGCGAGTGCGCGCCGACATGGTGGACCGCTTCGTTAATGAAGCGGGTGAAATCAGCATTGCACGCACGCGAGTCGAAGGTGAGATGCGTACGGTACGCCGCTCACTGCTGGATCTGACGGAAAACGTGATCCGCTTGCGCAACCAGTTGCGTGAAGTGGAAATCCAGGCCGAGTCGCAGATGCAGTCGCGCATCGCGGCCGCCGAGTCGCAGCACGACAATTTCGACCCGCTCGAATTCGACCGTTTCACGCGTCTGCAGGAACTGACGCGGATGATGGCCGAGTCCGTCGGTGACGTCACCACAGTCCAGCAGAATCTGTTGCGCAATCTCGACGGTGCTGATTCTGCCTTGCACGCGCAAGGTCGCCTGTCGCGTGACCTGCAGCAGGCGCTGATGGGTGTGCGCATGGTGCCGTTCAACGAAGTCTCTGACCGGCTCTATCGCATCGTGCGTCAGACCGCGAAAGAAATGGGCAAACGCGCCAATCTCGACATTCAGGGTGGCAGTATCGAAATCGACCGTGGCGTTCTGGACAAGATGATCGCGCCGCTCGAACACCTGTTGCGCAACGCCATAGCACACGGCATCGAAATGCCCGACGAACGCGCAGCGGCAGGCAAGCCGGAAATCGGCCAGATCCTGCTGCGCCTCAATCAGCACTCCAATGAAATCTCGCTGGAGATGATCGACGACGGCAAGGGTCTGAATTATGAGCGCATTGCTGCACGCGCACGCAAGGTCGGCCTGATCGGCGAACATGAGGAAGTCACTGATGTCCGCCTCACGCAATTGATTTTCGAGCCCGGCTTCTCTACCGCCGAAACCGTCTCCGGCATCGCTGGTCGTGGCGTCGGTATGGACGTGGTGAAGAACGAAGCAATGGCCGTCGGCGGCCGTATCGACGTGTCCTCGACTTTCGGTCAGGGCGCGCGCTTCCTGATCCACTTGCCACTCACGCTGGCCGTCACGCAGGCCCTGCTCGTGCGTGCGGGTAATCGCACTTACGCGATTCCGTCGAACATGGTCGAACAGGCCATCGAGGTCAAGGAAGGTCCGCTGGCCGAGATCCGCGCACGTGGCTACGCTGAATGGAAGGGGCAGCAATATCCGCTGCGTTACTTGCCACGCCTGCTGGGCGACAACGAAACGCAACCGGCACAGCAGCGCTTCCACTGGATCCTGCTGCTGCGCGCCGGCAACTCGTCGGTTGGTCTGTACATCGACGCACTGCGTGGCAACCAGGAAATTATCGTCAAGAACGCCGGGCCGCAATTCGTGCGTCTGCAAGGTTACGCGGGCGCTACGGTACTGCCAGACGGCGAGGTGTCGCTGATTCTCAACCCGGTCGTGATGGCGGGTCGCCAGCTCACCGTTGTCGACGATCTGGCCCCGGCCGAACACGTCGAAGAAACCATTGCGGCGGAATACGTGCCGACCGTCATGGTGGTCGATGATTCGCTCACCGTGCGCAAGATCACTACGCGCCTGCTTGAACGTGAAGGCTACAAGGCCGTCACGGCCAAGGACGGTGTCGACGCACTGGAGCAACTCACCGAGCTGATTCCGGACGTGATGCTGCTCGACATCGAAATGCCTCGCATGGACGGCTTTGATCTGGCACGCAACATCCGCGCTGATGCGCGTCTGAAAGACATCCCGATCATCATGATCACCTCGCGCATGGCCGACAAACACCGCAACTACGCGGCGGAAATCGGCGTCAACCACTACCTTGGCAAGCCGTACCAGGAAGACGAGCTGCTCGAGCTGATTTCCGCGTTCGTGTTTGCCCAGCACAACAAAGGCTAGCGAAGGCAGCCAGAGAAGACCGGGCAGCAAGGAAAATCAGGCGATTTCCTTGCTGCCCTGGTGTTTTTTGACTCCCGCAACAATCGCGACTTTTAGCACGTCGGCAGCTCTCCAAACTTCCGCGCAGATTCCCCCACGGCCTTCCGGCGGGGTAGAATTGCGCCCTTTCCCCACTCATGACCCCGCGCACCGCGCGCCCTCTCGCAGCTGCTGCGTGACGCGCACGTTGACGCCCATCGCCCATGGAATTCGCAGGTATCCGTCTGAAAAATACGCTCTTTGTTGCGCCGATGGCTGGCGTAACGGATCGTCCTTTCCGGCAGCTTTGCAAGAAAATGGGCGCGGGCCTGGCGGTCTCGGAAATGGTGACCTCCAACGCACAGCTTTACGGCAGCACCAAGACACAACGCCGTGCGAATCACACGGGTGAAGTCGATCCGATCAGCGTGCAGATCGCAGGTGCAGACCCGCAAATGATGGCCGCGGCCGCACGCTTCAATGTCGACAACGGCGCGCAGATCATCGACATCAATATGGGCTGCCCGGCCAAGAAAGTCTGCAACGTGGCAGCAGGTTCGGCGCTGATGCGTGATGAGCCACTCGTTGCTCGCATCCTCGAAGCGGTTGTGGCTTCCGTGCCAAATGTGCCGGTCACCCTCAAATTCCGTACCGGCTGGGATCGCAATTCGCGCAATGCGCCGAGCATTGCGCACATCGCCGAGGACTCCGGAATACAGCTCATCGCCATCCATGGCCGCACGCGTTGCGACCAGTACATGGGCGAGGCCGAATACGACACGATTGCTGATGTCAAAAGTCGTGTCCGTATCCCGGTCATTGCAAACGGAGATATAAACTCGCCGCAAAAGGCCAAGGCCGTGTTGCAGTACACGGGGGCGGACGGCGTCATGATCGGACGCGCAGCACAAGGCAGACCGTGGATCTTCCGCGAGATCGAACACTTCCTGCAGAGCGGCGAAGAACTGCCGCCGCCGGAAGTCAGCGAGATCCACCGCGTATGCCGTGAGCATCTTGCCGATCTCTACGAGTTCTATGGCGAGGCGTCCGGGGTGGGCGTCGCACGCAAGCACATTGCCTGGTACACCAAGGGGCTGGTCGGCTCTGCTGCATTCCGCAGCAGCATGTACCTGTTGCCGACCGTCGCGGCGCAATGCGAGGCCGTGGACAGCTTTTTTGGTGAACTGGCCGCACGCGGAAATCGCCTGCAATACGAGTTATCAGACGAACAGGAAGCACTGGCGGCATGAGTGACAACAACGACAAGAACAACAGCCAGAACGAAATTTCGCTGTGCGTCGCGCAGGCGCTCGACCGCTATTTCACCGACCTCGACGGTGAAAAGCCGGTCGGCATCTATGACATGGTGATTCGCGAGGTAGAGAAACCGATGCTGCAATCGGTTCTGCGCCAGACCCGCGGCAACCAGACACAGGCAGCCGAGATCCTCGGCATGACGCGCAACACGCTGCGCCGCAAGCTCACCGAACACGGACTGCTGTAACACTTCCTGCTACATCCTCGGGCCTGTGCTCAGCGCCACGGCTCCCGTTCCCAGAACTTCCTCTCTTCAATCAGGACTCCTCATGAAAGTCACCCAGGCTCTTCTCAGCGTCTCCGACAAGCAAGGCCTTGTCGACTTTGCAGGTCAGCTCGCCGCGCTCGGCATCAAGCTGCTGTCCACGGGCGGCACGGCCAAGGCCATTCGCGATGCGGGCCTGGACGTCACTGATGTGGGTGACTACACGGGTTTTCCGGAAATGCTTGATGGCCGCGTCAAAACCCTGCACCCCAAGGTGCACGGCGGCATCCTCGCGCGTCGCGATCTGCCCGAGCACCTCGCAACGCTGGGCGCGCACCAGATCCCGCGCATCGACCTGGTTGTCGTCAATCTCTACCCTTTTGAAGCGACAGTCGCCAAGGCCGGTTGCACGCTGGAAGACGCCATTGAGAATATCGACATCGGCGGCCCGACCATGGTGCGCGCCGCCGCGAAGAATCACGGTACCGAAGCGGGCGGTGTCGGCATCGTCACCGACCCGGCCGACTACGCGGGCATCGTTGCCGAGCTGACGGCCAACGCCGGCACGCTGTCTTACAAGACACGCTTCGACCTGGCCCGCAAGGCTTACACCCACACGGCGCGCTATGACTCGGCGATTGCCAACTGGCTCACCGCAGTTGATGCCGACAAGCTGCAACCAACGGCCGCACCCGCCCGCGCCGTTTACCCGACCAAACTGCAACTGGCTTTCGACAAGGTGCAGGACCTGCGCTACGGCGAGAACCCGCACCAGACAGCCGCGTTCTACAAGGACCCGACGGCTGCTGAAGGCGGCATCGCCTCCTACACGCAGCTGCAAGGCAAGGAGCTGTCATACAACAACATCGCCGACGCCGATGCAGCCTGGGAGTGCGTCAAGGCATTCGACGCAGCCACCCCGGCCTGCGTCATCATCAAGCACGCCAACCCCTGCGGCGCAGCCATCGGTGCGAATGCCGAACAGGCTTACCGCAAGGCCTTCCAGACTGATCCAACTTCGGCCTTCGGCGGCATCATTGCCTTCAACACCGCCGTGGATGCCGTCGTCGCTGAAGCGGTCTCCGCACAGTTCATGGAAGTGCTGATCGCCCCGGCCTACACGCCCGACGCGCTGGCCCTGCTGGCCGTGAAGAAGAACGTACGCGTCCTGACATGCGCCCTCGGCAAGATCTCGCAGACCGACTACAAGCGCGTCGCCGGCGGCCTGCTGGTGCAGACCTACGACGATGCAGTCATCACACCGGCGGACATCAAGGTCGTCACCAAGCGAACGCCCACCGACAAGGAAATGAGCGATCTACTGTTCGCCTGGCGCGTCGCCAAGTACGTCAAGTCCAATGCCATCGTGTACTGCAAGGACGCGATGACGGTCGGCGTTGGTGCGGGCCAGATGAGCCGTGTCGACTCTGCGCGAATTGCAAAGATCAAGGCCGAGAATGCCGGGCTGTCCATCGCCGGTTGCGTGGTCGCCTCGGACGCCTTTTTCCCGTTCCGCGACGGTCTCGACGTCCTTGCCCAAGCTGGCGCAACAGCCGTGATCCAGCCCGGTGGCTCGATGCGCGATGCCGAAGTGATCGCTGCCGCAGATGAGCAGAACATTGCGATGGTATTCACCGGCTATCGCCACTTCCGCCATTGATGGCGGCGACACGACACAAGAAAAACGCTACTCCCGGAATCTTCATGATTTACCCATCGTGGCGCCAATTTCTGGCGCCCCTGCTACTGGCGTGCCCGCTGTGGGCTGCAGCACAATCGACGACAGATACACAGAGCAAGCCGCTCTACCAAGAAGTCTGGGACGAGACAATCGGCGCCACTACCGACACTCTGCGCGATGGCGACTGGAACGTTTTCATCCCGCTCCAGACCTATCACATGCCATTTGCCTACAGCAAGGAGCAGCGTGATGAGCAGAACAACAATCCCATGCCGGGCTTTGGCATCGGGCGCAGCAGGGAACTGAAAAATGGCAATCACAGTGCCATCTATGCGCTGGAGTTCCATGACTCCTACGACAAACCGGAATACCATCTGGGCTATAACTACAACTGGCTGTGGCGCACAGAAGGTGGTATCCGCTATGGTCTGGGCGCAACCTTCGGGCTGATGATGCGCGCCGACTACGCGAACTACATTCCGCTTCCGTTCATCCTGCCTGTCTTTCATGTTGGTATGGGGCGCGTATCGCTGGAGGCGTCCTATGTTCCCGGCGTCAAAAAGGGAACAGCCAATGTCGCATTCTTCTGGCTGAGAGTTCAGTAAGAGATTGCAGTAAAAAGCATCAGTAAAGGCATACTCGCAAAATGAAAATCCTCGTCATCGGCTCCGGTGGTCGCGAACACGCTCTGGCGTGGAAGCTGGCGCAATCTCCACGCATCCAGAAGGTCATCGTCGCGCCCGGCAATGCGGGAACAGCCCGCGAAGCAGACCTGGAGAACGTGAACATCACGGCCATACCGGAACTCATCGACTACGTGCGCCGCGAACACGTCGCCCTCACCGTCGTCGGCCCGGAAGCGCCGCTTGCCGCCGGCGTGGTGGACGCCTTCCGCGCAGCAGGCTTGCAAATTTTCGGCCCGACGCGTGAAGCCGCGCAGCTGGAGTCGTCCAAGGATTTCGCCAAACGCTTTCTCGTCCGTCACAACATTCCGACCGCGAAGTACCAGACCTTCTCCGACGCACGCGAGGCTCACGCCTACGTCGATCAGGAGGGTGCCCCCATCGTCATCAAGGCCGATGGCCTGGCTGCGGGCAAGGGCGTTGTCGTCGCCATGTCGCTCGACGAAGCCCACGCAGCCATCGACATGATGCTGCTCGATAACAAGCTGGGCGTGAGCTACGGCGACGCTGGCGCACGCGTCGTTATCGAAGAGTTCATGCAGGGCGAAGAAGCCAGCTTCATCGTCATGGCCGACGGCAAGCACGCGCTGGCGATGGCCACCAGCCAGGACCACAAACGCCTGCACGACGACGATCGCGGCCCCAACACGGGCGGCATGGGTGCATATTCTCCCGCCCCGGTCGTGACACCGCAGACCCATGCCCGCGTCATGCGCGAGATCATTCACCCGACACTGGCCGCAATGGCCGCCGAAGGCCTGCCCTACACCGGCTTCCTGTATGCGGGCCTGATGATCGACGAGAGCGGCGCGCCCCGTGTCGTGGAGTTCAACTGCCGCATGGGCGACCCCGAAACGCAACCCATCATGATGCGTCTCAAGACTGACCTGGTAGACCTCATCGAAGCAGCCGTAGCAGGCAAGCTGGACACGGCCGAGGCCGATTGGGATCGCCGTGTCGCACTCGGCGTGGTACTCGCCGCTGCAGGCTATCCGGAAAACCCGCGCAAGGGCGACGCCATCAAGGGCCTCGACGTGAAGCTTGAAGACGCGCACGTTTTCCATGCGGGCACGGCCAATCAGAACGGCCAGACTGTGTGCACAGGTGGGCGCGTGCTATGTGTCACGGCGTTGGGAGACTCGGTGAAGGAAGCGCAAATGCGCGCCTATGAAGCCCTCGGTCACGTTCACTTCGACGGGATGCAATACCGCTCCGACATCGGTCATCGCGCCATCAAACGCTGAACCATTTGACGCAAATCAATTTCCCTTGGGGGTGTGTGCTCAATCGGGCATACATCACGGCAGATCTCGCCAACAACCGTCACACTGCACGCTCTTCTCCGTGCAACCACGGCTGTCTGACCGACTAGACTGAATCATGCCCGCTACCGCTGTACGCACCTACTTGCTGGACCTGCAACGCCGTATCGTCGCTTCGCTTGAAGCATTCGACGGCAAGACTTTCCGGACGGATAGCTGGGAGCGCCCCGGTGGTGGAGGTGGCATTACGCGCGTCATCGAGGACGGCAATTTCTTCGAGCGTGGTGGCGTTAATTTCTCGCATGTCATCGGCGACCGACTCCCCCCCTCCGCCAGTGCCAGCCGACCGGAGCTGGAAGGTGCCGCGTTCGAAGCCATGGGTGTGTCGCTGGTACTGCATCCACGCAATCCCTATTGCCCCACCGTGCACATGAACGTGCGTTTCTTTTCCGCACGGGGCGAAAGCAGTACTGAGGCCGAACCGGAGGAAGTATCGCGGCCACGTTTCGCCGCATCTCCGCTGCGTCGCAAACCCGAAAACGGCGATGCGCAGGCGCGCGCCATGCCGCCACGGACGCAGTTGATCAAACCCACATGGTGGTTTGGCGGCGGCATGGATCTGACGCCTTATTACCCGCTCGAGCAGGACGTACGTCACTTCCACCAGACCTGCCGCATGGCCGTGAGCCCCTTCGGCAGCGAGTTGCATCCGCGCTTCAAGGACTGGTGCGATCGCTATTTCTTCCTCAAGCACCGTAACGAGCCGCGTGGCGTGGGCGGCCTGTTCTTCGACGATTTCAACGAACTCGGCTTTGACCAGTGTTTCAGCCTGACCGCCAGTGTCGGCGATGCTTTTCTCGATGCTTACCTGCCCATCATCGAGCGTCATCGCGACAAACCGTATGGGCAGCGCGAACGTGACTTCCAGGCGTATCGTCGCGGTCGTTACGTGGAGTTCAACCTTGTCTACGACCGCGGCACGCTGTTCGGCCTGCAATCCGGCGGGCGTACCGAATCCATCCTCATGTCGATGCCGCCGGTGGTTAACTGGCGCTACGACTGGCAGCCCGAGCCGGGCAGCCCGGAGGCTCGTCTCTATAGCGAATTCCTTACGCCCCGCAACTGGGTGTAGGGACCGAACCGCTACTGTCGGCCCTCGCTCGGCGCACTCTCCTGCAGACGCTTGATGCGCTCCGAAGTAACGGGATGGGTGCCAAAGTAGCGGCTTCCCTCCTCCCCGCCCTTCGCCCCTTCAGGGTCTAGCTTGCGCAATATCACCGCCAGGCGTTCCGGGTCGACGTGATTGTTTCGCATCATGCTGACCGCATAATCATCCGCTTCACGCTCGAAATCGCGCGAGTAGCGCAGATTCAGCAAAGCGGCTGCAGAGCCCGTAATGTCGCCCATGTCCCCAAGAAACACATTGGCAACAATGGCCAGCATCGCGCTCTGCATAAGTTGCCGCACGACGTGCCGTTTCTGCAAATGACCGAGCTCATGCGCCAATACGCCGAGAATCTCGCGATCGTCACTCGCCAGCGCTACGAGCTGGTCAGTCATGACGATATCGCCAGAAGGCAGGGCGAAGGCATTCGGCCCTATGTGCACGCCATCCCTGAAGTGCAGCTGATAAGTCGGAGCCGCACCGCCCGGAGGCGACCACTGCGCGAAGACATCGGCAATCTGCTTCTGGCGCGCAGCGGGCAGCTTGCTGGGCGCCGTATAGAAACGATCCATCACTTCCAGTGTGTCGACCGAAAGCTTATTCACCCACGCCACTGGAATCTGCTCGGCCAGGTGCCCGGCTAGCCACGGCAAGGCGTAGACATAGAGCGCCGCACACGCCACCACGACGCCAAGCAGGCTGGCCATCACAGGGCGCCAATGCGACTCCAGCCACGCAAGCCCCAAACCGGAGCGCCCCCACTGCTGCGGCAAGGCATCCCATTGTGGCGTATCGGGAACCTCAATGAGGCCGTCATCAGGCAGCAGTATCTTGCGCTGCGTACGCCCGAGACGTTCGCTGATCGACACGGCCGATACATCCCAGCGCGCTTCATACTCCCCGGAGATGTACAGACTGCTACCGTCACTCGACACCATGACATCCAGAGGGCGCGTGCTACGCCCGTCGAAGTAGCGTCCGCGAATGGCGACGCGCCCGGACTCAGGATGGGCCTCAGAAACCAAGATCAACATCCAGCAACTCGGCCGCCTGATCACCGATAGCACGCGCGTACTCTTCCTGATGCGCTACAAAAACATCCAGTGAGTCAGCACTGTCGAGCGCCAGGGTCTCGGCACGATAGGCCGCCATGCGTACCTTGGCAAACGGCGCAAACAGGCCCAGCGTGCACAGGATGGCCAGTGCGTTAGTGACCATCAGCGCAAACAAGCGAAGCGTGCGGTAGCTGCTTTCAAACTGATGCTGACCTATGCGCGTATGGTTCCACAAGGTGTTCGACAAACGCGCGCGCACGTAGCTGCCGCCGATAAGATACAAACCTACATAGAAGATCAGAAAGCCGACCACGACTGACGACACGACGGCCTGCGAGGGAGAACTGCCTCGGCGCATGAACACGGCGGGGACGAGGATTGCCCCAAGCACGCCTGCGCCAACCACAAAGAAGGCAAACAGCACCAGCAGCGGCTTGTAGTAATCCCAGGTCGGCGCTTCGGATTCGAATTGCTCTCCGCCAAAACGCAGATTGCTGACCAGATAACGCTGAAAGCGATTGAGCCACCAAGGGGCGGCAAAGCCCAGCGTCACCAGCACCAGCAAGCCGTTGAGAAAATACACTTTGGCGACGCCCGCGTAGCTGCCCGTAAACCCCAGACGTACGCCACGCCAGCTCGTATTCCAGGTGCGAAAGCGTACGGCCTGGCAGATGATCCAGGGCGTTGCCACAAGGAACACGATACCCATGACCAGTGCAAAGATCGGGTTTAGTCCGCCGAGAATATTGTTGGCAAACAGCAGGCCAACAACCAGCAGACGCCCCTTGAGAATGGAGATGGGGTTGCCGTGATACTCGAAGGCCGAATCGGCCAGCAGGCTATTGCGGTGAAAGTACTGTTCGCGCCGCACCTTGGCCCAGGCGGAGTAAATGCCTAGCGTGATGATGGACAGCAACAGATTGACGATCCAGATACGGAAGTACTCACTGCCACGTCCAGTGAATACAAACTCGTTGCGCGCGCCCTGCTCTTGCAGCTCATGGGCCTGCAGCCCATTTTCCAGATCGTTCTCCATGCTATCCCCGTGATTATTGTCAGGCGGTTTTACCGCCTTGACATTATGCACGTGTCACACATTGCTCTGCCTAACAGGGCAGCCCGAATCGCCACACTAACCTGACGTACACCACGAATGGCCAGATTTACTTTGCAGCAGCGCCTTTGGCAGCTGCGTAGTACTCATCGAGTTGCGCCTTGCTGCGCGCCGGCAAGTCGCGCAGCCAATTGATCGGCAGCGCAAAATTCAGGTTCTGCGAACCAGCCGACACATTGATGCGCTGGGTGATTCCGATCAGCCTGCCCTCCATATCGAACAACCCGCCACCACTCGACCCCGGCGAAAACGGCGCCGAGGTCTGAATCGCTTCGAGCTGCTCCTCGTCGTTTTTCTGCAGCCGGGAAATCAAGCCGTCCGACAGGGTCATCTCCAGCGCGCGCGGATTACCCAAGGTCACGACGCGTTGTCCGACGGACAGATGATCGCTGTCGGCCAGCTTCACGGCCGGCGCATCGAAGCGTTCATCGGCCACCGAGATCAGGCAGAAGTCACGCTCGATATCGACTTCTTCCAGCGCCCCTTTGTAGCTGACCCTGTCCTTTACGAGAGAGAACGAGCGAGCCCTGCCTAGCACATGACAATTGGTAATAAGCTTGTACGGGTGGATGACCACAGCAGAGCCGGAACTCAGCGGCAAACCGTCGGCATCAAAGGTGCGCACCAGCCAGACGCTGGGCGAAATGAGCTTGAACACCTGATCCGGCTCAAGCGCCTTGGCCTCGCCACAGCACAGCAGTGCAAGGCTCAGGAAAGACAGGAATTTGCGCACGTTATTTCCCGGCATCTTCCACAGGAGCGGCCGGTAGAAGCGCCTTGAGGTCGTCCATCTTGAGCCCGCTCAGATTGGGTTTGCGCGGTTTGGCAAGTTGCGTGTCCACATCAGTCGCCGCGCAATGCGTGCCGTCATGGTTGCTCGTCGCCACATAGGTCCGCGCAAAGCGCGTGGGCTCGAGCTTCGGATTCGACGGATCGGAAATATCCTGGATCAACAGCGCGCAGGCGAGTTCGGTCACATTGGCATAGACCAGATAATTCCTGTCCTTGAGCGGCTTGAAGGTCATCGCCACATTGCACACGCGATTGCCCGGCGCGACATAGGCAAACCATAACGAAGCCGGCTCATCGGCCCGCAGTGCCGTACTGGCCTTGAGCTGATTCTGCGCGGCCTTGGTATTGGTGATCATGCGCGTGCCCTTGCAGGCGCGCTGATCCTCGAATGAGGAGAACATCCCGACGCCGGCAACCTGGCTGGAGCGGATCTGCAAGGTCGCCCGTGGCCCGGTGTTCGGCGCCAGATAGTCGAGTGGCGTCGCAGGGACGGGAGCCTGCGGACGTGCCGCGCACCCAGCAAGCAAACTCGCGAACAGCAAGACCCTGCGCTTCATGTCGAAATCGGATTCCTGGCGGGTGATGACAGGAGCGTTCGCCGACACGGCGCCCTCAAGCACATCCCCATGAATGGTTTATCGGCCACTCTGGTATCAACTAACTGCCGCGCAAGACAAGCATTCCAGCGCGGCTTGGCGCTTCACGCGCCCATGACTCACGCACCCAATTCCGCCGCCGCACGATAGTGACGCTGGGCATCTTCTTCGCGCCCGAGCGAATCGGCGAGCTTGGCCAGCTCCAGATGCGCGGTACGCGAAGGCGCCAACGACAACGATGCTTCGAGATAGCTCTGCGCCTTGCCCCACAGCTGCGCACGCAGGCACAGCCGTGCCAAGGTCAACAACAGCCCGGCATCCTCCGGATGCTGGCGCAGCCAGCCCTCGGCCGTGACCAGCTGGCGATGCAGATTGAGCGTATGGCAGCGGCCGTAAAGCACCGCCAACTCAGGCTCCCACTCGCGCTCAAGCGCCTCTTCGATAGCCGTAACGCCCAGCACCAGATCGCCGGAAGCCACCAGGTAGGGCACTGCGCGCAGCAGTAAACCGACATCGCGACGCTCCTCGACGGTGATGCCGTTCCATACGCGTTGCAGGGGTTCAAGTTCCCCCTCGGCTTCGCGCATCTGCTCGATCAGCGCGCGGCGCACCAGCGGAGCAGCTTGCTCGGTCGACAAGGCACGCACCTTGCGCAACTGCCTCGCAATACGCGCCACTTCATCCCAGCGACCGCGTGCCTGCTCGGTTTGCAGAGCCAGGCGCTGCACAGCGATATGTCGATGCCCCGCGAGACGCAGCTCATCAAGCCGAATCGCAGCGTCGTCGAAGCGGCGATCAGCCACCGCGAACTCCGCTTCAAGCATGAGACGCGCCATGCGGATATCCTTGTCATGCGAACGTGCTACTTCCAGCCAGCGATCGCGCCGGTCGTGTTCCCGCAGGGCCTGCGCCGAACGCGCCGCCAGCAAGGCCCCCAGACCTTGCGGTGCGCCCACTTCGACAGCCATCTCGGCATGCTTCAGTGCCTGACCAAAACGCCCCTCCATGAAGAAACGTTCTGCCTCGTTAAGCATGCGTATGGCATTGTCACGCTTGCGTTGCGCGCGCCAGGCTTGCACCTCGATCGGCAGGCGGAGGGTCTCCGACACTACCCGCGACACGGCATACAAAAGAAAGAAAGCCACCAGCAACAGCACAATGAGCAGATTGATGGAAATCTGCACGCGCCACGGCGGCCACACAAACAAGGCATAAGCCGCGTTGTAATGCGAGGCCAGTACGAGCGCCACCGCAGCAGCGAAGAGGGCAAGAAGCCAGACCAGGGCGCGTAGCATCGTCGCTCCTAGCGTGCCAGACGCAGACGGCGCAGGGCTGTCTCGGTCTCGGTCAGTTGCGGCAGTTCAACGACAAGGCGCGCAGACTCCATCTGGCGCAGTTCCTCGACCAGGCTGGCGACATTGCTGTCCTTGGTATCAAAGTAGCGCTCCAGCCACTGGCGCGCCTGCTGCGTGTCTTCGGCAAACACACGGCCATCACGCTGCAGCAGCGCCAGGCGCGCCGAGAGCAGACGCAGACGGATGTTCTCACGCAGATAGTTGACCTGTGTCGGCGCCAGCAGCACCGGGTCCGGCCTGTCCAGCCGCTCGACGCGCACCAGTTCACGGAAGCCATTCATGAAGTCACTGACCAGCGCGCCCAGTGTATGGCCCGGGCTGGATTCGTCAGCCACTGGCGCCGCAACGGGGGCAGAGGCAGGAGGCTGAGCCACAGCTTTGCGCGGCGCGGCGCCCTTGCCTGGCGCTTTCGCGGTGGCGGGCTTCGTGGCCACTGGCGCTGAGGCGGGTGAGACCTCAAGTGCCGGACTGCGTTCGAAGGCCAGCGGCAAGGTATCGATGCGTCCAAGGATCGTATCCAGCTGCAAGGAAATGCCGCTGACATCAGCCAGCGGCAAAGCCTTGAGTCGATCGATGTCGCGCGTCAGTAGGCGACGCAATGGCAGGAGACGCGCCTGCTCCATACTGGCCAGGCGCGCATCGGCAGCCTGCAGGGCTGCCAGCGCAGCAGGTACGTTGCCCGCCAGTTGCAATTGCTGAGCAGCGATCGAGATGGCCTGCTCGACCTCCTGCAAGCCGCGCTCGTCACGTGTGCGCGAAAACTCCTGATAGAGGTTTTCGAGGGCGGACTGCTGCCCCTCTGCATCAACGATGCGCGTCTCCAGCGAGGCTACCCGTCCTTGCAGGGACTGCGCATTGTCCTGCGCGCTACGCGCGATCAAACGGGTTTCATTGCTGACCGCTCCGCCCTCACCGAGGCGCCGTGCGACGTCGGTTTGCAGCGAACGTAATTCATTGCGCGTATCTAGCAATTGCCAACCGAGGAAGGCCACGGCAATCACCACGGCAATGGCCAGTGGCATACGCCAGCGCGGCGCACGCCGCTCCACAGCGACCACCGCCGGTGCCGATACTGTAGGTCCCGATACTTCTTGTGCAGGTTCTGTCATGGACGGATTTTACCCATAGCTAACTGAAGTAGTGTCCCAGTGACTCAATCAAAGATGCATCACCCGCCGGGGTCAACACGATGTTTTGTGCGCCGAGGCCTTGCAGGCAAGTCGCAATACGCGAATGTGGCACAAAACAGGGAAGCGCCGCGAACATGGATCGGGCCTTGCCGGCACCACCTTGTGACTGCTCGACAATATCCACAAAATTGCGTGCGCCTTCGCTGCTGGTGAAGCTGATGGCATCAAGCCCGCCCGCCGCAAAGCGGGCCAACAGGGCCGATGCATCGCTATCAGCGCGCTGCCGTCGATAGCAGCTCAGCACATCGACGCGGGCGCCACGCTCGGCCAGAGTGCAGGCCAGCAATTCGCGCCCGCCATCACCACGCAGGATCAGCACGCGCTTACCCGCGACGAACTCAGTCTGCATCGCAGACAAGGCGAGCACGCCTTCGCTGTCGAACTGCGTCGCCGGCAGCATGACTTCGTCAAAACCATGGGCATGCAGGGTACGTGCGCTGCCGGGGCCAACGGTGACGATGCGCAGCGTCGCCGGCCAGCGCTCACGTGGAATGACGGCCAAGGCCTGCTCGACGGCGTTGGCACTCACGAAGAACGCAAAATCGTATTCGTCCAGAGCTTCGGTCAGGGCATGCAGCGGCGACACATCGATCAATGGTGCAATTTCGATAACGGGAAAGAAAAGAGGCGCCGCTCCTGCGGCACCCAGCGCTTCGAGCAGGGCCCCGGCCTGCTGTGCAGGCCGCGTCACAACGATGCAACGCCCTGCGAGCGGCGCAGAGTCAGCCATGTGCCAGGCTTGCAAGAATCTGGTCGGCGCCGTCAGCCATCAGCGCATCCGCCAGGCGCTCGCCGAGAGCCTGCGCTTCGCCCGGCGCAGCCCGGCCTTCACTGCGCACGATCTGCTGGCCGTCCGGCGAGGCCACCATGGCGCGCAGCCACAGCTCCCCATCGACCAGCTCGCAATACGCACCGATTGGCACTTCGCAACTGCCACCAAGACGGCGCGTCAATGCGCGTTCGGCACGCACGCAGGCCGCCGAGTTTTCATCCACGAGCGGTGCCAGCCAGGCCGCCACGTCATGGCGATTGGCGCGCGCCTCGATGCCGAGCGCGCCCTGGCCGGCTGCCGGCAGACACACCTCCGCCGGCAGTACCGCGCGGATGCGGTCGCCGAGACCGAGACGTTGCAGGCCCGCGGCAGCCAGAATGATCGCGTCATACTTTCCCTCGTCGAGTTTGCGCAGACGCGTATCCAGATTGCCGCGCAAAGGCTCCACGCCGAGATAGGGGTAAGACGCGTGCAGTTGCGATTCGCGGCGCAAGCTGGAGGTGCCGACCACCGTACCCGGCGGCATATCATCCAGACTGGCATAGCGATTCGACACGAAGGCATCGAGCGGGCGCTCACGTTCAAGCGTCGCGATGAGGGCAAAGCCTTCCGGCATCTCGGCCGGCACGTCCTTCATGGAATGTACGGCGAGATCGGCACGCCCGTCGGCCAGCGCCTCTTCCAGCTCTTTCACAAACAGGCCCTTGCCGCCCACTTTGGACAGGGTGCGATCGAGGATCTGGTCGCCGCGCGTGGTCATGCCCAGCAGGGACACCTCACAGCCAGGCCAGGCCGCTTCGAGACATGCCTTCACATGTTCAGCCTGCCATAGTGCGAGGCGGCTTTCACGGGTGGCGATGACGAGACGCTGCGGTGGGGAGACGGACATGGCACTCACTCTTGAAGCGAAAAACGGAAGGGGCGCATTGAAAAGCGCGGAAAACTGCGCCGCAGCCAGGGCGCAAGATGCGCAACAAGTAGCCCATGAAGCGGCACAGTTGTTGCGTTCGTTCAGGTTCGAATCTTATCACGCAGCGTCGACGCAACTTTTTGGTGCCATCGGCGCATTCACAGCCCGGGATGCCTGCAGATCACGCACCAGAAGTGAGCTCCCCACTGATAAACTTGAGGTTTTTCCTTGCGCGCCACCAACAGATCAATCGGCAGACGCGTAAGGCTTTCGCAATACGGACCGGCAAGCGGAACATGAATACTCTGAACGAGCAAGACAAAGACTCTCCCCTGCGCGAGGACACGCGCCTCCTGGGCCGCGTCCTCGGTGACACGGTACGCTCACAGGAGGGCGACGCGGTCTTCGCCCTGATCGAGAAGATCCGCCAGACCTCGATCCGTTTCCATCGCGATGAAGATTTCGCCGCCCGCAACGAGCTCGAAGCCTTGCTCGATGCGCTGTCGCGCGAAGACACGATTCACGTCGTACGTGCCTTCAGCTACTTCTCGCACCTGTCCAATATCGCGGAAGATCAGCATCACATCCGCCGCTCCCGCCTGCATCTTCGTGCCGGCTCGCTGCCGCGCGAAGGCAGCGTGGCGCACGCGCTGGATCTGGCCGACGAGAACAAGGTTTCGCGCGACAAGGTGCGCGACTTCTTCGAGAACGCCCTGATCAGTCCCGTACTCACCGCGCACCCGACCGAGGTGCAGCGCAAGAGCATTCTGACCTGCCAGCTGCGCATTGCCGAATTGCTCGACAATCGCGACCGTATCCAGATGACGCCTGACGAGTTGGCCGAAAGCGAAGACCAGATCCGTCGCGCCATTCTCGTGCTGTGGGAAACGCGCATGCTGCGCCCGAGCAAGCTGTCGGTCATGGACGAAGTGGCCAACGGCCTGTCCTTCTACAACTACACCTTCCTGCGCGAAGTGCCGCGGCTCTACGCGCGCCTCGAAGACATTCTGGGGCGCCACGACGACAGCTGGAAAAACACCGAGTTACCCGAGATCCTGCGCATGGGCAGCTGGATCGGTGGCGACCGCGACGGCAACCCCTTCGTGACCGCCGACGTGCTGCGCAAGACGCAGAACATGCAGTCGCAAGTCGTATTCGGCTTCTATCTCGACGAGCTGTACGGCCTGTCTGCGGCGATGTCCCTGTCGTCTGCGCTGGTGACCATGTCGGACGAGCTCAAGACACTGGCCGACGCCTATCCTGCACACAGCGCGCATGGCGACGACGAGCTGTACCGTCGCGCCCTGCGCGGCGTCTATGCGCGCGTGCATGCCACAGCCACGCGTCTGCTTGGCGTCCCGATGGGTCGTCCGCCGGAGTTCCCCGCTGAACCCTACGACAGTGCAGCCGACCTGCTGGCCGACCTCGACGTTGCCCGCCGCTCACTGGTCGAAAATGGCACGGGCTATCTCGCAGAAGGGCGCTTGCGCCTGCTACGTCGTGCCGTGCGCGTCTTCGGTTTCCACCTCGCCGCAATGGACGTGCGCCAGAACTCCGACGTGCATGAACGCACCGTCGCCGAACTGCTGTCGGTCGCGCGCCCGGGCACCGATTACCTCGCCCTCGACGAAGAAGGCCGCATCGCGATCCTGCTCGAAGAGCTCGCCACGCCACGCGTCCTCAGCTCACCCGCACTCACTTACTCGGACGAAACCGAAGGCGAGATGGCGATCTTCCGCGCCGTCGCCGACGGACACAAACGCCTCGGCGCAGCCAGTATCCCGCAAGCCATCATCTCCAAGACCGATGGTGTCTCCGACATGCTGGAACTCGCCGTGCTGCTGAAGGAAGTCGGCCTGCTGAGCCCACACGAGAAGTCACTGGCGATCAACATCGTGCCGCTGTTCGAGACCATCGAGGATCTGCAGAATGCCGCCGGCATCATGGATCGTCTGATGTCGATCCCGATGTACAAGGAGCTGCTGCTCTCCCGCAAGCTCACACAGGAGTGCATGCTCGGCTACTCCGACAGCAACAAGGACGGCGGCTTCCTCACCTCCGGCTGGGAGCTGTACAAGGCCGAGATCGAACTGGTCAAGGTCTTCAAGAAGCACGGCGTCCGCATGCGCCTGTTCCATGGCCGCGGCGGTTCGGTCGGTCGCGGTGGTGGTCCGAGCTATCAGGCCATCCTGGCGCAACCGGGCGGTGCGGTGCAGGCGCAGATCCGCCTGACCGAGCAAGGCGAAGTCATCGCCTCAAAATACTCGAACCCGGAAGTCGGCCGTCGCAATCTCGAAGTGCTGGTTGCCGCGACGATGGAAGCGACCCTGCTCGCTCACCCGGAAGCAGCTCCGCGCCCCGAGTACCTGCAGGCCATGGACGAGCTGTCGGACCACGCCTTCAAGGCCTTCCGCAATCTCGTCTATGAGACGGATGGCTTCGAGCAGTACTTCTGGGAGTCCACTGTCATCTCCGAGATCGCCAACCTCAACATCGGCTCGCGCCCGGCTTCGCGCAAGAAGAGCACAGCCATCGAAGACCTGCGCGCGATCCCGTGGGTGTTCTCGTGGGCGCAGAGTCGCGTCATGCTGCCGGGCTGGTACGGTTTCGGTTCGGCCGTGGCTGCGTACATCGATAAGCACGGTCCGAAAGGTCTCGAATTGCTGCAGTCCATGCACAAGGAGTGGTCGTTCTTCGCCACCCAGTTGTCCAACATGGACATGGTGCTGGCCAAGAGCGATATGGCAATCGCATCGCGCTACGCGGCACTGGTCAAGGACGAAGCCCTGCGCAACAAGATCTTCCCGCGCATCAAGGGCGAGTGGGAAAAGACGGTGGAGTCGCTGCTGTCCATCACCGGCAATGCCGAACTGCTTGATGGCAACCCATTGCTCAAACGTTCGATCAAGAACCGTTTCCCCTATCTCGACCCGCTTAATCACGTGCAGGTCGAACTGCTGCATCGCTTCCGCGAAGTGGGCGCAAATGCATCACAGCCCTACTCGGCCGACGATGATCGCGTGCGCCGTGGTGTGCTGCTGTCGATCAACGGCATCGCCGGTGGTCTGCGCAATAGCGGTTGACGCTTGCTGCAGCGAAAGCAAAAGGCCCGTGAATTTCACGGGCCTTTTTTATTGCTGCAACAGCTTCGTAACACAGCCTTCGCACAATCGGATGGGCAGCATGCTGCCGCCATCTTGCTGCAAGGCGGCGCTACAGGATCTCATGGCACTCCCTGACACCCGCTACGGCACCGATGCAAACGGCCTCATCTGCGGCTTCCTGATGCATCCCGACGCTAGTGCCGGTACGCTGGACTCCGACGCCGCCGCGCAGTGGCTCGCCACCCCGACGCTGGGCCAGGCCGAAGAGTTCCTCTGGCTGCATTTCAACCTCGGCCACACGGCCAGCGAGAAATGGCTAGTGCAGCACGCCAGGCTGCCCGAAGAGTTTTTCGAAGGTCTGCGCGAAGGTTCGTACTCCACGCGCATCGAACTGGTCGAGAGCTCGCTGCTCGCCATCGTCAACGACGTGCATTACGACTTCTCCTTCGAGCCTTCGGAGATTTCGACTCTGTGGCTGTGCGTCGGCAAGCGCTTAGTCATCACCGCGCGACGTCGGCCACTGCGCTCCATAGACAAACTGCGCACGGCCGTGAAAGCAGGCGAGATCATCCGCTCGCCGCTGGAATTGCTGATCCATTTACTACGCGATCAAGCCGATGTGCTGGTCGGCATCGTGCGTGGCGCCACCACGCGCATCGACCAGGTCGAAGACAAGCTGCTCGAAGGCAAGCTCAGCGTGACGCGTGCGGGGCTCGGCTCGCTGCGGCGTCTGCTGGTACGCCTGCAAAGACTGCTGGCGCCGGAACCCGCCTCGCTATTCCGCCTGCTGCAGCATCCGCCGCAGTGGATAGATGAGGCCGACACCATGGAGCTTCGCCAGTCCACCGAAGTGTTCTCCGTCGTGCTGCGCGACATGACCGCCCTGCAGGAGCGCATCAAACTGCTGCAGGAAGAGATCGCCGCCCACGTCAATGAAGAGAACAACCGCAGCCTCTATGTGCTGACCATCGTCACCGTACTCGCCTTGCCCATCAACATCGTCGCAGGCCTGCTCGGCATGAATGTCGGTGGCGTTCCCCTGTCCCAACACGCACATGGTTTCTGGATCATCGTTGCCCTGATTGCCAGCTTCACCGGGCTCGCTGCGTGGTGGGCTTTCCGCCGCAAGTAAGCTGCGCCCTCAACCCACTGCAGGCCCCCTGAGGCGTGCGGGGCGGTCCGCCGCATACTGCGCAGCATCTTCGCGAATGCGGGAACGAAACCGACCACCATAGCGCGGCCTCCCAGCCTGCATACCCTCAACTCAGACTAGACACGCACACCTTGTCTGCCCCAGCAGACGACGAGGAGCGCAACCTGCTCAGGTGGGTTGCTTGAACGCCTTGCCAGTCAACCAGCGCCGCACCGGAAGGTCGCAGTACTTTTCGATCCACACCGCCAGGAGTACAAGCACCGTCATCAGAACGATCCCACTGGTAGGGGCACCGCCGAGAGCGGTGTCTGCAAACTCAATGGGTAGCAAGAGCCCTAGCGGCACATGCAGAACATAGATCGGATAGCTCGCCACACCGAGGGTGTACAAGAGCCCGCCCATGCGATTCGCGACGCCGTGCGAAGCCACCAATACGCATAATGGAAATAGTATCGTCACCACGAGCAGATCGACCGGTACATTGAAACGCCCGGCGCTCGGCGAGACCAGCACCAGGGTCATGAGCAACAATGCCACCCACGGCGAAATGCGCTGCGTCAGACGTCCCAACGCGAGATCGCGGTGGCGATACAACAGCAGCCCCATAAATACACCGAAGCCGCCACGTATGCACCCGGCTGCAATTGACGTGATGCTGCAGGCAACACCCATGTCAATACCGCCATTGACGCTGGCGCCTACAGACAAGATCAAGCCCAACAGCAGCACACAGGTATGCAAGACGACATTCGACAGCCAGGGTCTTGTCGCAGCATAGATAAAATTGGCGATAAGCTCGTAAAAGAGGGACCAGTAAACCCCGTTCAGCGAAAACAGGGCCATAGCCCCCGGTAGGCGCGCCGGCACGAACAACGCTGTCAGGAGGGCCAGAGGAACAACGTCAGCTCGATTTACCAACTTGGGGCTGCCAAGCATAAACAGCACCGCAGCGCTCACCACAATGGACAGCAAATAGACGGGGTAGAGCCGGATCAAGCGTACTTTCACGAACGCCCACAATGACATCGCGCCTGTCCTGATCTTCTCATCGTAGGCCGAGGCGATAACAAAACCACTGAGCACGAAAAACAGATCGACCGCGAGGTAGCTCCTGAAAAACCTTTCGCCCCAAAACTCCTCTGCATGGCGCATGACAACAAACAAGGCGGCGATCCCGCGCATGCCGTCAAGAAAACTGAATCGATGCCTCGCGCTGGAATTTGTGCTCATCGGGAGTGCCAAGCCTGATGGAAACTAAAAACCGAACAATCAGGCCTGCCAGCACGCGCGTCAAGCAAAATGCATTTTTCAGCAGAGTCGCCGCGAACACATTGCCCCTTGGAATCGTCGCCTACTGCACGGCCAGTCTCGCTCCCGCCTTCTCCAGCCAAACAGCAAGAGACCCAAGCAGGGTATCGCGACTGAACGAGCAGCTGTCACCGGAGAACAAGCGGCTGGATTCGATGCGCATGAGCATGTCATCGAGCGCCTTCAGGTACTGCGGAGGTAGTTGCTCGCACAGTGCACCGCCCTGCTTGCGCCACAAGGCGACGAAGGCATCGGTACTGATTGCGTCCTTGCCATAGTCGATCAAGGACAGGCTTAGCTCAGCATGACTCATCGAATTTTCCCGGAACAACAATCAGCCGCGCGAAATGCTGCAGAAACCGTAGCGAGCGGGCCGAGGTCGAATCGAGTAGCGGAGCTGTACTTGAGTACAGCGAGCGCCACAGATTCGAGCTCGGCCCGCGCAACAAGTTGATGCAGTATTTCAGCCGCCCAGCTCGGAGCGGACGTGCGCCCACTGACGGCGGCTGATCGGCAAGGCATCCGGCACGCTGTTGAGCCGCACCGACCAATGCCCCTCACCACCGTCCTCGCCCAGCGCCCGCTCGAAACCGACCACCGCCGCTCGCGCCACGAGACAGTTGCGATGAATGCGCACGAAACGCTCGGGGAATTCCTGCTCCAGCTGCACCAGAGATTCCTCAAGCAGGTATTCACGTTCAGTCGAACGCGCCGTGACGTACTTCAGTTCGGCCTTGAGGAAGACCACGTCGCCAATCGGAATCAGGTGAATGCGGCCACGCTCGCTACAGGTCAGGTGACGACGCGGCTCGGCGAACTGATCGAGCTTGTCATGCGTCACGGGCGCTACACGACGTACCTTGTCGAGTGCGGACGCCAGACGCTCGGCACGCACCGGTTTGAGCAGGTAGTCGATGGCATTGAGTTCAAAAGCCTGCACGGCATATTCGTCGTAGGCCGTAATGAAAACGATGTGCGGCGGGTTTTCGAGCCGCGTTGCATGCTGGGCAAACTCGATGCCGTCCATAGCCGGCATGCGGATATCGACCAGCAGCACATCGGGCCGCTGACTTTCGAGAAAGCGCAGGGCTTCGATACCATTGCCCGCCATGCCCATCAGCTTGGTGGGCTGCTCGTTGGAGATATCGCCCAGCAGGTCGCGCAGGCGTTCCCGCGCTGGGGCTTCGTCGTCGACGATGAGTACGTTGAGTGCTTCGAGCGGGTCCATCACTAGTCCTCCTTGCGCAAGGGCATGCGGATTCGCACGCGAAAATTGCCTTCGCGCTCTTCTGTGGTGAGTAATGCTTCCAGATCAAAAAACAAGGCCAAACGCTCCCTGATATTGTTCAGCGCCATTCTATTGCCGCCGGATCGTCGTGAGCCGCGCGCCACGGGGTTACTGATGCCGATTTCCAGCATGCGCCCCTTGCGCACGATGCCGATGCGGATAGTACCCGGTTCGGCACTTGGCTCGATGCCGTGATAAACGGCATTTTCGATGAGCGGCTGCAGCATTAGCGGGGGCACCTTCGCATTCAGCGGCGCGTATTTCAACTCCCAATTGACACATAAACGATCGCCAAGACGCAGACGTTCGAGCTCCAGATAGCGGTTGCACAACTCGATCTCGTCGCACAAGGTCACCAGGTCGCGATTGTCCTTCATGAGCTCACGAAAGAGCTCTGCCAACGACTCCAGGGCCTGCTCGGCGCGCTTCGGATCGGAGCGTATGACGCCAAGTACGCCATTGAGGCTGTTGAAAAAGAAGTGGGGGCGGATGCGTGAAGTCAGCGCCAGGATGCGCGCCTCATCGAGCGCCGGCGTCTGTTCAATCTGCCGCCAGCGAAAATAGCCCACCACAATCAGTGCCGCCCCCGCCGCCCAGGCCAGATGCCGCAGATGCGCCTCACGCGAGCCCGGCAACAGGCCGAAACCGTGAGCAAAAACTGTGATCAGCAGGGCCAGACACACGGTCATGACGCAGAGCTCGCGCCAGGTCAGGCGCGTCAGCCAGGAGCCGAGGCGATACAGAACCAGGATCGACACGAACAGTGGAATCTGGATGCGACCGACCTGCAAGAGCAGGTCGCGGCTAGTGGCTGTCGCGATATCAAAGCGCACCAGCAAAGTTACCAGCAGGAGCAGATTGACCAGGGCCAATACCCGCACCATGGCACCAAGATTGCGGAAATCCGGCACGGAGATGCGCACGCGCTCGGTTTGCTGCCTTTTGCGCAGGGCGGTCTTGCCCGGCATCAGCGTTTGCGGCTCAGCACCAAGCTGTGTGGAGGGCGGTTGATTTATACTTGAGTTCATTTCGTGGACTTGCGCGGGCTGTTTTCATGGCCCGATGGTGGTGTCAGAAAGAGGCGCTCCGTGCAGGCAGCAGAGTGCAACAACGCTACGGCTGAGAGTCGATTATCTCGCCGCCGCAGGCTCGCAAAGTCCAAAACAAAATCAATCCTGCAGTGAACGATGGCACATTCAAGCCATATTTGAACGCACAAAGACCAGTCCGGATCATGACAGATTCAATGCAAAACACCCCTAATACTGACGACATTGCCGGCAACAAGGCGTGGTCTGGCCGCTTTTCAGAGCCGGTTTCCGATCTCGTCAAACGCTACACCGCCTCGGTTTTCTTCGATCAGCGCATGGCCGAGCAGGATATACGCGGCTCGCTGGCACACGCCGGCATGCTCGCCAAGCAGTGCATCATTAGCGAACAGGATCTCGCCGACATCCAGCGCGGCATGGCGCAGATCCTCGAAGAGGTCCGTGCCGGCAAGTTTGAGTGGAGCCTCGACGCGGAAGACGTGCACCTCAATATCGAACGTCGCCTGACCCATCTTGTCGGCGATGCCGGCAAGCGTCTGCATACCGGCCGCTCGCGCAACGACCAGGTCGCGACCGACATCCGTCTGTGGCTGCGCGACGCCATTGACCAGATACTGGTGCTCATTAGCGGCTTCCAGCGCAACGTACTGAAGCTCGCCGAAGAACATGCGGCGACGCCAATGCCCGGCCACACGCACCTGCAGGTTGCCCAGCCGGTGACTTTCGGTCATCACCTGATGGCCTACTTCGAGATGCTCCAACGCGACGCAGAGCGCTTCACGGATGCACGTCGCCGTACCAATCGTCTGCCGCTGGGCTCGGCAGCGCTCGCCGGCACCAGCTTCCCGATCGACCGTGCCTATGTCGCGAAGGAACTCGGTTTCGAAGCCGTCTGTGAAAACTCGCTGGATGCCGTTTCCGATCGCGACTTCGCCATCGAGTTCTGCGCCGCAGTGTCGATCACCATGACGCACCTGTCACGCCTGTCCGAAGAGCTGATCCTGTGGATGAGCCCACGCTTCGGCTTCATCGACCTGGCCGACCGCTTCTGCACTGGCAGCTCCATCATGCCGCAGAAGAAGAACCCCGACGTGCCTGAACTCGTGCGCGGCAAGACCGGGCGCGTCAATGGTCATCTCGTCGCACTCCTGACCCTCATGAAAGGCCAGCCGCTGGCCTATAACAAGGACAACCAGGAAGACAAGGAACCCCTGTTCGACGCCGCCGACACGCTGATCGACACCCTGCGCATTTATGCCGACATGATTCTCGGCATCCGCGTCAAGGCAGATGCCATGCGCGCCGCACTCGCTCAAGGCTTTGCCACGGCAACGGATCTCGCCGACTACCTTGTCAAGAAGGGTCTGCCCTTCCGCGACGCCCATGAGGCAGTCGCATTGGCCGTGCGCGCCGCAGAAACGCGCGGCTGCGATCTCGCCGACTTCACGCTCGACGAACTGCGTGCCGCGATGGCGCATGTCAATGGCGCGGGCGAACGCCTTGCTGCCGACATCGCCAGCGTACTGACCATCGAAGGCTCACTCGCTGCGCGCAACCACATCGGCGGTACCGCGCCGGAACAAGTGCGCGCCGCCATCGTTCGCGCCAGAAAACGGATGGCCTGATACCTTCGCGTGAACAAAGGTGACATGACCAAGTCATGCCACCTTGGCCTTGCGGGCAACGCTTCTGCTCCCCGCCAAAAGCAGGCCACCAGCCAACCTGCGCAGGTATGATGCGGTATGGTGCCGGCATGCATGCGGGCATAAAGGCGGGGGCTGCTGCGGCAACATGGAACGGATCGGCAAGTACGACATCCTTCACCTGATCGGCGAAGGCTCGACCAGTGATGTCTTTCTGGGCTATGACCCGTTCGCCCAGCGGCAGGTCGCCATCAAGCGCATCTTCAACGAACTGCTGCGCGATCCCCTGCGCGGCACCGCCTACCGTCAGCAGCTGCAAATCGAGGCTGCACTCGCAGGTCGCCTGAAGCATCCGCACATCGTTGAAGTTTATGACGTAAGCATCGAAGACCACCTATCCTATCTGGCGATGGAATACGTCGAGGGCGGCACACTGGAAGCCTTCTGTCGTCCGGACAACCTGCTGGGCATCGAGCGCCTCATCGAAATCCTCTTCAAGTGCACACGTGCGCTGGACTTCGCTTTCACGCATGGCGTCACCCACCGCGACGTCAAGCCCGCCAACATCCTGCTGGTCACGCCCGATGGCGGCGAGATCAAGGTTTCCGATTTCGGTGCCGCGCTGTTCAAGGACGCCGACCGCACCATGGTCATCGGCCTCGGTTCGCCCGCCTATATGTCACCAGAGCAGGTGCGAGAACAGGCGCTGACCCACCAGACCGACATTTATTCGCTGGGCATCATGATGTTCCAGCTGCTTACCGGCCAGCTCCCCTTCGCCGGAAGCAATCCGGTCAGCCTCGCTTACCAAATCAACCACACGGATACGCCGACGCCCTCGTCCCTACGCCCAGAAATACCACCCGAACTCGACCGTATCGTCGCGCGCGCCACGCATAAATCCCTGGCTGCGCGCTATGCCAGCTGGCTTGAGTTCTCACACGACCTGGCACAAGCCTCGCGCAGCCTGCGCCTGCATGCGCAACGCCCGGTGGCCTCCGAAACCCAGCGCTTCCAGATGCTGCGCGAGATGCGTTTTCTCTCCGACTTCAACGAAGTGGAAATCTGGGAGACCCTGCGCATGACGGAATGGCGCGCGGTGAGCGCAGGCAGCCTGGTCATGCGTCGCAATGAACCCGGCGGCTATTTCGCCCTGCTCGCCTCAGGACAGGCCTGCATCTGCCTCGACGGCCAGCGTCTGCACACCCTGTCGCCGGGCGAATGCTTTGGCGAGATGGCCATGTTCACAGGAGGCAACGGCACGCGCACTGCCGATGTCATCGCCGACTCGGACTGCCTCGTCGCCGAGATTCGTCAGACGGCACTGGAGCACGCTTCGCCGGACTGCCAGACTCGCTTCTATCGCGCGTTTCTTGGCACCCTGGCCGCACGCCTTGCCCATACCAGCGCCCGCGTCGCGCATCCTTGAACCACGGACCAAGCAGCTCGTCGACAGATTTGACACTCAATCCCTGCCTTATTTTCCCGTGTCAGACCGGCTGCGCCATGTATTTGAAAACATGAAGGTTTATTTATAAAAACCGCCAGGCACCCTAATTGCTTGGACTTGATCAACTCATCGCTCCACCAAGCTGCGTGACTTAGTACTGCCCGCCCGTACCCAGGTAAGGTGACAATTGCAGGAACTGGCGCCTTGACGCGACAAACAGACTTACGGAAGCAAGAAACCATGACCCCGACAAAGCCCGAGCAAATCGCAAGCCCCGAGCCAGTCACGATGAGCGAAGCTCGTCGCAAGCTGATCCGTGCAGGTCTGGCGACCGGCCCCGTCATTGCGACACTGGCCAGCCCGTCGGTACTCGCAGTGCCCTGCATCGCTCCGTCAATACCCGGGTCGGTAGCCCAGAGTCAGGCAACTCAGGTTGGCGACTGCGAGCTTGGATTTACCAGCGCCCAATGGACCAGCAATCTTGCCAACCTCTCCTATACGGGGCCAGGCGCGGGCCTACGTAACCAGAACTTCCACGATGTTTTTGTTCAGAAGGGCACCAGCCCGGCCACTCGCATGTACACGACGACCGGCGTTGCGAAGCCGCTGACTCTCCTCCAGGTCCTGCAAGACCCGACGCGCGACGTGGCGCGCGAATTCGTGGCGGCATACCTCAACATACGCACCAAGAACATACAGTTCCCGGTGGGCGGCGTAAAGTCGCAACAGGCTAGCCTGCAGGCCATCGTGGAGATATGGAATGATTGGGCTCTCAAGGGCAGCTACACACCTTACGCGACCGCCAAGCCTTGGTTTGGCGACAAGATAAAGTATTACTTGGCCCACTTTGTTCCAAGCAGCGTTGCTTGATCTATTTATTCCGGGACCGCAAGCCCGTTTATGGTGATCAAGCTAGCCCCCCGTGATGCGTAGTCGTTCCAATTGGCATATACGTGCCTGGGATGAAGGAGCGGTCGCCTGGAATTCGGTAACCGGGAATACCCACGCAGTTGACCCGCTCACAGCGGAAGTCCTTACCGCCTCGCGCCTGCAAGGCATCAGTGACGCACTTCTTTCCGAACACTTGGCCCAGCGTCTCACGCTGCCGCTTGACGAAACGCTGAAGCATGCCATCCTAGGTGCCTTGGATCGTATTCGTCAGCTCGAAGCGCCTTGAACCCTGAGTCAGTCAAATCCTCGCCCCTGAACATCAAAGCACCCGCAACGCTGGCTGATCTGAGCAGCAGCGAGTTGCGCGCCCGCCTCAAACGTGGCGAGCTGGTTTTGCGCAGCGGCCCCATCCGCACGGCTATCCGCTGCGCTCGCGACGATGTTGCCGCCACGCTGTGGAGCCTTTACGGCGACTACCCGATCGAAGTACCAGGCGGATTCGCTGATTTTCACGTGCATCTGCGTGGCACCGATCTGCTGCGACGCTGGATCAAACCTCAGATCATTTTCGAACACGACGGTCACGCCCCCTTCCTCTCCCTGCCGCAGCCGCAAGCATTCGCATTGCTGGAATGGGGCATGAATTGGTGTATTGCCAACTACTGCCACCAGTACCTGATGGTGCATGCTGCCGTCGTCGAGAAAGACGGCTTCGCGGCGATACTCCCGGCCCCGCCCGGCTCCGGCAAGAGCACCTTGTGCGCGGGGCTCGTGCACCGCGGCTGGCGCTTGCTGTCAGACGAGATAACCCTGATCGACCCCGCGACCTGCAACATTCTTGGTCTTGCGCGCCCCATCAATCTGAAGAACGCGTCGATTGGCATCATGCGTGCCTATGTACCCGGCGCAGTTTTCGGCCCCGTGGTGCCGGATACCAAGAAAGGCACCGTCGCTCATCTGCGTGCGCCGAGTGAAAGCGTGAAACGTGTCGATGAGCCGGCACGGCCGCGCTGGATCGTTTTCCCGAAGTACGAGGCTGGATCGGCCCCTGTTCTGACGCCGATGCCCAAGCATTCAGCTTTCCTGCAGCTCGCCGAAAACGCCTTCAATTACGCCGCGCTCGGCAGGCAGGGGTTCGAAGTGCTCGGCGAGGTCATCGACATGAGCGATTGCCTGAGTTTCCGTTACAGCCGGCTCGACGATGCCATCGCCATTTTTGACGATCTGGCTGCACGAGCAAGGGACTCTGCAGACATAGCAGAAGAAGCGGACGTAGCATGAAGATCGATGCACTGTTGCGCCTGATGCGCGACACCTCGGAAGCAACGAAGCTCACGCTCGGCGATTGGGATCAGATCATCCGCCTGGCGCGTATTGCCAATGTGCTGGCACGGCTTGCCGAAGATCTGGCGGTCGCCGGCTTGCTTGACGAAGTGCCACAGGCGCCACGCGACCATCTTGTTGCCGCCCGCGTCCTTGGCCGCCGTCAGCGCATGGCCGGACTCACCGAGATCGAACGCGTGCGCGACGCGCTCTCTGCCAGCGAGCTACCCACCGTGCTGCTCAAGGGAGGCGCCTACCTTGCGGCAAATCTGCCACTATCGCGCGGCCGCATGTTCGGCGACATCGATCTGCTGTTCCGCCGCGAGGACCTCCCGGAAGCGGAGTCCACACTCATCCTGCATGGCTGGAACAGTGGCGCCGTATCCGACTACGATCAGCGCTACTACCGTCAGTGGATGCACGAACTGCCGCCGTTGACGCACCTGAAGCGCCACAGTGTGCTCGACGTGCATCACAACATCCTGCCCGCCACGGCACGCCATCCACCGGACGCAAAGCTGTTGCTGGAGCAGGCGCAGGAGTTGCCCGATATGCCGGGTGTATTCGTACTGTGCCCAGCCGATATGGTCTTGCACAGCGCCTGCCACCTGTTCCATGAAGGCGAACTCGGCAATGGCCTGCGCGATCTCTCCGATCTCGACCGTCTGATGCGCCACTTCGGCAAGCAGGATGGTTTCTGGGCAACGCTAACGGAGCGCGCTGGCTTGCTGCATCTGCGCCGTCCGCTGTGTTATGCCGTACGCATGTGCACGACAATGCTGAGCACGCCGGTCCCGCATGACGTCGTACGCGAATTGCGGCGCTTTGGCGGTGTGCGACTGCCATTCATGGATGCAATCTATCAACGCGCATTGCGCGCCGATCACCCGCTGGCCGATGATCGCTGGACAGCGCTGGCGCGCTGGGCGCTGTATGTGCGCGCGCACTGGTTGCGCATGCCGCCGCATCTGCTTATCGCCCACCTTGCGCGCAAAGCCTGGTTCCGCTGGACCGGTTTTCCGGAGTACCCGACGAGTGAGGAAGAAGTGCCGGTACAGCACTGAGAACGCATCAAGAAAAAGGGCCGCAAAGTCATAGACTTTGCGGCCCTTTGCTTTTTATTTCCGAACTTGCGCGATTACTTCGCCACGCCTGCCAGCAAGGTCTGCAGTTCGCCAGCCTGGTACATCTCCTTGACGATGTCGCAACCGCCGACGAATTCACCGTTGATGTAGAGCTGCGGAATGGTCGGCCAGTTGGCGTAGTCCTTGATGCCCTGGCGGATTTCTTCGTCAGCCAGCACGTTGACCGAGGTATAGCTTTCGAGACCGCTCAGCTTGAGGATCTGTGCCACGGTGGAGGAGAAACCACACTGCGGAAACTGTGGCGTGCCCTTCATGAACAGCACGACGGGGTTGCTGGTAACGGTTTGACGGATTTTCTCTTGAACACTCATTTTCGGCTCCTGGGGGATTGCGATTGCAGCCGCGTCGGGCTGATATACCCGAACGCTGCCGCAATAGTTGAGTAATTTTATCGGATATCAAGCCCTGACGTCCACGCTGTCTATAACCCATTCTGCCAGCGCGCCCGGCAACCGGCACATCAATTGCTTTTGCTCGTCTTGTGTACAAGCACGTAACCATCGGGGCAATTCATGACACATGCTGGCAATTGGGAATCCATCGACGTTCATCTGTTGCGCGTGCTGCACGCACTGCTGACGGACTGCAGCGTCTCGCGCGCCGCGCGGCGCCTGAATCAGTCACAACCCGCGGTCAGCACGGCATTGCGGCGTCTGCGCGACCTTACGGGTGACCCGCTGCTGGTGCGTAGCAAAAATGGCATGACGCCCACCGAGCGTGGCGCGGCGCTGCTGGAACCCGTCAAGCTGGCGCTGGCCAATATCGAGTCCATTGTGGTGCGGCAGACACGGTTCGATCCGGCCTGCTCACGCCGGGTTTTCAATATCGCCACGCCTGACTATCTGAACGCCGCCCTGCTCGGCAGCATCGTGGCGCGCATGCGCAAGCTGGCGCCGCACTCGCAGGTCGTTTTCCACTCGCTTGGGCCGGATCAGGACTTCACCTCGACTCTGGAAAGCGGTGAGCTGGATGTCGTCATCGGCAACTGGCCGCAGCCGCCCGAGCAGTTGCGCATCACGCCGCTGTTCGAGGATGAGGTCGTGTGCATGATGCGCAGCGATCATCCATTGGCTGGTCGGCCACTGACCATGAAGAATTACCTCGATGCCGAACACGTTGCGCCGACGCCGTACTCGGTCGGTCGCCGCGGCGTGATCGACATGCACCTGGCGCGCGAACGTCTGAAGCGCAACGTCGTGGCTTACGTGCCCTACTTCAATCTTGCGCCGTACATGCTGCTGGAATCGGACATGATCTTCACCAGCCCGCGCATGCTCGCCGAGCATTACGCCAAGCTTCTGCCGGTAACGATCTCGCGCTCGCCGATCGACTTCCCGAGCATGAGCTTCTATCTGCTGTGGCATGACCGCACCCACTACGCGGATGAAGGTCGCTGGTTCCGCGAGCAGATCGTGTCCATCGTGCGCCACTACGCCAGCCCACCTGCACGGCCGATTCCATCAACGCCGATTCGCTTGTACGGGACACCGTTGATGGCGTGAGGATCTGTCCTCAGCGTGCGGCCCTCTCGCCCCCAAGTGAGTTAGGGCACCGCGCTATTCCTCTATGCGCTCCTGCAGGCGCAGCGCTGCGATCTTATCGATCTGACGCAGCGCTTCCTGGAATTCAGCTTCAGTATCGTTGGCGAGGCGTGCGCCGAACTGCTCGATGATCTGCGTACGATCAAGTCCGCGCACGGCGATGATGAACGGAAAGCCGAACTTCTCGCGGTAGGCCGCATTGAGTTCCTGCAGGCGCGCGAACTCCTGCGGCGTGCAGGCGTCGAGACGCGCGCCGGCCTGCTCGCGAGTGGATTCTTCGGTCAACTCGCCGCGCACCGCCGCCTTGCCGGCGAGCTCCGGGTGAGCGCAGACCAGCTTCATCTGCTCTTCGCGTGACGCCTGGCCCACGACGCTGCATAGCGTTGTCAGCAAGGCCTCGCGCGTTGCAAATGGGCGCTGGAGCCACGCACGCTGGGCCACCCATGGCGAGTGCTCGAAAACACCTTCAAGCGTGGCGACGAATGCGTCTTGGTCGAGTTGCGACAAGCCTTGGGCAGACGCCATTTGCGATTCCATGAATGAGTCCGTTGCGCTGATGTGCTTGAGCTCCAGCTTAGGCAATCACCACGCAAGCGCCTAGAGCAAGCCTCTTATAGTGCCGTTCAGGCAAGTCGGATAGTGCGCACCCATCACCTCCCGGCTCACATGCTGCCGGCACGCGCTCAACACGGCTCAACACGCTATGCACCCCTCGATATGCGGCGCATATGCACGGGCTTATCGAACGCGGGATTGCGGCATCGAGCGGCGCGTCATGGTGCGCATCAAAACAATGCACGCGGCACTTTTTGTGTGCATTTTTTTTGTAGATTGTATGCAATCCATGTTGCCGCAATAGCAGAGAGCCCCTCGACCGACGTGCATCGTGGCACTGGCACGACCAATGCTTTTCAGATTGCGATTCAAGGCGAACCAGACATGGGCGACTAGTACGCTGCGTCGAAAGATTTCAGGCCAACGTCGGCCCGGAAAATCCTCACGGGAGGAGAAGGCTTCATGCCGCCACCACGTCAGTCCGAGCTGGAACTCGTCAAACTCACCAAGCGCTATGGCACGACGACTGCGGTCGACGCGATCGACCTGCGCATCCCCTCCGGCAGCTACTGCTGCCTGCTCGGCCCGTCCGGCTGCGGCAAGACCTCCACCCTGCGCATGATCGCCGGCCACGAAGAAGTGAGCGATGGCGACATCCTACTTGGCGACCGCAACATCACCATCCTGCCAGCGGCCGATCGTGGCACCGCAATGATGTTCCAGAGCTATGCGCTGTTCCCGCATCTCACCGCTCAGGAGAATGTCGCCTTCAGCCTGAAGATGCGCGGCGTCGCCAAAGCGGTGCGCCTCAAGCGCGCCGCAGATCTGCTCGATCGCGTCGACATGGCCGCTTATGCGCAGCGCAAGCCCGCCGAACTCTCCGGTGGCCAACAGCAACGTGTGGCATTGGCGCGTGCGCTGATTACCGAACCCAGGGTGTTGCTACTTGACGAACCCCTCTCTGCACTGGACCCCTTCCTGCGCGTCCGCATGCGTGCCGAGCTGAAGCGCTGGCAACTCGAACTCGGTTTCACTTTCGTGCACGTCACGCACTCACAGGAAGAAGCCATGGCCCTCGCCGACCAGGTGGTGGTGATGAATGCCGGGCGCATCGAACAGGTCGCCACACCCCACGCGCTTTTCAACGCACCGGCCTCGGAATTCGTGGCGCGCTTCATGGGTGGCCACAACGTCCTCAAGCGCAACGACCAGACGATTGCCGTGCGTGCCGATCGCATGCATCTCACGAAGACCTCGGGCAGCAATGGCATTTCAACCGATGCGCTGAGCGCCACCGTGCGCAACATCGAATACCAGGGCACCTATGTGCTGGTCTCGCTCGGCGCAGAAGCCAACGACGAGTTGTCGGTCATGGTGCACGAAGCGGATTTTTTCAATTCGCCGTTCGAGGTGGGTAACGCAGTACAGGTGAGCTGGCGCGCGGCCGATGCGCATCAGCTTCAGGCCTGAGCGGCAACAGATCAGCAGCATTTTCACTATGGCAGGTCGCGCAACGCAGTGCGACGTGCCCCATTCAACGATGCATGGAGATCAACATGGCAGAGCACGATTCCGAGTCACCGTCGCAAGCACAGGCAGACGCACAGCCCGTCAACGAAGCATCCAGCAACACGCGCCGTACGCTGCTCAAGGCAGGCGTCGCTGCCGTGGCCATCACCGGCTTCCCCTACATCAAGGCCGCCGACAAGCTCACCCTGCGCTACCTCGGCACCGCTGTGAATCAGGACAAGGCCATTGCCGAGAAATTCAAAGCCGATACCGGCATCGAGATCCAGTACATCCCGGTCACCACCGATGAAGTCACCAAACGCGCCGTGACGGCACCGAACTCTTTCGACCTGATCGACACGGAATTCTTCTCGCTGAAGAAGATCCTGCCGACGGGCAACCTGCTGGCCATCGACTCCAAGCGCATCAAGAACGCCGACAAGATCACAACGCTGTTCACCAAGGGTGAAGTGGCGGGCAAGAAGGTCGGCGATCAGGGCACGGCACCGAAGAAGGTGATGTTTGTCGAAGGCCCGGGCTCGAAAAAATTCTCGGCCACGCCAACGCAGTTCATGACACTTATTCCAACGGTCTACAACGCCGACACGCTGGGCATCCGCCCTGACCTAATCAAACGTCCGATCGAGTCGTGGAAGGAGTTGCTCAATCCCGAATTCAAGGGCAAGACCGCCATTCTCAACATTCCCTCGATCGGCATCATGGACGCAGCGATGGTCGTCGAGGCGATGGGCCTCCACAAGTATGCCGACAAGGGCAACATGACCAAAGCTGAGATCGACCTCACGATCAAGACCCTCATCGAAGCCAAGAAGGCGGGCCAGTTCCGCGCGCTGTGGAAGGACTTCAACGAGTCCGTGAATCTCATGGCCTCGGGCGAAGTGGTGATCCAGTCCATGTGGTCGCCGGCCGTGACCGCCGTTCGCACCAAGGGCATCGCCTGTACTTTCCAGCCGCTCAAGGAAGGCTATCGCGCCTGGGCGGCCGGCTTCGGCGTGCCGAAGACCGTCAGCGGCAAGAAGGCCGATGCAGTGTATGAGTTCATCAACTGGTTCCTCGATGGCTGGGCTGGCGCCTACCTCAACCGTCAGGGCTACTACTCCGCCGTACTCGAAACGGCCAAGGCCAAGATGGAGCCGTACGAGTGGGCCTACTGGATGGAAGGCAAGGCCGCCACGCAGGATATCAAGTCACCTAACGGCGACCTGCTTGCCAAGGTCGGCGCAGTGCGTGACGGCGGCTCGTACGAGCAGCGCATGGGTGGCATCGCCTGCTGGAACGCGGTGATGGACGAGAACGAGTACATGGTCAAAAAGTGGAATGAATTCGTGGCGGCCTGAGGCGACGAGCCTACGGATGTAGCCCGGATGAAGGCCCGAGAGGGCTGGAATCCGGGGCCTCGCAATGCTTGCGGGAAGAGCTCCCGGATTCCGCTCCGCTGCATCCAGGCTACGCCTCCACCCGTCATTCCCGCCAGCTTTACAAACGGCGGAGCCGCTCAACGCTCCCCTCGCCCGCTTGCGGGAGAGGGGTTGGGGGAGAGGGCATCGGCGGGAATCCAGTGGCTTGCTGGTCGCTTTCGAAAGTCACTGGGTTCCCGCCTTCGCGGGAACGACGGAATAACTATGCGCACGCCATGAGTCACCCATGTCCACGTACCTGAAAGTCGCCTCCCGACCCATGCTCGCTCGCTGGCTCTCGCGCGGGCTACCGGGCGCGGTACAGGCCTTTCCCTATTCGCTCGTCTTCCTGCTGTTCTTCATCCTGCCCTTGCTGCTGATCGTCGCGGTGAGCTTCTGGGATGCAACCGAATACGAGCTGATCCCGGCCTTCACGCCGAAGAACTACATCGCCGTCTTCGAGGGCTGCAGCAACGCGGGCGATCTGTGCGTGACGCTCAAGACCTATCTGTCCACGCTCAAGTTCTGCTTCCTCGCCTGGTTCTTCACCCTGGTGATCGGCTTCATCGTCGCCTACTTCCTCGCCTTCCATGTGCGCACGGTCGGCATGCAGACCGTGCTGTTCCTGCTGTGCACGATTCCGTTCTGGACCTCGAATGTCATCCGCATGATTTCGTGGATACCGCTGCTCGGCCGCAACGGCCTCATCAACGACACGCTGCTCGCAACAGGCCTCGCCGCGCAGCCGCAGGAGTGGTTGCTGTTCTCGCCCTTCTCGGTGGTGTTGGCCTTCATCCACCTGTTCACCATCTTCATGATCGTGCCGATCTTCAACTCGATGATGCGCATCGACCGCGCGCTGCTCGAAGCGGCGCTCGATTGCGGTGCCACGCCCTGGCAGACGCTGTGGAACGTCATCGTGCCGCTGTCGCGCACCGGCATCATCATCGGCTCGATCTTCGTCATCACCATCGTCATGGGCGACTTCGTCACCATCGGCGTTATGGGTGGCCAGCAGATCGCGTCGGTCGGCAAGATCATCCAGGTGCAAACGAGTTATCTGCAGTTTCCGCTGGCGGCTGCGAATGCGGTGATCCTGCTGGCGGTGGTGCTGATGATTATCTGGGCGCTGACGCGGCTGGTGGACATACGGAAGGAGTTGTGATGGTGCGTGCGTTGATGATTGGACGCTTTCCCCCTCTCCCGGCCCTGACGGGCCACCCTCCCCCTCAAGGGGGAGGGAACTGCAGCATGTGCGCCCGCTTGCACGCGCAGCCTAGCGAAGGCTGATTCATGCACGAAAAGCGCAGCTACACCTTCTACGCCCTCGCCACTTTCTTCGCGCTCTTCGTGCTGTTTCTTTACGGCCCGACGATCACGATTTTCGTGTTGAGCTTTCAGGGCCCGGAAGGTGGACTGACCTTCCCGATGCGCGGCTTTTCGCTGCACTGGTTTCACAAGCTCATGGAAGGTATCGGTGTCATCGACATCGGCGCCGCCTTCCTGCGCTCGCTCAAGCTCGGGCTGGTGGTCACGCTGTGCACGGTCGTGCTCGCTGTCAGTGCCGCTATGGCCTTCCGCAAGCGGATGGCGGGCGGCAATGTGCTGTTCTATGTCACCGTCGCCAGTCTCATCATGCCCTCCATCATCGTCTCGCTCGGCGTCGGCCTGTCCTTCCGCCTGCTCGATACGGCGCTGAAGGCCTTCTTCACGGCGGTCGGCTGGGACAGCATGAGCGAATCCTTTGCCACCTCCATGGGGCTGTACACCTCGGCGCTTGGCGCCCAACTCACATGGACGCTGCCTTTCGGCCTGCTTGTCATGTTCGCCGTGTTCAATCGCTTCAACGCCGCCTACGAAGAAGCGGCGCGCGATCTCGGCGCGACACCCTGGCAGAGCTTCCGTCATGTCGTCTTCCCCCTGATCGCGCCGTCCGTGCTCGGCGTCGGCATGTTCGGCTTCACCCTGTCGTGGGACGAGATCGCGCGCTCCTCGCAAGCCATCGGCGATCTCAACACCCTGCCACTGGAATTGCAGGGGCTCACCACCACCGTGACCACGCCGGTGATCTATGCGCTCGGCACGGTCACGACGGTGGTGTCCTTCATCGTGGTGGGCATTACGCTGGCCGTCATGGCGCTGATCCGCCGACGCGCCCGTGGCAAGCCTTGATCTGCGACTCATGGCGACCGATGCAGGCGACACGCAAGCACTGACCGATGGCGATATCTATGAGCGCATCGTCGACGCTGTGCTGGATCATCGCCTCGCGCCTGGCACCAAACTCGTCGAAGAAAAGCTCGGCCGCGCCTTCGGTGTGTCGCGCACGCGTATCCGCCAGGTGCTGGTACGCCTCGCCTCCGAGCAACTGGTCGTGCTCACCCCCAATCGCGGAGCCTCGGTCACCTGCCCGACGCCGGCAGAGGCGCACGAGGTTTTCGGGGCTCGTCTGCTGATCGAACCCACCCTCGTCGAAACCTTCATCGGCGTCGCCCAGACACGTGACCTTGGTGCGCTGTCCCGCCTCATCAGCGAAGAAGAAACGGCGCGTCGCAATGACAAGCGGCGCGCGGCAATCCGCCTCTCCGGTGACTTCCATCTGCTCATCGCCGAGCGCGCCGCCAATCGCACGCTGGAAAAAATGTTGCGCGAACTGGTGTCACGTACTTCACTGATCCTCATGACCTACGACAACGTCCAGTCACATCTGCCGGGTTGTGGCTGCGACGACCATCGCGGCCTGCTCGATGCCATGAGCGCGCGCGACACAACAGCCGCCAAGCGCCTCATGAAACTGCATCTCAAACAACTCGAAAGCAGCATCCGCTTCACCCCCGATGAATCGCACAGCGACGACATCGTCGACATTTTTTCGCCTGACTGATCCATGCCACGCGCGCTGATCATCAACCCCAATACCTCCAGCGCCGTCACGGCGATGCTGCTCGAGCACGTGGGCGGCATGCTCGGCACAATGAAGGGAGCCGCGTGGAAAGTGCGTGGCGTGACGGCCAGCTTCGGTGCCGAGTACATCGCCTCCGAGGCCGCCTACGCTGTGGCTACTCATGCTGCGCTCGACACCTTCGCACAGACCGCACAGCGTGAGGATGCAGTCGTGCTGATCGGCTGCTTTGGCGATCCGGGGCTCGAAGCGCTGCGCGAGCTATCACCTGTTCCCGTTATCGGACTGGCTGAAGCGGCGATGAAAGAGGCTGCGGAGTTCGGGCGCTTTGCCATCGTCACCGGCGGGCCGCGCTGGGCCCCAATCCTGCGGCGCCGTGCGCAGGCTGCAGGCCTCGCCGGGCAACTGGCACGCACTTACATCCTCGAAGCATCCGGCGCCGAACTCGCCGCCGACCGCGAGGCCGCCGTCGGCCTCCTCGCCCTTGCCTGTGAAGAGGCCATGGAAACCAGCAAGCCGGATGCCATCATCCTTGGCGGCGCGGCGCTCGCCGGCATCGGCGACCTGCTCGCCGACCACCTCGGCCTGCCGGTGATCGACAGCGTCAGCGCCGCGGCGCGCGCACTGCACTCAGCCCTCGCAAGCCCGATCAAGACGCCGGGGCCCGACGGCGTGAATTACCATGGCATCTCGACTGCCCTCACGAATATCCTGCACAGGAAGACGTGACGTCAGTCGCGGCAATATGACCGCAAACGCATAGGCTCTATTCACCGGCCTCGGCACGAGGCTTTCTATAATCCAGTCATGCGCATTTGCGCCATACAACAGCAGTCATTCGGGACATGGGCAAACTCACCACACACGTATTGGACACCGCCAATGGCCACCCGGCTGGCGGCATGGCGTATGCGCTGTTTCGTCGCGGCGAGGCCACACCGCTTGTCAGCGGCGTCACCAATGCCGACGGCCGCGCCGACGCACCGCTACTGCAAGGCGACACATTCAGGACAGGCATCTACTCGCTGCGTTTCGAAGTGGCGCTCTACTTCCGCGCACGCGGCACCGAGCTGCCCGACCCACCGTTCCTCGACGTCGTGACGCTGGACTTCGGCATTGCAGATGAGCAGGGGCACTATCACGTGCCCTTGCTTGTGTCGCCGTGGGCTTACAGCACATACAGGGGAAGCTAAGAATCAGCGAATTGCTTTTCCCACGCAAAGCGCTGGGGAAACAGAAAACAACAAGACAGGGAGTCGAGGAGCAGGCGTAGCGAGCGGGACAAGGTCGGACCGAGAAGCGGAGCTGTACTTGAGTACAGCGAGCGCCGGAAATTCGAGATTGCCCCACGCAGTAGCCTGATCCCCGAGTCCCGAGCGCGTGCGACGAAATCGGTGTTAGCCGGGTCGCATTGGGCTGGCGCCAAAACAGCCCCATCCCACAGGGAGTAGCAAAGTGGATGTTTCTTACCTCATAGATGCCGTCAGCATGCTTCTGCGCTGGTTGCATGTCATCGTCGCCATTGCCTGGATCGGCGCATCGTTTTACTTCGTGTGGCTCGACAACAGCCTCAAACCGCCAACCGACCCGAAGCTGATCGCAGACGGCGTCGGCGGCGAGCTATGGGCCATGCACGGAGGTGGTTTCTACAACCCGCAGAAGTACGCTGGCGCACCGAAGCATCTGCCGGACGACCTGCACCTCTTCTACTGGCCCTCGTTCACGACGTGGATCACCGGCTTCCTGCTGATCTCGGTGCTGTACTACTTCCAGGCATCGACCTACATGATCGACCCGAGCGTGATGCCGCTGTCACCGACCAACGCCATCGGCATCGGCATCACCACCCTGATCGTCGGCTGGATCGTGTACGACACGCTGGCACAGCTCCTGATCGAACGCAGCCAGCTTGTCTTTGCCATCGTTTATGTGGCGTGGGTCGCAGTCGTCGCCTACGTGCTGTGTCACATCCTCGCCGGCCGCGCGGCCTTCATCCATGTCGGCGCGATGATCGCCACAACCATGAGCGGCAATGTGTTCTTCATCATCCTGCCAAACCAGCGCAAGCAGATCGCAGCGATGAAACGCGGCGAAGTGCCCAACCCTTCGCTCGGCAAGAAGGCCAAGCAACGCAGCTATCACAACAACTACCTGACCCTGCCCGTCATCTTCGCGATGATCAGCAACCACTACGCCAGCACCTACACACATCCGCACGCCTGGCTGGTGCTGATCCTGATCATGCTCGGCTCGGTGCTGATCCGACACTTCTTCAACCTGCGTCACTTCGGCATCGTGCGCTACGAGTTTCCGGTTGTCGGCATGGCAATCATCCTTGCCGTGCTGGTGTGGATCGCACCGAAGCCGGTCACGGCCAACACCACACAAGCCGTGCCGACACTCGCAGAGGTCAGCGCCATTGCACGGGAGCGCTGTGCGGCCTGTCACTCCGATCACACGACAATCCTGCCGGTGGCGCAAGCCGGTGTGAAGCTGGATACACCGGAACGTGTAAAGCAATATGCACAACGCATTTACGAACGTTCGGTGCAGCTGAAGAACATGCCGCTGGGGAACATGACGCACATGACGGACGAAGAGCGTGCGAAGATCGGGGCATGGTTTGCAGCGGGCGCGAAGTAAGGCGATCCGGCAGGCAAGCGCGACGACAGGAGAGTCTGCATGCAGGATGTACCCAGCCCGATCGATCTACGCAATATGCACGACGCCCGTGAATGGGCGCAGGCCGCGCCGCGCCGTCCCGGGCGACAGGATTTTCTCGACCTCTTCGTAGCGAAGATTGCGGAAACCCGTCGCCCCGGCACGCGTGTGCTTGAGCTCGGCTCGGGTCCAGGCTTTCTCGCCCATCAAGTACTTTCCGTCATGCCGAACCTTGAGTATGTCGCGCTGGACTTCTCGGCCGCCATGCACGATCTGGCAAGTGAGCGCCTGGGTTCGCTCGCAACCTGGGTGAGCTTTGTTGAACGCAGTTTCAAGGATGCGGACTGGGCAGCCGGCCTCGGGCGCTTCGATTGGGTCATCACCAATCAGGCCGTGCATGAGCTACGTCACAAACGTCACACCGCCGCGCTGCACTCCCAGGTACGAGAGATCCTCGCGGCGGATGGCAGCTATCTCGTCTGCGATCATTTCTGCGGCACTGGCGGCCTGACGAATGATCAGCTCTACATGACCCCAGAGGAGCAGGCTCAGGCACTGCGCGACGGCGGCTTCGGCGACGTCGCCATGCTTCTGCAACGCGGCAGTCTGGTGATGCACAGAGCGAATGCTGCCAGTGGCCTGCTCACGATGGAGCACTGACATGCCATCCACCTACCCCCGCGATCTCATCGGCTACGGCCGCACGCCCCCTCACGCCAACTGGCCTGGCAAGGCGAAGATTGCCGTGCAGTTCGTGTTGAACTACGAGGAAGGTGGCGAGAATTCGGTGCTGCATGGTGACGCCGGTAGCGAGCAGTTCCTCTCCGAACTCTTCAACCCGGCAAGCTACCCGGACCGTCACCTGTCGATGGAGTCGATCTACGAATACGGCTCGCGGGCCGGCGTCTGGCGCATCCTGCGCGAGTTCGAAAAGCGCGGCCTGCCACTGACGGTGTTCGGCGTGTCGATGGCGCTCGAGCGCCACCCGGAACTCACCGCTGCCTTCAAGGAACTCGGCCACGAGATTGCCTGCCATGGCTGGCGCTGGATTCATTACCAGAACATGGACGAGGCCTCCGAACGCGAACACATGCGCATCGGCATGGAGATCATCGAGCGCCTCACCGGTGAGCGTGCGCTCGGCTGGTACACCGGCCGCGACAGCCCGAACACGCGCCGCCTCGTGGCCGACTACGGCGGCTTCCTCTACGACAGCGATTACTACGGCGATGACCTGCCATTCTGGATGCCGGTACAGAAAACGGATGGCAGTACGGCGCAGCAACTCATCGTGCCGTACACCCTCGACACCAATGACATGCGGTTTTCGCTACCGCAGGGCTTCAGCCAGGGCGATGATTTCTTCACGTATATGCGCGATGCCTTCGACGTGCTCTATGCGGAAGGCGACGAGTCACCGAAGATGCTGAGCATCGGCATGCACTGTCGTTTGCTCGGCCGGCCGGGGCGTTTCAAGGCCTTGCAGAAGCTTCTCGATCACATCGCGTCGCATGAACGCGTGTGGGTATGCCGCCGTGTCGACATCGCGCGGCACTGGCACTCGCACTTCCCGGCCCAGGGCTGATCTGCGGGGCAGAGCGCCAATTTTGCCTCTCCCGCGGCAAGGTGCAGCGCGCCAGGCATTTCCGCCGGCGCATTTGCCGTGCTCTTGAAAAGCCGCGTGCGCAGCGCAAGATAGGCTTTACTCTGAACTGCCGCACACGGTCGGCGAAGGCGAGAAGATGCCCCTCTTCATCATTACAAGCCTGGCCCTTGCGATCGTACTGTGGCTGGCAGGCGAACCCCTCCTCGTCGAGCTGCGGCGCAGGCGTATCCGCCGCCAGCCCTTTCCGCCCGAGTGGCGCGAGATCCTGCGCGCACGCGTCCCATACTTCCGCAGCCTGCCCGTCGACCTGCAATTGCAGCTCAAGAAGCACATGCAGGTCTTTCTCGCCGAGAAAACCTTCATCGGCTGCGCCGGACTGGAAGTCACGATGGAAATGCGCGTGACCATCGCCGCGCAGGCCTGTCTGCTACTGCTCAACCGGCGCGCCGGTTATTTCCGCAACCTGCGACAGATCCTCGTTTATCCCGGTGCATTCATCGTCGACCGCGTGCAGACCGACGGCAGCGGCGTGCTGCAGGATCAGCGCCAGGTGCTCGCCGGCGAGTCCTGGACGCAAGGTCAGGTCATCCTGTCCTGGGATGACACGCTCGACGGCGCCGCCGTAGCCGACGACGGCCGCAATGTCGTGATTCACGAATTCGCGCATCAGCTCGATCAGGAAAAGGGCCACGCCAACGGTGCGCCCTATCTCTCGCATCGCAGCCGCTACAAGCGCTGGTCGCAGGTGCTCAGCGCCGAGTTCGCCAGGCTGCAGGCGCAAGCCGACACGGGCGAGCCCTCGCTGTTCAGCTACTACGGCGCCACGAATCCGGCCGAGTTCTTTGCCGTCACATCTGAAGTGTTCTTCGAACGCCCGCAGGAGATGGCCGAGCACCACCCCGAGCTGTATCACGAGCTAAGCGAGTTCTATCGGGTGAATCCGCTCAGTTGGTCATAAGTGCCCGTCAGGCGTAGCCTGCGCTGTCGGCATCAGCACAGCGGAGGACCACCATGAACGTATTTGAAGAAAGTCAGGGCAGGCTCAGCGGCCTGGAGCAGTTACAGGCATTCATCGCCAAAGGCCGCCGGCCACCAATTGGTGACACGCTGGATTTCAATCTGGTCGAGGTGGAGGAAGGTCGCGCCGTGTTTGAAGGCATTCCCGGCAAGCATGCCTACAACCCGCTCGGCAGCGTGCATGGTGGTTATGCCGCAACCCTGCTCGACTCCGCCTGCGGTTGCGCGGTGCATTCCTGCCTCAAGGCGGGCCATGCCTACACCACGCTGGAACTGAAGATCGCCTATCACCGTGCAATGAATGTCGACACCGGCCCGGTACGCGCGGAGGGAAAGGTGATCACCATCGGCAAGCGCGTTGCGTTCGCCGAAGCACGCCTCACCGATGCAGAGGGCAAGATCTATGCGTCAGCCACATCGACCTTGATCCTGATGGAACAGCGCAAGCCATGAATTACAATGGCATTTCTCTATCAAGTCATGGGTCGTCGCGATGAATCTGAAGCCGGCCATTCCAGTCCTGCGAATTTTCGATGTCGACCTTGCCAAGGCCTTCTATGTCGACTGGCTGGGCTTCACGCTCGACTGGGCACATGAGTTCGGCCCGACCTTCCCGAAGTACCTGCAGGTCTCGCGCGACGCGCTGATCCTGCACCTGAGCGAGCACTACGGCGACGGCTCGCCCGGTGCAAAGCTGCTGATTAACCTTGATGATGTCGACAGCCTGCATGCCGAGCTGGCGACGCGTCCGAATCCGCGTATGCGGCCGGGTGTTGAAGTCGCACCATGGAACGCGAGAGTCATGGAAGTGATCGACCCCTTCGGCAACCGGCTGGTATTCAACCAGAATCTCGATCTGCACCCGCTGAAATGAAAACAGCGCCGGTTGCCGGCGCTGTTTTCCCCATCAGACCATCATCGCTATCCATCAATCCAGATACGCCGGGAATTTCGGCAAGCGCTTGAAGTCGAGCGGGTCGTGCTGCACGAACAATTGACCCTTCGTGTTCTTCACGATGGCCTCGACACGATCAATCGAGGCCAGCGTATCGGCACGTTCGACATTGAAGCCCGGCACCCGGCGGAACTTTCGGTTCTCGCGCGTGTGATACAGATCGCCTGACAGCACGACCGTTCCCGCCTTCTTCAACTTCAGGACCAGCACCTGATGCCCCGGCGTGTGGCCGGGAGCCTTGAGGATACGCACCGAACCATCACCGAAGACATCGTAGTCATTGTCGATCATCTGCGTTTTCGCCGCCTTGTAGCCACTGAAACTCGACGGATCGACACCGAATGGCGTCGGGTTCGACAGCGCCCATGCCAGCTCGGCCGAGTTCAGTATCCAGGTCGCGGCCGGAAACGCATTGGCGTTGCCGGTGTGGTCGAAGTGCTGGTGCGAGAATGCCATGTGGGTAACATCCGCTGGCGCAAGCGCGATCTGCTGCAGCTGCGCCTGCAAGGTGACATCGACGTGCAGCAGGATGCCGCCGCCCGCGTCGACACCGTCCTTGCTCTGCGCGATCTTGTCGCCAATACCCGTATCCCAAAGCAATGTTCCCTTGGGATGACGAATAAGGAAGCACGGGGTAGCGATGCTACCCGGCTTGCCGTCGTATTCACCCGTATCGGCGAACATGCCCATGTCCTTGAAATCGGCACGGCCGCAGTCGACGGCATACAAGCGGACTTGCTGAACGGCCTCAGCGGCGTGCGCAGTACCCACGCTGGCAGCGAACAGCGAGAAGACCAGGCTCGCGATAGCGAGCGAACTCAAAAGTGATTTGCGTAACATGAAAGCTCCTCGGGAAGTCACAGCGCGAATGACGCTGCGAAGACACGAGCATAGGAGCAGAGGCCCGCGCGAAACGCTCGAAATCGAGCGCGAAATGCTCACGGACAACGTGCGGGCGGCTGCACAAAGTGGCGTTGCGGCTATCCGTCATTCCTGTGCAAACGGGAATCCAGTGGCTGTACGCCCTACGTCAAACGACGCCGGATTCCCGCGTTCGCGGGAATGACGATGTCAGGCTCCGCCCACGCGCGAGGGCTCTACGCCATAGCGCTCAGTGAAGCGCTTTACGAAACTCGAGGCCGAGGCGTAGCCGACGCGTGCGGCGACGGACTTGACCGGCAGGCGCGTGGTCAGGAGCAGCGCCAGCGCATATGACAGGCGTGCGTCCACCAGCACGGCGCGCAAGCTCGTGCCCTCTTCCGCCAGACGCCGTCGCAGCGTCGCGCCACTCATGGCCAGTTCTGCCTCGACATCGCTGGAGTTCCACTCGCGTGCGGGATTGGCGGCGACCATCATGCGGATGCGCGCCGCGAGCGTTACGACCGGCTCGGCCAGTACGCCGGCGTGCCCCGCTGCGTGCAACTTGAGCAGAATGCCGACCAGCACATAACGCGCGCGCACTTCGTCATCGCGCGTTACCGCGTCACACCAGTCAAGCAGCTCCTGCGCCAGATCGTCGATGCGCACGCGGCCGATCTCGCCCTCTTCACCCTTGCCGTGCAGCTGCAAGGGCAGCAGCCCGCGTGCCGCCGTGACGGCCTCTGCGCTCAGGGCGATGCCAATGGCGACGTAATTGCCCGTGCGCTCATCAGGGATGTTCTGCATGTCGATCTTGCGCGCGTTCGGTATGAGGATCATCTCCCCCGGCACGAAGGCGCTCCAGCCAGCGCCCTTGCGGACGCGCTTGAAGCCCTGCAAGGGTATCGCCAACAGCCCGCTGTCGATATCCATCGCATTGAGCTGATGCTGGCTGTGCGAGCGCACGCAGACGCAGGAGGACGGGCCCTCTGCCACCACGCGTTCAAGACGTGCGAGCACCTCCCGTTCGCGGGACTGGTCGAAGGCTGCGGGGCGTAATGCGGTAATGGAGGACATGATTCAAAATAGCATGCGGGGACCAGGGTGTGTCCCCAGCAGGTGGACCGTCGCACATCTGCGCCCTGCAACCTTCTTGCTTGCGACCTGTCCATCAGGCAGCAACAAGCTCATCCGTTACAGAAAGGCATGCGCATGGCACTCGGCTGGGTTTCTGTCCTGCAACTCGTCCCCTGGGGCGAAGTCATCGCCAACGCGCCGAAGATCGCTGACACGGCGAAGAAACTCTGGGGCACGGTCGCCAAAAAACCGGATCGAGAACTTGCTGGCGCGGCCGATACCCTCTCGCCGCAGGCACGGCTGGACGCCGCAGAGGCGCAGATCGCTCAACTGCATGAGCAGATGCTTGCCTCCTCTGAATTGATCAAGGCGCTTGCCGAACAGAACACACAGCTGGTCAAACGCGTCGAAACGATGCGGCGCGGAACCTTGGTGCTCGCTGTGGTCACCCTGCTGACGCTGATACTGACCGTGACGGGTCTGGCGCTCGGGCACTGATTAAACGACGCTCAGCGCAACCGCGTCGCAAGCTCCCCGACCGTCCTGAAGGCCTCGTCGGGCGATTGCGCCAGCAGCACGTCAAACCGCGAATAGCCCCAGGACACTGCGCCGCACGGAATGTTGCAGGCACGCGCCGCCTCCAGGTCGCGCAGCTCGTCGCCAATGCTGAGCATTTCATGAGGGGACAATGCGCTGCGTCTGAGCAGCTGGCGCAGCTTGTCGCGCTTGCCGAAGAGATCGACGCCGCACTCGAAATGGGTAATCAGCGCCGCCTCCGCGCCGAGCACGCTGCGCACATTGTCGGCGGAGTTGGAGCTGACCACGGCCAGCTCGATGCCTGCGGCGACGAGTTGTTGCAAGACCTCAGCGACGCCTTCGAAGAGTTTGATGCGGGTGATATTGGCCGCCATCAGGCGCTTGAAATCGGCGGCGACCAGGGGGAACTTCCATAGCGGCAGGCCGACATGACGCATCAATGTCTTCGCGTCATGGCCGCGCAGCTTGTCGATGTCCGCATGGTCGATGCGCGCAAAACCATGCGTGTCAGCCAGCGTACCGAAAATCTCGAGGAAGAACGGGAAGGAATCGGCCAGCGTGCCGTCGAAGTCGAAAGCGATGAGTCGGTATTTCAATGTCGCCTCATTTACACAGTACCCGCAATGGCTCACGCCGGACTGTAGTTCAATCGTGTGTACCTTTTTCGCGCGAGTCGCTGGCAGCGCAAAGTCGCCATAGAATGAGGCATGCGCTGCGCCTCTGGCAGCCCGCCCCATCCAGCGGAGGTTCCGTGGAATCACTACTTCCCGATATTGCCTCGTTCCTGCGATCACTCGCACTCGTACCGCTGACCTTGCTGCCCATCATCAACCCGGTCAGTGGCGCCGCCATCTTCGTCGCCACCGCCGGCAACAACCCGCGAGTTGTACGCGCGATGGCGCGCCAGGTCGCCGTCAGCGGCTGGATCATTCTGGTGACATCGATGCTGGTCGGCACCTATGTGCTGGAAATTTTCGGCATCTCGCTGCCCATCGTACGCATCGGCGGGGGGCTACTGGTCGCCACATACGGCTGGCAACTGCTGCATGACAATGGCACGGATGCCGTGCAGGATGCGGTCGCCCAGCACGCCAGCGACGTCCCGGACACCGAGATCGTGCGGCGCAGTTTCTTCCCGATGACATTCCCGCTCACCGTCGGTCCGGGCTGCATTTCCGCATCGATCGCACTCGGTGCAAACCTGCCAAGCACGCCCATGCTCTACCTGGAGGGCGCCACGGTCGCCGCGATCGGCGCTGCCATCACGGTCGTCGTGGTCTACCTGTGTTATCGCAACGCAGCCAAGCTGCTGCGCCGCTTCGGCGACGTCGGCACCCTCGTGATGAGGCGGCTGATGGCCTTCATTCTGCTATGCATCGGCATCGAGATCATGTGGGCCGGCTGGGCAGAACTCAATCACATCGCATCGTGATCACACCGGCGTGATCGGCACGGGCGGTCCCTTGAGTTCAATGGTGTTGCCCTCGGGATCAAAGATGTACATGGACGGCCCGCGCCCCTCGGCACCGTAGCGCTGCTCGACCGCGCCGGCTTCGACACCGGCATTGCGCAGATGCGCGCGCAGCGCTGCCTCGTTGAAGGCTTCGATGCGCAGGCAGAGGTGATCCATATTGCGCGCTTCATGCCCCGGCGCCGCACCACCGGCGTGACCCAGCGGGCTGTCGACCGGCACCAGATCGATCATGGCGCTGCCCGCCCGCAACTGGTACAGGCCCAGTGCTTCTTCGCTGCGTTCGAGCGAACAGCCCAGCACGTTCGTGTAGAAGGCAATCATCGCGTCAAGATTGATGACACGCAGGACGACGTGGTCGATGGCGCAGATCTGGATCATGACGGCGGCTCATTCGGTGTGGTGCCTCGAATATAGCGCGTGGTTCGGCCCAGATGCCTCTTGCAGTAAATCCTGCACGCCTTACTAGCAGATATTTCAGACACTACCCGTCGCCCCGTCATCCCCGCGGAAGCGGGGATCCAGTGGCTTGCCCCGGAAGATCAACGACACTGGATTCCCGCGTACGCGGGAATGACGGACTTCCTGTTCGCGACGGCCAACGGCTATCGATACTTCAGCGTCCAGCTGATACTGAAAGGCTCATCCAGCATCAGCCCCGTGCTGCTGAACACCACGCGCGTTTTCATCTGGCCCATCGGCGCACCATACAAGGCATCAGCAGCAACGCTGTCGACCTGGCATTCGGCAAGTCCGCTGACGCTGAACTCCTGCACGGCACCCACACCAAAGTTCACCGTGCTGCCAACAACACGCGCATCCTCGCCGAAGCTCGCAAACTCCAGCGACAGGCTCACGTTCTCCAGCGGCGCGGCTGGCGTGAACAGGTCGGTACGTGTGATCACGCCACTGTCGAGCGTGTAGCGTGTCTCCACGCTCAGGCGCACATCCGGGATCGGCGCCTTGTCGCCGAGCCTGTCGAGCGCGTCCTGCACATAATGCACTTCGAACGCTCCGCCCCCCGCCACCGTACGGATGTTGCGCATGAATGCCGCCGGGATGAGTACGGCACCGCTTTCCAGTGTGATGCGCGGCAGCAGTTGCGCAAAGCCTGCGTCGGCCGCGCCCTGCACAAGATCATTGCAGAACGGAATCGGGAAGTACGGGTTGTGCATGTGCTGCGTGGCGCCGCCGTTAACCAGCGGCAGATTGATCACACGCTCGCCATCGCGGAAGGTCAGCAAGGCGCGGTCGTGCTCGCCGCGCGCAAACCAGGTCAGGGTGAAACGCGGCAGGTTTTGCAGCCAGGCATCGAAAGCGGGCGAAGGCGGGGTGTCGCGATAGCCCATGCGGCTCCACAAATTGCTGGTGTAAATGTGCTGGTGCAAAAGGCTGAGGTTCTCACCGAGGATGCGATGCTTGCCGCGATACGCGTCCGTGCGGCGGCCCTTGTCCCACAGGTTCACCGAGTGGGTCTCGCGGTCGAACCAGAAGTTCACGTACTTGGCGGTGGCGCGCACGGCAAATGCATACGCCATATCGCACTCGGTCGCATCGAGAACACCGAGACAGGCGGCGGCCGAGAGCACTTCAAGGTAGGCAGTATCGGCATAAGGGCCAATCGAGCGGCCGAAGTTGAAACCGTCTCCCGCCGCGTTCAGCCCGACGAGGATGACATCCACCGACTTGCGCAGCCAGGCCTTGAGTTGTGGCGTGACCTGCAGGCCGGTCTCGATGAAGCGCTGGCAAATCTCACCGATGAGCAGGATGCTGTAGCGGTCGAAGCGGCCCTCACCATCGGTCTCGTCGGAGAAGCCGTACGCACCCGAGTAGGTGGCGTAATGATTGACCATGCAGTCGAGCAGGATCTCGCTGGCACTCGCATCTTCCCAGCCGAGCAGATGGCGCAGGCGAGCAATGCTGAAGGCCACGCCGTAGTAGTTCGTGGGCAGGTCGATCAGGGTGAACTCTGGTTGCCTCACGAAGCCGCGCCAGTCGAGCTTCGTGCGCAGCGCGCTCAGCACCTCTGCGCTGAGCGCCTGTTCCAGCAGGCCCGCTTCGCGCAGCCGGTTGAGCGCACAGACGTAGTAGTAGATGCCCCAGCTGGTGCTGTGCTCGTCAATGGTCAGCTCAGCTATTGCGCGATAGCCCGCGAGGTACCGCGCGAAGTCAGGATCGCTTTGCGGTGTGTTGGCGAGCAGCCAGCTCATGCCATTGGCAATCTTGCCGAACAGGAACGGGTCCTTGCCGTTGAATACCGCCACACCGTCGATGTGCAGCGCCTTGCCCTCGGCGAGCAGCCGGTCGAAGAAATAGCGTAGCTGCGGCAACAGCTCGTGCTCGACGATGGTATCGAGCGGCAATTCATGCAGAGGTGATACTGAATATTTTTCTAAAGACATGAGAGCCGGTGATGCATCAGTGTGACGGGGACACGAAAAGTAGCCGTGGGCTCAAGGCGCGTAATACGAGTCCGAACTCACACCCACCGTCATTCCCGCGCAAGCGGGAATCCAGTGACTTTTCGAACGCCGCTGGATTCCCGCTTTCGCGGGAATGACGGGCAAGTGAGTACCTTACTTTGAGAAGAACCATTGCTGCGGCAGTGCCGGGCCCGGGTTCGGATAGGTCCAGCTCACCAGCATCTGCTCGTACACGTTCTGCAGCTTCAAGTTGTGGATGGCATTGTCGCTTGGCGAGCGAATCAGGCCGATCACCTCGAACTCGTCGGCAGCAAGCGCGATGATTTCCTTGAACAGCGCATCGGCCTCTGCTGTCGATTTGGCGCTCTGCCACTTCTCATAGATATCCATGCGCTTCTTCATGCTGGCCGGCGGCTCCTCGCCCTGCTTGCCATTGGAAAGGAACCACTTGACCCACTGCAGACTCATGCGCGACTCGAGCGGATGCATGGCGATCACAGCGCGCGGGTTCATGGTGATGTCCATGCCGCCGGGCACGATGTCGACACTGATGTCGTAGTCATTGTTCTGCGCACGGTCGTAGAACAGTGAGCGCTCAGAAGGCAGGATGAGCAGCTCGATACCCACCTTCGCCCACTGCTTGCGCAGGAGATCGAGGGCGTCGACCTGCTGGGTCTGCGCCACCGACACGATGGCACTCATCGTCACGCGCCCGCCTTCGGGATACTGCCGAATACCATCGGCATCACGCTTTGACAGCCCGAGCTGATCAAGCATTTCGCCGGCGCGCTTCAGATCGTAGGCAAGGTATTGCGTGGCGAGTTTTTCGTTGTACCACTTCGACTGCTTCAGCGGCCCGATCTGCCAGGGCGTGCCCTGTCCGAGATAGACGATGTCGTTGATCTCCTTGCGGTCGGCACCGATGGACAGCGCGATGCGGAAATCCTTGTTGCGCATGAGCTTGCGCAGCTTCTCGTTCTTGGTGGACTGGTTGAGCCACAGGCCGACCGAATTCGCACCGGTGCCCGGCAGGCTCATCATCTTGTAGCCGCCCTTGGCCGCGTTGTCCGCCAGCACCGGACGGTTCTGGATGCCGAAGATGTGGCGATGCTGGTAATCGAGCTGGCCGCTGATGGCCGCCAGCGTGATCGTCTCGACATCGGAGATCACCTGCAGCTGTATGCGATCGAGATACGGCAACTGCTGGCCTGTGGTGTCGACCTGCCAGAAATAGGGATTGCGTTCGAGCACGACGCGCGTGGCATTGCCCTTGTACGGCTCCTTGATGACCCACGGGTCCAGCGTCGGCCGCTCCGGGTTGCCCCAGCGCGAAGGCACTTCGATATCGCCACACTTGGCGCGCATTAGCGCGGGCCAGTCCTTGACGTTTTCGCGTGCCAGCACTTCATCAATCTTGGGGTTGTATGCGGGGTGGAACTGCGAGCAGTACTTCTTCTCGTAGAGCACGGGGTGCTGGCCGAGCGGCGTCGCCAGTTGCTCGATGAAGCTCAGGTTGGAAGCCGCGAAGGTGAATTTGACCGTGTAGTCATCCACCTTCGTGACCGTCGCGGGCTTGTCCTTCGACACGTATTGCTCGGGCGTGAGGCCGAAGAACTGTTTGTTGTAGACCAGATCGTTCATGGCGAAGAGCACATCGTCCGCCGTAAAAGGCGAGCCGTCGGACCAGCGCGTGCCCTTGCGCAGCTTGAAGGTGTACTCGGTCGCGTCAGCGTTGAGGCTCCAGCTCTCTGCGAGGTTCGGCACGGCCTTGTTGAAGTCCATTGCCCAGCGGGACAGGCCCTGGCTGCCCACCACGCGCAGGATGCTGTTGTTATCGGCGCTGCTGCGCATCGCGGTGCGCAAGGTGCCGCCGTAAAGGCCGGTCTTCACCAGGGGGGTCACAACCTCGGGCTTCTCCGGCAGACGCTGGTCGACGGGAGCCAGCTGCTTGTCCTTGACCAGTTTGTCGAGCGCTGGCGCTTGCGTGAAGGCCGCTGCAGGCAAGGCAGTCGTGAGGGCCAGCAGGGATGGAAAAAACAGGCGGGAGCCCAGTCGGAATTTCATTCAGCGTCTCCTGAAACGAGTGCAGCGATGAAGCATTCAAAGGGCTCTGGACGGATACAAAGCGCCGATTCGACTACGCGCTCCGGCGCCGCCCGGCCGGGTTGTTTATTCAAAGTAAAACGTTTAACCTTGGTTGTCAAGGCAAGGCTTTCCTGTAGCCGCGGCCCGGATTCCGGGCGTGAAAATGGGCGTCATGGCCGTCGGTAGTCGCGCACTCAACATAAGACGAAGGAGACATCGCATGAACAAGACAAGGAACAAGGCAAGTGCGGGACTGGCTCGCGCCACCCTCGCGGCGGCAGCGCTGATCGGCAGCCTGTGTGCCTCGCCAGCCATGGCCGCCGCGCCAGCCGTGATCACCATGGACGGCGCCTACCTCGAACTCGCCAAACAGCGCATCGCCGCCAACGAGCCCACGCTCGGGCCCGCCTACGCCAAGCTGCTACAGGACGCCAATGCCGCACTCGGCATGCAGCCCGAAGCGGTCACGCGCAAAAAGATCACCCCGCCCAGCGGCGACAAGCATGACTACCTCAGCCTCGCCCCCTACTGGTGGCCGGATCCGGGCCAACCCGACGGCCTGCCCTACATGCAGCGCGACGGCGAGTTCAACCCCTCGTCCAAGAACAGCGACACCGACTCGGTGCGCATGCAGCTGATGTGCCTCGGCACGCAGACCCTGTCGCTGGCGTACTACTTCACCGGCGAGCAGAAATACGCGAAGAAGGGTGCTGACTTCATCCGCGCCTGGTTCCTAGATCCGGCCACGCGCATGAACCCGAACCTGAACTTCGGCCAGGCCGTCATGGGTCGCACGAATGGGCGCGGCATCGGCCTCATCGACACCCGCAATATGTGGATGGTGATAGACGCCGTGCAGATCCTGCAGGCTTCCGGCGAGCTCTCGGCAAAGGAAGTCGCCGACATGAAGCAGTGGTTCAAGGACTTCAGCAGCTGGATGCTCAACAGCGACCTGGGCATCGAAGAATTCATCGCCCACAACAACCACGGCACCTTCTATGACATGCAGGTTGCCAACTATGCCCTGTTCGCAGGCGACACCGCGCTCGCCAAACGCACCGTGCAGCGCGGCGTAGACCTGCGCATCGCCGGGCAGATCTCCATCGAAGGCAAGCAGTACGCCGAACTCGAGCGCACCACCCCCTTTCACTACGCTGCCTTCAACCTCGACGCCATGACCCACATCGCACGCTACGGCGAACAGCTCAAAGTTAACGTGTGGACAGCGCGCGACAAGACCCGCGGCCTGCGCAACGGCATCAACTACATGATGCCATTTGCATTGAACCCGAAGAGCTGGCCCTACAAGGAGCTCAACGGCGAAGCCGAGACCGAACTGATGCTGCCCGTGTTGCTACGCGCTGAACGCGCATATGGTGGCGGCCAGTACGCCAGTGCGGTGAGGGCGCTGCCGGTGACAACGCTCAACACGCAGGAAATCATCGCTTACGCGAAGACCCTCAACACGCCTGCGCCGACTACGCTTAACAGCATCGACAGGTTGATCTGGCCGGTCAAATAGGCAATGGCACCACTGCGGGCTACTGCCTGCTGTTCACATGAAAGTGTCGCGAATGACAAAACCTCGTCAACCCGGCGAAGGCCGGGATGACGAACTTGTTTGAGAGATTCCTTGACTGAACTGCAGTGCCCACTGCGGGCCCCACTGCGCTAACGGAGACAACCCGTTTCTTGCCGGAAAGGACGACAGCATGGCTGAACGCAAACAATACCGGCGACGGTCGGACAGGCCGTTGATCGCGGTGCGACTACTGCTGGAGACCGAGGGTTTCAACTACCGGAAATGGGGTGGAGCGCAACACTGCAAGCAGGGAGACTGGCTGGTCGACAACGACGGGGATGTCTACACCGTCGACGCGGATTCCTTCGCGCAAACTTACGAGGCCGTGGGCTTGGGCACCTTCGTCAAAACCACGCCAGTCTGGGCTGAGCGCTCCGATGTCGCGGGAAGTATCCAGACCCGCGAGGGGCATACGCACTACGCCGCCGGTGACTACCTTGTCTCCAACGACAAAGAGGGTGCTGACAGCTATGCGATTGACGCCGTGAAGTTTCATGCGCTGTACGAGCTATCTCAATAGCTTTCGGGCGCTCAGCACGGCGCCAGCTTGAACACCACGCGACGGTCGAGCACATCGCTGGCATCGTCCCGCCCGGTGCCGACCAGGGCCTCGCGCGAGCCGAGGCCCACTGCCGTCACACGCTTGGCCAGCGCCGGTTGCAACGCAACCAGGCGATTGCGCACGGCCTCGGCCCGCAGCCTGGCAATCCGTTCGCGTTCAGCCTCGCCGCCAGCCATGCCGCTGTGACCGCTGACATTCACGCAGGTCGCCGGATGCCGTGTCGCGGCAAGCGCAATGCGATTCAACCACATGGGATAGGCGCCGCTGACAGAAGACGTGGCGACATACTCGACGGAGTTCGGGCGGAACAGCAGCTTCACGGACAGGCGATTGTTGCGGAAGCCATTGTCGACAATGCGATCGAACGCCGCCGCGGCCTCCTTGTTGCGCTTCAGGCGCATATTGCTGAGATAGAGCCCGTTAAGAACACGCAGTTCGTCGGCCCCGCCGGGAATTTCCTCGGCGTCCGCGTAGGCATCCAGCGCCTGTTTGTAGCGGCCCGCATTGTAGTGATCCACGGCCTCGCTGAGCAGCGCACCGAGCACGATGCGGTCGAGATAAGCAGGGTCCATCGCATCGCCCGGCCGCGTGCCCTGACAGGTCTTGATGTAACCGGCCGTACCGGCGTCCAGCCCCCAAGCCGGGCTGTCCAGGTAGAACGTCGTCGCCGTGCCGTCCACCCCGCCCAGTTCGGCGCGTGCCACGCCCTTGCCAACAATGCGCCGGGCGCTGAGATCGGCGAGCGCCAGGCAGATGCGATAGATCTCGCGCCGCCCTTCCGTTTTGCCGTCCCGGTTGATCGGCGTCAGCGTGCCGATCAGCACCAGTGGCGCACGCACCACGGTCGTCCGGTTAAAAGGCTGCACCGTGTAGCGTTGCGCGTATTGTTCCCGCGCCAGGCGTGCGATGCGCTCGCCCATGCTGCGGGTGGACGCGGTCTGCTCACCTGTCATGCCATCGATGAGCGGGTCGATCACCAGCACCCGCCGCGAATCGGGCGGCAAGCTGGCCTTGCCAAGCAGGGTGTTGGCGGCGGACAGGATGGCCGCCTCGAAAACCTCGACAGGAATCGGCGCCGGCGCGGCGGATGACGAAGATGAGGACGGCTGCCCGGACGCCCCTCCGCCAGCCGGATCGGCCGTATTCCACATGGAACACGCGGGCAAGGCGCCGACAAGCATCGCGACGGCCACATAAGGGAAAAGCGAGAGCTTTGTCATCGGCACACCTTTTCGAGCAAACGTCGATCGGAGTCGTTCAGCGTCTCACCGATGCTGACGCGCTCCTGCAGGGCGCTGCACATGGGCTCATCCGCAAGAGTGGGCCGCGGGGCAGCCCTGGTGCCGACAGACTTCGTCGAGCCTGCCTGCGCCACACCATGCTCGGGTTTCTTCACCATCACGGTGCCGGAAGAAGCGGCCTGGCTGTGCTCCGTAACAGCCGAGCCGGCCTGCACTGCAGCGCTAGCGTCGTCGGTTGGTGCCGCCGGCACACGAGCTTCGATACCGACAGTGGAAGGTTTCGGCCACAGGCCCCAGACCGCTGCAACCAGCAGCAACAAAGCCAGCGCGGTGATCAACGGCCAGAGGCGACGATAAGGTCCATCCTGATCCTTCGTCGGTGGCGGCGGTTGCGGTTGCGGAGGTAACGAGCGGTCCGGCACCTCGTCGCGCGGGACCAAGGAATAGAGATCCGCCAACAGCTGGCGCGCCACCGGGGCGTCAGTGTCACCATCCCAGACACTGAGATCAGCAACCTGTATGCCGCGAAAACCGCGTGGCGGCTGCACGGCGTCGATCAGTACCGGCAGCAATATCTGTCGCTTGCGCCCTTCTTCCGCCTCTTCGTAAACCCAGCTGCTGTCGACCGAGTGACGGCTCCATAGCACGACCATGCAGCACATGCCTTGCAGCGCATCGTCAAGCACTTGTGCCCAGTTCTTGCCGGCAGGAATGCGGCGGTCCCACCATACCCGCCAATCAGCCGACTCCAGCAAGCCCACGATGCGGCGGGCAGCTTCGCGGTCTTCGTTGGCATAGCTGAGGAAGACGTGCGACATCGCGTGGCATCCAATGCAGATCCGGATGTCCTAAATGTAGTTCACGGCCGAGGCGGCAAGCTCGCCTCAATGCCCCATTGGACGCGCAGCCCATGCGGAAAGGCTCAGACCCCGCTCACCGCGGCCTGTCCACCAGGTCCATTTCCATCGCGCCGCCAGGCACCTGCGTACTATGGTTAGGGCAATGCCGGGACGTCCTCGAAAAATGACCACGCAGGACTGAGCACCTCGCCGATATTTCGCGGCCTTGCTTTCCGGACCGCATGGCGCTCATGAACAGGGAGTGTAGAAATGTCACCAGCCCCCTCCTCCGTCGACTCTTTCATAGAGTCCCTCGCTCAACAGAGCTTGTTCGGGACCGAGGCTACGCCGGGCAGCGTGCTGTGGTACATCGCCTTCTACAAGATCCGCGCGCCCAAACGACGATTATGTTTTCGCGCAGCCGGCTTCACGATTCTCTTCCTGAGCATCAGCCTGCCGTTTGTAATTCAAATATGTCCGGACGCATACCAGGCACAGCTGGCCTCTGCGGTGGCCTGGCTGATTGCCATCGTTGCCGCCGCCAACTCGTTCTTTAACTGGCAAAAAACCTGGCAGCTCTACACGCAAGCACAACTGACTTTGCAGTTCGCCCTCTCCGAGTGGGAAGTACGAACGGCAGAGGCGAGATCTTCGGCAAGCGAAGAAGAGGGTCTGCGCATTTTGAAAGCTGCCCTTCAACAACTCATTCAGGCTGTCAGCGAAACCGTCGCCAACGAAACAGCCCAGTATTTCGAAGGGGTGAAGGTGCCCGATGGACAGGGGCACGGAAAAAACTGACGCCAACTTATCGTGGCGGGTTTATTCGTATGGAATTAAAAAGGCGCCTCGCGGCGCCTTTTTCGTTCATCTCCATCGCCCCAACCTCAAGCGTCGAGCACCAGCTTCTTGCTCTTGCAGCGCGAGATGCACGGCATCATCTGCTTGCCTGCCGCCTGCTCTTTCTTCGTCAGGTAGCCGTCGCGATGATCGAGCTCGCCTTCGACCACGTCGGTGATACAGGTGCCACAGAAGCCCTGCTCACACGAAGTGCTGAAGGAGATGCCGATGTGTGCGGCGGCGGCGACGATGGTCTGGCCGGGCGCGACCATACAGCTCTTGCCGCTGCGCTGGAATACCACTTCGAACGACTTCTCGGTGTCGTGCTGCTCTTCGGAGACAGCGGGCGCGCCGAAGGATTCACGGTAGACCGCAGCGTTCGGCCAGCCACAGTTGAGCGCTTCGGTGGTGGCCAGTTCCATCAGCGGCGTCGGCCCACAGACGTACAGCGCGTCAGTCGCGGCCACTGGCTCGGCAGCCAGCACTTCATGCATGCGTGCCTGCGTGCCTGCTTCGTCGAGGCCGAAATGGCACTGCACACGATTCGCCGCGGGATGCGTTTCCAGCATCTCCGCGAAAGCCGCGTAACCGCGGCCACGCGCGAAGTAGTGCAGCGTGACATCAACGTTCTTTGCGACGAGCGCACGGAACATCGACAGGATCGGCGTGATGCCGATGCCGCCCGCAATCAGCACATGGCGCTTGGCCTTGGCATCGAGCGGGAACAGGTTGCGCGGCGCGCGGATCTGCACCACGTCACCGACGGCCATGTCGTGCAGCGTCGAGGAGCCGCCGCGCGAGCTGGGTTCGAGCTTGACGGCGATGCGATAACGATCGGTCTCTTCCGGACCGTTGAACAGCGAGTAATGCCGCGCCAGGCCGCCGGGCAGGAGCATTTCGATATGCGCACCGGGCGTCCAGGGCGGCAGCGCGCCGCCAGCGGCCGGAACCAGGTCGATGCTGCGCACGCCTTCAGCCTCGACGGTGAGGCTGGCCACGCGTACGTCAATCAGTGTGTCAGGGCTGGATTGGCTCATAAGTCTCCATCGCTTGCGGCCGCAGCTGCCGCGGCCCCAAGCTTCAATTCGTTACGCTAATCCGCCATTTTGCCTCAAGCGGCGTTACAGCGTCCTTACCATGTGCTGTCGGCGCCGTGCAGCGGGGGTTGGCAGAGCGCGAACGGCCCACTCAAACCAGCTGATCTTGCACAATCGCCGCCAAGCGCTGGATGGCCGCATCCACCTCCCCCGAGAAGCGGATGCCGCAATTGATGCGCAGGTAATTGTCGTAGCGGCTGGAGTTGGAAAAGATCCAGCCCGGTGCCACGCGTATGCCCTCGCGCAGCGCGGTGTCGAACACGGCACGCGATGAGCGCAGCGGCGGCATCTGCACCCACAGCAACATGCCGCCTTGCGGCACGCTGAGGCGCGTGCCTTCGGGGAAATGCGTGGCGATCGACTCCGCCACCTGCTCGCGGCGTTCGCGCATCAAGCGGCGCAAACGTGTGATGTGCCGGTCCCAGGCACTGCTGGCCATGAATTCGCTGACGGTCAGTTGCGCCAGCGCATCGTTAGGGCGACTCTGCGCGAACTTCAGCATCTTGATGCGCGCATGCCAGCGGCCGCCACTGATCCAGCCGAGACGCATGCCGGGCGCCAGCGTCTTGTGTAGCGAGGCACAGTGGATGACGCCGCCGTCCACATCCCAGGACTTCACCGCGCGCAAGGGTTGCTCGTCATTGCTGAGCGAGCCATAGGTGTCGTCTTCGATCAAGGCCAGCTCATGCTCGGCGCATAACTTCACCAGACGCTCCTTGTGAGCATCCGGCATCACACTGCCGAGCGGATTCTGGAAGTTGGGAATGACCACCACGGCGCGGATCGACGGCTGCGTCTGCAGGGCCAGCTCCAACGCCTCAAGCGACATGCCGGTCTGCGGACTGGTCGGTATCTCGATGCTACGCAGACCGAGGCTCTGCACTATCTGCAGCAGGCCGAAATAGCACGGCGACTCTACGGCCACCGTATCACCCGGTTGCGTCACGGCGCGCAGCGCGAGATTGACCGCCTCGGTACAGCCATGCGTGACGACGATATCGTCCATCGTGAGACGCATGCCGCTATCCAGCGCACGACGCGCCAGCACGCTGCGAAAACCCGGCTCGCCGTGCGAGGGCACGGGACTGATCAGTACTTCGGGCTTGTTGCGCAGCGCGCGCGTCGCGGCGTTCTTCAGCGCGTCACCGGGATAGGCATCGGGCGAGCCGAAGGCCTGCGCAAGATTGATCCTGAGCGGATGCAGCTCGCAGCGCGCGATGAATTCCGAGACGCGCTCATGGATGCCGAGATACTGCGCCGCATCGATGGACAGGTCTGGCTCGCTACTCGGCCGCAGGCTGATGCGCCGTGGCCGGCGCACGAAATAACCGGAACGCGGGCGGGCCTCGAGCCAGCCCTTGTCTTCCAGGTAGTGGCAGGCCTGCAAGGCGGTCGACAGGCTGACCTTGTGCAGGCGCGTGAGGCTGCGCACCGATGGCATGCGGTCGCCCGGCGTCAGCGACCCGGATTCGATGGCGCCAAGGTAATGCGAGGCGAGTTGCAGATAGAGATGCGATGCTTCGTTTGCGAGCGCGGTGGGCGAGTTCATGTGCAGATGATTGTCTGTCGCCGCGATACGGTACAGATACAGTCGAAGTGATATTCGACCATAACAGCTTGGCACACGACCGGCTGCTCCGCCGCACAAAGCCTGTTGCTGTGCCTGTTGGCAAGTACAGCCTGCGCCTACGCTGGAGCCTCGATCAAGCCACGCCGGATACCGTCATGCGCCCCCTGCTCTCCCGTCGTTTCTTCGCGCCTCCAGCCGAACGCAGCATCGAGCTGCCAGCGCAAACCAGCCTGTCATTGCACATGTCGGCCGGCACGCAATTGTTCTGCGTGGCGGGCAGCCTGCAGGTGCAGTCGCCATTCGAATGGATCGGCGAAACCATGGTGACGCCGAGCCAGCTACTTGATGAAGGCGGGCACTGCCTGCTCTCACAAACAGGCTGGACGACGCTGCACGCGGGCCGTGCCGGTGCCCGCCTGCAAGTGCTGGCGCCCGCTTCAGCGCTGTCACGGCTTGTCGCCGAAGCACGCACCGCCGTCCATGCCTTGCGGGCCTCATGGCCACGCGGGGCCCGGTCGCGGCGCGGCCCGCAGCCGCAATGAAGACACGAATTCGGGATCGCACACACCAAGACCACCGTCATTCCCGCGAAGGCGGGAATCCAGCGTCGTTGTCGTGCGAAAGCCACTGGATCCCCGCCTTCGTGGGGATGACGAGCCCGCGCACAATTTTCATGGAATACAGCCGCGTGCCTGACGCGGTTTTCGCTCGTCCGGGCACGGGCGAGCCCGAGTAGATCAATCCGTGCAAAAAAAATGGCCGGGCTGCGCGCCAGGCCAAATCTTTCATGGGATTAATTATCAATATCAGCATTCCGCCGCGCGTTTCCCGCGCTGTTCGGCCCTCTACCTTGGTCTGCCTCCGGGGTCCACTCCCCACTTGCCTGTCGGTTTGAATCCGCCCGTTTCGCACTGCAAGCAAGCAGCAGGTTATGAGGGAGCACGCCTCGACACCTGACCGGAATTGCTATTTCCCGGAGTCATTGCGTTAGGTCAGGACTTTTCTCACGGTCGCTGAAAAATACCGGGCGGAGTGCAGGCTGCAGTCCGGGAAACGCCACTCGGCAAGAGCGAGCGGTCCGCCGCACAAGGAAAGTGCTCTCCGGCGATCCCGCCGCCTTCGCCAACCTCGGCCACGCACCCGGTGCGTGCGTCACCCCGGCGCCCGATATACCCACTCAGCATTTTCATGATTCGCACAGCCGCGCCCTGCCTTGCGCAGCGGCATTTCTGGCACGCACTTCCGTACCATGGCACGCGCTTCGCTTAGCTGGTCTGACCGGCTAGACCGGTCGGCCACGATTCGCCACCGAAGGCGAACCACGAACAAGCGCAACGACGCGCCCGGTGCATCGATGACACGACTCTCCAGCTTTGCCGCACAGACCCTGCAGCGGCAGATTCATGAAGGCCAGTACTTGCCGGGCACATCCCTGCCAGGTCAGCGCGAATTGTCGTCGGCACTGGGCATCAGTCGCACCGTCTTGCGCGAAGCCGTGTCCATGCTCGAAGCGCTCGGTCTGGTGCACTCGCAGCCAGGCAAGGGCGTGTTCGTCACCGCCGGGCGAACGGCCAGCAGTGAGTCGCGAGAACTGCCGATGGGCCCGCTCGACATGCCGCCGCATGCCGTCTTCCAGTTCCGCAGCATCATCGAGCCGGCCGCGGCCGCCCTCATGGCGCGCAGCGCCAGCGACGAGGCGATTGCCGCATTGCAGGCCACGCAGACGCGCATGCAGACGGCATTGCAGGACATGGATCTCGTCACCGCGGCCGACGCCGATCTCGAATTCCACCTCTGCATCGCCAGCGCCTCGGCCAACCCCATGCTCGCCGCGGCCATCACCGCGCTCGAAGCGCCGATCGCCTACAGCCTGCGCCTGCCCTTTGCGGACCCGGAGAGCATCTGGGCACCCGCCAATGAACACCGCGTCGTGCTCGACGCAATCAGCCAACGCAATGCAGATGCGGCCCATGCCGCGATGCGTACCCACCTGGTGCTCGCTGCCAAGCGCATCCATATCGATTTCGAAACGCCCTGATTCGCAGGGCACAGTTGCAAGGAGTTTCACATGACCCCGCATTTTTCACTTCGTCGCGCCCTCTCTACCGCCCTGCTTGCGCTCTGCGCGTTCACTGCTCAGCTCGCCCAGGCCGACGTCCTCGACAACGTCAGGAAGAGCGGCGTGATCCGTATCGCCGTGCCTCAGGACTTCCCGCCATTCGGCACCGTCGGCGCCGACCTCAAGCCCAAGGGCTATGACATTGACACTGCCGCACTGATTGCCAGGGAACTCGGCGTCAAGCTCGAACTGATTCCGGTGACCAGCACCAACCGCATTCCCTACATCACCACCGGCAAGGCCGATCTGGTGATTTCGAGCCTCGGCAAGAATCCTGATCGCGAGAAAGTCCTCGATTTTTCCGACGCCTATGCGCCGTTCTACAACGGCGTCTTCGGTCCGGCTGACATCAAGGCACCGGACGCGGCCAGCCTGGCCGGCAAGAGCATCGCCGTGACGCGCGGCTCGGTGGAAGACATCGAACTCACCAAGATCGCGCCGCCGACTGCCACCGTCAAACGCTTCGAAGACAATAACGCGACGATCTCGGCCTACCTCTCCGGCCAGACGCAGCTCGCCGCCACCGGCAACGTGGTGGCCGCAGCGCTCAATGAGCTGACACGCCTGCGCCCGTTGACACCGAAATTCCTCATCAAGAATTCACCTTGCTACATCGGCATCAACAAGGGTGAAGCAACGCTTGTTGCCAGGGTGAACGAGATCATCGCCAAGTCGAAAAAGAACGGCGCGCTGAACGATATCTCGAAGAAGTGGCTGAAGAATCCGTTGCCGGTGGATTTGTAGGTAAAGCTCCCCTCTCCCGCTTGCGGGAGAAGGGCTGGGGGAGAGGGAGCGTGGCAATGGCCGGTTTAGCCAAAGCCGCGATAGTTGAAAGAGCCCTCTCCCCTACCCCTCTCCCGCAAGCGGGAGAGGGGAAAGCATCTGCATCACCCAATAATTCAGGGAGGGCCACATGGCCTATGCATTCGACTTCGCGGCGGTCTGGGAATACCGCGGGCAACTCGCCACCGGCGCGTTGCACACGCTCGGGCTGATCACCGTCGGCGCAGGCCTCGGTGTGAGCCTCGGCACCTTCGGCGCGGTGTCTCGTGCCTGGAAGATCAAACCCTTCGACAAGATTTTCACGGTCTATGTCGAACTCATACGCAACACGCCCTTCCTCGTGCAACTGTTCTTCATCTTCTTCGGCCTGCCGGCGCTGGGCGTAAAGCTCGGTGAATGGCAGGCGGCGATCATCGCCATGGTGATCAACCTCGGCGCCTACTCCACCGAGATCATCCGCGCCGGCATCCAGGCCATTCCGCGCGGGCAGATCGAGGCAGCCTCTTCGCTGGCCATGACGCGCCCGCAGATCTTCCGTCACATCGTGCTGCGCCCTGCTCTGCAGAAAGTCTGGCCGGCGCTGAGCAGCCAGATTGTCATTGTCATGCTCGGCTCGTCCGTGTGTTCGCAGATCTCGGCGGAGGAGCTGACCTATGCGGCCAACTTCATCCAGTCGCGCAACTTCCGCGCGTTCGAGACCTACATCACCGTGGCGATCATGTACCTGATCCTGTCCTTCTGCGTGCGCGGCCTGCTCAACCGGTTCGGTAGCCGCTACATCAGCGGGAGGAAGACAGCATGATGATGGAATTCACCCTGTGGGACATCGTCCGCAACCTGCTTACCGGGCTGGAGTGGACGGTCGGCCTGTCGCTTACAGCGTTCATCCTCGGTGGCATCGTCGGCGTTCTCGTTCTCTCTGCACGCATCGGCCGCTTCCTCTGGCTGCGCAAGCTCATGAAGGGCTACATCGAACTATTCCAGGGCACGCCCTTGCTGATGCAGTTGTTCCTCGTGTTCTTCGGCATCTCGCTGATGGGCGTTGACGTACCCGCCTGGCTCGCTGCGGCCATCGGCCTGACGTTGTTCACCAGCGCCTATCTCGCCGAGATCTGGCGCGGTTGCGTCGAAGCGATTCCGAAAGGTCAGTGGGAAGCCTCGTCGAGTCTTGCCATGAGCTGGGTCGAGCAGATGCGCTACGTGGTCTTGCCGCAAGCACTACGCATTGCCATCGCACCGACGGTGGGTTTCTCGGTGCAGGTCGTGAAGGGCACTTCGGTGGCCTCCATCATCGGCTTTGCCGAACTCACCAAGACCGGTGGCATGCTTGCCAACGCGACCTTCAAACCCTTCCTCGTCTTCGGCCTCGTGGCCCTGGGCTACTTCATTCTCTGTTACCCGCTGTCGCACTTCGCGATGCGTCTCGAAAGGAAATATCGTGGATCTGGTGCGCACTGACATCCCCCCTGTTCTCAGAGGCACGGCCACGAACGAGAGCACCACATCCTTTCTCGTGCGTATCGACGCAGTACACAAGCACTTCGGCAGCGACCATGTGCTCAAGGGCATCGACCTGCGCATCAAGGGCGGTGAAGTCGTTGCCATCATCGGCCGCAGCGGCTCGGGCAAGAGCACGCTCCTGCGTTCGATCAACGGACTGGAAACCATCGATGACGGTCTCATAGAAGTCGATGGTGAAAAGCTGCATGCCGGCCAGACCGATCTGCGCGCACTGCGCCAGAAAGTCGGCATGGTCTTTCAGCAATTCAACCTGTTCCCGCACCTCAAGGTCGGCGAGAACGTGATGCTCGCGCCGCAGGTCGTGAAGAAGATGAGCAAGGCCGATTGCGAGCCGATTGCACGTGCCATGCTGGCCAAGGTCGGCCTTGCGGAGAAATTCGACGCCTACCCGGATCAGTTGTCAGGCGGTCAGCAGCAGCGCGTGGCTATTGCGCGCGCTCTCGCCATGCAAACGAAGGTATTGCTGTGTGACGAGATCACCTCGGCGCTCGACCCGGAACTGGTCAACGAAGTCCTCGCCGTCGTGAAGCAGCTCGCGGCGGAAGGCATGACGCTGATCATGGTCACGCACGAAATGCGCTTCGCCCGCGACGTCGGCAACAAGCTGGTATTCATGTACCAAGGCAAGGTGCATGAGAGCGGCGATCCGAAGGCGTTGTTTGCAAATCCGCAGACGGCGGAGTTGCAGAGTTTCATCGGCGCCATAAATTGACGATGCCTTTGTACGTCGGAAAAGCAAAGCGCCTTCCGACATCCAGGCCGTACATCGATGCCTGCGCCTTGTTTGACGCCACGGTGTCGGAAGGCGCTGCGCTTTTCCGACCTACACTCTACGTGGCATCAAACGTGGTCTCCTGTGCGCGTTGCCGGAGCTTGCTGGAGAACGAGCATGCGCCGCACGCCATGATAATTTCGGACTCGCTGTACGGCCGGTATAGATCAGCACATCACCAGCGGATGGATGGTGTGGTTCTCGAAATCCACGCCGAGCTTGAAGTCCCCCATCGGAAATTTCTCTTCGAGCGGGATGACTACGCTCACGCCGTCATTCCCGCGAAGGCGGGAATCCAGTGACGTTGTCGTGCGAAAGCCACGGGGTCCCCGCCTTCGCGAGGACGACGCTATTTTTTGGGTGTTCAGGTGGGAGCGCGTGGCGCGAACCACTTCTCCACGGTCGGCATTCGCCAGGCGGCGAGCTTGTCGATCAGCACATCCGGATCGCTCTCGATCAACACCATGTCGCAGTGCTCCTGCTTCATGAACTCTTCCCGCGCGGCGTGTTGCAGCATCGCGCGCATCGGCTCGAAGAAGCCACGGATATTCAGCGCACCGCAGGCCTTCACATGATCACCGAGCTGCGTGAGCGTCGCCGCTTCGAAGAGTTCTTCGTAGGTGCCCAGCCCGCCCGGCAAGGCGATGAATGCGTCGGCCAGCTCGGCCATGCGCGCCTTGCGACTCTTCATGTCGGGCGTGATCTCGTGATGCGTCAATGAAGCATGCAGGTGTCCGCGCTCGAACAGGCGCTGGCTGATGATGCCGTGCGCCGTACCACCTGCCGCGAGTACTGCATCCGCAACGACCCCCATGAGGCCCTTGTGCGTGCCGCCATATACCAGGGTAATACCGCGCGCAGCCAGGATGCAGCCGAGGGTGCGCGCACCCTCGGCGTACGCGTCGGAGATACCAAAGTTGGAGCCGCAGAACACGGCGACACTTTTCAATGATTGGCTCATTTCATGCGTGCCTGTGTTCGCACTTTCAGTTGCCCACTTTCAGTTGAATTCTCGTTCATGTTCATGATTAAACCGGAGGCGAGATTGATGCCTCCACGACTCAGAGGTGTGGGGCAGGAATGAATCAGACCGTCAACGTGTTCAAGCTTCCCAGCCGAGGCCTGGCGCGCCAGCGTGTGCACACTGCATGATGAGTTGGCAAAGTCTTACCACCACGGCGGGCCCATGTGCTGCTGAGACCTTCACCGCTCATGTAACAAGCCGCGCAGGCGGGATGAACCGCAGGCGCAATCCGACGCAGGGAATCGTGCAAGCGTCGCCCGACGTCGGACGACGCTTCGCTCATCCAGCTTGAAAATGCATGCAGCCCTTAGCCAAGCGTCGCCATGTCAATGACAAAGCGATACTTCACATCACTCTTCAGAACGCGCTCGTAGGCCTCGTTGATCTGGTCCATGCGGATCATCTCGATGTCGGAGACGATGCCGTGCTGCGCGCAGAAATCGAGCATTTCCTGCGTCTCGGCAATGCCGCCGATCAGCGAGCCGGCGAGACGCTTGCGGCCCATGATGAGGCCGAACACACCCGGCGATGGATGCGGAAATTCCGGTGCGCCGACGAGGGTCAGCGTGGCATCGCGCTTGAGCAAGGCGATGAAGGGGTCAAGGTTGTGCGAGGCGGCTACGGTATTGAGGATGAAGTCGAACGAGCCCGTGTGCGCGGCCATTTCGTCGGCGTTCTTCGATACCACGACTTCCTTCGCGCCGAGACGCAACGCGTCCTCTTTCTTGTTCGGTGACGTGGTGAACAACACGACGTGTGCGCCCATCGCCGCGGCGATCTTCACGCCCATGTGGCCGAGACCGCCGAGGCCGACGATGCCGACCTTGTGGCCCTTGCTGACCTTCCACTGGCGCAGTGGCGAGTAGGTGGTGATACCCGCGCACAGCAGCGGCGCGACGGCTGCCAGATTGTCGGTATGCGAGACCTTCAGCACGAATTTTTCGCGCACGATGATATTGCTCGAATAACCACCGTAGGTATTCTCGCCACCGAACATCGGACCGTTGTAGGTGCCGGTAAAACCGTTCTGGCAGTACTGTTCCAGGTCTTCAGCGCAGGAGGCGCACTGCTGGCAGCTATCGACCATGCAACCGACACCGACCGTATCGCCGACCTTGAACTTCTTGACCTGCGGGCCGACAGCGGTGACCTTGCCGACGATCTCATGGCCCGGCACCGAGGGGTACAGGGTGTTGTGCCATTCGTTGCGCGCAGTGTGGATGTCGGAGTGGCACACGCCACAGAAGAGGATATCGATGCTGACGTCGGTCGCGCCCGGGGCACGACGTTCAAAGGTATAGGGAGCAAGCGGCGCGGTGGCGCTGGTTGCGGCATATCCACGGGATGGGGTCATTGCATACTCTCCAGGTTGGGATGTTGGCTACCGCAGAAACGCGGCGGGGGTGACACGGGAACAGGAAGACTGGCGAAGGAATGTTACGAACACCTGCTCAGGCGGACGAGCTTCCGCCGAACCGCATGAGTAGGTGCCTCGAACTGACTGATGCGCGCTTGTGGAGTTCCCATGTCCACGCAGCACATTACACCCTGCTGCGGAATCGGGGAATTCGAATCACCGCACGGGCGGAACAAGGCTATGCTGGTCGCCCACCATCGCCAGACCATTGAATCGGGAGAATGCATGCACGTTTCAAAGTGGCTCTATCTCGCCTGCTCCACGGCAGCCGTCGTGGCATGGGCGCTGTACAAGGCGTATCGCTTTTATCGATCGCCCGAAGGACAGGCGCTCATGCAGCAGCGCAACCAGAAGCCGGCAGCGCCCACGCAGGGTGCTTCTGAAAATGACGACAAGGGCGTTTGAGCCTGCGCGACCTCAGCTGCCGCGCCTTGGACGAAACACCGTCGCGTCATCGTAGAACGCCCGATCCTGCGACGGCCACCAGGCCGGGATGCCCAGTACCGGCAAGGGCGTGAAGCACGCAGTGCTCAAGCCGTTCGCATCACACTCAGTCAGCTGGTTGGCCACATGCAGATCAAGCCACTCACGCCTCGCTGCGTGAGACTGCAGACGAAACTCTTCAGGCGCCGTGACGACCCAGGCATGGCCGGTAATGCCTTTGTAGGGCGTGACGAGCTTCTCCATGAGCGCGTGACCAAACAGCCAGACTTCGGCGTGCTGGCCGAAGCTGTCGCGCTGATCGAGAAATGCGGAGTGCCACGCGTGCTCACGCAATGCCGCCAGCACGCTGCGGCCCTGCACGCTGTCACTGACCACCAGTAGCGCGGCGTTCTCGTCAAAGATGGTCACTGCGTCGCGCGCCGCACCACGCGTCTGGCCGATACCGGCGCGCTCGATCTGCGCCGCCTGCAACGCATTGAGCTGGCGCTTGATGCGTGGAAAACTCAGCCACACCAGCGCATTGAACCAGTCGTGCAGATTGTCGCGCGTCGGGATACAGCCCGTAGCACTGATGAAGCTTTCATAAGCGCTGCCCGCAGGCAATGCGGACTGATCGACAAAGGACAAGGGCTGTCCCCGATGATTGCTCAAACCCATCGCCTCACTCTGCCGGTTGAGCGCACTCAGCCAGTCGTCGCAGCCAATGACGGTTTCCGCAGCGGACTTGATGGATGCATACCACGGCCGCGTCCAGTCGATGTTCTCGGCAAAGGGGGTGGGCATCGGTACGGGACGGTTGAGTCGAGTAGGTCGGGTTAGCGTAGCGTAACCCGACACTCAACCAACACAAGCCTCTGCCCGTCCAGCCGGGCCCCAGTGCGCGTCAGCAAGCCAGCGAGCACGCACCCATCTGCTTTCGCTGATTCATCAGCTGGCCTGGCTATCAGGCGGCGCGCTTTTCCACACGAATGGAAACAGCAGCTGCTTCGGATAGCCGGTCGGCACGTAGTCGCCCAGCACGCCATATTGCTCCGGCCACTCGCGATCGGACTTCACCGCTGTGCCAAACAGGTAATCGATGAAGGCGAAATGCGCGGAGTAATTGCGATCCAGTGCTTCCTGATCCTGCGAGTGATGCCAGTGATGGAAGTTCGGCGTGACGATGATGTAGCGCAGCGGGCCCAGACGCACGCTCACATTGGCGTGGTTGAAGACGGCCTGGAAGCCGACGATGACAACGTAGGCGTCAATGACTTCCTTCGCGAACCCCAGCACGAAGATCGGCGCCAGCACCAGCGTTCGCGTGATGATCAGCTCAAGAATGTGCTGACGCGAACCTGCCAGCCAGTCCATGCTCTTCACGCTGTGGTGGACGGCATGCAGACGCCATAGTGCGGGCACCTCGTGATACGCCCTGTGCGTCCAGTACTGCACCAGGTCAGCGACAAGAATGATGAGGAACAGTGCCACGGGGAAAGACAGGCCGCCCACCCAGGCTTGGATCGAATCCTTCTCGGCCCAGCCAAACAGCTTGTGCACCAGCAGATTCGTCGCCAGCAGGATGAAGCCGACCACCAGATGGTTGACGATGAAGTGATGCATGTCCGTCTGCCACTCAGTCCGGAACACCGGCTGCTCCTTGCGCAAGGCGAACATCTTCTCGACGAAAATGAAGATCAGCGCCGAGCCGAGCAGATCAAGAATGAACCAGTCGAGACCCACGTAAGGCGTATTGTCGGGGAAGCTGTTCACCGGCACCTTGTGACCCCCGAGCGCCAGCGTAATCAACACCAGCGAGAACGCCACCAGCGACAACCAGCGCACCCGGTTGAAACAGATGTTGAACAAGGCAATTCCACCGGACGCCACCATCGACCAGTACATCACCTGACGCAGCACACTCACGTCATACATCTGGCGCAATTCTGGCGTGGTCAGGTAATGCGGGAAATGAAAGGCGAGTACGCCCAGGAAGCACAGGATTGCCAGCACCAGCGCGATGACGCCGGACATCATGCCGTGACCGCGATGGATCCTGCCGCTCGTGCTGCGCAGTTTGACCAGTTTCTTGACACTCATTGGGATCACCGAAAAGTGGTGTCGTGGACACTTGTCCGCGACGTCATAGCCCTGAGCTGGCGGAACCTCCGAGGCCGTTCCGCCCGCTTTCACATTGCAGACTCAGAAGCGGAAGCTCGCTGCCAGGCCGACGGCTGGCGTATTTTCCAGGTCCCGACTGACGACCTTGTCACCATGCTTGTCTTCGATCTTGAGACGGCCATTGAGCAGCATGCCGGCATAAGCATCCAGATTCCATGCAGGGGCTGGTTTCCAGTTCAGGTGCATGAAGACGGGCACGTAGCTGAACGTGCCGACGCCGCCTGCGGAGCTGGCGTTATCTTCGGCGAGGCGGAAGCTGGAGCCGCGAAAGGACGCTCCCAGACCCAGCTCAGCCGTTGGCGCCAGCTGGTAGGCCAGCTCGAGACCTGCAGGCGAAGTCAGGCCGCGCCCGAGTGGATTGAACAGGCGCCACTGCTCGTTGAAGCGCCAGTCGACAAACACGATCGGAAAGACCTCGTTGTCCTTATCCAGCGTGCGCGACACGGTGAGGCCGAAACCCAGTCTGCGTCCTTCGCCATACTGTTTGCTGGCGCCAGCGATCAGGCCATAGGCCAGCGAGTCGCTGCTCTTCGCGCCTTCTTCGCCGCTCCATTCAGCACGCGGCGTGACCAGCACGCTCCAGCCGTCCTCGAGGATATGGATCAGGGGCACGCCCAGCGAGAAACGCTGAACCGACTGCCAGGGCTTGATGCTGGTGCCATCGAAAGTCCAGTTCTCGTAGTTCGCGCCGAGCTGCACGCCCAGCAGGGTACGGCCCGCGCCGAGCACGGCGGTGTGGGAGAAAGAGAGCTGGCTATCGTCAAGGCCAGCCTTGCCGCCGGAGGACAACTCGGCCTTGTTCATGTGGACCTGACCAAGCGATACGCTGGTGCCGGGCGTCTGGGCCTGCGCCGGGGATACTGTGAATGCAAGTGACAAAGCCGAGCCGAGGACGGCAAAGGTGCGCGCGATGCGATTGGACATGAGTTCGGTTCTCTGAGAGTTCTTGTTGGGTTGGGACAACAGGAACGGGAGTGTATTACTCCCGGCCCCCGACGCGGGGGCCATCCAGCCGGGACGCTTGCGCCGATGACGCACGATCCGGGCCGCCGCAACGCCAGGAGGCCATCCACCGGGCATGATCACGCTGCCTTGCGCGCTGCACGCCCCCCTCCGATGTGAGGGCCGCCACGCGCAGGAAACCGATTGGCATTGCGCAAAGGACCGGCGTACTCGGCCGAGTTTGCGAATACGCCGATCCGTCATGAGGACCTTGTTGTCAGCCTGAGCGCGGAAGACTACGCCTTGTTCAAGTCGGTAGCCGACCCACGTTATGGCGCAGACGAAGGCGCCGCCCTGCGGGATATCGCCCTCACACGGGGACACGAACGGTTTCTGGCGAAATGAGAAAACCGGAAAACGCCTTGCCCGGCATTCATGTGCGTACGGAACGTCGGAAGGCGCTTCGCTTTTCCGACCTACGACTCTTCACGCCTCATCATCGCGCATCGCCGCCGTGCCTTGAGCCAGTCCGGTGCCTGCAGAGACCGCCGGAAAATTCGCGTCTCAAGCCAAGAACCATATCCGGCGCGGCATTTCATGTTGTCCACAATCATGTATGCAAGACTGGTTCGGCTTTTGCTTAGTCCTCAGGGCCGCATGTCCTGAGGGGAGTTCGCGATGACTACAGCTGTAGTGGAGGCCAAGCCGGAGCCGATCACAATCGATCCCGCCCGCACGGCGGTCATCGTGATCGACATGCAGCGCGACTTCCTGGAGCCGGGGGGCTTCGGGGAGTCATTGGGCAATAAGGTGTCGCTGCTGCAGGCCGCGGTCGTGCCGATCAAGGCGCTGCTGACCGGCGCACGGCGCAAGGGCATGCTCATCATCCACACGCGCGAGGGGCACCGGCCAGACATGTCGGATGCGCCTCGCGCCAAGGTGGAGCGCGGCGCACCCAGCGTGCGTATCGGCGCGCCCGGGCCGATGGGGCGCATCCTGATCCGCGGCGAACCGGGGCAGGACATCATTCCCGAGCTGTATCCCATCGCGGGCGAGCCGGTCATCGACAAACCGGGCAAGGGTGCGTTCTATGCCACCGAGCTACTCAGCATCCTGCGCAATCGCGAAATCGAATCCCTGATCATCTGCGGCGTCACCACCGAGGTCTGCGTGCATACGACGGTGCGCGAGGCGAATGACCGCGGCTATCGCTGCATCGTGCCGGGCGATTGCTGCGCCTCGTACTTTCCCGAATTTCATGAAATGGGCCTGCGCATGATTGCTGCGCAGGGCGGAATCTTTGGTTGGGTGTCGGACTCGGGAAAGATCCTGGCGGCACTTGATTAAGAGAGGAGCCTGCTCGGGCCTCTCGACGAGGCACGAGCAGGCGCAAAGGGTATTGATCTGGCATGCCAGCAAGAGCACACGTTAGCGAAGAGTGCGAAACGTAGTGGCCGGATCAACTGGGAGTGTTGTCGTCAATCGCCCTCATTCGCCGGGCGTTCAGGAATGGAGTGCTGCCATGAAAGCCACGAGTTCGACTACTTTGAGTTCGTTCAAACCCCAGCTATGGACGCCGGGCGACTGGAACGCGCTGTTCGGTTTCGGTACCAACATCCTCGTCAACATGCTGGTACTCACCGGCCTGTTGCGCTTCGTGTTGAAGATGCCGGATGCCATTGTCTTTGGCCGCATTTTGCCCGCCGTCGGCCTGATGATGTGCCTGTCCACTTTCTATTACGCCTGGCTCGCATACAAGCTGGCGAAGAAGACCGGGCGAACGGATGTGTGTGCGCTGCCCTCCGGCATCAGCGTGCCGCACATGTTCGTGGTGATCTTCGTCATCATGCTGCCGATTTCGCTCAAGACGGGTGACCCGGTCAAGGGCTGGGAAGCCGGACTGACCTGGGTGTTCGTACAGAGCTTCGTGCTCATGATCGGCGGCTTCGTCGCCCCCCTCATTCGCCAGATCACGCCCCGTGCTGCCCTGCTCGGCACGCTTGCCGGTGTATCGGTTGCGTTCATCTCGATGCGCCCGGCACAGGAAATGTTCATCACGCCCATCATCGGCGCGGTGTGTTTCTCCATCATCATTGCCGGCTGGTTCGGTGGCGTGCGCTTCTTCAAGGGCATACCGGCAGGCCTGGTGGCAATTGGCGCCGGTACGGCCATCGCCTGGGGTTCGACATTCCTCGGCTTCAGCTACGGCGGCATGGCCGCCGCCAACGTCACGCAAGCCATTTCGAGTTTCGGTTTCTCGGTGCCACTACCCGCAGTCGGCCACATCTTCTCGGGCTTCGAGTTCCTCGGCGTGATCCTCGTTACCGCAATCCCGTTCGGCATCTATGACCTCGTCGAAGCGATGGACAACGTAGAGAGCGCTTCGGTTGCGGGCGATAGCTTCCCGACCACACGCGTACTCACCGCAGACGGCGTCATCAGCCTGATCGGCTGCTGCATGGGCAACCCCTTCATCAACGCGGTGTACATCGGCCACCCCGGCTGGAAGGCCATGGGCGGGCGCATCGGCTACTCCGCCGCAACAGGTCTGCTCGTGTTGATCCTGGCGTGGTTCGGCATCATCGCGTTGATGATGGCGCTGATCCCCGTCGTGGCGATCTCGCCGATCCTGCTCTACATCGGCATGCTGATCGGCGCGCAGGCCTTCCAGGAAACACCTAAGAGCCATGCACCTGCCATCATTCTCGCGATCACACCGCACCTCGCCGCCTGGGGCAAGCTCATGATCGACAACGCGCTCGGCGCAGCAGGCACCAATGTCGCCGCCGTGGGGATCGACAAGCTGGCCCAGGTCGGCGTGCTGTATCACGGCCTCGAAGTCATGGGCGGCGGCGCAATTCTCGGCGGCCTCATGCTCGGCGCGATCGGCGTCTGCGTGATCGACCGGCTATTCGTGAAGGCCGCGGCATTTGCAGGTGTTGCCGCCTTGCTAACCTTCTTCGGCTTCATGCACGGCGAAGCCATCGGCGTCGCACAGAGTCCGGTCATGGCACTAAGCTATCTCGTCGTCGCAGCGATCCTCGTCGGCTGCGGCAAGTTTGCTGTGGTTGCACCAAAACCGGCGGAAGTGGAACACGGACACGGGGCGCAACCGGCCACCGCCTGACACAAGGCAGACGCAACGAAAAGGCCGACGTGATGTCGGCTTTTTCCATTCAATCGGCGGGGCTTTCCACCCCTGAAAATCCAGCGCATATCCTGTGACTATCGCCTCTCAACCTCGCTTAGTACCTGGCTGGGTTCTCACAGGCGGGCACGAACGCCTCCTTGAATGCATTAGCGCTTGCAAATGCGCTCCACTGCGTACCCGGCCTCTTTCAGTCGATCCACAACGCCACCCGAAGCACCAAGGTGCATCGCGCCAAGCGCGAAGAACACGGGGCGATTTGCTGCTTTCAGGTTCGTCGAAATTCGCTCGGCAAGCACGGGGTTGCGAGACATAAACCCGGACGTCCAATATGCAGCATGCGGCCCCGCCATCACTCCGATATTCCTCAGAACCTCTTCATCCCCTTCGACATAAGCCCCCGTCTCCTTTGCTGTGCGCGCGGCATACTCTCGCGTAGCTTGCTCGCTTGCCAGCAAAGAAGCTGCTTCCTCGTACATGGAAATCCAGTCCGCCAACGATACTTTACCTATGGCGGAAATTTGTTCCTCCAGGGTTTCCAGGCTACCGACCTGCAGACCGCTTGACTTGGCGAAATCTGAAACCTGACGATCGAGCCCTCCCAGGCTATTTTCGGACAACGAAGAGAGGTATTTGTTCGCCCCATACAGAGACAGCAGAAACATCATCGGGTCAATATTTTCGGCACCACGGACTATGAAGTCATAACGCATACCGAAATAGGCTTTTCTTATTTGCTGACGAGCCACATCCGACAAATTCATCAGTATCTTCGATGTTGAAAAATCGATCTTGGCTCTTGGAGACTTTAGGTCGAGCGTGTCGGGATCAAGCTCCAGATAAACCGCTCCGGAATCAGATATTTTTCTTTTTACGCAAGGATCCAGCACCATGGGATTTGTCTTGAAATCCGCATGATTACTTCCAAACAAATATCCTTTTAGCGAGCCGTTTTCCGATATTCCAAATATGTAGCGTGCTTCTTGGGGCAGGGGGCGTCCCTCCTCCGCATCGGCAAGCATTGATGCCAATAACAGCATTCCGACAACCATTGATTTCAATTTCAACGTAACAGTCCTCTTTTTTGAAAGCGACTTCCTGTCGTCATTTTTGTCAGGCAGTCATCTGGCGCTGGCCGATTCTAGCTGACAAGCCCCTCAGGAATGCCGCGCAAACTCTCTTGGCACTTGCGTTGACTCTTCTTCCAGCAAAGGTCCTTCAACCACACCAGCCCTGAGGCACCGGGCAGAACAGATGCCGTCGTTGGCTGCTCATGGCTTGGCCTTTGTCCTGACTTTGCGTCAAATCTCGTCGATAGGCGTGCTGCGCCCTTCGGCCTTGTCGTGACCGGGCGCTTCGATGGCGAAGCGGTCGCGGGTGCGCGTGTAGAAGCTCGCGCCAAAGCGACCGACAGGAAAGTAGTCCTGCAAATGCACACGCCATTTCCCGGTATCGACGAGACCATCGCGCACATGCAGCCACAACACTCGTCCGAGAAAAATATGGCGACTTTCAGTGACGAGGGTCTCGTAGATCCTGCACTCGAAAGCCACCGGCGCTTCGGCGATGCGTGGCGGCCGTATCGCCTGCGAAGGCAGCGCCTTGAAGCCGACGTGGTCCATCTCGCTATGCTCGGGCGGCAGGCTGTCACCGCAGAAATGCATGCGCTCGGCAATTTCCTCATCCGCAAGGTGTACGACGAACTCGCCATTGGCGAGGATGTTGCGCGCCGTGTCCTTGAGGCCGCCATCTTTCTTGCGATTGATGCTGACCATCACCAGCGGCGGCTCCTCGCCGACCATGCAGAACATGCTGAACGGTGCGGCGTTGACGACGCCGCCCGCGTCCACGGTCGTGACCAGCGCGATGGGCCGCGGCACGATAAGACTGGCCATCAGCTTGTAGCGCTGATACTCAGTGATGCTGGCAAAATCGATGTCCATGTCTGAGGCTCCGCCTATCCGCCGTTGGCAAGAATGCAGCACGGCCATCATGTCAGCTTACGAAGCCCGCGCACGGCTTGCGCGCATACTCCTTATTCACCCCGCGCCGGCCGCACAGCGGTAAGCTAACGACAATTGCGCGTAGAGGATTTCAGTATGGCCGTCGTCACGCTTGACCCCGATGCTCCCGATTTCACGCGGCGTTATACCAACCTCGCGGACCCCCGTCTCGGCGCGAAGGCCGTCGCCGCCAGCGACGAATTCTTCGCCCCGAAGGAGCGCATGCTCGACCCGGCCGAGCCGGTGTTCATCCCCGGCAAGTACGATGACAACGGCAAGTGGATGGACGGCTGGGAATCGCGCCGCAAGCGCGGCCCGGGCAACGACTGGTGCGTGGTGAAACTCGCACGAGCGGGCCACATCTTCGGCGTGGACATCGACACGCGCCACTTCACCGGCAACTACCCGCCAGGCGCTTCGCTGGAAGCCTGCCATAGCGATCAGGACATCCCTGCCGCCGATGCACGCTGGGCCTCGCTATTGTCGACCCTCGCACTCAAAGGCAACGCGCATCACTACCACGCGCTGACTAGTGAACAGACCTGGACGCATGTGCGCATCTCGATCTTCCCCGACGGCGGCATCGCCCGCCTGCGCATCTATGGCCGTCCGAGCAGCGATGCGACCATTGCTGGTGCAACGCTTGATCTGGCTGCCGCCATCAACGGCGCCTACGTTGTCGCCGCCAACAACGAACACTTCGGCCTCGCCTCCACCCTGCTGCTACCGGGCCGTGGCATCAACATGGGCGACGGCTGGGAAACACGCCGCCGCCGTGAGCCTGGCAATGACTGGAGCATCATCGCGCTGGCTGCGCCCGGCGTCATCCAACGCGTCGAAGTCGACACTGCTTACTTCAAGGGCAACTTTCCCGATTCGTGCTCGCTGCAGGCTGCGCGCATGTCGGGCGGCACGGATCAGTCGCTGATCACGCAGAGCATGTTCTGGCAGGAGTTGCTGCCGCAGCAGAAGTTGTCGATGGACGCAGTGCATAGCTTCGATTCACTCGCTGCGCTCGGGCCGGTGACCCATGTGCGTTTCAATATCTTCCCGGATGGCGGGGTGAGTCGATTGCGCTTGTTCGGGAAGATTGCGGGTGCGTGACCTCTTTGCCGTCATTCCCGCCAGCTTTACGCACAGCGAAGCTGCACAACGCTCCCCTCGCCCGCTTGCGGGAGAGGGGCTGGGGGAGAGGGCTGCGGGAATCCAGCGGCGTCAGATGCGGCCAGTCAGTACCGCTTTGGCCATGGCGTACGATTCTTACGCCACTGGATTCCCGCCTGCGCGGGAATGACAGAATTTGAGAGCGACGCCAACTAACAATGACGAAACCACGCCACCTGAAAATCGAACCCCTCACCCGCGAGGCCTTCGCGCCTTTCGGCGATGTCATTGAAGCCTCGGACGCGGTGAAACACTTCCCGATCAACGCGGGCAACACCGAGCGCTTTCACGACCTCGCCAATCTCGATGCTGGGGAAGACGGGCGCGTCATCGTCAGCATTTTCCGCGGTCAGCCGCGCGAACTGCCATTCACCGTGCCAATGATGGAGCGTCACCCAATAGGCTCACAGGCCTTCGTGCCGCTGTCAGGCCGTCACTATCTTGTTGTAGTCGCACGTCCGGGCGAACCGCCGACGGCGAGTGATCTTCGCTGCTTCCTCGCCACCGCCACGCAAGGCGTCAACTATGCCAAAGGCGTATGGCATCACCCACTGATGGCGCTGGATGCGGTGAGTGATTTTCTCGTAATTGATCGCAGCGGACCGGGCGGCAACTGCGATGAGATAGATCTCGCACCGACGGCGCTCATTCCGGCGCTGCAGGTTTTGTAGGTCGGAAAAGCGCAGCGCCTTCCGACACGCCACACCAACGATAAGTAGCGGGCCTGATTCACAGCCCGATGTCGGAAGGCGCTTTGCTTTCCGACCTACACGAATGCGTCCACTCTTCCAGCACAGTGACATTGCGTGAACTGGCGGAGCTCGCAGCACTGATGCTGCGGGTGGATGAGACTCCGGAAATGCAGAGATAATGCCATGAGGATTATGTCGAGCCATCGCGTTACACTCCGCGACATGAAAGATCCCCATATTCGTCGTACCACTGCCGACGAAGGCAGCCTGGCTGAAGCACTCACTGACCTGCTGCTCGACTGTGTCGAGGGCGGCGCATCGGTAAGTTTCATGTCGCCGCTCTCGCGCAACAAGGCGCTTGATTTCTGGCGCAATGCATTGGCCAGCGCCGCGCGCGGGGAACGCATCCTGCTGATTGCTGAAGATGCCGACGGCGACGTGCTCGGGACGGTGCAGCTCATCCTCGCAGTGCCGGAGAACCAGCCGCATCGCGCCGATGTCGCAAAGATGCTGGTACTACGATCGGCGCGACGAAGCGGGCTGGGCGCCGCGCTGATGCGCGCTGCGGAAGACGAAGCCCGTAACTCGGGCAAGACCTTGCTCGTGCTGGATACGGCGACCGGCAGTGATGCAGAACGCCTGTATGCGCGTCTTGGCTGGCAACGCTGCGGCACCATTCCCGGCTACGCGTTGTGGCCGCACGGTGGTTTGTGCGGGACGACGATCTTCTATCGCCAACTGGGCGACTGAACAGGGCCTGGCCTCACCCGGTGCGACAGCGCCGGGTGAGGGAACAGGATCAGGACTGTACTGGCATCCCTGTCATGTACCCGACCGCCGCTCCGAAACGATCCTTGTAGTTCGCACGGACCAAGGGCTCGACAGCGGCCTGCACCTTGCCATGCAATGCGGGTATCCAGTCACCAGCGTGTTGAAAGTTGCTCATGATGTAGGTCCAGCCATGGATCTCGTCGACCGCGTGTAGCCCCGTCGATTCGGCCCCCACCGGCATCGAGGCGATGCGCGAGAGTTGCTTCGTATCAACGTTGTAGGCCCACAGGAAATTATTAACGTGGGTGCTGCTGTCCTCGCCAATGAACAGGGTGCGCAGTTTCTCGGAGAACTTGAGGTTGTCCGGGTTGGCGATCTGTTCGGGATTGGCGAGATTACCCAGCGCGTCGGCAGGAATGTCCTCGCCGATCAGCAGCGCACGCGTGCGCACCGGCACCCATTCGCTGTCGATGCGCTTGCCGCTCGAATCATTCTGGCCGCCGGCGAGGTTGTGCGCGAACACACCCCCGGCGATGAGAGCCTTGTCGACCGTGATGCCGACCGACTCGCGCCATGCTGCGTTGCCCTTGACCATCGAAGCCTGGATGTTCTGCAGGGCCGAGTAGGCGATCTTGTCCTTGGCGTTGACCGTCGTGCCTTCGAGCTTGGTGAAGCCCATGCTGGCGCCGACGAGGTTGGCGTAGCGATGTGTCTCGAGAAAAGCCGCAGCCTTCTCCATGCCGGGTTTGAGCTTGATCCAGTTCACCACGCCATCGACGATGACGTTGGTATACGTCGCATCGTTCGGATCAGTCTTCGACGCGCTCATGATGTCGGCGGGCTTGAGCGTGTTGGCGAGCGCTTCGATCTCGGCACTCGTTGCGTGACCGAGGTTGATCCAGCTCAGCGTCGCACCGGCTGCGTTCGGGTCGAGCGAAAAGCCGGCGCCGAGCTTGGCGACATACAGAGTGCCGGCCGACAGGTCTTTCGCCTTGTCAGCGACAAAGATGAACAGGCCGCCGTTGGTGTAGTCGTCGCCCATCAACACGGTGCGCTGATCCGGCATCACCTGGATCAGTTCGTGCGAGATGCGGCCGAGACAGTAATGCTTCTTCACGCTACCGGTGCCGTCTGGATTGATGGTGATTTCCGGCAGATGACCGTAGTGATACGGATTGGCCTTGGTCTCGTCGCCGTAGAGGTTCTTGCTGTAGGCCTTGAATACCTTGTTGTCGGCAATGAACTGCGCGTCCGGCTCGTACTCTTCGCTCGACAGGTGCGTGTTCCACGGCGACAGGCTGGCGCCACAGGTGATCCACAGACCGTGCGCGCTCAACATATCGACGTTGTGGTACTTCACCAGCGTCAATGCACCGGTCGCCTGATCCTGATCGAGCGTGAGGATGGCGATCGGCGATGGCAGCACGCCGTAGGTGTTGTTGCCGCCCTGGTCACGCGTTGTGTATTCAAACTGCACGGCGGCGAACACAGCCTTGCCCTTGATGCCCGGCACGTTCGCATTCGGCAGCGTCAGCAGCGACGAACCATCGGGTCCATCGGAATAGAAGTGGCGCTCCTTGCCCGGCACGGACTTGTCAAGGATGGGCTGGTTGTTGATGTCGTAGTAGGCGCCCGCCAGTGTCTTGCCGCCCTTGCCGTCCGGCACCATGTCGCCGGTGATGAAGAAGGGCTGGTACTTGAGTGCAAAGGCCTGCTTGCTGCCATCGCTGTAATTGACGACGAGATTGGATTTGACGAACGTTGTCGCCATGTCGGCGGCGTTGGCAAGGCCAGGGGCGGGCGTCGAGGTGAAACTTACCGAGCTGAACGTCTTGTCACTGCCGATGCTGGCACAGGCACTCAGAAAGGCGGATGCGCCGCCCATGGTGGCCAGCGGCAGCAGTGGCGCCCCGGTGATCAGTTTAAGGGCGTGGCGGCGTGACAGGTCGTGACTCATGGCTCTCTATCCTTCAGATGGCTGACGGCAACATGCGCCGCCGCCGAAGCGCACGAGCACAGGATGCAGAAATGGAATGCGGAAGTGGGACGGCTGCGGACGACGCCCCCCGGCGCAAGGCGCGATGGTGACAAGGCTATGTGACAGATGCGTTACGGGCGGCACGCATACCGACACGCAACGGCGCTACCTTTTGCGCGAGCACATGACACATGGGCCCGTACGACATCGCCGTACGGGCCCATGCTGGATCAGGCGCTCCGCCCGGGCAGGATCTGCCTGGCCGGTCTTACTTCAGCACCGGCACGCCTGTCAGATAACCCACGGCTGCGCCAAACCTATCCTTGTAGTTGGCACGAACAAGCGGATCCAGCGTGGCCTGCACCTTGCTGTGCAGCGACGCGCTCCAGTCACCTGCGTGCTGGAAGCTGCTCATGATGTAGGTCCAGCCATTGATCTCGTCCACCGCGTGCAGGCCGGTCGACTCGCCGCCCGCCGGAATCGACATGATGCGCGACAGCTTCTTCGTGTCGACGTTGTAGGCCCACAGGAAGTTGTTGACGTGATAACCGCTGTCTTCACCGATGAACAGGGTGCGCAGCTTCTCGGAGAACTTGAGGTTGTCCGGGTTGGCGATCTTGTCGGGATTGGCGAGGTTGCCGAGCGCATCGGCAGCAATGTCCTCTCCGATCAGGAAGGCCTTGGTCAGCACAGGCACCCATTCGCTGCTGATCGCGACGCCGCTCGTATCCTTCTGGCCGCCTGCAAGGTTGTGCGCGAACACGCCGCCGGCAAGCAGCTGCTTGTCGACCGTGATGTTCACCGAGTCGCGCCATGCGGCATTGTTCTTGACCATGGAGGACTGGATGTTCTGCAGGGCCGAGTAGGCGATCTTGTCCTTGGCGTTGACCGTCGTGCCTTCGAGCTTGGTGAAGCCCATGCTGGCGCCGACGAGGTTGGCGTAGCGGTGCGTCTCGAGGAAGGCGGCGGCCTTCTCCTTGCCGGGCACGAGCTTGACCCAGTTGGCGACGCCATCAACAAAGATCTTCGTGTACGTCGTGTCGACCGGGTCAGTCTTGAGCACGCTCATGATGTCGGCGGGCTTGAGCGAGTTGGCGAGCGCTTCGATCTCGGCACTCGTTGCATGGCCGAGGCTGATCCAGCTCAGCGGCGCACCCGCCGCACTCGGGTCGAGCGAGAAGCCCGCGCCCAGCTTGGCGACATACAAGGTACCGGCGGACAGGTCTTTCTCCTTGTCGGCGACAAACAGGAACAGGCCGCCATTCGTGTAGTCGTCCCCCATCAGCACGGTCTTGTTGTCGGGCATGACCTGCACCAGCTCATGCGAGATACGACCCAGACAGTAATGCTTCTTCACTGTGCCCGTACCGTCCGGATTGACGGTGACTTCCGGCAGGTGGCCGTAGTGATAGGGATTGGCCGTCGTCTCGTCGCCGAAGACGTTCTTGCTGAAAGCCTTGAACTGGGCGTTGGTGGAAACGAAAGGCGCATCCGGTTCGTACTCTTCGCTCGACAGGTGGGTATTCCACGGCGAGAGGCTGGCGCCGCAGGTGATCCACAGACCGTGCGCGGATGACATATCAACGTTGTGATACTTCACGAGCGTCAGCGCACCGGTGGTTTGATCCTGGTCGAGCGTGAGCACGGCAATCGGCGATGGCAGCACGCCGTAGGTGCTGGCACCTGCCTGGTCGCGCGTGGTGTATTCGAACTGCACGACGGCAAACACGGCCTTGCCCTTGATGCCGGTAACCGTCGGATTGGCCAGCGACAGCAGCGAAGTACCGTCCGGCGAGTCGGAGTAGAACTGGCGCTCCTTGCCGACGACGGATTTGTCGATGATGGGCTGGTTATTGATGTCGACATAGCCGCCGGCGAGGATGGTGCCACCCTTGCCATCCGGCACGAGGTCACCCGTCATGAAGAAGGGCTGGTACTTGAGTGCAAAGGTCTGCGTAGAGCCATCGCTATACGTGGCGACGACACTGGACTTGACGCTGGTGGTCGCCATCTCGGCTGGCACTGCCAGCGTCGGTGCGTTCATGCCGGCAAAGCTGACCGATGTCACAGTCGGCTGAACGACGGGCGCTTCCACTGCCGGGGTCGCCGCCGCGTCATCACCGCCACCGCCACAAGCCGCCAGGAAGGCAGCCAGGCCACCGCCCGTTGCCAGTGGCAGAAATGGCGCACCACCAAATATGCGCAAGGCATTGCGGCGCGAAAGATTGGCCGTATTGTCGGTGGACGTGTCGACACTGGGGTCGGCGGCGAAATTCTGATCAAGACTCATGGTTGACTCGGCTCCTTCGTTGGTTCCGTGGCTACATCACGGATGTGAGCCGCGCATGCTGCCGCGCACACGTGACAGGCCGGTGACAGTTTTGTGATGCAGGATTACGCATGGCAGATGCGTGCCGCAGCGCTCAGCCCTGGATCGCGCGATGAAAGCAAGCCCGATCGCCAATGCCAGTCAGTTGATGAGTTTCTGAAACAAGTTCGTCATCCCGGCGAAGGCCGGGATGACGCGGCGTTGCCATGTGCGATGCTTAAGGGAACGGCGCTGGGGCCGGCTATCAAGTTCCCGGAAGCACCGAAATAGCCACCCGGACGCGTCGCCCCCGAGTCAGGCGGGCGCGACGCAGTTGCGCCCCTGCTGCTTGGCCATGTAGAGGTGACGGTCAACCAGCTCCACGAAGCTCAGCGGCACATCGTCATGCTGCGGCGTGATCGTGCCGACACCCAGGCTGATCGTCAGCACCGGGCTCACTGAAGAGTTGGCGTGAGCGATTTGCTGCTGCTGGATCAGATCGCGGCAGCGCTCGGCGATGGTCTGCGCGGCCATCGCATCGGTTTCCGGCAGGATGAACACAAACTCCTCGCCACCGAAGCGCGCGACAAAGTCACGCCCGCGCAGCGCCGCAGAGGCCAGCGTCGCAGCCACCTGCCTGAGACAGTCGTCGCCCTGAACGTGGCCGTAGTGGTCGTTGTACTGCTTGAAGTAGTCGATATCGACGAGGATCAGCGACAGGGGCTGCTGGTTGCGCAGCGCACTGCGCCATTCCTGTTCGAGCACCGTATCGAACATGCGACGGTTGGCCACGCCGGTCAGGCCATCCTTGAATGACAGCTCTTCAAGGCGCTTCTGCAGGATGATGAGCTGTTCTTCCGTCTTCTTGCGCTCGCTGATGTCGAACATGAAACCGATCAGCGCCTCAACCTCACCGCCCTCGTTGCGCAGCACGTGCACCACATCGCGAATCCACACGTAGCCGCCGTCTGCCGTCAACGCACGATAGTCGGCCTCGTGATCCACGCCGGCCTTTGACTGCGCCACACAGAAATTCACTACGCGCTCGCGATCGTCCGGGTGCATGCGATTCACCCAGTCTTCCACGCTGAGCCAGCTGTCCGCCGACCATCCCAGCAATGCCTCGATCTGCGGGCCGATGTAGGCAAAGCGCATCGTCGCCCATTCGATCTTCCAGGGAATCGCCTTGGTCGACTCGAGCAAGGTCTTATAGTCGAGCTGATTGGTTTCCAGGTTGTCGGGCTTCATCGTTTCACCATCCCATGATCCTGTTGCAGAGCGTGCGTACGGTAAATATAACGCTGCAGACTTGTGGTTTTCTTACGCACACATTGATTCGATCACCAGGGTCATAGTGCCTCGAAAATCCGCCATGCGGCGCATAGCCATGCAGAGCCACGGCCGGTTGAGCCTCGTCAGCGCCTGACTGCTCCCCGGATGTTGCGCATTTACCACTGTGATATGCGCTTTCCGATATACATGCAATTCGCGAAAACGCACTGCGCTGCACCGCTACAAAGCCAATTCATGCCGCCTTTTCGTGCGTAGTCTCATGTCATTTTGCGACGTGCGCGAAGGTGCCTGATGGCGGCTGTTGCGGGCGGGCTCATTACTTCGCTTCGCGCTCAAGAACGTGCATGCTTTCATCAAGATTCCGCACCACCACGACACATTGCATTTCACATATGCACCTCATGCGTCGGACGGTCCAAGCTCCTCCATAGAATCAAACTGTATTCGGAAAGCCCGCGGCAAAGCGCAGCCCGAAGCAGATCTCACTTGATTCATAGCGGAGGAAGTAAACATGCAAAAGCTTAAGAAATATGCAGCGAGCGTGGCAATCGGTACGGGGGGACTGATGGCCATGGCTCCGGCCGTACAGGCAGCCGACTGGAGCGATACCTATCTCGGCTATCGCTACGGCAGCGGATTCTCAGAACCATTCGGTGCGACCGACATCGCCAAGAACATCTTCAATCTGGCGCACGCAAGCGGCTACAAGTACGGCACGAACTTCTTCAATGCCGATCTGCTGCTGTCCGACAAGAAGGATCCGTCTTCACCCAGCGCGACGACTGGCGCGCAGGAAATCTACGTGGTCTATCGCAACACGGTGGACTTCGGGAAGATCGCCGGCAAGGACCTTGGCTGGGGTCCGTTCGCTGGCTACGGGGTTACCGGCGGCTTCGATGCCAACACCAAGGACGATGCGGGCTACAACTCCATGAAGCGCATGCTCGTGCTGGGGCCGACTGTCATGTTCAAGGTGCCGGGCTTCCTGAGCGTCAGCGTGCTTGCGTTGTGGGAAAGCAATGCCCCGTACAACAAGTACACGGGGGTGCAGACGCCGCGCTATTCCTATGACGTCCACCCCGCGCTGACTGCGGCCTGGGGTATTCCGTTCAATATCGGTCCGGTTGGCCTGTCGTTCGAAGGCTTCATGAACTTCATTGCGTCGAAAGGTGAAAACGAATTCGGCGGCAGCACGGCACCGGAATTCAATTTCGACGGCCAGATCATGTACGACGTCGGCGCACTGCTCGGTTCGAAGAACACATTCAAGATGGGCCTCGAGTACCAGTACTGGCACAACAAGTTCGGCAACTCTCACAAGGGCCCGGCCGGTCCTGGCGCGCTAGCCTCGACGCCCATGATTCGCGCCGAATACCACTTCTGATCGACCGCACGGTTGGCCCACGCGGGCCGTGTGTTTGAACAAACGGCCCTTCTCTTTCACGGGAGAAGGGCCGTTCTCTCAAGCGTCGCGAATGGCAAGAACTCGTCATCCCGGCGCAGGCCGGGATCCAGATCCACGCGTTGTTACTGGATCCCGGCCTTCGCCGGGATGACGAACTTGCTTTGGAAATCCCTTAGCTTTCAAGTCAGCGCCAGCATGTGCGCGTCCACCTGCGCCAGCCATTTCTCCTTCTGTGCTTCGTCTACAAAGGAAGCATCGAAACTGTTGCGGAACAACTCGCGCCAGGTCGTCGCATCCAGATCGAATGCCGCCTGCACAGCACGGATGTTGGCCCCGAGATAGCCGCCGAAATACGCCGGGTCGTCGCTGTTGATGGTGACGCACAAGCCGCCAGCCAGCATGGCCGGCAGCGTGTGTAACTCCATTTTTTCGAACACGCACAGACGCACATTGGACAGAGGACAAACCGTCAGGGCGATACCGTCGTGTGCGAGGCGATGCGTCAGCGCGGCATCTTCAACCGCGCGCACGCCGTGATCGATACGACTCACCTTGAGCAGATCCAGCGCTTCGTAGATGTAGGCGGGCGGACCTTCCTCGCCGGCATGCGCAACGACCGGCTTGCCCAGCTCACGGCAACGCGCGAAGACACGCTCGAACTTCGATGGCGGGTGTCCGACTTCGGACGAGTCGAGGCCAAAGCCGTGAATGCGATCGATGAAGGGCAGTGCCTGCTTCAGCGTCGCGAATGCGTCCTCCTCGGAGAGATGACGCAGAAAGCACAGGATCAGGCGCGTGCTCATGCCCCACTCTTTCGCGGCAATCGCGGCGCCCGCCTCCAGGCCTTTCAACACCGTCTCGAATGACACGCCGCGCGGCGTGTGCGTCTGCGGGTCGAAAAAGATTTCCGCGTGAATGACATTGTCTTCACGCGCACGGCGCAGGTAGGCCAGCATCAGGTCGCTGAAGTCTTCCTCCGTGCGCAGCACATCAGCACAGGCATAGTAAAGATCAAGGAAGGACTGCAGGTCGCTGAAGTCGTAGGCCGCGCGCAGTGCCTCCACACTCGCGTGGGGAAAATCGATGTTGTTGCGCTGGGCCAGCGCAAACGCCAGCTCGGGCTCCAGCGTGCCTTCGATGTGGACGTGGAGTTCGGCCTTGGGGCAACTCAGCGCGCGTTGGAGGACATCCATGTGAAACCCTTTCCTTCAAAACATCATTCCCGCGCAGGCGGGAATCCAGTGTCTTCGGACGCAAGGTCTTCAAGGTCGCTGGATTCCCGCCTGCGCGGGAATGACGAGTACTGGCGAGAAGCGACGCCGAAGCTATTTCGGAATCGTACCTTCTACGCCCTCGACGTACACGTTCCATTTCCCTAAGTCGGCATCGGTCGGCGTCTTGCCTGCCGCGACGATCTCCTTGCCCGTGTTGTCCTTCAGCGGCCCGGTGAAAGGATGCAGCTTGCCGGCCTTGATCGCATCGCGACGCTCTTCCGCCAGCTTCTTGACGTCAGCCGGCGTCGAAGTGCCAAAGTTCTCGATGTTCACTGCGCCGTCCTTGACGCCTGCCCAGATCTGCGAGGGCTTCCACGTCCCGGCCGCGACGGCCTCTAGCTGCGGCTTGTAGATCACGTCCCAGTGCAGCACCGATGCAGCAAGCTGCGCCTTGGCGCCGAACTTGGTCATGTCCGAATCCCAGCCGAAGGCGTAGATACCCTTCTCTTCAGCGGCCTGCACGACGGCCGGCGAATCCGTGTTCTGCATCAGCACGTCGGCGCCTTGCGAGATCAGCGTCAGCGCCGCTTCACGCTCCTTGCCCGGATCGAACCAGGTGCTTACCCAGATGACCTTGGTGGTGGCCTTCGGGTTGATGCTGCGTGCGCCGATGGTGAAGGCGTCGATGTTGCGGATCACTTCCGGAATCGGGAAGGAACCGACCACGCCGAGCTTGCCGCTCTTGCTCATCTTGCCTGCGACGACACCCAGCATGTAGGCACCCTCGTATGTGCGAACGTCATAGGTGCCGAAGTTCTTCGCCGTCTTGTAGCCGGTCGCATGCATGAAGGCGACCTTGGGGAAGCTCTTCGCCACTTTCTCCATGGCGTTCATGTAGCCGAACGAGGTTGCGAAGATGGCCTTGTTGCCCTTGGCCGCAAGATCGCGAATCACGCGTTCGGCATCGGCCGTCTCCGGCACGTTTTCCACGAAAGTCGTCTTGACCTTGCCGCCCAGCTCTTCCTCGGCCTTCTTGCGGCCCATGTCGTGCGCGTAGGTCCAGCCATGATCACCGGTCGGTCCGATGTAGACGAATGCTGCCTTGACCGGCTCGGCAGCACCTGCGGAAGCCACCAGCGTTCCGAGCACGACGGCACTCGCGGCAATCCGTACAAATTCCTGCAAAAATGATGACATCCGACTCTCCCGTGTGACGCCCGGCCGAAAATGGTCTGGCGTGATAGTACAAACTAGTACAAATACAAACAGACGCGAGCACGCGCGATGGAGATGACTGTACCGCCTCCTGAGAGGGGATACCATCGCCAGTCACTTATGAGACTTATATGCGCACCATGCACTGAATGCAGGCGGTGGTGACGACAATAGCGCGAGGAGAATTCATGACCATCACCCCCCGGATCAGTGAACTGAACGACCTCGACATGCGCTTGCTGCGCCAGGCAATCGCCCTGTCTGCCGAGAGCCGCGGCCGCAAACGCCATCCATTTGCCGCACTTGTGGCCGACCGCGAGGGCAACGTCTGGGTCGAGTGTTTCAACGACTCCAGACCACCGACCGGCGACCCGACCTGCCACGCCGAACGCCTCGCCGCGGCGCAAGCCGCGCGCGTACTGCCACCGGAGAAGCTCGCGGAATGCACGCTGTACACCAGCGCCGAGCCCTGCGCGATGTGCGCTGGCGCGATCTACTGGTGTGGCATCGGCCGCGTGGTGTATGGACTGTCGGAAGAGCGCCTGCTGACGCTGACGGGCAACGACCCCGAGAACCCTACCCTGTCCCTGCCCTGTCGCGACGTCTTCACGCGCGGCCAGCGCCAGGTTGAAGTTCACGGGCCCTTGCTGGAAGACGAAGCAGCCGTTCCGCACCATCAATTCTGGCGGCCGGAGGGAGACTGAATCCCTATTCGCGCTGGCTGATCACCGCTATCGCTGGCGCCCGCCATAAACCGGCATGGCGCGTGCTAGCCTGAATTAATGATCTTCGTAAGAAGCGGTAACAAAATGGAGCGAACACATGACTGGCTGCTGTGGCCAACTGAGAGCTCGCGCAGAGCAGTGCTTCGGCACGGCGAGCGAGCCCGCTTTTGCACAAATGCTGCCAGCTGCGTGTGCAGCCCATGTTGTTACTGCTTCTAAATCTGGAAAGGCGCAATAGGGCATGACGCAACGAGCAATCCGCTTCTGGCATCAAGGCAAGGTCGTCGACGTCTCCGGCATTTCACCGCAACGCACGGTGCTGCAATGGCTGCGCGAGGACGCACATTGCACCGGCAGCAAGGAAGGCTGCGCTGAAGGCGACTGCGGTGCCTGCACGGTCGTCGTCGGCAGCCGCGACGACAGCGCGCCGGATGGCCTGCGCCTTGAAGCGGTGAACAGCTGCATCCAGTTCATGCCGACCCTCGACGGCAAGGCCCTGTTCAGCGTCGAAGACGTGAAGCAGGCCGATGGCACGCTGCATCCCGTGCAGCAGGCGATGGTCGACTGCCACGGCTCGCAATGCGGCTTCTGTACGCCGGGTTTCATCATGTCGCTGTGGGCAGATTACGAAGGCAGGGACGCTGCGCCAACGCGTGACGAGATCACCAACACCCTGTCCGGCAATCTGTGTCGCTGCACCGGCTACCGTCCCATTATCGACGCCGCGCAGGCCGCTTGGCAAAAGCCCTGCGTGAAGATGTCGCGCGCGCCGGTACGCGCTGCGCTCGACGAACTCGCGGCCCTGCCCGCGCTCGAATACAGCGATGGCAAGCAAACCTTCTTCGCGCCGCGCTCGACCGACGCGCTGGCGGCGCTCTACAACGAACTCCCCACTGCGCGAATCCTCGCCGGCTCGACCGACGTCGGCCTGTGGGTCACCAAGCAGCTGCGCGAACTCGGCGACATCATCTACGTCGGCGCCGCCGAGGACTTCGCGCAGATTGCCGTCGATGACAAATGGATCGAAATCGGTGCGGGCGTTTCGCTCACCGATGCCTTCGACACGCTGATCGCCGACGAGCCGGAATGGGCCGAACTGGCCGAGCGCTTCGCCTCGGTACCGATCCGCAACGCCGGCACGCTGGGCGGCAACGTCGCCAACGGATCACCCATCGGCGACAGCATGCCCGCCCTGATCGCACTCGGTGCGCAGGTCGTGCTGCAACAGAGCGAGCGCATTCGCGAGATGCCGCTGGAGGACCTCTATCTCGCGTATCAGAAGACCGCGCTGGAGAAAGGCGAGTTCGTGCGTGCATTGCGTATCCCGCGTGCGACGCCTCAACGTTTTTTCCGCACCGGGAAAATTTCCAAGCGTCGCGATCAGGACATCTCTGCCGTGTGCGCCGCCTTCGCGCTCACGCTTGACGATGCGGGCACGGTGCTCGCTGCACGCATCGCCTTCGGTGGCATGGCCGCCACGCCCAAGCGTGCTGCTGCGGCCGAAGCGGCACTGAACGGACGCATCTTCTCCGATGAAAGCGCCTGCGACGCCATGCGCGCCCTAACAAGCGATTACCAGCCACTCGCCGACATGCGCGCCTCGGCGGAGTACCGCATGCAGGTCGCACAGAACCTGTTGTGGCGTCTGTGGCTGGACTACTCCAGCACGGACGCATTGCGTGTCGAGGAGGTGTCGGCATGAACGCCGTCGAACCCAGAATCCGCACGCCGCAGGAACAGACCGTCGGCCGGCCCGTCACGCACGAGAGCGCTGCGCTGCATGTCAGCGGCGCCGCCGCCTACGTCGACGATCTGCGCGAGATGCAAGGCACGCTTCACGCGGCCTTCGGCACGTCGACCTGTGCGCATGGCCGCATCCTGTCGATGAATCTCGATGCCGTGCGCAAGGCGCCCGGCGTGGTGAGCGTGCTCACGGCGCAGGACATTCCGGGCCTCAACGACTGTGGCGCCATCATCAAGGACGACCCCATCCTTGCCGATGGCCTTGTGCAGTTCTATGGCCAGCCCATCTTCCTCGTGCTCGCCGAATCGCATGATGGGGCACGTCGCGCCGCACGCCTCGCCAAAGTCGAATACGAAGCCCTGCCCGCCCTGCTGACGACGGCCGAGGCCGTTGCGGCCCAATCCTGGATACTGCCGCCGGTCGACATGCACAGGGGAGACGCCGAAGCCGCGCTGGCTGCCGCACCGCAGCGTCTCAAGGGCCGTGCCCGGCTCGGCGGCCAGGAGCACTTCTACCTCGAAGGCCAGATCGCCTACGCCCTGCCGCGCGAGCAGGATACGATGCATGTGCACAGCTCGACGCAGCACCCGACGGAGATGCAGCACCATGTCGCACACATGTTGGGGTGGCACCGTCACCAGGTGAGTGTGGAATGCCGGCGCATGGGGGGCGGCTTTGGCGGCAAGGAATCGCAGTCGGCGCAGATCGCCTGTGCAGCGGCACTCGGTGTGTGGAAGACGGGCCGTCCGGTGAAAGTACGTCTGGATCGCGACGACGACATGAGCTTCACCGGCAAGCGCCACGATTTCGATTTCGAATGGGAGGTCGGCTTCGACAGCGACGGCCGCATCCTCGGGCTGCGTCTGCAGATGGCTTCGCGTTGCGGCTTCTCCGCGGACCTGTCCGGGCCCGTGAATGACCGCGCGCTGTGCCACATCGACAACTGTTACTACCTCGACGCAGTCGCCGTGCGCAGCCTGCGCTGCAAGACGCACACCGTGTCGAACACCGCCTTCCGGGGCTTTGGCGGCCCGCAAGGCATGTTTGCCATCGAGTACATCATCGACGACGTTGCGCGCCACCTCGGTCGCGATCCGCTGGATGTGCGCCGCCTCAATCTCTACGGCGATTCGGCTGGCGATGAGCGTGTGATGACGCCCTACGGCGCCAAGGTCGAAGACAACGTCGCGCCCGCCATGATCGAGGAACTGGCGACGAGCAGCGACTACGCTGCACGCCGCGCCGCCGTCGCCGAATTCAACAAGACCAGCCCCGTCATCAAGCGCGGCATCGCGCTGACGCCCGTCAAGTTCGGCATTTCCTTCAACGCCACGCTCTACAACCAGGCCGGTGCCGTTGTGCACGTGTATGCCGATGGCACGGTGCTGGTGACACATGGCGGCACGGAGATGGGCCAGGGCCTCTATACCAAGATCCAGCAGATCGTCGCGCATGAGCTGGGTGTGTCACTGAATGCGGTGCGCCTGTCGAGCACCGACACCAGCCGCGTGCCCAACACTTCCGCTACCGCCGCGTCGAGCGGTGCCGATCTCAACGGCAAGGCTGCACAGGCCGCTGCGCTCAAGGTCAAAAAACGCCTCACTGCGCTCTTCGCGCAACATCACGGCGTAGCTGCCGAGGACGTAGTCTTCGCTGAAGATTATGTGCGCTGCGGCGGCGTCAGTGTGCCCTTCGCCGAGCTGGTCATCGAGGCCTATCGGGCACGCATCCAGCTGTGGGACGCCGGCTTCTACTCCACGCCGAAGATTCACTGGAACAAGGACACCCTGCAGGGCAGGCCCTTCTTCTATTTCGCCTATGGTGCGGCCTGCGCCGAGGTCGCAATCGACACGCTCACCGGAGAATCGAAGGTCTTGCGCGTCGACATCCTGCATGACGTTGGCAAGTCGCTGAACCCCGCCATCGACATCGGACAGATCGAAGGCGGTTTCATCCAGGGCATGGGCTGGCTGACGACCGAGGAGTTGTGGTTCCGCCCCGAGGGCGCACAGCTCGGCCGCAACATGACGCACGCACCTTCAACCTACAAGATTCCCGCCGCCAGTGACTGCCCGCCGGTGATGAACGTGCAGCTGTTCGACAACATCAATGTCGAAGACACCATCCACAAATCCAAGGCCGTCGGCGAGCCGCCATTGATGCTCGCCTTCAGCGTGTTCTTCGCGCTACGCGACGCCTGCTCGGCCGCACGTGGCAGCACTGCGCCGCTGCAGGCGCCGGCCACGGCCGAGGCGATCCTGCGCGCCATCACACAGGATGCCTCCTCATGAACTGCTGGCGCGCCCTGCCCGCACTGCTCGCACACGAAGACGTTGTGCTCGTCACGGTCGCGCAGACGCGCGGCTCGGCACCGCGCGAGGCAGGCACGAACATGCTGGTGAGCATGACGCACGCGGTCGACACGATCGGCGGCGGACATCTGGAATGGGAGGCGATGGCGCATGCGCGAGCGATGTTGCTGCAGGCCACTTCCGCGCCTGCGCTGCAGCGGCTGTCGCTGGGTGCGAGCCTTGGGCAGTGTTGTGGGGGGGTGGTGTGGTTGGTGTTTGAGCGGATTGGGCAGAGCGCACGCCACGAATGGATCGAGCGTCTGGGGCTTATCGAAAGCGGTCGATCGCTGACGCGTGAGTTGCTTGCCGAAGGCTCATCGCAATGGACGATATGTAGCCCGGATGAAGCGCAGCGAAATCCGGGGGCTTGTCTCGATACGTACCATCCCCCCTCTCCCGCCCCTGACGGGGCACCCTCTCCCCAAGGAGAGGGGACAGCAACGAGCGGGCCCGACGCCAGCCGTTCCCTCTCCCTAGGGGAGAGGGGGAGTGGTGCAAGAAGTGACGCGCCGTCCATTGAAACCACGAACACCTGGCACTTCACCCAAACCCTCACCCCACCCCGCTTCAACATCACCCTCTTCGGCGCCGGCCATGTCGGCGCCGCCATCGTCCACGTCCTGTCCACACTCGACGCCAGCATCCGCTGGGTAGACGTCCGCGACGATCTCTTCGGCACCGCGCCCGCCAACGTCACCTGCATCGCCACCGACGCCCCCGAAGAAGAAGTCGACCACGCTTCACCCGACACCTTCTTCCTCGTCCTCACCCACAGTCACGCACTCGACCTCGAACTCACGGCCCGCATCCTCAAGCGCGATGCCTTCGCCTGGTTCGGCCTGATCGGTTCGCGCACCAAGCGGGCACGCTTCGAGCACCGTCTGCACGCGCAGGGCGTCGCCGCGGCACAGCTTGCGCGCATGACCTGCCCCATTGGCGTGTCTGGCATCCGCGACAAGGCGCCACAAGCCATCGCCATCGCCGTCGTGGCCCAGCTCTTGCAAGCAAGAGAGCAATACGCACGCGACACGGGCAGACAGGAGAGGATGATGGGAAAGGCATTGGGGAAAGGAATTGACGCATGATGAATGACACCGAGGCTGCGAGCGGGAGCGTGCCGACGCAGACTCCGCTCGAGCCACGCCTGGCCCTGCATCACATCACCAAGCGCTACCCCGGCGTCGTCGCCAACGACGATGTGAGTCTCACCGTCATGCCCGGCGAGATACACGCCGTGCTCGGCGAGAACGGTGCGGGCAAGAGCACGTTGATGAAAGTGATCTACGGCACCATCCAGGCCGATGATGGCGAGCTGATGTGGAACGGGCGCCAGACCGTCATCGCCAACCCGGCGGCCGCGCGAGCGCTGGGCATCGGCATGGTGTTCCAGCACTTCTCGCTGTTCGAGACGCTGACCGTCACCGAGAACATCGCCCTCGCGCTCGACGCCCCTTTTGATCTCAAGGCACTCGCCGTGCGCGTGAAAACCGTGTCGGAAAAATACGGCCTGCCACTCGACCCGTACCGCCTCGTGCATAGCCTTTCCGTCGGCGAGCGCCAGCGTGTCGAGATCGTGCGCTGCCTGCTGCAGGACCCGAAGCTGCTGATCCTCGACGAACCGACTTCGGTGCTCACACCACAGGCCGTGCTCAAGCTTTTCGAGACGCTGCGCCAGTTGGCGAGCGAAGGCGTCTCCATCCTCTATATCAGCCACAAGCTGCACGAAATCCAGAGCCTGTGCGACAGCGCGACCGTGATGCGCGGCGGCAAGGTCACGGGCCACGCCAATCCGAAACAGGAAACCACCGGCAGCCTCGCACGCATGATGATCGGCCGCGACCTGCCGGTATGCCACGCGCCGCCCTATCCGGGTGAGATGCAGCCGGTGCTGGAGATCAAGCGTATCCAACGCCCCAGCGAAGACCCCTTCGGCATTTCGCTGCAGGACATCTCGCTCAGCGTGCGCGCCGGCGAAGTGGTCGGCATCGCCGGCATCTCGGGTAACGGACAGGCTGAGTTGCTGTCCGCACTGTCGGGCGAAACGCAGGGCTTGCCGGATTCAGTGTGCATCGCGGGCGAGCCGGTCGGCCACCTGCATGCCGGCGATCGTCGCGACCGTGGCCTCGCTTTCGTGCCGGAAGAGCGCCTCGGCCGTGGTGCCGTGCCTTCCATGTCGCTCGCCAATAACGCCATGCTCACCGCGCATCGCCAGGACGGGATGAAGCAGTACGGCCTGCTCAACTACGCCGCCACGCGCGAGTTCGCCAGGCGCTGCATCGCGCGCTTCGACGTACGCTGCAATGGCGAGCACTCTGCTGCGCGCAGCCTTTCCGGCGGCAATCTGCAGAAGTTCATCGTCGGCCGCGAAATCATGCAGTCACCGAAAGCCATGATCGTTGCGCAACCCACCTGGGGCGTGGATGTCGGTGCCTCGGCCTTCCTGCGCCAGACGCTGATCGACCTGTCGCGCAGCGGCGTGGGCGTGCTGGTGATCTCCGAAGAGCTCGACGAACTGTTTGAAATTTGCGACCGCATTGCCGTGCTGTCGGAAGGCAGGCTGTCACCTGCGATGCCGAAGGCACAGACCAATGCCGAGAGCATAGGTTTGCTGATGGCGGGCAAGGCAGAGAAGGAAGCGGCGTGATTTGATTCCCCTCTCCCGCTTGCGGGAGAGGGGTTAGGGGAGAGGGAACCCACAATTCCCAACGACTCTTACGAAGGGGAAGTTTTTCGTATTAACCAGCAGCCAAGTTTCGCTGGCTACCGTAACAGCCCTCTCCCCCGCCCCTCTCCCGCAAGCGGGCGAGGGGAGCACCACCAGTAGCAACAATCCGGGTCTGAAACCAGACCGTAAGACAAACACTGCGAAAGACCATGCCCCTACTCGAACCCCGCGCCAATCCATCCCGAGTCATGAAATGGGCGGCACCGTTGATCGCCATCGTCCTGATGCTGCTGGTCGGAGCCGTGCTGTTTGCCAGCCTGCACGTCAGCCCGCTCAAGGCCTTCTACGTGTTCTTCATCGAGCCGCTGGAAACGAGCAACGGCTGGAGCGAGCTGGTGCTCAAGGCCTCGCCGCTGATCCTTATTGCCGAGGGGCTGGCACCGGGTTTCCGCGCACGCATCTACAACATCGGTGCCGAGGGCCAGTTGCTGATGGGCGCGATCTGCGCGAGTGGCGTGGCGATCTATGCCAACGGTTCGGAAGCGGGCTGGGTGCTGCCGGCAATGGTCATCGCTGGCGCGATGGGCGGCGCCATCTGGGGTGCCATTCCCGCCTGGCTGAAGACGCATTTCAATGCCGAGGAAACGCTCACCACGCTGATGCTCACCTACATCGCCACGCTGTTCCTCTCATGGCTGGTGAGCGTGCCGTGGCGCGATCCGGATGGCAGCAACTTTCCGCAGTCCATCATGTTCAGTGACGCCTCGCTGTTCACGCTGTTGTTCGACGGCCTGCGCATCAATACCTCGGTGTTCATCACCATGGTCGCCGTGCTGATCTTCTGGGTCTTCATCTCGCGCAGCTACACGGCATTCCAGGTTGCCGTTGGCGGCGAGGCACCGGCAGCGGCGCGCTACGCCGGCTTCTCCGCACGCAAGACGGTGTGGCTGAGCCTCGTGGTCTCCGGTCTCACCGCAGGCATTGCGGGGGCCGGTGAAGTCGCCGGGCCGGTCGGGCAGCTCACGCTGTCGCTGTCGCCTGGTTACGGCTATGCCGCCATCATCGTCGCCTGGGTCGGTCGTCTGCATCCGCTGGGCATCGTGCTGTCGGGCTTCCTCATGGCCATGATCTACATCGGCGGCGACGCGGGTCAGGTGTCGCTGCAACTGCCCTCGGCCATCACCGGCCTGTTCCAGGGCCTGCTGCTGTTCTTCCTGCTCGGTGCCGATGCCTTCGTCAATTACCGTCTGAAGCGTCGCAGGCCGCACCTCCACAAGGAGTTGCACGAAGACAAACCGCAGCAAACACCAAAGGCAGCCCCGGAGGTCGCAACATGATCGAACACTTGATCCCCATCCTGGTCGGCACGCTCGGCGCCGCCACGCCGCTGGTTTTCGCCGGGCTCGGCGAGCTGGTCACAGAGAAAACCGGCGTCGTCAATCTCGGTGTCGAAGGCATGATGCTGATCGGCGCCATCGCTGCGTTCGCCGCAGCCGTCGGCACCGAGGGCAATCTCGCGGTAGGGCTCATCGCCGGCGCCATCGCAGGCGCGGCGGCCTCGCTGCCCTTCGGCATCCTCACGCTGTCGCTAGGCGCCAACCAGGCCGCTTCCGGGCTGGCGCTGACCATCTTCGGCCTCGGCCTGTCCGCCTTCATCGGCCAGAGTTTCGTCAGCTACAGTCTCAGCGGCGTGAAGCCGATTGCCATACCGTTGCTGTCGAAAATCCCGGTGCTCGGTCCGGTGTTCTTCAACCAGGACATCGTCGTCTATCTGTCTTTCGTGACCTTCGGCCTCGTCGCGTGGACGCTCGCAAAGACGCGTCTCGGCCTGATCCTGCGCGCCGTCGGCGAGTCCCCCGAAGCGGCGCATTCCATCGGCTACCCCGTCACGGCGATCCGTTACGGCGCAGTGCTGTTCGGCGGCGCCATGGCGGGCATCGCCGGCGCGTACCTCTCGGTGATCTACACACCGTTGTGGGTACAGAACATGACGGCGGGCCGCGGCTGGATCGCGGTTGCGCTGGTCGTCTTCGCCACCTGGAAGCCGGCGCGCCTGATGCTCGGCGCCTACCTGTTCGGCGGGGTGACCATCCTGCAACTGCATGCGCAAGGCTTCGGCGTGGCGATTCCGCCGCAGTTCCTTTCCGCCCTGCCTTACCTCGCCACCATCGTCGTGCTGGTGCTGATCTCGCGCGACCGCAAACTGCTGCAGCTCAACCTGCCCGCCTCGCTGGGCAAGCCCTTCATTGCTGGCGGTTAGAATACGGTGACTTCGCTCACCCGGCCGCCGACGATGACACGCACCCTGCTGCTGTTTCTGTTCACCGCCCTCGCGGAAATCATCGGCTGCTATCTGCCCTGGCTATGGCTCAAGCAGGACAAGAGCATCTGGCTGCTCATCCCCGCGGCATTCAGTCTTGCGCTCTTCGCCTGGCTGCTGACCCTGCATCCAAGCGCAGCCGGCCGCACGTACGCGGCCTACGGCGGTGTCTATATCTGCGTTGCCATTGCGTGGCTGTGGCTGGTCGATGGCATACACCCCACACGCTGGGACGTCATTGGCTCGGCCGTCTCGCTGCTGGGCATGGCCATCATCATTCTTGCACCAAGGAGCTGAACCCATGCGCACTCTGCTCCTGAAGAACGCCGACATGCTCGTCACCATGGACGCCACGCGCCGCGAGATCGCCGGCGGCGGCGTGTTCATTCGCGATAACGTGATTGAAGCTGTCGGCGCCGCACACGAGCTACCGGCGGAAGCCGACGAAGTGGTAGACCTGAGTGGCCACGTGCTGATGCCCGGCCTCATCAATACGCATCACCACATGTACCAGAGCCTGACGCGCGCCATCCCCGCCGCACAGGACGCCGAGCTGTTCGACTGGCTGCAGGCGCTATACCCGATCTGGGCAAATCTCACGCCGGAAATGATTCGCGTATCCACCCAAACGGCTATGGCCGAGCTGATCCTGTCGGGCTGTACGACCTCGTCCGACCATCTCTACATCTATCCGAACGGTTGCAGGCTGGATGACTCCATCGAGGCCGCCCGCGAGATCGGCATGCGCTTCACGGCCAGCCGCGGCAGCATGAGTGTCGGCCAGTCACAGGGCGGCCTGCCACCGGACAGCGTGGTGGAGCAGGAAGACGCCATCCTGCGCGACACGCGCCGCCTCATCGAGACCTATCACGACGCCAGCCGCCACAGCATGCTGCACATCGCCGTCGCGCCCTGCTCGCCCTTCTCCGTCAGCCGCGACCTGATGCGCGCCTCGGCAGACCTGGCGCGCGAGTACGGCGTGCGCCTGCACACCCACCTCGCCGAGAACGTGAAAGACGTTTCCTACAGCCTCGAAAAATTCGGCATGACGCCGGCGCAGTACGCCGAGTCGCTCGGCTGGACCGGCCACGATGTGTGGCACGCCCACTGTGTACAACTCGATGACGAAGGCATCAATCTGTTTGCACGTAGCGGCACTGGCGTCGCGCATTGCCCGTGTTCGAACATGCGTCTCGCTTCAGGCATCGCACCCATCCCGAAGATGCACGCGGCCGGCGTACCCGTCGGCCTCGGCGTCGACGGGTCCGCCTCCAACGACGGCGCTCACATGCTTGGCGAAGCACGCCAGGCGATGCTGCTGGCACGCGTCGGTTTCGGGCCTGCAGCCATGAGCGCAAGACAAGCGCTGGAGCTCGCCACACTCGGCGGCGCGAAAGTACTGGGACGCGACGACATCGGCGCGCTCGCTCCCGGCATGAGTGCGGACTGCGTGGCCTTCTCCACGGATGCAATCGGCATGGCTGGCGGCGCCGTCCATGATGCCGTCGCGTCCCTCGTGTTCTGCGCCTCGCCGCAGGTCGCATACGCCATCATCAACGGCAAGATCATCGTGCGCGACGGCGTGCTCGGCACGGTCGATGTACCGCAGCTGGTGCGGCGCCACAACGCGCTTGCACGACAGCTGGCAAACTCAGTGGCTCACTAGGCAACGAGGATATCAAGCGCGATGCTGACCAACCGGAAAGACCACGTGAATCTGCACACGTCCACCACGCTCGTGCGCGGCAGCATCCTGCACTTCCTGGCCGACCCGGGCGAGTCGGACGACCCCGGCGCCTGGCAATATTTCGAAGACGGCGCGCTGCTCATCGAGAACGGCAGGATCGTACGCTGCGATAGCTGGGAGCGCATCATCGCCGCCCTGCCGGCGCTCACGCAAAACACCGCACGTACCTTCGACTACAGCGGCAAGCTCATCGCACCGGGCTTCGTCGACACACATGTGCACTACCCGCAAATGCAGGTCATCGGCTCCTTCGGCCGTCAATTGCTCGACTGGCTCGAGCACTACACCTTCCCCGCCGAAGCGACATTCGCTGACTACAGCATCGCCGAGAAAACCTCCGCCTTCTTCCTCGACCGCCTGCTTGCCCACGGCACGACAACAGCATCTGTCTTCGCCACCGTGCATCCGCACTCGGTCGACGCCTTCTTCGAAGCCGCACAGTCGCGCAACCTGCGCATGCTGTGCGGCAAGGTGCTGATGAACCGGCACTGCCCGGACAATCTGCGCGACGGTGCCGATTGCGGCCACCGCGACAGCCAGGCCCTGATCGAGCGCTGGCACGGCAAAGGCCGCCTGCGCTACAGCGTCACACCACGCTTCGCCCCCACTTCGACACCCAAGCAGCTGACCATCGCCGGCGAGTTGTTCACCGGCTTCCCGAACATGCATCTGCAATCCCATCTGTCCGAGAACCGCCGCGAGATCGAATGGGTCGGCGAGCTGTTCCCCGGGCACCCGAACTACCTCGACGTCTACGATCACTACAAGCTGCTCGGCCGTGGCGCGATTTATGGCCATGGCATTCACCTCGACGCAGGCGAACACGAACGACTGGCCGAAACCCAAACCGCAATCGCCTTCTGTCCGACGTCAAACCTGTTCCTCGGCAGCGGCTTCTTCCACCACGACGCAGCCCGCGCTGCCAACATACCCGTCGGACTCGCCACCGACGTCGGCGGCGGCACCAGCCTGTCAATGTTGCGCACCATGGCCGCCGCCTACACGGTCGGCCAGGCCCAGCACAAACCCCTTTCCGCCTGGCGTGCCTGGTACCTCGCCACACTCGGCGGCGCCCATGCTCTGGCGCTGGATGAGTTCATCGGCAACTTCAAGGTGGGCAAGGAAGCGGACTTCGCTGTGTTCGACTTCAAGGCCATTCCCGAACTCGAGTGGCGCATCGAGCATGCGAAGAACATCGCGGAGAAGTTGTTTGCGTTGATTTCTCAGGGAGATGAGCGTTGTGTGAGTGCGACGCACGTCATGGGCGAGACGGTCGCAATCGGCAAGAAGTGAAAATGCCTTTGGCGTTTTCATCGCCCGCCGGCGAAGTTTCCTTCACTGCCGTTCGCAAGCGCGTCCCTGAGTAATGCGCGTGACATCACCCTGCGGACGATCTGAGCCTCTGACAAGCTACGACTTATGACCACCCGTCGCGCTTCGGGCGGGTCTCCTTGCCCGAAGGAGCATAGGCATTGCTGTTCGCTTTGAATGGGAAGTGACGTACATTGACGTTTTATCGGGGGGACTTCCAATGGCCGACATGAACGCTGTCGAATGGCATTACGATGATCCTAAACGCCAGGAAGTCGTCCCGTTCATCCCCCCCACAACCCGCAAGCTACTGGATATCGGTTGCGGCAAGGGCGCTTTTGGCGAGCACCTGAAATCCCTTTGCGATATCGAAGTTCACGGCTTTGAGATAAACCCGGTTGCGGCAGCAGAGGCCGCCAAGCGACTCGACCAGGTGTTTCATGGCGACCTGGAGAGAAATCCCGACCTGATTCCATTTCAGGCTTATGACTGCATTACGCTGCTTGACGTCCTCGAGCACCTTCAGGATCCGTGGAGTCTGTTGCGGCAAACCTCAAAGTGGCTTCAACCCAACGGCATCGTCGTCGCTTCACTACCGAACGTGCGCCACTATCCCGTACTGAAGGATCTCCTGTTTCAGAAGAGTTTTCGATACGGCAATATCGGAGTTCTCGATCGCACCCACCTCCGGTTCTTTACCAAGGTCTCCGTGGAAGAGCTTTTCATTGATTGCGGATTTCACGTCGACAGCCTGACGGGCATAAATGGCGAACCATTCCCCTGGAAATGGGGTTTGCTCAACAAGCTCAGCGGCGGCGCTCTTGAAGACACCCGCTACCTGCAGTTCGTCGTCGTGGGGCGGCCAGCACAGCTCGCCGCCATGTAGTCCTGCCACCCCACAGAACCCTCTCCACCTGACACGCCTGGCACCTCGCCACACTGGGCGGCACCCACGTGCTGGCGCTGGACGAGTTCATCGGCAACTTCAAGATAGTTAAGGAACGGGCATTGCGGCGCGCGACGTCAAGGACGCTTCTGAACTCGAATGGCGTGTCGGTTATGCGAAGAGCGTCGAGGAAAAGTTGTTTGCGTTGATTACGCCTGGGGACGAGCGTTGTGTGAGCGCGACTCACATCATGGGTGAACGGGCAGTTTCTACGTAATATTCATCGCAACCGCAGCCAACGACTTGCGAGTAATCCCGCGGCGGCGATGCAGAGCACACAATGAACTCACATTCATATCCATGACAGACGAATCAGTAGAGCTCACGAAAGTGCATATTGATCTACCCAATCACTGGTGGTTCAAAGGCGAATCCTTGTGGGTGAAAAATCTCGGGAACAACGAGTACGAAATCCGCAACATTCCATACTGTGCGTAGGGCCTTAATTTCGGTGATGTCGTCTACGCCACCGAAGATGCCCCCGAACTCAAGCCTGAAATTCGACATGTCGTTCGCCGCAGCGGAAATGAAACGATTCGAATAATTTTCCTCCAACAAGCGGGAAACAGGGATCAGCAGCTCGAACTTCTCGCGAAGCTTACGGGCTCTGATATCTGGTTCGAGCGTGCCGATGAAAAAGTGGTTTGCGTCAACATCGGCCCCTCTGCAGACTACGATGCTCTGCGTGATTATCTGGACGATCTGGAAGAGAGTGACCTCTTGGAATATGAGACCTGCGAACAACGCGTTGAAGGCTCATTTGATGATCACCCGCCGAACGACGATGAAGTGGCTCAACCGCAATCTTGTGATTGAGAGGCGGGCGACGCCCGCTGCACGCAGGCAGGGTTCGCGAAGCAACCCACCGCTTTTCCTTGTGCTCGATGACGCGTTGTCGCTTCGCTGCGCTTTGAACCCTCCCTGCAGAAAGCCCGCACAGGGTGCAATTCAGTTCAGGAATTTCCAGAACAAGTTCGTCATCCCGGCGCAGGCCGGGATCCAATCACTACGCATGGGTCAGGATCCCGGACTGCGCCGGGATGACGATGTTTTGCCATTCGCGACGCTTGAGCGCGTATGGGTTCGGAGCGAAGCGACAACCCCACCGCGTGCCCCCACGAACGTTGGGTTGCTTCGCGAACCCATCCTGTGGCTACCAGCATCCCGCGACCGGAGAACGTGAAAAAGGTCGTAACAGGGGCGCTCATCGCCATCACGACCCGCACGCAAAGAAGCCGTGCCCCAGTACACGCGACCTGCGTCGGTGCCATGACAGGCGGCTGACTTTGCGCTGTCGAAAAATTTGACGGCTAGCGGGCCGATTCCAGAGACAAAAGGCCCGCATGCCCACTCCTACGGGATGGCACACCCATTGCTAGCTGTCAGTGCTCAGATCGTGCTTCGACAAAAACGTCGAAACGCGGAGATCGAGAGCGGCAATTCAGGGAGGATTCATGAAGAAGAAGCTTCTAACCCTCGCGACTGCGGCGGTGTTGGCCGCGCCGATCGCAGCGAACGCTCTTGTCTTGACGTTTGACGACTTGAATCCAACCGTCGAGCGTCCTTTGAGTGGAAGCATCCAGGTCAATTTCTTCGGAACACTGACTCTCGATCCCGGAGACATTATTACTTTCGCGCAGTTCTCTTTTCCCTGCCTGGCCCCCGGCGTGTGCCTTTTGTCGGGTTTTGGCCCAGGAGGCGAATTCGACGAAGGACATACGATCCGCTTTCTGTCGATAGTAGATTCGACGACCCTGACGGGCCTCTACGCCAGTGGGCCAAATGGTTACCATCTCGCGTACAGCAATGCTGCCGGGCAACAGTTCAGTACGGGAAATTACATCTTCTCAGTCAACGTGGTCGACGCCATCGCCGTCCCCGAACCCGGAACACTCGCGCTCGCCGCGCTTGGTCTGGCAGGCATCGGAGCAATGCGCCGCCGTCGAGCCACCGGCTGATCGGGTATCGTCGGAATGCGTGCAAGCAACGCCGCCTTCGGGCGGCGTTTGCATTTCAACCCCGATGCATTCGATCCAGCCCCGTCACAGGGGCGATTCAAGCTTCGCTTCGAACCCACCCTGCATCTCCCGGCAGAGGGCTCGCACAAGGCGGGCTTCTTCTGCCTGCTCACGCAGTCATCAAGGGCGCGTGCGCCCCTTCATGCTGACCTCCGTCTGGCCGCTGGCGGCAAGGCTCTCCAGCGAGTCGTACACGACCTGCCCTGCATAGCTGCGGTTATGGATCGCCGCGCCTGGATCGCGCAGCAGGAAGGTGTAGTTGTAGACCGCTTGCATGAGGCGCGGCGTGTAGGCCTTGTAGCCGTTGGTGGGCTTGAGCTCGTCCTCGTCCACCTTGCCGTTGCCGTTGCTGTCGGCATACCAGTAGGGGAAGGCATCGGGCGAGAAGGCAATCGAGCCGCCGCCGACCTTGCGCGCGTACTGCTGGATGCCGGCATACAGCGCCGTCATGTCCTGCTTGAGTTCGGCACGGAAGTCTTCGACGCGGTCACCCTTCTCGTTGTGACAGCTGGTGCACTTCTCCAGCTTGACCTCGCCGCCGTGCGGATCGTGACACGACGTGCAGGTATTGAGCTGCTTGGGATGACTGTAGCGCCCCGCATAGGTCTTGCCGGCGAATTCGTAGGCCACCTTTGCCTGTGTGCCATACAGCGTGGCGCCAGCCGGGTAGTAGTGGACGTGAATGAAGGCCAGCTTCGGGTCCGGTGTATCCAGCGGCTTGTCGGCGATGGCCTTGTTGACGCTATTGGTGGACTCGCGGCCCTGGTGGCAGGTCATGCACAGATTGGCGTCGTTGTTGCCGGAATCGACGCTGAGGCCGCTGGCAAAATTCACGCTGCCCACCTTGCGCCGCTCGTAGGTGAGCATGTCCGCGTGACAGTTGGTACAGGCATAGGCGTTCTTCACCTGCGGCACCGGCGCGTTCTTGCCCTCGGCCAGATACTGCGGCAAGCCCTCGGCGCCGTGGCAGCGCGCACAGACGGCCGGCACCTCCTTCTCTTTGTCCCAGTAGTGGAAGGCCTTGCCGTCGCGATTGAAATGGCCTTCGCCCATTTCAATGCGGGCGCCCGCAGGCTTGCCCCGTGTCGCCGTCGGCTCTGCCGCCACGGCGCCCCAGCTGACGACAAACGCCAGCGCCAACCACCAATGCTTCTTCATGCCAACCTCCTGCGCGGATTCGACCTGATCAAACTGGGCCCGACCGGATGACGAGCCACAACACGATCAGCGTGGCACAGGAATCGACATGTTGCAGCCGATCTTGACCACAACGAGCGCACGGGATGATCTGCCTCAAACCAGGGTCAGCACGTCGAGTGGATTCGCGAGGTCCGCTCTCCGTTGCCTGCGGCGGCGAGGATCGTTTCGATCCTGGTCATCATGGCCGACCACTCGCATTTACTTGTCGCGCAAAAACGGGGGTTGCCGTAGGTGCGATGTCTGGCACGGAGAGGCCGTGAATGGCGTTCAGGCTCTGCTAATGCCCGATGTTCACAGCGCGCAGCGATTCCGATGCAGACCGTGGTGACTGACAAGCCGGGCGGCGAACCCAACGAAAAGAATTCGCACACCCTGCTTGGTCGATGAGCTCGGTGCTCGCTTGACCGTCTTGCACGGTATGCGTCTGCAATTTTTCGCCTGCACGTTATGCGAAGGAGATTGCCCTGAATGATGACAGCACCTGTCATCAATCCAGGAGACAGACGCGCGACGTATCCACGTCTATCGTTAACTACGTCGATCCTGGACAAGCCCTGCGACGCGCACGAATGGAGGACTCCATGTACCACGAGGATGTCAGGGTTTTGACCCAGCTGGCGCGACGCAGGCTGCTGGGAGCGGGTGCGGCGCTCGCTGGCATCGCGGCGGCCAGTTCGACGCTCGCCCAGCAGACGCTCGCTCAGCAGACGCCCGCGCCAGCACCGGCAGCGCGCGTCAAGGGCCCCGCCGTGTGGCTCGACATGGATCAGGCCGAGCTCGACGCCGCGTATGACCAGATCAAGTACGCGGCGAATCTTCCGCAGATCACCAAGCGCTACGGGACCAATAGCGAGGCCGTTCGTTCGCGTCTGGGCGCGCCGCGGCGCTTTGCCTATGGCCCCACGCCCATCGAAGGACTCGACGTCTACGTGACCCGGCAACCCAATGCGCCGATCAACGTCTTTATCCACGGCGGCGCCTGGCGCGCGGGTCTCGCAAAGGACTATGCGTTTCCAGCGGAGCTGTTCGTGAACGCAGGCGCGCATCTGGTGGTGCCCGATTTCGCATGGGTCCAGGATGCAGGCGACAGCCTCATGCCGATAGCCGAGCAGGTTCGCCGCGCGGTGGCCTGGGTCTATCGCAACGCGCGAAGCTTCGGCGGAAATTCCGATCGCATATACGTTTCCGGCTACTCTTCAGGCGCACACCTGGCGGGGGTTGTCCTCACCACGGACTGGCGCGAAGCGTTCAACCTGCCCGCCGACACGGTAAAGGGCGGACTGTGCTGCAGCGGCCTCTTTGACCTGAAACCCGCTCGCCTCTCCTCACGCAGTGCCTACATCAGGTTCACCGACGAGATGGAGCAGGCATTGAGCCCCCAGCGCCACCTCGACTACCTGAATACGCCACTAGTCGTCGCCTACTGCACGCTCGATACGCCCGAATTCCAGCGCCAGTCCCGCGACTTCGCTGCCGCAGTCAAAGCTGCGGGTAAGCCGGTTCAGCTTCTGGTCGCGGAGGGCTACAACCACGTCGAAGTGATCGAAACCTTGGCGAATCCTTACGGCCTTCTGGGCCGGGCGGTACTGGCGCAGATGAAACTCGGCGAAGCATGACCAAGCCGACGCTCAACACTACGATCCAGGGGGCAGCGCGTAGGGTGGGTTCGCGAAGCAACGCACCGTCATTCGTTGTGCACGACGGCGGGTTGTCGCTGCGCTCCGAACCCACCCTACAGATCAGCTGGATCTACGTCGAGATGCCAGCGCAGGTCACGCGGCAGTCGCATGGCATGAAGCTGCATCACCCAGCTGCTCAACAAGGTCTGCAGCACCGGACGTGAATCCGCTTCGAGCACGAGCTGCGCGCGCTCCAGCCGCGCCCGCCGCACGAGGCGCATCGGCACGGGGTCGAACAAGCGCACCGGCAAGCTGGTTTCGGTGGTGATCATCTGCGCAGCGACGCGCGTGATCTTGAGAAACTCGACCGCATCCTTCAATTCGGGCGCTTCCGCACGCAGTACAGCGTGATAGCTGTAGGGCGGAAAGCCGGCCTGCTTGCGCTCGCCAAGCTGCATCGCTGCGAAGCCGGGGAAGTCATGTGAGGCGAGGTGACGGAACAAGGGGTGGTCGACGAGCTCGGTCTGGATCAGCACCTCGCCCGGCAGCTCGGCGCGGCCCGCGCGACCTGACACCTGCATGAGTTGCTGGAACAGGCGCTCCGGGGCGCGGTAGTCAGACGAGTACAGCGAGGCATCCGCACCGACGATGCCGACCAGCGTGAGGCGCGGGAAGTCGTGGCCCTTCGCGAGCATCTGTGTGCCGATGAGGATATCCACCTCGCCTGCATCGATCTGATTGCGCACCGCTTCCCACTGCGCCGGTGTCTTCACTGAGTCGCGATCCACACGCAGGATTCGCGCCGAGGGAAAGTACTCGCCAAGCCGTTCTTCGAGGCGCTGCGTACCGCGACCAAACGCATGCACGTCGTGGCTGCCACAGGTCGGGCAGGTGCGCGGCACCTTCTCTTCCGCGCCGCAGTGGTGGCAGCGCAGGATCGCATCGGCCTGATGGAACACCATGTTGGCCGAGCAATGCTTGCAGGCGCTGACCCAGTTGCAGCTCGGGCAGGCAATGACGGGTGCGTAACCGCGTCGGTTCAGGAACACCAGACTCTGTTCGCCGCGAATCAGGCGTTCGCGCAGGGCATCAACAAGAAGTGGTGACAGCCCCTGATCGAGCTTCATGCGTCGCGTGTCGATGAGCTTCACCGCAGGCGGCGCTTCGGCAACTGCGCGCAGCGTCAATGACAATCGGGTGTAGCGTTTTGCGTCGGCATGCAGCCAGGTCTCCAGCGAGGGCGTGGCCGAGCCGAGCACGATGGGAATGCCTTCATTGCGCGCACGCCACACGGCCATGTCGCGCGCCGAATAGCGCAGACCTTCCTGTTGTTTGAAGGAAGCGTCGTGCTCTTCGTCGACAACGATGAGGCCGAGATTCGACAGCGGTGCAAAAACAGACAGGCGTGTGCCGAGCACGATATCGACTTCGCCGCGCAGGGCCTGCACGAAGCCACGCGAGCGTGCGCCATCGGCAAGGCCGCTATGCAGCGAGACGAGACGCGCGCCGGGGAAGCGCCCCGCTACACGTTCGAGCAGTTGCGGCGTGAGGCCGATCTCGGGCACCAGCATGAGGGCGGATTTGCCTTGCGCCAGTGTCGCGGCGATGAGCTGCAGATACACCTCGGTCTTGCCGCTGCCGGTAATGCCGTGGAGCAGGAAGCTCTCGAAGCGGCCGAGCGCGGCGCTCATGGTCGCGACCGCATCGGCCTGCTGCGTGTTGAGTTGCATGGCGTCGAGCATGGCGATGTCGCTGCCCGCTGCAACCACCTCCAGCCAGCCCTTGTTGCGCGCATCGCGCAGGCTCGCAGCGGCGGCTTCATCAAGCTGTTCGAGCATGGCGCTACGGCGCATCGGCCCGGCGCTGCAAGACAGGCTCACGGCAGCGAGCGCGCGGGTGAGTTTCTTCGCCGCAGCCAAGGCGGCGCGGCCTTCGGGTGTCGCGGCCAGCAGTGGGTCGTCTTCTCGCGGCAAACGCACCGCGCGCTTGAGGCCCGGCGGCAACGCGGTGGCAATGACTTCACCGAGGGGATGCTGGTAATAGCGCGCGGCAAACTCGGCCATGGCCAGCCAGGCGCCGGGCAGCGGCGGCACGTCGATGAGCAGCTCGCGCAAGGGCTTCAGCTTTTCGTGCGGCATGGCTTCCGCCGGGTCGAGCGCGACGATCACCCCGGTCTTCTCGCCTGGGCCAAAAGGCACGCGGGCGCACAGGCCGACCGCGAGCCCGGGCCGGTCTTCAACGAGGTAGTCGAACAGGCGGGGTTTGGGCAAAGGCAGCGCTATACGCGCCACGCGAACAGCCCCTGCCAGTGGCACAACGGGCGATGTCACCCTATGAGCCCCGGCTCATCTTGGGGCATATTCTTGCGGCAGCGCAGCGAATAGCTCGAAAGGTCAGTGACATCATTTACTTGCGACGTATTGATGAGACAGAAGGTGAGCTATTTCCCGCAAGCCATTGCCCAGACATTCCAAACTTCATTGTCCACAGAACCTGTGGATAAAAATGTGGGGAAAGCATCTGTGACAGATTTCTCAAAGCGGCTTGCACAGGCAATCCGTTTCATGCTAGCCACAAAAAATTACAAAATAGCCGCTTAAAAAACAATTACTTAAGTTAATTCAGCAAGCTCATCAAAAGCATGCCGCCTGTTGCGCCGCGGCAAAGCTGCTGAGTGTGCATAAGTCAACCCCCGTGTGGAGGACTACATCCCCCTGTAACGCGAATGTCATACGCGGAGAACCGCACCAACAAACGCTCTCGGGCCTGCCGAAAACGCAAATTGCACCACACAAGGGCGCGCAGGCAGGTACGGGCTAAAGGATGACCCTTACCCGCTCAAAGCTGGATGATGGGGCTGACCCAGTCCTCAACCGGCGCGGCCGATTCGCCGAATGGCAGTTCGGCGCGCATACGGCGGCTGTGTTCGTGAACCGCCGAAACCAGCACGCGCACATTGTCGTGCGGCGCGTGCTGCGAGATGCCGTGCCCCAGGTTGAAAACGTGGCCGTAATGCGGGCCGAAGTCTTCGAGCACGCGCTTGACCTCGGCTTCGACGCCTTGCGGGCTACCCATGAGCACGCCGGGGTCGATATTGCCTTGCAGGCCGATGCGATGGCCGACGCGCGCACGCGCCACGCCGAGATCGGTCGCCCAGTCGAGGCCGGCCGCGTCGCAGCCAGTCTGGGCGATGTCTTCCAGCCACTGACCGCCGCCCTTGGTAAACAGCACCAGCGGCACCATTTCGCCATCACGGGTTCGCGTCACGCCGTCAACGATCTGTTGCATGTAGCGCAGCGAGAATTCACGGTAGGCATGCGTCGACAGTGCGCCGCCCCAGGTGTCGAACACCATCACGGCCTGTGCGCCGCGTTCGATCTGCGCGTTGAGGTATTTCACGACCGTCTGCGCATTGATGTCGAGAATGCGATGCAAAAGGTCCGGGCGGCTGTACATCAGCGCCTTCACGTGGCGAAAATCGTCCGAGCCCCCGCCTTCGATCATGTAGCAGGCCAGCGTGAACGGGCTGCCGGAGAAGCCAATCAGCGGCACGCTGCCCTTGAGCGCCTTGCTGATCTCGCTGACGCCATCGAAGACGTATTGCAGCGACTCCATGCCCGGCACGTTCAGTTCGCGAATGGCGGCTTCCGTGCGCAGCGGGCGTTCGAAGCGCGGGCCTTCGCCTTCAGCGAAATACAGACCCAGGCCCATCGCGTCAGGCACGGTCAGGATGTCGGAAAACAGGATGGCAGCATCGAGCGGAAAACGCGCCAGCGGCTGCAGCGTCACTTCCGTGGCGAAGCCCGGGTTCTTGCACAGATCAAGGAAGCTGCCTGCGCGCGCCCGCGTCTCGCGGTACTCGGGCAGGTAGCGCCCGGCCTGGCGCATGAGCCAGACAGGTGTGTAATCCGTAGGTTCGCGCAGCAGCGCGCGCAGCAGGGTGTCGTTGGTGGGACGGCTCATCGCACATCACCCCATGTCGGGTTGGGAGGCGGATTGTACCGCCGCCTTTTTGGGGGTGCTAATGAATTTGGTGGTGTGGGCAGAAAGACACGGAGGGCGCCCGTGTCCCTATTCACGAAACACGAAAAGGGCCGCACAGAGCGCCCCGCCCAGCACGTAAACCAGCCAGGTTTGCGAGACGCCATAAGGGAAGACAATCAGCGCCAACCCGATCAGCATCGGCTGCCAACTGGCGTTGCGCTTGCCGAAGCCGAAAGCCACTGCGCCGATCAGGCCGAACAGGATGGAAGCGAAAAGAGCGCCGGGTGTTGGCATGTGCTTGCCGTGTCGCTGCCGGGCTCAATAATCGTAAACATGTTCGACGGCAAGCGGCATGCCGTCGAACTTGCGCAGCGCCTGAGCCAGCTCACCCACCGGGATTTCGAGCACGACGCGCTTGCGGCCCGGCTCGGTCAGCACGGGCTGCTCGAACAAGGCGTGCAGCCAGGGCTGATCGGGCTGCCACTGTTCGCTGACCAACACACTGACGAGGATTTTCGCGTCGCGCGGATTGCCAGCAATCTCGATAAAGTTGGCACCGCTGCGCGCCAGCGCGGTCGCCACGCCCCTGAACGCCTCGTAACGCGGCAGCAAGACCAGCTCACCACCATGGCGGAACGTACTGACGCGGTTCATCTCGGGCCAGCTACCGGAAATGCGATCGACCCAGCGGTCGACCACCACCGCCGTCGTCAACTGCGGCGCCTCATAACTGGCATGCGTTGCCTTCCTGATCGCCCAGCCGTAGAGCCCCTTGGCGAGATACTCGGTGCTGAGCGCGTACTTGCGCTCCCACTTGCGCACGACGTCATCACCGCCCCAGCCGGTGTCACGCCACACTGCGCGCAGCGGCGTCCAGAAATCGAAGTCGTACCAGGGCTGGACACGGATGAAATCGACATAGTCCTGCGCGACTTTCGCGGCCAGTTGCTCTTCGGCCGTCGGGCCGTGTTGACGCGTCAGCTCGCCGAGCCGCCCGACCATCACCTCGTAGGCTTCACGCAAGCCGTATTCGATGGTTGTGCTGCCGGCGATGACGACGATCATCACGTGGTAGCCGACGTTGAAGGTCTTGTCTCGCGTCGCGCGAATGACTTGCGCGTAGCTCGACCACAGCTGTCCTACGTGACCAAGAAATGGGAACTGGCTCGGCGGGCGCTGAGCAGTCATGTAGCGCGCGAACTCCGCCGGGCTGTGCACCAGATACCACTCGGGAAAAGTCAGCCAGGTCTGCTCCTCACCACGCCTATGTTCGACCGGCGTGAGCGCGCTGCTGGTATCCACTGCAGCGGAAATGGCCATACAGGCTGTCATGACAAGACAGGTCGCCAGCAACAGCTTCAAGGCGCCACGCATCACACGCCCCCGCCCAGGCCCTGCTTGGTGAATGCCATCAGCACATTGCGCGTCGGATCATTCTCCTGCAGCAGGCGCGCGCCATGGTCCTTGAAGCCCGCGGCAACAAGGTGCGCCACCCAGTCGTCGATCGCAGCGAAGAAGCGCGGTTCGGCGAAATTGGTTTCCCAGGACGCGCCGAGGCCGAGATTGAAAACGGTGTGCGCAAGCGACACGAAATCATCCATCTCCTGATTCGTCACATCGTGATCGCGCACAATGAAGAAACCGCCCGGCCGCAGCACACGATGGATCGACGCGAGAAAGGGCTGCAGATCCGGCGGATCGATGTGATGCAGGCCGATGTAGCAGGTCACCAGATCGACGCTGTGATCGCGCACCGCGTCGCCACTGATGGGGGCATACATATCCAGCGGCAGCCAGCGGCCGATCTGTGACAGACCACCACGCTCCATGATGTCGGCCGGTGAATTGGTCGGCGCCACATCGTTGATCAGCACGATGTCGCCACTGAACCGGATCGGCCCCTTGAGCGCGCTGATGTAGCGCCCGGTGCTGCCAATCTCGATGTAGCCGCTGATGCTGCGCTTGTCACCCAGCAACGCCAGCGTCTGGCGCAGCATTTCCTTCTTCTGCTTCTTCAGCGCCGGCAAGGCGTAGGTGAGTTCGGACAGGAAGGTCTTGATCTGCGGTAGCAACTGCTGCACCTGACGATAGATGGACGAATCATCGCCATGGTTGCGGCACGCCTGACGGATCAGCGCATGAAATCGGTCTTCCGGATACAGATGGAAGATGTTCTGCAGGAAGCGGTAGAAGTTGTCGCGCTGATTGACATCGGCATACACGCGATGGAACTCCGAATCAGGCAACTCGGCCTGCGCGTCCCCGTCGTGCAGGGTCGGCGCGTAATACTTGTCCCACAGGATGTTGCGGAAACGGTATTCGGGATCGAGCTCGCGCTTGAGCACGAACAAGTCGCGTGCGCCGGGATAGGCGCGATGAAACTGATCCGGCGTCGCATGCGGCTGATACGGCAGGTAGTAGGTGCCGCCCACGCTCAGCACGGCATCGATCAGCTCGCGCGTCCACACCGCGACACGCTCGCGAGCGTTGTCGCGCGTGCGCTGCTTGTGATACAGCACGAAAGCAAAGGTTTCGCCGCGCGCCCAGGCCAGCAGCGAACCCGGATCCGCCGCCGCGTGGCGGATGGAAATATTCAGCACATTGGCGCGATGACGTTGCAGCACCTCGGCCAGCCTGGGCACGAACTCGTCGAAGCGCTTGGCCGGAACGAAATACTCCTGCAGCACATAGGTCGTATTGGCGCGCGATGGCGGCTCCAGCTCGGCCACGTCATAGCCCGCCTCGAAATTGCGCCAGTGCACCGGGCGACGAAAATACAGCACCGGATCATAGAGATGTTCACGCCGCCATTTGCCGAAACGTGTCTCGGACACTGCCCACAACATCGCGCGCTGCAGCGCATAGCGCTGGCGATAAGGCTGGAGGCGGTGAGGCGCCGTGACAGGACGCTTCGTCTCGACCCAGGTGACGGCTCGCACGCGCGCGTAATGCGGCGGATAGATGTCCCCATTGTGAAACACGGCAGCCGGTGCATTGCGCACATTCTTCGCGAACCATTCGGCATAACGGCCGCTACTCATCTTCTCGCCGATGCGTTCGACACGGCAGTTGTCGGCCAGCTCCAGTTCCGCTTCAACGATGACGCCGATGGCACCATAACCACCGATGGCGGCGTAGAACAGCCGCGCATTGTGCGTCGGCGTCGCTTCCGCCAGATCACCATTGGCCAGCACCAGGCGAATCGCACGCACGGAGAGGATCAGCGGGCCGAGGCCCGTGTAGCGACCATGCACGTTCACCGACAGCGAGCCGCCGACCGTGAAGTTGGCATAGCTCTGCATGATCTTGACCGACAGGTCGTGCGCGTCGACGAAACGCTGGATGTCACACCAGCGCACCCCCGCCTGCACGCGGATGACTTTTTCCTGCGGCGCGAAGAACAACACCTTGTTGAGCTTGCGCATGTCCAGATGCAGGCTGCCCGGGCTACCGGTCTGGCCGCCCATGCTGAAGTGGCCGCCGCCGACCGAGATCGGCACCTTTGTGCGACGCACGGCCTCCTGCACGTCCTCGACAGTTACCGGCGCCGAGATGGCCCACACAGGAACCGGATTAAGTCCGGTCACGTCATTCACGACGATCTGTTCGTTATTCATATCGACTAGATCACCGTCAGGTAGTCAGCATGGCGCGCGAGCCTGTCTTCGCCGTATTGGTTCTCACCTTCCGAACCCGCGCGACAGCACAGCGTGACGAAGGCCCACAGTGGCCCGAACAGCGGGATCAGCAGGGCGAGCAGATACAACGCGGTCTGGCCGCGGTCATGCAGGCGCTTGCTCGCCAGTGCGAGCGCCGTCCAGGCGAAGAAGGGGTAGAGCAGCAGCGTGCTTTGCAGACCGAAGACCGTCTGCATGAACACGTAGAGAATGATGAAGCCCGCCACAAGGGCGAGAAGGGCCGCATTGAAAGTGGAGCGCGGTATGCGTCCTGAGAGTGATAGGTACAGCCGTCCCGACGACATTGACATGCGCCCTCCACGTCTATTGAGTGCCCGACCTGCTTGTCTGAATTACCTGCCTGAACTCCATCGCTGCTGCGCGATTGTGCCACGCGTGGCGCCATCTGCAAGACCGAGCTCGATCACTCTCCTCTGCAACCATGACGGACAGACAAACGTACGCAAGCCTGATGCATACTTCGTGCGCCGCTCCAAGCGAGGATCGCCCGCTTCATGCTAAAACTCTTTCACAGCAACGCACCGTCCTGGCCGCGGCGTGCTGCACGCATCGCCATCCGCTTGCTGGCGCTCATCGTGGCGATTGGCGTGGGCGCGCCGATCGGATTGCGCATCGCAGCGCACACCTGTGAACGACTCGCGGACGGCGAGCGCTTGCCGTCCGGAGGCCGCCTCATCGCGAGCGGCGACGTAAAGCTGTTCATGCAGGAGTCGGGCCCGGCCGATGGCATGCCGATCGTTTTCATCCCGGGCACAGGCGCATGGAGCGAGACCTGGCGCACCACGCTTGATGCACTCGCGGCCAAGGGCTACCACGGCATCGCGCTCGACCTGCCGCCCTTCGGCTATTCGCAACGCCCTGCCGATCACGACTACAGCACGCCACGACAGGCACAACGCATCCTCGGCCTGCTTGATGCTCTCGGCATTCACGAGGCAGTACTCGTCGGCCACTCCTTCGGTAGTCGCGCCACCATGCAGCTTGCCCTCAGCGCGCCACAACGTGTGCGTGCAGTCGCGCTGGTCGATGCGGCTCTGGCCGTCGACACTGCGCCGCATGCCGATGCGCGGTCGCCGTGGTTGCTGCGCTGGTCGCCGCTGCGCGATACCCTGATCGCCAGCACGGCCACCAATCCGTTGCTGACGCACTTCTTCCTCGAACAATTCACGACGCGCCATGAAGTCCTCACGCCTGCGCGCGTGGGTCTTTATAGCCAGCCCTTTGCCCGACAGGGAACCACCGAAGCCTTCGGCCGCTGGGCCATGCAATTTGGCGAGCCCACCAGCGGTTTGCTGAGTGCGGATCCTGCGGCTTATCGCAAGGCGGACATTCCGGCCCTGCTGATCTGGGGCGAGCGCGATACGGTCACGCCACTGGCGCAAGGCCGACACCTCGCGACGCTGCTACCGCGTGCCGACCTGCAGATACTACCGGATGCCGGCCACATCCCCCAGATCGAGACGCCAGCCGCCTTCAATGCAACGCTGCTCGCCTTCCTCGGCAAACTGTAAGAAGCCATAACAAAATGGAGCAAGCGGGCGACTGACCAGACGCCTGCGCAGCCCGTTTTGTTACGGCTTCTTGGCGCGTGATCACGGACAGGCACACACCCTTGCGCTAACATCCCGCCTTTGCCTGCTCCCGCCATCTCCGTGCGCCTACTCCGCCTCGCCCGAATCACTTTCGTCGGTTTCCGCCATGGTCTGGATCAGATGATCCTCGACCACGCAGCGACGACACGCATCGGCGCCTGGCTGCAGCGCCTGCTGCCACGCCGCCGCTTCGCCGAACCGCCGGAAGTGCGCCTGCGTCTGGCGCTCGAATCGCTCGGACCGATCTTCGTCAAGTTCGGCCAGATGCTGTCTACCCGACGCGACCTGCTGGCTCCCGAACTGGCCGACGAACTGGCCAAGCTGCAGGACCGCGTGCCCCCCTTCCCCACCGAGCAGGCGCTGGCGCGCCTGAGGGCCCAATACGGTCGGCCGGTCAATGAAGTGTTCTCGCGCTTCGATATGACGCCGGTGGCTTCCGCCTCCGTCGCACAGGTGCACTTCGGCGAATTGCCGGATGGCACCGAAGTCGCCATCAAGATCCTGCGCCCAGGCGTCGACAAAGTCATCGACAAGGACATGGGCCTGCTCGATGTCGCCGCGACAATCATCGAAAAGCTCTGGGCGGACGGTCGCCGCCTCAAACCACGCGAAGTCGTCGCCGAGTTTGCCAAGCATCTGCAGGACGAACTCGACCTGATGCGCGAGGCAGCCAACTGCTCGCAGCTGCGGCGCAACTTCAAGGATTCGCCGATACTCGCCGTGCCCGAGGTGTACTGGGATTTCTGCGGCTCGGCGGTGATGGTCATGCAGCGCATGCACGGTGTGCCGATCTCGCAGATCGACGTGTTACGTGAAAAGGGCGTCGACATGTCGGCACTGTCACGCGCCGGCGTGGAGATATTCTTCACTCAGGTCTTCCGCGACGGCTTCTTTCATGCCGACATGCATCCCGGCAATATCCTCGTCGATACCGACTCACCGAAACGCGGCCAATACATCGCGCTGGATTTCGGCATCATGGGCACGCTCACCGATCGCGACAAGGCCTATCTCGCGCAGAACTTCCTCGCCTTCTTCAAGCGCGACTACAAGCGTGTCGCACAGGCTCACCTTGATGCCGGGTGGGTACCCGCCGATACGCGTATCGATGAATTCGAAAGTGCCATCCGCGCCGTCTGCGAACCGATCTTCGACCGGCCGCTGAAAGAGATCTCCTTCGGCAAGACACTACTGCGCCTGTTCCAGACCGCACGTCGCTTCCACATGGAAGTGCAGCCGCAGCTCGTCATGCTGCAGAAGACCCTGCTCAACATCGAAGGCCTCGGCCGCCAGCTCGACCCCGAGCTCGATCTGTGGGACACGGCAAAGCCCTTCCTCGAACGCTGGATGAACGACCAGATGGGCTGGCGTGCGCTCGTGCGTCACGTCAAGGAAGAGGCGCCGTCATGGGCCGCGACATTGCCGCAGATTCCGCGCCTGTTGCATCAGACACTCAGCGACAACCATCGAGAACAGGTCGGCCAGCAACTTGCCGTCATGGAGATGCAGATTCGCGCGCAGCGGCGTATCAGCACGCTACTCACCGCGAGCCTTGTCGTGCTGATTGTGCTGGTTGCCTATCTCGTATTGCACCGGTAAATGTCCGACTCCGTTCTTATTCGTGCCGCGTCCCTAGATGACGCGAAGCTGTACGAGAGCTTCATGACGGACATTTTTTCAGAGGACCTCGACACGCTTTGCCCCAGAGCACAAATGCCCACACTGGGCCAAGTGAGGTCCTGGATGGCTACACACACGGGTGAAAGCTCCATAATTTTCTTGGCCGAGGACCTAAATGAGCTCGTTGGCACCATCAACCTCACTCGCTTTGCGCGCCCCCATGTCGACCATACCGTAGGACTCGGCCTCAACGTTAAGCGCGACGAACGCAGCAAGGGCATTGGAAAGAGGCTGCTTCAAGCAGCGCTCTCATGGTTTGACACAGTATCGGCAATAGAGCGGGTCGAGCTTGAAGTTATCAGCAATAACGGTCCCGCCATTCATCTATACGAAGCCTTCGGCTTTGAGTGCGAAGGAGTAAAGCGCAAGGCAGTCAAAAAAAGAGGTCTTTACTTCGATCTCCACATCATGAGCTTGCAAAAAGGAAGCCGTCCCACGTCCTAGACTCCGCATTCTTGAAAGTAAAAAGCCTCCTTACGGAGGCTTTTTACTTTTCGTTCTACTGTGTCAGACCAATCCGAGTCGGTGCACCAGCGCCGTCGTCAACCCCGCCTGATTCAGCGTATAGAAATGCAGGCTGGGCACGCCGCCCGCAATCAGACGCTCGCACAGCGACGCGACCACATCCAGCCCGAATGCCCGCACGCTCTCGGCATCGTCGCCGAAGCCTTCGAACTTGCGTCGCATCCACTGCGGAATTTCCGCGCCGCAGGATTCGGAGAAACGCGACAGCTTGGTGAAACTCGCGATCGGCATGATGCCCGCCACGATGGGCAGCGTCACACCGGCCTTGCGTACCGCGTCGACGAAGTAGAAATACGAATCGGCGTTGTAGAAATACTGCGTGATCGACGAGCTTGCACCCGCTTTCACCTTCTTCACGAAAGCCGCCATGTCGGCATCTGCATTGCGTGCCTGCGGATGCGTCTCGGGGTACGAAGCCACCTCGATGAAGAACTCGTCACCGGACTCCTTGCGGATGAACTCGACCAGCTCGTTGGCATAACGGAACTCGCCCGGATCAGCCATCCCCGAAGGCAGGTCACCGCGCAACGCGACGATGCGCTTGACGCCGATCTCGCGAAACTCGACGAGATGATCGCGGATGCTGGCCTGTGTTGCGCCGATGCACGACAGATGCGGTGCAGCGTCATAACCCGCAGCGCGAATTTCGCGTACGACCTGCAGTGTGCGATCACGCGTCGAGCCGCCTGCACCATAGGTCACGGAGAAAAACTCCGGCCCCAAGGCTGCCAGTTGCTCGCGCACGCCCTGAAGCTTGCTCATGCCTTCGGGCGTAGCAGGCGGGAAAAATTCGATACTGAACGGTATTTTCTTGTTCATGCTCTTGCTTCCATCGGAGAAAGCGCACACATCGCTGCGCGCGCTTCCTCGGGCCGATCAATAGCGGTAGTGGTCAGCCTTGTACGGGCCTTCCAGTGGCACGCCGATATAGTTGGCCTGCTCTGGCGTCAGCTCGGTCAACACTGCGTTGAGCTTCTTCAGTTGCAGACGCGCGACCTTCTCATCCAGATGCTTCGGCAGCGTGTAGACGCCGACCGGGTAATCCGCATTGCGCGTGAACAGTTCGATCTGCGCAATGGTCTGGTTTGCGAATGACGATGACATGACGTAGCTCGGGTGGCCCGTGCCGCAGCCGAGGTTCACGAGACGGCCCTTGGCCAGCAGGATGATGCGCTTGCCGTCGGGGAAGATGACGTGATCGACCTGTGGCTTGATTTCTTCCCACTGGTACTTCTCGATCGCGGCGACTTCGATTTCATTGTCGAAGTGACCGATATTGCAGACGATGGCCTGGTCCTTCATCTTGACCATGTGGTCGTGCGTGATGACGTGGAAGTTGCCAGTGGTCGTCACGAAGATGTCGGCCTTGTCGGCGGCGTAATCCATGGTCACGACGCGATAGCCTTCCATGGCGGCCTGCAGGGCGCAGATCGGGTCGATTTCCGTAACCCAGACTTGTGCCGACAGGGCGCGCAGCGCTTGTGCCGAGCCCTTGCCGACGTCGCCGTAACCGGCAACCACTGCAACCTTGCCGGCGATCATCACGTCGGTGGCGCGCTTGATGCCGTCGACCAGCGATTCACGGCAGCCATACAGATTGTCGAACTTCGACTTTGTGACCGAATCGTTGACGTTGATGGCCGGGAACTTGAGGTCGCCGCGCTGATGCATCTGGTACAGGCGATGCACGCCGGTGGTGGTCTCTTCGGTCACGCCCTTGATTGCCGCCAGACGCACGGAATACCAGGTCGGGTCGATGGCCAGCTTGGCCTTGATCGATGCGAACAGGATGGTCTCTTCTTCCGAGCCCGGCTTGGCGATGACGGACAGATCCTTCTCGGCCTTGGCGCCGAGGTGCAGCAGCAGGGTCGCGTCGCCGCCGTCGTCGAGAATCATGTTGGAGTGGATGCCGTCGGCCCACTCGAAGATGCGGTGCGTGTAATCCCAGTAGTCGACCAGGGTCTCGCCCTTGACGGCAAATACCGGGATGTTCTGCGCGGCGATGGCCGCGGCAGCGTGGTCCTGCGTCGAGAAGATATTGCACGAAGCCCAGCGCACTTCCGCACCCAGCGCGGTCAACGTCTCGATGAGCACGGCGGTCTGGATGGTCATATGCAGCGAACCGGTGATGCGCGCGCCCTTGAGCGGTTGCGCTTTCGCGAATTCTTCGCGAATGGCCATCAGGCCAGGCATTTCGGTTTCGGCGATCTTGATCTCTTTGCGGCCCCAGTCGGCCAGCTTCAGATCGGCGATGACGTAGTCGGTGAACTCAGTTTTGGTGGTTGCCACAGCGTTCATTTTTGCTCCTTGAACGTATGGCCGGAGGGAGAGGGAGTGTTGACAAACAAGAACCCACCGTCTTCCCGTGTCCGGCACGGTTGAACAGGTGAGCGCAGTTGAATCTTGTCCGATCTCATGCGAAACATGAGCTGTCGGTTCCGAGCCTGGAATGCCTCAACGGCATCTCGCAGCGCCCCTCGGAGAGTTGCGGATTATACGGAGAAAGTGCGCTCAAGGCATCCCTGCAGCGGGTAACCCGGGCGAGAGCCGTCAGGCCGCCATGCCGACGCTGCCCATCCACAGACGCTCAAGGTCCGGGAAATTCCATACCGAAGGATCTTCGCGACTGGCGATGCCGTCGCCCGTGGCTGGATTGGATAGCTCCAGCCGCTTCGGCTCAAATCGCGCCTTATGTTTCGTTGAGTAGAAAGCAGTTACGTCAGGTGCCAGCAAGGAGGCCGGCGACTGCTCGACAACGACCGCAATGCGCCCTGAGTGCAGACGCACCAGCGAACCGATGGGATAGATACCCAGGCTGCGCACGAAGGCGTGGAAAATCGCTTCGTCGAAGTGCCCTTTGCACCACTCGGTCATCTTGCGCAGCGACTCGGCCGGATCCCAGCCGCGTTTGTAAGGGCGGTCAGAAGTAATGGCGTCATACACGTCGCACACAGCCCCCATGCGCGCAAACAAACTGATCTCGTCACCAGCCAGCTTGTGGGGATAGCCCGAGCCATCCATTTTTTCGTGATGATGCAGACATACGTCGAGTGCGACTTTGCTGACACCCTCCCCCTCTAGCAGCATCCGATGCCCGGCCTCAGGGTGTGCGCGGACAACATTGAATTCGGCGTCGGTCAGGCGGCCCGGCTTATTGAGAATTTCGGGCGGGATGTACATCTTGCCGATGTCATGCAACAGCCCGGCCAGGCCGGCATCGCGCACCTGTCCCTCGTCCAGCCGTAGCTGACGCCCCAGCGCGATCATCAGCGCGCACACGGCCACCGAGTGCATATAGGTGTAATCGTCGCTGCTCTTCAAGCGCGCCAGGCTGATCAGGGCGCCTTGGTTGCGGGACACGGAGGCGGAGATTTCCTCGACCAGAGGCACTGCGTCGCTGGCGTCGAGCGCCCGCCCCATCCTCGCTTCGGAAAACATCGATGCCACGGCATCGCGCGTCCTGTCGCGGATACTGGTGGCACGCTTCACCTCCTCAGCCATGGAACAGCGCTCAAACGACAACGGCCCCGCCGCCATCCCGGCCAATTGCTGATCCGTCCGGCGGTCGGACTCCTGCTTGCTGACTGCCTGCGGGGCCACCTCGGGCGCGACATCCAGCCCACGCGCCGTATCGATCCAGGCTTCGCGCACCCCGCTCTGCACGATGCGCTCCAGCTCCTTTTCGTTTGAGATGAGAAAGGACGAGCGCCAGAACGGATGTTCCAGCCATGAGCCACAAAGCTCATGGAGGTACATGCCTACGCGTAACTGATTGGCTTTTATGCGCTTGAGCATTGTCTGATTGACGGTTTGAGCGGGACGAGACGGTTTCGCAACAGCCAAATATCGGCATCAGGCAAGGGCTCTTGAGCGAAAGGCAGACGAATGCTTGCGGCTGTTACAAACTGTTGCTTTTTATCAAATTGGCGTAAACAGCTTCAGCTCGCACAATTGCGGGAGGCAGTTCAAGGCGGGAAGGCTCTTGCGAGGCTCCTTCTGCCCATGCCGCCAGCTTTTTCGCATCCGTACGGAAACCCACGACATGACTGAAGCCGCTTCAATACAACAAACTTTCCAGTCGCTGCAGCAGCACATCTCACAACGTATTCTCGGCCAGGAAGTATTGGTCGAACGCCTGCTGATCGCCTTGCTCGCCGACGGCCATCTGCTGGTCGAAGGCGCGCCGGGGCTCGCCAAGACACGCGCCGTCAAGGTGCTGGGCGAAAACATCGAAGGCGACTTTCACCGCATCCAGTTCACGCCCGACCTGCTGCCGGCCGACCTGACCGGCACGGACATCTTCCGCCCGCAGGATGGCTCCTTCCAGTTCCAGCGCGGCCCGCTGTTCCACAATCTGGTCCTCGCCGACGAAATCAACCGTGCGCCGGCCAAGGTGCAATCGGCCCTGCTCGAAGCGATGGCCGAACGCCAGATCACCGTCGGCACGACGACCTATGCGCTACCGCAGCTGTTCATGGTGATGGCGACGCAAAACCCCATCGAACAGGAAGGCACCTACCCGCTGCCCGAAGCACAGCTCGACCGCTTCCTGCTGCATGTGAAGGTGGATTACCCGAAGGCCGACACCGAACGCCTGATCCTGCAACTCGCGCGCCGCGAGGCCGCGCAGGAAATGCGCGGCACCGGCGCATCGGCCCCGAAGCTCACGCAAGCGAATCTCTTCGCCGCGCGCCAGGAGGTACTGTCCATCCACATGGCGGACAACCTCGAGCGCTACCTCGTCGAGATCATCCTCGCCACGCGCAACCCGGCGAACTACGACGCAAAACTGAACAGCTGGGTGCAGTGGGGCGCCAGCCCGCGTGCCACGATCGCGCTCGACCGCTGCGCGCGCGCCCATGCCTGGCTGGCTGGCCGCGACTACGTCGGCCCCGAAGACATCCAGACCATGGCCTACGACGTGCTGCGCCATCGCGTGCTACTCAGCTACGAAGCGGAAGCGGAAGGCCACACGCCAGACAAATTCATCGAGACCCTGCTCAAGCTCATCCCGATACCATGATCAATCCGTTCCGGCACGGCAGCACGCTGCGCGCCGCTTCGGCCCCGGTTGCCCCCAGAGAGAACCCACCTGTCGTCGACGTCGATGACGGCGTCGTACGCGTCAGTCTGTCCTCGCTGCTCGCCCTGCATCACGCGGCCGAATCGCTGCCGCTCAAGCCCGGCCGCATCCGCTCGCAAAGCAGCGGCGCCTATCAATCGGCCTTCAAGGGTCGCGGCATGGAGTTCGACGAAGTGCGTCCCTACATGCCGGGAGACGACGCGCGCACGCTGGACTGGCGCGTCACCGCACGCACCGGCAAGCCGCACACGAAGCTGTTCCGCGAAGAGCGCGAGCGGGCCGTGCTGCTATGGGTGGACCTGCGCAGCCCGATGTTCTTCGCCACGCGTGGCGCCTTCAAGGCCGTGCGTGCCGCGCAGGCTGCAGCGATGCTGGCATGGAGCGCCACGCATCAGGGCGACCGCCTCGGCGCGCTGATCTTCAACGAAGACGAGCACATCGAACTGCGCCCGCGACGCGGCAAGCTGGCTTTGCTGGGCACACTGAAACAACTTGCAGCGCCGCAGATGTGGCAGACACGCCTATCGCAAACGCATAAAACCAGGACGCCGGAAACGTCCGGCACCGATGCGCTGAATTCAGCCCTGTCGCGCCTGCGCCGTGTCGCACAACCAGGCAGCCTGATCGTGCTGCTCAGCGATTTCTCCGGTCTCGACGAACAGGGCAGCGCACATCTGGCACAACTCGCGCGCCACAACGACATGATTCTTGCCGACATCCACGATCCGCTCGAAGCAGAATTGCCGCCACCAGGGCGCTACCGCGTCAGCGATGGCAACAATAACCTGGCCATGGATACGGCCGCGCGCGATCTGCGCACGCGCTACCAGCAACGCTTCGCCGCACGTCAGGCCGAACTGCAGCAACTCTGCCGTCGCCATCACATGAATCTGCTGCGCTTGAGCACGGCCGACAGTCCGCTCGCCGGCTTGCAGCGCGGCCTCGGGGTGCGCGCATGAACCCCAACGCCGCTCTCGCCGACCTGCGCGACATTCATCTACCACCGCCCGTGTCCTGGTGGCCACCCGCACCGGGCTGGTGGCTACTCGTCAGCCTCGTGCTGCTCGTCATCGCTGGCGTGTTTATCTGGCGTAGGCTGCGCGCTCGCAACCGCTGGCGTCAGTACGCATTGAGCGAACTCGCCAAGCTGCGCGCCCAGCACGCCGCGCAAACGCTGACATCCACACGCCTGATCGGCGACCTGTCCGTGCTGCTGCGTCGCGTGGCGATCAGCCGCTTCCCGCGCGAAGAGGTGGCAGCCCTCAGCGGTGAAGCCTGGCTCGCCTTTCTCGACCGCATGCTCGGTGACGCGGCAGAGTTCCGTTCGCCTGCAGGGCAGTTGCTGAGCGTCGGCCCCTACGTGCGCGAAAGCAGCATCGATACGCAAGCGCTCGGCACATTGCTCGATCTCTGCGAACGCTGGCTGCGCAAATTACCGGGAGGCCGCAAATGATCGGCTTCGAATGGCCCTGGCTATTCCTCGCCCTGCCCTTGCCCCTCTTGCTGCGCTACGCCATGCCAGCAGTCAGTCCGGTGGAAGAAGCAGCGCTACGCGTGCCGGACCTCAACCCGTTTGTCATGGACGGCCTTAACCGCACAGGCGCGCTACGCGGCCGACGCTGGATGTTGTGGCTCGCCGCGCTGGCATGGCTGGCGCTCGTCACGGCGGCAGCGCGCCCGCAATGGGTTGGTGACCCCGTCGAGCTGCCGGTCAGCGGCCGTGAGCTGCTGTTGGCGGTGGATCTGTCGGGCAGCATGCAGACCGAAGACTTCAGCATCAAGGGGCAACAGGTCACGCGGCTTGACGCGATCAAGGCCATCGCCGGCGAGTTCATCCAGCGCCGCGTCGGCGACCGCATCGGCCTGATCCTCTTCGGCAGCCAGGCTTACGTGCAAACCCCGCTGACCTTCGACCGCACGACGGTCAACACCCTGCTGCAGGAATCCGCCATCGGCCTCGCCGGCGATCAGACCGCAATCGGCGACGCCATCGGCCTCGCCACGAAGCGGCTGCAGCAGAATCCGCAAGGCAACAAGGTGCTGATCCTGCTGACCGATGGCGCGAGCAATGCCGGCGAAGTCGAACCGCTCAAGGCAGCCGAGCTGGCCGGCAAGCAAGGCCTCACCATCTATACCATTGGCATCGGCGCCGACGAAATGGAAGTGCACTCGCCATTCGGCACGCGGCGCGTCAATCCTTCTGCCGACCTCGACGAGCCCACCCTCAAAGGCATCGCCCAAGCCACGGATGGCCGCTATTTCCGTGCGCGTGATACGGCGCAGCTCGACGAAATCTATGGCGTGGTCGACAAGCTGCAACCGGTCAAGCAGGAGACACAGAGTTTCCGGCCGCGCCAAGCGCTGTTCTACTGGCCTCTGTCGCTCGGCGCGCTGCTGGCGGCCCTGCTGCTGGCACTGAAAGCACGGAGGCGCTGATGGAGTTGCCTTCGACATCCATGACAACACTGCTGGCAAACTTTCACTTTCTCCGCCCGCTGTGGCTGCTCGCACTACTTCCGCTCGCCGCACTGCTGTGGCAGATAGGCCGGCAACGCCTCGTCAGCCGCAGCTGGCAGAGCGTGGTCGATGCGCGCCTGCTGTCGCATCTGCTGATCGGTGAGGACACCCATCGCGGGCCTTGGTCATTCGGTGCACTCGCGCTCGGCGGCGTACTGGGCATCTTCGCGCTGGCAGGCCCAGCCTGGCAGAAACTCGAACAGCCCGTCTTCCGCCAGCAATCGGCGCTCGTCGTACTGCTTGACCTGTCGCGCTCGATGGACGCAGCCGACATAAAGCCGAGCCGTCTGCAACGCGCCGAACTCAAGCTGCGCGACATCCTCGAACAGCGCAAGGAAGGCGATACCGCCCTCGTCGTGTATGCCGCCACGCCCTTCGTCGTCAGCCCGCTCAGCTCCGATGCAAAAGCCATCGCCAGCCAGATTGGCAGCCTGACGACCGACCTGATGCCGGCGCAAGGCTCGCGACCGGATCGTGCGATTGCCATGGCACAACAGCTGCTGACGCAGGCCGGCGCAACGCAGGGCGGTGTGCTGCTGATCACCGGCCGCGTCGATGGTGCGCCAGCAGGTGCCGTCAAGGATGCGATCACGCATCTCACCGCAGCCGGTCACGCACTCTCCATCATGGGGGTTGGCACCCCCGAAGGCGCACCGATTCCCGATAGCAATGGCGGCTTCATCAAGGACCGTGATGGCAGTATGGTCCTGCCCAGGCTCGACGATGGTGCGCTCGAAGCGCTGGCGCGCCAAGGCCATGGCAGCTATCGGCGTCTTGCCATCGACGACAGCGATTTCCACGCCTTGCTGGCGCCGTTCGAAAACGTACTCGACGAGAAGGCCAGCAAGAAAGTCGAGGGCCTCAACAGCGATCAATGGCGCGATGAAGGCCCGTGGCTGCTTCTGCCCTTGTTGTTGCTCGGCGCCCTCGCGTTCCGTCGCGGCTATATGGTTGTCATGCTCGTCTTCTTCCTGCTGCCCATGCCGCGTCCGGCACAGGCTTTCGAGTGGAGCAGCCTGTGGCAGCGCGACGATCAGCGTGCGCAGCAGGCGTTGAAGGAGAAGGACGCGAAGAAGGCCGCACGGCTCTTCCATGATCCGCAATGGCGCGCAGCGGCCAACTATCGTGCAGGCGACTATCAGGCCGCGCTGGATGGACTCAAGGGCATTGACAGTGCTGACGCCGCCTACAACCGGGGCAATGCACTGGCGCAGATGAGCCAGTACCAGGAAGCCATTGCCGCTTATGACGATGCGCTGAAGCGTCAGCCGGATTTCCCTGACGCGAAGCACAACAAGGAGCTCGTCGAGAAACTGTTGCAGCAACAGCAGAAGGATCCGAAGCAGAATCAGAAGCAAAACGACGGCAAAAACCAGAGTTCATCGCAGAGCAGCAGTGCCGACAACAAGGGCGCAAGCAGCAGCGCGCAATCTTCTGGCGGACAAGGTCAGTCTTCCGCGCAGTCCTCGGGCTCGCACTCCGCTTCCGACTCGCAACAGGGCAAACAGAGTTCGGCGCAAAGCTCGGAGCAAGCTTCGAGCGCAGGTGCCAGTCAGGGCGCGAGCCAAGGGGCACAGCGCAGCTCGGCAAGCAGCGGCGACAATCATTCGCGGGACATGAATCAGGCTCACAGTCAGAGCACACAGAGCGCGCAGTCGAGCGCAGGCAAGCAGGAAGCAACAGCCGGGGATCAGAAACCGCCACAGATGAACCGCGCCGATGAGCAATGGCTACGCCGCATCCCGGACGATCCCGGAGGGCTGTGGCGGCGCAAGTTTCTCTATCAGTACAAGAAGCAGGAACAGACCCAGGGAAGTGAAGAACGACCATGGTAAGAAAGTATGCCAAAGCAATTCTGGCGCTACTGGGCGCAGCGCTCTTGCTGCTCGGCCCGACGCTCGCACAGGCAACACTGCAGGCAACGGTCGACCGCAATCCGGTAGCAGTCGGCGAGAGCTTCACGCTGAGCTTGCAGAGCGACGGCAGTAGCGCCGACCCCGACCTCGCGCCACTTGGCCGCGACTTCGAAGTCCTCGGCCGGAGTCAGGGCTCCAGTTTCCAGATGATCAACGGCCGCATCAGCCGCAGCACGCAATGGCAGATCAGCCTGGCGGCGAAGCACGAAGGGCAGATCGTCATTCCGGCGATCTCGGCGGGCGGCGAATCGAGCCAGCCGATCACGCTCAAGGTTACCGCTGCAAGTCAGGGCGCGACGGATCAGGCGGGCAGCAATCTGTTCGTCGAGATGACGGCCGAGCCACGCACAGCCTATGTGCAGCAGCAAGTGGTCGTGACGGTGCGCCTCTACAGTGCGGTCGATCTGGGCCGTGGCGGCAGCCTTAACGACCCGGTGTTTCCGGGCATGGACGCCGTGGTTCAGCGACTCGGTGAAGATCGCCAAACGCAGACCGTGCGCAACGGCAAGGAGTACCTTGTCATAGAGCGTCGCTACCTCGTGTATCCGCAGAAGGACGGCAGCTTCACGAGCGAACCGGTGATCTTCAACGGCAGCGTGATCGAAGCGGGCCGCGGGGGTGGCATCTTCGATCCATTCGGCCAGCGCGAGCGCAGAGCGCGCGCCGCCTCCAAGCCGCTTGCGCTGACCATCAAACCGGCGCCTGCGAGCTTCGCCAACGCCCAGTGGTTGCCTGCGAGCAAGCTGCAGCTTTCCGAGCAATGGTCGCAGAATCCACCGAAATTCACGGTCGGCGAGCCGGTGACGCGCACGCTTACGCTGCAGGCCAGAGGCCTGACATCTTCTGCGCTGCCGGCAATCGATGTCGAAAGCAGTGACGCGCTCAAGCTCTACCCGGACCAGCCGGCCCTGAAAGACAACAAGGATGACAATGGCAATACCGGCGTGCGTGAACAAAAGTTCGCCTTCATCCCGACGCGTCCCGGCAAGCTGACGCTGCCCGCCATCGAAGTCAGATGGTGGAATACGACCACCGACAAGGAAGAGATCGCGCGGCTGCCGGCGCGCGAAATATCAATCGCCCCCGCCCCGGCCGGCGCCACGCCGCAGATACCCGCGGGCGTGTCTGCACCTTCGGCAGAAAACTTTCCGTCGACGCCTCCACGGCAAACGGCCACTCGTCCGGCATTGCCATCGGCCAACTGGTGGCCGTGGATTTCTCTGGCGCTCGGTCTCGGTTGGCTGATCACCCTGATTGCGTGGTGGCGCGCACGCGGCCGGATCACGACTCCGTCAGCACCCAGACCCGAAAAACAGAAAACCCCGAAAGCCCGCGTTGTTACACCAGGTCAGCAGGAAGAATTGTTGAAGAACAGCTGCGTCGCTAATGACGCCGCCCAAGCGAGAGTTCATCTGCTTGCCTGGGCACGGCAACGCTGGCCGGACAATCCACCCGACACGCTCACCGCGCTGACGCGCCTGTGTGAGCCTGTGCTGGCTAAGGCCGTAATCGAACTCGATCGTCATCTCTACGCCAACATCACGGGAACATGGCATGGCGAGCGTTTGTGGGATCTGTTCCAGCAACAACAAGCTGCGACCGGGCCGACGCCAACTGCGAGCGACAGCGTACTCGAGCCCTTGTACAAGAGCTGACTGACTCAGCATGTCGCTCGGCCAGAAAAAAAGGGATGGCGCATGCCATCCCTTTTTCATTTCGCACGCGCGCGTGCGGATACTGTGTCTTACAACCCCGCGTCAGCGCGAATCGCAGCAGCCTTGTTCGTGCTCTCCCAGGTGAACTCCGGCTCGTCGCGACCGAAGTGGCCGTACGCCGCCGTCTTCGAGTAGATCGGGCGCAGCAGGTCGAGCGACTGGATGATGCCCTTCGGACGCAGGTCGAAATGACGCTCGATCAGCGCGACGATCTTGTCATCGGCGATCTTGCCCGTGCCGAAGGTGTTGACCGACAGCGAGACAGGCTTGGCCACGCCGATGGCATAAGCGACCTGCACTTCGATGCGATCTGCAACGCCAGCGGCCACCAGGTTCTTGGCCACGTGACGGGCGGCATAGGCAGCCGAGCGATCAACCTTGGATGGATCCTTGCCCGAGAACGCACCGCCACCGTGGCGGCCCATGCCACCGTAGGTATCGACGATGATCTTGCGGCCGGTCAGGCCGCAATCGCCGTGCGGGCCGCCGATGACGAAGCGGCCGGTCGGGTTCACCAGATAGCGCACATTGCCGGTGATGAGTTCCTTCGGCAGCACGGGCTTGATGATTTCCTCGATCACGGCTTCAGACAGCTGCGAGTGCGAAACATCCGGGCTGTGCTGCGTGGAGACAACGACGGTATCAATGGCGACCGGCTTGTTGTCGACGTACTTGACCGTCAGCTGGCTCTTCGCGTCAGGACGCAGCCAAGGCAGGCGGCCATCCTTACGCACTTCGGCCTGACGCTGCATGATGCGATGCGCATAGTAGATCGGCAGCGGCATGAGGCTTGGTGTCTCGTTGCTGGCATAGCCGAACATCAGGCCCTGGTCGCCCGCGCCCTGATCCAGATCGATGCCCTCACCTTCGTTCACGCCCTGGGCGATGTCGGAAGACTGGCGGTTGATGGCCGTCAGGATGGCGCAGCTCTTGTAGTCAAAACCGATGTCGGAATTGTCGTAGCCGATGCGGCGCACGGCGTCCTGTGCAATCTCGCGATAGTTGATATGTGCGTTGGTGGTGATCTCGCCCGAGATCACGACGAGACCGGTGGACACCAGGGTCTCGCAAGCCACGCGACCGCGCGGGTCGACGGCGAGAATCGCGTCCAGCACCGCATCGGAAATCTGGTCGGCAACCTTGTCGGGATGGCCTTCCGAGACTGACTCGGAAGAGAAAAGGAATTCATTGCTCATATGTCTGCTCCTGAAACGAAAAAACCCCGGATTCATCGGCGCGGCCGACTCCGGGGTTCGAGCGGACGACGCTTTAGCAGCATTTCGGCATGACCCGTCAGATCCGGAAATCTGGCTGGTCGGCCCACGCCCTGCAAGTTGTCTTTAACTCGGCGAGTGCGGATCATAACGCGCCGGGCGTGCCCTGTTCAAGCATCCGTCCGGTTAGGGCGCAGTTAGCGCAAGGCATGTGAAATCAATTGGCTACCAGGCCACGGCCTTGAATTAAAATGGATGTCGGCCTTGCGGCCTCTCGCGGCCGAGCCTGAAGAACGGCCAGAAGCAGAATTATCGATCCTGCAGGCAGAATACCCAGATCAGTCAAACGACAACTCCAATGCTCTTTCCGGTCCGCTTTCCAGCCCTCACGCTGCCCGCCATCCAACTGCACACGTGTTGATCTCAAACCTGTTCCGCTGGCTCGGCCACTTTTCGCTCCCCGCCCTGCACCGCATGGGCGCTATCGGTGGCTGGCTGACCTACCGCCTCTCCGGTCGTTACCGGCTGCGCATGCGCAACAATATGGGGCTGGCCTTGCGGCGCGCGCCCACATCGGCCGAACTGCGCAATGCCGCCATGGAAACCGGCCGCATGATGTTCGAACTGCCTTACATCTGGCAGCGGCCATTGCCGAAAGTCCTGGGGCATGTCGTCGAGATTGTGGGCTGGGAGAAGGTGGAAGCGCTGCGTGCCGAAGGGCGTGCCGTGCTGGCCCTGACGCCACATCTGGGCTGCTTTGAAATCGTCTCGCTCTACATTGGCGAACACATGCCGATGACCGTGCTCTACCGGCCACCCAAGCAGAGCGTCATCGAGCCCATCCTGCGCGCAGGTCGCCAGCAGGGCCACATCAAACTCGCGCCGGCCGACCTTGGCGGCGTGCGACGGCTGATCAAGGCACTGCGCCAGGGCGAAGCCACCGGGCTGCTGCCGGATCAGGCCCCCGGCAATGGCGAGGGGCAGTGGTCGCCGTTCTTTGGCAAGCCTGCTTACACGATGACATTGGCCGCCCGCCTTTCCGAAGTCCAGAACGCAGCCGTTCTGCTGTTCTGGGGTGAACGTATCGTCGGTCGCGGCTGGCGCATCCATGTCCTGGAACCGCAGGAAGCGGTGGTCGGCACGCTGGAAGAGCGTGTTCACATCATCAACCGCAATATCGAAGACCTCATCCAGCGCTGCCCGACGCAATACCTGTGGGGCTATAACCGCTACAAGGTGCCGGCCGGCGTGGCCGCTCCTGACACCCGTCCTGAAGAACAACAACGACCCGAACAGTGACCAAACTCTTCACACGCCTATTTCTCGTTTTCATGTGGCTGCTGCACTGGCTGCCTCTTCCGCTGCAGGCTGCCTTCGGCTGGGTGCTGGGTCACGTCCTGTACGTACTGGTGGTGCCGCGACGGCGTGTCGTGATGACCAATCTGCGCCTGTGCTTTCCCGAGCTGAGCATGGCGCAACGACGTCATCTGGCACGGCAGAACTTCGTGGCGGTGACACGCAGCATGCTGGAGCGCGGCGTGATCTGGTGGGCCAGCGAGGCGCGCATCCGTCGCCTGGTGGAATTGCCCGGTGTCGACAAGGTACGTGCAGCGCATGCCGAGGGGCGTGGCGTGGTCATGTTGGTGCCGCATTTCGTGGGCCTCGACATGGCTGGCGCGCGCATGGCCATGGAGATGGACTGCGTCAGCATGTATGCCGCGCAACTCAACAAGCTGCTCGAGAAGATGCTGCTGCGTGGCCGCACGCGCTTTCGCTCGCAATTGCTGCTGTCGCGTCAGGAAGGCATTCGCGGCGCGGTGCGCGCCATCAAGCAGGGCCGCCCTTTCTACTACCTGCCCGATCTCGACTACGGCCCGAAGGAGTCGATCTTCGCACCCTTCTTCGGCGTGCAGACTGCGACCATTCCGGGCCTGCCACGCATCGCCCGCCTTGGCAATGCCGTCGTCATTCCGCTGGTGGTGCGCATGAAACCCTGGGGGCGTGGCTATGTCGGCGAATTCAGCGAACCCTGGACAGACTTTCCCGGCGAGGATGTGGAGGCCGACACGGCGCGCATGAATGCCTGGATCGAGAGCGAAGTGCGCAAGATCCCGGCGCAGTACTACTGGGTGCACAAGCGCTTCAAGACACGTCCGCCCGGCGAAGCCCGCCTGTATTGAGGCGCGCATGGGCAAGCCTCCTTTTGCGCTTGCGCTGAACAATCAGTGGATCGAGCTGCGCGCTCCCGTGGCCGCGGACATTCCTGCGCTTCTGCGTGCAACGCGAGCCTCCCGACATCTGCATAGCCCCTGGGTCAAGGCACCGGCTACCGCGCAGGCCCTTGAAGCCTGGCTGGAGAGATCCGCTTATGACGATTATCAGAGCCTGCTCGCCATTCGCCGTAATGACCGCAGCCTGGTCGGCGTTTTCAATTTCAGCCAGATCGTGCGTGGCCTCTTCTGCAACGCATATTTGGGCTACTACGCGCTGGCGCCCAACGCCGGCCGAGGATACATGCGTACCGCCCTGCCGCTGGTCTTGAACGCGGGCTTTGGCAGGCTGGCGCTGCACCGCATCGAAGCCAATATCCAGCCGGACAATCTGGCATCACGCACTCTTTTACAAAGCGCAGGGTTCAGACTTGAAGGTTTTTCGCCGAAATATCTGAAGATCGGCGGACGCTGGTGTGATCACGAGCGCTGGGCCATCCTCAACGAAGAATGGATGCGCCACAGGCGGCAACATGTCATTCCGACGCCTGATTGATGAAGAGCGTCGTTTGCTGTGCGCCGCAGAATCTAACGGACGAGCGCACGCACGTAAGCAAGGCTCTTCGTCTAGACTTGAACACTACGCGCCATCTACTGGGCACAGCGGCCAATCAACAACGCTGATCAGTGGCTCGTGAGCATTCATTCAGCTGTAGGGGACGGCCCGCCGTGGAAAGACAATGGTTTCTGGAATCTGTTGCTGCAGACGGTTCGATCGTCACACGCAATATCGACCAATTGCCTTACCGCATCGGACGTGACGCTCAGAATCATCTGGCGATCGCCGCCGTTGGCCTCAGCCGCCAGCATGCCTATCTGACGCTCGACGTCAGCACCAGCCTCAAGCTTACCGACCTCGATAGCACCAACGGCTCTTTCGTCAATCGCGAGCGCGTGGAAGGCTCCTGCCTGCTCAAGGTGGGCGACATCATCCACTTTGGCACGGCCGAGTTCCGCCTCAAGGAACACGTGGTCGACGCTGAAGTAGCGCCGCCCTCGACGCACACCATGCTCATCTCACCCGACTTCATGCTGTCGGAATATTTCGTCGCGCATGAGGAAGAGTTCATCGCCCTGTTGGGCGGACATGGGCTGACCGGAGCCGCCCAGCCCATCGTGCATGCGGGCAATGGCAATCTGTTTGCCTATGAGCTGCTCGGGCGCGCCAAGATGCCTCCCCTGCCCAACTCGCCGATCCGCCTGTTCGAGCTGGCCGCTTCACTGCATCGTGAAGTCGAACTGAGCGTGGCCTTTCGCGAATATGGCCTGCGCACCATTGCACCGCACCTCAATGGCCACGCCATTTTCGTCAACACGCACCCCAAGGAAACCTTCACGGAAGAGTTCTACCACTCGATCCGAAACGTGCTGCAGGACTTCCCGGAGATGGATCTGGTGGTGGAGATCCACGAAACCGCAGTGACCGAAACCGCCCAGATGCGCATTCTGGCCGAGCGTCTCAAGGACATCGGTGCGCGCTTCGCGTACGACGATTTCGGCGCAGGTCAGGCGCGCATCAACGAGTTGGGCGAGACTCCGGCCCATTTCGTGAAATTCGACATGGCACTGATCCGCGAGATTGACCGCGCCAGTGAACGCAAGCGTCGCGTGGTGGGTGATCTCGTGCGCCTGATCCTCGACCTGGGCTCCATCCCGGTCGCCGAAGGCGTCGAAACCGAGGCTGAAGCGAATGTCTGTCGTGAAATCGGTTTCCAGCTCCTGCAAGGCTATTTGACTGGCCGCCCGGTTCCGGTGGAGTCCTTCGGTCCGGCGCTCGACAAGACCGCACCACTCGGCTCCCGCATCTAAGCCCCACCGCATTTCCACAGCCGCATCAGCGGCGCATAGCCCTTTCCGGTGCTGCAGTGCACGAGGTTTGTTGTATCCACAAACTTCATAATGGGTAGTAGATTCCGCGTCACGCCGCAGCGCCAAAGTGCGTATCCGGCTGACATTTCCACTCCCGTTTCCGTGCAAGGGCGCTCCACATGCCACAGTTCGACTCCGGCTGGCAAAGCTGGCTCAATGACAATATCCAGCGCGGCTGCTCGCCGGAATCCATGATCGGCGCCATGGTCGGTGCCGGCATTGATGTGGCGACCGCCACCTTCAAGGTCGCCCAGGCGCTCGCGCCGGACGTTCCGTTGCCCGTCGCACCACCCGCTCCGGCCTTCATCCCCGCCTTCTCCGCCGCCGGGCGCGCCGTCAATCCCTATCAGTACGATGCCATGCCCATCGCCGCAGGCAACCGCATCGACGCCGGCGACCGCATGGTTAATGTCGTGCTGCGCTCGGAGCGTCCGCAGATCATCATTTTCAGCGACATGTTGTCACACGACGAGTGCGACGAACTCATCGAACGCTCACGTGACAAGCTCAAGCGCTCGACCACCGTCAATCCGATCACCGGCGAGCACGACGTCATCGCCAACCGCACCAGCGAAGGCACCTTCTTCGATCGCTGCGAGGACGAGTTCATCACGCGCATCGACAATCGCGTAGCGAAGCTCATGAACTGGCCGCTGGCCAACGGCGAAGGGCTGCAGATCCTGCATTACGGCGTGGGCGGCGAATACCGCCCGCACTTCGACTACTTCCCGCCGCACGAAGTCGGCAGCTCGACGCATGTCGCCGTCGGCGGCCAGCGCGTCAGCACCATGATCATGTACCTCAGCGACGTGGAAGCCGGTGGCGAAACGATCTTCCCCGACGCAGGCATCTCGGTCACGCCACAGAAGGGCTGCGCGGTCTATTTCCGCTACTGCAACGCGCATGGCCAGATCGATCCGATGACCCTGCACGGCGGTGCGCCCGTGCAGGCCGGCGAGAAATGGATCATGACCAAATGGATGCGGCAACGCTCGTACGGCTAGGGCCTGCTCACCGCCGCCCCCAAACAAAAAAAGAAAACAACGGAGACACACATGTACGCGAAATCGAATCCCGTCGGCGCCATGCGCATGACAGACGAGTGGCGTCGCTGGCTGGCCGAGAACCTGATCATGGACAACCATCCGCAAGGTCTTTTCGAGACGCTGGTGCGTGCCGGTGTGTCGGTCGCGGATGCACATACCGAAGTCAATGCGGCGCTTTCCAGCCCCTACATCGCAGGCGCGCAGCGCCTGAAAAATCGCCTCGCCAAACACGACTGGATTCTCGACAACCAGCGCCGCATGAATCATCTGCGCTCGCCTGAAGTGCCGCGCATCGACAAGCTGTCGGCAGATGCCTTCCTCAATGATTTCTATGCGGCCGGCCAGCCCGTCGTCATCACCGGCATGATGGATGACTGGCCTGCACGCCAGAAATGGAATTTCGATTACTTCAAGAATGGCTTTGGCGACAAGGAAGTGCAGGTGCAGTTCGGCCGCAATTCCGACGAGCACTACGAGCTGAACAAGCTCAAACACCAGAAGACCATGCCCTTCGGCGAGTACGTCGACCTCGTGCGTAATGCCGGCAAGACAAACGATTTCTACATGACAGCCAATAACGATTCGCAGAATCGTGTGGCCCTGTCGGGTCTATGGCAGGACATCGTGCAGATCCCGGAATACCTCACGCCGGACGCACCCGGCGGCTTCTTCTGGTTCGGCCCGGCCGGCACGATCACGCCCTTCCACCACGACCTGACCAATAACTTCATGGCGCAGGTCATCGGCCGCAAGCGCGTACTGATGATTCCCGCCTGTGAAGTGAATCAGGTCTACAACCACGAACACTGCTTCACGCATGTGGACGGTCGCAAGATCGACTACGAGCGCTTCCCGGCGATGCGTGATGCGCGCGTGCTCGAAGCCATCATCGGACCGGGCGATATCCTGTTCCTGCCCGTCGGCTGCTGGCACTTCGTCGAAGGTCTCGACGTCTCCGTCACCGTGTCCTTCACCAACTTCAGGTGGGACAACAATTTCACCGAACGCTACCCGGCCATGACTGCGTTCTGAGCCAGATGTTCTGACCGGTGGCAGCGCGTCTCGCGCCATCGCCGCCAACCCGCCACACATGACCATGCAGCCCGGACATATGTTCGGGCTGCATCGTTTTTGTGCTCAAGTCATGCGGTTTTTCGGCCGATATCCTGATGTTGTCTACCCGCGACCGAGCCGTACGGATGAGATTCAAGAGCTGTCTGCATTTCGCGCTTGCCGCATGCCTGGCGACCTTATCCGCAATTGCGCAGAGCGAAGCACTGAAGATCGTGCACGTCATGAGTTACAGCAGCGAATGGGCCTGGAATCAGGACCAGCTGCGCGGCTTTCGCGAAGGCCTTGGCGTTGCCGATGCCAATATCCGCGTCGTCGAACTCGACGCCAAGCACAAGGACGCGGCTCAGCTGAAGGCCGCTGCAAAGGAAGCCATAGAGCTGATTGAAAGCTGGCAGCCCGACCTGGTCTACACCAATGACGATGTGGCGCAGGCCGAGGTCTCGGTCAGGTTCATCAACTCGAAAACGCCTTTCGTGTATTCCGGCGTGAACAAGGAACACAAGGACTACGGCTTCGACAAGGCCACGAACATGACCGGCGTACTCGAACGCGAGCACTTTGCCGGCACACTCAACCTTCTGCGCCAGATCAAACCCGCTGCGCGACTGCGCCTCGCCATCGTGCTCGATGACGATCCGACCTGGGTTGGCGTCGCCGGGCGCATTCGTGCCGAGTTGGCTCGCCGCCAGGACGTCGAGGTCGTTACCTGGCTGCAGCCGAAAACCTTCGAGGACTACAAGGCCAGCATGCTTGCCCTGCAGGGCAAGGTCGACGCCGTCGGTTTGCTGGGGGTCTTCCGTTTCACCAAGCCTGACGGCAAGTACGCCGACTACGAGGAAGTTCTGCACTGGACAGCGGACAACAGCAAGCTGCCCGACTTCTCGTTCTGGGACACGCGTGTCGAGCGTGGCACCCTGCTGGCCATGACCGTCTCCGGTGTCGAACAAGGGCGTCTGGCCGGTCGCATGGCGCGGCGCATTCTCATCGACAAGGTCTCGCCCTCCAGCATCCCGCCCGAGCCCACCGCCAAGGGGCAGCCGATGATCTCGCTGGCGCGCGCCCGCAAGCTGGGTATCACCATCAACAGCAGCGTGTTGCTCGACGCCCAGGTACTGACCCGCTTTACGTGGGGCCCTTAGGCTCAGGCACCGTCGACAATGTCGCTTTCGCTCCCGCTACGCATCAACCTGACCTCGCTGGTCTTTGCAGCGCTGGTTGCCTCTGTGCTTACCGCACTGGGCGGGTTCTTCCTGCATCATCAGGAGCGCGACAACGCCATTTCACGCGCAACCCTGGCCGCAGACGAACTGGCCAAGCGTGCCAGCCGCCTGATCGCCCTGGACATGGGGTTCTCTGACTTCCTTGGCTTCAACGAACAATGTGCTGCGGTAATCCGCAACGACCCGATGCTGCGCGATGCGGCCATCTTTGACGCTCAGGGCAAACAGCATTACCACAGCGGCAGCGGCCCGCTGGCATGGCCGGGTAACGCACAACTCCCCGAAGCCGACAGCACACAGACCTTGACCACAACGTCGGGCACGCTGGCGCTCTACCCCGTCGTGCGCGGCAAGAACGAGGTGCTCGGCTTTGCCATCGTCGCCATCGATGATGGCGTTGTCATGCGCGCGACGCTGCACAGTGTCGGCTGGCTGGTGGCCAGCGCAATCGGCCTGTTCGTCATCGGGCTGGTCATCCAGCAACGCATTTTCTGGCGCGCCATCGGCCGTCCTCTGTCCAACCTTGTGCGCACTGCCGACAGCATCCAGCCGGACAACCTGGTGCAGATTCCGCACCTGCCGGAGTTCGATAGCAATGACGACATCGGCCGCCTTTACGGTGCCTTCGCCAGACTGGTTCAACGTCTGCTCGAAGCGCGACGCGACCTCCTCGCGCAAAACGAGCAACTCGAAAATGCAGTGCGCGACCGCACGATGGAGCTGGAGCGCGTCAACACCGATCTGGCACGCGACATCGAGCGCCGGAAGGAACTTGAAGAAGAGTTACGCACGCTGGCCAGCACCGATGCCCTGACCGGCCTCGCCAATCGCGCCTTCATGATGCCCTACCTCGAACGGCGCATCGAACATGCGCGCCGCAACGCCACGCCCTTGGGTCTGATCCTGCTCGACTTCGATGGCTTCAAACAAATCAACGACACTTACGGTCACGCCGTCGGCGATCGCGTCTTGCAGATCATGGGCGGGCGCATCCAGCAGGTATGCCGCCAATCAGACGTACTGGCGCGTCTCGGTGGCGATGAATTCCTGATTTCCTTCGAGGGCCGGCGGGGTCAGCCTCAGTCCGACGCACTATGTCGCCGCGTGGTGGCCCTCTTCGACGCGCCCATCGAAGTCGGTGAACTGAAGCTGCAGGTCGGTGTGAGCATCGGCGCGGCACAGTTCCCACGCGACGGGGAGGACCTCACCACCCTGATCGTGGCGGCTGACGTCGCCATGTACGCCATCAAACAACGCGGTGGCGGCTTTCTCTTTGCGTCAGCCAACATCGCCGCTGACGACGATTCAGCCCTCAGTTCAGACGTCAGCGACGTCACGCATCAGTAAGGTCTGTTGGCGTTCGCCAGACTGCCGCCACTGACCCGTTCGATACCCGCCAGATCCCGCCAGGACTGCACGTCCACAAAACCACGCGCCGACAGCAAACTGCGCACTGCGTCCGCCTGATCGTAGCCGTGCTCCAGCAACAGGCTGCCGCCCGGCTGCAGGTGCTCGGGGGCGGCATCGACGATATGACGGATGTCGTCGAGCCCATCGCTGCCCGCCACCAATGCAGAACGTGGTTCGAAGCGCACATCACCCTGCGCGAGATGCACATCCCCGGCTGCGATGTAAGGTGGATTGGAAACGATCAGGTCGAAGCGCTCGCCCGCGACGGGCTCAAACCAGCAGCCATGCCGGAAGCGCACGGAGGCCGCCAGCTTCGCCGCGTTGTCCTGCGCCACGGCAAGCGCGGCGGGCGAGGCGTCCACAGCCGTGACATTGGCATGTAGGCACTCCAGCGCGACCGATATCGCAATGGCGCCTGTGCCGGTGCCCAGATCGATCACACGCGGTGTCGCTTGCGTCAGCCGAGCCAGCGCGAGTTCGACCAGCAACTCCGTGTCCGGCCGCGGGATCAAGGTGTCGGGCGTGACGCGAAACATGCGTCCAAAGAATTCGCGCTGGCCGAGCAGATGTGCGACTGGCTCGCCCTGCTCGCGACGCGCCAGCCAATCAACGAAGCGCTGTGCCGCTTCAATGGGTAGCCCACGTTCGGGAAAGCCGATCAGCGCCGACGCGCTGCAGCCACTCGCCTCACGCAGCAACAACTTCGCATCAACGCTATCGATGCGCCCGCGCGCCAGTTGCAGGGCTTCGCCAAGTGTGGCGGGCAGGCTCACGCAAGCCTCGGGCGTAGGGCGGAACTCCCGCTCCGGCACGTCATCACCTCAGGCCTCGCCGGTCAGTGCGGCCAGCAGCTCGGTCTGGTGTTCGGTAATGAGCGCGTCAATCAGTTCGCCGATATCGCCGTCCATGGCGAAGTCGAGCTTGTAGAGCGTGACGTTGATGCGGTGGTCGGTGATGCGCCCTTGCGGGAAGTTGTAGGTGCGGATGCGCTCGGAGCGATCACCGCTGCCGATGAGACTCTTGCGCGTCGCAGCTTCCTTCTGCTGCGCGGCGCGCGTCTGCGCGTCCATGATGCGCGAGGCGAGCACGCTCATGGCCTGCGCCTTGTTGCGATGCTGCGAGCGGTCATCCTGGCACTCGACGACGATACCCGTCGGGATATGCGTAATGCGTACCGCCGAATCGGTCTTGTTGATGTGTTGCCCGCCCGCACCGCTGGCACGGAATGTGTCGATGCGCAGGTCGGCCGGGTTGATGTTCACCTCGGCCACCTCGTCCGCTTCCGGCATCACCGCCACGGTGCAGGCAGATGTATGAATGCGCCCCTGTGTCTCGGTGACCGGCACGCGCTGCACGCGGTGACCGCCGGACTCGAACTTGAGTTTGGAAAAGGCACCAACGCCCACCACGCGCGCGATGACTTCCTTGTACCCGCCGAGGTCGGATTCACTCGCCGAAACGATCTCGACACGCCAGCCCTGGCGCTCGGCATAGCGGGTGTACATGCGCAACAGATCACCCGCGAACAGCGCCGCTTCGTCACCGCCAGTACCCGCGCGCACTTCGAGAAACAGGTTGCGGTCGTCGTTCGGATCTTTCGGCAGCAGCGCCACCTGCAGCTCGGTTTCGATGCGCGCCTGCGCCGCACGTGCATCCGCCTGCTCGCTCAGGCCGAGCTCTTTCATCTCAGGATCGCCGAGCATTTCCTGCGCCGTGCGCTCATCGGCCTCGGCCTGCAGGAAGTCCTTCCACAGCTTCACGACCTCGCCGATGTCGGCGTGTTCGCGTGACAGCTTGCGGTACTGATCCATGTTCGCAGTGGCTGTCTCGGTCGCCAGCAATTGATCGAGTTCTTCGAGACGTTCGGCAAGCTGTTCGAGTTTGTTGCGGATGCTCTGTTTCATTCTTTTTCTTTGTTGTCGCTGCGCGCCGGATCAAGGCCGGAATCGAGACCGAAGACATTACGGATCGTCTCCGACGCGTGTGCCGCCGTGTCGACATCGGCACGGTTGAGGAATTGCGAAGGGCCGTGCAGCAACTTGTTGGTGAGGCCGCGGGAGAGCTGCTCCAGCACCTGCTCGGGAGAATCACCACGCGAGATGGCCCGCATGGCGCGCGCCAACTCTTCCTGACGCATCATTTCGGCGTGACTGCGTAGTGCACGGATAGTCGGCACGGCTTCGCGGCCATCGACCCATTGCACGAAGTTGAGCACGCCCAGATCGATGATGGCTTCCGCGTCCTGCACGGCGGCCTGCCGCAGCGCCTTGCCTTCGGAGACGATCTGCACCAGATCATCGACTGTGTAGAGGAACACGTTCGACAGTTTTGCAACCTCCGGCTCGATATCACGCGGCACGGCCAGATCGACCATCACCATCGGGCGCTGACGCCGCGCCTTGAGCGCGCGCTCGGCCATGCCGTAGCCAATGATGGGGAGCGGACTGCCGGTGCAGGATACGACCACGTCATAGTCGGCAAGACGCTCGCCGACCGAAGCCAGCGAGATGGCCTCGCCACGCACCCGCTCGGCAATATGCTCGGCACGCGCCAGCGTGCGATTGGCAATGGTGATGCGCTGCGGCGAGGAACCCGCGAAGTGCGCGGCCGCCAGCGCGATCATTTCGCCGGCACCGACGAACAGCACACGCGTCTCGCGCATGTCACCGAAGATGCGCTCGGACAGACGCACGGCCGCCGCCGCCATCGACACCACGCTTTCGCCAATGGCCGTCGTCGAACGTACTTCCTTGGCCACGGAAAAACTTTTCTGGAACAGGCGATGCAGGGTGCTGCCCAGCGTGCCGGCGGATTCCGCCAGGCGTGCCGCCTCTTTCAACTGACCGAGAATCTGCGGCTCGCCCAGCACCATCGAGTCGAGCCCGCTGGCCACACGGAAGACGTGCCGCACGGCCTCGTTGTCCGGCAGGCTGTAGAGATAGGGGGAAATGTCGGGCAGCGCGAAACGATGGTAGTTCGCCAGCCAGTCGGCCGCCTGTTGCGGATCCTGCGTCGCGCAATATAGCTCGGTGCGGTTGCAGGTAGAGACGATCGCCGCCTCCTGCACCGCCGGCAGACCGACCAGTTCGCCTAGTGCCGCTGCCAGACGCTCAGGCTGAAACGCCAGGCGTTCGCGGATGGCGATGGGCGCGGTATGGTGGTTCAGGCCGAGAGCGACAAGTTGCATGGGCTGCATCGAAGCAGATTTGCGGCTAAGGCAAATCCGCCAGAGATAGATTGGTCGTTGCGTTTATAACAAGATTGGCCGGATTTGGACATGCTCAACAGCATTGCCTGAACCGGACGCACGATGCCTAGGGTCTGTTTTCATTCATCCGACGGTCGCGCTCGCGGAGAATTGGGCGCAGAACAAGGCGCGGCGGCAACGGCAGGGTAACCCCCTGACGAGGAGCCGCAACGCAGTGCCGCGAGCCAGAGACCTCAACGCGATCCATCGGATGAATGTAAACAGACCCTAGCCAGAGCACAAATGAAAACGGGCCAATTTCTTGACCCGTGGTCGCGGGCCAATATCTGAACCCGTGGAGCTTCTGGTGGCTTGGCGTGGAGTTGAATCACCGACACGTGAATTTTCAAATTCGCGCTTTTAAAATCAACCGGTTATGTCCACAACCACGACCTTAAAGACGCTCGAATTATAAGCGAAAATACATCCCCCCTGTTACTGGGGCTCGGCGCGCGGAAATCAGCGCTCAGGCGCCATTCTTCGCCAAGCTGCGCTTTGTGAGCGTCGCGTCGGCAGCACTATCGAGATTTGTGCGCGCCCGGCTGGCGGTGCGCGAGATCATGCCCTGCGCCATCTCCTCGGCAACAGTCGGGTTCTTCATGCGGATCATATCGAACAGGTCGCCGTGTTCCTTGATCGTCAGCGCAATGTGCTCGGGTTCAGTCAGATAGGTGTGGTCAAAAATCGCGCGTTGCAAGGCGCTGATGGCATCGGCCAATTGCAGGATCACGAAATTGTGGGTGGCTGCAACGATCGCCCGGTGAAAAGCGATGTCCGCCTCCATGAAGGCGTCGCGACTGGCGGTCTGCGCCTTCATGCCATTGAGGGCTTCCTCGATGGCAACCAGGTCCAGCGCGGTGGCGCGCTCGGCGGCCCAACGCGAAATGGCCGGTTCGATCAGGCTGCGCACCTCGATCAGCGAGGCGATCAGCGCTGGATCGTCATCGTTTTCCAGTGCCCACTCGAGCACATCGGCATCGAGATAATTCCACTGCGTGCGTGGCATCACGAACAGGCCGCGATAGCGCTGCGCGTCGATCAGGCGCTTGGTGGCAAGCACCTTGATGACTTCGCGCATCACGTTGCGCGAGGTGTCGTACTTTTCGCACAGCTCCGCTTCGGAAGGCAGTGCGCTGCCGGGCGCAAGCGCGCCCTGCACGATGTCACGTCCGAAGGCGTGAATCAGGCGGTCTGTCTTCGTCGTTATGGGTGCCACTGCATGCCTCTCTGTGTTTTTCGCTAGCCGGAATGCTAGCAGGAAGCAGTCAGGCATCGGACCACGGTGCGCGGCCCGATGCCAGGAGGTGAGACTTACTTGCGGATCTTGGCCAGCTCGGCGTCCAGATCCTTGACGACCTGGGCATGTCCATCGGCTGCGAACTTGTCGACGGCCGGCTTGGTCGTGGCACGCATGCGGGCCAGCTCTGGCTCGGTCATGGTGTTGATCTGCATGCCCTTCTGCTTCAACGCCCCCATGGCCTTGGCCGAGGCTTCGCGACTGTCCTTGCGCTCGAAGTCACGCGAGGCGACGGCGGCCTTCTTCAGTGCAGCCTTTTCGTCGGCCGACAGCGAGTCATACCACTTCTTCGACACGGTCACGATCCACGGGCTGTAGACGTGATGGGAGACCGTCAGGTACTTCTGCACTTCGTAGAACTTGGAGGACTCGATGGTCGTCACCGGATTTTCCTGGCCATCAACTGCACCGGTTTCCAGTGCGGTGAAGAGCTCGGAGAAGGCCAGCGGCACGGCATTGGCGCCAAAGCCCTTGAACATGTCGATGTACACCGGGTTCTGCATCACGCGCAGCTTGATGCCCGCCATGTCCTCCATCTTATTGACCGGGCGCTTGGAGTTCGTCAGGTCGCGGAAGCCATTTTCCCAATAGGTCAGGCCGACCATGCCTTTAGGTTCCAGCTTGGCCATCAGGTTCTGGCCGAAGGGGCCGTCGAGGATGGTGTCGGCTTCCTTCTCATTGGCGAAGACGAAGGGCAGGTCATACACCCCGAAATCGCTGACGATGCCGACCAGGGTCGCCGTGGAGCCCACCATGATTTCCTGTGCGCCACCGATCAGCGCGTTCTGCATTTGCGGATCACTGCCCAGGCTGGCAGAGCCGAAGCCCTTGACCTTCCACTTGCCACCGGAAAGCTTGCCCATTTCGTCGGCAAAATATTTCACCGCTCGGCCCTGATTACTGTCTTCCGACAAGCCGTATCCGAAACGCACGATACGTGATTTGAAGTCGGCAGCCTGCGCGGACGCAATGGTGCCGGCAATGGCCAGGCTGATGGCCAGGGTTTTGAAGATACGGCTCATGATTCCTCCAGCGGATGAAAAATGGTTAGTGATACCAGGTCATCGGAACGGTGATGATCCCGGGGAACGCAACGAACAGCGCGATCAGGACGATGTAGACCAGCAGGAAGGGCCAGATCCCCTTGGTCGCGCTTTCGAGTGAAATCTTGGCGACACCACACACCACGTTGAGCACGGTGCACACCGGTGGATGAATCAGGCCAAGGGTGCCGACCAGCACGAACATGACGCCGAAATAAGTCGGATCGATGCCCGCCTTCAGGGCAATCGGCATCAGCACCGGGCCCATGACGAGAATGGTCGGGGTCAAATCCATCACCGTACCCACAGCCAGCAGCAGCAACATGATCGCGGCCATCAACAGGCGCGGGTCGTGCATCAGCGGGCCGAGGAATTCGGTGACCTGCTGTGGCAGATCGGCCAAGGTGACCATGTAAGACGACACCAGCGCGCCAGCGCACAGGAACATCACCGTGCTGGTGGTGCGGGCCGCATCGATCAACAACTGCACCAGTTGCTTGAACGTGACTTCGCGGTAGACGACCATCGCCACGAACATCGAATAGGCTGCAGCAACCACGGCCGCTTCTGTCGGCGTGAAGAAACCGCCACGCAAGCCACCAAGGATGATCACCGGCAGCATCAGCGCCCACAGACCCTTGACCACAGCCTGACCGCGCTCGCCCCAGGTGCTTTTGGGTTGCGGCGTGACATCCATGTTCTTGGCGAGTCGCATCCACACGACGACCAACGCCACGCCCATCAGCAAGCCGGGCACGATGCCGGCAAGGAACAGATTGGTGATCGAGGTGTTGGTGGTGACGCCGAAGATGATGAAGGGCATCGACGGCGGAATGATCGGGCCGATGATCCCGCCGGCCGCAATCAAGCCGGCCGAGCGCGGCACCGGATAGCCGTGGTTACGCATCATCGGCACCAGCAGGGTGGCCAGTGCCGCCGTGTCGGCAATCGCCGAGCCGGACAGGCTGGCCAGCAGCACCGCCGCGCCGATGGTGACGTAGCCCAGACCACCCTTGATGTGACCGACCAGCGTCACGGCCAGATCGATGATGCGCCGTGAGATGCCGCCGGCATTCATGAGTTCGCCGGCAAGAATGAAGAAAGGCACAGCCATCAGCGGGAAGCTGTCAGCCCCCGAGAGCAGGTTCTGCGCGACCAGTTGGGCGTCGAAGAAATCCAGATGGAACATGAGGACCACGCCGGTCAGGATCAGCGTGAAGGCGATCGGCATGCCCAGCAGCATCAGGCCAAGCAGGGAGCCGAGGAAAATGGCAAGAGTCATGATCAGGCGTCCTTTTTATTGGCTGACTTCGGGTTCGGTTTCGCCGGTGTGATGCTCAACCGGGGTCTCGCCCGGAACGCGTGCGGCAGGATGATTCGTGACGATGCGCCACAGGTTCAGGGCGACCATGGGTAGCATCGCAAGGGCACAGACCAGCCCTCCGGAAGCCATATAGGCCATCGGGAAGCCGAGCACCGTGGAGTAAGTGTGCAGACCGATCACCGTCTGCGCCCAGCTGCCTTCGAGGAACAGCCACAGCGCGTAGAGGATCAACAAGTGGCTGACGATCGCGCAGGCTCGGCGCACGCCACGTGGCAGTCGCGCCTGAAGGATCTCCATGCCCAGATGCGCGCCACGACGCAGGGCGAGGATGGCGCCGAGAAAGATCATCCACACGAACATCAGACGCGAGATCTCTTCGGCAGCCGGCATGCCGGTGCCAAAAACGTAGCGCAACACAACATTGGCGCCGACGGCCACCACCATCACGCCCAGGGCCAGGGCCATAAGCCACTCGACGCCCCTTTCGAGCACGGGAACAAAGCGTTTCACGGGAAGCCTCCTTTTGGTTTTATCGGTTTTGCCGTCAGGTGTCGGCTCACCCAGACTGGCCGCTGATGAACTGTAGAACAAGATTTATGTATAAGCCTATAAGTATTATTGCTTATACGTCAAATACCACACGGCTGTACTACAATCGTCAAAACGCAGCATTCCAAAGCAGATCCGCTCTTGCTGCCTCGCTTAATGGACGCGCCATGAACAAGCCCCCCGTTGTGAACTCCGAATTCGCTGATCTCTTCATCGAAGAGGCCTACAACCCCTATCGCAGCTGTATTCAGGGGCTGGCCAACGAGCCGATCACTGTGCGCGGGCTGCTGCGCCGGGCGGATGATTTCCTCGTCAACGAGGCCGGCTCTGTCGGGCTGGGGGCGGGGTTGGGTGATTACTCGCTGGAGGCGATCGTGACGAGGTTGGCTACCAACCGCCCCCGCGTGGCCATCGTTCAGGGCTCGCCGGACCACCCGGCGCACATGTTCGACTACGAACACACCCTGCGCGCCGCGGCACGCATCTGGCAGAACGGTGGCGTGCCCTTCACTTTCGGCATCCCGGTGATCTGCGACGGCACCGCGCAGAGCAATATCGGCCAGAGCTATTCACTGGCCTCGCGCAATCACACGGCGATGGCCCTGAACATCAATTTCGAAGGCCACAGCTATCACGCGGCCTATGTGCTGTCGGGCTGCGACAAGACCCCGACCGGCATCCTCTCCGGCCTCGCCTCGGCCGACCGTGCACGCCGCCAGCCCGAGCGCGGCACCGCGCCGGTGTGGGCGATCTTCGTGCCAGCGCATGTATTGAAAGGCGGCAGCATTCCCAAACGCACGCGCCAGAAACTGCAGGCGATCCAGGATGCCGCCGTGGCGGCGGACGACCGCCAGCTTTCCGACGACATCGAGGAAAACTGTCACTACATCCTGCAGTGTTCGTCCGACGAAGCCTTCCTGGGTCTGCTCATGCGCGCCGAAGAAAAAGGGCTGGTGAGCCATGCGGAGGCCGAGCAGATCCTCAATGAACTGGCTGCGGCAACCTGTGACGAAAAGGGTGGCATCTGCGCCTTCAACGGCACCGGCAATTCCTCGCGCACGCTGGTGGCCGCGCTCGGCTTCGTCCCCGCCGAGGCCGAGTTGCTGACCGACGAAGCGACGACAGACATCGTGCAGCACAACGTCGACCTGCTCTTCCGCATGTTCAACAAGGTTGAATACTCGGTGTGCTCGCTGCTGGAGAAAAACTACGCGAATGCGATACGCATACACGGTGCGACCGGCAGCTCATCCAACCTGATGCTGCACATGCCCTGCGTGATGCGCCATGCCGGCTTTGACGTGTCGCTCTTCGACTACGCCCGTGTGCGTGACTCGCACGCCGTGCCGGACATCTTCGCCCACAGCCTGACCGAGGGGCGCGACACCTTCGTGCTCGCCCAGCAGGCCGCTGCCGGCCTGCACCATGGCATGACCAGCCTGTTCAAGGCGCTCGCTGATCTGGGCGTGCCGATGGATCTCGATGCGCCGACCGTTGCCGGCCTCACCTGGCGCCAGCGCGTGGCGGCAATCCCGGTGGCGGTCTCGCCTGAGCTGCCGCAGGAAAGATCAATCATCCGCATCCAGCCGATCCGCGCCATTTCCGGCACCGACGTGATGCGCGGCAACTTCTTCTCCTCCTGCACGCTCAAGGTCGCCGGCATGTCGACCGACTCCTACAACCGCTTCAACGGCCGCGTCTTTCTCGTGCGTTATTACGAGAACGAGATCGACTGCAACGAGGAAATGCGCGCCACCAATCTGGTCGAGCGCCTGGCCTCGCTGCCCGCGCTCACGCCGGAATTGCTCGCCGCTTTGCGCCGCTTCAACGGCGCACCGGCCGATCAGGACGTGCGCACGATGATCGAACAAGGCACGCTGGCTTTCGCCTTCGTCATCGCCGGTCAAGGCCCGAAGGCCTTCGGCATGCCCGAGATGTTCGCCCCCAGTCAGAACCTGCGCCACCACGGCGTGGTCGAGAAGACCTCGATCATGATCACCGACGGCCGCTACTCCGGCGTCACCAAGGGCGCCTGCGTGGGCCACATGGTGCCGGAAGCCTACGAGGGCGGAGGCATCGGCGCGCTGGTCGATGGCGACCTGCTATGGGTGCAACTTTCCGATCGCCGCATCGACCTGCTGGACACAACTGCTTTTCAGCGTGGAGACCTGCTCGTCCCGGATCAGGCACCGATGGTCGAGCGCGCTGACTTGCTCGCCAAGCGCCACGCGCGCATCGAAGCACGCCAGCTACAGGTCGCCGCATGCAGCATGATGGATAATGTGACTGACGCTGAGTACGGCGTGGTCCCGCTATCGGTACACAAGCGGGCGACCTTGCCCTGGACTGCAAGCTGAATCACCCAAACCGCACGGAATACCACGCCCGGAATATGCACACCTCATCAATGCATGGGCAGTCCGATTTTTGACCTGGAGCGACACGATGCTGCCCAGCACTATGCGTTTTCTGGCGACCCTCGTCGCTCTGCCTCTCGCGCTCAGCGCCAGCGCGCAAACGCTGGCGGTACCGCCCATACCCTTCGAGATCGTCATCGCGCCCGTGCGCTCTGCGACAGGAGCGGTACGCATCGGTCTGTACAGCGTGCCGGCCAGCTTCCGCAAGGAAGCGCAAGCGGCCAAGGTGGTGGAGTTGCCAGCGCACCCGGGCGAAATGCGAGCACGCATCGACGATCTGCCTGCAGGCCGCTACGCAGTCATGGCGTACCACGACGAAAATGCCAACGGCAAACTCGATCTGCGCATGGGAATGTTTCCACTCGAAGGCTATGGCCTCTCGAACAATCCCAAGGTCATCGGCCCACCGTCCTTTGAAGACAGCGCTTTCACGGTCGAGCGTGCAGGACAGATCGTTACGATCGAAATGCACTATTGAGTTGCCAGTTTCGCCGCCTGACCGCATGGCGCACAACACCACGCACGCCCCAGCCTGATCTACGCGTCACGGCAGATCGACAGGACTTCATTCGAGCCGGTTAACCCAGGTCAACTATTGCGTCATCTCTCCGTCGCGACGCTTTGTCACTGCGTCGATCTGGGCGAATCTACACGCCACGCAGGCGACGGCTCTGTCAAATGGAAGAGAAAGAATGAACAAGAACCCGGCGGTCCAGCACGAAGAAGACCATCTGCAGCGGCGCTTGAGCAATCGGCACATCCAGCTGATCGCTATTGGCGGTGCAATTGGCACCGGGCTTTTCATGGGTTCGGGCAAGACCATCAGCCTCGCCGGCCCTTCCATCATCTTCGTCTACATGATCATCGGCATCATGTGCTTCTTCGTGATGCGCGCGATGGGCGAGCTCCTGCTATCGAACCTGGCCTACAAGTCCTTCGCTGATTTCGCATTCGACCTGCTCGGCCCCTGGGCCGGCTTCTTCACCGGCTGGACCTACTGGTTCTGCTGGGTCGTCACCGGCATGGCCGATGTCGTGGCCATCGCCGGCTACGCGCAATTCTGGTTCCCGCATCTGGCGCAATGGATACCGGCACTCACCTGCATCGTGCTGCTACTGGGCCTGAACCTGGTTAACGTGAAACTGTTTGGCGAGCTCGAATTCTGGTTCGCGATGATCAAGATCGTGGCAATCGTCGGCTTGGTCCTGATCGGTGGATACATGGTTGTGACAGGCTTCACGTCGCCAACGGGCACGGTCGCCTCGCCGCAACATCTGTGGGCCGATGGCGGCATGTTCCCCAAGGGCATCTTCGGATTCTTCGCCGGCTTCCAGATCGCGGTATTCGCCTTCGTCGGCATCGAACTCGTCGGCGCAGCGGCCGCCGAGACGCGCGACCCGCACAAGACGCTGCCGCGCGCCATCAATGCGATCCCGATCCGCGTCATCCTGTTCTATGTACTCGCCCTCATCACGATCATGTGCGTGACGCCCTGGACGCAGGTCCACGCGGACAAGAGCCCCTTCGTCGAACTCTTCGTGCTGGCCGGCTTGCCCGCCGCTGCGAGCCTGATCAATTTCGTCGTGATGACCTCTGCGGCGTCCTCGGCCAATAGCGGCATCTTCTCAACGAGCCGCATGCTGTTCGGCTTGGCAGAAGAAGGCGACGCACCGCGCGTCTTCGCGCATCTGTCGCGTTACGCCGTACCGGCGCGCGGCCTGATCTTCTCGTGCATCTGCCTGCTCGGCGGCGTGCTGCTGATCTACGCGCGGCCGAACCTGATGGAGGCGTTCACGCTGGTCACCACGATCTCGGCGGTCTGCTTCATCTTCGTCTGGTCGATCATCCTGCTGTCCTACATCGCCTATCGCAAGAAGCGCCCCGAGCTGCACGCGGCCTCGCATTTCAAGATGCCGGGCGGCGTGGCGATGTGCTGGGCGTGCCTCGCCTTCTTCGCCTTCGTGCTGTGTCTGCTGCTGCTGGAAGAAGATACGCGCACCGCACTCTTTGTGACGCCTGTGTGGTTCATCGTGCTCGGCATCGGCTACTTCATCGCGCGGGCGCGACGCGTGAAGCGGGCCTGATGGTTTGCGGCCTGGCCTGACTGAACGCAGATCAAGCTGCCGCGCACTATAAGTTCTGCGAGGAACCATCAATGCAGCCCTTAGAACCTGTTCACGATCTTTGGAAACTCGTGAAATAGGGCTGGCATATTCTTGAAACGCCGCAAAAAAAAGTTCGTCATCCCGGCGAAAGCCGGGATCCAGTACCGGGCGTGTGATCTGGATCCCGGCTTTCGCCGGGATGACGATGGTTTTACAGAGATCGTGAACAGCTTCTTATTGCGATTCGAGCCCACCTTGACCTGCCCGCATTGCGGACATGCATCGCTTGAGGTGATGCCGACCGACGCCTGCATCTACTTTCATCAATGCGGCGCGTGCCGGGCCTTGCTCCGCCCGAAGTCAGGCGACTGCGGTGTGTTTTGTTCGTATGGCACAGTCAAATACCCACCCGTGCAAGAGGCACGCGCTTGCTGTCGTCAGTAGTGTGCGTACGGCGCTTCCACGTGAATCGTTTCGCACGAGGGTGGCGATGATCAAAGAGCAAGACGATGTGACCTGACTTACCAGACTGCGGTCGCAGCAGATCAGCAACTGAACTGTCCGTGCGGCCGCAGCGAAAGGGCTGTCAGTCAGGTGGGCTCTAGACTATCCGAGAGGTGGAGCGCCAATCGGCCGTAGTAGCCCCGCGTGTATTTACCAGTTCCAGAGGGTGCCGTCCTCCAGGCGTGCAACCGGCAGATGGGCCGGTTCGTAGGGGTACTTCGCGGCCAGCTTCTCGTCGAAGTCGATGCCCAGCCCTGGCTTGTCGCCGGGATGCATGTAGCCATCGTCGAAGGTCCAGTTGTGCGGGAAGACTTCCAGCATCTGCTCCGAGTAGCCCATGTATTCCTGCACGCCGAAATTGGGCACCCACATATCGAAGTGCAGGGCCGCAGCCATGCATACCGGCGACAGGTCGGACGGGCCATGCGAGCCTGTTCGCACTTGGTAAAGCGATGCGAAATCGGCAATGCGGCGCATGCCGGTGATGCCACCAGCATGAGTGATGGTGGCGCGGATGTAGTCGATGAGCTGTTCTTCGATAAGCTGCTTGCAGTCCCAGATGCTGTTGAAAACCTCGCCAACCGCGATCGGCGTAACGGTGTGCTGGCGGATCAGACGGAAACACTCCTGGTTCTCGGCGGGTGTCGGATCTTCCAGCCAGAACAGGCGATAGTCCTCGACAGCCTTGCCGAAACGGGCGGCCTCGATCGGTGTGCAGCGGTGATGCATGTCGTGCAGTAGATGTTCCTCGAAACCAAAGCGCGAGCGCACTGCGTCGAAGAGCTTGGGCGTGAAGTCCAGGTATTTCTCGGTGGACCAGAGTTGTTCTTCCGGGAAGACGCCCTTGGTGGCGGGCTCGTAGGCCTTGCCCTTGCCCTTGGCCATGCCATAGGTAGTCTTCATGCCGGGCACGCCGCACTGCACGCGGATCGCCTTGTAGCCCTGCTCTTGGTGCTTGGCGTAGTCGTCCAGCACTTCGTCAATGGTATGGCCGGTGGTGTGGCAGTAGACCATGACGCCGGTCCGCGAGGCGCCACCCAGCAACTGGTAAACCGGCATGTTGGCGGCCTTGCCCTTGATATCCCACAGCGCCATATCAATGGCCGAGATCGCCGACATGGTGACGGGGCCGCGGCGCCAGTAGGCACCCTTGTAGAAGTACTGCCAGATGTCTTCGATCTGATGAGCATCGCGCCCGATCAACTGCGGACACAGGTGATCACGCAGGTAGGACGCCACGGGTAGCTCGCGTCCATTGAGCGTGGCGTCGCCCACGCCGGTGAGTCCGCTTTCGGTGGTGATCTTTACGGTGACAAAATTGCGTCCCGGGCAGCTAACGAATACTTCGGCATTCTTGATCTTCATGATTGCTCTACTTTTCGGTATCAGAGTTGGATTCGGGAAGGCTGTAGATCAGCCCTGGTGGCGATTGAGTCTGCGCACGGTCTCGCGCGCACCGACAGTCAGCAACGATTCGTAGGCACGGCTCACGGCATTCACGAAGGCCTCGTTCGCGGGCAGGTCCTGGCCGAAGATGGCCGCCAGTGATAACAATGCGCGGACCCGTGCGCTGCCTTCGGTGCTACCCGCTACCTTGGCGGCGATCGCCTCTCGCAAGGGATCGCTGATCTCGATGGGCTGGCCCTTCTCGTCGATGCCGCCGACATAGCGCATCCACGCCGCCACGCCTAGCGCCAAGTGATCAAAGCGGCTACCGCGGGCGAGATGCCAGCGGATCGAGTCAAGCATGCGCTGCGGCAGTTTCTGGCTACCGTCCATGGCGATCTGCCAGGTGCGGTGCTTGAGCTCGTTGTTGCGATAGCGCTCGATGAGCAGATCAGCGTAGGCCGCCAGGTCCCCCCCGCTCACACGCAAGGTAGGGGCCTGCTCTTGCACCATTAGCGCGCGCGCTGCGCTGGCGTAGTCGGCGTCTTCCATGCAGTCGCAAATGTGCGCGTAACCGCCCAGGTAGCCCAGGTAGGCGAGGAAGCTGTGGCTGCCGTTGAGCATGCGTAACTTCATTTCCTCGTAAGGCAACACGTCGGCGACTAGTTCGGCGCCGGCCTTCTCCCAGGCCGGACGACCAGCCACAAACTTGTCCTCGATGACCCACTGTCGGAAGGGCTCGCCGGCCACTGCGGCGGGGTCGTCGATGCCGCCCAGCAGCCCGCGAACCTTGGCCAGTGTGTCGGGCGTCACAGCGGGAACGATGCGGTCGACCATCGTGGACGGGAAGCTCACATGGGCGTCGATCCATTCCGCCAGCTCTGGATCTTGCGCGCGCGCCAGGCCGACCACCACGTTGTGCGTGACATGGCCATTCTCAGGCATGTTGTCGCAGGACATGACGCTGAAGGGCGCCAGTCCGCGTGCGCGGCGACGGCGCAGGGCTTCGACGATGACGCCGGGGGTCGACTGCGGAGCGCCGGGGTGAGCCATGTCATGCTGGATCAGGGGATGGCCTTGGTCGAGTTGACCGCTGGCCGGATGGTGGCAATAGCCCTTCTCGGTTACGGTGATCGAGACGATGGCCACGTCGTGGCCGCACAAGGCGTCGAACACCGCTTCGAGGCCGTCGACGCTCGCATGCAGCGCCTGACGTGCCACACCCACAACGCGGCTGTTCCACTGGCCGGGCGCCATTTCCGCCACAGTGAACAGCAGGTCTTGTTCGCGGATATCGGCAATCTGACGCTCACCGCCGATCAGGTTGATCTCGCAGTAACCCCAGTCGCTGCCATGCTCCTGCGCCAAGACATCGGCATAAACAGATTGGTGACCGCGGTGAAAGGCGCCGAAGCCGATGTGCGCGATGCGTATCTTCAGGGCCTGGCGATCGTAGCGAGGGCGAATGACGTCAGCAGGGAGAGCGTCGAACTGTGTGATGCGTTTCATGGCGGGATTCTCATCCTGATAGAAATGGATCGTATCGGCGTGGCTCAGGCAGGCACACGGACGCGGTAGACAGCACGACGGCCGCTGGCATTCGAAGTAAAGAAGATGGCGTCGTCGGCATGACTGAAGATCGGGTGCGGATGACTGTCCTGGCAGTCCCAGATGGAGCGGTGCGGGCACAGCGGTAGCCATTCGATGCGGCCGCGCGCCCAGTCAACCTTCTGCACACATATCCACTCACCCCCCCAGTTTTCGTTCTCCGGCACACCGTCGGGGTGGTAGTAACCGTCGGAGACCAGCCAGTTGCCATGACGGTTACCGGCAGTGAAATGACCATAGCGGTGATAGGCCGCAGGCAAGGGGATCTCCACCGGATTGAGGCCCTGCGGGTCGACCCGGCCGATGTAAGCCAGACCGTTCTCGTATTTGCCGTGATAGATGATGTGGCTGCCGTCGGCTTCCCACATTTCGTGGCAGGTCCAGTCGCCGCGCGCCCGGCCTTCGCCTTCGCAGCGCAGGCGGATATGCTCGCGGCCGTTCCAGATCCACATACGACGGATGCCACAGTCGCCGGGCCACTCGTGGTTATAGAGGATCACCTCCGGATCGACCGGGCTGAATTGCACGTGCGTGATCCAGGCTCGATTGACTCGCTCGCGCTTGAGTAACTCTCCGCTCTGCGTGTCATAAACATTCAACCAGGAGTTGAGGTTCTCTTCCTGTACGCGCGCATCGATGTCGTAGTCCGGTTTGTCGGCGATCACCTCGTTCTTCTTCTCACCGTCGCCCACGCTGTAACCAGGACTGTCATCGATGAAGCTGTCGGCTTCCAGCGCCCTTGCGTCTGTAGTCGGAATGCATAGACGCGTGCCATCAGCAGAAACGTGTGTGAAGGCGGTCACCTGGTCAGCCGGAATCTGCCCGACCACTCGACGCTTTCCGTCGAGCGTGCAGCAGACGATGTCGTCGCCTTGCAGGTAGTACAGCTTGCGGCCGACGGCGTCGAAGCTGACGCTGGCCTTGCCGAAGCCACGGCGCGGGTTGCCGTTGAAGTAGACATAGGACTTCAGCGTGCCCTCGGTATTGGCGCTGAGCTGCTGCTCTTGGCCATCGGGCAGACGCTTGAGGTACAGGTTCGGATGACCGTTGCGGTCACTGATGAACACCAGGCAACTGTCGTCGGCCGACAGGCTGGAACTGGTGAAGTAAAGAAGTTGATCGTTGGACTCTGCGCCGGTGGTGATGAGCGCGGGCGTGATGAGCGCGGGCGTGAGAGGGTGGGGACGACTCATTGCAGCGGACTCCTCGCGGGGGCGGCGGACGGACGACCCACGCAGCGATGCTGCGTGGGTCGGTACGTTCTACAACACTGTGTGCCCGGTGATCAGGCTGGGCAACCAGGTCGAGAAGGCGGGGACGTAGGTCACCACGGCCATCGCAACGACCAAGGCCAGATAGAACGGCGTGATGGTGCGCATTACCTGCCCCACCGACACGCCACCGATGGCACAGCCGATGAACTGCACGGTGCCCACCGGCGGGGTATTGAGACCCAGCGCACAATTGAGCAGCAGCACCATACCGAACTGCACCGGGCCCATGCCCATTTGCATGGCCAGCGGAAGGAACAGCGGTGTGCAGATCAGGATGGTGGCTGCCATATCCATGAAGGTGCCGAGCAGGAACAGGATGATGTTGATCAGCGCGAACATCACCAGCGGATTGTCGGTCGCGCGCAGCAACAGCTCAGCCGTCAACTCCGGCAGCTCGAGAAAGGCCATTTGCCATTGAAGGATGGCAGACACGCCGATCAGCAGCAGCACGATGCCTGTGGTCTTGGCTGCCTTGGCAGAGGCCAGCATCAGCTTCTTCCAGTTCATCGTGCGGTAGACCACGAAGGTCAGCAGCAGCGAATAACACACGGCAATACCGGCGGCCTCGGTCGCAGTGGTTACACCGCCGATGATGCAGCCCAGGATGATGGCAACGACGAACAGACCCGGCAAGGCCGCGACGAAGGACATCAACACGGCGTTCCAGCCGGGGAAGACGCTCAGCGAGGCGCTACCGTCGGCGCGCTTCGGGAAGCCATTCTTGACGGCAACCCAGTAGGCGGCGAACAGCATGCACCCCATCAGGCAGACGACAGGTAGCAAACCGGCGAACATGAGGTCGCCAATCGACACGCCACGCACCATCTTGCCATTGACCAAGCCGCTCGCGCTCTGAGCGGCGAAGGCATAGATGATGAGGTTGTGCGAGGTCGGCATCAACGCGCCGGTTAGTGCCGCATGCGTCGTGACGTTGACCGCGTAGTCGGCGCTGTAGCCCTCTTTCTTCATCATCGGGATCATCACGCCGCCCATGGCCGAAACGTCAGCACCAGGCGAGCCGGAGACCCCACCGAAAAGCGTGCACGCCATGACGTTGGCCATGCCCAGACCACCGCGCCAGTGTCCGACCAGATTGCGCGCAAAGTTCACGATCTTCTCGGCGATACCGCCGTGAAGCATGATTTCGCCCGAGAAGATGAAAAACGGTATGGCCAGGAACGAGAATACGTTCATGCCCGAAACCATCGACTGGAATGCAGTGGCAAAAGGCAGACCTTCCATGATGAAGGCCAGGATGCAACTCAGGGCAATCGCAAAGGCGACCGGCAAGCCAAGCAGCAGGAAGAGCAGAAAGCTCAGAGAAAGGACGGCTAGTACCATGATGGCTCCACTTCCTTGCCGGTGAACATGGCGATGAGATGCTCGATCGAGAACAGCACGATGAGCACGCCTGCAATGACGCAGGGCGTGTACCGCACCGCCTCCGAGATTCCCAGCGTAGGAATCATGTTGTTGTAGACGGCCATGGCCATCTGAAGACTGCCGGCAAACAGCACAGCGCCGAACAGGACGCTGAGAAGGCCGACAATGACGCCGATAGCGAACTGCGCCTTCTTCGGCAGGATCACCACCAATGAATCCATCCCGATGTGGCCGGCTTCCCGCACACCGGCCGAGGCTGCAAACATCGCCACCGAAATCACGAGGATCAGCGCGAGCTGCTCCACGTAGGGTGGTGCGTCATGAAACACGTAGCGCATCACCACGCCAAACAGAACAAGCGCAGTAATGCTGAGCAAGGCCGTCACGGCGATGTACATCGCCATCCGTGACAACCTGGCATTAAGACTGGTTAACCAGTTCATTCCACTCTCCCCGAAAGGTGAGGGACGCACGGAAACATTGCGCCCCTCCTGCCGTTTCATACGGACCGCGATGGTCCTACTGCAAGCCTCACTTGACCTCGACGATTTTCTTTACGAGGGACTTGGCTTCGGGGGTGACGGCGAACTTGTCCCATACGGGCTTTTCGAGCGCCACGAAGGCGTCGTGGTCGACGTCTTCAACGAAGTTGACTTTGGCGTCAGTCAGGATCTTCTTGGAAGCGACCATCTTGGCGTCCCACAGCTTCTGGTAGTAATCAACTGAAGCCTTGGCCGCTTCTCGAATGATCTTCTGCTCTTCCGGCGACAGGGTGTCCCACACCTTCTTCGAGAAGACCACCACTTCCGGAATGCGGGTGTGCTGAGTCTCGCTGAAATAGGTGGCGACTTCGTAGTGACGCGCCGTCTCGTAGGTCGGGTAGTTGTTCTCGGCCGCTTCCACCAGGCCTGTTCGCATGGCGGTGTAGACCTCGGCGGTCGGGATGGGGATCGGCGAGCCGCCCAGAGCCTGGATCATATTGACGAACAGGTCGGACGAGATCACGCGGATCTTCATGCCCTTCATGTCGGCTGGCTTGCGCACTGGCTTGGTGGCGTAGACCGAACGGGCACCTGCGTCATACAGCGCGAGGCCGACGAAGCCAGCCTTCTCGAAGCTGGCCAGGATCTCGTCGCCCACCGGGCCGCGGATCACCTTCTGGAAGTGTGCGTTGTCGCGGAAGATGAACGGGAAGGACGGCACCTGCGTTTCCGGGACGATTCCGTGGAAGGAGCTGATGCTGAAGCGCGCCATGTCCAGCGTACCGATCTTCACCTGCTCGACGACGTCCTTTTCGGAGCCCAGCGTACTATTCACGAACACCTTGATGCCGTACTTGCCCTTGGTCTTTTCGTTGATCAGCTTGCCCATGTAATCGACCGCCTGCACGGTCGGATAGTCGCGCGGATGCACGTCTGCCGACCGAAAGTCACGCGCCTGCACGGCGCCGGCAAAGATCGTCGCGCACAAAGCTGCAACGATGGACAGTTTTTTCATCTTCATTTGGATCTCCTGAGAAATGTCCGCAACGGATGTCGGCACACACGTAGCAGACCGACCAGATTGATTAAACCGCTTCAATATATACGTGCAAACTAGGGTTTACACTAGGGATACTAGTATGTTTGATGCTCGTCAACGCCGACTTGTTCTGAAAGTCAATGCATTTTCATACAAGCAAAAAGCCTGGAAAATTAGAAATACATGCCAATATTCATCGAGTTATTGATGATCCAGGTGCATCGGGTCACTTCCAGGCAAACTTGCGCGCGGCTCCACTTTCGTCCAGCATCCGTGACTGCGATGCGTTTAAGGGCATAAATCCAAGAGGGCGGCACAGCGCGGCACTGGAAACCTGGACGAGCGCGAGGGGCAAGCTGCGACACTGCTTGAACAAATTGATAAAAGCCACGAAGGCCGCGCAGACGTCTGCCATCAACACACCAAATCCGTCATGTCGAAACGACCCGCAACCCTGAAAGACGTCGCCGCCGCGGCAGGTGTTTCCACTGCGACGGTGTCGATGATTCTCAACCGCCGCTACCAATTCAAACCAGAACTGGAGGCGCGCGTGCATGAGGCTGTTGCGTCCCTGAACTACCGTCAGAATCCCGTGGCGCGAAGCATGGCTACCGGAGTGTTTGGAGCCATCGGGCTGATCGTTCTGGATATCCGCAACCCGCACTTCACCAGCATAGTTCACGGAGCCAGCATTAAGGCTCAGGAGTATGGCTACAAGCTGATCGTGGTGGACTTGAAGGAGGACATGACGCACGCATGGCAAACAGTCGACGACCTGGCGCGCCGTGTCGACGGTCTGATCCTCAGCCTGCGCCTGCCCGAAACTGCGCGCGACCTGCCCTCTCAGCTTGGTAAGCCGGCGGTACTGTTCGGCCAGACCATGCACGAGCCAACCTCGCCAGTATCCTCGCCTTCAATCCAAATCCTTGGCTGGGAGGCCGCGCAGATGCTTGGCCGCCACCTCATGGAAGCAGGGCGGAGGCGGCTGACCTATGTAGGCTATTCCGGGTCAGTCTGGAACGCCGACCGTGTGAATGCTCTGCGCGCGGTCACCGACGATGCCGAAATCCGGGAGGTCTTCATCGACAACCCGAACATGGAGGCAGGCGAACTAGTGGCCGCCAACCTCGTCTACGGTGACTACAAACCGGATGCCATCGTCTGTTATAACGACATGGTCGCTATCGGCCTGCTGCACGGCCTCTACAACCTGGGCGTGCGGGTGCCTGACGACGTTATGCTGGCGAGCTTCGACAACATTCCGGTATCTCGCTACGTGACACCTTCGCTTACGACTGTCGACATGCGCAGCGAGGAGATCGGAGGCGGCGCGATGGAGCGCCTTCATCGCGCTATCCAAAGTGGTGACCTCAGCCCGACAGTGGAACTGCTGGAGCCACGCCTGATGGTGCGTGCCTCGACACAGTTGAACAGACGCTAAAACACACCCGAACGCTGAACTGGGAAGTGCGTTCATCGAGCTAATGATGATTGCATATGGCTCGAACGAAAAAGCGTCCATTCCCTTGTAATCAGCGGTCACCACATCTCCGCTCACGATGTTCTTGACGGTGGAGTCGCTGAAGTACGAGTCGGTGCCGATTTCGTCCGCCACGTTAGCTAGCTTCCCGTCGAGATGGGCCGTCACCCAAGTGAATCGCCAACCGGTGCTATGCTTTTCTAATTGCAGACAGACGTATGCACACACGTATGGCTTTGTACGAAATATCAGACGATAGGCTGACACCCATCGGCCAAAAGACGTTTGCCGAATTGGGCCTTCGTGAGCGGGAGAACATTCAGCGCGCGGTTCGAACTCATATCGCGGCGATCACCCCTGGTGTTAAGACGATGGTTCTCGCGGAGGAGTTCGGCGACTGGGTAGGAGCAAATAGACGCATTGATCTTCTTTGTTTGGATGAAAACGCTCGGCTTGTTGTTGTGGAGCTGAAGCGAGACGATGGAGCACATATGGAGCTGCAGGCCTTACGGTATGCAGCAATGATCTCCACTATGCGGTTCGATCAAGCCGTAGAGGCACATCGCAAGTATCTTAGTAAGATCAATTCGACTGAAGATCCCGAACAATCGATCCGAGAGTTTCTTGAAGAGGACGGTCCTGTCGCGCTCTCCGAAACTGTCAGGATTGTTCTCGCATCTGCGGAGTTCCCGCAGGAACTAACTACCGCTGTTTTGTGGCTTAACAAGCAGGGGTTAGACATACGATGCGTGCAAATGCGACCGCACACCATCGACAATCGGGTGCTGCTGGATATCAACCAAGTCATTCCATTGCCTGAAGCTGAACAGTATCAAGTCCTTGTTCGAGAAAAATCGATGGAACAGGACGATGCGCGCATGGGAAACAAGGACATGACGAAATACGATCTTACAATTGGTGAGATCGTACTGACCAATCTTCCCAAACGCCGCCTCATATACGAAGTGGTGGCTGAGGCGATGCGGCGAGGAGTATCTCCCGATAGCATCGAAAGTGTTGTGACGTGGAAAGGCAAACTATTCGCATCCGCCGAAGGCACCCTCAATGAATCCGACCTCCTATCCACTTTTGGACAGAAGAAGCTGCCTTGCTATACCTCAGACGAAGATCTGTTCCACATCGGCGGAAGAACATACGCGTTCATAACCAAATGGGGAACTCGCACTCTCGAAGCGCTGGAGAATATCCTCAAGGTAATGCCTTCCGGCGATACGATCAGCTACGGTCCTACCTCAGCCATCGCTGACACGGTTATTTATGGACCGTATGTCCTGCGACAACGCGAAAACGGCACCATCGAGATTGAGCAGAATGGGTTTGCGGTACAGCCAGTCAAGCCTGTGCTGCGTGAGCTCGCTCTACAACTGCATATTGATCTTGAAAATGCAAACGGCAATGACTTGAACACTAGGCAGTTGGGAGCCCAAGTCATGGGCGCAATCCGCAAAAATTAGTCTCTGATCATCGCCAATCCATTATTGATCGTAAAACGTAGCTGCTCACTCGGTGCCATCGCAGCTTCATTCTTCTTGGTCGTCGTTCTTTTCGTCGGGCGGAAGCCCTGTTTCGATCAGCCAATCAGCAAACTCTGAAAGGCATTCAGCGCCTTCAGGAGCATCCGTCCACCACCCAAGGGCGAGTGTGCTGGACTCCCCCTCGACCGTCAGTTCGACATAGGAACCGTCACAAACCGTCGGGCTGACAGGAAATGCTGGAACTGTGCTCCTCTTAAGGACAGCCAGCCTTTCTTTAACCTCAGCCTCACTGACCGCAACCCTTCGTAGCCGTTGCTCTTCTGTCAGTTGTGTTTCCTCGACTGACACGACATAAAAATCCGAACCCGTTTGCTCCAGGCTGACTGTGCTTGTAACCGCTCCGCCCCAGCTCATGCTTGGCGTGATACGAAGGCGCGCAAGCTCACGTCTATTATCCATTCAGACCTCCTGTACAAGTCGGGGAACTACTGCTCAGTACGAATATTCTGTGATATCACACGTGAAGCACGTTGTACGCCTCACCCATCCGTTCGGACGACTGAACCTGACACAACGGTTGAACAAGTGGCCTGCGTGGGTAATGCGGCCGAAACATGCTCCACGTGCTCTAGGAAACTACGCAATGACTGATAACGAACTGGCTGAAGAGTTCATTAAAGTGCTTTCGAAGAACGAGGCGAGAGCACTGAGAGCCTCTATCCCAATGCTCCCACCAGCGCCGCTACCAGAAGAGGACCGTGACAGCGCTGAAGTGTTGGTTCGCGTTATTTCATGGGGAGGCAGACCCCACACGCCAGTTGGGGCCTGGATCAAGGTCGCGGCAACTCCCGCAGCCATTCGAAAAGAGATACGCCGCGTTTTGAAGCTGAAGACGTACTTCAAGGTATGCAGAGTGTGCGGAGAGAAGAATCCCACCGGGTGGATGGACGGGAATACTTGCCATCAATGTTTGGAAAAATCGGGGGTCGTTTTTTAAGTCAGTGTCCCGCGCTGTGCTGTGGATAGCTGAACACCCTCCCTCCCCGACGCGTCAGAGTCGACTCCTAGGGAGGGTAGGGAGGGCACTGGCGCATTCCGGTGAGCGGTCTGTGGCAGACCGTGAGTGCACCGACACGCGGACTTCTGACCGCTGAAACGACAAAGGCCCATCCGCATGGATGGGCCTTCTGTCTAGGTATTCTTTGGTGGCCTGGGGCGGAATCGAACCACCGACACGCGGATTTTCAATCCGCTGCTCTACCAACTGAGCTACCAGGCCAAACGAGCTGCGCATTATAGCCATCGACAGGCCCTAGCGCAAGGCGCGTTTTCTGGCATTCGCGACAAATGCGCATGAGGCTTCTTTCCAATTGAACTTCTCCATCTCCGCCAATGGTCACGAAACCAAACGGTCAGACAGACGAGTAAAGAGTTTGGCCAGAGATGCCGGGCCCCCGAAAGCAGGAGAGGCAGCTGCCCCGCTCAAGCAGCTTTCATGGACCAGTTCTGGGCAGATCAATCACGCACGAACTGGCGCTGCCGCTACACTCGCCGCATGAGCGAATTTGCAGTCACCCTTGTCACCTGGCAGGCCAGTCACGGCCGTAATGATCTTCCCTGGCAACAGAACCGCGAGCCGTATCACGTCTGGCTCTCCGAGATCATGCTGCAGCAGACCCAGGTCGACACGGTCATCCCTTACTACCAGCGCTTTTTGCAACGCTTTCCCGATGTCGCCGCACTCGCTGCGGCACCGCTCGACGATGTGCTCGCGCTGTGGAGCGGGCTCGGTTATTACGCCCGCGCCCGCAATCTGCACCGCGCGGCGCAGATGGTGATGAGCGAATACAAGGGCGTGTTTCCCGACACGGCAGCAAGGCTCATCGCCCTGCCCGGCATCGGCCGCTCGACAGCGGCGGCCATCGCCTCGTTCTGCTATGGCGAGCGTGTCGCGATTCTCGACGGCAACGTCAAGCGCGTGCTGGCGCGGCACTACGGCATCGAAGGTTTTCCCGGCGAGCGCGCCATAGAGCAGGACATGTGGGCGCTGGCCGAATCGCTGGTGCCGGAGCGCGGCGTCGACATTTATCCGCAAGCCATCATGGATCTGGGCGCGACGATCTGTACGCGCGGCAAACCCCTTTGTTTGCACTGCCCGGTCACGACAAGCTGCGTGGCACGCCGTGAAGGGCGGCAGGGCGAGTTGCCCACGCCCAAGCCGCGCAAGAAAGTGCCACAACGCGAGAGTGCGATGCTGGTGCTGCGCGCACAGAATCGTGTGCTACTTGAACAACGCCCGGCCAGCGGCATCTGGGGCGGTCTGTTCAGCCTGCCGGAGATGGAAAGCGGTGAAGACGCGGCCAGCCTCATGCAGCGCCGCTTGGGTTTGTCGCCTCGCGAAGAAGCCAGCGCCTTGACGCCGGTGCGCCATGTCTTCACGCACTTCGGCCTGACGATCCAGCCCTGGCTCGTCGATCTGAAGAAGATGCCAGCCACACTCAACGAGCCGAACCTCAGCTGGGCCGATCTCACCTCGCTTGAAAACGTCGGCCTGCCCGCGCCAATTCGGCGCCTGCTGCAATCGCTTGAGTAGCCACGCTTTTGCCAAATTCGCATCGGCTGGAGGGTGGTCTTGCTGCCTGCCCACTGCGATAATGCGTAGATGAAGATCAAATTCACCAAGATGCATGGGCTGGGCAATGACTTCGTCGTCATCGACGCGGTACGGCAGTCCGTCAATCTCACAGCGCAACAGGCCGCGTTTCTCGCTGACCGCCATTTCGGTGTCGGCGCGGACCAGATCCTCATCGTTGAACGCCCGACGCAGGATGGTGTCGACTTCCGTTATCGCATCTTCAATGCCGATGGCAGCGAGGTCGAGCAGTGCGGCAATGGCGCACGCTGCTTCGTGCGTTTCGCGCTTGATCAGCGCCTCACCGACAAGCAGGAAATCCGCGTCGAAACGAAGTCCGGCATCATCGCGCCGCGCGTCGAATCCAATGGCGAGGTGACAGTGGACATGGGCGTGCCGATTTTCGAAGCAGCACGCATCCCGTTCATCTCGGATTCGAATGCATTGATTCAGCCGCTCAACGTCGCCGGAGAGGAGATCGCGATCACAGCCATCTCCATGGGCAACCCGCACGCGGTTCAGGTCGTCGACGATGTCGACACGGCGCCCGTAGAAACGCAGGGCCCGCTGATTGAAAACCACGCGCGTTTTCCTGCACGCGTAAATGCCGGTTTCATGCAGGTGGTCGATGCCCACAATATCCGTCTGCGTGTGTTCGAGCGTGGCTCGGGCGAGACGCTGGCCTGCGGTACGGGGGCCTGCGCGGCGGTCGTGGCAGGTATCTCACGTGGTCTGCTGAGCTCGCCGGTGCGTGTAGAGACACGCGGTGGCGGTCTGACCATCGCCTGGAACGGCGTCGCCGGACCGGTGATGATGACGGGCCCGGCAGTATCCGTTTTCGACAGTGAAATTACGCTGGACGACTAGACATCACTGCGTTGAGCAATTTTGATTGAACACCATTGATACGGGGTGTTGAATGGGCAAGACGAATCGACAGTGGCATGAAGAGCACCGCATGCCGCGCAACGCCAGTCTCGAACAACGCCTGCAGTGGCACCTCGCCCATGCAGCGAACTGCAACTGCCGACCCATGCCGGCCAGCATCGTCGCAGAAATGAAATCGCGCGGTATCAAGACTGCATCCACCTCTTCCCATCCGGCCCAATCCTGAAGAAAACCATGAACGCACAAGACGTCCTCAATTTCCTGCAAGACAATCCGACTTTCTTCGAAGACAACCCGGACCTGTTGGCGCAACTCACCGTACCCCACCACACCGGCGGACAGGCTATTTCGCTGACGGAGCGTCAGGTGTCGACCCTGCGCGACAAGCTGGCTCAGGTGCAAGGCAAGCTGTCGGAGCTGGTCGGCTTCGGCGAAGAAAACGATTCGATCTCCGCGAAGGTTCATCACCTCACGCTATCGCTGCTGATCGCCGAGAGTTTCGAGTCGGTGAGTCAGGCGCTGTACACGCACCTCATCGAAGGCTTTGCCGTGCCGCATGTGCAACTGCGCATCTGGAACAGCATTCTCAAGCGTCCGTTGCCGGAGTTCGTCGAAGTCAGCGAAGAGCTGCGGTTCTTCGCCGCCGATCTGCAGCGCCCGCTCTGCGGCGCCGTGCAGCAAGCAGAAATCCTCGAGTGGTTTGGCGATGCTGGCGAGCAGTTGCGCTCCTGGGCGCTGATTCCGCTGCGCCGCGACGCGCAGGTGTTCGGCATGATGGCGCTCGGCAGCGAAGACGCTCAGCGCTTCTTCCCGGAGATGGGCACGCTGTATGTCGAACGCATTGGTGATCTGGTGAGCGCCGCCGTGCTGCGGCATATTGGATAAGCCGGACAACTCCCGACGCGCCTCACGTCGGGGGCCGCCTCACAACGGCGGCACGTCCTCTTTGCCCTCGCCCGGATCAAGCTCCGGCCCTGCTACACGATAAGTCTCTGACGCCCAGGCGCCGATGTCGATGAGCTTGCAACGCTCAGAGCAGAACGGCCGCCAGCGGCTGGCAGGCTCCCACACAACCGGCTTGGCGCAGGTCGGGCAGTTTACGGAACGGGGTTTCTTCGGGGCTTCGCCTGTTTCATTCATGGTATTCAGATCGGGTAATTCATAGAAATCCTGTTGCGCCGGCATGGGCGCCCAGGCATTACTTTCGGGCTGCGTCCCGCGGCCCAGCCACTTCACAACGATTTTTGCCTTGCTCCTTGGACCGGTACATGGCCCGGTCAGCAGCAGCAATCAGCGAATCAACTGTTTCCGCATGATCCGGCGCAATGGCCACGCCAATGCTCACCGTCACACTGGCCAGCGTGCCGTCGAAATTGAAGATCAGGCCGCCAGCCTTTTCGAGCACGCGCCGCGCCAACTGCTCCATGCGTTCGGTCGATGCATTCGCCACCAGAATCGCAAACTCGTCGCCGCCCAGACGGAAGTACAGCTCATTGCGACGCACGATGCTACCAATCTCGGCGGCAAAGCGGATCAGCACTTCATCGCCTGCCTGATGACCGAAGGAGTCATTAACGCCCTTGAACCCGTCGAGGTCGAAACTCATCAAACCGACCTGCTCGGTGCGGCGCACACCGTCGGCAAGATGTCTTTCCATCTCCTCGAGGAAACGGCGGCGATTATAGAGGCCGGTCAGGGGATCGCGTTCGGCCAGTTCAGTGAGACGCTCCTCGGCGTAGCGCGCCTCGGTGACATCCTCGAAGACCCATACGCGACCGATCGGCTTGGTGCCATCCGCTGAAGGCACGACGGCGGACACTTCACTCACGATGCGGCCATCATTGATCAGGATGTCGAAGGGCACGCTGTTCTGACGCGACGCGATGACTTCTTCGACGTGGCGCAGGTACTCCGCATCATTGGTGCGCATGTTCTGCGTGCGCTCGACCAGCAGCATGTCGCGCGTGCCGACAATCGCTTCGCGCGAGGAAAGTTGCCACATCTCGACGCAGGGTTGATTGATGTAGACGATGCGCCGATCGCGATCGACGAACAGGATGCCCTGGTCCACCGTGTCCAGCAGTGAGGACAAGCGCATCTTCTCGTCATTGCTGCGCTTGAGGTAATGCTCCTTGAGCGCCTGTGCACGACGCAGGGCCGCTACGGTTTCCAGCAGCTTGAGTTCGATGTCCTTGCGGCCCTGGATGTCCTGCGCCGAGAAACGCACGCCAACGACTTCCCCTTCGCGGTCACGATTGACATTCCAGCGACACGCAAACCAGCGCAGGCTGCCGTCGCGATGCTGGACGCGTAGCTCATGATCTTCACGCGACTCGCCCGCCGCGCCACGCCGGGCCAGCTCCTTCATCAGCGGTCGGTCCTTGACGTAGACCCACAGGTCGATCAGATCGGTCGACTCGAAGCATTCGTCCAAGGTATAGCCGGTCACACTTTCGGTCGCGGGGTTCAGCCACAACAGCCGACCGCCAGGCGAGAAGTACGCCTCTATGCCAATCGAATCTTCGGCAAGGCGGCGATACCAGGCGACTTCTTCACGCAGTTTCCCGGCGCGCTGGTCGGCGCCCTGCGCCCACTGCGCAATGCTGTCGCCCAATTCGTCGAACGCCAACCAGCCCACGTGCGGCAGCACCGGTGAAGTCTGCAGCTTGATCGCCGTGTCGACCTTCTCGCGCAACGCCTGGACCCGCCTGACCGAGGTAACACGTGCCATGCGGAACGCGAGAGTCAGGGCGAGTAACACAAGTCCGCCGAGCGACAGCGACAAGCTCGCCACATGCAGCAGGCTGCCCTCGCTCGCCCACGCTGTTATCACGCTGACCAGCAAAGCCACGCCCACTACATAGACACGCCGCACCAGGCGCCAGCGCTGCGGCGATTGCACCGCTGTGTGCTGGCCAGGCTTGTCGAACAGGAAGGGGGCGGGCATTGCGGCGTGCTGCTTAGAGCGACTTCATCAACACCTTGGAGCGGCGCTGGAAGTTGTACAGATCTCGCTTGCGCCCCGGCAGGGCATCCGGCCCCACTTCGGCGAAGCCGCGTTCGCGGAACCAGTGCTCGGTGCGCGTGGTGAGCACGAACAGGCGCTTGAGCCCCTGCGCGCGCGCGCGCTGCTCTATATGTTGCAGCAGGCGCTCACCCAGCCCGGCACGGCGATATTCGCTCGTGACCGCGAGGCAGGCCATCTCGGCGATCTCGTCCTCGGGGAAAGGGTAGAGGGCCACGCAGCCAACCACGACGCCGTCATTCTCGGCCAGCGTGAAACGCTCGATCTCCTGCTCCAGCAGTTCGCGCGGACGACGCACCAGAGTGCCGTCCGCTTCCAGCGGTGCGATCATGGACACCAGCGAGGCCACGTCGTCATTGTTGCCTTCGCGCAGGCGATACAACGGATCACGCGTGACCATGGTGCCCACACCCTGACGCGTGAAGAATTCGAGCAGCAGGCCGCCGTCCTTGTCGCGATCGATCAGGTGGGCACGCGCTACGCCCTGGCGCACAGCGCGGATCGCACGCGGCAGGAACAAGTGCATGTCCTCGGTGAGGCCCTTGCCCTCGTTGAACATGCGCTCGGCTTCATCGGCGGTGATCGCCTCGATGAGCCGGCCTTCGTCGTCGAGCAGGCCGGGCGCATCGCACAGGTAGATCAGCTTCTCGGCCTTGAGCGCAACGGCGACCGCCTCGGCGACTTCTTCCATCGCAAGATTGAAAATCTCGCCAGCGGGCGATACGCCCAGGGGCGTGATGAGCACGACATTCTGCTGATCGAGGTCGGCCGCGATTTCCTCGACGATGACCTTGCGCACCGATCCGGTGAAGAGATAGTCGATGCCGTCAACAACCCCCATCGGCCGTGCGGTAATGAAGTTGCCACCGGTGACGCGCATCCAGGCGCCCGCCATCGGCGTATTGGGCAGACCTTGCGACAGACAGGCTTCAAGCTCGATCCGCGTGATGCCCATGCCGGCCTTCACCGCTTCGAGTGCGCGCACATCGGTGATGCGCAGGCCATTGTGATACTTCGACTCCAGGCCGCGGCGTGCGACTTCCTGTTCGATGTGGGGACGCGAGCCATGCACCAGCACCAGACGCACGCCCAGCGCAGCGAGCAGGTTCACGTCATGACACAGATCCTGCAGCAAGTCGCCCTGCGCCACTTCGCCGCCGAAAGCCAGCACGAAAGTCTTGCCACGGAACGCATGGAAGTACGGTGCGGCACCGCGCACCCAGTCAACGAAGCGTATGGCATCGTCATTACCCATGCGCGTCGCTGCGGCCACGCCTTCGCGGAAAACGCGCGGCCCGCTGCCCGACGTGCTGCTCGGGCTGGCTTCCGCTGTGTTGTCTGGCCCGGCGTCGACCGGGTCCCCGGTGCCCACCGGATCATTTACCCCGTTGCTGCTTGCGTTCAAAACTCACCCTTTCAATGCAAGACAATCAAAGTCCGCTCCCGGACTCCGCTCACAAACTCAACTCTCAGACTCAACTCTCAAAAGTCGCCCCAGAGCGCCAGCATCGCCGCCACGGCGGCAAGCCCCGCCGTCTCCGTGCGCAGCACGCGTGGCCCCATCGCCACGGGCAGACAGCCGGCGCGCTGTGCCACTGTCATTTCCGCCGGACTCCAGCCGCCTTCCGGCCCGATCAACAGTGCCACCGGTCCTTCCGGGCGTGGCAGCGAAGACAGGCGCTCGCCTTCCTCGGGATGCAGTATCCAGCGCTGCCCCCCCGCTTCATTCGTGCCCAGCCAGCCACTCAGGCTCTGCAGCTCGCCGACCTGCAAGGGCCGGTTGCAACCACACTGCTCGGCGGCCGATACCGCCACCTGACGCCAGTGCGCGAGCCGCTTGGCTTCGCGATCGCCGGAGAGCTTCAGCACGCTGCGCTCAGCGGCGACAGGCTGCACGCAACGCACACCCAACTCAGCCGCCTTCTGCACGATCCAGTCCATCTTGTCGGCAACCGCCAGCGCCTGCACGAGCGTCACGTCCAGCGGCGCCAGACGGTCTGTCGCAGCGTAGCTCTCCAAACTTACACGAAGCTCGCGCCCCGTCCCCTGCAAGCTGCCGCGGAATTCCCCGCCTTCTCCGTTGAATAGCACCACAGCGTCGCCTTCGCGCAGGCGCAGAACCTGACCAGCATGGTGCGCCATTTCGCGCGGCAGGGTGACCTCGACACCCACGCTCATCGGCATGGGACAGAAAAAGCGTGGCAGCATGGGCTATGATCTTTGAAGACATCGGCTCGGGACAGAAAGTGCCTGTCATTTCCGCAAACGGTAGAGCCTTGACGAAGATGGCCACACGAGGTGTAACCAGGAACGGGCATTTTCCCGGTTTTTGCGCCGGGGTGGTACGCAAAAGCGCAGTCGCCAACAGGTACGCAGCAAAGCAATGGTAAGCCTGAACACCCCCATCTGCGATTTCGGCCGTCCAGCACCGGACTTCGCACTGCCCGATCTGCGCAGCACCGCAGGCAGGCACGTCATCCACACCCCCGGCAGCGTGCGCGGTCCGAAGGGCTTGCTGGTGATGTTCATCTGCAATCACTGCCCTTACGTCAAAGCCGTCCTGCCACGCATCGTGCGCGACTGCCGCGAACTGGCGCAGCACGGCATCGGCAGCATCGCGATCATGCCCAACGCAGTCGAAAACCAGCCCGAGGATGGCCCAGAACACATGTTGCAGCTGGCCGACACCCTGCGCTTTCCGTTCCCCTACGTCCTCGACGACACCCAGCGCGTGGCGCACGAGTATGGCGCGGTGTGCACGCCGGACTTCTTCGGCTTCAATGCCGACCTGCAATTGCAATACCGCGGTCGCCTCGACGCCTCACGCAAGGAGGCCGCCCCCGAGAGCGCAGCGCGTGAGCTGTTCGATGCCATGCTGCAAGTCGCGCAGACCGGGCACGGCCCGGCAGAGCAGATCGCCAGCATGGGCTGCTCGATCAAATGGAGAAACGGCTGAGGCATGGCATCGTCAGGCACTCCGCAGCTGGCGCATGCGCGTGCGCTTGAATCCCTTGTCCGCGATGTTGCGCGAGACGTCATCCTGCCGCGCTTCCTGAAGGCCGTACGCCAGCACAAAAGCGATGGCAGCTCGCTCACTGAAGCCGACCTGTTCACGCAGAAAGCCCTCATCGCACGCCTGCCGGAAATCCGCGATGCGCCCGTCATCGGCGAGGAAATGAGCGCTGCCCAGCATCGCGAACGCTGGCGCAATGGCGCCGAAGGCATCTGGTGCATCGACCCTATCGACGGCACCACCAACTTTGCCAATGGCATACCCCTGTTCGCCGTATCAGTGGCCTGGATGGTCGATGGCGAAACGCAGTTCGGCGTCGTCTACAACCCCGTCACCGACGAAGCCTTCTACGCCAGTCTAGGTCAGGGCGCATGGCTAAATGGCACACGCCTGCCGCTGCGCACGCCTGCCAGACAACTTGCCGGAGCGGTCGGAGGCGTCGACTTCAAGCGCCTGCCCACCGATCTAGCTGCAGCGCTGGCAACACTGAAACCCGTCTACTCGCTGCGCAACTTTGGCTCCAGCGCGCTTGAATGGTGCTTTGTCGCAGCCGGGCGACTCGACGTCTACCTGCACGGCGGACAGGCGCTATGGGATTACGCCGCGGGCCGCCTGATCCTCGCTGAAGCGGGCGGCAGTTTCGGCTTGCTCGACGGCAGCCCGCTCGTGGCCGATCCGCGCAAGAAAAGCGCCGTCGTGCTCGGAGCCAACCCTTCCTTGCATTCTCAATGGCTGGACTGGCTGCAGGCGCACACGGGCACCTGAGGAGCGCCTGAGGTTTTCATGGCGCGTCTCAGCCTTTCTTGGCGCGTGGATGCGCCGTGTCATACACCTTGGCCAGATGCTGGAAATCGAGGTGCGTATAAATCTGTGTGGTGCTGATACTGGCATGACCCAGCAACTCCTGCACCGCGCGCAGATCGCCCGAAGATTGCAGCACATGGCTGGCAAAACTGTGACGCAACATGTGGGGGTAGACATGCACCGGCATGCCCTGCAACTGTGCCCAGCGTTCCAGGCGCTTGCGGATCATGCCCATCGACAGGCGCGTGCCACGCTGGCTGACGAACAACGCCTGCTCATCGGCGGCCGCCAGTTGCGCGCGCAGCGGCAGCCACACGGCAAGCGCTTCAAGTGCCTTGCTGCCGACGGGTACGCGACGTGTCTTCGAGCGCTTGCCGAAAACGGTCACCTCACCATCGGCAACGCTCAGCGGACCTGACACATCCAGCCCGGCCAGTTCGGCGATGCGCAGGCCGGATGAGTAGAACAACTCGAACATGGCGTGGTCACGCACTTCGAGAGTGTCTTCCGGCGTGGCGTTGAGCAGGGTCGCAGCCTGATCGGGCGACAGCACCTGCGGCAATTTCTTGGCAGCCCGCGGCGGCCGCACCGTCAGCGCCGGATTACTGTCAGCCTTGCCCTGACGCACCAGCCAGCGATACAGGCCACGCCATGCCGACAGCGTGCGTGCAATGGAGCGCGCTTGCAGGCCACCGGCATGCAGCTTGGCCACGAAGCGGCGGATGTCATGCGCATTTAACGCGGTCAGCGCGCGCATCGCTGCGAATTCCTGAAGACGCGACAGGTCACGCGCGTAGTTGATCAGCGTGTGTTCGCTGGCCCGCCGCTGCGTGGCGAGATACCTGAGGTAGTCCTCGATCTCGCCGCATGCCCTGGGAGCCGCATCGCTCATTGCCATGCTGCCCGGATGCAGGCAATGCCGTGCGCACCGGCCTGTTTTGCTTCGTGCAGGTCATCGGCGGCGAGACCACCGATAGCCAGCACGGGCAGTGGTAAATCACGCGTCATGGCATGGAAGCTCTGCCAGCCGATGGCGGGCTGACCCGGATGGCTGGCCGTCGGCTTCACTGCGCCAAGCACGGCGTAATCCAGCCCCAGCTTCGCTGCATGCTCCAGCTCGGCGCGCGTATGGCAGGATGCGCCGACCCACTCCAGCGCAGGGCGCTCGCTCAAGGCAAGAAGTTGCTGCGCAGAAAGGTGCACGCCATCCATGCCGAGCGCCTGTGCGCTTGCCGCATCGCCATTGAGCAAGGCCAGCGCGCCATGCGTTCTGCAACGCTCGAGTACGGCTTGCGCGAAGGCATCACGCGCTACGGCGTCCATGCCCGGCTCGCGCACCTGCACACATTTGAGACCTCGCGCCAGCGCCTTGTCGAGCGCCGCCAGTTGTGCCTCGATACCGATCTCCACGGCATGCGTCAGCGCCATGAGGCGCGGCAGGCGCAGCGCCTTGAGGATGGGGCCATTGGCTGGCAGCATGGGGCCGACTTCCAGCCGGTCGGCAAATTGCCACGCCATTGCGGCGTGCACATGGGGTTGCAACTCGCCATGCCATTGCGGTACCTCAAAGAAATGCAGGCGAACGTGGGCATGCTCGTACACGTGCTCACGCATCAGCCAGGGACAGGCAATGTCCACCGCGATGCCGAGCTCCTCCGACAATTCGCGCACCAGCGCATCGCGCGGCGTCTCACCGGACTCGACCTTGCCACCCGGAAACTCCCAGTAGCCGGAATAAACCGTGTCCGTGGCACGTTGCCCCAGCAGGAAACTGCCATCGGGGCGGGTAATGACTGCTGCGGCAACTGCAACCTGTTTGAGCATGGGACCTGTTTGCGAAGAGCGGACAATGTAAAAAAGTGGGGAAAGACAGGAAATTGCTCGAATACATGACGTCTTTAACGAAGAATACCCGGCCACTACCCCGGAACCAAGCTTGGGGCAACGACCGGCTGGGTATACTGAAGCCCCTCCAGCAGAACAGCGCTGAACCAACAAGAGCGTATCCAAAACCGCCTGCCGAAAGCACATGAAGTCACTTAAACCCCTGTACTTCGTTGTCGGCATGACCGGCATGTTTTCCATGGTCTTCGCAGGCCAGCCGGATGCGCTCGCCGCCGTGACGCTCACGCCCGCGACCACCTTGGCACTCGCGCTAGCACTGGCACTCGCATTGGCCTGCGCTGCGGTATTAGGCTGGCTGACACAGTTCCGCCGCCGCTATATCGGCACATCGGGACTGTTGTACGCCTTCGCCGCCTGCGGCCTGCTCGTCGTGGTTCTCCCGCCCATGCAGGTGCTGGCCCTGCTGCCCGCCGAGATATGGAGCGCCATCTCTGCCGTGCTACGCCTCACCCTGTTCGCGCTTTTCTGCTTCGTTGCCGTGAAGACGCACCCCGCCAGCGAGTACACGGAGAGTGCACTGTGATCCTGCTCTGGCTGGGCCTCACGGCATTGATTCAAAATAACGTAGACCTGTTCAGCGACGAGCTGTTCGCCGGTGCAAGCTGGCTGCAAGTACTCCTTGTCACGGCCTTCGCTGCAGGCCTGATCCGCATGACGCAGAAACTGCGCAGCGTGCCGGTGTTCGGCATTCACGGTCAGTGGCTGATTCTCGTAGCTCTGCTGACCCTGCTGTTGACGCAGGGCGGCCTTCCGGGTCATGCCGGCAGCATTGCCGACGCAATCGGCATCGACAGCGTCACGCGCCAGCTGCTGGCGCAGATTTCACAGGGACTGCTGATCGTCGGACTGTGGCAGGCGCTGAGCAATCTGGCGCGTAGCAAGGAACAGGCTGTGCGCGCGCTGGAAGCGGAACTGCATAACGCCATGACCGAGATGGTCATCGAAACGGCGCCACGGGCACGTCAGCAAGCCGCTCCGCGCCTCGCACAGACGGGGCTCACAGCGCGCCTGTCGACAGCACTCGAACAAGTGGCCCCGGTGCATCGCGTGCTGCGCGACCTGGTGCTGCGCGAACCCAACAATATCGCCGCCCGCCTCGCCCTGCACAACCGCCTGCGCGACGACGGCACGCAGCATCAGGCACTACTGCTGCATGCGGAAGACTTCATGCTCGCCCTGCGCAAGGCCGATCGCAGCGACCTCGCCCTCAACATCGCAGAGGAGTGCATGCGGCTGGACGCAAACTACTACCCGCAACTGGATGAATCGCTGAGCCTCGCACGCAGTGCCATCACGCTCGGCAGACACGGCGCCGCACTGCGCCTGCTCAAGCACTTTGACGCGCGCTATCCCGACCACCCGGATATCCCGAAGGCATTCTTCATGTCGGCGCAGGCATTGGGAGGGCTGGGCAAGAACGGCACGGCTCAAGCCTTGCTCGGCGCGCTGGTGAGCCGCTTCCCGGAAGACCCGCTGGCGGCGGATGCGATTGCGCTGTCGGCACGACTGGCGACGCGGCGTTGACGTTGTAGCCCGGATGCAGCGCAGCGGAATCCGGGGCTCTGCCAGTGGATCGACGACCGGCCCCGGATTCCGCTGCGCTGCATCCAGGCTACCGGCTTACGCGGCGCTCTTTCCCGAATAATCCCGCGCGAACTGCCAGGCCACGCGGCCACTGCGCGAGGCGCGCATCATCGACCACTGCAAAGCCTCGCGGCGAATGACCTCGTCCCAATCCTTGAGATCGACGCCGAACACGCCCAGCCAGTGACGCACGATCTGCAGGTAGGCCTCCTGCCCGAAACTGTAGAACGACACCCACAGACCGAAGCGGTCTGAAAGCGACACCTTCTCTTCCACCGCCTCCCCCGGATGCAATTCGCCATCGTTCCCGTGGGTGGTCTGCAGGTTCTCGGAGAAGTATTCCGGCATCAGGTGACGACGATTGCTGGTGGCATAAATCAGCACATTGTCGGGCACCGAGGCGAAGCTGCCGTCGAGCACCGTCTTGAGCGCCTTGTAGCCCGGCTCGCCATCTTCGAAACTCAGGTCATCGCAGAAGATGATGAAGCGCTCGGCGCGCTTGCGCACGAGATCGACAATGTGCGGCAGGTCGACGAGGTCGCTCTTGTCGACCTCGATCACGCGCAGCCCTTCACCCGAATATTCCGTCAATACGGCGCGCACGATGGAGCTCTTGCCGGTGCCGCGCGCACCGGTCAGGAGGACGTTGTTGGCACGCTGGCCATGCACGAACTGGCGCGTGTTGTCGTCAACACGCTTCTTCTGATCGTCGACGTCCTGCAAGTCGGAGAGGTGGATCGGCTGCAGGTCGTGCAGCGGCTCCAGCCAGCCTCGCCCCTGGTGCGTGCGCCAGCGCTGCGCCAGCGCACTCCAGTCTGGCATGGGCGGCGCCGGCGGCAGGATGGCTTCGAATCGCATCATGAGATGTTCGGCGCGCGCAACGAGGCGTTCAATCTCGGCTGGGCTCATGGCGTGTTCTCCCTGTTAGCAGCCTCGGCCCTGTCGGCATCGGGCTTTCCTTTCGGCCAAGTTGCCCACACAATCCCCAGCAAGAAGCACAACGCAACAAATGCCTCCAGCAAAATGACCCACAAACCGTCCATATCCGCTCCGCTGCACAAACAATTCAAACGAGACCGAGAGTATAGGCCAGCCCTGCACGGCCTCCTGTCCGGCACGCTCTGCATGCTGCTGGCAGCCTGCGTATCGACGGAGCCTGCGCCCGTGCGCGAACCAGAGCCACAAGCTCCCGCCAATTGCCCGGCGCCCGTCATCCCTGCCCCCGCAGTATGCCCGGCGCCCGAAGTCAAACCGCCTGCACCACCGCCTGCGGCACCGTGGCGCAGCGCCGACTGGCCGGCCCTGCCCGGCTGGCAGCAGGACTCGCTCATGCAGGCCTGGCCTGCCTTGCTGACCTCGTGCAAGGCATTACGCGGCGATATGCTAAAGACATGGTCGGCGACCTGTGACGCTGCGCGCGAGCTGGGCCCGCAAGCGACGGATTCGGTGATCCGCCAGTTCCTGCAAAGCCGCCTGGCGCCATGGCAACTCGTCAACGCCGACAACAGTGAACAAGGCCTCATCACCGGCTATTACGAACCACTGATCCATGCCAGCCGCAGCGCCACGCCGCGTTACGCCACGCCGGTGCTGGGCGTGCCGGACGATCTCATTACCGTTGACCTGAGCGAGGTCTATCCGGACCTCAAAGGCATGCGCCTGCGCGGGCGCATCGAGGGCCGCAAGCTGGTGCCGTACTGGACCAATGGCCAGCTCGCCACCATGAGCGACGCACAAAAGGAGCAGCTCCCCGCCAAGACGCTGATGTGGGTTGATGACACGGTCGAATACCTGTTCCTGCAGATCCAGGGCTCGGGCCAGGCGCAATTCCCGGACGGCAGCCGGGTGCGCATCGCCTACGCCGACCAGAACGGCCACCCTTTCAAATCCATCGGCCGCTGGCTGATCGACAAGGGCGAGCTGACGCTTCCTCAGGCCAGCATGCAAGGCATCCAGGCCTGGGCGCGCGCCAACCCGCAACGCCTGACCGAACTCATCGCCGCCAACCCCAGCTACGTCTTCTTCCGCGAAGAAGCCAGCGCCGGCGAAGGACCCAAGGGCGCGCAAGGCCTGCCGCTCACCGCGGGCCGCTCGATCGCCGTCGACCCACGCAGCATCCCGCTCGGCGCGCCGGTTTTCCTCGCCTTCAATATGCCGGATGGCAAGCCCATGCAGCGCTTGATGCTGGCGCAGGACACCGGCGGCGCGATCCGTGGCCGCGTGCGCGCCGACTTCTTCTGGGGCTTCGGTGCCGAAGCGGGCTCGATGGCGGGCCGCATGCGCCAGCAGGGACGTATCTGGATATTGTGGCCGCAGGGCAGCACACCGCCAGGAACGCCCGCGCAGCCCTGAGGCCACAGCAGGGCCAAAGTGCGCATTGCGATCAAGTCGATCGGCATAAACGCGTTAGCATCCGCGTTTTATCTTTTTCCCCCATGCCATGCGCTTGACCGTCGAAGGTTTCGCCCTGCAACTCTCGCGTGTCCAGCGCGTGATCAGTTATATCGGCTCGCATCTCGACGAAGACATCGCGCTGGACAGGCTCGCCGATCTGGCCTGTCTGTCGCGGTCGCAGCTCGAACGCCTGTATTGCACCAAGGTGGGCGAGACGCCCATGGCAACCTTGCGGCGCTTACGCCTCAAGCGCGCACATGAGGAAATCCGCGAGCGCGGCGTGGCCCTCATCGATGCGGGGCATGCCGCCAACTACGCATCGCAGGCTGCATTCACGCGAGCCTTCGTGCGGCAGTTCGGCTATTCGCCTTCGCGGATTCCTTCTCTTGTCCGCAGCCTCGAACGCCCACCGCAGCTGCGGCTTGAAATCCTGCCTGCGCGTGAAGTCTTCCAACTTCCGTTTGCCGGGCGTTTCGCCGAGCGACGCTCTGATGTCGGCACGCTCATGGGGCGACTCTCATTGAGCGGCGCCAAGCGCTGGCGTACCTGGCACGCGCTCGACCGCGATGCACCGCTGGCTACCACGCCGGACACGCATGTCGAAGTCGCGTATTTCGTGCCGGCAAATGGCCAGCCGCATACCGTGCGCGGCGTGGATCGTGTCGTCAGGGAAGGCGGATTATTTGCAGTGCATGAAGCGCTGGTTTGGCAGCAGCCGACGGTTCTGATGGCGCTCGCCGAGAGAATCCGCGCGGAGCTGGGTTGCCAGATCACGCTCGGTCTCGACAAGCGCCGCGCGCTGATCCGCGAAATCAATGTCAGTGGCTACACGCCGCCACAGGAGCGCCGCATATCGCTCTACATTCCCGTTGCGCCGCTGGGCAGTGCGCCGCTGGTACAGCCGCAACCGACCTGCCTCGCGCCATATTGAAAAGTCATTTCTGATCCGCATCGTCTCGCACGGTATGCGGCTGGCGATGCGGAGGCTGACCGGCTGTGCAGCCACGCCAACCCACTGGAAGTGATCGGCACGACCACCTCGCCGATGCAGACCGGCGTGCGCAACCCAAAGTTCCTGAACATACCGGACAGCATGCCGGGCGCATGAATCTAGCCAACACCCAATCCCGCGTTGCCACAGCAATACTTTCTCTCGCCCTGACCTGCAGATTCACGCCGCCTTTTGCATTGCAGAGACCAACACGCAAGACGTCTGACGCAGGATGCGCCCTTTACCGATCCCGGTAGGCACTTCCGCGCGGAATTTCGTCCAACGGCACAGGACGCGTCGAACGTCAAAAAACTGTTAATTGCACCTGATCTGGATCAATCGCGGACCCGATCGACGTGCGGGGCGTGCGTTGCACCGTCGATAGTCAGCTCATGCAATTCGACACCTCGTCCCCTGTCCGGGCCACATCGCGCAACAGTCTCCAGAGCTGGCCTCTTGGCCGCTTGCTGACCGTTGTGTTCGTCGGTGCCGTGCTGGGCCTCAGCCTGCTGATGCTGTTCATGGCAGAACGCCTGCAGAGCGAGTCCCTGCGTGAAGAGATCGGCCTGGGCCTTGAATCGACGGCGCAGTATGTCGAAGGGCGCATTTCGTCCCGATTGACTGAACGCATTCTGGATATCTATCGCACCCCTTACGTCAACCTGCTGCGCGATCCGCATGCCAGCTACGCCGAACAGCTCACCGCGCTCGAAGCACTGCAGCGTCGCCATGCAGGCATTGCATGGTTCGGACTGACGGGTCCGGACGGACGCGTGAAGGTTGGCACGAGCAGCCAGCATGAAGGCCAGGATGTCAGCCAGAAATGGTGGTGGTATCAGGCAAAAGACCGGGCGCGCATCGTCGATCCCGACTTCGTCCGAGGCAACCCGCGCACCCTTGATGAAGCACGTGCGGCGCTCGACTACGGGCTCCCGCTACTGGATCGCAAGGCAAACTTCATGGGCATGCTGGTGATAAGTGTTTCGACCGCACGCGCCCGCCTCGTTGCCGCAGACCTCGCGAGCGAACTGGGCGCCCAACTGGGTGTCGAGGTCCTTGTCCTGCGACACAACGGTGATGTACTCGTTGGTCCGCCGGATGCGGTAGTGCCCCCCTCTGTAGCACGATCACTTGGCAGCGAGGAGGACTATGAAGTCACTCGCGGCGAGCGGGGCAAGGAGTTCATCACCACTGCCGCCAGCGATGCACTTGAAAAGGAACACCCGGGGCTGGGCTGGACTGTCGTGGTGCGCAAGGATGCGAATACGGCCTTGGCGCCGCTGCGCAGCATGCGATGGACGATCGCCGCCCTGGGCGGCCTCGCCTGCCTGCTGACGGCCGCGCTGGCCTGGTTCTTCGCCCGACGCGTCGCACGCCCGCTGAGTCAGCTCTGTGCGGCCGCCGACACCCTGCGCGACAAACACGAGGGCTGCATGCCCATCCTGAATGACTACCGCGAGGTACAGCATCTGTCGCAAGCGCTGCGTGCCTTCAGCGTAGACATGGAGTCCCGCGTGAATGAGCGCACGCAGGCTTTGCATGACGCCAACGACGCCTTGCTGCGTGCCATGCACAACGAAACGGCCACAACCGAAACCCTGCGCGAGCGCGAAAAGCTGTTGCGCCGCAGCCAGGATGAACTGCACACAATCGCCGACAACGTACCCGCCCTGGTGTTCTATCTCGACACCGAACACCGCATCCGCTATGCCAATGCGTTGTTCCGCGAGTGGCTGGGGCTTGACCCGAATGCGATCGTCGGCAGACTTTTCGACGACTTCACCCCGCGAGTCACGATGGAGATCGTCACGCCCTATCTGGCACGTACCCTGGCTGGCGAGCGCTGCAGTTTCGAGCTTTTCGGCCATCTCGGCCGGCGCCATTACAACGTCAGCCTGATGCCGTATATCGAGGAGGGCGCGGTACAGGGTGTCATCGGCGTCGCGCAGGACATCTCCGTCCACAAGCAGCAAGAGGCGAAGCTCACGCGCGTCGCCATGCATGACAGCCTGACCGGCCTACCCAATCGACGCATGCTGGAGGCACAGTTGCCGACCGCGCTCGCGCGCAGCAAGCGCCAGAACAAGGCGGTGGCCGTGCTGTTCCTCGATCTCGATGGCTTCAAGGGCGTTAATGACCTTCACGGCCACGCCGCGGGCGACGCTGTGCTGCGCGAGTTCGCCGCGCGCATCTGCGCGACCGTGCGCCAGAGCGATATCACCGCGCGCCTGGGGGGCGACGAGTTCGTCGCACTCGAAGGCCTCGGCGACGGCGTCGAAGGCGCCCGCCGGGTGGCTGACAAGCTCCTTACCTGCATGAGCCGGCCTTTCGTCATCGGCCAGCATGAAGTCATGCTAGGTACCAGCATCGGTATCGTCGTTCATCAGCCCGGCACACAGACCAGTCCCGGCGCCTTGCTTGAAGAAGCTGACCACGCCATGTATCTGGCCAAGCGCGCCGGCAAGAACCGCTACGAGCTTGCGAGTCCGAAACAGGCCGCCTGACGTCACATGGCTCAGCCCTTCCGGGGGCGGGTATCTGTCAGACGACCTGCAAGAGTACTGAGCGTTCTCGGCTTACCTCGGTGGAACTCAGGGCTTGCCACTATCAGGGCAAGCCAAGTTTTTTGCCCTGGAAGGCAATGAATACGGCGTTTTCCGGGCTTACGGCAGCCACTCAATCCGGTTGCTCGTATGTAGCGAACTGTCATTTCTCCGATTTTCCGCTTGCCTTGTCAGGCAATTCAGGCACACTGCCGGCCAGTGGCATTGATTCCAGTCCCCTCGCCACTGTCTGGTTTTTCTCAAAAATCCTGCTTCGTCCTCCTCGACTGGTGTCGCCGGCAAAGTTCCGAGCGGCAGGTCGACGCAGTGCTCTCCACATTGGAGCTACATGTCATTCGCATCACTGGGACTCAGTGAGTCCATTCTTCGTGCCGTTTCCGAACGCGGCTATACGGAACCCACGCCCATCCAGGCACAAGCCATTCCGGCCGTGTTGTCTGGCGGCGATCTTCTTGCCGGCGCACAGACCGGCACTGGCAAGACGGCAGGCTTCACGCTGCCCATCCTGCAACGCCTTACAACCACTCCGGCGCGCAAGCCCGGCGCGATTCGCACACTCGTTCTGACCCCTACCCGCGAACTCGCGGCGCAGGTTGAAGAGAGCATTCGCGAATATGGCAAGTACAGCGACATCACCTCGCTCGTCATTTTCGGCGGCGTCAGTATCAACCCACAGATCACGCAGCTGAAGAAGCGCATCGACGTGCTCGTCGCCACGCCCGGCCGCCTGCTCGATCACGTGCAACAGAAGACAGTCGATCTGTCGAATGTCGAAATCCTGGTGCTCGATGAAGCCGACCGCATGCTGGACATGGGCTTCATCCGCGACATCAAGAAGGTGCTCGCCTTGCTGCCGAAGCAGCGCCAGAACCTGCTGTTCTCGGCGACCTTCTCGGACGAGATCAAGACCCTGGCCGACAGCCTGCTCAACAACCCGGCCCTGATCGAAGTTGCGCGCCGCAACCAGACCACCGAGCTGGTCGAGCAGAAAGCCATGTTCGTCGAGCAGCGCGCCAAGCGCCATCTGCTGGCCCACCTGATCAAGGAACACGCCTGGTTCCAGGTGCTCGTTTTCACGCGCACCAAGCACGGCGCCAACCGCCTTGCAGAGCAACTGACCAAGGGCGGCATCAACTCGCTGGCCATTCACGGTAACAAGAGCCAGAACGCCCGTACGCGCGCACTGGCCGAGTTCAAGAGCGGCGAGCTGCAGGTACTGGTCGCGACCGACATCGCTGCGCGTGGTCTCGACATCGTCGAACTGCCACATGTGGTGAATTTCGAGCTGCCGAATGTGCCGGAAGATTATGTGCATCGCATCGGCCGAACCGGCCGTGCAGGCTCCACAGGCGAGGCCCTGTCATTGGTCAGCCCTGATGAGACGAAGTATCTGTCCGACATCGAAAAGCTCACCAAGAAGCAACTGACACGCGTTACGCCACCAGCCTTCGAACTGCCACCAGTCAGCGCAGATGACAGCATGGCGCGCGAGCCGCGTCAGCCGCGCAATGGCGGTCGTCGTGATGGTGGCGGTCGTGGTGATGGTCAGCGTCGCGAAGGTCAGCGTGATGGTGCTCCGCGCACACGCGTGCCACGCACCGGCGGTCAGCCGCGCGCACGTGCCGAAGGCGGACGTGCCCGTACAGAGGGAGAAGTCGTCAGCTCGGCTGGCGCACCGATGCCACGCGCGCCGCGCACTGAGGGACAACCCGTCAGGCAGGCCCGCAATCGCGACGAAGCTGGGCGTGATGGCAATCCGCGCGGCGCAGGTCGCGCACGCTCCGACGCTCAACCCGGTTCGCAGCCACGCCCACGTGGTGGCAATGGCGGCGCGAATGTCGGCAACGGACCGCGTCGCCAAGGCACCTCGCAACCGCAACGCGCAGGCAGCAATCGCTCGGGCAATCAGGGCAACAACCGCCCGCGTTACCCGCGCGACGAAAATGGTGACGTGAATGGCAATGTCATTCTTCCGACGCGTACTGATGCGGAAGTCGACGGCAATCGTCCCGGCGCCAGCGAAGGCGGCTTGCGCGGCGCATTCAGCCGTGGCATCAAGGCACTGCGCCGCATGACCTGATCGCTCTACAGATCAGAAAGGAAAACGCCAGCGAAAGCTGGCGTTTTTTTATTGTGCTTACCTTGCCTGTCGCGGCCAGCCATCGCATCCGCTTGCACTCGCCTCTCCACACACCACGAAAAAACCCCGGCGGGGGACGCCGCCGGGGTTCAACGAGTACGAGGCTCCTTGCGGAGCCATTATGGTGCTTAGTATGCAGTTACGTCCGAAGTGCTAACGTCGCAGACGGAGGTGTTCCACTTCTCGCCAATCTTCGGCGATTCGGCGCTACCGTTCTTCTCGATACCCTTGTATTCGACGCATACCGATGGGCTGCCGGACTTGTAGCCCTTGATCTGCAGATTGCGGATGGTGACCACGTCGCCGTAGTTGCCGTTTGCGCCGGCGATCGAGCCCGCCTTGCCGACCTTCACGTTGTTCAGTGTCAGCTTGCGTGGGCCGCCGTTGTTGGTGCAGTTACCGCATGAACGCCAGACCTTGCCGGTATCGGCAATGTAGGAGTCTTGCAGCACGGTCGTGCTGTTCTTGCTGTTGTGCTGGAGCGCTTTGTCGGCAGCGCCGGCGATGATGACGTTCTTGACGGTCACGGTCGAACCAGCGCCCAGGTTGGAAGCTGCGTCTTCGCAAACATCTTCCCAGTACACGTTCTGCAGGGTGCAGGAACCCTTGCAATGCACGCCGTCGGAACCGTTGGTGCCGCCGTAGATGATCACATCCTTGAGGGTCGCCCCCTCTTCCAGCAGGAACACAGGGATCTGGCCTTCGTCTTCGCAGTTACCCACGGAGTTCTTCACGCCAATACGCTGATTGCCGTAGCTCTTTGTCGTGCCCGCCGCAATCGTCGTCGTACCCGAATTGACCACCGACGAGGTTGCCGACGGGATCGTCATATTGATCGTGCCGCTTGGTGTTGGGGTTGGGGTTGGGGTTGGGGTTGGGGTTGGGGTTGGGGTTGGGGTTGGGGTTGGGGTTGGGGTTGGGGTTGGGGTTGGTGTTGGGGTAGGCGTCGGGGTGGGAGTAGGCGTTGGCGTGCTGCTGGCCGGACCAACCGAGCACCATGCCGAGGCTTCGTAGCTATTCGACGGGAAGGCTGAACCGATGCAGGCGAAGTTGCCTGTCTTGGTGGCATACACGAACGAACCGGCCTTGCCCAGGGCAACGCTATGCGTGCCGCTATTGACGCAAGTGGCGCCGGTGTTCTGTGCACACTTGGTGTAGCCGGAAGGATAGTCGGTGGCCGCGAACACGCCGCTGGCCATCATTGCAAGGGCTACGCCTGTAAGAACATTGCGGATCATTTCTTCTGTCTCCTGATATTTGCGTTGAGTTCTGATTCTTTTGACAACGGGGTCCTGCCAGCTTCCTCAAACCACAGCTGCTTTGTAGCAATCTGTGTCCGGACTATAAATCACCAAAATCTCCATCAATCAAACAAATCGATATATTCGATGTATTTATCACACACCGTGTTTGTTCTTAACAACAACAAACACTCGATTCCCCTCGGGACGCGCCTCGATTGAGCGCGACCACTCGCTGCGCCCAGGGCCGCAGCCTGTCTACTCGACAGCGCACCGCATCAGACGCGAAAAGCCCTGCAAGCGCGGTAGCGAGCAGTACGCCGTGGCAGAATCAGCGCTCAAGAAGGCGCCGTAGAGCAGCCCTCAAAAATAATGGAGAAGACAATGCGTCCCACCTGCAGCAATCACCCTTGTCGGGTCAAAGCCCTCGTTCGCACCGGCCTGCTGTGGAGCCTGGCCTGCACCGCCCTTCCGGCAAATGCCGTCTGGAACTGGCAGCTCGACATCACCAATGCGAATCTTTTCGTCAGCGCCAGCGATCCGACCTGCAAGGTCAGCGTGCTTGCGGGCAGCGATGCCACCGTCCTGCGTTCAAGCGATGCCGGCGAAAGCTGGCAGGCCATGCCTGTGCCCGGCAGTTCGCCCATCTCGGCCATCCTCTTTGACGTATCGCACCAGCAGTTCATCGCAGTCGGGGCCAATGGCAGCATCTTGCGCAGCAGCAACTGTGGTCAGCAGTGGCAGCACGCGAACACCTCACTCGGGCAGAGCCTGCGCACGGTTCTGCTGACAGATGCGCAACGTGGCCATTTGCTGGCGGCGGGTGAAGGCGGCACCCTGCTGCGCTCAACGGACGGTGGTGAGAACTGGCAGGCAGTCCGCACTCCGGCAAGCACCTACATCAGCCACATGCTGCAGCATTCGCGTAGCAAGAGTCTGATTGCGGGGGGAGAGAAGGGCCTGCTCATGCGCTCTGGCGATGCAGGCAAGCACTGGCAGCTGCAGACGGCCACGCCCAGGGAAGGCATCACCCAGCTGGCCGAATTGAACAGCGGCACGGTGATCGCCTCCCTCGAAGGCGGGCAGATGCTGCGCTCGACCAACGCGGGGCAAAGCTGGCAAGTGCGGCAGCTGCCCACTGCCGACAAGGCTCCGCGCGTCAACGCCATCGCGCAGACAGCGAATGGACTGATCGCCGCAGTGACTCAGGATGGTCGCGCGCTCATCTCCAGCGACGATGGGCTGCGCTGGCAATATGCCGATACCGGCAGCAAGGCTTTCCTGTCCAGCGTACGCGCCACGGCCGACGACGAATTCGTGGCAGTGGGCGCTGACGGAACGGTCCTGCGCAGCGCGGAAGGCGGCAAGCGCTGGGCCGCGCAGGCTCTTGGCACCACTCAGGAATTCGAAACCATTGCCCGCCTGCCAGATGGCCAACTGGTGGCGCCGGGCAGCGGGGGCATCGTGGCGCGCAGCGTGGACGACGGGCGCAGCTGGCAGATCGTGCGCAACGGGATCAGCAAGTACACGCATGCCATCGTCGGCATTGGTGGTGCCAGCCCGAATGGCGTGATTACCCCGAGCACACTGATCGCGGCGGGCATCAACGGCACCCTTTCGCGCTCAACTGATGACGGCCGCAACTGGCAACCCATCACCGCGCCAGACAATGTCTACTTCTTTACTGCCCTCTACCACCCGGACACGCAAGCCTTTCTGGTGGCAGGTTCGCGGGGACTACTCATGCGCTCCAGCGATGGCGGCAAGACCTGGCGCGGCAGCCAGATTGCAGGCGAAGGCAGCATTTCCCAGCTCACCCTGCTCGCCTCTGGCCGCGTCGTGGCGCTGACGGCCGATGCGGGCATTCTCTTCTCGGATGACGGCGGGCAAAGCTGGCAGACCAGCGATGCCGATAAGGACACCATCTGGCTCGCCGAGGCGGAGGACGCCAAACCACAAGTGCTCATCGCGGCAGGCCGCGAAGACAGCCTGGTGCGCAGCGAAGACGGCGGCAAGCACTGGAGCAAACTATCCGCGGGTCTCGGCAAAGGCATCTTCCGCGTGCGCAGCATCTCCGGCGTATTTCTGGCGTCCGGCAGGGAGGGCGTCGTCCTGCGCTCGGCGGACGAGGGCAAGAGCTTCCAGACCATCTCCTTGCCCGCTTCCGCCACGATATGGGAAATGGCGCCCATCCCCGGCCTGCCCGGTGGCGTCATCGCCGTCGGCACAAAAGGACAGATCCTGCGTTCCACCGATGCGGGCCTGAACTGGCAGAGCATCAATTCAGGCAGTAGCGACATTTTGCGCGTGATCGTTCACGACCCCGTCAGCAATGCGCTGCTGGTCACCGGGCGTGGCGGCCGTCTACTGCAATCCCTCGATCAGGGTTTGAGCTGGCACGCCATCAACAGCCCGTCCGACACACGCTACGCGGGCGTCTGGCGCAACCCGGCAACGGGTAGCCTGTTGTTCTGGGGCGACCGCATTCTGCGAGCCCATCACTGAGAGGCTGTCTACGATCTCCGGAAACTCGTGCAATAGGGCTGGCATTGTCTTTAGACCTTGCAGAGAAGCTCGTCATCTCGTCGAAAGCCGGGATGACGATGGCTTTTCAGGGATCGTGAACAGGTTCTGAGAAGTGGTTGAGTCCTGCTGGCGCCGAACGTTAGCGGGCAGCGCAGAACACGCATCCATCAAGAATTGCCGCCATACAGGCCCACGGGTGCGCCCCCCCCAGCCCTGCACGACACACCCTGTCGGCACCGCCTGCATCGACACCAGCATGTCTGCAGGGTGAGCCTCCGCTACGCGAACCAGCCCACCTTGCAGCAACAGCGCCCCGATCACATACGGTAGACAAAAAAACGGGCGCCGAAGCGCCCGTTGCAATATCCAACTGTCTGCAAACAGATCAGTAAGCCGTCACGTCGGAGGTGCTGACGTTGCAAACGGAGGTATTCCACTTCTCGCCAATCTTCGGCGATTCGGCGCTACCGTTCTTCTCGATACCCTTGTACTCGACGCACACTGCCGGGCTGCCGGACTTGTAACCCTTGATCTGCAGCTTGCGGATGGTGACCACGTCACCGTAGTTGCCGTTTGCACCTGCGATCGAGCCTGCTTTGCCGACCTTCACATTGTTGAGCGTGAGCTTGCGTGGGCCGCCGTTGTTGGTGCAGTTACCGCATGAGCGCCACACCTTGCCGGTATCGGCAATGTAGGAGTCGGTCAGGGTCGTCAGGCTGTTCTTGCTGTTGTGTTGCAGAGCCTTGTCCGTAGCGCCAGCGATGATGACGTTCTTGACGGTCATGGTCGAGCCAGCGCCGAGGTTGGAAGCTGCATCTTCGCAGGTATCTTCCCAGTAGACGTTCTGGATCGTGCAGGAGCCCTTGCAATGCACGCCGTCAGAACCTGGCGTGCCGCCAGCGATGATGACGTTCTTCAGGGTAGCGCCATCTTCCAGCAGGAAAACGGGGATCTGACCTTCGCTCGTGCAGTTGCCCACGGAGTTCTTCACACCAATACGCTTATTGCCACCGTCATACGTGGAGCCGGACGAAACCGTCGTCGTGCCCGAATTCGTCACCGTCGACGTTGCGGACGGGATCGTCATGTTGATCGTGCCGCTTGGTGTTGGCGTTGGAGTAGGGGTAGGCGTTGGGGTCGGGGTCGGGGTCGGGGTCGGCGTTGGGGTTGGGGTTGGGGTTGGAGTAGGTGTCGGGGTCGGTGTTGGCGTAGCCGACGGACCAACCGAGCACCATGCCGAGGCTTCGTAGCTGTTCGACGGGAAGGCCGAACCGATGCAGGCGAAGTTGCCCGTCTTGGTGGCGTACACGAACGAACCGGACTTGCCCAGGGCAACGCTGTGCGTACCGCTATTGGCGCAGGTGGCGCCGGTGTTTTGTGCGCACTTGGTGTAGCCGGAAGGATAGTCGGTGGCCGCGAACACGCCGCTGGCCATCATGGCAAGGGCTACCCCGGTAAGAACATTGCGAATCATTGTTTGTCTCCTGAACTTGTAGATGAATCTTCTTAACTACTCATGTGCCGCAGGGCTGCATCTGGTTCGTTGTAAGACGAATTCCTACAGCCTTCTTCACCACCGCCTACACAACTCCGGTAGCGAGGTGCGCAATTTCCACGATTGGAGACTCGAAATCAAGCGAATTTCTGCCCGCTTTTTGGGCCTAAAAGGTTGCAGCGCAAGGTGATTCAGCAGAAACAACATTAATGACAGTGCCCGCTATTGCAGCGCCAAACTTCCCAAACAGGCTGCGAAGTTAACGGTCACAGGATGCGCCCCCGTGAAGAGGCAGACGTTTACAGGCTTTCACCCTTTACTCCGGATTCCGGATCACTCGGCCGGACCGCCCAAAATACGGTTTTCGAATAATCACCCCCTCGACATTCCGCATTGCGGAACGTATTGCGTCGCAGCATTGTGGTGGTGAAATTTTTTTGGACCGCTGCAAATAACTAACGCATTGACGGCCACTTTGCTTTGTCTGAACATGCGCGCCTCTCAACCGATCCGGTGCATGCGATAAGCGCCGCGAGCACTCCAGCCACAGAATGATGCCAAGCACCAAAGAACAGGTTAGGACTCTGGATCTGACCATACAGCGCGCACTGCGCGCGGCCGACATGCCGACGCGACAGCAGCTAGTCCGCTGGATTCGCGCCGTCGGCAATGGCGCTGCAGCGCTCACCCTGCGCTTTGTCGACAGCGCCGAAGGCCGCGCCCTGAACCTGTCCTGGCGTAATCGTGACTACGCCACCAATGTCCTGTCCTTCCCCTACGAGACCGAGCCGATCCTGATGGGTGACCTCGTACTTTGCTGGCCGGTGGTGCAAAAGGAAGCGGACGAGCAGCATAAAAGCGTGGAAGAACACGCAGCCCACCTGGTTGTGCACGGCCTGCTCCATCTGTGTGGTCATGATCACGAAGACGAGGCGCAAGCCGAGGAGATGGAGTCGATCGAGCGTGAAGTAATGGCCCGCCTGGGCTATGCCGACCCCTATATCGACCGTCTCGCCGCCCCTCGCACTGACGAGCATTGAGCAAGCGCCGGCTTCCTCCACACCATGAAAAACCCCGCACGCGTGCGGGGTTTAAACGAGTCCGCCAGACATGCTCCCGAGTTGCTCGGGAGATGCCTGAGTGACAACTCAGTTGTAGGTTACGTCGGTCGTCTTCACGTCGCAGTTGGCGTCGTTCCACTTTTCGCCAATCGACGACGAGGAGCCATTGCCCTTCTCGACTCCCTTATAAGTCACGCAAACCTTTGAGCCAGTCTTGACCGTCAGCGTGCGGATCGTCGCCTTATCGCCGTAGTTGCTGTTGATGCCGACAACACTGGAACCGGGCTTGCTGGTGAGCTTGGTGTTGCTGATATTGACGTAACGAGGCCCTCCGTTACCGGTGCAATCGCCGCAGCTACGAACGAGCTTGCCCATGGTGCCGCCGGTGAACCCGGTTATGGTGATCGTGCCGCCAATAGCATTGTGCTGGAACATCTTGTCGTCAGCGCCCGTTCCGGAGCCGCCACTGATCGTCAGCTTCCCGCCACTGCCAGCACCAGCCTCCAGGGTTGCCGCATCTTCACAAACTCCGGCCCAGACCACATTGCTCAGCGTGCAGCTACCTGAGATGCAATGAACGCCGTCGGCCGCTGCACCGGCTTTCAGCACCAGGTTCTTGATCGTGGCGCCGTTCTTCAGGCTGATCACAGGTGATTGAGATTCACTATCACCGCTGCAACTCGTGCCAAGCGTCTTGCCGCCACAATCAACCGTTGCTCCGTCAATCACGGCCCCGGCCACGCATGCACCACTTGGGGTTGGGGTTGGGGTTGGGGTTGGGGTTGGGGTTGGGGTTGGGGTTGGGGTTGGGGTTGGGGTTGGGGTTGGGGTTGGAGTCGGGGTTGGAGTTGGCGTGGAGCTACCGCCCACCGAGCACCATGCCGATTCCGGGTAGCTGTTCGACGGGAACGCAGAGCCAATACAAGCGAAACTACCGGTCTTCGTTGCATAAACGAAGGAGCCGGACTTGCCCAAGGCGACACTGTGGGTGCCACTCATGGAACAGGTTGCGCCAGTGTTCTGAGCGCATTTGGTATAGCCGGAGGGATAGTCCGTCGCGGCATAAGCGCCCGTAGCGATCATTGCAAGCGTTACACCAGTCAAAGCAAAGCGAAGCATTGTGTGTCTCCTGAGTTGGTTTTTTGATGAAACTCGGAAATGATCGAAAGAGCCTGTGCGTCTGGAGCGGCAAGCTCAATGTAAGAATTTTTCTTACACCAGCCCCGTGCATTTCCGACAAGTCACGCCGCGTCCTGCGGCGAATCCGAACTTTGGTTCACGAAAAGACCTTAATCAAGCTCGGCCCTTTCGAGGAAATCAGCGCTATCAACAACTCTTTTATTTTTGCGAAAATCGTCAAGCGAGAGGCATCCAACGCGCTGCATCGCACAAGCCAGCGGGGCTTGGCAACAGGCGATTTCAAGAGGTCGATGCGCTGCTGACAGAACTAGGGCCATGTTCAACTTTGACGTTGAGCGCAGCTCATCAGTGCCATTTCTCGCAGAGATCAATGATCGATCCCTCCGCTGCTATGCAGCACGACAAAATGGGATCGATGATTTTTTCCAATCAAAACCAAACATTTCGATTGGCATATATGTAGGACACCTTCTTACACACTCAGAATCTTGGTTCCTTCACCCTGTCAGTTCACGCTGCGGCCATGGTCAAGGCTCGAGAAGTAATCACCAAACTCGGTTATCCTCAGCCACTCTAGGACGAGAGGCGAAACGTGAGCGCCCCGCCTGCCAGAAGTTGCCCCAACCGATGGCGCTGACGTTTCTCGTTTCAACCTGCATTTATGGACCCCTCCAGTAGTCGCCCGACCTTTCTCGAACGTCTCTCCGCCCTCCTCACCCGCGAGCCGGAAGACCGCGAGGAGCTGATCGAGCTCCTGCACGCCGCTTACGAGCGCAATCTCTTCGATGCCGACGCCTTGTCCATCATCGAAGGAGCCATCAATGTTGCCGACATCCAGGTGCGTGACGTCATGGTGCCGCGCGCGCAGATGGATGTCATCGACATCGATGCCGATATCGACGACATCCTTTCCTTCGCACTCGAAACCTCCCACTCGCGCTTCCCCGTCATCGGCGAGAACAAGGACGATGTGCTGGGCATCCTGCTGGCGAAGGACCTTCTGCGCGCCAGCCACGAGGATTTCGATCTGCGCGGCATGCTGCGCCCGGCCGTCTTCATCCCCGAGTCCAAACGCCTCAATGTGCTACTGCGCGAGTTCCGTGTCAGCCGCAATCACATGGCCGTCATCGTGGACGAGTACGGCGGCGTCGCGGGTCTGGTGACGATTGAAGATGTACTGGAACAGATCGTCGGCGACATCGAAGACGAGTACGACTTCGACGAAGATGCTGACAACATAATCGCCGATCAGGCCGGGCGTTTCCGCGTCAAGGCGACGACGGAAGTCGAAGACTTCAACATTGCCTTCGGCTCAGCCTTCAGCAGCGAAGAAGCCGACACCGTCGGTGGCCTGATCATTCACCACCTTGGCCGCCTGCCCAAGCGTGGCGAGATCGTGCAACTCGAAGACCTGCGCTTCCAGGTGCTGCGCGCCGACAGCCGCCGCGTGCACACCTTGCTGGTGGACCGCATTCCGCCTGTGGTGGGCGGGTAGGTAGGAACTCCTCCGGAGGTTCCGCCAGCCGCCGTGAGGCGACTTCAGGTAGGGAACGTCTCAGCCCTGACCCGGCGGAACCTCCGAAGGAGTTCCGCCCTTCTACTCCGCAAGCAATTGCCTGTACAAAGCCAACTGCTTGTTCGCCATCTCCTCGAGCGCTAGATGACTGACCGCTTCGCGCGCCGAGCTGCGCAGCGCATCAACCTGCTTCGCATCGCAGGCCATCGACAGCAGATGCGCGAGGCCATCAGCAATGCTGCTGACATCCAGTGCATCCACCGCCACGCCACAGTCGCGACGGCGGATGAGTTCGGCTGCGCCGCAACTCGTTGAGGTCAGCAGTGGTAGGCCACTCGCCAGCGCTTCAATCGCGGCGTTGGGCATCGGGTCGTAAAGGGTGGGCAGGGCGAAGACATCGGCCGCGCCGAGGTAGCGTGCAACATCCTGCTGCGGCCCCTGGAAATGCGCACGCTCGGCGACACCCAGCTTGCGCGCCAGAGCCTGAAACCTCTTCTCCGTCTTGTCCTTACCGACGATCACCAGATGCGCACTTGCCAGCTCGGGGCGCGCCAACGCCTCCAGCAGCGGGCCAACGCCCTTGCGTTCGTAGCCGGAGCCGACGTACAGGATCACCGGCACGCTGTCCGCCAGACCGAGCTCGCCGCGCAGCGCGGCGCGGTTTCGTGCGCGCAGGCCCAGGTGAAAGCGCTCCAGATCAATCCCGTTGTACAGGACGTGCAGCCGCTCCGTGAGATCGGGGTAACGTCGCGCCAGATCCTCGCGCACCATCACCGAATTGCAGATCACCGCACGCAGCCTCTCGCTGCGGAACATCTCGTCCTCGGCCGCCAGCGTATAGCGATGCCATGGCGATATCGACTGGCCCCAGCGCGCAAGTGAGCCAAGCGTGCGTGCTCGCAGTGACAGCCAGGTGGCGTGTACGCCGTCGCCCGCGCGGAAGATGTCGCAGCCCGGGATGCGTTCATGGCTTTGCACGAGATCGAATTTCTCGCGCGCCATGAGTTGCTGCACGCCTTGCGCAAAGGCCTTGTCGCGCCACAGACGGCCGATGTGGAATGGATTGCAGGTCAGCAGGCGCCACTTCTTTCCGGCTTCCTGTGATTCCCCTGCCCACTCGCGTGCGATCAAGGTGACGTCAATCGCATTGCCTTCCAGCGCGGCCAGCGTGCGCTCGACGAAGCGCTCGGCCCCACCAAACGGGTTGTAACGACTACGCACGATCGCGAGGCGAATCTTCTTCGCCTTGAGTTTGACTGCAGGCTGCACAGCTCCACTCATGTGCGGCTCACCAGCACGCGATCGACGGCCGCAAGCACGCGATCCGCAGGCAGCGTCGTCAGGCACTCCGACACCTTGCCGCCGCCGCAGCCATCCTGTCCGCAGGGTCGGCACGGATGATTGCTGGTGACGATTTCGGAGGGCACCATCCATGGCCCCCACTCCTTGTCACCGGAGGGGCCGAACAGCGCTACGCAAGGTGTGCCGACTGCGGCGGCGATATGCATCGGAGCCGAGTCCACGCCGATAAACAGCTTTGCACGCGTGGTGAGCGCAGCCAGCTCCTTGAGCGAGAACTGGCCTGAGAGGTTGATTGCGCGATCACCGACATTGGCCTGCGCAAGAATCGCGTCGACCATCTTCTTCTCACGCTCATCGGGCGCTGCCGTGAATACGATGGTCTCGCCGCGCGCCACGAGAGCCGCAAGCAATTGCGCGCACAGCTCCACCGGCCAGCACTTGAAGAACCAGCGCGAGGCAGGATGAAACTGGATGAAGCTGCCTGCTGTGAGACCCAGCTCGGCAAGGCGTGTGTCCACGCGCACTTGTGCATCGACGCCGGGCACCAGCTTGAGCCTGCGCGCTTCATGTTCAGGCTGGATGCCGATGCGCCGCAACGCGTCGAGATGCGTGTCGACCGTGTGACGACGACCACCACCGACCGTTTTATAGAGGTGCGTGAAGGAGTTCTTCCACCATTTCACTGGCTTGCTGCGCTGTGGGGCCACCGACCAGCGCGGGCCCAGCAGACGAGCCAGCCAGGCACCACGGGGATGATCTGTCAGGTGAATGACGATGTCGTACTTGCGCGCGCGCAACTTCGAGAACGCGCCCCACTCGCCAGCAAGCTGCGCTGACAAGCCTTGCTTCTTCCAGTTGCGATCCAGCGTGTGCAGCTGCGCCAGCGCAGGGTGCTCGGCCAGCATCGCTGCCGTATCAGAAAAAACCAGTGCGTCGATCTCGCATTGCGGTGCCGCGGCCTTGAGCGCAGACAGCACGGGTGAAGCCAGTAGCACATCACCGTGATGGCGCAGCTTGATGACCAGCGCGCGCCGGAGCTGCGCAGGCTCGATCGCGTCGGGAAGGTAACTCTGTGATTCTGTCGGCATGGGTGGCAAGGCAGGGGGCGTGTGGCGGATTGTCTACGATTTCCCGGTCTCGCGCAGGGCGTGATCGTCCAACTGCAGCCCGGATGGTAGCGGAGCGTAATCCGCGGCCTGTCCTAGGTCGAGACTTCCGCGCACCACTGATCCGCGCTTCTACTCAGGACGGTCAGGCTGCCGAGCGCAATGTCCTGCGCGAGCCAGGTCTCGCGCGGCAAACCCAGCAGGCTGCCGCGAATCGCACGCAACGGCCCACCATGCGAAACGATGATCGCTTCCGAACCGGACGCGATTATCTCGGCCAGTGCCATTTCCGCGCGCAGGGCGACCTCAGCGCCCGTCTCGCCGCCCGGTGCGCGGAAACCCAGCGGGTCGGCCGCCCAGGCGTCGATCTGCGTCCGCGGGATGTCATCGAAGCGCTGCATCTCCCATGCGCCGAAATTCATCTCGGCCAGACGCGGGTCAATCACGGGTAATGCGGAGATGGCCTGCGCGAGCAACAGGCAGCGCGATAGCGGACTGGTAAAGACTGGAATAACCGGCGGCAAGACCAGACTTAAGCTGCGCGCCAGCGCCGCGACGGGCTCGGCCAGCTGCACGTCGCTGCGCCCGTAGCACACCCCCGCAGGCACAGCGACCGCGGCGTGGCGCACGAGATAAAGCCTCTGCGTCATGACACTGGCACGTGTGCGCACAACACGAGGTAGCAAGCCAGCTCGACGAACTGCTGCGTGGCGCCGAGTGCATCGCCGGTGTAGCCACCCAGGCGTCGGCGCAGCACGCGAGCCCACCACAGCGTCACGCCAGCGGCCACGAGCAACAGCGCAGCGACACGCACCATGCTCAGCACGCCACACGCAAGGGCGATCACCACGGGCGCGAGCCCGCACAACACGCCGATCAACAATTCGGTGCGGCCCACACCCTGCGCTACCGGCCTCGCACGACTGCTGTCGTCTTCACGCACATAGGGCAGCGCAAGCATCACGACCAGTGCCGCAAGGCGTGACAGCGGATGCGCGACAAGCAAGGCGACGAATACGATCCAGCCACGCGCAGCGAGTGCGTCCAGCGCCACAAACTTCGTCAGCAAGGCCATGCCGAGCACGACCGCACCGTAGGTGCCGATGCGCGAATCCTTCATGATGCGCAGCACATCCTCGCGCTGCCAGCCGCCACCGAGGCCGTCGGCCGAATCCGCCAGCCCGTCTTCGTGGAAAGCGCCGGTCAGGCGCAATGACAATGCCATCGACAACAGTACAGCCAGCGACGTCGGCAAGACCTGCATGCTCAGCCACAGAACGACCGCCGAAATCAGCGCAACAATCAGCCCAGCCAGCGGGAAATAACGCGCGGCGCGATTGAGCTCTTCCGGCGCCCAGCCGACCCAAGCCGGCACGGGAATGCGCGTGAAGTAGCCCAGCGCGAGGAAGAAGCGCCGCAACTCGTTCATGTTTCCCGAACACCCGGAAGAAGCGTCGTCATCCCGGCAAAGGCCGGGATCCAGTCTTCACGTGCGTACTGAATTCCGGCCTCCGCCGGAATGACGATGGATTGTGTGTGCCGCATCGGCTCAGTCAAGCTCGCCAATTTTCCCGCTCACACCCGCATCCGCAAAGCCCGCCATCTCGTTCATCAGGGCCAGCGCCGAACGAATGACGGGAAAGGCCAGCGCGGCGCCCGTGCCTTCGCCCAGACGCAGATCGAGCTGCAGCAAGGGCTCGACGCCGAGATACGCCATCTGCCTGCGATGACCCGGCTCCGCCGAACAGTGCGCGAACACGCAGTAGTCAAGCACGGCGGGTTGCAGCGCATGCGCAACCAGCAGGGCCGCGTTGGTGATGAAGCCGTCTACGACGACGAGCATGCGCGCCTCAGCAGCGGCCAGATACGCGCCCGTCATCATGGCGATTTCAAAGCCACCGAACTCGGCCAGCACATCGAGCGGCGACAACGAACGTCCGGCGACACGCGCAACTGCCTTGCCCAGCAGCTCGCGCTTGCGTGCCAGCCCGGCATCGTCAAGCCCGGTGCCACGCCCTACTACCTCAGCAAGAGACACGTCAGTCAGCGCATGCGTGATCAGGCTGGCCGAGGCCGTATTGCCGATGCCCATCTCGCCGAAACCAATGGCATTGCAGCCTGCTGCGTGCCACTTGCGAACCAGCTCCGCACCGGTGGCGATGGCAGCATCGCATTGCACGGCCGTCATCGCCGCCTGCTCGATGAAGTTGGCGGTACCTGGCGCCACCTTGGCGTCGACAAACTCCACTTCCGCTGCGGCATGCGACGGCGCATCACAAACATTGGCGACGCCTGCATCTACCACGCTCATCGCCAGACCTGCCTGGCGCGCGAGCACGTTGATCGCCGCCCCTCCTGCACGGAAGTTCGCCACCATCTGCACCGTCACCGCTTGCGGAAAAGCCGACACGCCTGCATTGGCAGCGCCGTGATCGCCTGCAAAAACTGCGATACGCGGCAGCCTGAGTTGTGATGCGATCGTTTGCTGGATCAGACCGACCTTCAGGGCAAGCTCTTCCAGCCTGCCCAGACTACCCGGCGGCTTTGTGCGGCTATCGAGACGTGCCTGCAATGCGGCAGACAAACGCCTGTCCACGGGTTCTATCGAAAATTCCATCATCATGTTCTTCCTGGATCAGATTGCTCGACCACAAAGCAGGTGGTGAGCAGTGAGTCATCCTGCGATGCCGGAAATCCGCGTTGCATCCGGCAGATTGTCGTGAAGCGCGAAGATATCCGGCTGTGTTCGCAATGCGTCCACGACGATCGCCACCGGGTCTGCAAGAACATCGGGAAAATCACGCTCCTGCTCATCCTGCAGTTTGAACGCCAGCCGCTCGACAGGTGGCGTGAAGGCCGCATCGACGGCCGGCTTGTTGCCCCGCGCATCGATGCGAAACCAACCGTGCTCCGGCAACAACACCGCGTTGAGCCCGTGCAGACAGTACGGCCCGCCCTGCTCACCGATCGACAGCCGCTGGTAGCAAAGCCCGGTCGGAATGCCATTGGCACGCAGCAAGGCGGCCAGAAGATGGCTCTTGGCGTAGCAGTAGCCATAGCCGCTGCGCTGCACCTCCGAAGCACGCAAAGTCACCGGCCCTTGCTGCGCATCCCAGCTGTGTGCGATCTGGTCACGCACCCATTCGAAGCTCGCCGCAATCAAAGCGCTGCGGTCTGCATGTGCGTCGCGCAACTTGCGCGCAAGCGTCTGGATGGCCGCATCCTTGAAGTCGATGATGTCCGAGTCATCAAGATAGGCCTCGATATTCGAGTCGTTCTGCACGAGCTTCATGCCGGCGCCTTCAATTGCAATGGCAGACCGGCGGCCACCAGCGTGACGCGTTCGGCGAGCGCCGCCACACGCTGATTGAGGCGACCCTGCTCATCACGGAAGGCGCGGGCCAGCGCGTTCTCCGGCACGATGCTCCACCCCACCTCGTTAGAGACCAGCACCAATTGGCCCTCAGCAGCCTGCACGGCGGCAGACAGCGCATCCATACGACGCTCCAGCTCGTCAGGCCGCGTGCACAGCACGTTCGACAGCCACAGGGTCAGGCAATCCACCAGCACGAAACGGCCGGCCTTGCTGGCGGCATTGATCGCTTCAGGCAGCTCGATCGGCGCTTCGATCACACGCCAATGTGCGGGCCGCTCGGCGCGATGCTTGTCCACGCGCACAGCCATCTCGTCGTCCAGCACTTCGGCGGTAACAATCAGCGTCATGTCATCACCATGCGCTTCCGCGAGCTGCTGCGCGAAGCGGCTCTTGCCGGAGCGCGCGCCGCCAATGACGAGGTGCGTACTCATTTGCTCGCAGCTCGCGCAGCATCCAGTGCGGTGCACACCGCCTGTGCCGCTTCGAGGATGCGCGGGCCGTGACGACTGATCTGGTCGCCGGGGATGAGCCATATCTGCCCGGTGCGCACAGCCTTCATGCCGGCAAAGGTATTCCACGACTTCACGTTGCCACCATTCGGATCACGCACGGCGCCACCTTCGCTCGTGCCAAGGTGTGACGCCAGGATGACATCCGGGTTGATCGCCACCACGCTCTCGGTGGAGAGCTGCGGCACCAGCATCGGTTCCTTGCCGAATACGTTGACGCCACCACATAGCTGGATCACGTCGGAGATGATCTGCTGGTTGTTGATCGTCATCAGTGGCTTGGACGAGATCTGATAGAACACATTGATGGGGGCACGGTTCGTGTATTGCGCCTTCAATGCGGCATGGCGAGCACGGAAGCGCTGCGCCGCCTCTTGCGCCTGCCTGTCGTTGCCGATGAGCTGGCCGATGCGCTCCAGAACATCCGGAATGTCGGCGATGGTGTGCGGTTCGAGATAGAACATGGGGATGCCCAGCGCAGTGATGCGCTCGACTTCGCGCAAGGCGTTGCCGTGATACCAGACCAGCACGAGATCCGGCTTGAGCGCGGCAATGCGTTCGAGATCGAGTTTCTGGTTGCTGCCGATGCGCTCTACATCTTTAGCTGCGGGCGGAAAGTTGCTGTACTCGACCGTGCCGACCAGCTTGTCGCCGCCGCCGACTTCGTAAAGCATTTCGGTCAGGCTGGGCGCCAGCGTGATGACGCGCATCGCCGGGCGACGCAGGTCGAGGGTATGACCGGCATCGTCCTTGATGGGGGCGGCCTGGGTGGCGCTCATGACGAGTGCACAGGCAGCACTCAGAAAGATGCGGAACATGTTTTGATGCAAGTGCTTCTCCTGATGAATCGGGTATTCAAGAATCCGTGTCTCAGTGCCACCATTCCCCTCAGGAGGGGAACGGCTCAGCTCACGACTGGTCAACGCTGTGTCAGTCCGTTGTCAGAAAGAGCCCAAGCGGCACAAAGCATTTCTGTTCCCTCCCCTCGGGGGAGGGTGCCCGGCAGGGCGGGAGAGGGGAAATCGCACAATCACGAGACTCACGCAGCCCCCTCCAAATCAATCCTGAACCAGCGCGCGCCACCATCTTCAATGATGTTCACCGGCACGCCATACGCCGCTGCCAGCGCATCCACGGTCAGCACTTCCTCACGCGTGCCCCACTTCGCTCCGCCTTGCCCATCCAGCAGCAGGGCATGCGTCGCCAGCGTCCACGCAAGGTTCAGATCATGCACGGCGGTCAGCACCGTGCCGCCCTCCTGCGACCAGCGCTTGAGCAAGCGTTGCAATACCGCCTGATGCGACCAATCGAGATGCGAGGTTGGCTCATCGAGCAGCAGTAGCGGTGCGTCTTGTGCGCAGGCCGTGGCCAGCGCGACACGCTGACGCTCACCGCCTGACAAGGTACGCACGTCCGTGTCCGCCAGATGCGATGCATCGAACTCACGCAACCATTCGCGGGCGATCTCTTCCACGCGCGCTGCCTCAAGTTCCTGCCGCGTCGCAATGATGGCGCACGCCGTCGTCTCCCATGCACTGACGGGAAAGGGGTCGAGCCAGAACTGCGGACACCAGGCACGCGTCTGCGCCAATGCCTCGCTCTGCCATGCGGTCAGGGCGCGCTCGTCAAGAACAATGCTGCCGGCATCAGGCTGAATCAGCCCTGCAATGGTCATGAGCAAGGTCGACTTGCCCGCACCATTCGGGCCGAGCAGCACCCAGCGCTCGCCGGGGTTCATCGTCATGTTCAGGCCGCTGCACAGCAGGCGGCCCTCGGTCTTTGCGCCTGCGCGCAGCGCGATGTTTTCGAGGCGAAGTGACAAGCCCTTCATGCGCGCCTCCGCAGCAACAGCATCAGGAACAGCGGCACGCCAACGCTGGCCGATATCACACCGACCGGCAATTGCGCGGGGGCAATGATGGTGCGCGCCACTGTGTCGGCCAGCACGAGAAACACGCCGCCGAACAATGCCGAGAATGGCAGCAGCAGACGCGCCGCGCGCAAGCCTGTCAATCGCACCACATGCGGTGCGACGAGGCCGACAAAACCGATGCTGCCCGCTGTCGCCACCGCGACGCCGGTCGCGATGCAGGCCGACAGGATCGCCACGCGACGACGACGTGCCACGGGCACGCCCAGGGTCCACGCCCAGGCATCGCCACGTGCCAGCCAGTCCAGCTCGCGCGCACGCGGCCAAGACATGGCAAAAGCAATCGCAACTGCCACCCACACCGGCCACCACAACGAGGCACCATTGAGATCACCAAGCAGCCAGAAGACGATGTTGCGCAGCTGGGCATCATTGGCAACGGCCAGCATGAAGGACACGGCTGCGCCACATGCTGCGCCGACCATCACGCCCACCAGCAGGACGACGACAGTGCCCGGCTGTGCACTCGGCGACAGCCCGCGTCCCATGCTGCGCCAGGCCAGCGTGAATACCAGCGTCATGGCAGCGAGCGCACCGAGGCTGGCACCAATCTCCGGCCCGAACCAGAAACCAGTGGGCAGCAATAGCAGTGCCAGCAAGGCGCCGACCGAAGCGCCGCTGGTGACGCCCAGCACATGCGGATCACCGAGGGGGTTGCGCGTCACAAGCTGGATCAAGGCGCCAGAGAGTGCCAGTGCGGCGCCGGTGCCGAACGCGGCGAGCACACGCGGCACACGGATCAGCCAGAGGATGTCGCCCGTCGGCCAACCCCAGCCAGATGAGCCGCTGAGGAGGCCGATGAGCAAGGCAGTGGGCACAAGCAACGCTGCAAGCAGACATGCAAGAACGATTGGTGGTGGCTTCAGGATCACGCAGCAGGGCCCATGATCGACATCAACTTCCCCGTATCCATATGCTCCGCCACCATGTCCGCCAGGCGCTCGATACTCGCCTCACGCATCGCCCCGATATTCGGTGAACGTGGCGCAACCAGACCGGCCCACGCCAGCAGGGCATCGCACGCTGCGGGTGAATCGAACAGCCCGTGCAGATAGCTGCCGAACACCTGGTGATCCTCACTGATCGCACCCTCGTCGCGCCCGTCGACATGCAGCGCGGGGCGTTCCAGCGCAGGGCCTTGCGTCACACCGGCATGAATCTCGTAGCCCGCGACAGGAATGTCTTCATACTCATCCTGCGGCACCGTACCTTCGCCGGGCGGCTCCAGCGGCAACAGTAAAGGATCGCGTCCTCCATGCACCAGATGCTGGCTCAACACCCCCTGCACGTTGCGTAACTGTTTCTCCGGCAAGAGCTCCGTTGTCATGTCGAGCCAGCCGAGGCCATTTGCGTTGCCCGGCTCGCCCTCCAGCCCTTGCGGATCGCTGACCTCGCGACCCAGCATCTGGAAGCCGCCACATATGCCAATCAGTTTTCCGCCGTAGCGCAGGTGACGTGCAATTGCCGTATCCCAACCCTGCTGACGCAGGAAGGCCAGATCGGCACGCACGGCCTTCGAACCGGGCAGGATGATGAGGTCGGCTGCGGGCATCTCTTCGTCCGGCCCGATGAAGCGGAAGTCGACCTGCGGGTGCTGGCGCAATGCGTCGAAGTCGGTGTGATTCGAGATGCGTGGGGTGACGGGAACAACAACACGCAAAAAATCGCCGTCATTCCCGCGAAGGCGGGAATCCAGTGGCGTTGACTCTGCGTCGTCTGAGTCGCCGGATTCCCGCTTGCGCGGGAATGACGAAGTTTGGGGCTCCCCGCTAACATCGCGATTGATCCCGTCCTCCGCTTCAAGCTGCAAGCCATGCAGATATGGCAGCACACCGAGCACCGGCTTGCCGGTGCGCTCCTCCAGCCAGTCCAATCCGTTCTGCAACAGCGCAATGTCACCGCGAAAACGGTTGATGACGAAGCCCTTCACGCGCGCCTGCTCGCTCTCGCTGAGCAGGGACAGCGTGCCGACCAGATGCGCGAATACGCCGCCACGATCGATGTCGGCGACGATGATCACCGGGCAATCCACCGCTTCGGCGAAGCCCATATTGGCGATATCGTTGGCGCGTAGATTGATCTCAGCGGGCGAGCCAGCACCTTCGACGATCACGTAATCGTACTGCGCGCGCAGACGGCCAAAGGATTCGAGCACCGCGGCCTGCGCCGTCGACTTGTAGGCGTGGTAGTCGAGCGCATCCATATTGCCGATGGCATGACCCTGGATGATGACCTGCGCGCCGACATCGGTATTCGGCTTGAGCAAGACGGGGTTCATGTCGGTGTGTGGCGCGATGCGGCAGGCCATGGCCTGTGCGGCCTGCGCGCGGCCGATTTCGCCACCATCACTCGTCACGGCAGAATTGAGCGCCATGTTCTGTGGCTTGAACGGCGCGACGCGGGCACCTTGACGCACAAGCCATCGGCATATCGCCGCGACCAGGGTGCTCTTGCCCGCATCGGAAGTGCAGCCCTGCACCATCAATACTTTTGCCGTCATCGCATCACCTCATACAGTGCCTTGTCGAGTTGCAGCCAGCCCGGTTCGCTGCCCGGCAGGCCAAAGCGCAGACCGTTGTCGAAGCAGCGCACCAGCACCGCCTGTTTTGCAAAAGCGTCGTGCAGCGCCACGGCGCGCTCGGTCGGCACCCAGCGAAACAAGGCGCAGCCGCCGGGGCTGTGCAGGCCGTGCGATTCCAGCAAGCGCGCAAGTCGTTCGCTCCGGGCAGTCAATTGCGCGCGGGTCGCTTCGCACCATTCACGATCCATCAGCGCACGTTGCGCGATCCAGCGCGCCGGATGACTGATCTGCCACGGGCCGAGCGCGGCACGCAGGCGTGCCAGCACGTTCGCCTCGGCGAGTACGAATCCGGCACGCACGCCGGCGAGGCCCCAGAACTTGCCGAGCGAGCGCAGCACGATCAGTCCGGGGCTATCCGCTGATCCCACCATGCTCCAGCCCGGCGTGACGTCCATGAAGGCTTCGTCAACGATCAGCCAGCCACCGCGCATTGCAAGCCGCTTGCTCCACGTGAACAGCAAGGCCGGATCAACCAGTTCACCGGTCGGGTTATTAGGATTGACGACGATGAGTACATCGAGCTCCGTCAAGGAGCCCTCAACCTCATCGAAGGCGATCTCGCTCACCTCATGCCCGGCCGCGCGCCACGTATTCGCATGTTCAGCATAGGTCGGCGCCACGATGCCGACACGACTGTGTTCGCGCAGCCTCGGCAGAACCTGGATCGCCGCCTGTGTGCCGGCCACCGGCAGGACATCTGCCGTTCCAAAACAGGCCATCATGGCCATGTAGAGGCCATCGTCATCCTCGGGCAGGCGCTGCCAGACTTCAGGCGGAACGGCGGGCACGGGCCAGCCATCCGGATTGATGCCGGTCGACAGGTCGAGCCAGTTGCGCGCCGCAATGCGGTACTCGTGCGCGGCCGCGCGAAGCCGCCCGCCATGATGAAGAACACCTTGTGGCTGAAGTTCAGACATACAGATCCTTGACGACAAATAGCACCAGCAGAACGGCGCACCACAACCACTGCGCATGACGCACGAGACTCACACCGCGCGCGATATCGCTCGCCCCCGGCCTCGCGCCGCAGCCCAACGCCGGACGCTGTTCCCACTCGCCGTGATAGCGCGCCGCGCCGCCGAGCTGCACGCCCAATGCGCCTGCACCGCTAGCCATCACGGGTCCGGCAATCGGGCTGTCCCATGCCGCGGCCTGAGTGCGCCAGCAGCTCAGGGCCAGACGACACTGTCCGAGCAAAGCGTATGACACGGCCGTGAGGCGTGCCGGCACATAGTTGAGCACATCATCGAAACGCGCCGCAGCCCAGCCGAAATGCAGAAAGCGTGGCGTGCGATAGCCCCACATCGCATCCAGCGTGTTGGCGAGGCGGAACATCACGGCGCCCGGGCCACCCAGCAGCGCGAACCAGAACAGCGTGCCGAAGATCGCATCATTGCCGTTCTCCAGTACCGACTCCAGTGTCGCCGAAGCCACGCCGGCGGTATCCAGCTCGCGCGTATCACGGCTGACGATGCATGCCAGCGCCACACGGGCGGCGCTGAGATCTCCCGCAAGCAGCGGCGCCGCAACGGCGCGCGCATGCTCAGCAAGACTGCGTGCGCCGAGTGCCAGATACAGCAGCAGCGCGTCGGCCAGCCAGCCGTATGGCAAATGCCCGAGCCACCACGCCAGCAACACGAATGGGGCAACTGCCAGCAGCAAAGCGAGAACGCCCGCGGCACGCGCGAGCAGCGGTTGAACCTTAAGGTTTAGTGCACGCTCCAGCCGAACAGCGTAACTTCCGAAGCCCACCAACGGATGCCCGCGACGCAACTCGCCAAACGCGACGTCAAGCAAGCTACCGAGAATGAGCGCCATCGCGGAAGTCATGCGCTGAAGATCGCCGCAACCGCTGCCGGGTTCGACGGAAAATAGAAGTGGATGTAGCTCGCGGTCAGGCGACGCTGGCGATACACCGCCTCGCGTGTCGGGCCATCGTTCGGATTCATGCCGCGCGCGATGGGCTCAAGGCTGGTCTGATGCGTGGAGTAGTGAAAGCTGTGCCCGCGCAATGTGCCTTCCGGCAACTCGATCTGCTGCATGCCCAGCGCAGCAAAACGTTTCTGCATGCGGGTGCTCCCCGGCAAGAGGCCAAAGCCCGCGTGATGCACGCCATCGGCAAGTTCGATATCGTCGAACAGGCTCATCATGCCGCCGCACTCGGCGAGCAGTGGCTTGCCTGCACCGTGATGCGCGCGCAATGCATTGTGCATAGCCGTGTTCTGCGCCAGCATTGCGGCGTGCAGCTCTGGATAGCCGCCGGGCAACCACACCGCATCACAGTCGGGCAGAACCGAATCCAGCAAGGGCGAGAAGAACACGCATTCAGCGCCCAGTGCTCCTAGGGTGTCGAGGTTTGCGGGATAGACGAATGCAAAGGCTTTGTCCCGTGCAATCGCAATGATCTTGCCTGACAAGGAGGCTTCAGGTCTTTGCTCGGCGAGCGCTGCAAACTCGATGCGCGGCAGTTCAATTTCTGAGAGCTTCAACGCCTGCGCCGCACGATCAATGCGTGCGTCGATATCGCCCAGTTCGCTCGCAGCGACCAGACCGAGATGCCGTTCGGGTAATGCAATCTCCGCATCAAGTGGCATCCAGCCTAGCGCAGGAATATCCTCCGGCAAGGCTTCGAACAACATCTTGGCGTGGCGCTCGCTGCCGACGCGATTGGCAATCACGCCAGCAAACTTCAGATCAGCGCGAAAGTGGCGCAGGCCATAGGCCAGCGCACCGAAGGTCTGCGCCATGGCGCTGCCATCAATGACGGTCAGTACCGGCAAGCCAAAGCGCTGTGCGAGGTCGGCACTCGATGGCGCACCATCAAACAGACCCATCACGCCTTCGACGAGAATCAGATCGACTTCATGCGCGGCCTGCGCCAGCAAGGCACGGCAATGTGCCTCGCCGCCCATGAACAGGTCGAGCTGATACACCGGCGCACCACTGGCCTGCGCAAGAATCGTCGGGTCGAGAAAATCCGGCCCGGTCTTGAACACACGCACGCGTTCGCCGCGCGCCAGTGCCTGTCGCGCCAGCGCCGCGGTGATCGTCGTCTTGCCCTGGCCCGATGCAGGCGCAGCAATCAGTACGGCGCGGCATGCGTGCTTCATGCTTTCAGAGAGCCCGGCAAAATGGAATGGAGCGCAGCGCAATGCTTTTGGCAAGGCGCGCCGACGCAGACAGTACGAGCGGTACGGCAAGGAGGCGCAACGCAGCCAGAACCATTTTGGCGGGCTCTCTCACCACTCGATGCCGGGCATGGCTTTGACGCCGGCATGATAAGCATGCTTCTTCAGGCTCATGTCGGTCACCGTGTCGGCCTCTTCGATGAGGCCCTCGGGCGCGGCGCGTCCGGTGACGATGACATGCTGCATCCATGGCCGCTCGCCGAATACCGGCACGACTTCTTCCAGCGTCAGCCAGCCGTACTTGAGCGTGTAGGTGAACTCGTCGAGGATGACGAGATCGACGGCCGGGTCGCGCAGATAGATGCAGGCTTGCGCCCACGCCGCCTGCGCGGTGGCCTTGTCCTTCTCGTCGTCCTGCGTCTCCCAGGTAAAGCCATCGCCCATCACATGCCAACGAACATTTGCATGCGTGCGAAAGAAAGCTTCCTCGCCCGTGTCGGAGCGATTCTTGATGAACTGGATCACCGCGCATTGCATGCCGTGCCCCAGCGAGCGCGCCAGCACGCCGAATGCCGCACTGCTCTTGCCCTTGCCGGTTCCCGTATTGATCAGGAACAGGCCACGCTCTTCGCTGGCGGCATCGATCGATTTGTCGATGACGGCTTTCTTGCGTTGCATGCGCGCCTTGTGACGTGCTTTGCGGTCCACGTCCTCACGGTCCAAATCTGGTGGCATTTTCGTCCTTGTACTCAACTATCTGCAAAAAGATCCCGGAGCCAAAGCCCCGGGACAAGTACATCGCATGCTTTACGTCGGTGAATAACGCAAGGTCAGGAATACACCCGCGCCCGGTTGATTGTAGGAATAGGCCGTTTCGTAGTGCTTGTCGAACACATTCTCGCCACGCAGCTGAACGCGCCAATCCTTCGTAAAGCGATACTCGGCGCGCAGGTCCCACAAGCTGTAACCTCCGAGATGAATCGAGTTCGCAGGGTTGTCATAGCGCTCACCCACGCCGGTCCACGATGCGCCGAAACTGAACGCGCCGATATCGTGGTCCGCATCGACCCGCGCACTTTGACGTGGACGGCGCACCAGCAGATTGCCTTCACTTGCAGATCCGGAGTGATCCTTCGGATTCTGGAAAGTCGCATTGGCTGCCAATGTCGTCTGCCCATAGGTCTGCGAAGCACTCAGCTCAATACCGTGAATACGCGCCGACGACAGATTGACGGCCTGAAAAGTCCGCGGATCGGTAATGATCAGCTGGCTGATGCGGTTGTCGAACATGCTGACCTGCCACTTGCCGTTGCCCAAAGCCCCCTTCGCGCCCACTTCGGTGTTGCGCGAAGTTTCCGGCTGCAGACCCGGCGTGCCATAGCCTGGGAAATACAGCTGGTTGAAGGTGGGTGCCTTGAAAGCGGTGGCGTAGGAAGCCGACAACTGGAGCCATTGCGTGAATGTGTAGCCCGCTGCGATGCCGCCGGTATTGTGGGAACCGAATTGCTCGTTCTTGTCATGACGACCAGACAACTCCGCACTGAAGCCGCCGAGGTCCAACAGGTACTGCGCGAACACTGCGCTGTTGGCGCGGCTGTCCGTGACATAGGTCGTGCTCGACATGACTTTTTCATAGCTCATGTCGACGCCGGCGACGATCTGATGGCCCCTAGCCACATCCACATTGTTCTGCCAGGTCATCGTGTCGCGACGCGTGGTAAAACGCGATGCGAATTTCTCGTCCTTGTAGTTGCGCGAATCGTCGGTCGTCTCACCCAGGCGCAGAATCGACAGCCAGCGATCGACAGGCGTGAAGTTGAAGGTCGCACCAAAAAGCTGCTGGCGCCCGTCGGCGACGTCCTGCGAACTGCCATCGAACTCGTTGCGACTGTCAATCTGCAGCGCCATCAACTCCGCGCTCAGGTATTCGCCAAAACGCGCACCGCCGTGCAGATTGACGGAAGTATTCTGATAGCCGTCGCGATCCGGGCTGCAGGCAGCTGTCGTCGGGCCATTGCAGACATTGATGCCGCTCGTGGTGTTGCTTTGCACACCCGCCGACATCCACAAGTCCTTGCTGCCGACGCCGCCCTGGCCCGAAAGCCCGAAAGTGTGGCGACTGCCACCCGTGGCAGCGAAGCCAGGTGACTGCATTCCCTTGCGCGTGAAGATCTGCAGCACGCCACCGATCGCATCGGAACCGTAAAGGCTGGCGCGCGGCCCGCGCACGAGTTCGATGCGCTCGACCTGATCGATCGGGATGTCCTGCAAGGCGGCCCCGCCACTCGTTGCCGAGCCGATCTTGAAGCCATCGACCAGCACCAGTACCTGATCGGAATTGGCGCCGCGGATGAACAGCGATGTGTTCTTGCCCGGCCCGCCGTTATTGGCGAACGTAACGCCGGGCATGCCGCGCAATACGTCAGGCACGGACAGCGCCTGCAAACGCTCGATATCCTTGCGCGTGATGACGGTGACCGGCGCCAGGGTTTCATCGGCCGTGCGTGCCACGCGATTCGCCGTCACGACGGTCGGTGCCGTTTCGGGTTCGGATTGTTTTGTTGCAATTGTCTGTGCGAACAACACAGGAGATGCCGCCAGCAGCAAGGCCGCAGGCAGAAGATTGGTTCTTTTCAAGATCGACTCCGTCCGTGCCGCCCGCACGGAATATGACAAATGGGCAGCGCGCAAGGAGTGAGGATGAGACACAGCAGGCTGGAAAGCATGCAAGGTCCGCATCGCCCACCGCAATGCACCACATTGAACGCACAGGCCGGTCTCCGGGCTCACGAGCAGGCGATCAGATGACCGCCACGACACAGCGCCTTCCCATACCGAAGTACAGTGGCCAGAGCGCAAAGGCTCATGCTGCATGCGACTCGCTTACCGTTGCGGGGGCAGCGTCGGCATTGCTGTTGGTTGTGAACCACAACGCACCGACTTCCCGTTTCACTCCTCGCGGCGATTGCCGTCTGGAGCACCTGAAGCGCGAGCGCATCTTACCGGAGGCCCGCCAGCGTTGGGCATGTTGTTGCGCCGACGACATCACGTTCCATTTGTGTTTCATCAAGTGGCACATGCATGGCATGGACATGAGCCGTCCTCGTCAATCGTGCACACGCCGGCATGAAGCCTTGACCGACTTTCAGCCACGGGCCTACCATCGTCGTCATGGACAAGGAAATCAGCCAGCTGGAAGAACGCGCCACGCGCCTTCTCGGCGAATATCAGGCCTTGCGCGATGAGAATCGCGCCTTGCATACACGTCTCGATGCGCTCGAGGCAGACAACACGCGTCTGCGCGACAAACTTGCGCAGTGCATTGCGCGCGTCGAGGCACTCATCGCCCGTTTGCCGGAGCGCGAAGATGCCTGACATGGACAAGCTGGATATAGACCTGATGGGACGTCAGTACAGCGTTTCCGTCAAACCGGAAGAGAAGGTAACGTTGCTGGCTGCAGTGGCGCTGGTGGATGAACGTCTGCGCAAGCTGGCAGGTAAATCCAGCAGCGGTGGTGAAGCATTGGCCCTCATGACCGCGCTCGACATCGCGAATGAATTTGTTACACATCAGCGATCCGGGGGCCTTGATCTGCCGGACTACCGGCGTAGAATAAATTCACTCGGCGAGCGCTTCGAACAAGCGCTGGCCAAGCAGGAAAAGCTGTTCTAGAAGTGGTGGGGTGAGTAGTTTTTGCTGTGCCTGATGTCATCAAAGCACCACACAAAAACAGCTAAAGTTGTCGGCGGAAAGTCCGCTAAAGAATTTAATCGGGTGTTATTGAAGTTGCTTTAAAAGGCAATGACTCCCGGAAAAGTTTTCCCCTGCAGTGTTCGTCAAGGTCATTAACTCCTTGAACCAATGTCTAGCGACATGGTTGCTACCGAACAAGCCGCTGTTGTGAGCGCCCCTAAGCCGGGTGCACCTGATGCGGTTCCGGATGCGACCCCCTGAACCCAGGTTCAGGATCATGGCCTAACGGCACAGGCGGGGGAACCCTCAGCAAATACACACGCGGCTTCGGCCGCGTTTGTATTTTCAGGCCCGCCGTACGCTCGGACGACCTTGCCCTAACTATCAGTTGACGACGCCTGGTGACGCAGTCAATCTTGGGCAACCCTCGCCCCAAAAACTGACGATGCGCTACTGGCTCATGAAGTCCGAACCTTCGGACTGCTCCATCGACGATCTTGCCGCAATGCCGAATCAGACGGTGGCCTGGTATGGCGTCCGCAACTATCAGGCGCGCAACTACATGCGCGACATGATGAAGGTCGGTGACCTGGCCTTTTTCTATCACTCGTCCTGCCCCCGTCCCGGCATCGCCGGCATCGTTTGCGTCGCCAGCACACCCTACCCGGATGCCACGCAGTTCGACACAAAGAGTCGCTTCTTCGATCCGAAGTCCACGCAGGAAGCACCGCGTTGGCACAACGTCGAGGTAAGACTTGTTGAGAAGACCCCGTTTGTTGATCTGGCCAGCCTGAAAGATCAGGAAGCCCTGGCCAATATGCGTGTGCTGCAGAAGGCCAACCGCCTCTCGATTACGCCGGTTGATGCCGAGGAGTGGCGCACGATCACGACGCGCCTGATGGTCCCGAAGAGCGGCATTAAGTAAACGCAGCCCTCGGCGCGGCGGCAAGAACGCCGCACTGCAACACGCGGAAAAGGCAATGGCTATGCACATAAGGGAATACCCTTACCCGCAGTGCACCATCAAAAACTTTTAATGAAAAAGCATCTTTAATCCCTACATAAATTCTTGTGATATGTGAGAATCCGCATCCACGGACTGAGCTCCGCGCAATGCGCCAGGCACACCGCGAGGATGTAGGAGACAACAACGGCCGCTGCAAGACAGTGTGCTGACTGAGCCGCTACCGGGACCATCGCCCGGAATCAGCGACCAAAGCGATATTTGAGTAGCTTTCGCTGTAGCAAGCCGGGCCCCTCTGGCCCGGCTCGTAGCACCCCTGCAATACAAGTGCTCGCAGCAGGTCTTCTGGAAAACTCGTTTCGCCGCAACACCAGTACAGCACCTTGAGTGCTACCGAAGAAGCTAGCGTGTTTTCCAGACGGTCTGACGGACCTGACGGGGTTTAGGGGGAGGGAAATCCGGTTTCGGGTTTCCTGAATTGGGAACGGGAAGTCTTCACTGACTTCCCGTTTTTTTATGTCTGCGTTTCTAGATTCATATTGCCGGCAGCGGTTATTTGACCGGGCTGGATTGCGCGGCAGGCGCGGCGGTGCCCTGCTTGGCCTTCTTTTCGGCCTCCTTCCTGGCATGCTCTGCGGCGCGCGCGTCGTAACGCGCGGCATCCTTTCGAGCCTGTTCAGCACGGGCGGCGGCTTGCGCCGACTGTTCCTCCCGGTCTCGCTGATGCTGTGCTTCCTGTCCAGCCTGCTTGGCCTTGTCTACGGGCTTGCCCGCAGCCTTGGGCTTTGCGGCAGCGCCGGTTGGGGATTTCACAGCGGGGGCGGCAGCCTTTGGCGGCGTGTCCAGCGTTTCGGCTGGCGCCGACGCCTCCGGCAGGATCAAGGGCGGGCGTGGCGGATTGGCTGCCAGCGCCTTCTCTTTCATGGCAATTTCATGGGCGCGCTTGTTGCGCTCCAAGCCCACGGCCTCAATCTCGAGCGCGCGCACCTTGTTGATCTTTTCGATCCAGTGATCACGTGCGGTGTCCTTGCAGGCATTTTCGAAGAAGCGCTTGCGGCAAGCGATGTTGTCCTGGACTTGCTCCGCGTCGGCCTCGCTACGCAGCACTTTGGACTCCTCGCGCAAGCTTTTGGCGCGCGCCGCGCGCGCCTCCCATACGGCGGGGTCGTCCTCACCAAGGGGGGTGGATGTCTGCGCGAACACGCTGGTCGCCACGAGCAGCAACAAGCCAATCAGTTTTCTTTGCATGTGTCTCGATTCACGGGGCGCACGGCGCCCCTCTCCACGTAAAATGCGCGGTTGCCGCCCGCACGAAACCGCATTGTCCCAGCTCCCTACAAAGTGATCCAGTTTTGATCCAATTCCGCGCACTGACCCTTGCCCGCGGCGCCCGCCGCCTGATCGAGAATCTTTCACTTCAGATTCACCCCGGCTGGCGCATTGGCGTCGTAGGGGCCAACGGCAGCGGCAAGTCCAGCCTGTTCGCCCTGTTGCGCGGTGAGCTACACCAGGATCAGGGCGAGCTTGATATCCCGTCAGCCTGGGTCATCGCCCAGGTTGCGCAGGAGACCCCTGCTCTGGCAACACCTGCGCTCGATTACGCGCTTGAGGGCGACGCCGAACTGATGGCCATCGAGCGCGAACTCGCCAGACTCGAAGCCGAACATGTAGACGGCCACCGCGTCGGCGAGTTGCATGCACGCCTGCAGGAAATCGACGGCTACGGCGCCCGCGCCCGTGCAAGCGCCCTGCTAGCCGGCCTTGGCTTCTCCATCGACGACCTGCAACGTCCGGTGTCGGACTTTTCCGGCGGCTGGCGCATGCGCCTTAACCTCGCGCAGGCGCTGATGTGTCGCTCCGACCTCATGCTGCTCGACGAGCCGACCAATCACCTTGATCTCGACGCGGTCGTGTGGCTCGAGAAATGGCTGGCCGGTTATCGCGGCACCTTGCTGCTGATTTCACATGACCGCGATTTCATCAACGCGTGTGTCACGCACATCGCCTACCTCGACAGCCAGAAGCTGACGCTCTACACCGGCAACTACGATTCCTTCGAGGATCAACACGCCGAACAGCTGGCCCAGCAGCAGGCCATGTTCGTCAAGCAACAACGCGAAGCGGCGCACCTGCAGAAGTACATCGACCGTTTCCGTGCACAGGCGACGAAAGCTCGTCAGGCACAGAGCCGTATCAAGGCGCTGGCGCGCATGGAGAAAGTCACCGCGGCCCACGTAGACACGCCGTTCGACTTCTCGTTTCCCGAGCCCGACCGCGCGCCCGACCCGATGGTCACGCTACGCGACATCACACTCGGCTACGGCGACAAGACGATCCTGAACAACGTAAGGCTGGAACTGCGCCCTGGCGCGCGCATCGGCCTTCTCGGGCCAAACGGTGCAGGCAAGTCGACCCTCATCAAGCTGCTCGCGGGCGACCTCGCCGCGCAGAGTGGCCAGTCATTGTTCGGCAAGGGTGTAGTACTCGGCTACTTCGCCCAGCACCAGCTCGAACAATTGCGCCCCAATGAAAGCCCGCTACAGCATCTTGTGCGACAAGAGCCGATGACGCGTGAGCAGGAGCTGCGCGACTACCTCGGCGGTTTCGACTTCCGCGGCGGCATGGCCGACACGCCGATCGGTCCCTTCTCCGGCGGCGAAAAATCGCGCCTCGCGCTGGCCCTGCTGATCCGCCACAAGCCGAATCTGCTGCTGCTCGACGAGCCGACCAATCACCTCGATCTCGATATGCGCCATGCGCTGACCAAGGCGCTCGCCGAATACGACGGCAGCATGGTCCTCGTCAGCCACGATCGCGCCTTGCTGCGCACGGTCTGCGATGACTTCCTGCTCGTCGTCGACGGCAAGGCCGTGCCTTTCGATGGTGATCTCGAAGATTACCTGCAATGGCTGACCGAGCGCCGCGCGCAACAGGCCAGCACGGGTAGCGACGCACAAGCCGCCAACGACAAGGCCAGCCGCTTGCAGGCACGTGCCGACACGGCCGCCGACAGGCAGGCGAAATTACTGCGCCGGCGGCCGCTTCTGAAAGAGCTTGAGAAGCTTGAGAGCAAGCTCAGCAAGCTGCAGAGCGAGAAGAAGCAACTCGATGACAGACTGTCCGATTCGGCGCTCTACACAGGCAGCGACAGCGCACAGGTGCCGGCCTTGCTGAAGCGCCAGGGCGAGCTGGCGCAAGGAGTGGACGAGGCAGAAGAACGCTGGCTTGAAATCCAGGCCGAGCTGGAAGAGATCGGTGAGCTCTAAGGTGACCGCCGCCAGTCTGCGCAGCAGCCGCATTGCCACGATGACGCTGTTCTTCTGCAGCGGCTTCGTGTTCGCCTCCTGGGGCGTTCACATCCCGACCATCAAGGACAAGTTCGGCCTCGGTGAGGCCGCTCTGTCCATCGCCATGCTGTCGGTGGCTTTCGGTGCGGTGCTCGTCATGCGCCGCATCGGCACACTCAGTGAGCGGCTCGGCAGCGCACGCACCAGCCTCTACAGTGGCCTGCTTCTCGCGCTGACAGCGGGCCTGATTCTGGTCATGCCCAACTACACCCTGCTCATCGTCTGGCTGCTGTTGTTCGGCGCGGGCAATGCGGCGCTGGATGTCGCCATGAACGCGCAAGCTGCCATCGTCGAAAACCTCTATGCACGGCCCATCATGTCGTCCATGCACGGCCTGTTCAGCCTGGGTGGTTTTGCTGGCGCCCTCCTGGGGGCGCTGTGGTTCGCGCTGGATGCGGGTGTCACCAGCCACATGCTCGTCGTCGCGGCGATCACGGCGATCAGCTGTGTTCTTGCGCGCCCTGCCCTGCGCAACGACATGCCTCATGAAGCACACGAATCCGCGAGCGACAAGCATCGGCTCGGCCGGCATCTGCGCCGCCTCGGCATGCTGGCTTTTCTCGGCCTCGTTGCAGAAGGCGCGATGTATGACTGGACCGCCGTCTATATGCGCGACTACGCACACGCTTCCGCGGCCTGGGTGAATGCCGGTTACGCCAGCTTCTCGGCGGGCATGGCGGGCGGGCGCTTTACGGGCGATGCTATTCGCGGCGTGATGGGCAATGTACGCACCCTGCAATGGAGTGCAGGCTTATGCGTAGCGGGCATGGCGCTGGCCCTGCTCCTGCCGCTGCCTCTGCCGGCAGCAATCGGTTGTGGCCTCGTCGGGCTGGGCGCCTCCAACATGATGCCGGTGCTGTTCAGCGCCGCCGCCAATGCCAAAGGCATTTCGCCTTCGGAAGGCATTGCCGCGATGGCGCGCATCGCCTACATGGGCCTGTTGTGCGGCCCGGTGCTTATCGGTTTGCTGGCGCAGGCGCTCGGCCTGCAGATCGCGTTAGGCATGGTGGCCGTTGCTGCTGCGCTGGTCGGCTGGCGCGCACGCAACGCACTGCGCGACGTGGGCGCCTGAGCGCGCCCCGTCAGGCTTCGCGCAAGCGGGCTGTCAGCGAAGACAGCGACAGCTTCTGCCGGCCTTGCGCGTCGAAGTTTTCTGCTGCCAACCACTGCAATAGCGCGCCATTCAACGCGGGCCACTCCCCGTCGATGATGGAGAACCAGGCCGTGTCGCGATTGCGACCCTTGACCACCAGCAGCTGGCGGAAAGTGCCCTCGTAGGCGAAGCCCAGGCGCAAAGCCGCACGGCGTGATGGCTCATTGAGCGCATTGCACTTCCACTCGCAGCGCCGATAACCCTGCGCGAACACATGCGCCAATAACAGATACAACGCCTCCGTCGCGGCGCGCGTCTGTTGTAGCAGCGGCGAAAAATTGAGATGCCCGATCTCGATCGCGCCGTTGTCGGGATCAGGGCGCAAATAGCCTGCAATGCCGACGGGCTTGCCCGAGGGCAGATCAATGACGGCGTACAGCTGCGTGTTCCTCTTCTGCCATGGGCTCTCGACCCACTGCCTGTATTCACTGAACGAGGCAAATGGCCCGTAAGGCAGATAAGTCCAGCTGCGCCCATCAGCGTCAAGCCTATTGGCCACGTACAGACCTTCCGCATGATCTGTTTGCAGTGGCTCAAGCCGACAATAACTTCCGTTGAGCACGGTGTGTGGCGGTTGCTTGCAGGGCATCCAGTCGTCGAGTAAATGTCCCACCGGCTGCCCGAATTCGTTGTGCTCCATACGTATGCGTGTCCGTCATCTGTTCAGAGGACGCAGAGTATCGCGCACATCAAGAACAAAGGCACCCGCAGGGCGATTAGCCTCGGCGACGCATAACAAGGAGTGCGCCCAATCCAATCACCAGCAAGGACAGACTGGCGGGTTCCGGCACTGGCACAGCATCGAAACTGATGCCAGTCAAAGCCACGCCAAAATACAGTTGGCCCTTCAAGGAATAGCTCGCGAACGATCGGCTCAGATCGACCTCACCCGCATGAATCGCCGCCATCTCCAGCGAAGAAAAGAACGCGCCCGGCGCCCCGGCAAGCGTCAGCGACGCAGCACAGCAAAAAGGGCCATAACCGGTGTGTATCTGCAGCGTCTGTCCGCTGGCGTCCTGTGCGAGGTCCACATCGACGATATCTCCAGCCACGCCACACCCTTCGATGTTAATACTTACCGGGGGCGGCGGCAGCGGGTCCGGCCGCACAAGGCTGCCGTATGTGAAGGCGGCATGCGAACTGCCGTCGCCCGCCCACAGAAAATAGGGATAACCGGTATCGAACGAGAAGGTGCCTGTTACAGCATCGCCCTCCTGCACGGAGAACGGATAGCCGTCGACATTCACCGCCGTACCGCTGAACTGTCCGCTGATCAACACCGCCATGGCCGGCGACGAAATCCAGGCGCTGCACAAAACAACCAGTAAATATTGGATTGCAGTTTTCATGGCTAACTCCTGTTTCGCCGGCTGAAAATGACGGCGAGGGCTGCAACACCGACTGGCACCGCCGTCACCAGGACAGCAATGGCGTATCGCAGCCCCCCTTGTTTCCTCACGGCGCAATGCAATTACGCGCTTGCGCGCCGACGCCGTGCCACTATCAACACGACGACGCCCGCTGCTGCGAGAGGCATGGTGGCGGGTTCAGGCACGGGTACTGCGTCGAAACTGAAGCTGAAAAAAGCCACATCAAAGCTCAGAAAAAGGGAGCTGTAGGTGCCAAACGAGCGGCTCAGATCGACATCGCCCCCATGCACGGTGGACAGATCGGGCACGGAGAAAAATGCTTCCGGCCCGCCAAACAAGGTCAACCGCAGTCGGGGGGTGTTGCCAAAACCGTAGCCGCTCTCCAATACGAGCCTCTGCGCGTCCTCCTCCTGTGCGAGCACGGCATATGCAGATGGCCCCCCTAATGCAAATGACTCACCTCTCGCGGGCACCTCGAAAACGATGTTCAGCGGCTGTGGTGACCGCGGCGGATAAGCGAGATCCCAGTACACGCCACCTCCGTCGATCAATTCAAACGGGGCCGTATCGAGCGAGAAGCTGCCCGTAACTGCGTCGCCCCCACGCACGGACAGGAAGGGAGGGTGCAGCCCCGTTACATGAAAAGCCCTGCCCGTGAATGAGCCCGAAATGAGCGTCGCAGGGGCTGTCTGCGTATAAAACGCAAAGCCTGACACGAGCGCTGCGCGCAGAAATCGTGAATTCAGCTGCATGGCAAGCTCCCGAAGAAGAGTCCAGCGGACGATCCCACCGGCACGGCAGTACCTGTTCCGTCTCATGATAGTCACAAGCCGGATGAATGCATTGCACCGCTGATGGCAAGAAACGCGCTTGCCATGCGCGGTGTTCGACTCGCAACCCACTGCCATCCCTGCTGACACCACGCTGGCAGCAGCCCCCGCGCACCATGACCTCTCCAACAACCCGATTCCGACGCTGAATCAAAAGGAGAACGTCATGAACGCAATCAACTGGTTTGAAATCCCCGCAGCGGACTTTGCGCGCGCCACCCGTTTCTACGAACAGATTCTCGCTGCGCCCCTGCATTTCGACGACAGCATGGGTACCAAGCTCGCCGTCCTGCCCTATACGCAAGGCGAAGGCGTTGGTGGTGCTGTAGTAGAGATGCCACAGGCAAAACCCCATGCCGATGGCGCACGCATTTACCTCAACGGCGGTGAAGACCTCGCCGCCATTCTCGACCGTGTACCCGCAGCAGGTGGGCAAGTCGTCATGCCGAAGACCTTCCTGCGTGAAGATATCGGCCACATCGGCATGTTCTCCGACAGCGAGGGCAATGTCATCGGCCTTCATTCCCTCAACTAGTCGAGGCAAGCGACATGCGCTACTGGATAGGCGTCGCCTCGCGCGACCATGTTGCCCGCGGTGTGGCCGGTGGTTTCTGCCAGCTCTGTCACGGCAAGGCCCAACCCCTGCAGCGCATGTCGGCGGGGGACTGGATCGTCTACTACTCACCGAAGGAAGAGTTCGACAGCAACGTACCGTGCCAGCGCTTCACCGCCATCGGCAAAGTCGAGGCTGGCGATGTTTATGCACATGCAATATCGCACTGGTTCGTGCCACATTGCCGCAACATCAGCTTTCATGAAGCAAACGAAGTCGACATCCGTCCGCTGATTGCGCAGCTCGACTTCATCCGCGACAAATCGTGCTGGGGTTACGCCTTCCGCTTTGGTCACATCGAAATCTCGCGCGAGGACTTTGAACTCATCGCGTCACGCATGCTGATCGAAGCACCGGCCGAAGCGGCATGATGTTGCAGGGTGGGTTCGCACAGCACCCCACACCCCATTGCCCCAAACTCCGCGGTGGGTTGCTTCGCGAACCCACCCTACAATACCTGCACCATGCGCCGCGCCGACCGCCTCTTCCGCCTCGTTGAACTGCTCCGCAGCCGCAGCTCCTGCACGGGAGCCTGGCTCGCCGACCAGTTGCAAGTGTCATTGCGCACGCTGTATCGCGACATCACCGACCTGAGCCTGTCGGGCGTGCCCATCGAAGGCGAGGCCGGCGTCGGCTATCGCCTCAAGTACCGCATCGACATCCCGCCATTGACCTTCGACATCGACGAGATCGAAGCCCTCCTCGTCGGCACGCGCATGGTCCAGGCCTGGGCCGATCCAGAGCTCGAACGCGCCGCGCTCGCCGCCATGGCGAAGATCCAGAACGTGCTGCCGGAAGCGCGCCGCCGCGAAGCCTCGCTCGCCCGCCTCTTCGTGCCCAACTACCCGCGCGGTCGCCCGCCCTGGCTCGGCCAGCTGCGCCACGCCGTGCGCAGACGCAACATCATCCAGATCGACTACCAGAAGGAAGACGGCACACCCTCACAGCGCGAGCTGTGGCCGCTCGGCTTGTTCTTCTGGGGGCAGAACTGGACGCTCGTAGGCTGGTGCGAACTACGCGGCGACTTCCGCCACTTCCGCGTCGACCGTGTACAGAGCGTCACCGTGCAGCCGGCGATTTTCCCCGATCAGAAGGGACGGCGCCTGTCGGACTTCTATGATCAGCTGGAGCAGAAGCACGGTATCAAGGTGCGCGATGAGGGCATGCTCTGGTGAGCATCGCCTGACGCATCGGCACGGCACGGCACGGATGTAACCGTAGGGAGGGATGATCTGCACGGACCGACAGGCGGCCAGCCATCCTGATCGCGTATCACCGGGCCTCCGCTCAGACCTACGGGGCTGTCTGCCAGTAGCTGCTTGGGCTAGGATTCCGGAACGAAAACACGCCGGAGACAACACATGCGTCATTTTTCATTCATCATTCTTGCGATGATCCTGAGCTGTGCAGCTCATGCCCAGACACCCTTTGCGGCTCCTTCCGTTGCTCCGCCACGCAACGCGATCACGCTTTACGGTGGCTATCGCGGCGGCGGCAAATTTTCCGAGCAGGACACGGGCAACACGCTCGACGTAAAGGACTCCGGCGCGGCATCGGTGGCCGTCGATATCGGCATCGACCCGCAACGCCAGGTTCAGATCTTCATCTCGCGCCAGAACACCCACATGGATTTCAGCAAGGTGGCCGCCCCCAAGAGCAGCGCGTTGAGTGAGTCGCGCTTACCGCTGACGGTGGACTATCTGCATGCCGGTGGCACCTATTTCTACGAAGGCACGATCGGCACCGGCCCCTACGTCGTCGGCGGCATCGGCGCCTCGATACTCCAACTCGACGGCCCAGGCTATGGCCAGGAAGTGTTCCCGTCGATCAATCTTGGCCTCGGCTACCAGTGGATGTTCGCCCGGCATCTGGCCGTGCGCCTTGAGGGGCGCGTTTATGGCAACCTGCTCCATGGCAGCGGCGGCATGTTCTGCTCTGGCGGCTGCGTGGTCTCCATCCAGGGCGACAGCCTCGGGCAAGCCGAGGCGCTGCTGGGAATTTCACTGCCGTTCTGACTGGGCCCTTCCTGCGGAGAAGCAAGTCTGGCCCCGGAACGTGTGCGGGCTCGTGAAAAACGAGCTTGCACGACATGCGGGCAATTTGCATGTGCGTTCGGCGAAATCGATCGCCCGTGCTTTGACCTTCTGCGCATGCACGCCGCCGATGAGGTGTCGCTCGGCCTCGTAGAAGTTGAGGTAGAGGTAGGGAAGACATCTCTGCCCTGCATGGACACAGCGATGCGGTAGTCCTTGCCTGCTGTGACATCGCAGTTGCGCGAGAGACCGACCCCAAGCCTGTCGTCCTTGTCAGTCAGCAACACTCCGTGCTGATGCCATTTCTCGCCAGCGCAATGACCTTGTTCAGGGCTTCGTGATGTGCGTGGCGAGTGTGCAGAAGAAGACGAACACAACGAACAGGATGTGACGCATGCAGTGACTCCGGGTGGGAGAAGCGGCGATTCTGGACGGAATTAGCGCAGCTCTGTTAGTCGGGTGACTCACCTTGCATTGAGAAGGCGTAGGCTGGAGGAGCACAGCGTAATCCGGCGTTGGGAATCTTCCATCAATTTCGACTCCCCCTTCCCAGAGGTTCTTGCCGTCTCTAGGTGTTTAGTCCCACGGTGTGCTGGAGTATTTTATGCCCAGCTACGGAGGGACGAGTTATGGGACAAGTACTGCACACATGCTGGCGGCCCTGCATGGGGTCAATCCCAAGACTGTCTCGAAATGGTGCAAACGATCGGTCGCCCACGATGCGCCGATGGGGCCGAAGGAGACTCGCTCAACGGTTCTGAGCCCGGAAGAGGCGGCGGCCATTGTCGCTTTCCGCAAGTACACGTTGCTGCCTCTGGATGACTGTCTGTACGCACTACAGTCGAGCATTCCGCATTTAACCCGCTCTGCATTGCATCGCTGCCTGCAGCGTCATGGCATTTCCAGACTGCCCGAAACAGAAGGTGAAAAGCCTCAAAAGAAGAAATTCAAGTCCTACCCCCGTTGGCTACTTTCACATCGATATTGCCGACGTTCAAACCGATGAAGGACGGCTCTACCTTTTTGTCGCCATTGATCGGACATCAAAATTTGCCTATGCAGAACTGCATTCCAAAGCCACGCGTATGGTGGCCCGAGACTTCTTGTCCAGCCTGATCGGCGTGGTGCCCTACACGATCCATACCGTGCTGACGGACAACGGTATCCAGTTTGCCAAACGACAAGGAACGGAGGCCTATCGGACCCTTCCTTTCGATCGCATCTGCCAGGCCCGCGCCATCGAGCACCGGCTCACCAAAGTCTGCCATCCCTGGACCAATGGACAAGTCGAGCGCATGAACCGCACGATCAAGGAGACAACGGTCAAGCGCTATTACTACCAAACGCACGAGCAACTCAAATCGCATCTGCGGACCTTCCTGATGGCCTACAACTTCGCGCGCCGACTCAAGACCTTGAAGGGGCTGACCCCGTATGAATATGTCTGCAAAATCTGGACGACCGAGCCACAACGCTTCACGATGAACCCATTCCAGCACACCGTGGGACTAAACACCTAGAGTAGTGTCAGCAAGCCCCAAGCATGTGCGTTATGTTTTCAATCTCTTCAGCATAGAGGGCACAGACAACATAGGGGGCACTCCATGGATCAAAAACTTCCTTTCACTAGCTACGACTTTTGGGCGTACCTGTCTGCAGGTTTCCTGCTGCTGTTCGCAGTCGATTACGTCATCGGCACCCATCTTTTGGCGCGCGACGCCTGGACGGTCGTTCAGAGTATTGGCGCCATCTCATGCGCCTACGCTGTGGGACAAATCATCGGCAGCATGTCTCTGGTTGCGTTCGAAAATATCTTGGTCGGCAAACTACTTGGCTATCCGCGAGACATATTGTTTGGCAATACAAAAGCAGGCCGCTGGGCTCGCTTACTACTTCCCGCGTACTTCCAGACCTTGCCACTTGAAACCCAGAGAGCGGCGCTTGAGAGAGGCAAAAAGGTGGGAATCAACTCGCCCGGAGAGGCTCTGTTCTGGCCAGCGTATGCCAATGCCCGAACCACTCCTGCAGTCATGTCACGGCTAGAAAACTTTCTTAACCTTTATGGCTTCTGTAGAAATGTGGCATTCGTGGCCTATGTCGATGCCGCGCTCCTGTACTGGTCGTATCGATGGGGAGGAGGTCCTTCTGACAATCTTGTGTGGGCCTGTGGCGCATTGTTCATTGGCGCAGGAATGACAGTCAGGTATCTGAAGTTCTTTCGTTGCTATGCGCTGGAGGTTTTCACGTCGTACGCTTATAGCCAAGACCACGACAAGAGCCAATGATGGTTCCACATTCACGACGGTCTATTACCAGTCCTTCTTGCGATCAAGGTTTGCGTAACGCCTGACGTACGACCTTGATAAAAACCGGATTTGGGGGTCGACCAACTATACCGAATCGCGCCTCGTCCCATTCGGGCTACGCTTCTTTGACAAATCTGTCGCGTACCCCAAAAAACAAAGGGCCGCTTGCGCGGCCCTTTGTCATACACAACACCCTGGCGATTAACGCGGCAGAACGCTGCCCCCCATCAGGAAGGCATCGACCTCACGCGCAGCCTGACGGCCTTCGCGGATCGCCCACACCACGAGCGACTGGCCGCGACGCGTATCGCCGGCAGCGAACACCTTCGGCACATTGGTGGCGTAGCAACCGGCGCCATCCGTCGTCGCCTTGGCGTTGCCACGTGCGTCCTTGTCGACGCCGAAGCCTTCGAGCAGGTTGGCAACGGGGTTGGTGAAGCCCATGGCGAGGAAGACGGCTTCGGCCGGGATTTCCTTCTCGGAGCCCGCGACTTCGCTCATCTTCATCTGGCCGGTCTTCTCGTCCTTCTTCCACTCGACTTCAGCGGTAACGACAGACTTGAGCTTGCCCTTTTCACCGCGGAATTCCTTGGTGGTGATGGCCCAGGCGCGGTCGCAGCCTTCTTCGTGCGAGGAAGAGGTGCGCAGCTTGAGCGGCCAGTAAGGCCAGACGAGCATCTTGTTTTCCTGCTCGGGCGGTTGCGGCATCAGTTCGAACTGCAGCACGCTCTTGGCACCCTGACGGTTGGAGGTGCCCACGCAGTCGGAACCGGTGTCGCCGCCGCCGATGACGACGACATTCTTGCCCGTCGCCTTGATCTGGTCCTTGAGCTTGTCGCCAGCGTTGATCTTGTTCTGCTGTGGCAGGAACTCCATGGCGAAGTACACGCCTTCAAGTTCGCGGCCGGGGATCGGCAGGTCGCGCGGCACTTCGGAACCCGCGGAGAGGATCACCGCATCGAAGTCCCTGAGCAATTGCTTCGGCGTGATCTTTTCCTTGGCGTCGTTGCCGATGCCGCCGGGCAGGTCCTTGTCGCCGACATAGACGCTGGTCTTGAAGGTCACGCCTTCAGCCTTCATCTGCTCGACACGCTTGTCGATGTGCGACTTCTCCATCTTGAAGTCAGGGATGCCGTAACGCAGCAGGCCGCCGATGCGGTCGCGCTTCTCGAACACGGTGACGTCGTGACCGACGCGTGCGAGTTGCTGTGCGGCGGCCATGCCTGCAGGACCAGAGCCGATGACGGCGATCTTCTTGCCCGTCTTCGTTGCAGCCGGTTGCGGCACGACCCAGCCGCTTGCCCAGGCCTTGTCGATGATGGCGTGCTCGATCGACTTGATGCCGACCGGCAACTCGTGGATACCCAATGTGCATGCTGCTTCGCACGGTGCCGGGCAGATGCGGCCGGTGAACTCGGGGAAGTTGTTGGTCGAGTGCAGGACATCGATCGCTTCACGCCAGTTCTGCGTGTAAACGAGGTCGTTGAAGTCCGGGATGATGTTGTTGACCGGGCAGCCGTTGTTGCAGAACGGGATGCCGCAATCCATGCAACGCGCACCCTGCACCTTCGCCTGATCATCGGTCAGTGCAATGACGAATTCCTTGTAATGCTTCTTGCGCGTCTCGACGGCTTCGTAGCCCTCGTCTTGACGCTCAAACTCCATGAAGCCAGTGACTTTTCCCATTTCAGATTTCCCCGATCACGCCGAAACAGGCTGCGTTGCAGCCGCGTTGATTTCCTTGAGTGCGCGACGATATTCCTTCGGCATGACCTTGACGAAGGCAGCGCGCGACTCTGGCCAGCTCTCCAGCAAGGTCTTCGCACGGAAGCTGCCGGTGTAGCGGAAGTGGCTTTCGATCATGCGACGCAGGATGACTTCGTCGGCCTCTTGTGCCGTGCCGCGCTGCTGGCTGTGCCAGATGGCCTTGTCCATCTTCTCGCCTTGCTCGGCTGCAGGCAGCACGCGCTCGAGATCGACCATCGCCAGGTTGCAACGGCCTTCGAACATGCCTTGCGGGTCGTAGATGTACGCCACGCCACCGGACATGCCTGCCGCGAAGTTGCGGCCCGTATCGCCGAGGACGACAACCGTGCCTCCCGTCATGTACTCGCAGCCATGATCGCCCGTGCCTTCGACGACAGCCGCAGCGCCCGAATTGCGCACCGCGAAGCGCTCTCCGGCCACGCCGTTGAAATGCGCTTCACCACCGGTGGCACCGAACAGCACGGTGTTGCCGACGATGATGTGTTCCGGACCGAAACCACGGAAGTCGTTCGGGCAGCGCACGATGACGCGACCACCGGCCATGCCCTTGCCAACGTAGTCGTTGCCTTCACCGACCAGATCGAGCGTGACGCCGTGTGCAAGGAAAGCGCCGAAGCTCTGACCCGCTGTGCCGTTCAACTGGATGTGGATGGTGTCGTCCGGCAAACCGCCATGACCGTACTTCTTCGCCACTTCGCCGGAGAGCATTGCGCCGACCGAACGGTTGACGTTGATGATCGGCGAGATGAAGGACACGCGTTCGCCCTTGTCCAGCGCAAGGCGAGCCTTGTCGATGAGCTTGTGGTCGAGCGCCTTCTCGAGCAGGTGATCCTGCTTGATGACGGCAAAGCGTGCGGCATCGGCAGCGACTTGTGGCTGGTGGAAGATCTTGCTGAAGTCCAGACCCTTGGCCTTCCAGTGGTCGATGGCCTTCTTCTTGTCGAGCAGGTCGGTGCGGCCGATCAGGTCGGTGAACTTGCGGATACCGAGTTGCGCCATCAGCTCACGCACTTCTTCAGCGATGAAGAAGAAGAAGTTCACGACATGTTCAGGCTTGCCGCTGAATTTCTTGCGCAGTTCGGGGTCTTGCGTGGCGACACCGACCGGGCAGGTATTCAGATGGCATTTGCGCATCATGATGCAGCCTTCGACCACCAGCGGTGCGGTGGCGAAGCCAAATTCCTCGGCACCGAGCATGGCGCCGATGATGACGTCGCGACCGGTCTTCATCTGGCCGTCGGCCTGAACAATGATGCGATCGCGCAGGCCATTGAGCACGAGGGTCTGTTGCGTTTCGGCGAGACCCAGCTCCCAAGGCGAACCAGCGTGCTTGATCGACGACAGCGGCGATGCACCCGTGCCGCCGTCATGGCCGGCGATCACGACGTGATCGGCCTTGCACTTGGCAACCCCCGCGGCGACCGTACCGACACCGACTTCCGACACCAGCTTGACGGAGATGTCAGCTTTCGGATTGACGTTCTTCAGATCGTGGATGAGCTGTGCCAGATCTTCGATGGAGTAGATGTCATGGTGCGGTGGTGGCGAGATGAGGCCCACGCCCGGCACGGAGAAGCGCAGCTTGCCGATGTATTCGGAAACCTTGCCGCCTGGCAGCTGACCGCCTTCACCTGGCTTTGCGCCCTGCGCCATCTTGATCTGGATCTGGTCAGCCGACGACAGGTACTCGGCCGTGACACCGAAGCGACCGGAAGCAACCTGCTTGATGCGCGAACGCAGCGAGTCGCCTTCTTCCAGCGGAATGTCGCGCTCGATGACGTCCTTGCCGAGAATGCCCGCCAGGGTCTCGCCCTTCTTGATGAAGATGCCCTTCATCTCGTTCTTGTAACGATTCGGGTCTTCGCCGCCTTCACCCGTGTTCGACTTGCCGCCGATACGGTTCATGGCGATGGCCAGTGTGGAGTGCGCTTCCGTCGAGATCGAGCCGAGCGACATGGCGCCGGTGGCGAAACGCTTGACGATTTCCTTGGCGGACTCCACTTCGTCGATGGAGATGGCCTTGCTCGGGTCGAGCTTGAACTCGAACAGGCCGCGCAGCGTCATGTGACGCTTGCTCTGGTCGTTGATGAGCTGCGCGTATTCCTTGTACGACTGGAAGCTGCCGGAACGCGTCGAGTGCTGCAGCTTGGCGATCGAATCCGGCGTCCACATGTGCTCTTCGCCACGAATGCGATAGGCATATTCGCCACCCGCGTCGAGCGCGTTGGCGAGCACCGGCGACAGGCCAAAAGCTTCGGCGTGCAGACGGATGGCTTCTTCAGCCACTTCGAAGATGCCGATGCCTTCCACGTTCGACGGCGTGCCGCGGAAGTACTTCTCGATCAGCTCTTTATTAAGGCCGATGGCTTCGAAGATCTGCGCGCCGCAGTAGGACATGTAGGTCGAAATGCCCATCTTCGACATGACCTTCTGCAGTCCCTTGCCGATGGCCTTGACGTAGTTCTTGACGACCTTGTCCGGACCGATATCCGACGGCATGCCCTTGGCCATGTCGCGCATGGTTTCCATGGCGAGATAAGGATGCACGGCTTCCGCGCCGTAACCGGCGAGCAGGGCGAAGTGATGCACTTCGCGTGCCGATCCGGTTTCGACAACGAGGCCGGTGCTGGTGCGCATGCCCTTCTTCACCAGATGCTGGTGGATGGCGGAGGTCGCGAGCAGCGCAGGGATGGCGACGTTCCCGGCGTCCATCTTGCGATCGGAGACGATGAGGATGGTGTAACCCGACTTGACCGCATCTTCAGCTTCGGCGCACAGCGAGGCAATGCGCGCTTCGACGCCTTCCTTGCCCCAGGCGACGGGATAGCAGATATCCAGTTCGTAGGACTTGAACTTGTTGTCGGTGTAGTTGCCGATGTCGCGCAGCTTAGCCATGTCCTTGAAGTCGAGCACAGGCTGCGAGACTTCGAGACGCATCGGCGGATTGATGTTGTTCAGGTCGAGCAGGTTCGGCTTCGGTCCGACGAAGGAGACGAGCGACATGACGATCTGTTCGCGGATCGGATCGATCGGCGGGTTCGTGACCTGTGCGAAAAGCTGCTTGAAGTAGCTGTAGAGCGGCTTGAGTTTGTTGGACATGACGGCCAGCGGCGAGTCATTGCCCATCGAGCCGATGGCTTCTTCACCATTCAGGGCCATCGGTGCCATCAGGAACTTGGTGTCTTCCTGCGTGTAGCCGAATGCCTGCTGGCGGTCGAGCAAGGGCGCGCGCTCTTCGAGCTGCGGCTCCGGTCCGTCGACTTCGTCGAGCTTGACCTGGATGCGCGAGATCCACTCGCGGTACGGCTTGGCGTTGGCCAGCGCGTCCTTGAGTTCCTTGTCGTCGATGATGCGGCCGGCTTCCATGTCGATGAGGAACATCTTGCCCGGCTGCAGACGCCACTTCTTGACAATCTTGCTTTCGGGCACGGGCAACACGCCGGCTTCGGAGGCCATGATGACGATGTCGTCTTCGGTCACGATGTAGCGCGCCGGACGCAGACCATTGCGATCCAGCGTAGCACCGATCTGGCGGCCATCGGTGAACGCGATCGCAGCGGGGCCGTCCCACGGCTCCATCATCGCGGCGTGGTATTCGTAGAAGGCGCGACGGTTCTGGTCCATCAGCTCATGCTGCTCCCAGGCTTCCGGGATCATCATCATCGCGGCCTGGGCGAGCGGGTAGCCGGCCATGGTCAGCAACTCGATACAGTTGTCGAAGGTTGCCGTATCGGACTGGCCCTCATACACCAGCGGGTAGAGCTTCTTCAGGTCGTCGCCGAGCACGGCCGACTTCATCACGCCTTCACGCGCGCGCAGCCAGTTGAAATTGCCCTTCACCGTGTTGATTTCGCCGTTGTGGGCAATCATGCGGTACGGGTGAGCCAGTGGCCACTCGGGGAAAGTGTTGGTCGAGAAGCGCTGATGCACCAGTGCGAGCGCGGAGACGCAACGTGGGTCGGCAAGGTCCTTGTAGTAGACGCCGACCTGCGTGGCGAGCAGCAGGCCCTTGTAGACGACGGTGCGTGCCGACATCGAAGGCACGAAGTATTCGGCGCCATGCTTCAGCGCGAGACGCTGGATGGCGTGGCTGGCAATCTTGCGGATGACATACAGCTTGCGCTCTAGCGCCTCCGTGACCATCACGTCCGGGCCGCGACCGATGAAGACCTGGCGGATCAGTGGCTCCTTGGCGCGCACGGCGGGCGACATGGGCATGTCGGCATCCACCGGCACATCGCGCCAGCCGAGAACAACCTGCTTTTCAGCGCGCACGGCACGCTCCAGCTCCTGCTCGCAAGCCAGACGCGAGGCGTGTTCCTTCGGCAGGAAGATCATGCCGACGCCGTATTCGCCAGCGGGCGGCAACTTCACGCCCTGCTTGGCCATTTCTTCGCGATAGAAGCTGTCCGGGATCTGGATCAGGATACCGGCGCCGTCACCCATCAGCGGATCGGCACCGACCGCGCCACGGTGGTCGATGTTCTCCAGAATCTTCAGGCCGCCCTGAACGATCTCGTGGCTCTTCTTGCCCTTGATGTGGGCAACAAAACCCACGCCACAGGCGTCATGTTCATTGGCTGGATCGTAAAGACCCTGAGCTTCCATCGTCATCTCGCTACTCCTCGCCGGATTCAACAGCCGGGCCGCTCGCGGCACCAACTGACACAGGCTTGAAATATAAGACCTGACGCAATGCATTCCAAGAAATATAAATAGGGGTCAGAGTCCAAATACAAGAAGCACAAAGTCAGTGCGGTTTTTATATAGGGACAGATTAATTTGCGCTGTTACGGTGCGCGAATTTGCACGCGCTATGAAAATTGGCATGAGGCGGGCGACGCGTTGAATGCCGTGGCTCAAAGCAGGCAGCGACTCTGCTCGTAAAGGAATGGCCCCTGCAGCGCTCGAGGGAAGATAGTTCAGGGAAGAGCGTTACGGCGCGGACGCCCCTTCGGCAGCGGTGTCGTCCGGCGATTCGCACCAGCTTCGCTGACCAGATCCGAATCGCCGAGCATCCAGCCGCGATGGGCCGCAAAACGGATGGCCGCCAGTTCGGCCGCGGGCTCACCCGCCTCCAGCATGGCGCGATAGGCAGCCTGTCGCTCGAAGGGCGTATTGCCCAGCGCCCAGTAGCGCTCATGGTCCGTAAGCAATGGCTCGGACGCGAGCCCCAAGTGATGGCGGCAACTCGACCATGGGTAATGCTCGGCCTCGGTCACGAGTCCGCTTCGCACGGGATTGAGTTCAATGTAGCGATAGCAGGCCAGCAGATATTGCACTGGCTCGACTACCGTCGAACGATAGCGCCCTTCCCAAAGGGTGCCGGTACGCGCATGGCAGTCATTGAAGTAACGCACATAGCGGCGCCCGAGGCGTTGCATCAGACTGCCCGCCGCGCCCTCCTCGCCCGCAGCCACCAACAGGTGCACATGGTTCGGCATAAGCACATAGGCATGCACGGGAAGACCGACCTCACGCGCCGCATTTCGCAGGAAATCGCGATAGTGGCCGTAGTCTGCTTCGTCTGTGAAAATGCCGGCGCCATTGTTGCCGCGCTGCAGGATCAGCTGCGGCAAGCCGGGAACGTGAAGGCGGGAGAGGCGACTCATGCCTCGACGATGCGGCCCGGTATGCCGGCATCAGTAAATTGGTACAGCGGCTGCGCTTGCCGCAAATCCCCCCAATATCGCCACAGATACCGCGCATACCAGACAAAACAAAGCAGATACGCGCCGAGCCAGATCGTGAAAGTCCAGTCCAACGATAGCGGTTCAACCGACTGCCCGGAGGAGTTCGTGGCAAGCTCCGCAATCATGCATAAGGCATTGTTGGTCACATGCAGTGCAATACACGGCCATAGTGACCCCGTCCTGACCAGCAAGAGACAGGAGAGCAAGCCCATACAGAACTGTGGCAGCACCGCAGGATGCAGGATGGCAAACAAGGCGGAGGACAGAATCGCCGCGCGTGTGCCGCCCCAACGCGCCTGCCAGCGCCTGAAGATCAAGCCCCGAAACAGGATTTCTTCAACAATGGGCGCAAACACACAAGCGAAGAACATATACGCAGCAGCCGCCAGCGCGCCTCCTTGCCTGAAGGTATAGGCCGGCTTGGCGTACGTCGCGAACCTTGCGGGCAGATCTGGCGAAAACCAAATTAGCAGCGCGACCATCGCGAACAAGACAAAACACGCACGTCCCCATACGCCCAGACCGTGCCATGCGCCGATCCAAAGTGCGCGCTTGCCAGCCCACCGCAGATCGTCCCGCAGCACCAGACGCACGCGCGATCCGGCTCCCAGGGCAAGACACAGCAAAGAGGACCCCCAGAATACGAACATCGACATCTCGACAATCGGCCATGTCGGGTGCCACGCATGCAGCGAGCCATATGCAACTGCCGCTGCGATGCTTGCAAACAATCCCCATACAAAAATGAAGCGTACGAGCACGCTCAGGGCTCGCCAATCGAGAACAGCCGACGATGCTCCTTCATGGCATAGCGATCCGTCATGCCGGCAATATAGTCGGCAATCGCGCGCGCCTTGTCCTCACGCGCGCGCTGCTGGAACTTTGGCGGCAGGAGGCGCACATCACCCATGAAGGCTCCGAACAACTCCACAATGATGCGCTTGGCCTTGCTCATTTCACGCAGCACCTGAAAGTGCCAGTACAGGTTCTCACGCAGGAAGCGCTGCAGCTGCCGCAGCTCTTCACGCATTGATTCGGAGAAGGCCACCAGCGGGTGGGCAGCACGCACATCGGCAATCGTTTCGACGTCTGCGGCGGTAATGTTCTGCGTAGTCTGGGTGATGAGATCCAGCGCGAAATCGTTGATCATGCGCCGCACGGTTTCGTGAATCAGGCGGCGCCCTTCCAGGCCCGGATACTGCGCCCGCAGCGCCCCGCTATGGCGCGAAAACGGCCCGACCTGCTCAAGCTGCTCCAGCGTGATCAGGCCTGCGCGCAAGCCATCATCCACGTCGTGATTGTTGTAGGCCACGGCATCGGCCAGATTGCAGAGTTGCGCCTCCAAAGAAGGTTGCGTCTTGTCGACAAAGCGCTGTCCGACCTCGCCCAGTAGCGCCGCATTTTTCAACGAGCAGTGCTTGAGGATGCCTTCGCGCGTTTCGAACGTGAGATTGAGTCCGTCGAATTCGGCATAGCGCTCTTCAAGCAGATCAACGATGCGTAGCGACTGCAGATTGTGCTCGAAGCCGCCGTATTCCTTCATGCAATCGTTGAGCGCATCCTGTCCGGCGTGGCCGAAAGGTGTATGACCAAGATCGTGCGATAGCGAGATCGCCTCAACCAGGTCCTCGTTGAGCTTGAGCGCTCGAGCAAGGGAACGGCCGATCTGTGCGACTTCGATGCTGTGTGTCAGGCGGGTGCGGAACAGGTCTCCTTCGTGATTGACGAAGACCTGCGTCTTGTATTCGAGGCGCCGGAACGCTGTGCAGTGAATGACGCGATCACGGTCGCGCTGGAATTGACTGCGCGACGCGGGCAAGGGCTCGTCCACGGCGCGGCCCCGACTGTTTTCATCGGATACGGCGTAGGGTGCGAGCAGGCTGTCGTTCATGTCAGGTGCAGCAGGCAGCGATGGAGGCTTCAATGTCGGAAAGCGGGGCATCGTCACGGATCACCGCACGACCAATCTTCTCCAGAAGAATCAATCGCAGACGCCCGTCCTCGACCTTCTTGTCGTGACGCATTAGCTCGATGTAGCGATCGGCACCCAGCGCAGGCCCTACAACAGGAAGGCCTGCCCGAGCAAACAACCTGCGCACACGTTCGACGTCAGCCGCGCTCAACATACCAAGCCGCGCAGACAGCTCGGCCGCCATCGTCGTGCCGGCAGCAACGGCTTCGCCATGCAACCAAGCGCCGTAGCCCATGCCAGTCTCGATGGCGTGCCCGAAGGTATGACCGAGATTGAGGTGAGCACGCTCGCCTTGCTCAGTCTCGTCGGCAATCACCACGGCTGCCTTGATGCGGCAATTCCACTCGACCGCTTCGGCCAGCAAATCCACATCGCAAGCAAGCAGACCGTCCATGTTTGCTTCAAGCCAATCCACGCGCGCCGCATCGCGGATCAACGCATGTTTGATTACTTCAGCCAGCCCCGCGCGCAATTCGCGAATCGGCAGGGTCTTCAATGTGCCAACATCGGCGAGAACCAGCTTCGGCTGGTAAAACGCACCGATCATGTTCTTGCCAAGCGGATGATTGATCGCCGTCTTGCCGCCAACAGACGAATCGACCTGCGACAACAAGGTCGTTGGCATCTGGATGAAGGGCACACCGCGTTGATAAGCCGCCGCCGCAAAGCCCGTCATATCACCGATGACGCCGCCCCCTAGGGCAATCATCGTCACCGAACGCTCGCTGCGCGCTTCAAGCAGGCCCGTAAAAATCATGTTGAGCGTTTCCCAGTTCTTGTTCGCCTCGCCATCCGGCAACACGATGGGCGTCACTGCTACGCCCGCATCTCGCAACGACGCCGACAAGGTTTCAAGATAGATCGGCCCGATCACATCGTTAGTAACAATCGCCACGCGTGGGCGCTTAAGATAGGGCAAAACAAGATCGGCCTGCGTCAGCAAGCCGTGACCGATACGGATCGGATATGCGCGGTCGCCCAGCGCTACGTCGAGTGTGCGCACTGCTTTTCCCATTCTCTGAGGATGCGGCCTACGGAGGCCTGTGAGTTGTTGCGGGCCCCGTCGACGACGATGTCTGCGATCTCGCGATAGAGTGCGTCCCGCTGCTCACGCAAGCCATCGAGCTTTGCGCGTGGATCGGCCACTTGCAACAAAGGACGATTGGTGTCGTGACGAGTTCGGTCGAGTAGGACATGCGTCGGCACATCCAGATAAATCACCCAGCCCGTACTCCCCAGAACCTTGCGATTCGCAGGGTCAAGAATTGCACCGCCTCCAGTGGCCATAACGATGCCCGCATGTTGCGAAAGCTCGTCAATAACCAATGCTTCGCGCTTGCGAAAACCGTCTTCGCCTTCCATTTCGAAGATGACCGGGATGCGGACGCCCGTACGGTGCTCGATCTCGTGATCGGAATCGATGAAACGGCGGCCCAGGCGGCGAGCCAATGCACGACCTATCGTGGTCTTGCCCGAGCCCATGAGTCCCACCAGATAGATGTTGCCAGACTGGATATTCACGCCGCGATTCTAGCAGTCTGTGCCAGACGGGCAAAAAATAAAGCCGCTGCAGGCTTGCGCCTGAAGCGGCTTTATTTTTCCTGAAAGCAATCAGCGCAGAGCTGTTTGCTCCGTAAGGATACGCGGCGTAATGAAGATCAGCAGTTCAGTCTTGGAATCGGAACGCTCGTTTTCACGGAACAGGTAACCCAGAATCGGCAGATCACCAAGCAGCGGAATCTTGTTCGTGAGGTTCTTCGTGTCCTGTTGATAGATGCCACCCAGAACCACTGTGCCGCCGTTTTCCACCAGAACCTGCGTGCTCACATGCTTGGTATCGATCGCGATACCCGAGCTTGTCGACAGCAGGGTGTTCGGCGAATCTTTGTTCACATCCACGGTCAGTGCAATTCGCCCATCAGGGGTCACTTGCGGCTTCACCTTGAGAGACAAATTTGCCTTGCGGAACGACACCGCAGTTGCGCCCGAGCTTGTCGCCAGCTGGTAAGGCAGTTCAACACCCTGTTCGATCAAGGCTTCCATCTGATCCGAGGTCATGACACGTGGCCGGGATACGATTTTGCCGCGACCATCAGCTTCCAGAGCCGAGATTTCCAGGCCAAGGTATCGGGTACCGGCCGCGTTGTACAGAATTGTCGATATTTGTCCCGCCGCCTTGCCGGCGATCGCCGGTGCCGGCAAATTCACAGCCTGTCCATCGGTCAGAAAGTTGGGTTTGGTTTCGACAATACCCGCTTGATAGGACGTGGAACCAATCCCAGCCCCCACTGTGGTTTTTGGCAGGCCGTTGTAGGTATTGCCCAGCAAACCAAGGAAGCTGAGACGGACACCCAGGTTGCGGCTGAAACTGTCTGATGCCTCGACGATCTGCGCTTCGATCAGCACCTGCTTCACCGGCACATCGATTTCGCCGATGATGCGACGCAACTCCTCAAGACGGGAGCCTACATCCGTCACGAAGAGCTTGTTACTGCGCTCATCGACAATCACAACGCCACGCTTCGACAGCATGGTGTTTTCCTTCTTCGTAAGGAAATCGAAGATCGCGGTGGCCTTGTGATAATTGATCTGAAAATTCTCCGTGCGTAGCGGCTCGAGATCGGCAATCTGCGCTTTGGAATCCAGTTCTAGCTTTTCACGTGCTGCCAATTCGTCGCGCGGTGCGATCCAGATCACATTACCGTTCTTGCGCATATCCAGACCCTTGGCCTGGAGGATGATTTCCAGCGCCTGATCCCATGGCACGTCCTTGAGACGCAGTGTCAGCGCACCGCTCACAGAATCACTGGTGATGATATTGAAATTGGTAAAGTCAGCGATAACCTGCAGCACTGAACGCACGTCGATATTCTGGAAATTCAGCGACAGCTTCTCACCGGCATATTTGGGAGTGCGGCCACTCCCTTGCACCAATTTGCTCGGGTCTTCCTTGACGGGCTTGACCTCGACAACGAACTGGGTGTCCGTCTGATACGCATTATGTTCCCACAGACCCTTGGGGCTGATGACCATGCGTACGACATTAGCGTTCTGCGTCGTCACCACAGTGTTCACCGGCGTAGCGAAATCTGTAACGTCAAGACTGCGGCGGAGATTTTCAGGCAACGCCGTCTTGAGGAACTCAACAACCAAATTGCCACCCTGTTGCCGGATGTCGATACCCGTATTCGCATCTGACAGATCGACTACGACCCGTCCTTCGCCATCCTTGCCACGACGGAAATTGATATCACGGACCTTATGGGCATCGGGCCCGCCTTGCTGCTCAGCGAAGCGTGCCGTTGTCGTAGCTTCTGGCGATTTTGCCGTAGCCGCGGACAAGGTAATCACCAAATCGCGTCCCTCGGAGCTTGTCGAATAGCTGAGCGCACGCGTAAGGTTAAGTACAAGCCGCGTGCGGTCCGCAACCTGGACAAGATTGGCGCTACGCAGATCGCCTTCATTGAGAGAGATGGTGGCACGGCCAGTTCCGTTTAGCGTGCCAGGAAAGTCGATGGCAACACGCGACGGGTTGGACACACTGAAGCTGCCCACCGGGCCATTGAGCGGCTCTTTGAGCGTAACTTTGACCACCAGATTGCCGCCCACCTGACTAGCCTGGACAGCTTCGATCGAGTTCTTGCCCGATACTGCTGCTGACGCTGTCGGTGCGGGCTGTTGTGCGCTTACCGCCCCACCGAACAGGCAGAGAATGGCAAAGACCGCCAGCGTTTGGATTTTTTGTGAAGTTTTCATCGCTTAGCCTCCTGCTCCTGCAGTTGCATAGTGCCCACCCGTTCGACCCAGTCGCCATTGGCGTCCTCGATCAACTCCTTGAGGGCTAGTTCGGTTTCAGAAATTTTTGTCACGAGGCCGAAGTTCTGCCCGATATAGTTGCCAGCGCGGATCTGGTAAATGGTCTTGTCTGCCTGAACCAGCGCGACAGGCCTCCCATCTTTTGAAATCATCATCCCGACCAGTTTCAGGGATTCCAACGGGTAAGCCTCTAGCGGTTCCCGTCGACGATTGGTATCCGGCCGATTCGCTCCAGCGCCACGCTTCTCTGGATCGAGCTTCGAGGCCTGAAACGGGTCCCCTACCGTCGCGGCATCAAAATCCACGACAGCAAAGGTTTTCAGCTGCGGCAATGGCGGCACGCGACCGCGCATATTGGCCTGTTCGGACTGCATCCAGTTCTTGATGTCCTGGTGTTCATCAGCCCCGCAGCCCGCCAAGAGTAGCGCGAACGCCAAGGCCGCCAGACGGCCCTTGCCCCTTGTGTGACACTTGAGCATCACCGTCCTCATTTCTTCACCGCCGCAGATTTTTCACGCTTTTGCTTGGCAACCTCTTCGTCGTCGAGATAACGATAAGTCACCGCACTCGCGTCCATTTTCAGTCCGTTACTACCTGCAGACTCGATAACAATATCCCGCAAGGTCACGATTCGCGGCAGCTTGGCCACATCCGCGGCAAAATTACCCAGATCGGCGTAACTCCCCGTTACGCGCAAGGCGATCGGAAGCTCAGCGTAAAACTCCTTGACCGACTCAGTACCTGGCTTCCAAAGATCAAATTGCAGACCACGTCCACGGCCCGCCTGATTGACATCAACAAGCAGCGCTTCCATTTCAGATCGATTGGGCAACTGTTTGAGCAATGCACCGAATTGCCGATCGATATCCGCAAGTTGTCGCTTGTATTCGTCAAGGTTTACGGCTTGACGTTTCTTGCCCAGCCATTCTTCCTTGAGCTTGACCTCTTCAACCTTGCGTTGGTCAAGCACTTCAAGTTGCGAGCTCCAGTCGAACCACCACGCACAGCCAACAGCTACGACAAACACCAGCGCCAACACCACTACTCGCGGCACAACAGGCCAGACACCTGGATCATTGGGATCCATCTGGCGGAAGTCGTTAACTATCTGTTCCAAACTCAAACCACGCAGCGCCTGTAAACCCTTGGGAGCGTTCATTTTGCTTGCTCCTTGCCTGCTGATTTCTGCTGACCGGGCTCATCCACCGGTGCTTTTTCAATCGACACAAAGAGATTGAAATCACCAACACGCCGCCGATTGAAGTCCGCCGCCTTGATTTCCACTAGTTCAGGTTTTTCAAAGATCGGCGAAGCATCCAGGTTGCGCATGAGTTGCGAGACGCGTGCATTGGACTGCGCATAGCCCAGCAGATTGATACGCACCCCACTTTGTTTCACAGAACGAATGAAAACACCTTCGGGCACTTGCTTGCCAAGCTCGTTGAAGACATGAACAGTTTCTGCCCGATTGCTTTGCAGGGACTCGATAACCTGTTTGCGTGACAACAGGGCTTGCGTTTGTTCCTGCAAACGCTTGATTTCGGCAATTTCCTTGTCGAGCACGGCTATCTCGCGCTTGACAAAATCATTCGACGATTCTTGCGCATCAATGCGCTGACCAATCAGAGTGTGACCAACAAACCACACGACGCCGCCCAGCAAGGCAACCAGACCAAGCAGCGAATAAAACTGATTGCGGCGCTGCTTGCGCGCCTCTTCGCGATGAGGGAGAAGATTGATGCGGATCATGCGTCAAACCTCCGCATAGCCAAACCACACGCCACCATCAAGGCCGGTGCGTCACTTGCAAGATTTTTGGGGCGAATGCGCTGTGCCAGCGACATACCCACAAACGGATTGGCAACTTGCGTGGCGACTTGCGTCCGGCCCGCGACAATTTGTTCCAGCCCAGGCACAACGGCACAACCACCGGCGAGCACAATCTGATCAACCTGATTGAACTGGGTCGAAGTAAAGAAAAACTGCAATGCACGCGACACTTCCAGCCCCAAGCTATCCATGAATGGGCGCAGCAATTCGTGCTCGTAGTTCTCCGGGAGACTACCGGAACGCTTGGCCGCTTCAGCCTCTTCGCTGCTCATGCCGTAATTGCGCATGATGTCTTGCGTAAGCTGATAACCCCCAAATGCCTGTTCACGGGCATAGAGCACGTTTTCGTCACGGATCACAGCCACTTTCATGACATTGGCGCCGATATCGACCATAGCGACAACCTTGCCTACGCCTTCGTCTTTGTCTAGCTTCCGCCGAATCAGCTCAAACGCGGCCTGCGCGGCAAAGGACTCTGCGTCCATTACGAGCGCCTTGAGTCCGGCAGATTCGGCTGCGGCGACACGATCCTCAACCTTCTCCTTGCGTGACGCGGCAATCAGCACTTCGACTTCGTCGGTACCGCCAGGCATCGGGCCAAGCACCTGGAAGTCCAGATTGACCTCTTCGATCGCAAAAGGAATGTACTGATTGGCTTCGGACTCGACCTGAACCTCCATGTCGAGCTCACGCAAGCCAGCTGGCAGGGAAATCTTCTTGGTAATGACTGCTGCGGAGGGCAGCGCCAGCGCCACATTTTTGGTGCTCGTACCAAGCCGTTTCCAGGCCTTACGGATAGCGTCAGCCACCACATCAAGACTGGCGATATTCCCGTCACTCACGGTATCGCGCGGCAACGGCTCAATAGCGTAGCGCTCTAGGCGGTACTGGTTCGAAGCTTCTGTCAGCTCGACCATTTTCACTGCAGAAGACGAAATATCCAGCCCTATCAAGGGCCTGGAACGTCCTCCCAGCAAGGAAGCGAAATCAATCACGCGAGACCACCCCGTGGAATATCGTTTAAAATCCGATAGTTACAAGCAATACCACAAATCTACTTTAAATCCTAGCAGTAAGGCATCAGATATGTAAAGCAAACCGACGCCGAACGGTCTGCTTATGACTATCAGGGGCGCCTGCCACCTATAATCGAGCGGCTAACATACGGGCCACTATGCGCAAACCATTCTTCATTGCCGCCGCTGCACTCTTCGGCCTCTGCCTTCTGGCAGTTTCTTCAGTCGGCATCGCTGCCGCATTCGCTTGGCCCAAATTGCCGGACCTAGCTTCCATCACGGATTACAAACCGCGTATTCCGCTTCGCATCTACACCGCTGACGGCGAGTTGATCGGCGAGTACGGCGAAGAGCGTCGCAGCTATGCCGCCATGAAGGACGTACCCGACAACCTCAAACACGCAATCCTTGCCGCCGAAGACGACCGCTTCTACGAGCACAGTGGTGTGGATTTTGCCGGACTCACCCGTGCCACCGCGCTCAACCTGCTAGGCGGCGCTCGTCGGCAGGGCGGAAGCACGATAACCATGCAGGTGGCGCGCAATTTCTACCTCAGCCGCGAGAAAACCGTCAGCCGCAAACTCTACGAAATACTCTTGTCGCTAAAAATCGAAAAGAGCCTGTCAAAGGACCAGATTCTCGAGATTTATCTCAACCAGATCTATCTAGGGCAACGCGCTTATGGCTTCGGCGCTGCCGCTCAGATCTATTACGGAAAGAATCTGAAAGACTTGACTGTTGGAGAGTGCGCGATGCTCGCCGGCTTGCCAAAAGCGCCTTCCGCGTACAACCCGGTCGTTAATCTGGAGCGCGCAAAACAGCGCCAACATTACGTTCTGAGGCGCATGCAGGAGCTCGGCTACATTGATGCGGCAAAACACGACAAAGCCGTCGCAGAGCCGATCAAGCTCGCCATCAGCAAGTCGCAGCAGTCCGTTCAGCCACTGATTTCGCTGCACGCGGAATATGTCGCCGAGATGGCCCGGCAAATGGCGGTCGATCAATTCAAGGAGGAGGCCTACACACGCGGCATCAAGGTCATCACGACAATCACCAGGCTTGATCAGGCTGCGGCTTACCAGGCCCTGCGCCGAGGAGTGCTCGATTACGAACGGCGCCATGGCTACCGCGGTGCCGAAGCACAACTGGATCTTGCCGACGTCAAATCGGAGCAGGACGAGCAGCTCGAAGAACTACTCGATACCTACGCAGATCAGGACGAAATCAAAGCTGCAATCGTGCTCGCCGCATCACCCAAAGCAATACGCATCTATCTGCGTGGCGGCGAATTGGTCGATATCAGCGGTGATAGCCTCAAATTTGCAGGCGCCATGCTTGCGGCTAACGCGCCAGCTCAGAAGCAGGTCCGGAGGGGCTCCCTGATTCGCGTCGTACAGACGGCGAAAGGCTGGAACATCACCCAACCGCCTGAAGTCGAGGCGGGCTTCGTTTCGCTCGATCCGAATAGCGGCGCAGTTCGTTCGCTGGTGGGCGGCTTCGACTTCAACCGCAACAAGTACAACCATGTAACGCAAGCCTGGCGCCAGCCGGGCTCCAGTTTCAAGCCATTCATATATTCCGCTGCGCTGGAGAAGGGCTTTACGCCCGAGAGCGTATTCGACGATGCTCCGCTGAGCTTTTCGGCGAGCGCTACGGGCAGCCAGGCCTGGTCGCCGGGCAACTACGACGGCAAGTATGACGGCCCGATGACCCTGCGCACGGCGCTCGCCAAGTCCAAGAACATGGTCGCCATCAGGCTGCTCCAGGCCATCGATCCTGCCTACGGGCAAGACTACGTCACCAGCCGCTTCGGCTTCGATCCGGTGAAAAACCCGCCCTACCTGACGCTGGCACTCGGCTCCGGTGCAGTCACGCCTTGGCAGATGGCCGGCGCCTATGCGATTTTTGCTAACGGTGGTTATCGCATCCAGCCCTACGTCGTGAAAGAAATCCGTGATGAAAAGGATCGCGTGGTTGCCCGCGTCGACCCGGTCGTTGCGGGCAAACAATCCGAGCGAGTGCTCGACGCTCGCAATGTCTATCTGATGAATTCGATGATGCAGGACGTAGTGCGGCGCGGCACGGCAGGCAAAGCCATGTCACTCGGACGCGGTGACCTGGCCGGCAAGACAGGCACGACCAACGAATATGTGGATGCCTGGTTCTGTGGCTATCAGCCGAATCTGGTCGGCATTGCCTGGGTGGGCCACGATCAGCCCAAGCGCCTCGGCTCGGGGGAAACCGGCGGCGTGCTGGCCCTGCCGATATGGATCAACTACATGGACAAGGCGCTCAAGGGCATGCCGGAGCAAGCCGCGGTTGCACCACCAGGACTTGTCCGCGTCAAGACCGACAAGGGGACGGACGATTTCATCTACGAGGAAAATCTACCCCACGAGCAGCCTGTCGAGGCCAGCGCTCCGATTGCAAACTAGGCCAAACTGATCGGCGTTCCGGCTTGCTCGCCGATCAGTCTTGCCAGCGCGACGTAGAGATCTTCGCCGTCGCGCGTATTGATCCAGCGCCCGCCCTCGGGCTTGTAATGAAAGCCACCGGAGCGTGCAGCAACCCAGATCTCACGTGCGGCAGCATGACGATTAATGATGATCTTGCTGCCGTTATCGAACTCCAGCTCCAGAATGCCGCCGGGTTTCGATTCGATGTCGAGATCGATGTCCGCGCCGTCTGTGGCGCTTTCGATGGCGGCTTCGAGCCGGGCCATCTCTGCATCGGCAATATCCAGAAACGCGTTCTCATCCATGGTGATGTGAGTCCTTGCTACCATTAGGTTTTACTTTGACGACTCTGTCATGCGCCCGATACAAGCCCTGATCCGCTCAATTCCGCTTGCCGCACCCACGCTTTGCACCTTTGCGTGTGCATTGGCACTGACAGCCTGCGGCATCAAGGCTGGCCTCTATCTGCCACCACCTGTGCCGAATGCGCCGGGCCCGGCACCGGTGGCGGCACCTGCAGCCGCAGCCCCCATCCCGACACCGGATCATAGCAAAGCAGCGACCTCCTCTTCCGAGCCAAGCTCGTCGTCGAGTTCGTCCGCAAGCTCATCCTTATCCTCGAAATCAAAGCCCTGACTTTCATCTGACTGCCGAATCTCCAATGACCCGCACCTCAGCCTTTCCCGTAGCAACACTGACCCAGGGCAACAACGGCCTGCAACTTGAAGACGTCGCGCTGGCAGACATCGCCACCCGCTTCGGTACACCCACTTATGTTTACTCCCGCGCTGCGCTCGAAGCGGCCTGGCAAAACTGGGCCAAAGCCCTCGCCGGACGCGACACCCTCGTCTGCTATGCGGTCAAGGCGAATAGCAACCTTGGGGTACTGAATGTCTTTGCCCGCCTTGGCGCGGGCTTCGACATCGTTTCCGGCGGTGAGTTGTCGCGTGTGCTCGCTGCGGGTGGCGCCGCGGACAAGGTTGTGTTTTCGGGCGTCGGCAAGAGCCGCGCCGAGATGCAACAGGCCCTGCGCGCAGGTGTACGCTGCTTCAATCTCGAATCGCCTGCCGAGCTGGATCGCATCGAAGCTGTGGCCGCAGAACTCGGCCTGCGCGCACCGATCGCCTTCCGCGTGAACCCGGACGTCGACCCGAAAACACACCCTTACATTTCCACCGGCCTGCGCGACAACAAGTTCGGCGTGGCGTTCGATGAGGCCCTCGCGCTGTATCGCAAGGCAGCCGCTTCGAAGCATGTAAAGATCAGCGGCATCGCCTGTCACATCGGCTCGCAACTGCTGGACCCCGCCCCGATGGCCGAAGCTGCGGCCAAGATTCGCGGCCTGGTCGAGAAGCTGGAGTCGGAAGGTATCGCGCTGGAGCACATCGATCTTGGAGGAGGACTTGGCATCCGCTACGACGCTGAGCAACCGCCAAGCGCGAGCGATTACACCGCGCCCCTGCTGGCTGCAATGAAGGGCCGTAAAGAGCAACTGTGCTTCGAGCCGGGCCGTTCGCTTGTCGGCAATGCAGGTCTCCTGCTTACCCGGGTGGAATACCTCAAGCACAGCCCGACCAAGAATTTCGCGATCGTCGACGCCGCCATGAACGACCTCGCTCGCCCTGCCCTGTACGACGCTTACCACGAAATGGTGGCCGTCAAATCCTCAGCCGCCGCTGCACAAAGCTATGAAATCGTCGGCCCGATCTGCGAGAGCGGCGACTTCCTTGGCCATGATCGCGAGTTGGCACTCGCGGAAGGCGATCTGATCGCCATCCTCTCCACCGGTGCTTACGGCATGGCCATGAGCTCGAATTACAACACGCGCGGCCGCTGTGCCGAGGTGATGGTCGACGGCGACAAGGCCCATCTGGTCCGCCAGCGTGAGAGCATCGAGAGCCTCTACGCGCTGGAAGCCATCCTGCCCTGAAAGCATTGAGACAATGAACGACAGCGAAGGCGTCCGCATCGACAAATGGCTGTGGGCTGCGCGTTTTTTCAAGACGCGCACACTGGCCACGGACGCCGTCGACGGCGGACACGTGCAGGTGAATGGCACACGCATCAAGCCGGCACGCAACGTCCGCCCCGGCGACTGCATCCATCTCGTGCTTGGCGAGCAACGCTGGGAACTGATTGTTCAGGCTGTCGCCGAACGACGCGGCTCGGCCACCATCGCACGCACGTTGTACGAAGAGACGCCCGAAAGCATTGCGGCACGCGTGGCGCGTGCCGAAGCACGCAAGGTCGAATACGAGCCGTCCGATGACATGCGCGGTCGCCCGACCAAACGAGATCGTCGCCAGATGGGTCGTGTGCGCTGGGAATGACGCATGGGGTGAGCTTTCATCATCCAGTGCTGTGGCCCGTCGTTGGCATGGTCCTGATCACCTTTGTGACCTGGCTACGAATGTACTTTGAGCGCATCGGCGAAATGCGCAAACGGCGTATCTCAGCGCAGCGCATTGCGTCACGCCAGGCTGCGACGGTGCTCGAAGCGACCCGTGCTGCAGATCATTTCGCCAATCTGTTTGAGCTACCGGTCCTGTTCTACGTTTTGTGCGTATGCCTGATCATCACGGGCATGGAGTCGGGCGTGTTCATCACGGGTGCCTGGGGCTACCTTGCCTTACGCGGCTTGCATACGGCCATTCATCTCACCTACAACCGTGTGATGCATCGCTTCATGGCGTACGTCGCCAGCTCGCTGGTGCTGTTCCTCATGTGGATGATTTTCGCCTGGCAACTGGCCGTGGCATAAACCCTGATCTTGCGCGGGCGGCCGGTTCCAGCCAAACTCAAATCTGCCAGCCAGAGGAGACAGACATGAGTACCACGGTCCACGAAATCCTGTCGGGAAAATCCAGCCAGATCCACTCCGTCGCTCCGGACACCTCAGTCTACGAGGCGCTGGACATAATGGCCCGCACGGACATCAGCGCCGTGCTGGTGCTGGAAGGCGAGCGGCTTGTCGGCATCTTCACCGAGCGCGATTACGCCCGCAAAGTGGCGCTGCGCGGTCGCAACTCCAAAGACACGCTTATCCGCGAGGTGATGACGGAGAACCTGCTGACCGTCTCCCCCAGCCAGGATGTGGACGACGTCATGGCCATCATGACCGAGAACCGCTTCCGCCATCTGCCCGTCGTGGATCGCGGCCGCCTTGCCGGTATTGTCACCATCGGCGACGCAGTGAAGGCCGTGATGGAAGAACAGCGCCAGACCATTGCGCAACTTTCCAGCTATATCTCCGGCGACATAACCACGTAAGCGCCACTTGAGCAGCACCCCAGCACAACAGCGGCAGGCGATAATCCGGCTTTGGTGATTTATCGCCGCTCACTGCCCACGCATCATCATGAACTCGAACCGCGCCGTCGTACTGCTTTCCGGAGGTCTGGACTCCGCCACCTGCCTGGCCATTGCACGTGACGCAGGGCTTGAGGCCTACGCACTGTCCGTGGCCTACGGTCAGCGCCACGTTGCCGAGCTGACGGCCGCGGCGCGTGTGGCCGCTGCGCTTGGCGCACGTGAGCATCGCGTTGCACAGGTTGAGCTTGGGCAATTCGGCGGATCGGCACTCACAGATACGAGCATTGCCATGCCGGTCGACGGCGTGCAGCCCGGCATTCCTGTGACCTACGTGCCTGCCCGCAACACCGTCATGCTGTCGCTGGCGCTCGGCTGGGCCGAAGTGCTCGGCGCGCAGCACATCTACGTGGGTATAAATGCGGTGGATTACTCGGGTTACCCGGATTGCCGCCCCGAGTATCTCGCTGCGTTCGAGACCCTGGCCAAGCTGGCCACCAAGGCGGGCGTTGAAGGCGGCAGCCTGAAGATCCATGCGCCGCTGATCGACCTGTCAAAGTCCAACATCATCCGGCTGGGGACCAGCCTCGGCGTGGATTACTCGATGACGGTCTCGTGCTATCAGGCCGACGACGACGGTCGCGCCTGCGGCGTCTGCGACTCATGCCGTTTGCGTAGCGAGGGCTTTGCTGCGGCAGGACAGGCAGACCCGACGCGCTACCAGGGGAAGTAGGCGCGTCGGAATTACTTGCCTCAGCCCAGCAGGGTCGTGGTGTGGTGCGCGATCATCCACTCTTCATTGGTCGGCACAACGGCCACCACCACACCGCTGTCCGGCGTGCTGATGACGTGTGCCTTGCCGCGCTGGCCGTTGGCCGTCGCATCGAGCTTCGCGCCCATCCAGCCCAGATACTTCACGATGCTGGCACGCGCATGGCTGGAGTTCTCACCGATACCGCCGGTGAACACCACAGCATCGAGACCGCCTGCGGCCATCGCCAGCGAGCCGATCTCGCGTGCGGCACGATAGCAGAACAACTCGACGGCTTCCTTCGCTTCAGGCGCGTCGCTGCTCTCCAGCGTGCGCATGTCCTGGCTGATGCCGGAGACGCCCAGCAGGCCTGACTCCTTGTAGAGGAAGCGGGTCATGTCCTCCACCGTGTAGCCATGACGATCCGCCAGATACAGCAGGATGGCGGGGTCGATGGTGCCGCTGCGCGTGCCCATCATCAGCCCTTCGGCCGCCGTGAAGCCCATCGTCGTCGCCACGCACTTCAGGTCGCGAAGCGCCGCCATCGACGCGCCATTGCCGAGGTGGGCAATGACGACCGCACCCTTGGCCTTTGCGCCGATCACGCCGGGCAGTTCGCGCGAGACGTATTCGTAGGAGGTGCCATGAAAACCGTAGCGCTTGACCCCTTCCTGCGTGAATTTGCGCGGAATCGGATAGGTCTGGGCCAGCCAGGACTGCGTGCGGTGAAACGCCGTGTCGAAACAGGCAACCTGCGGCAGGGCAGGATGCTTCTTCGCCAGCACGCGGATCGGGCGCAGATTGTGCGGCTGGTGCAGCGGTCCGAGCGGGATGAAGGATTCCAGAATGCCGAACACTTCGGGCGTGACGCGCACCGGCGCGCTGTAATCATCCCCACCCGTCAGCACGCGGTGGCCGACGGCGACCAGCGTGACGTTGCGCGCCTCGATCCATTCGAGCAGGTATTCGAGCGCGAACTCCTGTTGCGCTTCAAAATCGGCGCCCTCTGGCGCGCGGATGACAACGTCGGTGAGCGTCTCGCCGTGCACGTCCTTCGCGACAAATTTCGTTTCTGCGCCAATGCCATCGATCTGGCCACGGACGATCGACAGCGCGCCCTCCGCCAGCGGCGCCTCGAACATGGCGAATTTCAGGCTCGAAGAACCCGCATTAATGATGAGCAAACCCTGCATGACGACCACCTTTCGACTGTTGATGCCCATGTGACAATTGCTTGGCACACAAAGGCCCCGCTCTATTGACCGGGGCCCGATCTGATTCTGCGGCCAATGATAAAATCATCGACCACATACAGACCTGATTCAAATCAATTTTCATGGAATCCCATCTTTTCAGGGGTTCGTTACATTCAGGATAGATTGGACAGACGCCATGCAAGTCATCATTCTCGCTGCAGGTCAGGGCAAACGCATGCGTTCGCGCCTGCCCAAGGTGCTGCAGCCCATCGCCGGCAAGGCCATGCTGAGCCATGTCATCGCCACGGCGCGCAAGCTGCAGTCCAGCAGGATCTGCGTGGTGTACGGGCACGGCGGCGAGCACGTCCGTGCTGCCCTGCCCGATGCCGACCTGTCGTGGGCAGAACAGGCACAGCAACTCGGTACCGGCCATGCCGTGCAGCAGGCCATGCCGCGCATCGATGACGACGGCGTGGCACTGATCCTCTACGGTGACGTTCCCCTTACGCGTGTCGAAACGCTGCAGGCCCTCGTCGCTGCCAGCGAGGGCAAGCGCGTCGCCCTGCTGACCGTGGAGATGGACGACCCCAAGGGTTACGGCCGCATCATCCGTTCTTCGGCAGGCAGCGTGCAGAGCATCGTTGAAGAGAAGGATGCAACGCCGGAACAACGCCTCGTCACCGAGGTGAACACCGGCATCCTGTGCGTACCGGTAGCGAAACTGCGCGACTGGCTCGGCCGCCTGTCGAACAACAACTCGCAAGGCGAGTACTACCTCACCGACATCATCGCCATGGCCGTTGCCGATGGCATAGAAGTCGCTGCGCGTCAGCCTGCTGCCGTGTGGGAAACTCTGGGCGTGAACAACAAGCTTCAGCTCGCTGAACTCGAGCGTATCCATCAGCGCAATGTCGCCGACAGCCTCATGGAAAACGGCGTCACCCTGATCGACCCGGCGCGCATCGACGTGCGTGGCGAACTGCGCTGTGAGCCGGATGTGGAGATCGACGTGGGCTGCGTTTTCGAAGGCACGGTCGAGCTCGGTGATGGCGTACGCATTGGCGCCCATTGCGTGCTCAAGGACGTGAAGATTGCAGCAGGCACGAAGGTCGCACCGTTCAGCCACATCGACAGTGCCGAGATCGGCGCCAGCTGCGTGATCGGCCCTTACGCGCGCATCCGACCGGGTACCGTCCTCGCCGAGGACGTGCACATCGGCAACTTCGTCGAGGTCAAGAACAGCAGGATCGCCGCCCACACCAAGGCGAATCATCTGGCATATCTGGGTGATGCAGACCTGGGCAGCAAGACCAATATCGGCGCCGGCGTGATCACCGCCAACTACGATGGCGTGAACAAGTCGCGCACCACGATCGGCAACAATGTCTTCGTAGGCTCGGACAGCCAGCTCATCGCACCAGTAACGGTGGGCGATGGCGCAACGATTGGCGCGGGCACCACGCTGACGTCCAACGCACCTGCCGGTGAGCTGACCATATCGCGCACGCGCCAGACCACCATCCCCGGCTGGAAACGGCCCATCAAGAAACAGCCCTGAAGAGAAAGCTGATGGACGATACCCACCCCTCACACCAGCTCAGCATGACCGTGTTGATGACGCCCGACATGGCCAACTTCTCCGGCAATGTGCACGGCGGTGCCGTGCTCAAGCTGCTCGACCAGGTGGCCTATGCGTGCGCCAGCCGCTATGCCGGCCGCTACGTCGTCACCATGTCGGTCGACCAGGTCACCTTCCGCCAGCCCATCCATGTCGGCGAGCTGGTCAGCTTCCTTGCTTCAGTGAATTACACGGGCAACACGTCGATGGAAATCGGCGTCAAGGTGATTACAGAAAACATCCAGAACCGCAGCGTGCGCCACGCCAATAGCTGCTTCTTCACGATGGTCGCCGTCGACGAACAGGGCAAGGCCACCAAGGTGCCGCCGCTGGCGCCGCAAACGACAGACGAACTGCGTCGTCATGCCTCAGCCAAAGTACGCCGCGAACTACGCCAGGAAATGGAACGGCGTCAGCGCGAAATTCACGCGGCCATGCACCGCGCCGCGAGCGCAAGTTCGGCCCCGATGTAGTCGCCTCCGATGACAGTGGGGTGGGTTCGCGAAGCAACCCACCTCCTGTCATCGCGAACGGGATGGTGGGTTGTCGCCGCGCTTGCGCTCCGAACCCACCTTACCGGCCTCATTCTCCCAGATACGCGCTGCGCACTTTCGGATCGTGCAGCAATTCGTCACCGGTGCCGGACAGGCTGATCTGGCCGCTTTCCATCACGTAAGCACGCTGCGAGAAATGCAAGGCCAGGTTGGCGTTCTGTTCAACCAGAAGCACGGTCACGCCTTCACGCACGATGGATTGCACGACCTCGAAAATCTTCTCGACGAAGAGTGGTGCGAGGCCCATCGAGGGCTCATCGAGCAACAACAACTTCGGCTTCGACAGCAGGGCACGGCCGATGGCGAGCATCTGCTGCTCGCCACCCGAGAGCGTTCCTGCAACCTGTGACAAACGCTCTTTCACGCGCGGCAGCATCTCGAAGACGCGCTGCATGTCGAGCTCGATCTGCGCCTTGTCTTTACGAATATAAGCGCCCATGCGCAGGTTTTCTTCGACGGTCAGGCGCGTGAAGATGCCACGCCCTTCCGGCACCAGTGCCAGACCGCGCTGCACGCGCAGATGTGCAGGCAGGTTGTTGATGCTGGCACCGTCGTAGATCAGCTCGCCGGCGGCAACCGGCAAGGTGCCGGCGATGGCGTTGAGCGTCGTGGTCTTGCCCGCACCGTTGGCGCCAATCAGCGAAACCAATTCGCCCGTGTGCAGCTTGATGTCGATGCCCTTGACGGCCTTGATCTGGCCGTAGGCGACTTGCAGGTTCTTCAGCTCGAGTATGGGCGCTTGATCAGGCATGTGCGCCTCCCAGATAGGCTTCAATCACCGCAGCATTCTTCTGCACGACGACGGGCACGTCCTCGACGATCTTCTTGCCGAAATCGAGTACGGCGACGCGGTCGCACAAACCCATCACCAGCTTCACATCGTGTTCAATGAGCAGCACGGTAACGCCATCATGCCGGATGGTTTCGATGAGGGCGCGCAGATGTGTGGTCTCGGTCGCATTCATGCCGGCGGCAGGTTCATCGAGGGCCAGCAATTGCGGCTCGGTCGCCAGTGCGCGTGCGATTTCGAGACGGCGCTGATCGCCGTAGGAAAGGTTTTTCGACACGGTATTGGCGAAGCGTTCGATGCCGACATACTTGAGCAGCTCATAAGCGCGTTCGGTGACGAGGCGCTCTTCCTCGCGCACATGCTTGCGCTGGAACAGGATGCCGAACAGGCCCGCTGTCGAACGCGTGTGGTGACCGACCATCACGTTTTCAAGTGCTGTGAGCTCGCGGAACAGACGGATGTTCTGGAAGGTGCGTGCGATGCCCCGCTGGACGATCTTGTGCGGCTGTCCGTAGGGTAGTTCTGCACCAGCGAAAACGAACTCGCCTTCCTCGGGCGTGTAGGCGCCACTGAGCACATTGAAGAAGGTCGTCTTGCCGGCACCGTTAGGCCCGATGAGACCGTAGATCTCGCCTTTATTGATGGACAGCGACACATCGGTAAGCGCCTGCAGGCCACCGAAGCGCTTGTGGATGCCACGTGCTTCGAGGAGCTTGATCATGCTTGCACCCCGCCACCACTCACGTCAATGCGCTTGCCCAACACCAGCTCTGGCTTCGAGTAGCGCGAATGCGCAGGGATCAGACCCGCGGGCCGCAACAGCATCATGAAGATCAGAGCCAGCGCGTAGACCAGCATGCGCAGGATTTCCGGATCAAGCAGCACGTGGCCGAACAATGCCGTCTGCATCGGCACGGCGTAGCTGCGCAGCACTTCCGGCAACCACGACAGGATCAGCGCGCCGATGATGACGCCACCGATATTGCCCATTCCGCCAAACACCACCATGGCGAGCACGATGATGGACTCCATCAGCGAGAAGCTCTCCGGGCTCACGAAGCCCTGGAAAGCGCCGAACAGACCACCCGCCACACCGCCGAAAGTAGCCCCCATCGCGAAGGCCAGCAGCTTGCAGTTGCGCAGGTTGATGCCGACCGCTTTTGCCGCCAGATCGTCGTCGCGAATCGCCGCCCAGGCACGGCCAATGCGCGACACCTGCATGCGCTTGACGAGGATCACCGACAGCACGACGAAGGCGAGGAAGACGTAGTAGTAGAGCAGCAGGGAGGTGATGCTGAAGTCATCGCTGATGACAATCTTGCGCGAAATATCCCATCCAAATATATGCAGGCTGTCGAGCATGTTGATGCCCTGCGGCCCGTTGGTGATATTGATCGGGTGGTTCAGGTTGTTCATGAAGATGCGCACGATCTCGCCGAAGCCCAGCGTGACGATGGCCAGGTAATCACCGCGCAGGCGCAGCACCGGAAAACCGAGGATCACACCGGCCAGCGCGGCGAACCCTGCACCGAGCGGCAGCACGACCCAGAACGGCAGATGCACGCCGAAGTGCGGGCTGGCCAGGAAGGCCCAGGTGTAGGCGCCAACGGCATAGAAGGCGATGTAGCCGAGATCAAGCAGACCGGCAAAACCGACAACGAGATTAAGACCGACGGCGAGCATTACGTACAGCAATGCAAAGTCGAGAATGCGCACCCAGGCTGGACCGACGCCAAGTGCCGCGACGGGCGCGCACAACATGATGGCGATGACAATGGCGCGTGCAACCTTGGGATTGTGTGTGCCGAAGTACGGCACGATGCGGGCGAGTTCTTCCATGTTCTTTACGCTCGATCCGCAACACGTTCGCCAAGGAGACCTGTCGGCCGGAAGATCAGCACGATGCCCAGGATGACAAAGGCAAAGATGTCCTGATAGCTGGAGTTGAAGAAACCGAAGCTGAACTGTTCGATGTAGCCCGCGCCGATCGCTTCCACCAAGCCGAGCAGGATGCCGCCCAGCATGGCGCCGCCGAGATTGCCGATGCCGCCGAGCACCGCCGCAGTAAAGGCCTTGAGGCCCGGCAGGGTCCCCATGGTGCTGTGCGCGATGCCATAGTTCGAGGCGATCATCACACCTGCAATGGCAGCGAGGCCGGAGCCCAGCACGAAGGTCAGCGAGATGATGCGATTGGCATCCACGCCCATCAGGCTGGCAATGCGGTGGTTCTCGGCCGTAGCACGCATGGCGCGACCGATGCGCGTCCGGTTCACCAGCAAGGTCAGGCCAATCATCAGCAATGCCGAGACGATGAGGATGACGATCTGCACTGGTGCAATGTAGACACCTTCAACGGGTTGCAGCGGTGTGGTGGAGATGAGTTGCGGGAAGCTGTAGTAGTTGCGCCCCCAGATGATCATGGCCAGGGTTTGCAGCAGGAAGGACACGCCGATGGCCGTGATCAGTGGTGCCAGACGCGGTGCATTGCGCAGGCGGCGATAAGCAGCGCGCTCGATGACATAGCCCATCAGCATCGACACGGGAATGGCGACCGCCAGACCGAAGGCCAGGGTCGGCAATGCGCCAAGATGGGGCCAGGTGTGCTGCGCGAAACTGATGGCCTGCAGCGCAACCAGCGCGCCAATCATCAGGATGTCGCCATGGGCGAAATTGATGAGCCCGAGAATGCCGTAGACCATGGTGTAGCCGAGGGCGACGAGTGCATACATGCTGCCGACGACAAGGCCGTTGATGATTTGCTGGAGTAGCGTTTCCATATCTCTTTTTATATGCAAGAAGCGGGCTTGATTGCCTGCTTGTTTCGCTGGTTACGCAAACTTCTCTTCTGAGGCGCGGACGCGCTCCCCTCTCCCGGCCCTGACGGGCCACCCTCTCCCTAATGGAGAGGGAACGGCAACGATCCCGACTGCACGATGCAGCTCCCTCCCCCGCGGGGGAGGGTGGCCGAAAGGCAGGGAGAGGGGAAATGGTTCAAGCGGCCCCTCCCCCTCAAAAAAATGGCGCGACCCACAGGTTCGCGCCATTTTGATCAAGCATGCCTGATCCCTGTTACTTCATCGGTTCCCACTTGCCGGCCTTGAACTCATACACGGTGATTGCACCGTCCTTGAGGTCGCCCTTCTCGTCGAACTTGATCGTGCCGGTCACGCCCTTGTGCGAGATCTTCTTCAGCGCAGGCAGGTACTTGGCCGGCTCGACCGAACCAGCAGTCTTCATGGCTTCGATGACCGTCGAAGTCGCGTCGTAGGAGTACGGCGAGTAAGCCTGTACTTCAGCGTTGAAGCGCTTCTTGAAACGATCCTTGAACTTGGCGTCAGGCATCGAGTCGAGCGGCACGCCAGGTTGCGTGCAGTAGGCCGTGCCTTCCTTGATCGCGTCGCCAGCCAGCTTGATCAGCTCAGGCGTGCAACCGCCGTCACCCATCAGAAACTTGGCGTTGATGCCCAGTTGCTTGACCTGCTTGACCATCGGGCCGCCCTGCGGATCCATGCCGCCGAAGAAGATGACGTCCGGGTTCTGCGACTTTACCTTGGTCAGGATGGTCATGAAGTCAGTGGCCTTGTCGGTCGTGAACTCACGCGTCGTCACGGTGCCGCCAGCGGCCTTCACAGCCTTCTCAAACTCGTCGGCCAGACCCTGGCCGTACGCGGAACGGTCGTCGATGACGGCGACCTTCTTGCCGAGCTTGCTGACTGCAAACTTGGCAGCAGCAGGGCCTTGCTTACCGTCATGCGCCATGACGCGGAAGATGTTTTCGAAACCTTGCTGGGTCAGCGTCGGATTGGTGGCCGACGGGGAGATCATGACCAGGCCAGCCTGGTTGTAGATACGTGATGCGGGAATGGTGGTGCCGGAATTCATGTGGCCGATGACGGCTTTCACGCCAGCATCGACGAGGCGTTGCGCGACGGCGGTGCCTTGCTTCGGATCAGCCTGGTCGTCTTCACCGACGATCTCGAACTTGACCTTCTTGCCCGCGATTGTCACGCCCTTGGCGTTCGCATCTTCAATGGCCAGACGCACGCCGTTTTCAGTGTCCTTGCCGAGGTGGGCCTGCGCGCCCGTCAGTGGGGCAGAGCTACCGATTTTTACGACAACTTCCTGTGCATGTGCCGCGCCGAAGGCGAGCAGGGATAGAGCAATAATTGTTTTTTTCATAATGACCTCCGCAAAGACACCACTCTTGTTCAAGGGACAGCCCGACCTGCGGGCAGAACGGATATCGCAGCTGCAGCCAGACGGGCCTACACCCTGCAGCGATGTTACAGAAGTTGCCGCCACAACAAAACGATTGTTCGACTCAGCGCAAAACAGCTCGCCCAGACACATGACACGCTGGTCGGCTGGCGAGCGCAGGCATATGCTGGCAAACCAGTCTGTCCCAACGCCCCATTTGCAGACCACAAGGAAAGGATAGTGTCGTGAGTGATCCCGTCATCCTGAAAATCGAAAACGCCGGACAGCGCCTCGGCCTGCTGCCCGAACTCGGCGGCAGCGTCGCCTTCTGGGAAGTGCGTCGTCATGACGCATGGCATGCCATCTGGCGCCCTTACGCCCCGACTACAGCGGACGGCCGCCGCACGGTGGGCAATTTCCCGCTGGTGCCCTTCTCCAACCGCATCACCGGCGGCGGCATCACCGTCGATGGCGAGTTCTACCCCATGGCGCCGAACCGCTTCGACCCGACACCCATTCACGGCACCGGCTGGATGCACGAGTGGGACACGCGCGAACACAGCGAACAGGTCATCGAACTGGTCGTCGAGTCGCGCCGCAAGAACGACTACCCCTGGGACTACTTCGCCACGCAACGCTACAGCCTCACTGAGGACAGCATGACGATGCGCCTCGAGGTCGAGCACCTCGGTGATAAACCACTGCCCTACGGGCTGGCCTTCCACCCGTTTCAATTGCGCGGCAATGACCCACAGGGGCCACGCCTGCAATTCAGGGCCGACGGTTACTGGCAGGCCGGTGACGACTGCATACCGCAGGAGCTGATCGAGGGCCTGCCTGCCGACTGGGACTTCAACACGCTACGCCCTCTCGGTCACGGCAAGATCGACAACAACTTCTCCGGCTGGGATGGCCGCATGCTCATGGAGCGCGATGACATCGACCTGCGCCTCGAATGGGAAACCACCGCGCCCGACAATCTGAGCACCTCCATCCTGTTCCGCCCCGAGAACCAGCCCTTCTTCTGCTTCGAGCCGATCACGCACATCACCGATGCTTTTCATCGCCCCGGCATGCCCGGCCTGCGCATGCTTGAGAAGGGCGAGCGCATGGCGCTGGAGGTGGTGCAGAAACTCTCTCACCTGAAGCGCTGAGTCCGCCGCCAACTGACTGCCGGATCCGGTCGCCCGTTCGGGCACGGATCCGCGCATCCGACGCCTAGCCCAATGACATTCCCGGCGCGCCATCTGTTAGAGTCGCCGCCAATTTCACCCTAGGGATATGTCATGGCACTCGGCGCCTCGCTCGGCACGACACTGAGCAAGAACAAGAAACTCGCCCTGTTTTTGCTGATCGTATGTGTAAGTGCTGCAGCGGCGGGCGGCTGGTGGTTCAAGAAACATCGTGCGCCAGGCCAGATCACGGGCGACGCCGTCCTGCCGGCAGCCAGCGGTCCGTTCGAAGTCGGCAGCTGTCTCGCACGCCTGCACGACGACAAGCCCGCACTGGCCGTCATGCTCTCGGACAATGTCGACGCCGACCAGCCGCTCGACAAACTCATCGAAGTCACCGACCTGGGTGAAACGAAAAAGGACGGCGACGAACAGCAGCGGAAAACCGACAAGGATGCTTCCGCGCCTGCAGGCGAAATCGTCAAGGGCGGCTGGGTCGTCTCCGACAACCCGCACGTCCTGCTCTTTCCCTTCGTCAAACCCGGTCACCAGTACACGATCAAGCTGAGTGCCGCACTGGCCTCAAGCTCCGGCCGCAAGCTCGACAAACAGGCCAGCTGCGATGTCTCCAGCGACGAGATGTCACCCTCCTACTTCTTCGCCAGCAAGGGCACGGTATTGCCTGCCGGGCTGAACGGTGGGCTGCCGGTGGTCACGGTCAACATCCCGGAAGTCGACGTGCAGTTCCTGCGTGTCTCGCCGGAGAAGATGCCGCAGTTCATCGACATGGTGATCGGCAAGCGCCACGCTTCGGGTGAGGACGAGGAAAGCGAAGAAGATGAAGGCGACTATTACGACTACTGGAACAATCGCAATCGCCTCAAGGGTCAGACATCAGGCTGGCAGCTCAATGCGCTGCAGAAGATGGCCGAGAGCGTCTACAACGGCCGCTTCCTCACCAACGATGTACCGAACAGCCGCAAGGTCAGCTTCCTGCCCGTCGAGAAGATTGCCGAGCTGAAAGATCCCGGCATCTACGTCGCCGTCATGAGCCGCCCCGGCGTCTTCGATAACGACTTCCAGGTTACCTACTTCTACGTCAGCGACATCGGCCTGCATGTGCGTCGTCAGGTCAAGCAGACGGACGTGTTCACCACCTCGCTGAAGAGTGGCAAGGCAGAGGGTGGCGTCGAGATCGACGTACTCGGCGCTGAAGGCAAGTCTCTCTTGCAGGGCAAGACTGATGGCGACGGCCATGGCGTACTGCCGGGCCTGCCCGACGGCGCGCGTCTGCTGCTCGCCAAGCGTGGCAAGGAGACCTCCATCATCGCGCTGCAGGAACCGGGGCTCGACCTTGCCGAGTTCGACATCGGCGGCCACCTGCCGCGCGATGCCAAGCTGTTTGCCTGGGCCGGGCGAGACCTGTATCGCCCCGGCGAGAAGTTCACCGTCTCTTTGATGGCGCGCAATGCCGATGGCACCGCCCTGCCGCCCGCACCGATCAAGGTCGACCTGAAGAAGCCCGATGGCGATGTGGTCAACTCGACCATGTGGCAACCGAATGCCAAGACCGCCGGCTACCTGCAACAGAGTATCGACCTGCCGCCTGACGCGGCAACCGGCAAGTGGACGCTCGAGTTCCGGGCCGATCCGTCGGCCAAACGTCCGGACACGATCTGGACTTTCCAGGTCGAGGAATTCCTGCCCGAGCGCATGAAGCTGACCCTCAAGAGCGAGACAAAACCGCTTGCTGACGACGATGCCTTCAGCGTCGCCGTGCAGGGTGACTACCTCTATGGCGCACCGGCCTCCGGCAACCGTCTGCTCGGCAGCGTGGCGCAGGAGCGTGCGCGCAATCCGCTGCCGAAGGAATGGCCGGGCTTCATTTTCGGAGACTTCGCCGACGACAAGGAAAAGAGCCGCGCCGAGCTGGAAGAAACCGCGCTCGATGACAATAGCAAGACCACGCTTGACATACCGTTCAGTACCGAAGCGAATTCGCCGATGCGCGTGCGCGCTTCGCTGAGCCTGCTCGAGTCTGGCGGCCGCCCTGTCGTGCGCTCCATCGAGCGCATCTGGTGGCCGGCCGACGCCGTCATTGCCCTGCGCCCGGCGTTCGATAGTGACGTCACGCGCGAAGGCAGCATGGCCGAGTTCGAGCTGATCCGCGTCACGCCGGCCGGCAAGTTCGCCACACTCGACGAAGCGTCTTTCCGTCTCGTGCGCGAAGATCGTCAGTACTACTGGCGTTACGATGCCGGCCGCGGCTGGCACTCCGGTTACAGCGAGGCAGAGGAAACCGTGCAGGCCGGCGCGCTGCAACTCAAGGCGCGCGCCAAGCTGACGGTGCCCGTGCAGTGGGGCACCTATCGTCTGGAAATCACCGATCCGGATACGCAACTCGTCACGCGCTACCGCTTCTACGCCGGCTGGAATGCACAGGACGCGGAGAGCGTCGGCAACCGCCCTGACCGCGTACGCCTGCAACTTGAAGGCGCACCTGCAAAGCCCGGCGACAGCGTCAAACTCAAGATCACCCCACCGCATGACGGCGAAGCCCTGGTGCTGGTCGAGGCCGACAAGGTGCTGTGGAGCACGCGTGTGAAGGTGAGCACCGATGGCACGACCGTCACCGTGCCGATCGACAAGAGCTGGAACCGCTCGGACATGTACATCTCGACCGTCGTATTCCGTCCGGGTAGCCAGGGCGATCGCGTCACACCGGCGCGCGCCATCGGCCTGACCTGGCTGCCGCTGGCCCGCGAGTCGCGCAAACTCAAGGTGAGCGTCACCGCACCGGCACGCGTCGAACCGGAAAAGCGTATGACGGCCCACGTCAAGGTCGACGGTGCGGCGGGCAAGACGGCAATGGTCACCGTGTCGGCCGTCGATGTCGGCATTCTCAATATCACCAGTTTCAGGACGCCTGATCCGTTCGACTTCTTCTTCGGCAAGCATCGCTTCGGCGCCGAGCTCTCCGACATCTACGGCAAGCTCATCGAGCGCATGGATGGCACACCCGGCAAGCTCAAATGGGGTGGCGACGCGGGCATGCGCGACACGCGCAGCATGCCCAAGAAGGTGAAGCTGGTGGACCTGTTCTCCGGCCCGATCCAGCTCAACGACAAGGGCGAAGCGGACGTGCCACTCGACGTGCCGGATTTCAACGGTACCCTGCGCCTGATGGTGGTCGCCTCAACGCCGGATGCCTATGGCAACGCCGACCGCGAAGTCATGGTGTCTGCGCCCATCGTCGCCGAGATCGCCATGCCGCGCTTCATCGGCCCCGGCGACAACTCGACCTTCGCGCTCGACGTGACCAATATGATGGGCAGCGCGCAGGACGTCAGCATCAAGCTGAGTTCCGACAAGTTGCTGAAGATCGCCGACGGCGAGCGCACGCTCAAGCTCAGCGACAAGCAGCGCAGCATCCTGCGTTTCAACGTCGAGCCGACCGAACCGTACGGCTTGTCGCGCGTCATGCTCGACGTGAAGACAGCAGGCGGGAGTGGGTCAAATAAGCCCATTGTCATTCACCGCGAGTTCGCACTGCAGATCCAGCCGCCCGTGGCGCGCGAGCAGGATGCGCGCCGCATCCGCATCGAACCGGGCAGCAGCCAGCGTCTCGACACGGCCATGGTCGAGCGCTTCTTCCGCGGCTCGGCGACGCTCAGCACGACCATCTCGAGCAAGCCGCCGCTCAACGTGAACAGCCTCGTCAAAGGCCTGCTGGACTATCCGTACGGCTGCCTCGAGCAGACCACCAGCGCGGCCTATCCGCACGTCTTCATCGACGAGGAAGGCGCCAAGGCCGTCGGCCTGAAACCACACACGCGTGAAGAGCGCGCCAGGTTCATCGAAGGTGCGATCGGCCGCATCGCCGGCATGCAGGGCGAAGCCGGTGGCTTCCGCCTGTGGAGTGGCGATAACGGCCGGTACGAACAGTGGCTCACGCCTTACGTCACGGGCTTCCTCATGGACGCACGCGAAGCCGGCTTCAACGTGCCGGAGAACATGACCAAGCGCGCCGAGCAGTGGATGCTGCAACGCCTCAACGGTGCGGGCAACGAGTTTCCGTCGCTGCCTGTCATGAAGACGGATGCCAATGGTCGCTACGACTGGCGCGACTACGAGCTGCTGCGCAACAGCCACCAGCGCTTCGCCGAACTGGCCCACACCGGCTACATGCTGGCGCGCGAGCAGAAAGCACCTCTGGCCTCGCTGCGTCTGCTCTACGACCAGTACCGCGACCGTGCGCGTTCGCCACTGCCGCTGGTGCACCTGGGCATCGCGCTGCAGATGATGGGCGACCAGAAACGCGGCGATGCAGCGATTGCCGAGGCCATGACGAAGCCGTACGGCTTGCGCACCGACTGGGAATGGGACTGGCTCGGCGACTACGGCACGGCCGTGCGCGATCAGGCAATGTCCTACGCGCTGATGCTGCGTCACAAGATCAATCACCCGCAACGCGAGAACATGCTGATCAACCTCGCCGATCGTCTCGGCAAGCCACGCGGCTACTTCTCGACGCAGGAACGCATTGCGCTGTTCCTCGCGGCACGTGCGGCGGGTGGCACGCCCGGTGAGGCGTGGAACGCTGTGCTCAAGACGGCTGACGGCGAGACCGCGCTGACGTCGAAGAACAACGAGATGCGCAGCTTCGATCCGGCCCTTGCAGCCAAGGGCATCGTCGTCGAGAACAAGGGCACGGGGCCGCTGTGGCTGGAAGTCGAAGCCAGCGGCTATCCGCTCAAGCCGCCAGTTGCCAGCTCGGACAAGATCGCATTGACGCGCAACTGGTACACCACCGACGGCAAGCCGTGGAAGGGCGGCCCGCTGAAGGTCGGCGACATGCTTATCGTGCGCGTCACGGCGCAGGCCAAGCAGCGCATCGAGGATGGCCTCATCGTTGACCACATCCCGGCCGGCCTTGAAGTAGAGAACCTGAACCTGTCGCAGGGACCGCAAGCGGAGGAGTTCGCGATTGACGGCGTGAATGTCGGTGAAGCGATGAAGAGCGATCGCATCAAGCATCGCGAGTATCGCGATGACCGTTTCGTTGCCGCAGTGAAACTCGATGGAGACGTGGTGCGCCTGTTCTACATGCTGCGCGTCGTCACGCCAGGCAAGTTCAACGTGCCGGCACCGTATGCCGAAGACATGTACCGACCGGACATCCGCGCGCATGGTCCTTCGGTGGAGCCGGTGACGGTGGTGGATCCGCGTACTGTGGCGAAGTGATTGAGGTGTTGTCCTCGTTTGCGGATCGCCCTCTCCCCCAACCCCTCTCCCGTAAACGGGAGAGGGGAGCACCGAGCGGCCGGTGCCGTGGGCACAACAATCAGACCAGCCGGGCGTGAAGCTGCGCGGCTCGTTGCCGTCCCCTCTCCCGCTTGCGGGGCGCAGCAGGGGTTTCGGGCGGCACGCCGCCCGCCTGCGCAGCCGACTGGCAATGCAATGCCAGTCGTGGGGCGCGGAGCGGGGTGGCCCGTCAGGGCCGGGAGAGGGTACGCGGCGCACGCGGAGCGGCCATATGCCTAGACGTTTTTCACGGCTTCGCGAGTGGCTGCGCGCCCATCCCATCCGCGCCACCCTCGCCGCCCTCCTCACCGCCCTGCTCGTCCTCGACCAGCTCTTCCCGCCGCCCGTCCCGCGCGAGGAAGCCGGCCTCGTCGTCGTCGCCCGCGACGGCTCGCCCTTGCGCGGCTGGCCGGATGCCGATGGCGTATGGCGTTACCCGGTCACTCCCGAGCAGGTGTCGCCGCGCTATCTCGACGCGTTGCTCACCTATGAAGACCGCTGGTTCCGCTGGCACCCCGGCATCAACCCGGCTGCGCTCTTGCGTGCTGGCTGGCAGTGGGCCACGCAGGGCCACATCGTCTCGGGTGGTTCGACGCTGAGCATGCAGGTGGCGCGTGCCATCGAGCCTGTGCCGCGCACGCTGCGCGGCAAGCTGCGCCAGATGGCTCGCGCCATGCAGCTGGAGCTGCGCCTGTCGAAGCGCGAGATCCTTACGCTGTATCTCAACCACGCGCCCATGGGCGGCATCGTCGAAGGCGTGGAGATGGCCAGCCGCAGCTATCTCGGCAAGAGCGCGTCGCAACTCTCCTCAGCCGAGGCCGCGCTGCTGGTGGTGCTGCCACAAGCACCTTCGCGCCTGCGACCCGACCGTCATCCCGAGCGTGCCCAGCGCGCCCGCGACAAGGTGTTGCGCCGCATGGCCGAACTGCGTCACTGGACGCAAGCGGAAGTCGATGACGCATTGATGGAGCGCGTTGGCGCCAACCCGCCGCGCATGGCCTGGCTCGCGCCGCTCGCTGCGGAACGCCTGCATCAGGCCGCGCAACGCGACATGCGCAAGGGCGTGCGGCATGTCGCCATCGTCAACTCCACGCTGGATCGCGACATGCAGGCCATGCTCGAGCGCCTGCTCGCCGACCGCGTCGCGCAACTGCCGCGCTTCGTGTCGATGGCGGCGCTGGTGATGGACAGCAAGACGCTCGAGGTGCTGGCCTACGCCGGCTCGGCAGACTTCTCCGATGCGCGTCGCTTCAGCCATGTCGACATGGTGCGCGGCGTGCGCTCGCCCGGCTCGACGCTCAAGCCCTTTCTCTACGCCATGGCACTCGACGAAGGCCTGATCCATTCCGAAAGCCTGATGGCCGACACGCCACAATCTTTCGGCGGTTATGACCCCGGCAACTTCCAGGCGAATTTCTCCGGCCCGGTGAGCGTGTCCGACGCACTGCAGCGTTCGCTCAACGTGCCCGCCGTCGACCTGCTCGATCGCCTCGGCCCGACGCGTTTCGCCGCACGCCTGTCGCAAGGTGGCGTGCGCCTGCGCCTACCCAGTGGCGGCGAACCGAACCTGAGCATCATCCTCGGCGGCGCCGGCACGACACTGGAAGAACTCGTCGGCGGTTACCGCGCGCTCGCTGCGGGCGGCATGGCCGGCACGCCGCGCGTCACGCCGGATGCGCCCGTGCAGGAGTCGCGCATGATGAGCGCAGGCGCTGCCTACATCATCCGCAACATCCTCGAAGGTGGCGGCCATCCTGACCAGCCCTTCGTTGAAGCCGCCGGGCCTCGCCTCGCGTGGAAGACCGGCACCAGCTACGGCTTTCGCGATGCGTGGGCCGTCGGCGTGAGCGGGCGCTACACGCTCGGCGTGTGGATCGGCCGCCCCGATGGCACGCCCAACCCCGGCTTCTTCGGCGCCAATGTCGCAGCCCCCTTGCTACAGCAGATGGCCACTGCCCTGCCTGCCAGCGAGATGCCGCAACCGGCGCAGCCCGGCGAAGTCAGCAGCGCGCAGATCTGCTGGCCGCTAGGCAATGCAGCGGCCGTCACACCGCCAGAACATTGTCATGTGAAGCACACCGCCTGGGTGCCGCGCGGCACGATTCCACCGACCCTGCCGGACCGCCTGCGCGCACGCAGTCTGCTCGAAACGATCTGGCTCGACCCGCGCAACGGGCTGCGCACCACGCCGACGTGCAATGCCAACGCCCAGCCACGCGAAGTCGCGCACTGGCCGGCCTTGCTCGAAGCCTGGCTGCCTGCAGCGCAACGCCAGCTACTGGGTCTCGTTGCCTGGTCGCCAGACTGCCCACAAGCCAGTTCGGTCGGCAGCGTGAAGCTGATGGGCCTGGAAAGCGGCAGCCGCCTGCGCCCTACGCCGGGCAAACAGAGCCTGCAGCTCAAGCTTGAAGCCGTCGGCGGCACCGGACGCAATTTCTGGCTGCTCGACGGCCGGCAGGTCGAGCCGGCGCGAGGCAGGAAACAGCAGGAATTCACGCTGGCCAGCGAGGGCGAACACAGCATTGCCGTGATCGACGCCGCCGGGCATTACGACAGCGTTTCGTTCCGCGTGGATGGCATTTCGGGCAAAAGGGAATAACCCGTCATCCTTTCGCGTTTCATGAAGACAGCCCCGGCACCGACGCTCCGCCAGCCCGTCGCTGCTGTGCCATGCTGAAAGCACTGCACCCCTTGCAACGCTCACAGGAGTCCATATGTCATTCCGCACGCTTCTCCTATGCACCGTCATGCTGATCGGCGTAGCCGCCTGCGCCTCGGTCGAGAGAATCGCGAAACTGCAGCCCGGCGTCGCCACCGAGGCCGACGCGACCGCCGCAGCGGGCCGCAAACCCGTGTACGTCTGGAACAACCCAGACGGTACGCGCACGCTTGACTACTCCACCCAGCCCTACGAGGGCACCACCAGCTGGTTTGTCACCGTCGACGCGAATGGCAAGATCCTCAACACCCGTCGCATCGAAGTCGACCCGCTCTACAACGATGTCGCCGTACGCATGACGCAGGATCAGGTGCGGCGCATGCTCGGCTCGCCGCGCACCATTGCCACCTACATGTCTGGCGAAGAAATATGGGACTGGGTCACGGTCACCGTCGGCGGCCTGGGCGACATCGTGCGCTTCAATGTGCACTTCAGGGACGGCAAGGTCGTGCGCACATCGACAACGGTCATCAACCGTAACACTCCGGGAGAACCATGAGCCTGCGCGATTCGCCCCGTACGTCATCCCGACGGAGGCCGGGATGACGAACTTGTTTGAGAAATTCCTTAGCTGAGCTGCATTAGCCACAGGAGGCTCCATGTCATTCCGCATACCTCTCCTTCAGGTCGCTGTCCTGATCGCCACGCTCGGCCTCGCCGCCTGCGCCTCGGTTGATCGGATCGCATCGCTCCAGCCCGGCATGTCCACCGAAGTCGATGCGACCAGGGCCGCCGGCCGCAAGCCCGAGTACGTCTGGAACAACCCGGACGGCACGCGCACGCTGGATTATTCCAATCAGCCCTTCGACGGCTTCAGCAGCTGGTTTGTCACGGTCGACGCAGCCGGCAAGATCCTCAAGACCCGGCACGTCGAAGTCGACCCTGAGAAAGTCGACATCAACGTGGGCATGAGTAGCGACCAGGTGCGGCGCCTCCTTGGCACACCGCGCACCGTAGCGACCTACATGTCTGGCGAAGAAATCTGGGACTGGAACACGGTCACCATCGGCGGCCCGGGCTACCTTGTGCGCTTCAATGTGCACTTCAAGGAAGGCAAGGTCGTCCGCACGTCGACGAAGACGCTCGACAGAAATGATTGCCGCATGTTCTTTTGCTGACGCAAACTACACCCCCCTGCCACGCCTTCAGGAGCCCTCATGTCACTTCGCACTTTTGGCCTGTATACCGCTGTCCTGATCGCCATGATCGGCCTCACTGCCTGCGCCTCGGTCGATAGAATCGCCGAGCTTCAGGTCGGCAGCTCGACCGACGCCGATGCGACGAAGGCCGCCGGCCGCAAACCGGTGTTCATCTGGAACAACACTGACGGCACGCGCACGCTCGATTACTCCAATCAGCCCCTCGGCGGCACCACCAGCTGGTTTGTCACCGTCGATGCCAGCGGCAAGATCCTCCGCAAGCAGCGCATCGAAGTCGATCCATACAATAACGGCGTCGCCGTAGGCATGGACACCGATCAGGTGCGGCGCATGCTCGGCTCGCCACGCGGCGTCGCCAACTACCCCATCTCGGGCGACGAGGTATGGGAATGGAATACGGACACAACCGGCGGCCCGGGTGAGTACATACGCTTCAATGTGTACTTCAGGAGCGGCAAGGTCACCCGCACCATGACGCGCACGATCAACCGCGGCGAATGCAGCTCGAACATGTCCTGCTGATCACTGCCCGACGCAATTTCAATTTCCGGACCCCGCATGCTGTACACACCGCCACGCTTCACCGAGACCGATCCGGATGTCATCCGCAAACTGATTACAAGCTCACCCTTCGCCATGCTGATCAGCACGGTCGACAATCAACCCGTGGTCACGCACGCACCGGTCGTACTCGATGAAACCGCAGGCGAGAACTGGCTCGCCGCCCACGTGGCCCGCGCCAATCCGCATAGCACCGCGCTGGCCGATGGCGCGGAGGTGCTGGTCGTTTTCAAGGGCCCACACTGCTTCATCTCGCCGAGCTGGTATCAGGAAGCCTCGGTGCCGACCTGGAACTACGCCGTCGTGCACATGCGCTGCCGTGTGCACGTGCAGACCGGTGATGCCGCCCAGGCCCTGCTCGACACGCTCAGCAACGCTTTCGACGATGCCACGCAACCGGGCCACATGAGCCGCGAACAACGCGAACGTATGCTCGGACATATCTGCTGCATCAGGCTCGAACCGCTGCACATCGACGCCAAGTTCAAGCTCTCTCAGGACGAGAGCAAGACCGATCAGCAACGGGTCATCACGAAGCTCTCGCAACTCGAAGACGAGAACGCGCAGGGCGTGGCCAACCTCATGCTGCGCAATCTCGCGGCAGGTTTCACGCTCTGAAACAGTTGCGAGGGCTGGCGCGGCTGGTCAGCGCCTGCCCCGCCGCCTATAATGCGAGACCTTCCGAGGAGCGCTGCGAGGTCTGTCCAACGACACGACCCCAGGCTCGGACCCCGCCCATCACCCAAGGCGGCCAGATTCAACGGCGCTCACCCTTCATGCGTTTCGCGCAGGATGGTGAGCATGGGCACACACTGCCCTACCGTCATTCCCGCGAAGGCGGGAATCCAGCGACGTTGAAACTTTGCATCCCGGGCCTTATTCAAGAGCCCTGAACCCAAAGCCTCTGGATTCCCGCCTTCGCGGGAATGACGACGAAAAACCACCTCCCTCGCGCAACGCTGCAGACGTGACGAAAGAGAACCGCATGCAAGCCGATCGCAGCCAAGAGCTCAAAGACCTCCTCGCCAAGAACATCCTGATCCTCGACGGCGCCATGGGCACCATGATCCAGCGTCACACGCTGGGCGAAGACGACTATCGCGGCACGCGCTTTGCCGACCACAACCGCGACGTGAAGGGCAACAACGATCTGCTGCTGCTCACCAAGCCCAGCGTCATCGCCGGCATTCATCGCGAATATCTCGAAGCCGGCGCCGACCTGATCGAGACCAATACCTTTAACGCCACGCGCGTCTCACAGGCCGAGTACGGCCTCGAAGACATCGCCTACGAATTGAACGTGGCCGGCGCGCGTCTCGTGCGTGAGCTGTGCGACGAATACACCGCAAAGAATCCCGCCAAGCCACGCTTCTGTGCCGGCGTCATCGGGCCGACCTCGCGCACCCTGTCGATCTCGCCGGACGTGAACGACCCGGGCTTCCGCAACATCAGCTTCGACGACCTGGCCGACGACTACTACGCCTCCGCCAAGGGCCTGATGGAAGGCGGCGCCGACATCCTGCTGATCGAGACGGTTTTCGACACGCTCAACGCCAAGGTCGCCGTGTTCGCTGTCGAGAAGCTGTTCGCCGATCTCGGCCGTCGTCATCCGGTGATGATCTCCGGCACCATCACCGACGCATCCGGCCGCACGCTATCGGGCCAGACGGCCGAAGCCTTCTGGAACTCGCTGCGCCATGCGCGCCCGATCTCCTTCGGTCTCAACTGCGCGCTCGGCGCCAAGGAATTGCGCCAGCACGTGCAGGAGCTTTCGCGCATCTGCGATACCGCCGTCTCCGCGCACCCGAATGCCGGCTTGCCGAATGCTTTCGGCGGCTACGACGAAACACCTGAACAGCTCGCGGATGACATTCGCGAATGGGCGAAGAGCGGCTTCCTCAACATCATCGGTGGTTGCTGCGGCACCACGCCGGAACACATCAGCGCCATCTACAAGGCCGTACGCGATCTGCCACCGCGTGTCGTGCCAACCATCGAACCACGTCTGCGCCTGTCCGGCCTCGAGCCCTTCAACGTCGGCAGCGACAGCCTGTTCGTGAACGTCGGCGAGCGCAACAACGTCACCGGCTCCAAGGCCTTCGCACGCATGATCATCGAAGGCCGCTACGAAGATGCATTGGCCGTCGCGCGCCAGCAGGTGGAGAACGGCGCGCAGGTCATCGACATCAACATGGACGAAGCCATGCTGGACTCGAAGGCGGCGATGGAGCGCTTCCTCAAGCTCATCGCCTCCGAGCCGGACATCAGCAAGGTGCCGATCATGATCGACTCCTCGAAGTGGGACATCATCGAGACCGGCCTGAAATGCATCCAGGGCAAGGGCATCGTCAACTCCATCTCGATGAAGGAAGGCGAGGAAGCCTTCCTGCACCACGCCAAGCTGTGCATGCGCTATGGCGCGGCCGCAGTCGTGATGGCCTTCGACGAGAAGGGCCAGGCCGACACCTTCGCGCGCAAGACCGAGATCTGCAAACGCGCCTACGACCTGCTCGTCGGCATCGGTTTCCCGCCCGAAGACATCATCTTCGATGCGAACATCTTCGCGATTGCCACCGGCATCGAAGAGCACAACAACTACGCTGTCGACTTCATCAACGCTGTCGAGTGGATTCACAAGAACTTGCCGTATGCGAAGACCAGCGGTGGCGTATCGAACGTGAGTTTCAGCTTCCGCGGCAACGAGCCGATGCGCGAAGCGATCCACACGGTGTTCCTGTATCACTCGATCCGCGTCGGCCTGTCGATGGGCATCGTCAACGCCGGCCAGCTCGGCGTGTACGACGACCTCGACCCCGTGCTGCGCGAGAAGGTGGAAGACGTTGTATTGAATCGTCATCCCGACGCCGGCGAAGCGCTCGTCGAGATCGCCACCACCGTCAAGGGTCAGACCAAGGAATCCTCGCAGGATCTCGCCTGGCGCGAATGGACGGTCGAAGAGCGCCTGTCGCACGCGCTGGTCAAAGGCATCACCACCTACGTCGTCGAAGACACGGAAGAAGTCCGCGCGAAACAATTTGCCGAAGGCAAGCCACCACTCGCCGTGATCGAAGGCCCGCTGATGGCCGGCATGAGCGTCGTCGGCGACCTGTTCCGCGACGGCAAGATGTTCCTGCCGCAAGTGGTCAAATCCGCACGCGTCATGAAGCAGGCTGTCGCGCACCTGATCCCCTACATCGAAGCCGAGAAGGCACGCACCGGTGCGAGCGGCAAGGGCAAGATCATCATGGCTACCGTCAAGGGTGACGTGCATGACATCGGCAAGAACATCGTCGGCGTCGTGCTCGGCTGCAATGGCTACGACGTCATCGACCTCGGCGTCATGGTGCCGACCGACAAGATCCTGCACGCCGCGAAGGAACACGGCGCGCAGATCATCGGTCTGTCTGGCCTCATCACGCCTTCGCTTGAGGAGATGAGCTACGTCGCGCTCGAAATGCAGCGCCAAGGCTTCGAAGTGCCGCTGCTCATCGGCGGCGCCACGACGAGTCGCGCCCACACCGCCATCAAGATCGCACCGAACTACGCGCACCCCGTCGTGTACGTGCCGGACGCCTCGCGCGCCGTCGGCGTCGTCACCAGCCTGCTGTCCATCGACGGCCGCGCGGCCTACGCCGCCGAAGTCGCCGCCGACTACGTCAAGGTGCGCGAGCAGCACGCGCAGAAGAAGGGCGTGCAACTTATCAGCCTCGAAGCCGCGCGCGACAACCGCTTCAAGTGGAACGCAGACCCTGCCTACGTTCCTGTGAAGCCGAAACAGCTCGGCGTCAAGATGCTGCGCAACGTCGACCTGCGGGAACTCGAGCCCTACATCGACTGGGCGCCGTTCTTCCAGACTTGGGACCTCGCGGGCAGCTTCCCCGCCATCCTCACCGACGAAATCGTCGGCGAAACGGCGAGCAACGTCTTTCGCGACGCCAAGGCCATGCTGGAGAAAGTCATCAGCGGCAAATGGATCAGCGCCAACGCTGTCTTCGGCCTATTCCCGGCCAACGCACAGCATGACGATGTACTGCTCTACGCCAACGAATCGCGCGACGAAGTCGTCGGCACCTGGCACGGCATCCGCCAGCAACACGAGCGCCCGGCCGGCAAGCCCAACTACTGCCTCAGCGATTTCATCGCCGACAAAGACAGTGGCGTGCCCGACTACATCGGCGCCTTCGCCGTCTGCGCCGGCATTGGCATCGAGAAGAAACTCGCTGAGTTCGAAGCCGTGCAGGACGACTACTCAAGCATCATGTTGAAGGCCATCGCCGACCGCTTCGCCGAAGCCTGCGCCGAATGGCTGCATGAAAAGGTGCGCAAGGATTACTGGGGCTACGCCAGCGGCGAGACGCTCAGCAACGAGCAACTCATCAAGGAAGAATACAAAGGCATCCGCCCCGCCCCCGGCTACCCCGCCTGCCCCGACCACACCGCCAAGGGCCAGATCTTCAAGGTGCTCGACGCCGAAAAGGCCACCGGCATGACGCTGACGGAGAGCTACGCCATGAGCCCCGCCGCCGCAGTCAGCGGCTTCTACCTCGCCCACCCGGAATCGCATTACTTCGCGGTGAGCAAAATCGCGGCGGATCAGGTGAATGACTGGGCGACACGCTCGGGACATACCGAGGCGGAAGCGAAGTACTGGCTGGCACCGTTGTTGTAAAGAAGCGACGCGGATGAATACTTCGTAGAGTCAAACAATGTCTGCTTAGTAGAGGCTCAGTGACCATGCCTTTCTCGATTTTGCAAATCAACTCGAACTCAGTTGTTGATGACGAGCAACTCGGCAGCAAAGACAAGTTCTGGTTTGAATTGGAAGGCCAATTTTGGCTTTTTAAAGAGGCGCGAACTATTCAAACAGCGGGCGGCAGTCGAGTCGTCACGGGTGAAGACTGGGCGGAGAAAGCTGCGGCGGAAATCGCAGCTCAGATCGGTGTGAATGCCGCACGAGTAGAGTTAGCGGAGTATGAAGGGCTCCGCGGCAGCGCCTCGCTCAATTTCATGCCCGTCGATAGGACAACCCATCTAGAGCATGGAAACGAAGTGCTCGGAGGGCGTGTACTTGACTACGATCCGGACAAGAAACAAAAACAATCGGATCACACCATCGACAATATCGTCGCTGCGATCCAGACGATGGTATCGGGGGCAGAGAGCACGACTCTACTTTCAGCGCTAGCGGGTTACCTGGTACTGGACGCATTGATCTGCAATACGGATCGCCATCATGAAAACTGGGGTCTGTTCTGGAAGACCATGAGTACGGAAGCCGCAATGGAAGACTGGGAAACATCCATTCCTGTCCGAGCATATGTAGCAGCACCCACATTTGACCATGCGTCGTCTTTAGGCCGAGAGCTGCTAGATGAAAAGCGTCGAAGAATTATCGATCAAGGACGAATAGAGGCTTACGTTCGGAAAGGACGGGGAGGCGTGTACCGACGAACAACTGACAGTCATGGAGAAAACCCTCTCCAGCTAGTAGAGTTTGCGGCCCGCCGATACCCCGATTTTTTTATGCCGGCCTTGGGATCAATTAGTGCTGTGCCGCTAAGAACGCTACAAGGCGTATTCGACGAAATTCCTGACACGCGAATTTCAGCAACTGGTCGCGAATTTGCTAAATTGATGTTACAAGTTACGTATCACGCACTGCTTGGATTAACTAAATGAAAACTCTTTTTCTTGCATGGTGTGCTCCCACTTCACGTGTTTGGTATCCCGTTGGTAGGTTAGATGCCGATAGCGCACGTACTGACTTCATTTTCCAATATACGCAAGGGGCCTTGGACGCCCAGCGCCGTGACGGATTTCATCCAGTCGCCGCTTTTCCAGACCTGACGCGACGATATAAAGCTTCCGAGCTATTTCCTTTGTTTCAAAATCGGGTTGTCGACGAACATCGACGAGGCTTCAGCGAGTATCTTGAATCGCTTGATTTGGATTCCTCTAAGCCTGACCCCATTGAAATTTTGGCCGTTACCGGCGGCGAACGACAGACGGACAATTTTGAAGTCTTTCCAAAACTGGAGAAGGCTGTCGCAGGCGCGTTTGTTTGTCGTTTTTTCCTTCATGGTCTGCGTCACTGCACCGAATCTGCACGCGTTCGCGCCCTCTCGTTGGTTCCGGAGGAACAGCTGCAAATTTCAGTGGAGCTAAATAATCCAGCAACTGGGCTGGCTATCCAATTGGCAACCTCGGATTACCAATTTATTGGATGGTCGCCGCGTTACTTGGTCGACGACCTACTTAAGGCAGCACAGAGTCACACGGAGCTCCATGCGAAAGTCGTGAGAAACAATGACATTGGCACCCCGCTAAATCGACGAATTCTCATTGAGCTTACGGGGAAATTGCCCGCAACTCATGAACCGATGTCCGGAGCGCAGTTCTCCACAATCTCGAACGAGATGCACTAATTGACGATCCCCGGGGGCTACGGGTCGTTAGTCTCAGGGCATTTTTGTGCCTCCCCCGCGGATAGAAGCATGAAGCTTCTCTCAATCCACCCCCTTCAATGAAGAAGCCGCCTCTCGGGCGGCTAACGAAACCTTCGATCGCGCCGACACCTCCGTTTGTTCGGGCTTGAGTCACGAGCAATCATTCGGCATTCCTGACTATCTTCGCTATCGCGTTCCGGGCGGGACGTATTTCTTCGCCATCACGCTGCTGGAGCGTGGCGGCGATTTGCTGGTGCGCCACATCGATGCGCTGCGCGAGGCGGTGCGGCGTACGCGCGCGAAGCGGCCCTTTCACATCGATGCATGGGTGACACGTAGGGCGGGTTCGCGAAGCAACCCACCATCCTCGGTCACAAAGGGTGGTGGGTTGTCGCTGCAAACCACGCGCATGTCGAGCTGGAAGAATGGCTCTGACTGGCCTTACGGCCCCCGCCGAGTTCGCACGCTACACGTGCGAGCGCTTATGTTCAGTACGGCGGATTGACGACCATGTACTGGCTGCCTTGTGGCGCATACCAGGTCGAGCCGCATTGCTGGTAGATCATGCCGCCGTAATTGATCGGTACGCAGCTGGGCGGCACGGAGTGGACAAATGAACCGATGACGGCCGAGGTCACGGCGATGGTGCCGCCCACCACGGCGGCGGCGGCGAGGGGGTTGTCCCAGCCGCCGCCATTGCAGCAGCCGCCGTTGTCCACATTGATGTTTACGTTCCTGTTGCTGTTGACACTGGTGCTGCGGTTCACGTTGTTGACGCTGGTATTGCGTACATTGGTAGAGCGCGAGTCGGCACGACTGCTGTCGACACGTGCCGCCCCGCCACCGCCCCCTCCGCCGCGTCCCCCACCACCGCCCCCTCGCGCGAATGCGTCGGTGGGCACGACCATCTGGATGGCGAACACGCTGGCCAGCGCCAGCAGCAATGATGTCTTGCGCGAGTTCTTGTGCGGATGAAAGTTCATGGTGCGCCTCACTTCGTCTTGAGCGGAACGATCTCGATCTTCTTGCTGCCCTTCGGCGGGACAAACGAGAAGAATGACGCTGGCTTGGTGGTGTTCAGGTTCCACGTGATCAGCGAGACCGATTGAGGGCGCGCTTCGTCGGCGCGGTTGGTGATCACGATCTTGCGCGGCAAAGGCTTGCTGCCGGTGGCAATCCACACCTGCCAGTCGATCTGGCCTTCACGGAAGGCGTAGTGGTCACAGACCTCGCCTTCGACCAGACCCTGGCCCGCGTTCATGGCCGATTCAAGCTTGTCGACAGGCGCGGCGTCGGTACCCCACACGAACAGATCCGACAGGGGCAATTCGACGCCGTATTTCTGCTGCAGTCCGGTGACAAGCTGACCGATGGAGCCGCTCCAGGCCAGCGAGGAGTAGTACTTCTGCGCGGGGGCGTAGAGCACGACGGTCTTGCCGTCATAGATGATCTGGCGCTCGTTGGTCGCCGTGGTCATGGTCGCGTGAATCTTGTCCGGCCGGGAGACATGCAGGTCGGCTTCAGCACCGTGCTGCAGCTTCTGGCCGTCGGCCAGCACACGTTCGGCGGTCAGCCGGGTGCTAACCTCGAAACTCTTCAGGGACTGCAGGTAAGTGCCCATCTTGCGCAAGGCTGCCACGGACTGTGGGTCAACCGCCGTGACCTGGGAAGGTTGGGCAAGTACGGCGCTGGATAACAACAGACTGGTACAGGTGACTGTGGCGAGAAAAACGGCGTGCCCCATAAAGGCTCCCTCGAGGTCGATGCTGCGGGTACGGGAATGAAGATACGACAGGTAGATGCTCAGGCAGTATAGGCACAGCTCGAGCACTCGGCTGCTGAATGAAACGCAGCGCCCGGTCAGCGAACCCCTCTTTTCGTGAAGCGATCCGGCCTGCCGAGGCAGTTCACGATCTGCGGTGAACCATCGTCCTCCCGACGAAGCCCCCCTGCTGTCCCTCATGATTTTCGATGCTCCGTGCCAGGGTGTGACGCCTCGCCCCGAAGCATCATAAGAGCATCCCGGACTGCAGCGGGCCTGCACCGGGATGACGCGTCTCTTCTTGAGGGTTTTGCGTACGAGACAGACCTCCCGGCGCAGATATCAAGAAGGCCGCAGGGCGGGTTCGCGCAGCGCCCCGCCTTGCGTTGCAGCCAGCCACTCGCATGTGCCAACGGCATCCGGGTCCAGCCAACGCGACCTCTGCAGGTCGAATTGTCGCGCGCAGGCCAGGAAGGCCCGTGCTGCTGCGGACAGACGCTTGCCCACCGGATAGGCAAAGCACCATTCGCAGTGCAGCGGAAATCCATCTGCGGCGATCACGGCCAGGCGATCTGTCGCGCCTGCCGGCGCCACCGCTGCGGCCGGCATCACGGCCAGCCCCAGGCCACGCATGACGGCATCGCGCAGCGCGTTGTTGTCGTCAATCACCAGACGCACCGTCGGCTGCAGACCCTGCGCGGTGAATACCTGTTCGACCTGCTTGCGGATCGCGCTGCCCTCTGCCTGCAACAGCAGTCCGTGCTGCGCCACCTGCACGAGGTCCACCGCGATCTGGCCGGCCAGTGGATGGTCTGGTGCTGCTACCAACAACAGCGGCATGTCGGCCACGCGCTGGCGTACGACCCCGAGGCTGCGCGACAGGCCCGTCATGAGATAGAGATCGTCTTCGTCGTCGGCCATGCGCGCCTGCAAGCGGGCCTGGCACCCACGCTCCACCTGGAGCGAAAGCTCGGGATGGCTGGCCATGAAGCGCTCGAGCACCGGCATGAGACTGCCCATGGCCTCGTCGCACACAGCCAGTCGCAGGGTGCCCGCTGCCATGGTCTCGACGGCCTCGGCGCGCTGCTCGAAACGCTCCAGGGTGTGGAAGATGTCCTGCGCAGCTTCGTACAGCAGTTGCCCTGTCGTGGTCGGCTGCACATGGCGCCCGACCTGCTTGATCAGGGGGTGGCCGATGCGTTCGCTGAGCTTGCGCAGATGCTGCGACACGGTCGGCTGCGCCATGTGCAGCGCCTCGGCCGCGCGCGTGAAGCTGCCCAGCCGCACGACGGCCTCGAAGGCCGTGAGCTGGGGCAAGGACCCATGACGGAGAAAGCGCTGGATGCGGGTGAGTGACATGGCACGTGTCCTCGTCGGCAAGCGGTAGCAATTGCCTTGCTTCAAAGACACCAAAGCAAAGCGGCCTTCACCTCGCCGGTAAAGGCCGCGTGGGTGCACGCGCGAACCTTCACCGAGCTGGCAAAGGTCTCGCTTACACGGATTGCGAATCGTGCCTGCGCGACCGGAGCAATGCCCGTATTGACGATCGCGCCGCAGCGGCCCGAGGCCGCTGAAGCTACTCCCCTTTGGAGGGGTGGTCAGGCGCCAGGCGCCGCCACACTTTGATTGTGGTCGACAACGGCCGGAGTGCAAGCCGGGTTTTGCCGCTTGTATTTCAGCTCGTATTTCCGCTCGTATTTCATTTCGCAATGGATGCCATGCCGAAACGCGACTGGTCCTCTCGCCCGGCGCTATCCACACTGGAATCGGGAGAGGCATCATGGACCTGCTGTTCGACTCACACTTCATCTCGGCGCTGTTCGCCATCGTGGTCATCGACCTCGTACTCGCCGGCGACAATGCCATAGTCATCGCGCTGGCTGCGCGCAATGTGCCGCGGCACCTGCAGCGACGCGCCATCATCTGGGGGACGGTCGGTGCGATCGTGGTGCGCAGCTCGCTGACCATGCTGGTGGTATGGCTGCTCAGGATTCCGGGCCTCATGCTGGTCGGTGGCGGCCTGCTGGTGTGGATCGCCTGGCATCTGCTCACGCCCGAGGCGCCGCGCGACGAAGAGGTAGCCAGTGCCAGCAGCTTCTGGGGCGCGATGCGTACCATCGTTGTCGCCGATGCCTTGATGGGTCTGGACAATGTGCTGGCCGTGGCCGGTGCCGCGCACGGCAGTTTCCTGCTGGTGGGCCTGGGCCTGCTGATCAGCATCCCCATCATGATCTGGGGCAGCACCCTCGTGTTGCGCTTCATCGAGCACTTCCCGGCCTTCGTGTATTTCGGTGCGGGCATCCTGGCCTGGACAGCGGTCAAGATGATCACGCACGAACCGATGATCCAGGGCGTCCTGCACGCGACGCCGCACATCGTTCCACTGCTCTATGTCACCGTCGTGGGCGGCGTCGTGTGGAGCGGCCTGCGGCGCAAACACTTTCAGCTCGAGAGCCGCATCAGCCAGCGCATCATCCGGCTGCGTACGACTCTGGCACAGCAAACGGGCGAGACGGGCTTGCCCGAACATGACGACGTAAAAGGAGAGCACACCATGTTGAAGATTCTCGTTCCGGTCGATGACTCCAGCAATGCGCGCCACGCCTTGCGTCAGGTCATCAACGAATTCATTGCCAACCCTGCGATGGAAATACATCTGCTCAACGTGCAGCCACGCCTGTCTCGCCACATCGGCCGCTTCCTGTCGCGCAGCACGAGAGAAACGTGGCACCGTGACCAGGCGGAGAAGGCCCTGGCACCGGCGCGCGAGATGCTGGCCAAACACAGCATCCCGGTTGCCGAACACGTCGAGCTGGGCCGACGCGCCGAAACGATCGTGGCCGTGGCCAAGCGCCTGCGTTGCGACCACATCGTGATGGGTACGGCGCGCAAGAACTCGCTGACGCGCATGATCGAGAGTTCCACCACCAATCGTGTGCTGGAACTGACGCGTATTCCGGTCGAGGTGGTCGCGGGCGACGCCATTTCGCCGCTTGAGCGCTATGGCCTGCCAGCCGGCCTCGGCGCCCTGCTCACGCTGCTGGTGTTCTCCATCGATTGATCCCGCCGCGGGCTGATGCGGGTGCAACTCAACGCGCGACGGCCTGCAGCATGAAGTCCACGAAGGCGCGCACGCGCGCCGACAGGTGCCGGTTGTGCGGGTAGAGGATTGAGAAGGGGCGCGAGCGGCCGGCCCAGGGCTTGAGCACTTCCACCAGCTCGCCACGCGCGACTTGTTCGGCGACGACGAAGTGATAGATCTGCACCAGCCCGCCACCGGCGCGCGCGAAGCTGACGCAGCCCAGTACGTCGTCCATCACCCGCACCGGGCTGTCGAGCTGCAGCTCGATGTCGGCACCATCGCGGCGAAACACCCAGGGCATCAGGCGGCCGGTGCTGGGCCGCACGAACTGCGCGCTGACGTGTTGCTGCAGTTCTTCCAGCGAGCGCGGTTCGCCGTTGCGTGACAGGTAGTCGGGCGACGCGAACACGCCCATGCTGGCGTCTTCCAGCTTGCGCGCCACGAGGCGCGAATCCGGCGGTGCGCCGAGGCGGATCGCGAGGT
>DATIDV010000021.1:0-20310 GCA_035456105.1 Rhodocyclaceae bacterium | reverse complement strand
CGCCTGAAACGCAGCCACCCCCGCATAGATCTCCTGCTTGGCCGCTTCCGGTCCTGCCCAGCCCAACAGCTTGACCCACTTGCCTTTCTCCAGATCCTTGTAGTGCTGGAAGAAATGTTCGATCTGCTTGATCAGCAGCGGCGACAAATCGGTATAGGACTGCACGCTCTCGTAAAGTGGCGACACTTTGGTGATCGGCACGGCGAGCACCTTGGCGTCTTCGCCCGACTCGTCTTCCATATGCAGGACACCGACTGGGCGGCAACGGATCACCACGCCGGGAATCAGCGCAAACGGCGCCTCGACGAGCACATCGACCGGGTCGCCATCGCCCGCAATCGTGCCGGGCACGTAGCCGTAATTGCAGGGGTAGTACATCGTCGTACCCATGAAGCGGTCCACAAATACTGCGCCCGTGTCCTTGTCGACCTCGTACTTGATCGGATCGGCGCGTCGAGGGATTTCGACGATAACGTGAACATCATTAGGTACATCAACGCCGGGCGAAACACGATTGAATCCCATGAACTGCTCTCTTGCTGGTTAGTGATTGCCGATCATTATAACGATCAGTGCCTTACAGCACGCTTTCGGAAAATACGGAGGATTTCGCAAAAATACGCTGTGCACGCTGCCGCAATCACTGGCAGCCAAGCACCGTTGCGTTTCCTAGAATGAAAGAAGGATAAAGCTCAGACAAGCCCACGCTACAGGAGGTCGCCATGTACAAGCACATTCTGGTTCCCGTCGATGGCTCGGAACTCTCAGCCCATGCAACCAACAGCGCCATTGCATTTGCCCGGTCAATCAGCGCGCGGCTCACGTTTTTGCACGTGCAGCCCGACTATCCACGTCCCATCGTCGGCGAGGGCACCTTGATCGCGCCGGAAAACCGCGAAGATTTCCTGCGCGGGACACAGGAGGTCGCTGACACCATCCTGCGCAAGGCCAGCGCTCTAGCCGAAGGCGCGGGCGTCGCGGCGGACACCCGCACGGAAGTCAATGACGTCACCTGGCAAGTCATCACTCGCACGGCTGTTGCCGAGCAATGCGACCTGATCTTCATGGCCTCACATGGCCGACGTGGCCTGGTAGGCCTGTTGATCGGCTCGGAGACGCACAAGGTGCTGACCCACACCACCACGCCCGTGCTGGTGTATCGCGAAAAATAGAGCCCGCTTACACCGCAAACAGGTGCTTCACGCGCAAGGTTTCCGCGCGCTCGATCAAGCCGAACAAACGATCAATATTCGGGTGCTTGCCGGGATTCGCTTTCGCGTCTTCGGTGTGTTCAGCGTAAAGCTCCAGCCCCTTCGCCGCGGCTTCTGGTGTGATCGCACCGAAGGTTTGTCCAAGGTGGTTATAGACGACCAGCGAACCGCCCTGCCCCGGCTTGTTCTCGATGGTCGCGACCACTGTGTCAGTGCTGTCCACAAGTTGAACACCTGCGAGATGTGAAACGCCGGGTAGTTGTTTGAGCGTGTCGGAAAAAGCCATGATTGATGGTGAATGACGTGAAAAAAGAGCGGTGAGTTTAGCGCAAACAACCACATCGAGCCTCGCTGACACGCGCATAAGGGCTCCCGTAATCCGTCGAACCGGAGTATGTTGTGGCCACAAAAAAACCGTTCATCCGCATCAGGAGCGCACGCAATGAGTACCAACAACACCGGCCCAACAAAGAAGGTCAAGGTCTGGGATTTACCGCTACGGCTGTTTCACTGGCTATTGCTGATCGCTGTATCGGCAGCCTTCATCACCATCTGGGCAAAGTCTGATCGCAACCTGCATATGCTGGCCGGGTACAGCGTGCTGACGCTATTGTTGTTCCGCCTCGTATGGGGCTTCATCGGTGGCGAGCACGCGCGCTTTTTTAACTTCGTGAAAGGTCCTGCCAGGGTGTTGAGCTACATGGGTGCATTGTTTGGTGGCAGACATGACCCGAACCGCACCGGTCACAATGCTCTCGGGGCCCTGTCAGTACTGGCGATGCTGCTATCCCTGCTGTTTCAGGCCGTGTCAGGCCTGTTCAATTTTGACGATGACTTGAACGAAGGGCCGCTGCGCAAACTCATCAGCGAAAGCCTGGCCGACAAACTGCATGAGGCCCACGAAATCAACCAGTGGATCATCCTCGGCCTGATCGTGCTACACGTGCTGGCAATCCTGTTCTATCGCTTCGGCAAGAAGGACAATCTGGTCTCGCCAATGATCACCGGCAGCAAAACACTGCCGGCCGACGCGACGACTGCCGACGCCCGTGGTGGCAATACATTCATCGGAGCAGTCGTACTCGCCATCTCTGCCGGCGCAGTCTGGTACGTCGTAACCAAACTGTAAGGGCGAGCAAGACCGAATGAAAAAAGGGCTGGCACAAGTGCCAGCCCTTTTTCATGATTCACGCGCCGCTTAGTGGAAGCTGCTGTCGCGATAGTTGTCGTGGCAGTTCTTGCAGGCACCACCGATGTCTGCCAAGGCTGCCTTGAGAGAGGTTGCATCACCCGCAGCAGCGGGCAGCTTGCGGGTAATGACAAGCAGCTTTTCCTGGGCTGCCTTGAAGCCTTCTGCATCGCTCCAGATTTTCGCGTTAGCTCGCGTCGGCAGGCCCTTGTCGGAACCAGCAGCAAAGCCAACCCAGATTTGCGGGGCCAGCAGGTTCACGAATTCGGCACTGTTAGCAGCCGTCTCCTTGTTGAAAGGCGTATCGCCCTTGGCCATCGAGTTCAGGATGCCAACGTTGCGCGACAGCAGCTCGAGGCCACCCTGACGCAGACGGATCAAGTCTTCCGGTTTGGTTTGGGCTTGTGCAAAGGTACTGACAGCCGCGAGTGCAACAACGGCTAGAAAACGTAGCTTCATGCGGTTCTCCTGAGGAATTCGCTATTAATGGATACAGCCGGGGTAACAACCGGATGAACACGTCGTGCGCGTGTCTTATTCCGACATCACAAAACTTCTTTTTTGAGTCACTTCATGCCTGCTCGCCATGCTGCGCCAACGCCCATTCAACGTGCTCGCGCACGAGCGGAGACGCGTCATTTTGCCTTGCCTGCAACGCGGTGACGATGCGACCCGATGATCGCGTCGCGACCTGCAATGCATTGCCCAAGCCGACGGCGAGGTTACGTAACCAGCATTCGTAACCGATGCGATGAATGGCGCTACCCGCCATGCGTGTCTCGAACTCTTCGCGCGTCCAGGCAAACAGATCAACGAGCGAAGCGCTGTCCAGGCCATTACGCACGGAGAAGTCGCTCTCTTCCGTCAGGCGCGCAAACCTGTTCCACGGGCACACCAGCTGGCAGTCATCACAACCATAAACGCGGTTGCCGATCAGCGGCCGCAGTTCGACGGGAATCGCGCCTTTCAGCTCAATCGTCAGGTAGGAAATGCAGCGCCGTGCGTCGACCTTGTACGGCGCAACGATGGCCTGCGTGGGGCAGATGTCGATGCAGCGCGTGCATTGCCCGCAATGATCGGAGACCGGCTCATCCGGCGGCAGCTCCAGATCAGCATACAACTCGCCAAGAAAGTACAGCGAGCCGGCTTCGCGCGTCAGGTTCAGCGTGTGCTTGCCACGCCAGCCAAGCCCAGCACGTGTGGCCAGTTCAACCTCCAGCACCGGCGCCGAATCCACGAAGACGCGATGACCGAACGGCCCGATGTGTTCCGCGATGCGATCGGCAAGCTGCTGCAAGCGCTTGCGCAAGACCTTGTGATAATCGCGGCCCAGCGCATAGCGCGAGATGTAGGCGCGCTCGCTGTCGACCAGCGCGGCTTCGGCCAGCGCACGATCACTTTCACTCCAGTAATCCATGCGCACTGAAATCACGCTGAGCGTACCCGGCACCAATTCGGCAGGCCGCGCGCGCTTCATGCCATGACGCGCCATATAATCCATCTCGCCGTGAAAACCGGCGGCCAACCACTCGGCCAGACCCGCCTCGGCGCTGCTGAGGTCGATACCCGCGACGCCCGCATTGGCAAAACCGAGTTCCAGCGCCCAAGCCTTGATCTGTGCCTTGAGCGCTACCCTGTCGAGAGAATCCTGTTCTTGTCTGCTCATTTGTCTGATAGTCATTCCGCCGCCGATGATAATCCGCCCGGCCCCGCGCTGAGCCTGCCTTTGGCGGACGCTGCTGCCACCGAAGCCCTCGGTGCCGCGCTCGCACCGGCAATCTCCTGCGAGGGGGCGAAAGGCCTCGTCATCTGGCTCACCGGCGATCTAGGCGCGGGCAAGACCACGACCACGCGCGGTCTGCTGCGTGCATTGGGCCACACCGGAAATGTGAAAAGTCCCACCTATACCTTGCTAGAGCCTTATACAGTTTCTAGAATATCTCTGTATCACTTTGATTTTTATCGATTCAACCACCCGGACGAATTCCTGGATGCAGGGCTTGATGAATACTTCGCGGGCGACGGTGTATGCCTTGTCGAATGGGCCGACAAGGCTTTGCCCTACGTTCCCCAACCGGATCTCGAGCTGCGCCTTGCCGTTGATGGTGCTGGTCGCCGCGCCGAACTGCGCATCTTCACCGAACGGGGCCGCGCATGTCTGACGCATTCAAGCCTGATGACAAGCCAGCGGTCGCCCTCACCGTGAATCCGCTTCTCGAAAGCATGTCGCGCCGCAGCCTGCTCAAAGCCGGCGGTGCGCTGATGACTGTGCTCGTCTCCCCGGTAGCCTTCGGCGCCGACACCAGGATTCTTGCCGTGCGCGTCTGGCCGGCGCAGGACTATACCCGCGTCACCCTCGAAGGCGGCGACGCGCTGCGCTACAGCGCACAGATCGTCAAGAATCCGGAACGCCTCGTCGTCGATCTCGAAGGCGTGGAATTCAACAGCGTGCTGCAAAGCCTGCCGTCCAAGATTATCGACGCCGATCCCTACATCAAGCTCATCCGCGCGGGCCGCAACCGGCCCGGTGTGGTGCGTCTCGTGGTCGAGCTAAAGAGCGAGATCAAGTCGCAGATCTTCACGCTCGCTCCGGTTGGCAACTACGGCCACCGCCTGGTGCTCGATCTCTACCCGACGCAACCAGTCGACCCCTTGCTCGCACTGATCGAGAAAAGCAGCCCCGAGAACGCTGCGGCTGGCAATGACAATCCGGATCTGGCCAGAAACGAGCCTGCGAAAGCCGAGCAGCCCAAGCTCGAAGTGACCCGGCAAACCATCGAGATCACGCCCGACAAGCGCACCGAGACCATCACGAAGGGCAAGGTCACGCGCCTCATCACCATCGCGCTCGATCCCGGCCACGGCGGTGAAGACCCCGGCGCTGTCGGTCAGGCCGGCACCTATGAAAAGACCGTCACGCTCTCCATCGGCAAGCGCCTCAAGGCGCTCATCGATAACGAGCCCAACATGCGCGCCATGCTCACGCGCGATGCAGACTTCTTCGTGCCGCTCGGTCAGCGCGTGCAGAAAGCGCGCCGTGTCGAAGCCGACCTGTTCGTATCGATCCACGCCGACGCCTTCATCAAACCCGAAGCGCGCGGCAGCTCCGTCTTCATCCTGTCCGAGCGCGGTGCGTCGAGTACCGCGGCAAAGTGGCTGGCGCAGAAAGAAAATGCGGCCGACCTGATCGGCGGCATCAACGTCGGCGTCAGGGACTCGCACCTCGCGCGCACCCTGCTCGACCTGTCGCAGACCGCCACGCTCAACGACAGCACCAAGCTCGCCAAGGCGATGCTCAGCGAAATCGGCGGCATCAACACGCTGCATCGCGGCGCCATCGAAGAAGCCAGCTTCGCCGTGCTCAAAGCACCGGACATCCCCAGCATCCTCGTCGAGACCGCTTTCATCTCCAATCCGGAAGAAGAAAAGAAGCTCGCCGACGAGGACTATCAGGACAAGATGGCCGCAGCAATGCTGCGCGGGATCAAGCGCTACTTCGCGAAGAACCCGCCGCTGGCCAAGTCGAAGCTGGCGATGCTGGAGTAATGGCGGCGGCCTGAAAACGACCGCGTCAGGGCCAGGCGGCGCAAGGCCTATAATCTCGCCTTTGCCGCCAGATTCAGCGCATGCCCACCATCCGCAAGCTCCCCGAAGTCCTCATCAACCAGATCGCCGCAGGCGAGGTCGTTGAACGTCCGGCATCGGTGCTCAAGGAGTTGCTTGAGAACTCGCTCGACGCGGGTAGCAGCGCCATCGAAGTGCAGCTCACGCAGGGCGGCATCAAGCAGTTGCGCATCAGCGACGACGGCTGCGGCATCGACAAGGAAGACCTCGCGCTGGCACTGGAGCGCCACGCGACGAGCAAGATCGCCTCGCTGGAAGATCTGGAAGCAGTCGGCACCATGGGCTTTCGCGGTGAGGCGCTGGCGGCCATCTCCTCCGTCGCGCGGACAAAGATCACGAGCCGCGCGCGCGGCGCGAGCCACGCGTGGAAAGTCAGCGAGCGTGATCACGAGCCGATGCCTGCAGCATTGAATGGCGGCACGGTCGTCGAGGTGGATGACCTGTACTACAACACGCCGGCACGACGGAAATTCCTGAAGTCTGATGCCACGGAATACGGTCACTGTGACGATGCCTTCCGCCGCGTGGCGCTGGCGCGGCCCGAAGTAGGCTTCCAGCTCTCGCACAATGGCCGCATCAATCTGCGGCTGGCGCCCGGCGATGCGGAACGCCGCGCGCGCGAAATTCTCGGCGACGATTTCATGGAGCAGGCGCGTCTGGTCGATGTTGACGCAGGCGCGTTGCGCCTGTTCGGCTTCGCCTCGCTGCCCGCCTATGCGCGCAGCAATCGCGACGGCCAGTACTTCTACGTCAATGGCCGCTTCGTGCGCGACAAGATCATCCAGCATGCGCTGCGCGAGGCTTATGCAGACATCCTGCACGGCAATCGCCATCCCGCGTATGCGCTGTTCCTCGAACTCGACCCGGCAGGCGTAGACGTCAATGTGCACCCGGCGAAAACCGAAGTGCGCTTCCGCGAAGGTCGTGCGATTCACCAGTTCGTTTTCCATGCGCTGACACGCACGCTGGCCGCGCCTGTGCAGGCAGCCGTCAGTGCGCCCGTCAGCGAGGAGTACGTCGCCTACGCCAGCCCGACCGAGCAGGTACATCTCGGCGTCGAAGAGCCCGCACTGGCGCGCTATTTCTCGCCAACGCAGTTCGAGCGGCCTGCTGCGCGTTCGCCGAGCCTCGACTCTCTGGCGTCGTTCGCGCCGCGCAATGCCGCAACAGACATCGCGCCGAGGCCTCTGCCGCAAACCACGCAAGGAGCCCCGCTCGGCTATGCCATCGCGCAATTGCATGGCGTGTTCGTGCTGGCGCAAAACGAGACCGGCCTGGTGCTGGTCGACATGCACGCGGCCCACGAACGCATTCTCTACGAGCAACTCAAGCACGTGCTCGAAGGCACGCCCGGTGTGCAGCGCCTGCTGATCCCGGCCGTGTTCAATGCCAGCAAGATCGAAATGGCCACCGCCGAGGATCACGCCGATACGCTGCAGCGCATGGGCTTCGATGTCGCACCAGCGGGCCCGAATGAACTGTCGGTACGCAGCGTGCCGGTGCTGCTGGCACGTGCTTCGGTCACGGAACTGCTGCGCGCCCTGCTCGCCGAGCTGCGCGACTTTCCCGCGACAGAAGTCATTGCAGCACGCCGCAATGAATTGCTGGGCACCATGGCCTGCCACGGCGCCGTGCGCGCCAATCGCCAGCTCACCCTGCCCGAAATGAATGCCCTGTTGCGCGACATGGAAGCGACAGAGCGCGCCGACCAGTGCAATCACGGTCGTCCGACCTGGGTGCAGCTGTCGATGAACGAACTCGACAAGCTCTTCATGCGCGGGCAGTAACGATGGCAGATCGCGACGACATGACGCGGCAGTTGATAGAGCGCCTGCACGCCATGGAGAGCGATGAGCTCCAGCAACGTCTCCGACGCGGCCATTTCGCCGAGCATGCCGTCGAGCTGGCCCGTGGTGAGCTCATCCGCCGCGGCCTGACGCCCGAGCGAGCGGTACTGGTTGAAGAAGAGCCAACAGGCGATAGCCAGGACATGGTCATCATCGAACGCCGCCTCAATCCGGTCGAGGCCAACATCCTGCAATCAGCGCTATCGGCTGGCGGCGTACCCGCTATCGTCGATGATGCCAATGCCGCACATTGCCTCGGCTATCTTGCCTACGCCCTCGACGGGGTGCGCGTGCGTGTGCCAGAGAGCCATGCCGCACGCGCCCGCGAGATCATCGACGACATCGCCGCCAACCGCTGCATGCTGGAGGGTGGCGACGCCGAGGAGGTGAGCGGCGAACCTGACGTCCAGTACCAGCGCGTACTCGCCTACACGCAGGACGAGGGGCTCGCGCGCAAGTGGCGTACTGCCACGCCACGCATGCCCGGCTTCATGTGGTCGGCCCTGCTGTTCGGCTCGATCTGGTTCTTCTATCGCAAGCTCTATCGCACCGGCGCGATACTTTTCATCATCGAAAGCCTGCTGCTGTTCAGCATTGCCGCCGCGGGCCGCGCCGAACGCATCTACCTGCTGGCTTTCATGGCGATGCGAATATTGATCGCCTGCACGGCAGAGGGCCTCTACTACGCGCGCACGCGCACCATCATCCTGCGCGAAGCCGCTACGCATGCCGATGAATCGGTCTTGCGTCAGGCGCTACAACAATGTGGCGGCGTCAGCTTTCCGCTGGCACTCGGCGCCCTGCTCGCGCACCGCCTGCTTACCTACGCTTTCTGACTTTTTATCTACACATATGCAACTCGACAGAATTCTTCAATCCCAAGGCTTCGGCACCCGCAAGGAATGCCGCAAAGCGGTTCGCGATGGTGAAGTCAAAATCGGCGGCCAGGTCGTGCGCGACCCCTTTCAGGAATTCGAGCCGCAAGGCCTCAGCTTCGAACTGAACGACTGGGAGTGGGAGTACGCCGAGCAGGTCTACATCGCCCTGCACAAGCCGCCCAACTACGAGTGCTCGCACAAGCCCAAGCACAACGAGACGATCTACAACCTGTTGCCCGACCCGATCGTGATCCGTGGCGCGCAGAGCGTTGGTCGCCTTGACGTAGATACAACCGGCCTGCTGCTCTTCTCGGACGACGGCAAGTTCATCCACGCCATTTCTTCAGCGAAACGCCAGGTCACCAAGAGCTATCGTGCCGTGACGAACCAGCCGGTGGATGACGAACAGATACGCCAGCTGCTGGAAGGCGTGCAGCTCGTCGACGAGCCGGAACCCGTGCAGGCCTTGCAGGCAAAGCGCGTGGGCGACAATGTCATCGAGATGGTGCTCGACCAGGGCAAGTATCACCTCGTCAAACGCATGATTGCCGCTGCAGGCAACCACGTCGATCAATTGCACCGCTTCGCCGTCGGCGATCTGTCGATGGAAGATGGCTCGCTTCCGGAGCTGGAACTCGGTGACTGGTGCTATCTGCGCCCCAAGCATCTGGCTTTGCTCGGCTATCCTGCATAGACAGCGCCCCGCGAAGACGAATGTTTATGTGCCGGATCAAGGCCCCGGCACCTACAATGCATCGATCCTGGGCGTGAAACCCCACCTCAAGCTCCATCCGCTCCGCCTGCTTAAGTCCTAATTCATGTCCGATACTGAAAAACCCAAGAAGCTCACGCTGCCCGAAAAAGCCGCACCGGAAAAACGCGTGCCGGGTACGCCGCGCCGCTCACCCGTACGCGCCAGCGGCGTCGTCAAACCACGCATCTCGACGGCAGAGGCAAAAGCCGAAGAAGCCAAGCGCAGGCCGCCACGCCCCGAGGCAAGCCCAGTCAGCGAGAAGAAACCGCGCTCGCGCCCGACGACTCCGAACCGCGATGAAGCGCCGCGTCGCGACGCTCGCGCTGCTGACGAAGGCGCGCCACGATCGCGCCGCCCCGCATCCACGCGTGAAGCCAGCCCTACCTTCAATCCGGACCTGCGCCCTGCGGCGCCCCGCAATTACAACGACACAGCGCCCGCTCGCGCCCACGAGCGACGCACACGCGGCGCCGATGGTATCGACACGCAGCAGGCCGAGCGCCCACGCCGCAAGCCCCCCGCCAAACCAGCAGAGCCTCAATTCAAGGACGCAGACGGCTCGGTACGCCTGTCCAAGCGCATGGCAGAACTCGGCCTGTGTTCGCGCCGTGAAGCCGATGACTACATCGAGCGCGGCTGGGTAAAGGTCGACGGCGTCGTCATCGACGAGCTGGGCAGCAAGATCATGCCGGACCAGACGATCGAACTGACACCCATCGCCGAGACCACCCAGACCCAGCGCGTCACCATCTTGCTGCACAAGCCGGTGGGTTACGTATCGGGCCAGGCGGAAGACGGTTACGAGCCTGCCAGCGTGCTGATCACGCCCGAGAACCACTGGGAAGAAGACCCCATCAAGCGCCGCGTCGAAGCACGCCACCTGCGCAAGCTGGCACCTGCCGGTCGCCTCGACATCGACTCCACCGGCCTGCTGGTGCTGACGCAGGATGGTCGCATCGCCAAGCAACTGATCGGCGAGAAAAGCGATGTCGAGAAAGAGTACCTGGTGCGTGTCGAAGGGCCGCTGTCATTCGACGACCTCAAGCTGCTTAATCATGGCTTGATGCTCGACGGCGTGGCCCTGCAACCAGCGAAGGTGAGCTGGCAGAACGAAGATCAGCTGCGCTTCGCGCTACGCGAAGGTCGCAAGCGCCAGATCCGCCGTATGTGCGAACTGGTCGGCCTACATGTCGTGGGCCTTAAGCGTGTGCGCATCGGCCAGGTGAAGCTCGCCAAGCTGCCGCCCGGCAAGTGGCGCTACCTCGGCGATCACGAGAAGTTCTAGTGACGCTCAAAGGTGCCGACACACTCAGTCGACACCTTTGAGAAGCAGAAAAGCAAAATGGCCCAGATCGCGAGATCTGAGCCATTTTTCTTTGTATCTGGTGCGCCCGGAAAGATTCGAACTTCCTACCCCTTGGTTCGTAGCCAAGTACTCTATCCAGATGAGCTACGGGCGCTAAAGGAGCGGCATTGTATAAGCACTTCAACAATTCCGCAACCCATACTGCAAATTATCTTGCGATTCATTTAACAGCGTTCTTTGGCGGAGAAGAAGGGATTCGAACCCTTGATACAGTTTTTGACCGTATGCTCCCTTAGCAGGGGAGTGCCTTCGACCACTCGGCCACTTCTCCAAAAGAGCGCGCATGTTAGCCGCAGCGCGCTCTCGCGTCAAATTGATTCCGAGTCAGAAGTGATGTTTGCACGCACTTCCGATTCGGAACTCAGGCGCCAACCTGATCCAGCTCGAAAGCCTTGTGCAGGACACGCACGGCGAGCTCCAGATACTTCTCGTCGATCGCCACGGAAATCTTGATTTCCGAGGTCGAGATCATCTGGATATTGATGCCCTCTTCGGCTAGCGTACGGAACATCTTGCTGGCAATGCCCACATGCGAACGCATGCCAACGCCGACAACCGAGACCTTGGCCATCGAACGGTCACCACGAACCTCGCGAGCCCCCGCATGGGCCTTCGTGTCTTCGAGGATCTTCGTCGTGCGGTCATAGTCGTTGCGATTGACCGTGAACGAGAAGTCCGTCAGACCGTCATGGCTGACGTTCTGAATGATCATGTCGACATCGATATTCGCGTCGGCGATCGGACCCAGAATTTGATATGCAATGCCTGGACGGTCGGGCACGCCCAGAACGGTAAGCTTGGCTTCATCGCGATTGAAAGCGATGCCGGAGATGATTGGTTGTTCCATCTTGATGTCTTCCTCGAATGTAATCAGGGTGCCTTCGCCGCCTTCCTCAAAGCTGGAGAGCACCCGCAATCTGACTTTGTACTTCCCAGCAAACTCGACCGAGCGAATCTGCAGAATCTTTGAACCGAGGCTGGCCATTTCCAGCATCTCTTCGAAAGTGATGCGATCGAGCTTGCGCGCCTCGGGCACGATGCGCGGGTCGGTCGTATACACACCGTCGACGTCGGTATAGATCTGGCATTCGTCTGCGCGCAACGCGGCAGCCAGCGCCACCCCCGTCGTATCCGAACCACCGCGACCCAGCGTCGTGATATTGCCGAGGTCGTCCACGCCCTGGAAACCGGCCACCACGATGACATGGCCGTCATCGAGGTCCTTGCGCATGCGATCTTCATCAATCTTGAGAATGCGCGCCTTGGTGAAGGAGCTATCGGTGAGGATGCGCACCTGCGCGCCGGTGTAGCTGCGCGCCTTCACTCCGCGCTCGATCAGCGCCATGCACAGCAGGCCAATAGTGACCTGCTCGCCGGTCGACACCACGACATCCAGTTCGCGCGCATCCGGCGTCGCCTGGATTTCCTTGGCGAGACCAATGAGGCGATTTGTTTCGCCGCTCATGGCTGAAACCACCACCACGATCTGGTCGCCTGCAGCCTGCGCCGCGGCCACGCGCCGTGCGACATTCTTTATCCGCTCGGGATTACCCACCGAGGTGCCACCATATTTTTGAACGATCAGTGCCATCTTGCAGTGACTAGCTTGAAGTTGGAGAGCCCACTATTTTAGCCGAATCCGCCAACTCGCCCACCATATTGATGCAATGGTTCACTCTAATCCGATCTGCATGCCGGCACGCTGCTTACACTTGTTTGCAAAACGGCCTGTAAAGCAGGCGGCGCAAGGTTGTATGTTGTCGAGATATTGATCTATACTTTATGCATCTATAACTAAAGTTATAGGCAGAGAGAGACCCGCCGCTCCGCAGAGCTCGCCAGGCAAGCAGTTTGGCGAACAGAATGCAGCGCAGGCGCAAGAACAGACGGCGGGGAGTCGTACAGGCAATCGAGTCGCGGCAAAATGCTTTGTGCATGCGACGTGCACTTATGCCGGAACTCTCATGCGGCCCCGGAGGTCTAGGAGTGATTACAAATTTCTGCATCGCATACACAGGTACACAGACATGAAAACAATTGAAAACGTTGATGTTCGCGAAATCCGCCGCAAGCTCGGCCTGAATCAATCGCAGTTCTGGTCCAAGATTGGCGTTACGCAAAGCGGCGGCTCCCGCTACGAAAGCGGTCGCAATGTTCCGCGTCCGGTTCAAGCGCTGCTGCGCCTGGTTCACATCGAGCAAATCGATCTGAACAAGATCCGCAAGGACGATTTCGAAGTTATCGAGTACCTGCGTGCTCATAAGTCCGAAATGTTCAAGAACCTGAAGAAAGAGGCCAAGGCAAAGAAGAAGGAAAAGTAAGTCTTCTTCTGTTTCAGCCGGAGCAACGAATTTTCGAGGCTCCGGCAAATCGCATGCCCCTCGCATTGCGATTCAGCTGGCTTCATTCGCGCCCGCCATGCAGCGCACTCGCGCCGCAGAATCCACCTGTCGCTACAATACCGGACTGCGCTCGCCGACCTTGGCGGCCTTTCTGCCCTCCCCGGTAATCATCAGTGCTCATAACCAGACGACTCGAATTCGACGCGGGCCACCGCATTCCCGATCACCGCAGCCTGTGCCGCCATCTGCACGGCCACCGCTATGTTATCGAGGCCACGGTCGCAGGGAACGTTACGCTGCAGGACGGCAATCCGCGCAATGGCATGGTGCTCGATTTTTCGGAAGTAAAAAACGTCATGCGCTCCACTATCGTGGATATCTGGGATCACGCGTTCCTGGTTTATCGGGGTGACGAGCAGATCCGAAATTTTCTCGACAGCCTGCCGGACCATCGCACCGTGGTGCTCGATGTCGTTCCGACAGCAGAAAATCTTGTGGCGGAAGCCTTCCGCCTCCTCGCCCCGCGCATCGCCGAGCTGTGCGAAAAAAGCCTCAGACTGGAAAATCTGCGACTTTATGAAACGCCCAATTGCTGGGCTGATGTCACGCGCGCGCTGATCGAAGGGTGATCAAATCCCGAAAAAACAAAACGGCCCATCAAGGGCCGTTTTCAATTCTGGCGGAGGCGGTGAGATTCGAACTCACGATGGGTTTCCCCACGCCAGTTTTCAAGACTGGTGCATTCAACCGCTCTGCCACACCTCCGCGATCAGATCGCTTGCGCGATTTGCAGGGCGCAGAGTTTATTCGCCCTCCGTCACATGCGCAAGCATTGGCTTCGAAACACATTTGCATGCGTAACAAAAATGGATAGGATCGCGTGCTGAGGAACCCTTGGCGTCGCTTCGGGTCCGAGTTTACAGGGCAAGAAAGCCCAGCCCCTGACGGAGATTGAAATGGAAGATCGCATATTGAATGCAGGCAGTATTGGCGCAGTCGCCCCTCGCAACCGTGTCCTGCGAAATACGTATGCCCTGTTGGCACTGTCGTTACTACCAACCATCGGCGGTGCAATACTGGGTGTCCAGACGCATTTCGGCGCCATATTCCCAAGTGGTTTCGCGGGCTTCGCCATTTTCATGGCGGTTGCGTTCGGCTTTATCTTCGGTATCGAACGGACCAAGAACAGCAGCATGGGTGTGTTCCTGCTTCTGGCCTTTACGTTCTTCATGGGCTTGATGCTGTCTGGCCTGCTCGAACACACGTTACGCTTCTCAAATGGCGGCTCCCTCATCGCCATTGCCGGGGGCGGCACTGCACTGGCCTTCTTTGGCCTCTCAGCGATCGCAAGTTCGACCAAGCGCGATCTGTCCAACATGCAGAAGTTCCTGTCGATTGGTAGCCTGTTGGTCATCGGCGCAATCGCGGCAAATATCTTCTTTCAGATCCCCGCGTTGACGCTCACGATTCTTGTGGCCGTGCTTGGCATTTCGTGTGCGTGGCTGGTTGTCGATATCAACCGTATCGTTAATGGCGGCGAGACCAATTACGTCTCGGCCACACTCAACGTCTACATCAGCGTGTTTAATATTTTCCAGAGCTTGTTGGCCCTGCTCGGCATATTTGGCGGCGACCGCGACTGAACGAGATTGACGTAAAAAAGCCCGCGTAGAACGCGGGCTTTTTTACGCGCCCATTCCGCCTCACTGCCGTTCAAACAATGCAATGGATTCAACGTGCGAAGTATGCGGGAACATATTGGCAACTCCCGCACCACGCATGACGTACCCCTTCTCGTGCACCAGCACTGCAGCATCGCGGGCCAAGGTTGCCGGATTACAAGACACGTAGACGATACGTCGCGGCGCGTCATCACCCAGCGCCTTGACAACGGCGACTGCGCCTTCACGTGGTGGGTCTATCAGCATTTTGTCCAGCACACCCAGTGCACGCAGGCTGTCCGGCGTGGCCTCAAACAGATTGGAGACGGAGAACTCGACTAGCCCCGCCAGGCCGTTCTCCACCGCGTTGTCCACAGCGCGCTGAACCAAGGCTGCGCTACCTTCCACGCCGATGGTCGCTGCCCCGCTGCGGGCTATCGGCAAGGTGAAATTCCCAAGCCCGCAAAACAAGTCGGCAATACGCTCACCCGGTTGCGGGTCCAGCAACTGCGTCGCACGGCGCACCAGCAGCCGGTTGATATGGATATTCACCTGCGTGAAATCCGTAGGCCGGAATTTCAGGGCGAGATTGAATTCCGGTAAGGTGAAATGCAAAAACTCAGGCTCTTCCGGACGCAACGGCCGTGCAGTTTCGGGGCCACCGGGCTGCTGCCACATGCAGACTCCATATTGCTCACCGAACGCCAGCAACTCGGCTTTATCCTTTGCCGTAAAAGGCAGCAGATTACGCAAGACCAGCACACTGCGATCATCCCCTACCGCAATTTCTATTTGCGGTATGCGGTCAGGTGCGGAGAGGCTTGCAATTAATCCACGCAGGGGAACAAGCACGGCCGATATATGCGATGGCAATACCTCGCAACTGGTCATATCGACGAGATAGCTGCTTTTCTTTTCGTGAAAACCGATCAGCACGCCACCTTTTCTCGGCACCACACGCACGCCGATACGACCACGATATCGATACCCCCAGGCCGGCCCATAGATAGCCGGGTAAATACTGCCGACCGGCACCTTGCCAATATGCTTGAGCGCATCCTCCATGACGCGCTGCTTGGCTGCGACCTGAGCTCCCAGTTCAGCGTGCTGCAGGCTGCAACCACCGCAGAGATCAAAGAATTTGCAGCGCGGCTCGGTGCGTTGCGCACTGGGCTTGATGACGCGTGAGGTCGTGGCCTGCTCGAAACGCTCGCGCTTGCGGTAGCTGGAATATTCCACTGTCTCGCCCGGCAACGCGCCTTCAATGAAGATGACTTTGCCCTCGACATGGGCAACACCGCGACCTTCATGGTCCAAGGATTCGATGGTCGCACGCGACATCAAAAAATACTCTCCGCAAAAAGCCGGCAATTCTATCGCGCCGACAAGGTGTTGACGCGGCTGTGTACAATGGCGCGATGAATGAAGCCCTGCTCGGCGGCATGAAGCCGCAACAATTTCTCGATGAATACTGGCAGAAGAAGCCGCTGTTGATCCGTAACGCGATCCCTGGCTTCAAGGGCTTGCTGACGCCTGCAGAAGCCCGGCAGCTTGCCGCAGATGAAGATGTCGAGTCACGCCTGGTGCACGCCGGGTCAGACGGCTGGGAAATGCTCAACGGCCCGCTGCGCAAACGCGACTTCCCGAAATCCGGACCATGGACCGTGCTGGTACAGGGCCTGAACCTGTTGCTTGATGAGGGCGATGCGCTGCTGCGTAAATTCGCCTTCATCCCGTTTACGCGCCTTGACGATCTGATGGTCTCTTACGCTACGGACGGTGGCGGTGTCGGCCCACACTTCGATTCGTACGACGTCTTTCTGCTGCAGGGCCTTGGTCAACGCCGCTGGCAGATCAGCGCGCAAAGAGATCTGAGCTTGGTGGAGGGCGCTCCTCTGAAAATTCTCAAGACCTTCAAACCCTCACAGGAATGGGTGCTCAACGCCGGTGACATGCTCTACCTTCCGCCGCAATATGCACACAATGGCGTTGCAATCGGCGAATGCATGACTTATTCGATAGGCTTCCGGGCTCCGTCGGCACGCGAACTGAGTTCGGCTTTCCTGGGCTTTCTCGAAGAGAAGCTGTCGCTTGAAGGCCTCTACACGGACCCCGATCTGCGCGCTACACCAACGCCCGCGCGGATCCCCGACGAAATGGCCGCACGCGTGGCGGAAATGCTGTCGCGAATCCGCTGGGCGCAGCGCGATGTAACGGAGTTTCTCGGTCAATACCTGTCCGAACCCAAAGCACATGTATTCTTCGATCCGCCACATGAAGAACTGTCCGCAGCGGCCTTCAGGCGCAAAGCGCTATCGCTTGGCTTGCGCCTCGACTTGCGCACCCAGATGCTCTATGCCGGAGGCAAATTTTTCCTTAATGGCGAGATCATCGTGATTCCAGCAGACGATGCCAAAGAGTTCCGTAGACTGGCAAACGAACGCACCCTGAGTGAGCTGAAATCCTTGTCCGACCTTGGCTGGAGCTTACTCTCGGAGTGGTATGCCGACGGATTTCTACATATGCGGCAGAAGATGTAAAGACGGCACAAGACGGCTCTCGCTGCAATGCACAATCTTCCCAATGGCTAAAATTGAATGTTAGAATGCGCAATCGGCTATTAGGGCCGATTTAAATTTTGGCTCAATATACTTACCGCACATTTTTGCAAGGGAATCCAACAATGAAACAATCTCTCCTCGTTGCAGCCCTGATTGCTCTGGCAACTACCGCTTGCAGCAAGACTGAAGAAGCTGCTCCGGCTCCAGCAGCCGTCGAAGCGCCGGCTGCTGCTCCTGCCGAGCAATCGCCAGCTGAAGTCGCTCCTGCAGCTGACGCATCGGCTCCAGCTGATGCATCTGCTCCTGCAGATCAGTCCGCCGCCAAGTAATATTCGGCCGCTTCAGAAAAACCGGCTTCGGCCGGTTTTTCCGTTTACGCCGCATCAGGGGACGCAGCTGCGGCAGTAGGCGTTGGTGACGTAAAATCCTTACTTTCTCTGGTCTGAATGCTCGCAATGGGTGCTCCCGGAATACTGAGGTCGCGTCGCAATCCGCACGACAGCCTGGCCAGCCTGGTCGCGCGCGAGTTGATTCAGCGTATTGAACGCGGCGAGCTTCGCCCAGGTGATCGCCTGCCAAGCGAGCGCGAATTGATGCAAGCCTATGGTGTCAGCCGCACCGTCGTACGTGAGGCAACATCCAGTCTGCGCTCAGCCGGCCGAATCGCCACGCAGCAAGGCCGCGGCGCCTTCGTTATGGCTGCGGTGGGTCCTGCCGCTCGTCCTTTCTCCGTTTTGCCCGCCCAGAGCGCGGCGTCGAAAGACAGCCATCTGGATGTGCTCGAAGTGCGTATCGGGTTGGAAACTGAAGCGGCCGCCCAAGCTGCGCGCCGCCGCACCCCGGAAACCATGCAGGCTATCGAACAGGCTTTGCAATCGCTATCCATCGCCCTAGACGGAGGCAGCAGCGGAGTGCGCCGCAAGGACCGCGAGTTCCACCAGGCAATAGCCCGCGCCACCAACAACCCCTACTTCGCCGACCTCCTGTCGTCATTGTCGGCGTTACCTGGTGATAAACCTTCGCGTGTTTATGGGGACTTGGCCGCGCGTAAATTGCATCTGCAACAGGTGCGTACGGAACACGAGCAAATCGTGCGCGCCATTGAGCGTGGCGACCCGGATGCAGCGCGTGCGGCGATGCGCGTACATCTGGCCAATAGTCATGAGCGCACGGCCGGGGTTTTTGATGCGGCCGCATCGGAACCCGACAACGACAATTGAATTGCCGAGGAGGCTTGATGACCCAGCAATCCGGCCCCGCCCTTGCCCACGCGGGGGATTTGTTCAGGACTCAGGCTTTCGTTGACGGCCAATGGCTGGACAGCGCGACGCGCTTTGCAGTCATCGACCCCGCCACCAATGAAAGGCTCGCCGAGGTGAGCAATGTTGACGCAGCGGATGCCTTCAAAACCATTGAGGTCGCCAATGCAGCGCTGCCTGCCTGGCGTGATCGCCCGGCACGCGAGCGCAGCCAGATCATGCGTCGCTGGTTCGAGCTGATCCTCGAACATGCAGACGCCCTTGCCGCCATGCTCACCGCCGAGCAAGGCAAGCCTCTCGCTGAGGCCAAAAGTGAAATCGTCTACGGTGCCTCATTCGTCGAATGGTTCGCCGAAGAAGCTCGCCGTGTCTATGGCGACGTGACACCCGCGCCCGGCAATGACCGACGCATACTGGTCATCAAACAAGCGATCGGCGTTTGCGCAGCCATCACGCCGTGGAACTTCCCGATTGCGATGGTCACGCGCAAGGTCGCCCCGGCCCTCGCTGCAGGTTGCACCATCATCCTCAAGCCTGCCGAGCAGACGCCCCTGTGCGCGTTGGCGCTGGCCGAACTGTCTCTACGCGCGGGCATTCCACCCGGCGTATTCAACGTCCTGACCTGCGACGGCAAAAACGCTATCGAGATCGGCAAGACCTTGTGCGCCAGCCCGACAGTACGTCACCTGTCATTCACTGGCTCGACAGAGGTTGGCCGTATTCTCATGGCACAGTGCGCGCCAACGGTAAAAAAGCTCGCGCTCGAACTCGGTGGCCATGCGCCCTTCATTGTGTTCGACGACGCCGATATCGACGCTGCGGTCGAAGGTGCGATGATTTCCAAGTACCGCAATGCCGGTCAAACTTGTGTGTGCACCAATCGCTTCATCGTGCAGGCAGGTATCCACGATGCTTTCGTCGAACGGCTGGTCGCACGCACCCGCGAGATCAAGCTCGGGAATGGCTTCGATGCGGGCGTGCAGCAAGGTCCGTTGATCGACGATGCGGGCGTAGCTAAGGTTATGCGTCATATCGACGATGCGCGCGCCAGGGGTGCGCAATTACTCACCGGCGGTACGCCACCACAGGGGCGCTTTGTCGCGCCAACGGTTATGAGTGGCGTAACACCGGACATGCTGATTGCACGCGAGGAAACCTTCGGGCCCGTGTCGGCAGTGATGCAGTTCGCGACGGACGATGAAGCGATTGCCTTGGCCAATGCCAGCGAGTTCGGCTTGGCGGCGTATTTCTACAGTCGCGATATCGGCCGCGTCTGGCGCGTGGCGGAAGCGCTCGAATATGGCATGGTCGGCATTAATACCGGCGCCATATCGTACGAGACGGTACCGTTTGGCGGCATCAAGCAATCCGGTTTCGGGCGCGAGGGCTCGCGCCATGGCATCGAGGAATATCTCGAGATGAAGTACCTTTGCATGGCGGGGTTGTAGATACCGTCTCCAATATCAAGCGTTTTCTGTGTTGAAGGTTGGGCTATACGGCTTGCCCGAGTGCACGACCACAGATGCGCGAGCTTGCGCATGGCTGCCCCAATCGCGGCCATCTTGGGTTTGCCCCGTGCGATGAGCCGCTCGTACAACGCCCGGATATGGGGATTGTG
>DATIDV010000020.1:0-143644 GCA_035456105.1 Rhodocyclaceae bacterium | reverse complement strand
CGTCGAGAACCAGTCGGCCGCTCGCGGGCGAATTGTTGATGCCGATTTCGCTTCGGAAACGGCCAACCTTTCGCGTAGCCAGATCCTGCAACAAGCGGGCACCGCCATGCTGGCGCAAGCGAACAGCTTGCCACAGCAGGTGTTGAGTCTGCTTCGTTAATTGACCAACATCAAAATCCGAAAAGCCCGCGGCAACGCGGGCTTTTTCGTTCAAGGGTGCCGCCGCAGGGAGACCTGCAGGCGGCATTTTTACGCCTCTCCGCCAGCACGTTACCTCATTGCGTTTCGCCGGCTTGAAATGTCCGGCAAAAAATGCCGGGGCGGCGAAACTTGTATGTGGGCCCGGCACGTTTTGACCCGCTCCACCACTCCACAAACCCCTTGTGCGCAGAAAAGCGGCGCAAACCCCCACTAATTCCCCTTCGCTGCAAAACTGGCCCGGTCTTTGCTGTATGGGTATCGAGCTGATCACAAACGCACTTGACAGGGTGCCGTGTTTCAGCCTGACGAAGATGCCATTGCCATATACGGCAAAGTCATTTGAACAAGCGATCTTGCCAAGAGACCTTGCCAAACTTCTCCGTCGGACCCCATTCAAATCGCATTCATGGAGGAATGTAACCATGGCAATGACCATCAACACCAACGTCGCGTCACTTAATGCTCAGCGTAATCTGAACGGCACAAAGGACTCACTTGCAACCTCACTGCAACGCCTCTCGTCAGGCCTGCGCATCAATAGCGCCAAGGACGACGCCGCTGGTCTAGCCATCGCCGAGCGCATCAACTCGCAGGTGAGGGGTTACAACGTTGCGATCCGCAACGCAAACGACGCCATCTCGCTCATGCAGGTCGCCGACGGCGGCGCATCACAGATATCGGACAGTCTGCAGCGCATGCGCGAACTGGCCGTGCAATCAGCCAACGGTACGCTGAACTCCGGCGACCGCGACAACCTGCAGGTCGAGTTTTCGGCACTCAGCTCGGAAATTGATCGTCTATCACAAGCGACCCGTTTCAATAGCGTGGGCCTGCTGGACGCTTCGTCGAGCTTTACCTTCCAGGTCGGCGCCGGCACGGACTCCACCAACCAGATCTCCGTCGATACGGTCAGCTTGAGAGCCTCTTCGCTTGCCATTGGTTCAATCAGTATCGGAGGCCTCACCGGAGCCACTGGGGCACTGGACGCCATCACCAACCTTGACGTTGCAATCTCCTCCATCACGACCGCGCGAGCAGGTTATGGCGCCGCGATGAACCGCACAGAGGCGGTCATTTCCTCGCTCCAGATCGCATCGGAAAACCAGTCTGCCGCACGTGGCCGGATCATTGACGCAGACTTCGCCATGGAAACGGCGAATCTCTCGCGCTCGCAGATCCTGCAGCAAGCCGGTACGGCGATGCTGGCGCAAGCCAATGCCCTGCCACAACAGGTCCTCAAGCTGTTGCAGTAAGGCGATAGCTCCATCTGTCGCCACGCGGGCGCGGTCACAAGACTGCGCCCGCGTTTTCGTTTGCGGCGCACGCCTTCTGGTCTATGGCAACGGGAGGGCCGGGATTCATCGATACTCTTCCCGGTGCGAGATGATGTAGAAATTTACACGTGCGGGCCGCCCCGCATGGCCCGGCAACGCACTCCGGCGTATGCTAGTGACCTCTCAAAAAGCGCCGGAGTTGCACGATGAAAATGAGCTTCCGCTGGTATGGCGACACCGATCCCGTCAAGCTCGAATACATCCGCCAGATCCCCGGCATTCACAGCATCGTCTCGGCGATCTACGACGTGCCGGTTGGTGAAGTCTGGCCGGTCGAAAAACTGCAAGCGCTCAAAGCCCGCATTGAATCCGTGGGCCTGAAGTTCGACGTCGTCGAGAGCATTCCGGTGCACGAAGACATCAAGCAGGGCAAGCCGACGCGCGATCGTCTGATCGCCAACTTTCAGCAGAACATCCGCAACTGCGCCGCTGTCGGCGTGAAGGTCATCTGCTACAACTTCATGCCGGTCTTCGACTGGACGCGCACCAGTGTCGCAACCGAGTTGCCCGATGGGTCGACGACGCTGTCATTCGACGCCAGCCAGGTGCTGGAAATCGATCCTGAGCAAGGTATCTCCCTGCCCGGCTGGGACGCCAGTTACAAGCCCGATGAGCTCAAGAAAATCCTTGCCGAATACAAGGACATCAGCGAAGAGCAGCTCTGGGCCAATCTCGAATACTTCCTCAAGAAAATGATTCCCGTCGCGGAAGAAGCGGGCGTGCGCATGGGCATGCATCCGGATGATCCACCACGCCCGATCTTCGGTCTGCCACGCATCGTCAAGAATCGCGATGACCTGATGCGCCTCGTCAAGATCGTCGACTCTCCTGCCAATGGCATCACGCTGTGTTCCGGTTCGCTCGGTGCGGATCTGTGCAACAACATCGAATCGCTGGTGCATGAATTCGGCGGCATGGGCCGCATCCCGTTCGGCCACCTGCGCAACGTCGCGGTGGAAGAAGACGGCACCTTCTACGAATCAGCTCACCTGTCATGCGAAGGCTCGCTCGACATGGCGAAGATCCTCAAGGCGTATCACGACGTCGACTTCGACGGCTATGTGCGCCCCGACCACGGCCGCATGATCTGGGGCGAAACCGGCAAGCCCGGTTACGGCCTGTACGATCGCGCGCTCGGCGTGGTTTATCTGAACGGCCTATGGGAAGCGATCACCAAATTCGTCCCCACCGAGCACGCCTGATCTGGCGCAACGCCCCTGAACGCGGGGGTGGCCACACTACTCTTGCCACACCACAAGCCATATGTTTCTCGCCCTCGCGAGAGCAACAGGCTTTCTTTGTCCTACGCAATTTTTCCCACTCAAGGAAACTGCATGACCGCTTTCACCCCAGTCCCGTTTGATATCGATCTGAAGAACAAGGTAGCCGTCGTCACCGGCGGTGCCGGTGTGCTCGGCGCCGCAATGTGCCGAGCCCTCGCCCAGTGTGGTGCGAAAGTCGTCATCGTCGGTCGTGACTTGGCCAAGGCCGAACGGCTTGCCGACTCCATCAACGAAACAGGCGGCTTTGCGCAAGGCATGTCCTGTGACGTACTCAATCGCGAGGCACTCGAGAACGCTGCCGCGCACATCGCGAGCACGCTCGGGCCATGCGACATCCTCATCAACGGTGCCGGCGGAAATCACCCGAAAGGCGTCACCGGACAGGAGTATTTCGACGCCGAGACCGCAGGCAAGGATGCATCGCAAAGCAGCTTCTTCGATCTCGACATAAAAGGCTTCAAGTTCGTCTTCGACCTGAACCTGATGGGCACCCTGCTGCCAAGCCAGGTGTTTGCCAAGCAGATGCTCGCTCGCCCCGGCTGCAGCATCATCAACATCTCGTCGATGAGTGCCTATCGCCCACTGAGCAAGGTCGCTGCCTATAGCGGCGCCAAGGCTGCGGTGACCAATTTCACGCAATGGCTGGCCGTGCATCTCGGCCAATCCGGCATTCGCGTGAACGCCATCGCTCCGGGCTTCTTCATCACTGAGCAGAACCAGAAGCTCATGCTGAACGAAGACGGCAGCTTCACGCCTCGCGCACAGAAGGTCATCGCTCAAACCCCCATGCGTCGCTTTGGCGATGCGTCCGAGCTGATCGGCGTCCTGCTGTGGCTGGTCGAGCCCAAGGCATCCGGCTTCGTCACGGGCTCGATCATCCCGGTGGATGGTGGTTTCTCTGCCTACGCAGGCGTGTAACTCCCTTGTAGTCGTGGAAACAAGGGACGTCCTACCCTCGTTTCACCGGAACGAAGGGGATTGCTGCCCGCTAAGCTCTGGCAAGTAGCTTGGCATACCAAGTCTGCCAGCAGCGCCACCTCCGGAGACTCATGTGACTGAAACGCGGAAGATCAAAGTCGGCTTCGTCATGTTCGAACTGCGTTCAGGCGCCTTCGTCTGGACCTTGGGTGCGAACTGCCTGCGCACCGAAGCCCTGCAGCGCGATATGGAGCTGACCACCGTCGGCGTGCGCACAGTCGAGGAGCAGGCTAACGAGTTGTCGAAATTCATCGACACGGGCATGGACGCCGTCATCCTCAAACCGATGGCACGCAACCATGCCGGCATCTCGGCCGCCATCGCGCGCGCGCATGCAGCCGGCATCCTCGTTCTCAGTCTCGACTCTCCGTTGGCTGACGAAGGCGTGCTATGCACAGTCGGCACCGACAACGCGCGAGGTCAGGCCCTGATCGCCGAATACGTCTTCGAGCGTCTGCAAGGTCGCGGCAAGGTTGCCTATTTCCAGGGTGACGAACGCGTACCTTCCGGCGCGACGCGCACAGGCAGCTTTCATGAAACGCTGCAGCGCTACCCGGGTGTCGAAGTCGCCTACGAAAACATGCTTGACTGGATCGCCCAGATCTCGCGACGCGAGCAAGGCGCGCAGTTCATGCGCGAAGCGCTCGACAAGACTCCGGATTTAGACGCCGTCATCTCGACGACCGACGAAGGTGCCCTCGGCGCGATGGACGTCATCGCCGAGCGCGGCCTGTCGCGACGCATCCTCATTGCAGGCTTCGATGGCATCCCCGGTGCGCTGATGGCGATCAAGGACGGTACCGTAGACGCCACGGTGCGGCAGCTGCCGCGGGGCATTGCCACCTGCCTGCTCGATACGCTGGAGCGTGCCCTGGGTGGCGAAAGCGTGCCAACAGTTGTACCTGTTGAAGTCGAGCTGGTCACGCAGGCACAAGTCGATAGCGCTGCACTCGATTCGCTGCAGATGATTCCCGGCCTGATCCAGCATCTGGCATCGAATCATGAAGAGCAGCGCGTACTGCAACAGGCTGTCATCTCGACTCAACAAAACATTCTCGAAACGGTCGCCGCAGTCTCTGCTTCCTTAAGCAGCATCCGCGAGCCGGACGAGATGATGCGACAGATCGTCATTCTGCTGCATCATCGCTTCAGCCTGCTAAGCGCAAGCCTGTACTCAGTAGAAGCGGCCGGACCGACCGACCGGACGCCGGGCATCGAATTGAAGGCCAGCAGCGGCGAAGGAGACGCGGCCACCCACTGTGTGCACGTTGAACTACTGGAGGAATGCCTGCGGACCGGCCAACACTTCACCGGCAATCACGGGACTGGCGGCAATGGCAAAGCGGGTGGCCCGGAACTCGTCCTGCCGCTGAAGTCCGGCACGCACGTCATGGCGCTTCTTGCATTGCGAAGCGGTAGCGGCCGCGCTTTCGGCGAAGAGGAAATTTCGATCATGCAGGCCATCGCACAGCAGATCGCAGTGGCCATGGACAATGCCAACCTTCACCGTGAAACACTGCGAAACGCCAGGGAGCAGGAAGAGAATCGCGAAAAGCTGATGCTCGCCGAGAAGATGGCCTCGCTCGGCCGCCTGACCGCCGGCATTGCACACGAAATGAATACGCCGCTCGCAGCGGTACGCTCGGCCGTCATGGAACTGGAAAGCCTGGTCACCGAATACCGTGACTCGATTGGGGACGCCAGCGTCAACGATGATGACCACCGCGAGATTGCCACCGAGATGAGCAAAGCGATCAGCCTCGCCAGCGGTGCAGCCGAACGCGCGGCAGGCTTCGTGCGTGGCGTGAAATCACAAACACGTGATCTGAGTTCGCAGCAACAGGTGGACTTCAGTGTCGTGGCGACGATACAGGACGCCATCCTGCTGCTCGGTCACACCCTTCGCGAAAAGAACTGCCGCGTGGAGCTGCACAAATCGGCAGATGAGTTGCAGGTGCACGGTTCGCCCGGTCGGCTGGCGCAGGTCATCACCAATCTCATTACCAATGCCGTCGACGCCAGCGCCGCGACCATCGCTCGACAGGGCGGCGCCAAGATCGACATCAACCTGGAGCTTGAAGATCAATTCGTCGTGATGCGCGTCAAGGATCAGGGCAGCGGCATCCCGCCGGAGGTGTTGCCACGCATCTTCGAGCCCATGTTCTCGACAAAGAAATTTGGTGACGGCACAGGGCTAGGTCTCACCATCGTCAATGACATTGTCACGGGCGACTTCAAGGGCTCGATCAATATCGACAGCACGCTTGGTGCGGGCACGACCTTCATTGTGCGATTGGCGCGGCCCGGCTAAGGCACAAATGAAAACGGAGGCCGTAGCCTCCGTCCCGTCTATGCTCCTCGCCCGCATGCGTCAGGAGAAAGCTTTCCACTCCAACGGCTCGCTGCTGAAAGCACAGCTGCCGCCAGCGCTCTTGGCCTTGTACAGCGCACGATCCGCGGCGTCGATGAGCAACCTCGCCATGTCGTCGAAGTAGGCTGCGGGAATCGGCTTCGGGATGTCTGCCGGGTCGAAATCATAGGCCTGCAACAGGGCAACACCGACACTGCCAGCGACAGACCAGCGACCATTCGGCCCTTCCACGCTTTCACTGGCAAGCAATTCGAGGATCCTTGCGGCCAGCAGTTCCCCGCCTTTCGGGCCCGGCTCATGCACCACGATCGCAAACTCGTCACCACCGTAGCGCCCGCAGATGTCGGTATCGCGCAGCACGCGACGCAAGACGCTGCCCATCGCCGCCAGCGCGCCGTCTCCACCGAGGTGCCCCATGGTGTCGTTGATCTGCTTGAGCTTGTCCATATCCACCATGAGGATGGACAGCGTGCATTTTTTCCTGAACGCGGCGCGTAACTCGCGCAGCAACCATTGCTCGAAAAAGCGACGGACGTAGACGCCCGTCAGCGGATCAAGCGTTGCCATCTCGTAAAGCTGTGAATTGCGAATCGCCACTGCGGCCTGGTTGGCGAATACCTGGAGCAGTTCGAGGTCACGACTCTGGCTTACGGCCCGATCCAGGTAGACCACTCCGATCACTGCAGAGCCGACGCACAGTGGCACGATGGTCGTGCCATCGACAGCGCGGATTTCATGCTGCTGCACCGTCGTACGCACATTGCTCAGTTCGTGTTCATTGAGACATTCGAACGCGCTCTTGAAACCATGGAAACGGCCCGTACTTGCCTGGATTGCCAGATCGGTCTCGTCAATCAGGATGGCAAGAAAACCTTCCGACCTCGGCTCCTCTGGAAGCTGGGCTGAGCTGCCAGGCGTATTGATGGCGAGGAATGAATTCACATTACCGAGCAGGCCGGAGATTTGCAGGATGATGCCTTGCAGCAGCTCATTCAGCGGCTGGATCTTGTGCAGTTCGGGTGTCGCATTGAGGATAAAGCGCAGCCCTTCTCGACTATTGCGCAATAGCTGAACGGCATAAGCGGATTTGAGACCCACATCGGTCCACATCAGCAGCTTTTCAGGCCCCTCACTCTTGTCGTGATAGCCCTGGATATCGAGCCGTTTAAGCAAGGCACGTGGCGGTTGCTCGCTCGCGTAGCCGGTTTGCAGGATGACTTGTACGTTGGTGTTGAATTTGCGCAGCTCGACAACGGTCTCCTCGCCCGTCATGCCAGGCATGAAGTAGTCGAGCAGCAGCAAATCAATCTGCCGTATGCGCAGAACTTCAAGCGCCTTGGCACCTGAGTCAGCCCAGACTACCGTGTGCCCTTCCCTCTCCAGCAGCGTAATGGTGGTTTGCGCGTAGTCAGGATCATCCTCTGCAAGCAGGATGGTCCAGTTCGAAGCGCTCTCTCCTTTTGTCTTCCGAGCCATGAAACACTGTCTCCAATGCGAAGCGATGATTTTTCGCAGCGTGCGCCGCGCATGGCGCCACTTGCTTGTTATGCATGTGCAACGTGCCTGCTGCTTGTATCTGGGGCGCCTGTCAGGTGGAGCGATCAGATAGCGAGCCCCAAGGCTAATCCATCTCCACTGCAAGCAACGGCATAATTCTTTGACACATGATGGCCGGACAGCCCGGCGATACATATCGACACAGAGGTGCACGACAGCATGTCGTAATAGTGAGCCCCGGCGCCTGTGCTACATACAGGAGTGACACTGTTTCACACAGATCAAGCCAGCCCCGGTTTGTCAGACATATAGTGCCACGACTATAATTAGTAAGACTTGTAGCCGTAAAACTCGGCAATTCCTGCAAAGCAACGGAGATACTCAAAATGGCCAAGGCATTCATGGACGAGCATTTCCTGCTCGAATCCCCCACCGCACAAAAGCTTTATCACGAATACGCTGCGCCGCAGCCGATCATCGACTACCACTGCCATCTGCCACCCGCTGAAGTTGCCGAGAACAAGCAATTCCGCAACATCACCGAGATCTGGCTAGGTGGCGATCACTACAAGTGGCGCTTCATGCGCTCCTCGGGCGTCACCGAAGACTTCATCACGGGTAAGCAGCCCGACCAGGCGAAGTTCCGTAAGTTCTGCGAAGTGCTGCCAATGGGCGTGGGCAATCCGCTCTACCACTGGAGTCATCTGGAGCTGCAACGCTACTTCGGCACGAAGACCCTGGTCAGCGGCGCAACAGCCGATGAGCTGTGGGAAGTGTGTAATGCGCAGATCAGCAAACCGGAACTGTCGGCGCGCGGTCTGATGCAGCGCTCCAACGTACGCGCGGTATGCACGACGGATGATCCGATTGACGACCTGGCGCATCACAAGGCCACGGCAGCCGACAAGAGCTTCACGTCGAAAATGCTACCGACATTCCGCCCGGACAAGTCCTTCAACATCGACCGCGCAGGTTTCCAGGATTACATCCCGAAACTGGCATCCGTCTCTGGTGTTGCCATCAACAATTTCGGCGACCTGCTCAAGGCGCTCAACGCACGCCTCGACTATTTCGCTGCGCATGGCTGCAAGCTCTCCGACCATGCCATCGACATCGCCTTCTTCGAGACGGCGTCGGAAGACGAGCTGTCACAGATCCTCGCCAAGGCCATGAGCCACACGGTCGTGACGAAACTGGAAGCCGACAAGTTCAAGACGGCGATCATGCTGCACCTGGGCCGCGAGTACGCACGTCGCGGCTGGGCCATGCAATTGCACATCGGCGCGCAACGCAACAACAACACGCGCATGTTCAAGACGCTCGGCCCGGATACTGGCTGGGACTCAATCACCGATGACCTGATCTCCGCCAAGATCGCGCGCTTCCTCGACGCGCTCGATGGCGACGACCTGCTGCCGAAGACCATCATGTACAACCTGAACCCGATGCATAACGAGGTTCTGGCAACCATGATCGGCAACTACCAGGATGGCAAATTCAAGGGCAAGATGCAGTTCGGCTCGGGCTGGTGGTTCCTCGACCAGAAGGACGGCATGCTGCGTCAGCTGACGGCTCTGTCTCAACTCGGCAACCTCGGTGCCTTCGTCGGCATGCTGACGGATTCGCGCAGCTTCCTGTCATACACGCGTCACGAATACTTCCGCCGCATCCTGTGCAATCTGATCGGCGGTTGGGTCGAGAACGGCGAGTATCCGCAAGACTACAAGTTGCTTGGCGGCATCGTGCAGGACATCTGCTACCGCAACGCCGAGAACTACTTCCAGCTCGGCTGATCTGTCAGCAAATGAAAAGGCCCTGACCGCGAAAGCGTCAGGGCCTTTTTTTTGTTGCGCGTCTGAAATCCCGCTGCCTATTGCGTGGGCTGCGTTGCGCCATGCCGTGCTCGATCACCGAGCGGCGGGAAGTACGGCACGCGAACTCTCCGGCACAGGCTCCGATGGCGCCGCAGTGCCAGCGGCATTTTCCTGCAGACCCTCACGCAGGATATTGTCTTCGGCGCGCCTGTTCAGCACCACGATGCTGATGCGCCGATTGGCTGCACTGAACGGATCACTCCTGTCCAGGGGAAGGATGGACGCCTGCCCGAGCACGCGAATGATCCGGTCCTTATCCAATCCACCAACGACCAGCTCACGTCGCGCCGCATTGGCTCGGTTTGCGGAAAGTTCCCAGTTGGAGAACCCGGCCGCACTGCCGACATACTGTGCCGCATCAGTATGCCCCGAGATACTGAGCCGGCTGCCAAAACGATTCAGCTCAGGGCCCAAGGCACGCAGAATGACCCGCGTGTAGGGCTTCAGATCCGCACTCGCCGTATCGAACATAGGACGATTCTGCTCGTCGACGATTTGAATGCGCAAACCGTCCGGCGTCATGTCAAGTAGCAACTGATTCTTGAATTGACGCAACTCAGGACTGGCTTCGATGATGGCCTCGATACGCGCCTTGAGCTCCTGCAAGCGGCCACGCTCTGCCTGTTCAACCACGATGGAATCCTTGCCGGGACTCGCCGTCACTGCTCCACTCTTCTTGCCGTCATCCGCTGCGTGTTTGGTGTTGGTAACTTGCTGCTGTTCAGGCGACGTGACAATTACCTTGGACATCACTCGTTTCTGCTTGAAGTCGCTGCGCGCCGTATCGCCGACTGTTCTGGTCAGATCGGCGCCGCCACCTTCGATGGGAGAAGTCGAAGCGCCCGTGCCCTTGCCGCCATTCATCGACATGCGCAAGGGGTTCTGAAAGTACTCGGCAATGCCCTTCAGATCGCCTTGTGTGGTTGAGCCCAACAGCCACATCAGCAGGAAGAAAGCCATCATCGCCGTCACGAAGTCGGCGTACGCAATCTTCCATGCGCCGCCATGCCCACCGCCACCACCTTTCTTGATGCGCTTTATGACAATGGGCTGCTGATTGTTGTCGGCCATGGTTCAGACGATCTGGATATCTGCGATTAAAGAGGAACGGGGACTCGTCAAGACAAGCCTTGGGCCAATCACCTGTTCTTCCTGCTCTTGATTTCGTCCTCAAGCTCCTTGAAGCCAGGACGATCGCCCGCGTACAGCACCTTGCGTCCAAACTCGATCGCAACCTGTGGCGCATATCCATTCATGCTCGCAAGCAGTACAACCTTCATGCACTGATAGAGCTTGCCGTCTTCATCGGCGATCTGCTCCAGCTGGTTGGCAACTGGCGTCACGAAACCATATGAAACGAGAATACCGAGGAAGGTCCCCACCAGCGCCCCGCCGATCATCTTGCCAAGCACCGCCGGTGGCTCACCCACCGATCCCATCACATTCACCACGCCCATCACCGCCACGACGATACCGAAAGCGGGCGTCGCATCACCGACCTTGGCGACGATGTGCGAAGCCTGGTGCGCTTCGTGATGGTGGGTTTCGATCTCCACATCCATCAGATTCTCGAGCTCGAACGCATTGAGGTTGCCGCCGACCATCATGCGCAGATAGTCAGTCAAGAAATCAACAGCGTGATGGTCATTCAGGAAATTCGGGTACTTCGAGAAAATGGTGCTGGACTCCGGAGTTTCGATGTCATTTTCGATCGACATCAAACCTTCCTTGCGCACCTTGGCCAGTATCTCGAACAGCATGGCCAGCAGATCAACATACAGCGCCTTGTTCTTGCCGGAGCCCTTGAAGACTTTTGGCAGCGCGCCCAGCGTTGCCTTGATCGCCTTTCTGCCATTGCTTGCAACGAAGCCCCCAATGGTCAGACCGACGATCGCCAGGTATTCGGCAGGCACCCACAACGCGGCAAGGCTGCCATGAATCGCGTACGTGCCCAACGCTGCTACGAGAATGACAACATAGCCAATTATCAAAAACATCTTTTTTTGATCCCGCAACGAGTGAATGCAGCGCCTGAGAAATTACTCCCTGTCCCTGTTGGGTATCGGCACCACATCTGCAAACTTAAGAAAACCGGAGCGCTCGTTGGCGCGCATCAACGCTCGGCCAGGAAAGCAAAAAAAAACCGCCAGACAGGCTGGCGGTTCGTAACTCCCCGCAATGCAGGGAGGAGGTCAGACAGGAGAGACGGACAAAAGCAGCGCAGTTACATCTGGCGTGCGTGCCAGAGATCAGACGGCAATTCTCAAATCTTCCGCAACACGTGCGACCGCGCGCTTGCCCTTGCCGGCGCGAGCAGGAATGTGGCACAGGCCACAGACATAACCGTGCAAGGGATCGTAGGCATGGGCCACGAAACCGCCCGTACACTTGGTGCAGCAGGCCAGTTGCAGCATCTTTGCATCGAAGAAGCGCACCAACGTCCAGGCACGTGTCAGGCTCAGCACCTGATCGAGATCATTGGACTCAACGTGATCGCGATACATGCGGAAGGCCTTCAGCGTTGCATCCAGCCCGCTCAGCTTGGTATTCGTCGTGATGAAGCCACGGAACGACATGAACAGCGATGCGTGGACATTCTGTTGCCATGGAATGAACCAGTCAGTCGAGAAAGGCAGCATGCCCTTCGGAGGCGATTCCTGCCGGATTTCCTTGTAGAGCTTGAGCAAACGTTCGCGCGACAAACCGGTTTCGGATTCGAGCATCTGCATGCGCGCACCCAGTTCAATCATATCCATCGCGAGTTGGGTTTCGCGGGCGTCTTGAACGAGACTTTTCATACGCATGTCACTCTCCTCAGGCAATGTGGCCAACTGGCGTTGCTGCAGCCAGAATGGTGGCGTGAATGCGGGCAGCCTGATTGTCGCGGTCGTGATTGGACAAGAGGTTGAGCAGGAGGGTGTCGTCGAAACGGAATTGACAGATCAGCATGTCAGCCGTCGCCATGCGCAGAATCTGCCCTGGTGAAAGCTTGCTGAGCAAGTCGGCCACATCTTCACCGACACCGAGCTTCAGCATGGCGACTTCACGATCTACGTTCAGCATCTGTTGCGCCAACATGAGGTAGGCGAGATTCAGTTCTCTGGTCTCGTCGTTGAAGTTCGATGTTGTCATTTGCGACCCCTCTGCTTATTCAGCGGCGTAAAGGTGTTACGCCATGGGGTGCATTATTCCCTCAAGGGCAACGTCCTCCAATCCGGGTCCCGCGGAAAATGATGTAACAAGGCGAGAACAACCGCATGTAGGAGCTTCTCCTACAACGGCTGTCCTCGCCCTGAATATCGGCAAGAAGGAAGATGGTTTTCTGATGTCTTCATTGACTACGGCCAAACGCGAAGTAGTCTTTAGGAAAAAAATTAAAAAATTCTCCGTGCTGTGTTTATCAATACAGACCCTGCACTAGCAGGCGTCATCTGCAAGGAATGAACGAGCCCGTAATCACGCCCCTGCCGCGCGGGGCCGCAGCTGCATGCCCGATACCCGGTTGCGCCCTTCCTGCTTGGCAGCCTGAAGTCCCTGCTCGGCACGGCGCACCAGCGTGTCACTGTCACCAATCGAGGTATCACGTGCGGCGAGCCCTATGCTCACCGTGAGTTTGAGATGAAGCATGCCGCAGACGATGTCTGCATCTTCCACAGCCAGACGCAGGCGCTCGGCGCAGACGTGAGCCGCTTCAAGCGGCGCTTCCGGGCAGATCACGAGGAATTCATTTCCGCCGGTTCGCGCCACGACGTCATGTGAGCGCAGCGCTTCACGCATCGCTCTGGATACCTGCTGCAGCACCGAGTCACCCACCGCATGTCCGTAGGTGTCGTTGATGAGGCGGAAGTTGTCGACATCGACCATCACGCAGGACAACGGACGCTTGTTGCGCGTCGACGCTGCCCATTCCTGCAGTAGCCGATCAACAAAGAAACGGCGATTCGGAAAACCCGTCAGCGGATCCATCATTGCCACTTCCTGCAGGCGGCGATTGCTCACAGCGAGTTCCGCTGCGAAATGCCGGATCTCCTCACGGTCACGCTCGATTTCGCTGTGCATGCCGGTAACGCGTTTGCCTGCTTCGAGACACGCCAGCAACAGGCGCGCGCTCACGGGTTTGAGCAATACATCGTCAACGCCCAGACCATAGGCTCCCACCATGAATTCCTCATCGCGCCTTTCGCTCAGGACCACGATAAACATCCCTCTGCCGATACGCGTTTCACGCAGGGCACGAATGCTCTCTTCGCCACCTCTATCCGTCAGCGCCCAATCGACGACGACAATCTCAGGCTCATAGTCCAGTGCAGTTTCGGTGACCATGCTCACATCGCGCACAACAGCCACCTGATAGCCCCCATTGAGCAACTGCTGCTTGAGTACCACAGCGGCCGCATCGTCGGCCGGCATCAGCAATACGCGGAGCGCTGGTTCGACAGGAGCGGCCGGCGCAACTACGTCGCGAGGACGGGCAACTGGCACAGTCAACGCCGCGGCAGTGACTACCGATTCCCGTATGGCTACCGCGGCTTCTGGCAATGCGGCCAGCACTGGAGAGCCGTCCTCGCTTTGCAGAGATTGGCGCCCGATCTGCTCGAACGGCGGCAAGGCTTCGGCTTTCACATTCAGCAGTGCGCCCCACTCGACCCATTCCCGAGCCACGCTGTCACACAATTCAATAGTGGACGCCTCATCGAAGGAAAGACGTGACCCCAGTTGTAGCAAGCGGCGCATGACCGCAGGACGTGCCGCTTCGGACGTCACGCACAGTTCGCCCATGGTGCGGGCAATCATCAGAGCTTCAGTCAGCGTGCGCTCGCGCGAACCTTCAGAAAACGGACAATCACCGAGACCATCACTGTGATACGCCGCCTCAGTGAATACGCGGGGCATACCCCAATCTGCCAGCATGGCCGCGCCTAGCTCGGCGTGATGCATGCCGAAGCGCCGTGATTCCAGTTCGCTTACTTGCAAACCCGGCTTCGCCCTGACCTCCAGTAACAGCTCGGAATACTCCTTCGGGTAAAGCGTCGCGAGTGCAAGCTCGCCGACACGAGCCAGCAGACCCAGGCAATAGATCTCATCGGGTGCAGCAACACGCGTGCGCACGCTCACTGCCTGCGCGGCAACCCCCGCTGCGAGGCAGGAAGACCAGAAAGCAGAATAGTCGAATGCCTGACAGCTCCCCGATTTGTAACTGGTCATGAGCGAGAAGCCCAGGGCCATGGTGCGAACTGCCGGCATGCCAAGCACGGTTAACGCGTCCTGCACAGAGGCAATAGGGCGCCGGCCATGGCCAATAACGCCGTTTGCCGCCTTGATGAGACGACCGACGAATGCCGGATCTGTACGGATGATGCGGGCCAGCTCAGCCATCGACACATCATCCAACGCAGTCAAGCGCATGATGGCGAGCGCCACCCCCTTGGGCGACGGCAGATCACCGGAAGCCTTGAGTTGTTCGAATTGCGCGATGTTGATCGGGGGTGCCATATTGTCCAATCTGTTCCCCGGTATGCGGGTGCTAATGGGTCACGGAACCAACGAATGCGCTGGCACTTCACCAGTAGTCCATAAAAAGGAATTCTGCTGCACAGCAAAAACCATTATCGGCCCGCCGTGCCGGGTCTTGAGCCTTGAATACTGGCTGTGTGAGGCACGTCCAGACAGCGGTTCAGTTAGAATCGAACGCTGTTCAAGTTCCGTAAAAGTAGCCTCAACACCCCCATGAATTTCTGCTCAAACTGCGGTGCAGCCGTTACAAAACGGATTCCGGAAGGCGACACGTCGCTCCGTGACGTCTGCGACCAATGCGGCACGATTCACTACATCAATCCGAAGATGGTGGTCGGCGCACTCGCCGAGTGGGAAGGAAAGATCTTGCTGTGCCGCCGCGCCATCGAACCGCGCCGGGGCATGTGGACGCTGCCGGCCGGTTTCATGGAGATGGACGAGACCACGGCAGAGGCCGCTCTGCGCGAAACGCAGGAGGAAGCCTGCGCACGCGTGGACCTGATCGAGCTCTACACGCTCGTGAACATCTCGCACATCGGTCAGGTGCACATGTTCTACCGCGCCCGGCTTCCCGAGCCGGTGTTTGCTGCAGGTGTCGAGTCACTGGAAGTCGCACTGTTCGACGAAGCCGACATCCCGTGGGACGACATCGCCTTCCGTTCCGTCGCACTGGCCTTGCGGCAGTTCTTCGCTGACCGCACCAGGCGTGAGTACCGTTTTCGCGCCTACGATCTGGCGCCACGCCCCGGTTTTTGAAATGACGCGCTAGTCGCCGGACTCCAGCAAGACGTCCAGCGAAAATGCTTGCCCGAGCAGGATGGGCGGCAACGCAACCTGTTCGACAGCACGCCTGACCCCGACCAACACGGCTGGCTGCGCCGCGCCGGATATATCCCGCACAACAAGCAGACGGCCTGCCGCGTCGAAATCACACATCAACAGCAGCGCCTGCGAAAGTGAAGGTAGCCCGCGCGATTGCGCCAGAGATCGGGCAATGGACAAACGTAGCGCCACCGTCGCTTCCGCGGACTGTCCACTACGCAAACCTTCAGCCTGTATGAGTGCAGGGGTGGTGTCAGGCAGCACATGCGGCAATACGCGCTCTGAGGGCTTGCGCGCGATTTCCGGACTGGTCCGCGCACTGGCGGAAGTACTGATATGAGCGGGCATTGCAGACCTCACCGGCGCCCCTGTCGCAACACTCGGTACTTCATCCCGTGCCACGAGACCAACATCCTCCGGCAATTTCACCCGCAATACCGTTAGCCTGGAGGTGGCCGGCAACCATGCAGCAACACGCATCAGATCAAATACAACCCAGTGCAGCACAAGCGAAGCCAGCAGGCCCCAGCCCAGCATGCGACACCAGTTCGGAATTGGCAGAAGCGACATCCAGATGTCTTGGCGATAAGGTTGATATATGCGCACGTAAGCGTATAAGCTGCTGACTACAACGCTATCAGGAACAAGGCACAAAAAGTAGAAGCAAGACCGAGCGAGACAGCACCTAACGGGAAACGGCATCGATATGCTACACACCGAACTGCGCCCAGACATTCGTCCCATCATCCGTGATCGACGACCCATGATCCTCACGCTGGACATGTATGGCCAGCCGCACCGTTGGGTCACCTGGCAACATGCCCTCTTCTACTACGCCAAGAACCTTGTTGCCTGGGATGCCGGCGAAGAATGCTTCACCTTCATCGGCGGCCACTCCCGCATCACCGGCCAGCGCTCTGCAATAACGGCCAACAGCATCATCGCCATCCGCGGCAAAGCCCTCAACGCCCGCTGCCTGCACCAGACCCCGCCCCTTTCCAACCGCGAACTGTTCCACCGTGATCGCCAGATCTGTGGCTACTGCGGCACCGAATTCAGCACCCAGCGCCTGACCCGCGACCACATCAAGCCCGTCTCACAAGGCGGCCCCGACACCTGGATGAACGTAGTAACCGCCTGCCGCAGTTGCAACCAGCGCAAAGCGGGCCGTACACCGGAACAAGCACGCATGCTTCTGCTGTTCGCTCCGTATGTGCCAAACAAGGCGGAGTACCTTATCCTCTCGAACCGCCACATACTGGCCGACCAGATGGACTTCCTCGCCCGCCACCTGCCAGCGCAAAGCCGATGGCGAAGTTGCTGAGGAGCCCGCAGCCGATCACCCTGTCAACTACTTCATGCCCTCTACGTTCGAACAGTTCCTTCTTCAATCTGCCGACGTGATCGGCTACCTCGCAGCAATTCTTACCACCTCCGCCTTCCTTCCCCAAGCCTGGCTGACCTGGAAATCACGTTCGGCACATGGCGTATCGCTTGGCATGTATGGCGTATTCGTCGTGGGTGTCACCTGCTGGCTGCTTTACGGGATGAGCCTGCATGCATGGCCAGTCATCATCGCCAATGCAATCACCTTGTCTCTGGCCGCTTTCATCCTGGTCATGAAGATCCGCTTTGGTTAGGCTCCTTGCTCCAAACCTGCCCAGGCTTCCCTGCTGTCCTTCCACAATAACGAACCAATAAAATGAAGAACCTCATTTCCTTCCTCCTGCTGATCGCCTGCACTGGCTGCGCCTTCGTTGCAACCTTGCCTTACGACCCTGCCATCAAAGGAAACTTCACGCTGACGGATGCTTGCGATCCTTCCGACAAGACGAAGGAATTGCTCTCGTACAGCATCTCGTCCTGCCAGTACGGCATCCTGCGTCAAGCGGATGAGCGCACGAACCCGCCGCGCATTGAATTCCTGCGCAACACACTCGCAAAGGCACAGCTGCCGCGGCTCTCCGGCAAGGAAATCATCGTCAAGAAATTCACCGTGTATGAAAACGGCCGAAGGAGCGCGCACGACACGGCCGTGGGCGCATCGGGTGGTGGCATCCTCGGGCTTGCCATCGCCTCGATCCTCGTTCCTGGCTCGTGCGAGCAGCCTCTCGATAAGGGCGGCTACACCACGACAGAGAATCCGAACAATGATGGCATCGTGGTGCTGGAACTCGTGCTGTCAATCGACGGTAAGGAATATCCGGTCCGCTCCACCGCCATAGGCAATAGCAATCCTGAGACGCTGATCGAACGCGGCTTCCTGAAGCTGGCCTCGGATGTCACCACCAAGTTGGCAAGCGCTCAGTGACCTTGGCTGGAAGCCAATGAAAAAGGGCCGCGATTGCGGCCCTCTTCGTATCAGCTGCACATCCGGTCTATGCCGGATGCGCAGCACGCATCATCACTTTCACCTGCTCCTTACTTGCTCCTCATTTGCTCATTTCCAGCATCAGCTGATTCATGCGCTTGATGAAGGTCGCCGGATCATCCAGTGTGCCGCCTTCAGCCAGCAGCGCTTGATCGAACAACACTGAAGCCAGATCATCGAAGCGCGCATCTTCGTTGCGCAGTTTCGTCACCACCGGATGCTCGGGATTGATTTCGAGAATCGGTGCCGAGCTCGGTACGTTCTGGCCCACTGCCTTGAGCATGCGTGCGAGGTTCATGCCCATCTCATGCTCGTCCACGACCAGGCAGGCCGGGCTGTCGGTCAAGCGATGCGTCACACGCACTTCCTTGACACGCTCGCCCAGCGTGGTCTTGATCTTTTCAAGCAGCGGCTTGAACTCTTCGGACTGCTCTTCGACCTTCTTCTTTTCTGCTTCGTCTTCCAGCGCGCCGAGATCCAGATCGCCCTTGGCAACTGACACGACCTGCTTGCCTTCAAATTCGGTGAGCTGGCTGATGGCCCACTCGTCGACGCGCTCGGAGAGCAACAGCACTTCGATGCCCTTCTTGCGGAACACTTCGAGGTGCGGGCTGTTCTTGGCGGCGTTGAAGCTGTCGGCGGTAACGTAGTAAATCTTGTCCTGGCCTTCCTTCATGCGCGATACGTAGTCAGCCAGCGACACGGTCTCTTCCGGCGTGTCGGCTTGTGTCGACGCATAGCGCATAAGACCAGCGAGCTTGTCCTTGTTCGTAAAGTCTTCGCCCAGACCTTCCTTCAGCACCTTGCCAAACTCCGTCCAGAACTCGGCGTACTTTTCCTTCTCGTTCTCAGCGAGGTCCGAGAGCATGCCAAGCACGCGCTTCGTGCAACCGCCACGAATGGTGTCGACGTCCTTGCTCTCCTGCAGGATTTCGCGCGAGACGTTAAGCGGCAGATCGGCCGAGTCGACCACGCCACGCACGAAACGCAGGTAGTGCGGCAGCAGCTTCTCGGCATCGTCCATGATGAAGACACGACGCACGTACAGCTTCAGGCCATGACGTGGATTGCGATCCCACAGGTCGAACGGCGCGTGCTTCGGCACGTAGAGCAGTTGCGTGTATTCGTGACGGCCCTCAACCCGTGCATGCGACCAGGCGAGTGGCTCGTCGTAGTCGTGCGAGACGTGCTTGTAGAAAGCCTTGTACTCGTCTTCGGTGATGTCATTCTTGGAGCGCGCCCACAGTGCATTGGCCTGGTTGACGGTCTCGTCTTCATCCTTGAGGACCTGCTCGGCCTTCTCGGCATCCCACTCTTCTTTCTGCATGACGATGGGCTGCAGGATGTGGTCGGAGTACTTGCGGATGATGCTGCGCAGCTTGTAGCCAGACAGCAGGTCGTCTTCACCTTCGCGCAAGTGCAGGACGATGTCCGTGCCGCGCTGGGCCTTGGTGTAATTCTCCACCGTGTATTCGCCGGCTTCGTCGCCGGCCATCGAACACTCCCACTTCACGCCCGCTTCGGCGCCAAGGCCGGCACGGCGTGTCATGACGGTGACCTTGTCGGCCACGATGAAGGCCGAGTAGAAGCCCACGCCGAACTGGCCAATCATGTTGGCGTCCTTCTGCTTGTCGCCGGAGAGCTTGGCGAAGAAGTCCTTGGTGCCGGACTTGGCGATCGTGCCAAGGTGATTGACGGCTTCGTCACGGCTCATGCCGATGCCGTTATCGGAAATGGTCAGCGTGCGCGACTCCTTGTTGAAGGCAACGCGGATCTTCAGGTCGGGATCGCCCTCGAACAACGCGGCATTGTCGAGGGACTCAAAGCGCAGCTTGTCGCAGGCATCCGAAGCGTTGGAAACCAGCTCACGCAGGAAAATCTCGCGATTGGAGTACAGCGAGTGAATCATGAGATGCAGCAGCTGCTTCACCTCGGCCTGGAAGCCGCGTTTTTCGACTTGAGAGGTGTCAGACATGGAAAAGCTCCTTTTATTCGGTGGAGTTAGTGGGAACACTAAATAGGAAGTCCGACGTAATATTGGGCGGTCTTCTCCAATTTCAAGAGCGGCCCACAGGCATTCATGAACGCCCCGCAAGCTGACCTGCCGCCACCCGGATCCGGGCAAAAACCCACTTCTACGCCAGTCTCCTTGCGTGCTCCGGCGCATCCGCGCCTCGTCGCAGCACCCGGACTACGTTTAGCCCTACTGTTCTTCGGCAGCTATGCGCTGCTTGTCATCGTGATCGTGCTGAGCGCCTGGGCCTTGATCGCCCGTGATCGCCAACGCGAACTGGACCGCCAGCAGACCGAGCTCGTCAGCCTGGCACGCACGCTGGAAGAGCATGTGTCGCGCACTGTCGGCCATATGGATTCCAGTCTGCAGTTCCTCGCGCGCCTGCTCGAGCACGAACCGCGCATCAGCCAGGCCTCGGTCGATACCCTCAGCACGTACGCTCGCAACTGGCTGAAATCGTCGCCACATGCTGCAGCGCTGGCGATCGCCGACAACCGCGGCCAGCCGCTACTGCTCGTCCAGCAACCCTGGTTGCGCGCGGCAGCCAGCTATCCACCGGTCGCCGTAGCCGGCTGGCGCAGCACACCAAACGCGGGCATGCGCATCGGCCTGCCACTCCAGCTATCCACGCAGGATGGACAGGAATGGTTCATCCCCGTCGAGCAAGGCATTACGGGCATTGGCGGCAAGCTTATCGGTATTGTCAGCGGGCTGATCAGCACACGCTATTTCGAGAAGTTCTATCGCGACATCCAGTTTGCGCCGCGCGATGCCATGAGCCTGCTGTCCAGTGATGGCCGCCTGCTGCTGCGCTACCCGATGCAAGACGCACTGATGGGCTCCAATCAGTCGGCGGCGCCTATCTTCGGCAGCCCGATGCAAGACAGCGGCGCGTCGCGGTCGCTGGTTTTCAGTGGTGCGCAACAGATAGATAGCGTGGCACACATCGTGGCCTATCGTCGCCTCAGCGACTATCCCTTGCTGGTCGGCATCTCACGCCCACAGGACGTGGCACTCGCCAACTATGTCGTGATGCGCAACCGCGTAGTGGTCGCAGGTGGCCTGTTGATCAGCCTGCTGGCATTTACCGGCTGGATCATCTTCCACGATGCGCGGCTACGCGAACTGGATCGTGCGGAGCTGAGTAAAATCAACGCCTCGCTGGAGGAGCGGGTCAGACAGCGCACGTCCGAACTGGAGCAGTCCAACCGTGAGCTGGTCGGCTTCAGCTATTCGGTGTCACATGATCTGCGTACGCCGCTGCGTGCCATCAACGGCTTCGCCCACGCCCTTCTCGAAGACAGTGGTGACAGCCTGGACACGCAGGGCAAGGATTACCTTGCACGCATCGATCGCGCCAGCGTACGCATGGGTGAGCTGATTGATGAATTGCTTAACCTGGCCAACGTCTCTCGCCGCCCTCTGAACGTACACCCTGTTCACCTAAGCAATCTTGTCAGCGATCTGTTTGAGGAATTGCGCATTGCCGATCCGGGTCGCGTAGTCCAACTGAATCTGCAACCCGAGCTACAGACAGAGGGGGACGAAGCCTTACTGCGCAACGCGCTATCGAATCTGCTGCACAACGCCTGGAAATTCACACGCGATCAAGCAATCGGCGAAATCACCATTTCGGCCCATGCCACACCGGACTGCATGAATTATTCGATTGCCGACAATGGCGTTGGATTCGACATGGCCCACGCCAAGCGACTCTTCCAGCCCTTTCAGCAACTGCATGGCGATCAGGGTTTCGGTGGCACGGGTATCGGATTGGCTTCGGTACGCCGCATCATCGAACGGCATGGCGGCAGGATCTGGGCCGAATCAAGCCCGGGGGAAGGCGCGCGCTTTATCTTCACCCTGCCGCATCGCGTTTCAGTGGTGCGCAGACGCCGCGAGGAAGTGCCGCTCAGGCCGGAAACGCCAAAGTAGACATAGCAGATCCAGGTGTAGCGTTCAGACGTACCGGATCTCCAGCACATCCATTTCGCGCGGCCCCGCGGGTGTCGGCACCTTGATGGTGTCGCCCTCACGCGCTTTCAGGAGCGCTGTCGCCATCGGCGAAATCCAGCTAATGCGCCCTTCTGAAGCATTCGCCTCGTCAATGCCCACGATCTGGTATTCAGCCTCTTCGCCTTCCGCATCGGCCACGCGCACGGTTGCGCCGAAAAACACCTGATCGATGTTTTCCTGTTCCGTGGGGTCGACCACCGTCGCTGTTTCGAGACGTTTGATGAGGAAGCGGATGCGCCGGTCGATTTCGCGCAGACGCCGCTTGCCGTATATGTAATCGCCATTTTCCGAGCGATCGCCGTTGGAGGCCGCCCACGAGACGATCTGCACGACCTCCGGTCGTTCCACGCGAAGCAAATGATCGAGCTCCGCTTTCAGGCGCGTGAAGCCGGTACGCGTCATGTAATTGCGCGCGCCAGCGGGAAGACCGAGGGGAGCCTCAAGCTCCTCGTCATCTTCCTGTTCACTTTCTTTGGTAAAAGCCTTGTTCATGACTTCAGCCGCACTTTGATCATGCGCAATTGTATCGGGTCAAAAAGAATGACACGGGTCTGTTTGCGCAATGCGCACAGTCCAGGATTTCCGACCCGAACTGTGCGCAGCAAAATAGCGGTTTGTCCCTATGAACTAATTGACTCACACCCGTCTAAGCTGAACGGATCGGATATACCCGGACGGGTAACTATTGATAAATGGCAGGCTGAGTAAAGAGAGCTTCGAATTGGTCGAGACAAACATCCAGTTCATCGGCACCCTCGCCATAGGTCAGCGCATCGGCGAGCTCATCACGAAATCTTTGTGCTGTCGTTCCATGAAGGAAAACGCCTTTGGCGCGACGCTTGTCAATGGCTTCCAGTCCATCAACAGAAGGATAGTCAACCACATACAGGATCGGATTATTCAAGACGACCAACATGGCTTGCCCTCCTTTGCCGAGGTTAGACCATCACGAAAATGATGGCCTTGGTGCTGCACCTTCTGCGCTGCAACCGCTTTACGTGCCCTTCCTGTTGCTAGATCGGTTTGAATCTCGGGAAGTTCAAGCCGTAGTTGTAAAGATGTGTGACTGTGACTGGTTCGACAAAATCATCGGTCATGGAAAAAGCTAACGGTCAGCCCTTACAAAGATGGAGGATCAAATGACGAACGAGACGACAACAGGCGCTTCGAGCTTTGAAAAGGCCATGAGCCTGGAAATTCGCCTGGCCTCACTCCGCGACGAGCATCGCCAGATCAACGACACCATCAGCAGCCTCGGCGGCGCCTATGACGACGAACTGGTGCTGCATCGTTTGAAGAAGCGCAAACTTATGGTGCGTGACCGCATCAACCTCATCGAACGCATGCTTGATCCTGTTGTGCGCGCCTGAACCGAAACGCGTCCGAACAAAAAGCTATTGATCCCTCAGAGCCCTCACGTTCGGGCCTGAGAACGGCACCATCGGGCCCGCGCCGCAGCCACCCATCGCCCGATACGCGGCAGCCGGCTTGCCCCCCGTCACGCGGGCGCATAATCCTCCAGTCAGAAACCAGAGGCGCTCCATTCAAATTCCGGAGCGGTTCTTGTCGTTTCTCCCGATATTCTTTTATTGACTGGACGCTCGCTTGGACATGCGAATTCCCGCGCTGATTTCTGCACGCATGGCGCGCCTGAGCCTTTTCAAGAACGCGCTGCAAAGGGACGGCGACACCGTTTCTCCCGTAAGTCGCGAAATGTCACGCTGGTTTGCCGACCTGCCTGCTGACAATCCGCTGAAAGTGATCGACAGCCTCGCGGAACGCGTACTGGAAATCTCTGTCAGCACCAGCTCTGCCAATCGGAAATTCCGGCAACTTGAACAGATTATTGGCTACACCGAGCCGATGCTCAAACGGCTTGAGCAGCAACTCGACCAGTGTCGCCTGCCGATCGACTCAGCCAGCAAACAGGCCGCGAACAGCGCCGACCATCTCCTGAAGAACCTGTCCGAGGGCTTCATGCACATCGTACAGGCGCTCGACAAGAGCTCCTGGCAGCGCCGTCTGCACGGCAAGGTTTTCGCCCTGTCGATCCTGCGCTCAGCTCAACTCATCCACCGGCGCGCCATGGTGGCGCACCGGGCACATACGCCTGGTTCGCCACGTCGCTGGAAACTGTTCAGGAAATTGCTGTCAATTGCACAGAAACACGAACTCATCAACCACACGGTCGATACACGAAATCCGGAGACGCTGGAGCAAATCGTGGTGCGTGACTGTCTGATGAGTCTCGTTGATCCAGTGAATCTTGAGTCTTCGGAACTAGGCCGTATCCGTTTTTATGTCGAGCGTTTCGGCCATTTGGTTGAACTCACAACGGAGCAGCCGGCAGAGCATGCCAGGGCACTATTTGTATTCAGCGATGGTCCGCGCGGGCCTACACAGCTCACCGCCGAGCAAACCCTGCAGGAAAAGGAATACCTGCTGGACTGCCGCCCGCTTGTCGAGCGCGCCACACAGCAACTCTCCGGTCTGCGCCAAGGATTGCATGCCACCAAGCTCGGCTTGCCGATGGTGGCAAACGAGGCGTCCTACGCATTCATGCTGTCACGCTGCATGGAGCAATGGTCAGATGCGAAGGCACGTCGGCACATCCGCCGCGATTATCAACCTCTGGCAGAACTCGTCGGCGGCTTTGACCCGATCCGCAATTTCCTGACCAGCGCGGCTTTCCGTCGTCGCAAGTCGGACAAACTCGAAGGCGTCGGAACTGGCCTGTCAGTCGCCAGCGAATGGCGCATTCTCGACCAGAGCCGCTCAGGCTTTGGCCTGCGTCAGGCCAGCGAGCATACGCGTCGGGTCTCCATCGGAGAGGTGGTCGCCATGCGCCCGCTGGAACGTTCCAACGTCCACATCTGCATCGTGCGACGTGCCCGCAACGTTGAAGGGAAGGACTGCGAACTGGGTCTCGAAAGATTGAGCGGCACGGGCATGCCGACGTCGATCGACAAGACACTGCCAGATGGTCACACGCATGCCATACCGGTGCTGCTCTTGCCACGCGTGCAATGTTTCGATGGCGGCCCGGGTTTACTTGCGCCCGTAGGTGACGTAAAGAAGGGAATGTCCCTGCTGGTTCCCCAGCAGGATGGCGACGTACGTTACGAGGTAAGCGGCACTTCCGAGAGACTCGCCTCCTGCGAGCTGATCCAGCTGCGACGGGTTTGACACCTCGCCTCGGGGCACTCTGTCACACCACTCGTTTTCAAGCTCGAGGCATCACACATGCATGTTGCACAGGAACTCGTCGCCAGTCTCGACAAGCTTGCCAGCCTGCCAAGCGTCTACTACCGCGTACGACAGGCGCTGGACGATCCCGATGTCTCCCTCAACACCCTTTCCGACTTGATCGGCAGCGATCCTGCCCTGAGTGCAGCTCTCCTGCGCCTGGCCAATAGCGCCTTCTACGGCTACCCACGGCGTATCGAAACCATCAGCCGTGCCATCAGCCTGGCTGGGCTGAACCAGGTGAGCGATGTCATCCTGGCCAGTTCCATTGCCGCCACCTTCGGCGGTATCCGGCCACAACGCATGGACATGGCACGCTTCTGGCGCAGCTCGGTGCGTTGTGCCCTGCTCTGCCGCGGTATTGCGCAAACACACGGCAGCAACGATACGGAACGCCACTTCCTGCTCGGTCTGCTGGCAGACATGGGGCATCTGGTCATGTATCACGCCATCCCCGATCTGTCTGATCTGGTCATGGAAACGGCCGGTTTGTCGCTCGACGAGCTCGCCGCGCGCGAGCGCCAGCTGATCGGCTGTGACTTTGCAGAAGTCGGTGCGGCATTGGCCCAGAGCTGGCGCATGCCGGTGAGTATCGGAGCCACAGTCGGGGAGCAGTTGCATCCCGAGAACGCTGGCGAGTATTCGCAAGCCGCTGCCGTACTCAACATCGTCAGACGTGTCGACGAGATGTGCGAGGCCGGCGCCTCACTTGATGACACGATTGCCAGCCTGCCAGAACGAGTTCTCGTACTTGGCGACATCGACCTCGACGCACTCCCCTCCCTGATCGTGCACTGCGAAGCCCAGCTCCACGAAATGCTGGCGTCTTTGGGCATTTCGGCCAAATAAGCCCTGCCCGCAGCGCAAGGGCCGCAGTGGTTGCGGCAAGCAGACCACGCTCGATACAGATCAAGAGTCGGCCTCTTTTAAGCGCTAAGATGGAACTTGTTTGCGACGAAATTTGTCGCCGCGAGCGGGGTCGAATCATGCTCGACCGGTCCGCCATATCGCCCCGTCGCCAGCTTCACCCGCCGGCTTCGCATTTCCCCGGAACTTCTCTTCGAGGCGCTCATGAGCAAGCATCTGCCAACTGATTCGCACTCCGTCACCTCAATCCCTCCCCTCACCGAGCAGGAGATTTCCGGCGAGGTACTAATCGAGAAGTATGCCAAGGGCGATGAAACGACCGCCCGCGAGGTACGCAGCCGCGTAGCACGGGCGCTTGCCGCGGTTGAAACTGAGGACAAGCGCGTCTATTGGGAAGAACGCTTCCTCGCGGCGCAGGAACAGGGCTTCGTGCCTGCTGGCCGTATCAACTCTGCCGCGGGCACCGCACTGACGGCCACTCTCATCAACTGCTTCGTTCAGCCGGTCGGCGACTCTGTCACCGAAGAGTCCGATGGGCGTCCCGGCATTTACACCGCCCTGTCACATGCCGCCGAAACGATGCGGCGCGGCGGCGGTGTTGGCTATGACTTTTCCAGCATCCGCCCGATGGGAGCCATGGTGCGCGGCACGCAGTCTCGCGCCAGTGGGCCGGTGTCGTACATGCGTGTGTTCGATCGCTCCTGCGAAACAGTGGAATCCGCCGGTGCGCGCCGCGGCGCACAGATGGGCGTGCTGCGGTGCGACCACCCGGACATCGAAGCCTTCATCCACGCCAAGGACGAAGGCGACCTGTCCAACTTCAATATCTCGGTAGGTGTCACCGATGTGTTCATGCAGGCCGTCGAAACGGACGGAGAGATAGAACTCGCGCATCGCGCCGAACCCGCAACCGAACTCAAGGCAAGCGGGGCATGGCAACGCGAGGACGGCTGGTGGGTGTATCGCAAGATTCCGGCCCGCGACCTGTGGGAGCAGATCATGCGCTCGACATATGACCACGCCGAGCCTGGCATCCTGTTCCTTGATCGCATCAACCGCGACAACAACCTCAACTACTGCGAGACCATTGAAGCTACCAATCCCTGCGGGGAACAACCGCTGCCACCGTATGGTTGCTGCTGCCTGGGCTCGATAAATCTCACCACCTTCGTGCTCGAGCCCTTCACTGCCAAGGCACGCTTTGATGAAGCGGCTTTCGGCAAAGCTGTCGAGACCTCGACGCGCATGCTAGACAATGTGCTCGACGCCACCCACTGGCCGCTGCCACAGCAGCAGCAGGAAGCGGCCAGCAAGCGTCGCATCGGTCTCGGCTTCACCGGCCTCGGCGATGCCCTCATCATGCTTGGGCTGCATTACGACACCCCTGCAGCGCGTGCCAAGGCGAGCGAGATCAGCACCATCATGCGTGATCGCGCCTATCTGGCCTCGGTGGAACTGGCGCGCGAGCGCGGCGCGTTTCCATTGTTCAATGCCGACATGTATCTCTCCGGCGGCAACTTCGCTTCGCGTCTGCCTACCGAGATCAAGGAGCAGATCCGCAAACACGGCATCCGCAACTCGCACCTGCTGTCCATCGCCCCGACCGGCACGATCTCGCTGGCCTTCGCGGACAACGCATCGAACGGCATTGAGCCACCGTTCTCATGGACCTACACACGCAAGAAGCGCATGGCCGATGGCACGCACAAGCACTACGCCGTCGAAGACTACGCCTGGCGTCTCTATCGTCACCTCGGTGGCGACGTGGACGCCTTGCCTGATTCCTTTGTCACTGCGCTCGAGATCTCCGCGCTAGCCCACAAGGACATGGTCGCTGCAGTCGCGCCCTATATTGACACCAGCATATCGAAGACCGTCAACGTGCCTGAGGACTATCCTTATGGCGAGTTTGAAGACCTCTACATGTCGGCATGGAAATCCGGACTGAAAGGTCTCGCCACCTATCGCCCGAACAAGATTCTCGGCTCGGTACTTTCAGTCCACGCGGCAGCCAAGGAAGAGACGCGCTCACCGAATGACGTCGTACTGAGTGACCCGAATCGCCGGCTGTCGATTCCCTCCCTGCCCGCGCCTGTGCTTGCCAGCCTGCGCTGGCCAGGTCGGCCGGAGCTGCCGGACGGCAATCCCTCCTGGACCTACATGCTGGAGAGCCCGCAAGGCTCATTCGCCATTTTCGTCGGCCACGTAGATGCCAGCGAAGACGGCCGCATGCGTGACAATTTTCCGTTCGAAGTCTGGGTTAACGGCGCGGACCAACCACGCGGCCTGGGTGCGCTAGCCAAGACCCTCTCGATGGACATGCGCGCCAATGACCATGCCTGGCTGAAACTCAAGCTGGATGCGCTGGCAACAACTGTTGGCGAAGCGGGCATCGATCTGCCCTTCCCGCCGCATGGCGAGAAGCGGCGCGTTCCTGGTGTCGTTTCCGCGTTCGCGCAAATCGTGCGTTACCGCTGCGAAAAGCTTGGCGCTTTTGATACCAGTGGCCCGACGCCGGTACAAGATGCAGTCTTCAGCGTGCAGGAGCCAAAGACTGGAACTGACGGCACGCTGTCATGGACGGTAGACATCACCAACCCGGCCACCGGCGAAGACTTCGTGCTTGGCCTGAAGGAGATTTCACTTCCGGACGGCGTAACACGTCCTTATTCGATGTGGCTATCCGGCAACTACCCGCGCGCGCTCGATGGCCTCGCGCGCTTGCTATCACTCGACATGCGCGTGCTCGACCCGGCATGGATCGGCATGAAACTGCGCAAGTTGCTCAACTATCCGGAACCACTCGGCGACTTCATAGCCTTCGTACCCGGTACACGCCGCCAGCAGAACTGGCCTTCAACAGTTGCCTACGTTGCACGCCTGATGATTCATCGCTACGCCATGCTTGGCGTGCTGGACGAGAACGGCTATCCGACACGCGAAATGGGCATCCTCGAAATGCCACGTGCCGACAGCACACCGCGCGTCATGCAGGGTGCGCGCTGCAACGAGTGCGGGAATGACTCCGTCATTCGCAAGGACGGCTGCGACTTCTGCACCGCCTGCGGCGCCGTGGGCAGCTGCGGGTAGGTCTCTCAGCAGACAATAAAAAACGCGGCCCCATGAAACATGAGGGCCGCGTTTTTTATTGCAGATTCCCGGTACTTACTTCTTCGTCACCAGCGCAGTCTGGCTTGCGAAATATGCTGCCAGATCTTCGATTTCAGATGCAGACAGGGGCGCGGCCATCGGCGACATCATGGCGTTCTTGCGCGTGCCCTTCTGGTAAGCGCGCAGAGAGTGAGCGATGTAATCCTCATTCTGCCCAGCCAGTTTCGGGAAGGTTGCTACGGCGCTATTGCCATCGACACCATGACAGGCTGCGCAAGTAACGGACTTGGCTTTGCCGCGAGCGATGTCGCCAGTTGCATGCGCAGAGCCCGCCAGCATGAGCAGGCCAAGCGAAAGGGTCAGGTATTTGTTCATCATGGGACTCACTTCTTCGCGTCAGCGTAATAGGCCGCGACGTCGGCCATATCCTGATCGGACAGGGTCGTTGCGATGCTGTTCATGTCGGGATGTTTGCGATCACCGGACTTGTATGCCTGCAGTGCGCTGACGATATAGGCAGCATGCTGACCGCCCAGTTTCGGCACCTGATAGGTATCAGGGAAAGTTGTGCGGTAGCCGGGAATGCCGTGGCATCCGATACACATGGATATCTTCTTCTTGCCGATCTGAGGGCGCCCGTCCACTGCTTGTGCAGCAAATGCGCTCAACCCCAGGCTCGCCGCCAGCAGCACAGCCGTGATTTTCATGATTGCTTTCGATTGCAATGAGTTGAAATAGAGAATGCCTGCAGTGCGAGAATGCACCGAACGAAACGTCGCGATTTTACAGAGCTTGTGATTCTTATCAAACCCCAAAGCCTCGCTTTGAGATAAGAGGCAATTTCAAGCGAGAAAGCGGCGCGCCCAGAACAGGCAGGCAATGGTCTTTGCATCGGTGATGCGGCCATCGAATACAGCAGCCTCTGCATCGTTCAGACTCATTTCGAAGACTTCGAGAAACTCACCCTCGTCGAGTTGCTGGCCTTCGTATTTCAATCCACGCGCGAGAAACACTTCGATATGTTCGTTCGAATAGGCCACGCAGGGATGCAGGGTCGCAATGTGCTGCCACGAATCCGCCACGTAGCCCGTCTCTTCCAGCAGCTCACGGCGCGCGCATGCGAGTGGCTCTTCACCTGCATCCAGCTTGCCCGCTGGCAACTCCATCAATACCTGGCCTACTGGATATCGGAACTGACGCTCGAACACCAGCACACCGGGACGAAGCTCGGCAATGACGATGCAGGCACCAGGATGCTTGATGAATTCGCGGATGGAGATCGAACCATCCGGCAGGCGCACTTCGTCGCGCCATGCCTTCAGGAGTAGACCGTCAACCAAAAGCTCACTTGAGACGCCGGTCTCCCCCAGCGCGGGGTCAGAAACTGTCACGAGTAATTGCTTAGAACGAACCGTGAATCACGAGGCTGCAGAAGTACATCAGCAGGTTCGGAAAAAGGCCCAAGGCCGCGATAGACAGCACATTGGCCGACAACACGAGACGTACACCAACGCCGGCAACGATTGGCGACTCATCGAGCGGTTCATCAAAGTACATGAGCTTGACGACACGCAGATAGTAGAACGCTCCGATCAGCGACATCATGACTGCCAGTACGGCTAGCCAGACGTGATCCGTCGCCACTACGAACTGCAGCACCAGGAACTTCGAAAAGAAGCCGACGAAGAACGGAATGCCCGCCATCGAGAACATGACGATAGACATCATCGCCGCCCACCAACTATTGCGTTTGTTGAGACCCTTGAAGTCGCTGATCTGATCGGCTTCGAAGCCCGCACGCGACATCAGCAAGACCATGCCGAAACTAGCCAGCGTGGTCAGCACATAGGTCACGACATAGAACAATGCGGCAGAGTATGCGTTGTCGGCCAGATAGCGTTCTCCGCCAACCACGCCCGAGGCCAAGCCCAGGAGAATGAAACCCATGTGACCGATGGTCGAGAATGCCAGCATGCGCTTGATATTCGTCTGCGCAATCGCGCCGAGATTACCGATCACCAGCGAACCAATGGCCAGCAGGATGAGCATCATCTGCCACTGCTGCGCGAAATCCCAGAAACCCACGGCAAGAAGGCGGAAAGCCATCGCGAATGCGGCCAGCTTGGGAGCGGATGCGATCAGCAAGGTCACGGCTGTTGGTGCGCCTTGATAAACGTCCGGCAACCACATGTGAAAAGGCACGGCTCCCATCTTGAAACCCACGCCAGCCACGACGAAAACCAGACCGAACATCAGCACCGGACGATTCGCCTGCTGCTCGAACAGGGCACGCGCCACGTCGATGATATTCAAGGTCTGCGTGGCACCGTACACCATCGAAATACCGTACAGCAGCAGACCCGAGGCCAGCGCCCCGAGTACGAAATACTTCATGCCGGCTTCGGTCGACTGCGTGGAGTCGCGATTGATGGCAACCAGCGCATAAGAAGATAGCGACAGCATTTCGAGGCCCAGATAGACCGTCAGCAGGCTGCCTGCCGAGATCAGGATCATCGAACCCAGCATCGCAAACATGGAGATCAGGTAATACTCGGCGGACTCCAGGCCACGATCAATGAGGTAGCGACGCCCATAGAACAAACTGGTCAGAACCGACAATGCGACCCACAGCTTGAGAAAGTCGCCCAGCGGATCATCGATATACATCTGGCCGAAGGTGAAGCCCACATCACGGCCGGACAGCAGCGCTACTGCCGCCATGCCGACCACGGTTACCTGTGTCAGCCAGTACGCAACGGTCGCGCCACGCCGCACGAACGACACCACCAGGAGCACGAGCAAAGCCATGCCCGCAACGAACAACTCTGCGGCGGCCGGGTAAAAGTCTGGTATCTGGAATTCCATTTTATGCCTGTCTGATTTTCAGTATCCGGATCACAGCTGACTACAGCTTGCCTGCTGCCACGTGTTGCAGCAGGTCGGTCACGGACGCATGCATCACTTCGGTAATCGGCAGTGGATACAAGCCCATCACCAGCACGCACACAGCGAGCACGGCAAGGAATGCGAATTCACGCTTGTTGATGTCTTCAAGCTCGGCCACATGCGAGTTGCCGACTGCGCCGAAGACGACGCGCTTGTACATCCAGAGGGTGTAAGCGGCACCCATGATCAACGTGATGGCCGCTGCGAAACCAATCCAGAAATTGAATTTCACCGCGCCGAGAATGACCATGAACTCGCCGACAAAACCACTGGTGGCTGGCAGACCCGCGTTGGCCATGGCAAACAGCATGAACAAGGCGGCGAACTTCGGCATGCGGTTCACGACGCCGCCGTAGTCGGCAATCTGGCGACTATGCATGCGATCGTAGAGCACACCGATACACAGGAACATCGCACCGGACACGAAGCCATGCGAAATCATCTGCACCAGTGCTCCTTCCACGCCGAGCTGATTGAACATGAAGAAGCCCAGTGTCACGAAACCCATGTGTGAAATGGACGAGTACGCCACGAGCTTTTTCATGTCGGTTTGCACGAGCGCGACAAAGCCGATGTAGATGACCGCAATGAGCGACAGAGTGATCATCAGCGGCGCGAAGTACTGCGCGGCGTCCGGCACGATGGGCAAGGAGAATCGCAGGAAACCGTACGCGCCCAGCTTCAAGGCGATCGCGGCCAGCACCACCGAGCCACCTGTCGGAGCCTCCACGTGAGCATCTGGCAACCAAGTATGTACCGGCCACATGGGCACCTTGACAGCGAATGAGAGCAGGAAAGCCCAGAAGATCCACGCCTGCGAAGATTCGCTCAACTTAAGGTCATGCCAGTCGAGGATGCTGAAGCTGCCACCTGAATGCTGGAATAGATAGATGAATGCCACCAGCATCAGCAGCGAGCCTAGCAGCGTGTAGAGGAAGAACTTCAACGCGGCATACACACGGTTCGCGCCACCCCAGATACCGATGATCAGATACAGCGGAATCAGCGAGGCTTCAAAGAACACGTAAAACAGCACGCCATCGAGTGCGGAGAAAATCCCGTTGAGCAGACCCGACATGATCAGAAAGGCCGCCATGTACTGAGCAACCTTGGTCTGGATAACCTCCCAGCCTGCGACAATAACGATCAAAGTAATGAAGCTATTGAGCAGGACGAAAGGCATGGAAATGCCGTCCACGCCGAGGCTGTAGTTGATGCGCATGTACGGAATCCACGCAGCATCTTCCTGAAATTGCATGGCCGCACTGGCTACATCGAAATGCGCGAACAGCGGGAGCGTCACCGCCAGGCCGGCGATGGCCGTAATCAACGCAATCACTCGCGCAATACCGGCGTTGCGATCACTGCCGCTGGCAAGCGTAAGCAAGCCACCGAAGATCGGTATCCAGATGGAAAGACTGAGGTAAGGCACACCGGTCATCTGAGGTATCCGTTAATTATTTTGTATTCAGAGCAGGTTCAGGATCTTGCCGAGCAAACTCACCGGAAACATCCAGACCAGCAATACCGCGACACCGGAAATGATCCAGAAAGCGTAGTGGTAGACAAAGCCAGACTGCAGCCCACGCATCATCTGCGAAATCGCTCCCACCAAGCCGACTGTGCCATTCACCGCCAGACCATCAATCAAGGTCTGATCACCCGCTTTCCAGAAAATGCGGCCCAGTCGACGCGCACCACCGGCAAAGACGATTTCGTTGAAGCGGTCGAAGTAGTACTTGTTGTCGAGCAACACGTACAGACCCGAGAAGCGGCGCTGAATGGCCGCCGGAATATCGGGACGCTTCAGATAGAAGAACCAGGACAGCGCGACACCGGCCATCGCCAGTCCGAATGGCAAGCTAAACAAACCATGCAGAACCATGGCTACCGGGCCATGAAATTCATGAGCGAGTTCGCCGAGCACATCGTTATGCTCTGCAACCGTTACCGCCCCCTTAAACCATTCGCCGAACAGCATCGGATCGATGGTGAAGAAACCGATCAGCACCGACGGAATTGCCAGCAGGACCAACGGTAGCGTCACGACCCATGGCGACTCGTGCGGTTTCTGGCCCGGCGCCAGGCCATGATGATGCTCGTCATGATCTTCTTCAGCATTTGCGGCGTCGTGACCGTGACTGCTTTCGGCGCCGTGATGTGAGTCGTCGTGCGCAATTACAGGGTGATCGTCGTGATGATCATGTGTCTTACCGAAGCGCTCCTCGCCGTGGAAGACAAGGAAGTACATGCGGAACGAGTAGAAGGCTGTGATGAAGACACCCGCGATCACGCAGAAGTAGGCATAGCCTGAACCCCAGCGATGCGATTCAGCTACGGCCTCGATGATCGAATCCTTCGAGTAGAAGCCGGAGAAAAACGGAAAACCGATCAGAGCCAGCGAGCCGAGCAGCGAGGTAATCCAGGTCACCTTCATGTACTTCCACAGACCACCCATGTTGCGGATGTCCTGATCGTGGTGCATGCCGATGATCACCGAACCCGCACCGAGGAACAGCAAGGCCTTGAAGAAGGCATGCGTCATCAGGTGGAACACGGCTGCCGAGTAGGCTGACGCGCCTAGTGCGACGGTCATGTAACCAAGTTGCGAAAGTGTCGAGTAGGCGACAACGCGCTTGATATCGTTCTGGATGATGCCAAGAAAGCCCATGAACAGCGCCGTCGTCGCACCGATCACCAGTACGAAGGACAAGGCCGTTTCAGACAACTCGAACAGCGGCGACATGCGCGTCACCATGAAGATACCTGCAGTCACCATGGTTGCCGCATGGATCAGTGCCGAGATCGGTGTCGGGCCTTCCATCGAATCGGGCAGCCAGACATGCAGCGGTACTTGCGCCGATTTGCCCATTGCGCCGATGAACAGGCAGATGCAGATTGCCGTCATCATCGGCCAGCCGGTCGATGGCACAGTCATCGCAGCCAGCTCAGTGCCCTTGGCAAAGACTTCCGCGTAATTGAGTGTGCCGGCAAATGCCGCGATAAGAGCGATGCCGAGCAAGAAGCCGAAGTCACCCACGCGATTAACCAGGAAGGCCTTGAGATTGGCGTAGATCGCCGTCGGCCGCGTATACCAGAAACCGATCAGCAGGTACGACACCAGACCTACCGCTTCCCAGCCGAAGAACAGTTGCAGGAAGTTGTTGCTCATGACGAGCATCAGCATCGAGAAAGTGAACAGCGAGATGTAGCTGAAGAAGCGCTGATAGCCGGGATCTTCACTCATGTAGCCGACGGTGTAGAGGTGCACCATCAGCGACACGAAAGTCACGACCAGCATCATCATCACGGTCAGGCTATCGATCAGGAAGCCGACTTCAAACTTGATGCCGCCACTGGTTGCCCATGTATAGAGCGCGCCATCGAAGGTGTTACCGGCGCGCACATCCTGGAAGATGTAGCAGGAAGCGATCAGCGCAACGAGGACGCCAAGAATCGTGACAACGTGCGCAGCCGTGCGGCCGATGGCACGCCCGAACAGGCCAGCCAGGATGGCACCCGCCAGCGGAGCGAGGGGAACGAGAAGGTAGAGTTTCTGCATCGCGGTCATTGTTTTGATCTCAACCCTTCAGGCTGTCGAGGTCATCGACGTGAATCGAGCGCATATTGCGGAACAGCACCACGAGAATGGCGAGACCGATTGCGGACTCAGCGGCCGCAACGGTCAGAATGAAGAACACAAAAATCTGACCATCCAGATCCTGAAAGTAGGACGAGAAGGCAACAAAATTCATGTTCACTGCCAGCAACATTAATTCGATGGCCATCAGCAGGACGATCAGGTTCTTCCGATTCAGGAAAATACCGACCACGCTGATCGCGAACAGGATGGAACCGAGAATGAGTACGTGTGAGAGCGGCAGCATCTTGTTTATTCCTCGCCTGCAGAAGGCATCGACACGATGCGCATGCGATCGGCAGCCTTGACGACAATTTGCTGCGCAGGATCGACGTTCTTAAGCCCCTGACGACGACGGAAAGTCAGAGCCACGGCCGCGATCATCGCCACCAGCAGGATCAGCGAAGCAATCTCAAACGGGTAGGCGTAATTCGTGAACAACTCGCGGGCCAGATCCTGCGTATTACTGGCCGCAGCCGTCGGACCGGGAGCTGGTTCAAGGTGGAAATAGCCACCGTTGAGCACCATCGCCATCTCGCCCACCATCACCAGCGCAACGATGAGACCGACTGGCAAATAGCGCCAGAAGCCTTCACGCATCTTGTCAACATTGATGTCCAGCATCATCACGACAAACAGAAACAGCACCATCACCGCGCCAACATAGATCAACACGATCGCGATCGCCAGAAACTCGGCATGCAGCATCATCCAGATTGCGCCCGAGGTGAAGAAGGCCAGCACCAGGAAGAGTGCCGCATGAATGGCATTGCGCGAGACGATGACCAGCAGCCCGGAAGCCACCAGTACCGTCGCCAGCAAGTAGAAGAAGATCGTCGAAATTTCCATGAGCGTGTCAGCCAGAATGGCCTTGCTTTTCCTTGGTATCCCGTGTGTCCGGGTCCTGCTTGTTCCTGAAATCCGTGCGAACTGCCGGGTAGTGTCTTATCGGTACTGCGCGTCGACTTCTCGATCCTTGGCAATCTGCTCTTCGTAACGATCACCCACTGCCAGCAACATCTGCTTGGTGTAGTAGAGATCGCCACGCTTCTCGCCGTGGTACTCAAAGACACGCGTTTCAACGATCGCATCAACCGGGCAAGCCTCTTCGCAGAAACCGCAGTAGATGCACTTGGTCAGGTCGATGTCATAACGCGTTGTACGCCGGCTACCGTCATCACGCTGGTCCGATTCGATGGTAATCGCCATGGCTGGACATACTGCCTCGCACAGCTTGCAGGCGATGCAACGCTCTTCGCCATTCGGATAACGACGCAACGCATGTAGCCCACGGAAACGCGGGCTCTGCGGCGTCTTCTCTTCCGGGAACTGGACAGTGATCTTGCGTTGAAAGAAATGACGCCCGGTCAGGGCCAAGCCCTTGACCAGTTCACGCAGCAATACGCTGCCAAAAAATTGATTGACTGCACCCATAGCGAGACCTACTTCCAGATCGACAGCGGCGACATGATCCACAGCCCGGTGACGAGCACCCAGGCAATGCTGATCGGAATGAATATCTTCCAGCCCAGACGCATGATCTGGTCAAAACGGAAGCGCGGGAAGGTCGCGCGGAACCACAGGAACAGGAAAAGAATGAAAGACGTCTTCGCTGCCAGCCAGAAGAAGCCATCCGGCAGGAAACTCACTGGCGACAACCAGCCGCCAAGGAAGAAGGTCGAGGTCAGCGTCGACACCAGAATCATGTTGGCGTATTCGGCGAGGAAGAACAGCGCGAAAGCCATGCCGGAATACTCGACCATGTGACCCGCGACGATTTCCGATTCGCCTTCAACCACATCGAAGGGCGCGCGATTGGTTTCTGCCACGCCGGAGATCAGGTAGACAACGAACATTGGCAGCAATGGCAACCAGTTCCAGCCAAGGAATCTGAACCAGCCAGCGTTCTGTGCCAGCACATTGCTGCTCTGAGCCTCAACGATGGCCGACATGTTCAACGAGCCAGAAACCATCAGTACGCAGACCAGCGCAAAGCCCATGGCGAGTTCGTAGGACACCATCTGTGCCGAAGCACGCATGGCACCGAGGAAAGCATATTTGGAATTCGACGCCCAGCCCGCGATGATCACGCCATACACACCGAACGACGTAATGGCCATCAGATATAGCATGCCCGCATTGACGTCGGCGAGCACCATGCCTGATGAAAATGGCACGACAGCCCAAGCCGCCAACGCAGGCGCGAAGGCCAATACCGGCGCCAACAGGAACAACGCCTTGTTGGACTGGTGCGGAAGAATCACTTCCTTGAGCAAGAGCTTCAGACCGTCCGCAATCGGCTGTAACAAGCCCAAGGGTCCGACACGATTCGGCCCGATACGCACCTGCATGAAACCGATTACCTTGCGTTCGGCGAGTGTGAGGTAAGCAACGCAGAGGAAGATCGGAATGACGATGGCAATAATCTTGATCACATTCCACACCAGCGGCCAGATCGCTGGCACGACACCCGCGGGCACATGCACGGCATTCGCCACGGACTGGATGAGGTTGAGCAGCATGGCTTCCATTACGCTGGCTCCACCGTCAAATCACCAAACAATGGACCGAGTGCAACTGTACTGCCGTGTGCAGCCGAAACGCGGACAGTGCCGAGCGGCAATGTGTCGTCAGCCTTGGCTTTGAGAATCACTTCGCCAGACGCGCTGCGCACAGCGATCGGAGCGCCCTCTTCCACACCTAGATCACGCAACTGCGCGGGGTTCAAGCGCGCGGCCGGGAGTGCCGAATCGCGTGTCTTCTGCAACGGCACGGAACGGCGTACAAGCGGATCGGCGAAGTGGATCGGCACATCGGCGATACGCTGCATACCTGTGACTGCGGGCGAGGCGCTCGGCGTGAAGCCGGACACGGAATTGCCAAGACGACTTGCCGGCTCTCCTAGCCCGAGGACTTCCGCAAGCACGGCTTCGGAACTCACTTGCTCAAAACCTTCAAGCCCCAACACGTTGCCCAGTACGCGCAACACCTTCCACGCTGGACGCGTTTCACCAAGCGGCTTCGCAGCAGCATTGAATGATTGCAGGCGACCTTCGGTATTCACGAAGCTGCCGGAAGTTTCAGCGAATGGAGCGATCGGCAACATCACATCCGCATACTCGGGTGCCTTGCCTGCAAAACTGCCGAGATAGATAACCGAAGCGGCCCCCTCCAGCGCGGCACGTGCGGCCGCTCCATCGGCAATATCCAGTTCTGCCTCGGCACCCAATACAACATAGGCCTTGAGACCGGCGGCGATCATGCCGCGCACATTGCCACCCGAATTCGGCACGGCGCCAGCCAGATAACCACCAACCGAATTAGCTGCTTCGCCGATCACGCCGAAGCTGGCGTTGGCGAGGCGCGCGATCTCCTGAGCGAGCACATGCAGCGTGCTGTACTGAGGATGTTGAACAGCCAGATTACCGAGGAACACTGCGCGCTTTTCGCCAGAAACGAGGCTTTCCGCGATCTTCGTTGCGTCTTCCGAAGCCGTCGCCAATGACACCAGGGCAGCACATTCGGCAGAAACGGAAACGTTCTGCGATGAAGCGAGCGCACCCAATACCGCTGCAAGTGTATTTACCAGCGCAGCGGGCGATACGATCGCTTCCGCACTAATTGGCATGAGCCAATCTTCGCGCGCCACATGGATGCGTGAGACTTTACCGTAGTGACGTGTGGCGCGACGCAGGCGTTGGGCCAACAGAGGATGATCCTTCCGCAGGAAGCTGCCAATGACCAATGCTGCATCAAGCGTACTGACATCGGCGACAGGCATGCCGAGCCACGGAGCCCCTGCGAGCTTGCCGTCCAGCGCAAAGTCGCTTTGACGCAGACGGAAGTCAACATTGTCGCTGCCCAGTCCACGTACCAGCTTCTGAGCGAGATACAACTCTTCCAGAGTGCTGTGCGGTGACAACAAGGCGCCGACATTGTCCGCACCATGATTCGCGATGATGTCCTTGAGCGTCTTCGAGACGTACTCAAGCGCAGTCTGCCAATCGACCTTATGCCATTCGCCTCCGTGCTTGATCTGCGGCACGCTCAGGCGATCATCAGCCTTCAAACCTTCGTAGGAGAAACGGTCCTTATCGGACAGCCAGCATTCGTTGATCTCTTCGTTCTCGAGCGGTAGCACACGCTTCACTTCGTCGAGTTTGGTCTGCACGATCAGATTGCTGCCCAGAGAATCGTGCGGGCTGACGGACTTGCGACGTGCCAGCTCCCAGGTACGTGCGGCGAAGCGGAACGGCTTCGATGTCAACGCGCCAACCGGGCACAGATCTATCATATTGCCCGACAGTTCGGAGTCGACCGTGCGATCCACGAACGCCTGAATCTCCGAATGCTCACCACGGCCGGCCATACCGAGCTCCATGATGCCGGCGACTTCCTGACCGAAGCGCACACAGCGCGTGCAGTGAATGCAGCGCGTCATGTCAGTGGACACCAGCGCACCGAGATTCTTGTTGAAGACGACGCGCTTCTCTTCCTTGTAGCGCGATGCCGAGCTGCCGTAACCGACAGCCAGATCCTGCAGCTGACACTCTCCGCCCTGATCGCAGATCGGGCAATCCAGCGGGTGATTGATCAGCAGGAACTCCATGACGGATTTCTGCGCCTTCACGGCCTTCTCGGAATGCGTCGTGACTTTCATGCCGGGCGTAACGGGCGTGGCACACGCTGGCAGTGCCTTGGGCGCTTTCTCTACCTCAACGAGACACATGCGGCAGTTCGCCGCAATCGACAACTTCTTGTGATAGCAGAAATGCGGTATGTAGGTACCCGCCTTGTTGGCTGCATCCATGACGGTGCTGCCATCGGCCACCTCAACCTTGTTGCCGTCGATTTCAATCTCAAGCATCTGTATCAACCCACATAAATCTTGCTGCCTTCGCGCTGCACTTCAGGCGGCACGACACAGCTTTTGTTATCGACGTGATACTGGAATTCGGCACGGAAGTGCTTGATGAAGCTGCGCACTGGCATCGCTGCAGCATCACCCAGTGCGCAGATCGTGCGGCCCATGATGTTCTCGGCGACGTTGTCCAGCACGTCCAGATCTTCCTGACGCCCCAAGCCACTTTCGATACGATGAATGATGCGATACAGCCAGCCCGTACCTTCGCGGCACGGTGTGCACTGCCCACACGACTCCTCGAAATAGAAATAGGCCAGGCGCTCCAGCGCCTTGACCATACAGGTCGTCTCGTCCATCACGATCACGGCACCCGAACCAAGCATGGAGCCCGCCTTGGCAATGGCGTCGTAGTCCATCGTCGTGGCCATCATGATGTCCGCCGGCAGTACCGGTGCTGATGATCCACCAGGAATCACGGCCTTCAACTTGCGACCACCGCGCATGCCACCGGCCATTTCAAGCAATACGGAGAATGGCGTACCGAGCGGAATTTCGTAGTTACCCGGTTTGTTCACATGCCCCGAAACCGAGAACAGCTTGGTGCCGCCATTGTTCGGCTTGCCCAGATTCAGAAAAGCATCGCCACCATTGCGAACGATATAAGGCACGGACGCAAAGGTCTCAGTGTTATTGATCGTCGTCGGCTTGCCGTAAAGACCAAAGCTCGCGGGAAAAGGCGGCTTGAAGCGCGGCTGGCCCTTCTTGCCTTCGAGCGACTCAAGCAGTGCCGTTTCTTCACCGCAGATGTAGGCGCCGTAACCGTGGTGCGCATACAACTCGAAGCTGAATTCCGAACCAAGAATATTCTTGCCCAGCAAGCCCGCGGCACGCGCCTCGGCAAGCGCCTCTTCAAAGCGGTCGTACTCGGCGAAGATCTCGCCGTGAATGTAGTTGTAACCCACGCCACTACCCATCGCGTAGCCGGCGATGATCATGCCTTCGATCAGCGCGTGCGGGTTATAGCGCAGGATGTCGCGGTCCTTGAATGTACCGGGCTCGCCCTCATCCGAATTGCATACGACATACTTCGCACCGGGAAAGGCACGCGGCATGAAGCTCCACTTCAAACCCGTCGGAAAACCCGCCCCACCGCGACCGCGCAAAGCTGACTTCTTCAGTTCGGCAATGATTTCGTCAGGCTTGATGCCGTTGGAAAGGATCTTCTTCAGCGCGTCGTAACCATTGCGCTTGATGTAGTCATCAAGGCGCCAGGTGTTCTCGCCAGCAATACCATCGAGAATAATGCCGTAGCCCGATGGCGCCGCCACAGGCGCAGAGAGGTTGTCGGTCGAAACGGTATCGCTCATTTCGACAACTCCGCGATCAGTGCGTCGATCTTAGTGCGATCCATGCGACTGCACATGCGATGGTTGTTATCCAGAATGACCGGCGCGTCACCGCAAGCCCCCATGCACTCGCCCTCTTTCAGCGTGAACCTGCCGTCGGCAGTCGTCTCGTTGAAACCGATGCCTAGCTTCTCCTTGATGTACTCGGCCGCTTCGACACCACCAGACAGGACACACGGCAGGTTGGTACACACAGTCAGCTTGTGCGCGCCAACCGGCTTCAGGTCATACATATTGTAGAAGGTGGCCACTTCCAGCCCGGCAATCGCCGGCATGCCAAGGTATTCCGAAACGAACGCAATCACGTCGTTCGGCAACCAGCCTTTTTCCTGCTGCGCAATGCGCAGGGCAGCCATGATGGCCGACTGCTTCTGGTCGGCCGGATACTTGGCGACTTCGCGGTCAATTTTCTGCAGGGAGTCTGCGCTCAGCATATGTTTCTCTTGTCTGTCGCTTAGCGATCGATTTCGCCGAAAACGATGTCCATGGTGCCGATGATGGCAACCACGTCAGCAATCATGTGGCCGCGCGACAATTCATCCATCGCGCTGAGGTGAGCAAAGCCGGGCGCACGCAACTTCAGACGATAAGGCTTGTTGGCGCCATCGGAGACGGCATACACGCCGAACTCACCCTTCGGATGTTCAACAGCGGAGTACACCTCGCCTTGCGGCACATGAATGCCTTCCGTGAAGAGCTTGAAGTGATGAATCAGCTCCTCCATGTTTTCCTTCATCTTCTCGCGCGAAGGCGGCGCCACCTTGTGACTGCCAATCATGACTGGCCCGGGATTCGCACGCAGCCACGTAATGCATTGCTGGATGATGCGATTGCTCTGCCGCATCTCTTCCATGCGGCACAGGTAACGGTCGTAACAGTCGCCATTCACTCCGACAGGAATATCGAAAGCAAGCTGATCGTAAACTTCGTATGGCTGTTTGCGACGCAAATCCCACTCGACGCCCGAGCCACGCAGCATTGGCCCGGTAAAGCCCAGCGCCAGCGCACGCTCGGGTGTCACGATGCCGATATCAACCGTGCGCTGTTTCCAGATACGGTTGTCCGTCAACAGCGTGTGATACTCGTCGATCAGCTTAGGGAAACGCGTGACGAAGTCTTCGAGGAAGTCCAGCAACGAGCCTTCGCGCGATTCGTTGAGTTGCTTGACCGTTGACGCGCTCTTGAACTTCGATTGTTCGTACTTTGGCATCGCGTCCGGCAGGTCGCGATATACACCACCCGGCCGATAGTAAGCCGCATGCATGCGCGCGCCGGAAACGGCCTCGTATGCATCCATGAGATCTTCGCGCTCACGGAAGGTGTACAGCACCATCGTCATTGCGCCGATGTCGAGCGCGTGCGTGCCAATGTTCAGCAGATGATTCAGGATGCGCGTGATCTCGTCGAACATCACGCGGATGTACTGCGCACGTGTCGGCACTTCGATGCCCAGCAGCTTCTCGATGGCCATGCAGTAAGCATGCTCGTTGCACATCATCGAGACGTAGTCGAGACGATCCATGTACGGCACGGACTGAATCCAGGTACGCGTCTCGGCGAGCTTTTCGGTTCCACGATGCAGCAGACCGACGTGCGGATCGGCGCGCTCGACCACTTCCCCGTCGAGTTCCAGCACCAAGCGCAACACACCGTGTGCAGACGGATGCTGCGGACCGAAGTTGATCGTGTAGTTACGGATTTCAGCCATGTTCAACATCCCCATAGCTGCCTTCGCGCACGATGCGTGGCGTTACTTCGCGCGGTGCGATGGTGACAGGCTGATAGATCACGCGGCCCTGCTCCGGGTCATAACGCATTTCCATATAACCGGAAATCGGGAAATCTTTGCGGAAAGGATGGCCGACAAAACCGTAGTCGGTCAGGATGCGACGCAAATCCGGATGCCCCTCAAACATTATGCCGTAGAGATCGAAAGCCTCACGTTCGAACCAGTTGGCAGAAGGCCATACCGGTACGACAGAAGCGACAACGGGAAACGCGTCCTCATCCGCGTGAACACGCAGACGCGCTCGCCAGTTATGCGAGACGGACAGCAACTGCAGGACAGCCGCATAACGACGTGTATTGGTGCGCGGCGCTTCATAGCTTGCGTAGTCGACACCACAAAGGTCTACCAATTGCTCGAAACGCAGACTCGGGTCATCGCGCAACAGCTCGGCTACGGACAGATAGTCCGTACCGCTAACCTCCAACGTTACCTCGCGGCGATCCTCCACCAGTGAAACGCCACGCCCTTCAAGCGCGACATTCAACGCAGCAATCAGTCTTTCCAGCCTTGAACTCATGCAGATGTCAGTCCAGTGATTAGTTCAGTGAAGCTGCCAGTAAAAATCCAGCAATATCGAGCGGCAACATCGTGCTGCTGCGCTCAACGAGCGATGGTATTGGTACGTTTGATCTTGTTCTGCAATTGCACGATCCCGTAGAGCAAAGCTTCGGCCGTCGGTGGACAACCCGGCACATACACATCCACCGGCACGATGCGATCGCAACCGCGCACGACGGAATAGGAATAATGATAGTAGCCGCCGCCATTGGCGCATGAGCCCATCGAGATCACCCAGCGTGGTTCGGCCATCTGATCGTAGACCTTACGCAATGCGGGAGCCATCTTGTTGCACAGCGTGCCGGCAACGATCATCAGATCAGACTGGCGCGGGCTCGGGCGAAACACTACGCCAAAGCGATCCAGGTCGTACCGCGCACAGCCTGCGTGGATCATCTCCACCGCACAGCACGCCAAACCGAATGTCATGGGCCACAGCGAACCGGTACGTGTCCAGTTGATGACCGTATCCATGGAGGTTGTGACAAAACCCTCGCGAAAGACGCCTTCGATGCTCACGGCGATTTCCTCAAATCAAGTGTTGACGCGGACCAGGGTTACTCCCAGTCCAGCGCGCCCTTTTTCCAGACATACACATAACCGACGATGAGTACGCCAAGGAAAACCAGCATTTCGAAAAATCCGAACGCGCGCAACGATGGCGTCGCGGCGATTTCCTTGAGAATCGACGCCCAAGGCAGCAAAAATGCCACTTCGAGATCAAAAAGAATGAACAGGATAGCAAGCAGGTAGTAGCGGACGTCGAACTTCATCCGAGCGTCTTCAAACGCCTCGAAGCCGCATTCATACGGGGAGTTTTTCTGTGCATCGGGCTTGTGGGGGGCAATCACCCAGCCCAGCACGACAGGAACTGCCGCAATGACTACCCCAAGGATGATGAACAACAACACCGGGAAGTAGTTTTCTAGCATTTTCTGTCCGCAGCAGGTTTGACCCGACTAGATACTGCCGAGATCGGAAAAACGCCCGCTTGCGCGGGCGTTCTGAATTCATGGTGCCGACGGTGAGACTCGAACTCACACAGCTTGCGCCACCACCCCCTCAAGATGGCGTGTCTACCAATTTCACCACGTCGGCACGCTCAAAACTGAGCGAATTATACTCGGCGCCGTTTTTGCTGCCAAGCAACAAGAAACGTCTATTGCGCCTTTACAACAACACCCGAATTCCGATTACTTTGGAATATCGCCAGACTGCGGCGCCGAAGCTGCAGGCGCAGCCACCGGAGCAGACTGTTCAGTCATCGTATCGAGAACGCTTGAAGACGTCGCCGTGCGATGGCTGGCCAGATAAGTCAGCGTCAGGCTGGTCAGGAAAAACAGGGTAGCGAGAATCGAGGTTGTGCGACTGAGGAAGTTCGCAGAACCGGAAGCACCAAACAGGCTGCCCGATGCACCACCACCGAAGGAAGCGCCTACATCTGCACCCTTGCCATGCTGCAGCAGGACGAACACGATGACCGAAAGGCCAACGATGACGTGCACGACGAGGATGAGACTGAACCAGAAGCTTCCCATGATTTCCGGGCCGAAAAAAGAAGCAGAATTGTAGCTATGACATCAGCCCCGGTCAAGGATTCACGCACTATTCTGGGGAAAGAATTATCTTCCTGCCGTCAGGCGACCGCTTGCGAGACTGCATCGGCAATATCGCGCGCCAGACGCTCAACCTTTTCCGCCTCGCTGCCCTCCACCATCACGCGCAATAACGGCTCGGTTCCAGAGGGCCGCAACAATACACGCCCCGCATCACCCAGCTCTTTTACCGCGCTGTCGTGGGCGGACTGAATGCCCGCGTTTGCCGCCCAGTCAAAACCTGCTGCCATGCGCACATTAATCAGACGTTGCGGATAAAAGGTCAGATCGCTGCAGGCCTGCGCCAGCGTCTGACCGGTCTGCCGGAGGGAGGCCAGAACCTGCAGCGCGGAAACGATACCGTCGCCAGTGGTATGCCTGTCCAGGCAGATGATATGACCCGAGTTCTCGCCGCCAAGCTTGCAGCCGGTCTCTGCCATCTTCTCCAGAACATAACGGTCACCCACTTTGGCGCGATGAAACGGCACGTTAAGGCGCCTGATGGCATGCTCGAAACCCAGATTGCTCATCAGCGTTCCAACGACACCATCGAGTAGTCCCTGCGCGTGCTGCGCCTTGGCAATGACGTACAACAATTTGTCGCCGTCATAGATTTCGCCTGCGCTATCGCACATCATCAGGCGGTCAGCATCTCCGTCAAGCGAGATACCGATATCAGCATGGCTGCTTAGTACGGCCGCGCTCAGATTCTTCGGAACGGTAGCACCCACGCCGTCATTGATATTGCGACCGCTCGGCTCCACACCTACCGCGACCACGTCAGCTCCGAGTTCGTGAAAGACTTTTGGTGCGATCTTGTAGGCCGCTCCATTGGCACAATCGACAGCAATTTTGAGCCCGCGCAAATCCAGATCGTTCGGAAAAGTGCTCTTGCAGAACTCGATATAGCGCCCGGCGGCGTCGTCAATGCGGCGAGCCCTGCCCAGCTGTGCGGAATCAGAACAGCCCATGGGTTCATGGAGGTGAGCCTCGATTTCCGCCTCAACCGCGTCCGGCAATTTCGTGCCATTTGCCGAAAAAAACTTTATGCCATTGTCAAAATAGGGGTTGTGTGAGGCGGAGATAACAACCCCCGCCTGCAAACGCAGTGCGCGCGTCAGATAAGCCACAGCAGGCGTCGGAATCGGGCCCGCCAGCATCACGTCGACACCTGCAGCATTGAACCCAGCCTCCAGAGCGGCTTCCAGCATGTAGCCGGAAATACGTGTGTCCTTGCCAATCAACACAGCCGGGTGCTCCCCCTCTTTCAACTTCTCGCGCGCAACAAGGGTCTTGCCCGCAGCGTATCCCAAACGCATGACAAAATCAGGTGTGATCGGTGCATCGCCGACGCGGCCACGCACGCCGTCCGTGCCGAAATATTTGCGCCCCATATCTGAGTCCTTTTCTCGAATCTTTATGAATTCAGCTGGCGCGCCTGAACCGCCGCCATGACGGCGAGCGCGTCGCGCGTCGCCGCCACATCGTGAACACGCACAATCGACGCCCCACCCTGCACTGCCAGCACAGCGGCCGTGATACTTGCAGCGAGGCGCTGCGCGACTGGCTGACCGGTGATCTGCCCTAGCATCGATTTGCGCGAGACACCAATCAACAGGGGATAACCCAGCTCACACAAACGAGGCAATGCCGCAAACAAGGTCAGGTTGTGCTCCAGCGTCTTGCCGAAACCAAAACCGGGATCGACAAGAATGCGCTCAGGCGCGACGCCAGCCGACTGCAATATATCGCCACGCTTCTTGAGAAAACCACTTACGTCGGTCACGACGTCCGTGTACTGAGGCGCGGACTGCATCGTTCGCGGCTCGCCCTGCATGTGCATCAGGCATACCCCGATGCTGGTAGCCGCTACTGCCTCCACCGCACCCGGCTCGCGCAGGCCGTTAATATCGTTGATGATGGCAACGCCCGCGCGTGCTGCTGCGGTCATGACTGCCGGTTTGACAGTATCAACTGAAAGGGGAACATCAGCTTGCGCCAAGGCTTCCACGATCGGCATCACACGATCCAACTCTTCCTGCAGGCCGACCGCTGCAGCTCCGGGCCGCGATGATTCGCCGCCTATATCAAGAATATCCGCCCCCTCTGCTATCGCCTGCTCTGCTAGACGTACGGCGTAGTCACGCTGTCCGGCAACACCATCACCGGAAAACGAATCCGGCGTGACATTGATGATGGCCATAACCAGAGGCCGATCAAGTGACAGACGAAAACGTCCGCAATGAAACTCGGGACTGTTTGCTGCTCGCGCCATCTCCTGCATATCCCTCCGCAAAAGAAAATGGCTCCGGCATTCCGGAGCCATTACTCAATCCTTTACAAATACTCAGGCGGGAGCTGCCGCATTTGGCGCAGCACCAGGAGAGTTGTCCTGACGTGATGACTGCGGCGTTGCAACCGCTTTGGGAGGACGTGGCGGACGCCCCTCCATGATGTCGTTGATCTGGTCAGCATCGATGGTTTCCCACTCCATCAAAGCAGCCGTCATCGCCTCAACCTTATCGCGATTGTCTTCGAGAATCTTGTGAGCCATAGCGTACTGCTCGTCGATGATGCGGCGAATCTCACCATCCACTTCCTGCATGGTGGTCTCCGACACGCTCTTGTGCGTCGTCACCGAACGGCCAAGAAAGACTTCACCTTCGTTCTCGCCATAAACCATCGGCCCCATCTTGTCCGACATGCCATAGCGCGTGACCATATCGCGGGCCATACGAGTTGCGCGCTCGAAGTCATTCGAAGCACCTGTCGATATGCGATGCACGAACAAATCCTCGGCAATACGACCACCGAACAGGATCGAAATCGTCGACAGCATCTGATCCTTGTACAGGCTGATCGCATCGCGTTCAGGCAACTGCCAAGTCAGGCCCAAAGCTCGACCGCGCGGCATGATCGTAACCTTGTGCACCGGATCCGTACCCGGCAGGATCTTGGCGACAACGGCATGGCCGGACTCGTGATACGCGGTAGCGCGGCGCTCGTCTTCGGTGAGCACCATGGAACGACGTTCCGGCCCCATGAAGATCTTGTCCTTGGCCTTCTCGAAATCATCCATATCCACCAGCCGTTTGTTGCTGCGCGCAGCAAACAAGGCAGCCTCGTTCACGAGATTGGCCAGATCGGCGCCAGACATACCTGGCGTACCTCGAGCCAGCACCATTGCATCGACATCCGGTGCAATCGGCACCTTGCGCATATGCACCTTGAGGATTTGTTCCCGACCGCGGATGTCAGGCAGTGGCACAACAACCTGACGGTCGAAGCGGCCCGGACGCATCAGCGCAGGGTCAAGCACGTCAGGGCGATTCGAGGCAGCAATAACGATGACACCTGTCGTACCTTCGAAACCATCCATCTCGACCAACAGCTGGTTGAGAGTCTGCTCGCGCTCATCATTGCCGCCGCCCATGCCAGCGCCACGCTGACGACCAACGGCATCGATTTCGTCAATAAAGATGATGCAGGGCGCGTGCTTCTTGGCGTTTTCGAACATGTCACGCACGCGCGCGGCACCCACACCGACGAACATTTCAACGAAGTCGGAACCCGAAATACTGAAGAAGGGCACCTTGGCTTCGCCCGCAATCGCCTTGGCAAGCAAGGTTTTGCCGGTGCCCGGCGAGCCGACCATCAGTGCGCCCTTTGGAATGCGCCCACCGAGTTTCTGGAATTTGGAAGGGTCGCGCAGAAAATCGACGAACTCGGAAACATCCTCCTTGGCTTCGTCGCAGCCGGCGACATCAGCAAAGGTGATGGAGTTCGAGGATTCATCCAGCATGCGCGCCTTGCTCTTGCCGAACGAGAAGGCACCACCACGGCCGCCACCCTGCATCTGGCGCATGAAGAAAATCCACACGCCTATCAGCAGCAGCATCGGGAACCAGTTGAGCAAGGCGCTCAGGAACCAGGACTGTTCCTCACGCGGCTTGACATCGAACTGGGTATTGCTGCGAACAAGGTCGTCGATCAGATGATCATCGAGACGCGTACCGGTCGTATGGATTTTCGCGCCATCGGCAGTCTCGGCGATGATTTCGGGCGTCAAGCTACCGTCCTGGATGACGACATTCTTCAGCCTGCCAGCACGCACGCTTTCAATGAAGTCAGAATAGGAAACGGCGCGCGCTCCGGCTGCCGGATTGCCACTGATCTTGCTGATTACGGTCATCAAGACGACGCCGATCACCAGCCAGATCGCAAGATTCTTGAAAATATTGTTCAAGTCGTTTCCTCACTGCCACCTTCCGGGGGCCTAAGTCATGGTTGCTACAACTGCAGAACCTTTAGATGAGCACCGACATGATGCCCATTTGTCACATTGCAGACTCATTCTATGCCCGTTCGTTCCCGGGCATCAATTGGGCTGCGCAATACTCAGGATAGCGGCCGGTGGTCTTGTCCAAGCAAGTACACTTCGGCGCTGCGATCGCGGGAGGCATCGGGCTTGCGGGCATGAATGGTTCCGAACTGCTTTTGCATGGCTTGCCGATATTCCATGTAGCCGGCTCCCTGAAACAGCTTGATCAACATACTGCCGCCGGGCCGCAAATGGCTGGCTGAAAAATCCAAGGCCAGTTCCGCTAGATGCATCATGCGGCCATCGTCGCTCGTCGATACTCCGGATATGTTGGGGGCCATATCGGACAAAACAAGGTCGACTCGCCGCCCATCGAGCAATTTTTCGAATTCCGCCAGCACGGCGTCTTCACGAAAATCTCCTTGCAGGAAAGTCACGCCTGGCAAGGGTTCAATAGGCAGGAGGTCCAGGGCCAGAAGCAGGCCACCCGGCTGGATACGACGCGCTGCCACCTGACACCATGAGCCAGGGGCCGCGCCAAGATCGACGACCACCATGCCGGGCTTGAGCAGACGATCTTTCTCGTTGATTTCAAGCAACTTGTAAGCGGCGCGCGAGCGCAGACCATCCGCCTTGGCTTTCTGCACCCAAGGGTCGTTGATGTGCTCCATCATCCAGCCCTTGCTGGTTTTGCTGCGTTTCATTGCGTTCTTCTGCCCCGTATTCAGTTACGCCAATTCACGGCCCCATTCATTTTGAACGGGTACAATCGCGTTTTATCAGGAATATCAGTCAATGTTTGAACTCAAACCCGCGCAGCGCCGCGAACTTCGCGCCCGCGCCCACCATCTCGATCCCGTCGTCAGCATCGCCGACAAAGGCCTTACCGCGAGCGTACTCAAGGAAATCGAAGTCGCCCTCAAGGCTCATGAACTGATCAAGATCCGCGTCTATGGCGATGATCGCGAAACGCGCATGGGCTACCTGCTGGAAATCTGCTCGCGCCTCGATTGCGCACCTGTCCAGAATATTGGCAAGCTGCTGGTGGTTTTCAAGCCGGACACTTCGGTCAAGGCAGCTCCTGCCGCAGCGCCTGCTAAGAAATCAGGCAAGGCAGTGGCGCCCGCCCGCCCAAGCCGCCCGACCACGACCAAGCCCCCACGCGCCGGTCTGCGCGGTACGTCTGAACGTCATCGCAAGGCACCTTTGGGAAGTAATCGCGCCAAGAAAAGCGCTCGCTGAAATATCTGGCGAGGTGCAGTCGCTCTCGACTGCACCGTCTTGCACTCATTTGACAATCAAATCAGCGTTTGAACAACTGCGTCACCAGCGCCACACCCAGCACGCACTGCATCAGATACAGCACGCTCGAAACGCCGTGCCAAGCCATGAAGCGATTGCGCAGCACGCTCTCCATGACCTCACGCGGCAGAGCTTCGGCTTTTATATGCACCAGAATTGGCGTCACGCCGAAATGACCGGCCAAGGTCAGCAGCAGCATTACGAGTATCAGCCAGAAAGCTGCTGATTTCATGGCGCGCGCACCTTCACGTGCGAGCAGAAAAAGCAGCGCGTATGTCGCTGCACCAATCCCTACCCACGCCATTACGGCAAACATCGCACCTGCGAGATTGCCCGCTAGCGCACGATCGCTGAGTTCGCGAAACAAAACAGGCGCAGCCACAAGGCCGAGTGCCCACAACACGCCGACCCACAGGGTCACTGCGACGACGAAAAGATAGTCCGTGACGCGATTCATTGCTGATCAATAGCGATCAGATGTATTTCACATCGAGCACTTCGTAGGAACGCACGCCGCCGGGTGCCTGCACGTCTGCCACGTCACCAGCATGCCTGCCGATCAGAGCGCGTGCAATCGGCGACGAGATCGAGATCTTGCCGTCCTTGAGACTGGCTTCGTCATCGCCAACGATCTGGTAGGTCACCTTGTCGCCTGACTCGAGGTCTTCGAGATCGACGGTGGCACCAAATACGCAGCGACCATCGGCATCGAGTAGCTTCGGATCGATGATCTGGGCAACCGACAACTTGCCTTCGATTTCCTTGATACGCCCTTCGACGAAGCCCTGACGCTCCTTGGCGGCATCGTATTCGGCATTCTCCGAAAGATCGCCGTGCGAGCGTGCTTCAGCAATCGCTTCGATCACGCGGGGACGTTCGACGGTCTTCAGCTGGTGCAGTTCAGCGCGGAGCATTTCCACGCCTTTGACAGTAATAGGAACACTGGCCATGTCTATTTCTTATCCATTCAACTCGGCATGCAGGCTCTGCAGCGAATAGGTTTCGAGAACGGCAAGGTGACGCATGCCCATGCAGGCGGCGCGAGCACCTTCGATGGTGGTGTAGACCGTCACCTTGGCGGCAAGCGCGCTGGTACGGATCGAACGAGAATCGACGATCGCCTGACGCTTCTCTTCGACGGTGTTGATGACAAGCACGATCTCGTTGTTCTTGATCATGTCGACGATATGCGGGCGACCTTCCATGACTTTATTCACCGGCGTGACTTCAATGCCGGCGGCTTGCAGATGCGTCGCCGTGCCCTTGGTAGCCACGAGGGCAAAGCCCAGCGCAACCAGGTCACGAGCAACCTCCACAGCTTTTTCACGGTCAGTCGGCTTGACGCTGATGAAGACCTTGCCGGAAGCCGGCAAGCGCGTACCTGCAGCCAGCTGACTCTTCACGAAGGCTTCGCCGAACGTGCGGCCAACGCCCATGACTTCACCGGTCGACTTCATTTCTGGGCCAAGGATCGTATCCACCCCCGGAAACTTGTTGAACGGGAAGACGGCTTCCTTCACCGAGTAGTACGGCGGCACGACTTCACCCTTGATGCCCTGCTCTGCCAGCGATTGACCCGCCATGCAGCGCGCAGCGATCTTGGCGAGCGGCAGCGAACAGGCCTTGGACACGAACGGCACCGTGCGCGAAGCTCGCGGATTCACTTCCAGCACATAGACTGTCTCGCCCTGGATGGCGAACTGCACGTTCATCAGACCGACCACGTTGAGCGCCTTGGCCATCTGCTCGGTCTGGCGACGCAACTCGTCCTGCATTTCGGCCGACAGCGTGTAAGGCGGCAGCGAACAGGCGGAGTCGCCCGAATGCACGCCTGCCTGTTCAATGTGCTGCATGATGCCGCCGATGATGACCTGTTTGCCGTCGGACAGCGCATCCACATCGACTTCGGTCGCATCGTTGAGAAAGCGGTCGAGCAGCACCGGCGAATCGTTGGACACCTTGATGGCGTCACGCATGTAGCGCTCAAGGTCCTTCTGTTCGTGCACGATTTCCATCGCACGACCGCCCAGCACATAGCTCGGGCGCACCACCAGTGGATAACCGATTTCGCCGGCCAGACGGATCGCATCCGGTTCGGTACGCGCCGTGCGGTTGGGAGGCTGCTTGAGGCCCAGGTCATTGATCAGCTTCTGGAAGCGCTCACGGTCTTCCGCTGCGTCGATCATGTCCGGCGAGGTGCCGATGATGGGCACGCCGTTGGCTTCGAGATCACGCGCCAGCTTGAGCGGCGTCTGGCCACCGAACTGCACGATCACGCCGACCGGCTTCTCGATGGCGACGATCTCCAGCACGTCTTCCAGCGTCAGCGGCTCGAAGTACAGGCGGTCGGAAGTGTCATAGTCGGTCGACACGGTCTCGGGGTTACAGTTGACCATGATGGTTTCATAACCATCCTCGCGCAAGGCGAGCGCTGCATGCACGCAGCAGTAGTCGAACTCGATACCTTGACCGATACGGTTCGGGCCACCGCCCAGCACCATGATTTTTTTCTTGTCGGTCGGCTGCGCTTCGCACTCTTCCTCGTAGGTCGAGTACATATAGGCCGTGTTCGACGCAAACTCGGCCGCGCAGGTGTCCACTCGCTTGTAGACCGGGCGCACACCCAGCGCCTGGCGACGCGCGCGCAGGGTCGACTCATCGGTCTTCAGCAGCTTGGCGAGACGACGGTCGGAGAAGCCCTTGCGCTTGAGGCGACGCAGCTCGGCTGCATCGATCGAACCGAGAGAGCGATCATCCAGTTCCATCTCGTGATCGACGATGTCCTTGATCTGCGCGAGGAACCAAGGGTCGATCTTGGTCAGGTTATGCACTTCCTCGAGCGTCATGCCACTCTCGAAGGCATCGCCGACGTACCAGATACGCTCCGGACCCGGCACGCCGAGCTCCTTCTCGATCTCTTCGCGATCATTGGTCTTCTTGTTGAGACCGTCGACGCCGACCTCCAGACCACGCAGTGCTTTCTGGAAGGACTCCTGGAAGGTACGACCAATCGCCATCACCTCGCCCACGGACTTCATTTGTGTGGTCAGGCGATCGTTGGCTGTCGGGAATTTCTCGAAGGCGAAACGCGGCACCTTGGTGACGATGTAGTCGATCGAGGGTTCGAACGAAGCCGGCGTCGCGCCGCCCGTAATCTCGTTCTTGAGCTCGTCCAGCGTGAAGCCGACAGCCAGCTTGGCGGCAACCTTGGCGATCGGGAAACCGGTAGCCTTGGAGGCCAGCGCCGAAGAGCGTGACACGCGCGGATTCATCTCGATGACGATCAGGCGACCGTCCTTGGGATTGACGGCGAACTGCACGTTCGAACCGCCCGTATCCACGCCGATCTCGCGCAGCACCGCGATCGATGCATTACGCATGATCTGGTACTCCTTGTCGGTCAGCGTCTGGGCTGGCGCGATAGTGATCGAGTCACCAGTGTGCACGCCCATCGGGTCGAGGTTTTCGATCGAGCAGATAATGATGCAGTTGTCGGCGCGGTCACGCACGACTTCCATCTCGAATTCTTTCCAGCCAAGCAGCGACTCTTCGATCAGCAGTTCGTTGGTCGGCGAAAGATCGAGGCCACGCGTGCAGATCTCGACAAACTCTTCGATGTTGTAGGCGATACCACCGCCGCTGCCGCCCATGGTGAATGAAGGGCGGATGATGGCCGGGAAACCCATCTTGGCCTGCACGGCCATCGCCTCTTCCATGCTGTGGGCAATGCCCGAGCGCGCGGACTCGAGACCGATCTTGGTCATCGCGTCCTTGAACTTGAGGCGGTCTTCGGCCTTGTCGATGGCTTCCGGCGTGGCGCCGATCAGCTCGACCTTGTACTTGTCGAGCACGCCATTGCGCCACAGGTCCAGCGCACAGTTCAGCGCGGTCTGGCCACCCATGGTCGGCAGCACGGCGTCGGGGCGTTCCTTCTCGATGATGCGCTCGACCACTTGCCACGTGATCGGCTCGATGTAGGTCACATCGGCCATGTTCGGGTCGGTCATGATAGTAGCCGGATTGCTGTTGACCAGGATGACCTTGTAACCCTCGTCGCGCAGCGCCTTGCAGGCTTGCGCGCCGGAGTAGTCGAACTCGCAGGCTTGACCGATGATGATCGGGCCCGCGCCGATGATGAGGATGGATTGGATGTCTGTCCGCTTGGCCATATCAATACCTGAATTGCATTTCACGAGGCGCAGCCCACGGCTACGCCCTTTCAATGTTTATTGCTTACTTCTTTGCCGAAGCCATCAGACCAATGAAGCGGTCGAACAGGTAGGCCACATCAGCCGGACCCGGGCTCGCTTCAGGGTGCCCCTGGAAGCACAGTGCCGGGCGATCGGTCCAGGCCAAGCCTTGCAGGCTCCCGTCGAACAAGGACACATGACTGCTGCGCACATTGGCTGGCAACGTCGTCACATCCACTTCGAAACCGTGGTTCTGGCTCGTAATCAGGACGCGACCGGAATCAAGATCCTTCACCGGATGATTGCCACCATGATGGCCGAATTTCATCTTGCGCGTCTTTGCGCCTGCGGCGAGGCCCATGATCTGGTGGCCGAGGCAGATTCCGAAGGTCGGCAGCTTGCGCTCGAGAAATTTACGCGACGCCTCAATGGCGTAATCACACGGCTCGGGATCGCCAGGGCCGTTCGACAGGAACACGCCATCCGGGTTCAGCGCAAAAACTTCTTCTGCAGTGGTCTGCGCAGGCACAACGGTCAGCTTGCAGCCGCGTTCGGCGAGCATGTGCAGGATGTTGCGCTTGACACCAAAGTCATAGGCAACGACGTGGTACTTCGCTTCAGCTTGTTCGACGTACCCCTTGCCGAGCTTCCACTCGCCACTGGTCCATGGATAGGACTTCTGCGTTGTGACAACCTTGGCCAGGTCCATACCGGCAAGGCCAGGGAAGCCGCGCGCTTCAGCGATGGCCGCTTCGGCATTGAATTCATTGAGCGAGGCCGCCGTAATGACACAACCCGCCTGCGCGCCCTTTTCACGCAGGATGCGCGTCAGTTTGCGGGTATCAATACCTGCGATGCCGACGACGTTCTGCGCCTTCATGAAATCATCGAGCGATTGCTCGGAGCGGAAATTCGAGATGCGGATCGGCAGATCACGAATGATCAGGCCAGATGCGAAGACCTTGGCTGACTCGGCATCTTCGGCATTCACGCCGACATTACCAATGTGCGGGTGGGTCAGCGTGACGATCTGGCGGCAATAGGATGGATCGGTAAGGATTTCCTGATAGCCGGTGATGGAGGTGTTGAACACCACTTCACCAACAGTCTTGCCCACAGCGCCAAGACCTTGTCCGTAAAACACTGTGCCATCAGCAAGTGCAAGCAGGGCATGCAGGGTGTCGGCCACGTTAAAACTCCTGAAGTCTGGGGTGCTGTATTCGGTGGTCACTTGCACGTCGCGGGCTTTTCGCAGCTCTTGCAGCAACACAGGGGCTCGTAAAGCAGTGACGTAAAAAACGGGACGGTCCCCAAGTGCAGCACTGGGCCCATCCCGCTAAGTGAATTTCCGGAATTGTAGCTTTTTACAGGGTCTCCGGCAATGGCAAGGCACGCATCTGGCGTCAGCCGCAGGCCAGAACAGCCCTGTCAGATCCTAATTTTCAGACTTTAACTGGGTGCGCAGGTAAGCCGCGAGACGATTGAGCTCAACCAGCAGAGCTGGCGCAGCTGCTACGGCCGCTGCCGAATCGCCGTGCCGCCCCGCCATCTCGACTTTCAGTGCAGCTTCAGCGCCGTGCGCCGCACCGAATACACCTACCGACGACTTCACCGAATGTGCAATTGCCCCCAGCGCCCTGCCATCGCCCTTCTGCAGAGCGGACTGGAGCTTATTGCAGGTATTGCCGACATCGCCGAGGAATACGCTAATCAATGCCTGTACGGCCGATTCATCCCCCTCCAGCAGGCTGCGTGTCTGCTCCAGGTCAGCTACCGGCGTACCGTCATTGCTGAAGGCATTGCCGCCATCCAGGACTACAGGAGCAATGCCGTCTGTATCAGTACGCTCATTGCGATTTGAAACGCGCTCGATGGCCGCAAACAGCTCCGAAGGCTGGATCGGCTTGGCCACATAGTCATCCATGCCGGCATCCAGACAACGTTCGCGATCACCCGACATGACGTGCGCCGTCATCGCAATGATGGGCACTGACTCCCAGCGGCCGGACATCGCCCAGCTACGACGAGCCTCACGTGCGCGGATTGCCTTCGTTGCATCCAGCCCGCCCAACACCGGCATCTGCACGTCCATGAGGATGATGTCGAAGCGCTGTTTCTCGAACCACTCGATCGCCTCCTGACCGTCGCCGGCAACAATGACCTTGAAGCCGGCGCGCTCCAGCACCTTTGTCGCGACGGTCTGATTGACCGGATTGTCTTCCACCAGCAGCACTTCGCGGCGGCGCACGACGTTGCCCGCTTCAGCAAGCGACTCATCAATGCGGAAATCATCGAGTTTCACGTCGGAATCAATGGTTGTACTCAAGGAAAGACGGATCGCATCAAGCAGATCGCCTGATGACACCGGCTTGACGACATGGGCACGCACGCCGAACTGACGGCAGCGTGCCGCGTCGTTTCGCTGCGATTCGGTCGTCAGCATCATGATGATGCGGTCGCAAGGCGCGCCCTCCGCGTGAAAGCGCGAAGGCAACTCGAAGCCGCCCGGCTCAGGCATTCTGGCATCGACCAGCATGAGATCGAAGGCATCGCCAGACTTTTGCGCCACGCGCATGGTCATGCTCGCTTCATCACCATTGGACGCCAGCGCGACGTGAAAGCCCCAGCGACGCAAGGTATCGCCCAGCTCGCGCGCAGCGCTCGGACTATCTTCAACCAGCAGGACACGCATGCCCTGAAAGCGCTTGTCGACGCGCTCGCTGGCCAGCTGATCGCGCACCACATCGACTTCGCTCGTGAAGTGAAAAACGCTGCCATGGCCTTCTTCACTCTCCAGCCAGAGGCGCCCGCCCATCAACTCGACGAGCCGACGACAGATCGCCAGCCCGAGGCCGGTGCCGCCATAGCGACGTGTCGTAGACGTATCGGCTTGCGAAAACACGCCAAACACTTCCTCCAGCTTTTCTTTCGCAATCCCGATGCCTGTGTCGCGCACGGCAAACTCGATGCGCGCCCTGCGACCTGCCCGACTTATCTGCTTGACCGAGACCTCGACCTCGCCTTTCTCGGTGAACTTGATCGCGTTACCGAGCAGATTCATCAAGACCTGGCGCAAACGATTCGGGTCACCACGCAGCACCTGCGGCGTCCCGGTTTCGATGCCATAGATGAGTTCCAGCCCCTTCTGATGGCCACGCAACGCGAGCGACTTGAAGGTATCGCCGAGCACCGCAGGTAGCGAAAACTCAATGGTTTCCAGCTCGAGCTTGCCGGCTTCTATCTTCGAGAAATCGAGAATATCGTTGATGATGGACAGCAGTGACTCGGCGGAAGACTTCACCGTCTGCAGATAGCCGCGCTGTTCTGAGTCGAGCTGGGTGTCGAGCGCAAGCTCAGTCATGCCGATGATGCCATTCATTGGCGTGCGGATTTCATGGCTCATGTTGGCGAGGAAATCACCCTTCGCCCGGCTCGCCGACTCAGCCACTTCCTTGGCGCGCAGCAGCTCGTTCTCGAACATTTTGCGGTCGGAGATATTGCGATGCACGCCTACCATGCGCAGCGCACGGCCTTCAGCATCGCGTTCGACCACGCGCCCATAGCTACCTATCCACTGCCAGTTGCCGTCCGCGTGGCGCACGCGATATTCAATCGCAACACCCTCTGTACGACCCGTCAAGTGTGCCGCGAGGACGCTTTGCACGCCGGGCAAATCGTCAGGATGTACGCGTGATTCCCATGCACGCAAGCCAAGGCCTTGATCTTCCTCACCAGACCCAAAAATCTTTTTCCATTGCGGACTCAGGTAGCCTGTGTTGGCGGCGAGGTCCCAGTCCCACAGACCGTCGTGCGCGCTATCGAGGGCCAGGGCTATGCGTTCTTTCTCTCGCAGCTCCAGTTCCAGCATCTCCTTGAGACGCCAGGCAACATCTTCCAGGGCATTGCCTGTGTCAGCAAAGAAGCCCGCACGCCCGGCTCTGCCGGCCAGTTGCTCCAGTACGTCGCGCAAATCTACTGTGCCTCGGCCTTCCTCCCCGCGTGTCGTCAGGTTACTTGTCACACTTTTTGTCATGCCCGGGGTCCGAAAATCACCGATGTTGGCTCACGCCATCGCGCTAGGTCACACAAATTAACGGAAAGCAGCGCGCAACACTAAAACCACATGACCGGAGGCGGGTGCACGACAGCTGATCGCGGCATGCCACGCGCTCGATCCTGCCCGACTTCGCCACTTCAGCCCAATAATTCGGCGCAGGTCTTTTCCAGACGACGCAAACCCTCGTCAAGCTCCGCGTCGCTGATGATCAGCGAGGTCGCAATACGCAGCACGTTCGGGCCCGCCTGCAGCATCAGCACGCCATTTGCAGCGCCCTTGCTCACCAGATCACCGGCACGATTTGCAAGTGGCCCGCCTAACTCGCAGCCGAACCAAAGGCCCGCATAGCGAATCTCGCTGAAGCAGCCAAGACGCTTGCCCATCGCACGCAGCACGCCGGCAGCGCGCTCAGCCTTGGACCGCACGCCTGCCAGCAGCGTCGGATCGTTGATGATGTCGAACGCCGCCTCCGATACCGCGCAGGCAAGGGGATTGCCGCCGAAAGTCGAACCATGACTTCCCGGCTTGAAGTAGTTACCCACTTCGGCCGTGGTCAGCATCGCACCGATCGGGAAACCGCAGCCCAAGCCCTTGGCAGTGGTCAGGATGTCCGGCACAACCGAAGTATTCATGTAGTCGTAAAGCGCACCGGTACGGCCGTTGCCGGACTGGATCTCATCGAAAATCAGTACCGCATCGTTGGCCTTCGTCAGGTCGCGCAGGGCCTGCAGAAATTCCGGCGTCGCAGGAAGAATGCCGCCCTCGCCGATTACCGACTCGACGATCACCGCACAGGTTTTCGGACCGATGACGCGCTTGACCGCCTCGATGTCGTTGAAGTCGACATGAATGATTCCGGGCGGATTCGGGCCCATGCCAGACGAATACTTGGCCTGACCTCCGACCGAGACCGTCAAGAACGTGCGTCCATGGAACGAGCCATTGAACGCCACGATCTCGACCTTCTCGGGGTTGATATCGACGCCGCGCTTGCGTGCCAGCTTCAGCGCCGCCTCGTTGGCCTCAGCACCGGAATTACAGAAAAACACCTCTTCGGCAAAAGTCGCGTCGCACAACTTCTTCGCCAGGCGCAATGCCGGCTCATTGGTGAAGTAGTTGGAGACATGCCAGACCTTCGCTGCCTGGTCTTGCAGCGCTTTCACCAGCGCCGGATGGTTATGTCCGAGCGAAGTCACCGCCACACCGGCACCGAAGTCGATGTAATCGCGATCCTGCTGATCCCACAGGCGCGAGCCTTCACCTCGGACGAGAATCATCTCGAGCGGGTTGAACACGGGCACCATGTACCGATCGAAATCGGCTCGTTGGACAGCAAGACTCACGGGTGTTCCTTTCGGGTAACGGAGGGAAAGCCAGATATTACTACCTCGAGCCCCCCAAACTGCACCTCCGCAAAAACACAAACCCCGCCAGGCGCAACGCCTGACGGGGTTTGTATTTGATCTTGGTGTTCGATCAGTAGTGCTCGAGGAATCGTGCAGAGGCCGTAGCGAGCGGACCGAGGTCAAGTTGAGAAGCGCAGTCGTACGTGAGTACGTCGAGCATCGCAGGCTTGAGATCGGTCCGCGCAGTAGCGCCTATGCGCGGTTCCGGTCACCCGAAGCGGCCGGTTATATAGTCCTCGGTCTCTTTGCGCTGCGGTTTCACAAAGATCTTGTCCGTCTCGCCAAACTCGATCAGCTCGCCCAGATACATGTAAGCGGTGAAGTCCGAAATACGCGCCGCCTGCTGCATGTTGTGCGTCACGATGACGATGGTGAACTCTTCCTTCAGCTCGTCGATCAGCTCTTCAATGCGCATCGTCGAGATCGGGTCCAGCGCCGAGGTCGGCTCGTCGAGCAGAAGCACTTCCGGCTTCACTGCCACGCCGCGTGCGATGCACAGACGCTGCTGCTGACCACCCGAGAGGCTCATGCCGCTCTTGTGCAGCTTGTCCTTCACTTCATCCCACAGTGCGGCCTTGCGCAGCGCCCATTCGACGCGTTCGTCCATCTCGGCCTTCGACAGCTTTTCGTGCAGATTCACACCGAAAGCGATGTTGTCGTAGATCGACATCGGGAACGGCGTCGGCTTCTGGAACACCATGCCGACCTTGGCTCGAAGGGTACTGAGGTCAATATCCGAATGCAGGATGTTGTCGCCCTCGAGCAGCAGCTCGCCCTCGGCACGCTGGTCGGGATACAGGTCGTACATGCGGTTGATCGTGCGCAGCAGCGTTGATTTTCCGCAACCCGACGGGCCGATGAACGCCGTGACGTGGCGACGCGCCAGCGACAGGTTGATGTTCTTCAGAGCATGAAACTTGCCGTAGTAGAAATTGAAATTCTTGAATTCGATCTGCGAAACGAGCTGGCTCATTACTATTCCAATGCAATAAATTCGTTCTGTGTCGGTGCGAGGCTCTTAGTGCGATGCTTCCTGGCGCAGGAAGACGCGCGCCACGATATTCAGCACCAGCACACCCAGCGTGATCAGCAGCACACCCGCCCACGCCAAGCCCTGCCATTCCACGAATGGGCTCATGGCAAAGCGGAAAATCGTCACAGGCAGATTGGCCAGTGGATCGTTCAGGCTGGTGCTCCAGAACTGGTTCGACAAGGCAGTGAAAAGCAGCGGCGCTGTTTCACCGGCAATCCGCGCAATGGCGAGCAGGATGCCTGTTGCAACACCGGACTTGGCAGCACGCATGGCGATCATCATGATCATCGTGCGCTTGGGCGCACCCAAAGCAAACGCGGCCTCACGCAAGGAGTTCGGCACCAGCAGAAGCATGTTCTCTGTCGTACGTACGACTACCGGCACAACGATCAAGGCCAAGGCGATCACGCCTGCCCAACCGGAGAATCGACCGGTATGTGCGACGACCATCGCGTAAACGAAAAGGCCGATGACAATGGATGGCGCCGACAACAGCAGGTCATTGACGTAGCGCGTCAGGCGCCCCAACCGTGTCTCAACACCATATTCAGCGAGATAAATGCCGACCAGCACACCGATCGGCGAGCCAACCAGCGTACCCAGGCCAACCATCATGACACTGCCGAGAATGGCATTCGCCAGACCGCCGTCAGCAGTCCCCGGTGGTGGCGTCATCTTGAAGAACAGATCCAGCGACAAGCCGCCGATGCCGAGCTTGAACACCGTAAAAAGAATCCACGCCAGCCAGAACAGCCCGAAGGCCATTGCGCTGAGCGACAGCGTCAGCGCAACGCCATTGACCAGCTTGCGACGCTTGAGAATTGTCATGGCCATTATTTCGTTCCTTCATGACGCGACAGGCGAGCAAGGAACATCTTGGAGATCATCAGCACAACGAGCGTGATGACGAAGAGGATCAGGCCAAGCTCCATCAGGGCTGCGGTGTGCAAGCCGGGGCCCGCTTCCGCAAACTCGTTGGCCAGCGCAGACGTAATGCTGTTGCCGGGCATGAACAACGAAGCCGAGCTAAGCATGTTGGTGTTACCAATGATGAACGTGACCGCCATGGTTTCGCCGAGCGCACGGCCCAGACCGAGCATGATGCCGCCGATGACCCCCGCCTTGGAATGCGGCAACACCACACGCCACACAACCTCCCAGGTCGTACAGCCCAGCCCATAGGCAGACTCCTTGAGCATCTGCGGCGTGACGAGGAAGACGTCGCGCATGACCGCTGCAATGAACGGAATGATCATGATGGCCAAGATGATGCCGGCCGCCAGCAGACCGATACCCATCGCCGGGCCATTGAACAAGCTACCGATGAAGGGCAATTTCCCCAGCGTGCCCGCCAAGGCAGGCTGCGCATATTCGGAAAACACGGGGGCAAACACCAACAAGCCCCACATGCCGTAAACGATGCTGGGAATGGCCGCCAGCAACTCGATGGCGGTTCCCAGCGGACGACGCAGCCAGGCTGGCGACAACTCGGTCAGAAACAGCGCGATGCCGAAACTGACCGGCACGGCGATGAGTAGCGCAATGAGCGAAGTCACCACGGTGCCATACATCGGCACCACAGCGCCGAAGCGCTCCATCGGCGGATTCCACTCCGTTGTTGTCAGGAAGCCGAAGCCGAACTTCGTGATGCTGGGCCAGGCGGCAATGGCGAGTGCCACGATGATGCCGGCAAGCGTCATCAGCGTGAGGAAAGCAACCGAGCGTGTCAGCCACGCGAAGGCCACATCCCCCAGATCCGTCTTGCGACGTCTGATAACGCCTTCAGCCCGCGTATTCAAGACAACACTCTCCATCATGGCGCCCTCCGAAGCCAGGATGGCTCCGGAGCTTGCCCCGCCAGAACCCAGCGAAACAGTCATGGGATTCTACTTTACTTGGCTGAGAAGACTGGTTTGCCGGAAGCGTCCTTCACCGAGTCCCAAGACGTGCGGACCAGCTTGACGGTGGCATCAGGCAGTGCGACGTACTCGAGCTCTTCGGCCATCTTGTCGCCATTGGCGTAGGCCCATTCAAAGAACTTCAGCACTTCGGCGCCTTGCGCAGGCTTGTCCTGGTTTTTATAGACCAGGATGAAGGTCGCGCTGGTGATGGGCCAGCTGTCCTTACCTGGTTCGTCGGTCAGGATTTCGTTGAAGTTGTTGTCCCACTTTGCATAGGTCGAAGCGGCCTTGAAGGTCGTGTCATCCGGCTGCGGGAATTGCTTGTCCTTATTCTGGACCAGGGCGTGGGTCAGCTTGTTCGTCTTGGCATAAGCGTACTCAACGTAGCCGATGGAGCCCGGCAGCTTCTGCACGAAAGCCGAAACGCCTTCGTTGCCCTTGCCGCCCAGACCAACCGGCCACTGCGGTGCAGTACCTTCACCGACCTTGGTCTTCCACTCAGGCGAAACCTTGGAGAGATAGTTGGTGAAAACGAAGGAAGTGCCCGAACCATCGGCACGACGTACGACGCCGATGTCGCTGTCCGGCAGGTTCAGGGAAGGATTCAGTTCCTTGATCGCCTTGTCGCTCCACTTGGTGATCTTGCCAAGGAAGATGTCGGCGAGCACAGCGCCTGTCAGCTTCAGTTCGCCCGGCTTGACGCCCGCCAGATTCACGACTGGCACGATGCCACCGATTACGGTCGGGAATTGGGACAGCCCGTCCTTGACTAGCTGTTCAGGCGACAGCGGCATGTCGGACGCGCCGAAATCAACCGTCTTGGCCTGGATTTGCTTGATACCACCACCGGAACCGATGGACTGGTAATTGATCTTGTTGCCGGTCGCCTTTTGATAAGCGTCAGCCCACTTTGCGTAGATTGGAGCCGGGAATGAGGCGCCGGCGCCTGTTATGTCAGCAGCAGACACGGCCAGCGACAGGCTGGCGAAGGCGGTAGCAACAACAACGGAAATAAAAGTCTGGCGCATTGCGTTTCCCCCATTGGGTTAGTAAGAACGCCGCCAGATTATTTCCATTGTGTTACAGGGATATTTCAACGCTCTATGACAGTGCCGAAAAGAGCAGTCACAAACAAAAACGGCGACCTGAAAGTCGCCGCTTGATTGCCCGTACCTGCCAAATCCCTAATACCCGGTTTGCGTCAAACCGAGATATTCATGATGTCCTGATAGGCCGTGACAAGCTTGTTACGCACCTGGACCATCTGCTGGAACGAGATATTGGCCTTTTGCAGATTGATCATCACGTCCTGCAGGTTGACGTTGGAGTCACCTGCCGAAAAATCCTGCGACATCTGCTGCGCACTTTCCTGCACCTGGCTGACCTGTTGCAGGGCGCCTTGCAGCGCTTGCGCGAAGTCGGCACCGCCGGTCGCCTGGGCAGACGAGGTTTTGCCAGCCGCCAGTTCCGTGGTGGCTTTCAACTGCCCGATCATCTGTTCAATGCCGCGTGTATCCATGGTCGCCTACCTGTTGAATTCAGTGAACCCTAAGCAGCTTACATGCCAAGAAGCTGGCCCCTGCAAACTCACAGATCGGTATAGCCCTCTTCACGATACTGCTGCAACTTGTAACGCAAGGTTCGTTCCGAAATTCCGAGCTTCTCGACTGCCTTCTTGCGCGAGCCACCAACGCCTTTGAGCGTGTCTAGAATGTGCTGGCGCTCAAGGTCACGCATGCTCGCAGGCTTCTCTGTCGCCACGCCAGACGATTGATTTGATTGCTGATTTGAGTGCTTCTCCAGCATTCCGTAGCCCGCGCTGCCACCTTCGTAAGCAAGGTTGTTGGCGAAAGCTTCGGTGGCGGGTGTCATCTGGGACTGGCCGCCAACATCGGGGAGACAGAGGCGTACATCATCCGCCGAAATGGTGTCGCCGGAAGCCACGATGACTGCACGCTGCACCGTGTTCTCCAGCTCACGAACATTGCCGGGCCAGCGCCAGGCGGCAAGAATTGCCGCTGCTTCATCGGCAATTCTTGCCGTTTTGCCGATTCGTTCGCCGTGCCGCTCGATGAAATACCGCGCCAGTGGCAACACATCGGCCGGCCGCTCGCGCAGGCTGGGGATCGCCAGCGGGAACACATTCAGGCGGTAAAACAAATCTTCACGGAAACGCCCGGCCTGCACCTCGCGCATCATGTCGCGGTTGGAGGTCGACAGGATCCGGATATCCAGCGCAATCGGCTTCTTGCCGCCCACCCGCTCCACTTCGCGCTCCTGCAGCACGCGCAGCATCTTGGCCTGCAGGCCCATCGGCATTTCGGAGATTTCGTCGAGCAGGATCGTGCCGCCCTGCGCCTGCTCGAACTTGCCGGCCTGCGAGGTTTGCGCGCCGGTGAAGCTGCCCTTCTCATAGCCGAACAAGGTCGCTTCGAGCAGATTTTCGGGAATGGCCGCGCAATTGATCGCCACAAACGGACCCGCGCGACGACGTGAGTGTTGATGGATGTAGCGCGCGAATACTTCCTTGCCGGTACCGGACTCGCCGGTAAGCATGATGCTGGCGTCGGTCTCTGCAACCTTGGCGGCCAGCGCGAGCACGTTCCGCGTGCGCGGGTCGGCAGCAATCATGTCGTCCTGGCTCGGCGCGATCGTCGCATGACGGCGCACGTTTTCGAGCAACACATCGGACTCGAAGGGCTTCATGAGGAAGTCGCAGGCGCCACCACGCATCGCGGCAACCGCCTTGTCGACGTCCCCGAATGCGGTCATCAGCAGCACGGGCAGTTGCGTATGCTTCGCGCGGATATTGGACAGCAGCGTCAAGCCATCCATCGGGTCCATGCGCAGGTCGGAGATGACCAGATTGAAGCTGGTCGACTCCAGTTCGGTGAGCGCCTCCGGCCCGCTGGCGGCGAGCTTCACGCGATGTCCGGCCGCTTCGAGAATCATGCTGATGGCGTCGCGCAAGGCGGCATCATCATCAACAACCAGAATACTGAGCGCTTCTATCATCGGGTTTCCTGCTCTGAAGGTTCAACTTCGCCAACTGTTTCGGCAACGGCTTGCGGGAGTACAAAACGGAACTCGCTGCCCTCGCCCGGTCCGGATCGGAGGTAGATGTCGCCACCGTGCGCGCGCGCCACGCCACGCGCAATCGCGAGGCCGAGGCCGGTGCCGTCGGCACGTGTTGTAAAAAAAGGTTCGAACAGGCGCGCCTGCAACTCCAGCGGAATCCCGCGGCCGTTGTCGCGTACGGCGAAGGCAATCTCCTCGCCCTCCTGCACTGCGGACAGGCTCACTTCACCGCTGTCGCCGAGTACCTGTATGGCATTTTCGAGAAGATTGATCAGGGCGCTGGCAATCTCCTTGCGATTACCAAACAGTTGCTGGCCGGCCGCCTGGCAATCCTGATGGAACGTGATGCCGTGCCGCTGCGCGACCGGTTCGATGGTCACGCCGAGTTCCAGGAGCAGATCGCACACACCGAACACTTCACGTCCGAGCGCCTCACCACGCGCGAAGATCAGCATGTCCTTGATGAGTTTTTCGAGGTGGCGAAGACGCTCCACAGCACGATCGGCCACCTTGACGCGATCCGGCGCAGGCAGTTGCACGCTGGCGAGATGACCCGTATAGAGCAGCGCTGCGGCCAGCGGCGTGCGCAATTGGTGCGCCAGCGAAGCCACCATTTCGCCCATCGCGGCAAGGCGTTCGTTGCGCGCCGCCGACACGCGCATGCGCCAAGCCTCAGTGACGTCGTGCAACAGGACGATGCGCCCGCCAGTCGTACTCTGCGCGGTGGCGGAGATGGATATGCGCGCCTCTTCAAGCTTGCCGGAAAGCGCCCACTCACCGGGTGTATCCGTCGCCACGAAAGCGCCTGCGGCAAAGCCCTGCCAGTCCACGCCTGTCACATCTCCCAGCATGTCCTGCGCGGCGCGATTGACCTGCTCGACCCTGCCCTGCTGGTCCAGCACAACAACGCCGGCCGGCAAGGCCGCCAGCAGCAGGTTGAGGCGTTCGGTGAGGACACTGACCTGGCCCTGCAGGCCGCTGTAGGCCTGCGTAAGTTCGTCGGAGGCACGTGCAAAAACCTGGAAAGCCTCGGCAAGACTTGCCGCGTCCATGGTCGGCGCGGCCGCCAGCGATGGCAGGACACCAGGCAGGCTCATTGCGGTTTCGAGGGTTTGCGGGTTGGCGGAACTCAAAATTGGCTCAAGACAGGTTCAAGCAGGGCTCATTGGAAGGAGGTCAAATAGAGGCTTCTCCCGGCATCGCACTTTAGGCGCAGGGCGGCAATGCGTGCAGGTGGAGAAGGCGGCAGAACTTGCCGCTTATCGAGCAGTTGCCGGCCAGGCTGCGAGTAGAGAATGCGTCATCACAAATGGGATTCCGTCCACGATTTGCACGCTCATACGCATGCGCGTGACGGACAACATAAACACAAAGACGCAATGGCCGCCGAAGACACTCTTGCCGCATCCGTGCCCTCGCCTTTTCAGGTGATCGCCGACAACCTGAACAAGCTCAGCCAGCGCCAGAAAATTGCTGGCGCCGTCGCACTTGCTGTCGCGATCGCCTTGCTGGTCGGCGTCTGGCTGTGGAGCAACAAGCCGCAATACTCGATCCTCTTCTCCAATATTGCAGAGAAAGACGGCGGCGCCATCATCACGGCCCTGCAACAGCAGAACGTGCCCTATCACGTCGAGAACGGCGGCGCGACGATCACCGTGCCAGAGAACCGCGCCAACGAGCTGCGTCTGATGCTGGCCTCGCAAGGCCTGCCCAAGGGCGGTCTGGTAGGTTTTGAATTGCTGGAAACGCAGAAGATCGGCGTGTCGCAATTCAATGAGCAGATCAATTACCAGCGTGGTCTCGAAGGCGAGCTGGCACGCACCATCCAGTCGCTGGCTGCCGTCAGCGGCGCGCGCGTGCATCTGGCCATCCCGAAGCAGTCCGCGTTCCTGCGTGACGAACAAAAGCCCACCGCCTCTGTGGTAGTGGCGCTCATTCCGGGACGCAAACTCGAGCCGCAACAGCTGGCCGGCATTGTTCATCTGGTCGCGGCCAGCGTGCCGGAACTCTCATCAGATCAGGTCAGCGTCATTGATCAGAACGGTAACCTGCTGACGCATGCGCGTGACCAACGCTCCATGGGCCTCGACTCCACTCAACTGGGATACGTCGAAGATGTAGAGAACGGCTATAGCAAGCGCATCGAGACGATTCTTGCGCCGGTACTGGGGCATGGCAATTTCCGCGCGCAGGTAACAGCCGACGTGGACTTCGACTCCACCGAACAGACGTCGGAAACCTACAGGCCGAACCCTTCGCCGAGCACCGCCATTCGCAGCCAGCAGAACAACGAAAACATCACAAATCAGCCCCCGCCTCTGGGGGTACCAGGTGCCTTGACGAATCAGCCACCAGTGCCGGCAACGGCGCCCATCACCTCACCACCGCTGTTCAACCAGACAGCCGCGGGAACGCAGAGTGCACCGCTCAACTCGACCAAGAGTTCGACCGTCAATTACGAACTCGACAAGACGGTGCAGCACGTCAAGCGCTCGCTAGGCTCGGTCAAGCGTTTGTCGGTCGCCGTGGTGGTCAATAACCGCTCTGAGAAAGACCCCAAGGGCCTAGTGAGGACTGTCGCCCGCACCGATGCTGAAATGAAGAAGATCAACGACCTCGTGCGCGAGGCCGTCGGCTTCAATGAAACCCGTGGCGACACATTGAACCTCGCCAATACGCCTTTCACCGAAGCGGCTCACGAAGAAGTTGCTGCCGTGCCACCGTGGAAAGACCCGTCGAACCTGCCCATGCTCAAGGAAGCACTGCGCTGGCTATTGCTTCTGGCCGTGGTGTTCTTTATCTGGCGCGCCGTTATCCGGCCGCTTATGGACACCTTCATGCCGCCACCACCGGAGGCCGCAGAAGGCGAGGAAGGCGAAGTCCCGGCCGTGGCCGCGACGGAGGGCGAGGAGCCCCTGGACGTGGACATCCCGCCAGAGGTGCTGGCGGCGGAGCTGGCCAAGATGAGCTTCGAAAAGAAGATAGCGCGCGCCCGCGAAATTGCGGCCAAGGACCCGAAGATGATTGCGCAGATGTTGAAGGAATGGATGGGGAGCTCGGCAAGTGGCGAAGGACGTTAACGAAGGAATGGAAAACTGCGCGATGCTGCTGCTCGCGCTGGGCTCAGACGAGGCCTCGGAGGTGCTCAAGCACATGTCGCCGCGCGAGGTACAGAAGCTCGGCGCGGCCATGGCCAAGCTGCCACCGCAGCCGCGCACACGCGTCGAAAAACTTGTCGAAAAGATGCAGCTCTACGCCGCACACGGCTCGCACATCGAGCCCGACGAAGAGATCATTCGCGTCATGCTCACCAAGGCACTCGGTGACGAGCGCGCGGCCAACCTGATTTCGCGTGTGCTGCAAGGCTCTGACACGGCCGGCATCGAATCGCTGAAATGGATGGATGCTGCTACCGCCGCCGACCTGATCAAGAACGAGCACCCGCAGATCATCGCCACGATTCTGGTGCACCTCGAATACGACCACTCCGGCGAAATCCTCAAGCACTTCACCGAGCGTCAGCGCAACGATGTCCTGCTGCGCATCGCCACGCTCGATGGCGTGCAGCCGACCGCACTGAAGGAGCTCAACGAAGCCCTCACGCGCGTATTGTCAGGCTCGACGAATGCCTTGAAGAAGACCTCGATGGGCGGCACGCGGCATGCGGCGGAAATCCTCAACTTCGTTGGCAACGCAGCCGAGACGGCCATTCTCGACAATGTGCGCGAATACGACCCGGACCTTGCGCAACGCATCCTCGACGAGATGTTCGTGTTCGACAATCTTCTGGATATTGATGACCGTGGCGTGCAGGTCATCCTGCGCGAAGTGCAGTCCGATCAGCTGATACTGGCGCTCAAGGGCGCCAGCCCGGAAATGCGCGAGAAAGTGTTCAAGAACATGTCGAGCCGTGCTGCGGAGATGATGCGCGAGGACCTCGAGTCGAAAGGCCCGGTACGCCTCTCGGAAGTGGAAACAGCACAGAAGGAAATCCTTAAGGTGGCGCGCCGCCTCTCGGAAGAAGGACAGATCGTGCTCGGTGGCAAAGGCGGCGAAGACTCATTTGTTTGAGCCCCCTCTCTGCTTTGATCTGCCTCTCTTCAAAACTAGCGACCCGGTAAAACTTCCGTGACATCAGTCATCCAGAACAATCAGGCATCAGGCGCTTTCCGGCGCGCCGAGTTTGTCAATTTCGACAATGAGTCGCGGCCAGCGCCACCCAGCGTCGAGCAACCGGTCGCGCCCACAGAACCTGTCGAAAGTCACCTGGAGCTGATACCAGGCATCACCCTTCCGACTGCGGAAGAGATCGATGCCATGCACCAGGAAGCTTGGAAGGAAGGCTACGCATCGGGCTATGAAGAGGGCAGCGCACGCGGACGCCTTGAGGCGGCCGAGCTGAACCAGTTACTGCAATCCATGCATACGGCATTGGCCCATCTCGATCAGGAAGTGGCGGAGGAAATCCAGGCGCTGGCGCTGGAGGTTGCACGCCAGGTCGTGCGCGACACCTTGAAGACCCAGCCGGAAACCGTGATCGCGGTGATTCGCGAAGCGCTCGCGATGGTGCCGCAGACAGGTGCAACCGTGCGTGTGAATCCACTCGACGCAGCGCTGGTCCATCAATACCTTGGCGAGCAATTCGGTACCACAGGACACCGCCTGCGCGAGGATGATGCCGTGGAGCGCGGCGGTTGCCTCATCGAGTCCGAAGGTGGCCAGATCGATGCGCAAATCACGACGCGCTGGCGTCGCGTCGTCGAACACATCTCTCGCGACGCCGCCGCGCAATTCTCCGAAGACTGATCCAGCCAGACAGGACCTTACCCGATGGAACATTTCGGTCAGAACTGGCGCGCGTTTCTCAAGGACTGCCGCAAGCTCACGCGCGCTGCATCCGCCTTTCAGCATTCCGGTCGTCTGACGCGTATCAACGGCCTCGTCATGGAAGCGGCCGGCCTCAAGCTGCCGCTTGGCTCGGGCTGCGGTGTGCTGGTGCCGGGTGGTGGTCGTGTCGAAGCAGAAGTTGTGGGCTTCTCAGGCGACAAGTTATTCATGATGCCGACCGACGATGTGTTCGGCCTGGCACCTGGCGCGCACGTCATTCCCAACGAACCCGTGCAACCGACTGCCTCGGCGGCCGTTCGCATCGAGCCACGTCGCCGCGCCTCGGATCGCGCCAAACACCTGCCCGTCGGTGACGGCCTGCTCGGCCGCATTCTCGACGGCGCCGGCCGGCCGCTCGACAGCCTCGGCCCGCTCAACACCACACAGTCGCGCTCGCTGCAAAGCCGCCCGATCAATCCGCTGGCGCGTGCGCCAATTGATCGCAGCCTCGATGTCGGTATCCGCGCCATCAATAGCCTCATGACGGTCGGGCGCGGTCAGCGTCTCGGCCTGTTCGCCGGATCGGGCGTCGGCAAATCGGTGTTGATCGGCATGATGGCGCGCTACACCGCCGCCGACGTGATCGTCGTCGGGCTGATCGGCGAACGCGGCCGCGAGGTGAAGGAATTCATTGAGCATAATCTTGGCGCCGAAGGCTTGGCGCGCTCGGTCGTCATCGCGGCGCCCGCCGACACCAGCCCGCTGATGCGCTTGCAAGCGGCGTCCTACGCCACCACCGTGGCCGAGTACTTCCGCGATCAGGGCAAGAACGTGTTGCTGATCATGGATTCGCTGACACGCTATGCCATGGCACAACGCGAAATCGCGCTGGCCATCGGCGAGCCGCCGGTCACGCGCGGCTACCCGCCCTCTGTGTTTGCGCGCCTGCCGGCGCTCGTCGAGCGCGCCGGTAACGGCCCGGAAGGCGGCGGCTCGATCACGGCGTTCTACACGGTGCTGGCCGAAGGTGACGATCAGCAGGATCCGATCGCCGATTCGGCACGCGCCATCCTTGATGGTCACTTCGTGCTCACCCGCGCGCTGGCCGATCAGGGCCACTACCCCGCCATCGACGTGGAACAATCCATCTCGCGCGCCATGCACGGCCTGATCCGCCCCGCTCACTTCGACCTGGTGCGACGTTTCAAGCAATTGTTCTCGCGCTATCAACGCTCACGCGACCTGATCGCAGTCGGTGCTTATCAAGCGGGTGCCGATCCCTTGCTCGACGAAGCGGTGCGCATGTACCCCGCGCTCGAGGCCTTCCTGCAACAAAAAATCGAAGAGCAAGCCGATTTCGAAGGCAGTCTCAACGGTCTTCACAGTCTGTTCGGCACATCCCGCCAGTAACGCCCGACCACGTAACAACATCAGCAACGACAGCAAGAGTCCCCCATGAGCTCCCAGAACAATCCGATCAAGACTCTGCTCAATCACGCCCACGACAAGGTTGACGAGGCCACGCGACGCCTCGGCGAGCTGCTGGCGAGCGAACAGGCCTGCGAAGTGAAGCTGGAAATGCTCGTGCAATACCGGCTCGAATACCGCAGCCGCTTCATGCAGGCCGCGCGCGACGGCATGGCGCCGGACGCGTGGCGCAATTATTCGGGCTTCATCGCCAAACTCGACGACGCGATCCAGTCGCAACAGGATGTCGTCAATCAATCCAAACGCCTGACCGCCAACGGTCAGCAGCAATGGATGCATGAGCGCAACCGCATGAAGGCCTTCGACGCCCTCTCGCAGCGACAGATCCTCGAAGAACAGCGCAAGCAAAATAAGCAGGAACAGACCATCAGCGACGAACACGCCGTCAAACAATTCCGCAAGAGCGAGGACTAGGTCCCCAAAAGAACTGGCACAGGCTTTGCTGTAGCGCTGTCAGAGATCATTGCAAGCCGATCGCTGAACGACGCAATTCAAAGGACAGCAGCCATGCCCGAAGTCAGTAAAGTATCGCCCCTCCTGCCCGTCGCCGCGGCAGCGCCAACGCAAGGCGGCATCAACAATAACGCGGTATCGCAAGGCAACGGCCAGTCGCCTTTCTCGCAGGTACTCCGCGACAAGCAGATTGCAGCGGACAAGGCGAGTGCCAAGGCCGACGCGCCAAAATCCGCCCAAAAGCCCGCCAGCAAGGCCGAAAAGACTGACAGCAAGACGGAGTCCGTACAAAAAGACGAGATCACCGAAGGCGACACCGTCACCACGACGCCCGCCTATCTGGCGCAATTGCTGGCCGCCGCAGGCCTGACCGCGAACAACCAGGCAGACGCAAGCGCAGCGGCTGATGCTACGACGACGGATGCCACCGACAAGCAGGCAGCCGAGCCAGGCATCGCGGCCCTCCTACCCAAGGATGACAAAGCTGCCGTTCCGGCGGCAAACCTTGCCGCCGGCACGGCAACTTCCACCTCCGCCGAACAAGCGCTGGCACTTCAGGGCTCAGCCGCGACGCTTGATAACAAAGGCACCCCTGCCAACGGCTCGGGCAATGATCAGCAGGCGAACGACGAGCAATCCTTGTTGGCTTTGGCCGGTCAAGGCAACGGCAAAGCCCATGCCGCGAGCGCCGATCAGGAAAGCAGCTTTGCAGCAGCCCTCGATCGAGCAAGCCAGACCGGCGATGTTCGCACCGGCATGCAGATGAACAACGCGGCACAACCGCAAGCGACCCAAGCGCCCTCCACGCATACGGTGGCCACGCCCATCGGCCGCCAGGGCTGGGCGGATGAGGTCGGGCAACGCGTACTTTGGACCGCCAAGTCAGACAGCAACCGTGCCGACCTGATCCTGACACCACCGCAGCTTGGGCGCATTGAAGTCTCCATTCATATGAACGGCGATCAGGCCAACGCCAGCTTCATGGTGGCCAACCCGGTCGCGCGTGAAGCGCTGCAGGACGCCATGCCAAAGCTGCGCGAGCTGATGGCGCAAGCGGGCATTCAGCTGGGCCAGGCCGATGTGAGTGCCGGTCAGAGCGGTCAGAGTCAGAACAACAGCCACGGTGAACGGCGCCAGTCAGGCGGCACCGGCATGGGCGGCAATATGCAGGGCATCAGCAGCATGACAGGCACGACATCCGGCCAATGGACACGACAGGGCGCAGGCCTCGTCGACACCTTTGCCTGACTTCGTAGCCCCGCGAGCGGCATACGTCTCAACTTGCAATAGACAAAAATAATCGAGTTACGTCTCAACCCTTCATTTACTACCGGGTTTGTCCGTTATTCAAGGCTTGGCGAACTGTTTCGACACGCGACAATACCCTGAGACTGCAAGGTAAAGACATGGCAACCAAGGAAGTAAAGAAGGACGAAGGCCCAGTTCCGGCGCCAAAAAAGAGCAAGAAGCTGCTGATCATCATTGTTGGAGCAGTGGTAGTGACCCTGGCGCTAGGCGCAAGCATCGGCTACCTGATGGGCCACAAGAAGGGCAGCGCTACCGGGAATGGCGAGGAAGCAAGTTCGGAGAGCAAGCACGCAGTAAAGAGCAACGAACCCAAGAAGCCTCCTGTTTTTATTGCGCTGGAGGCCTTCACCGTCAATCTGCAGGCTGACGCCACGGCGGGCGAGCAATTCCTGCAGGCCGTTGTTTCCCTGCGTGTCGCCGATGAAAAAAAGGGTGAAGAGCTGAAGGCCTACATGCCACAGATTCGTCACGAAATCCTGAGTCTCGCAGGCAGCAAGAAGGCCGCCGAAATCATTTCGATAGAGGGCCGCGAACAGCTTGCCGAAGACATCAAGGTCACGGTTAACGAAGTGCTCGGGTACGAACCACCCAAGCGCGCCAAACGCAAGAAGAAGGATGAAGACGTGGCTGAAGAAGAAGCACCTGTTATCGCCGTTTTCTTTACCCAATTCATCGTTCAGTAATCCACTTAATAACGCAGCAGAAACCAGGTCGAGTTTAAAAGATGGGCCAGGACTTTCTCTCCCAGGACGAGGTTGACGCGCTACTGCGCGGCGTCACCGGCGACCTTGACGAACCGGAAGCCGGTGGTGATGACACTACCGGTATCCGTTCGTACGACCTCGCCACGCAGGAGCGAATCGTCCGTGGGCGCATGCCGACCCTGGAGCTCATCCATGAGCGTTTCGCGCGCTATCTGCGCATCGGCCTGTTCAACTACATGCACCGCAATTCGGAAGTGTCGGTCGGCCCGATCCGCGTGCAGAAGTACAGCGAATTCGTACGCAATCTGGTGGTGCCGACCAACCTGAATCTCGTGCTCGCCAAGCCGCTTCGCGGCACCGGCCTGATGGTGTTCGACCCTGACCTCGTGTTCCTCGTCGTCGACAATATGTTCGGCGGTGACGGGCGCTTCCATACCCGCGTCGAAGGCCGCGATTTCACGGCAACGGAGCAACGCATCATCCAGGGCCTGCTGAAGGTCGTGTTCGCCGAGTACGAACGCGCGTGGGCACCGGTGTTCACGCTGCAGTTCGAGTACATCCGTTCGGAAATGAATTCGCAGTTCGCCAATATCGCCACGCCAAGCGAAATCGTCGTCGCCACGACCTTCACACTGGAGTTCGGCGGCGCGCAGGCGGACATGCATATCTGCTTCCCCTATTCGATGGTCGAGCCGATTCGCGACGTGCTCTACAGCTCGATGCAGTCGGACCACATCACGCAGGACAAGCGCTGGATCAGCCTGATGACCAAGCAGGTCCAGGCCGTGGATATCAAACTGACGGCACGACTCGCAACGGCCACCGTGTCGCTGCGAGACATCGTCAATTTCAAGATCGGCGACGTGATCCCGCTGGACGTTTCTGAAAACGTACAGGCCACGGTGGACGGCGTCGGCGTACTGGAATGCCAGTACGGCGTTCAGGGCGGCCATTACGCCTTGAAGGTGGACCGCTTCATCCCGCCGGAAGACACCGAAATCAATCTAATCGCCGCCAAACTTGGGAGTAGTGACAATGGCTGATGACAACTTCATGGACGTGGCTGATGCCGCCGACGACATAACCGATGACGACTGGGCTGCCGCGATGCAGGAACAGGTCGTGGCTGATGCCGCCGCCGCGCCAGTCGCACAGCCGGCCAGCTTCCAGAATTTCGACGCAGGCAGTGGTCCGAAAACCACGTCGATGAATGACTTCGACCTGATCCTCGACATCCCCGTACAGCTCACGGTTGAACTGGGCCGCACCAAGATCTCGATCCGCAACCTGCTGCAACTCGCCCACGGTTCCGTCGTCGAGCTCGACGCGCTGGCGGGCGAACCGATGGACGTGCTGGTCAACGGCACCCTCATCGCGCAAGGCGAAGTGGTGGTCGTGAATGACAAGTTCGGTATCCGCCTCACCGACATCATTACGCCGTCGGAGCGCGTGCGGAAATTGCGTACCTGAAGCACTTGCGAGACTGCTTTGAAAATGAAAATGGGTGGCCTGGCCACCCATTTTCATTTCTGCTCACGCATCACAACTCACGCCGCAACACATCTGACGAGTCAGAACTTGGCGAGCGACAAGACGTTCGCTATGGCCGTGCCACCAATCCCCGTGAGCGACATCATGATCGCCTTGACCATGGGTTGCTCCGAGTAGGGAGAAAACGCTCCGTTATTGAGTTTCAGGATCTGCTCACGCATCGTTTGCAACTGTTTTAGGAAGGTCGTGTTCTCGATCGTGGATTTGCTCAAAAGATACTCATCAATCCGGACAATGGCGCTTGAACGCGCGCGCTCGGCTGTGCGACGAAGCCCCAATGCGGCCAGGAAAAGTATCAGGACACTGACAGCCTGAGTGATCACGATACTGGGAGGCGTCGCCCAGTTGTCGAAAAGATCGCTGCGCGACAGCAGCTGCACGATGAGGACAATCACGGGCGCGTAAATCAACATGTTTACCGCCTCCGTGCGGCGTGCGATCAGGCGCAGATCTACCCAGTCATCAACGCAGGGATGCTTGCGCACACCGAACATTCTCTCGTGCTCCGCCTGCAGGCTTGCAGGCCAAACCGTATGAACACGGATAAAGGTGTTGATGAACCGAACGAGAATGATATTTGCATCGACAACCCAGAACACGAGCAACTGTCCGGCCCAGAACGCCCAGGTCATGATCGGCATGAAATGCTTCACCGACCCACGTATGGGAGAGCTCTCAAGCGGCCAGATCACAAAGAGCAGGCTACTCAGAAGTGAGAACATCCACGTCAACAGCGCCGCGCGCAGCAAACGCGCGAAGAACGAACCACTGTAGCAATGCACGCTCCAGAAGCGATGGACGCTTATCTTCGGGCGTAGACCACCTCGGAACTTGCCGGGGTCTTCACCCTGTTTGAGCGGCGAATCAAGCTCTGCGATCGAGTTTTCATTGAATGGGAACAACGTGTCCCGCAACAACTTCGCCAATGCCTCGATCCTTTTGCCGAGTGCCTTCACCCTCTTGTTGCCGATCCGGGCCTGACCACGTGCAATCCTGCACAACCCAAACAGGAGATTGTTGCCGGTTGCTTCCTTGAGGCCGAACTCAGCCATGATCTGCTGCTTGTTGTCGCGCAGGCGTGACCATCCCCAGGCCAGCGAGAATAGAGAGATCAGAAGCGCGATGAAACGCAAGGCCAGCCCGGGCCAGGCACTGATTCCCTCGAACAGAAACATGGGCTCACCCTGACCATGGTCCGTCCAGAATTCGCGATTCTGATAAACCATCAAAACAACCAACAGAAAGATCGTGACAGGGGTGATCACGTACCAGGCAGGCGCCCAGGAAACGAGATGCTGCTGGTTTCGCTGCTCTGTCTTCGACTCGCGAACGCTGATCAGGCGCGTAGCAGTCAGACCCAGTGCCACGAGAATGCAGGCCAGCCACATCGGCTCAACCTGCATGTAGGAAACTGATAACCAGACGCACATTGCCGCAGCGAGACCCACAAGCATGGGGAGCATGCGTACCCATGTCGGTAGCGAGCTTCCCTGGCACACCAAGGTGTTGTACCAGCCGATCAGCAAGGCGAGACAGCCGACCACCATGACTAACCAGCCTATGTGGAAGTAGTCCAGGATGCCAGCGACCATCTGTTGGGAGCCTTTCGAAAAGGCGGGAAACGGATCAGGCGGCGGCTCTTGATAGGCTGCAAGATCAAGCACCCCCTGTGCTTTCGTCACTGGCGGCCATACGTTGCCAATCGGCAGGGGAACAAAGCCGGAGCGGCCCACTTCATAGATGCCGGGAAAGAGCGACGCACGAACGGTTGATCTGCTACCTCCAGGCACCGCCAGGCGCCCTCGCTTGAACTCAAAGTCATTCTCATCCAGCGCGATTTGCAGTGCGACGAAGGCTGCGCTCTGCAAGCTGTCACGAAACGGGGGAACGTCTTTCTGCAAGGACGGTGTAACAGTGAGCCCGTACGGCGAGGCGAGTATCAGATTGCGTGAATAGAGCGCCTGATCCCGCTGCAGCATGCGGACATCAAGATCGGTGGAAAAAAACAACTTGTCGGGCATGCGCTGCTTGAGAGCCTGCACCACCAGCAACTTGTCATAGGCGTCGTTGCCCAGCACCCCGATGGCGCCGATGCCATCTTCGCCACGCGTACGCAAAGCGCTATCGGCGTCTGCGATGCGATCGGTCAAGCGGCGAAGATAATCAAGCTGGGCGGTCCCATCGGTTCGTTCCGGTGCGCCCTTGTCGAAAGCACTACTACCTGAGGACTTGCTGTCCTTGTCAGAGTCATCCTGCTTGGCCGCGGCGTCACTCGCGAGGCGACCATCGAGCCCCCGCAGGTAACTGTAGTTGAGGACATAGTCATCAACGACGGCCCTCGCCTTGCAATTGGGCTCCTGCGGCTCGCACCAACCCGTCTGTTGCGTCACTTCTTCCTTGAAGCTATGAAGCAATGCACGGCTGTAAAACGAATCCCACTCTGAAATGATTGCCACGCGGTTATTGCGAGCCCATCCGCCCCCTTTCGCACACTTCTGTTCATCTAGCCGGCAGGCAACTTTGCTCGCTGGGGCAACTCCGCGGCGAGCCAATTCGCCGATCATGATCTTTGCGAGCATTCGGTCGTCCGACGCCGTGCGTAGCAATCTCAATTCAGGCTTGCCTGCCTCCTCCACTGCGGCGGGTGCTGACTGGAGTGATCGCGCGGGCGCCAACAAAGCATCCTCTGCACTGGCGAAGGGCGAATAGATTTCGATGGTTGCGTAGTCGACGTCACCGCTCTTGCCCGCAACCTCTGGCTTCACTACCTTGGGGCTCGCAACCTCCGACCTCATCGCAAGCAGGGTCGACGAATACGCAGGGCCAATCACCTTCATGACCGGTGTGCACTTCGAAGGTGTGCCGCGCTTACCGCACGCCGCGATTCGTAATTGCTCCAAGTGTGCGATGGGCGTATCCCGAAGAACCTCTTCCCGTACCCATAAAAGCGCCAGCCTGGTGCTCGACTTCCGTTCGCTGCGAATCGCTGTCGCCGGCTCGGCTCCCGGTAACTGGTTGGCGATAAAGGTTTCGTAGGGAATCTCCTGGCCGACTTTGTCTGTGCCCAGCGTCAGGCACGAGATGTGATCCTCGTCCTCGGGAACACGCCCGGTATTGTTCAAGCCAGCCAGAATGGCGTAACGGACTCTGCGGCGAGACTCAACTTCCACAGCAGAAGGGCCGCCCGGTACCGTAACGACAAGCACCTGCCACTTATCTGACGTAGTGTGTTGATCGGCCACACCCTGAGGCTCGCCCTCGGGTTCGCTCTGCGGCGCATTCTGAAGCGCCCCGAGGTAAGGCTGGCACGGCTGAGTGTTGCTATTGCCGGGTTTGACGCCACTGATCTTGCGAAACCGTTCCACGGCTTCATACGGGTCCTGCCACAAGCGCGCATCGATTTTTTGTTGGCCGGAAGAAAACTCGGCACCGATCGGTCTGCTGCCTTGCATCGGCGTCCTCTGCAGCGCCACGCCTGCGGCGAGCAAACTGAGCACCACCGCAGTACCCGGAAGCCACAGGGCAAAACCCTTTCCGTCCTTGTCCATATGCCACCTTCTTTCCCTGGCAATGCCGCCCCATGACATTGCCAATATCCCGTCGCACCATCTTTTGACAGAAAAGAAAATATGAACGTCCAACTGTGGACTGCAGGTAAGCGCCCCATCGAGAAAGGGTGCTCTAATTCGACTTTTCCCGTGACTCGTGCACTGAGTAAAGCAGCCGCCTTTAATGCCCGCATTGCCCATTAGGACGCTAAGTCCCTGTACTAACGGGCATTCCAGCGCTTCTTGTACCTTGTGATTCCCACATTCACGAAAACGACGAACGCTCCCCCTCCGGTCCCTGCCAGTCTTTCGCGCGTCTACCGGCAAGATTTGCCGCTACTTTTTGCCGCTTCTCCCGCCAAGCTTCCACGCCTGATGCCATTACGCTGTGCGCATTCCTGACTCCGCACCAGCGCGCAATGAAGCCCGTCGTCACCGTTCTACTCTTTCTATTGGGCAGCTCCGCCCATGCCGCCGAGGGCATGCCCTCCATGGCAAGCAGCGTCGTACAGATGCTGTTTGGCCTTGTTATCGTGATTGCTGCCCTGTTCGGCGTGCTAGCGCTGCTGCGCAAGCTGCAGGGCGGCCGTACGCACCTCATTGGCGGCCTCAAGGTCATCGGCGCAACCTCCGTCGGACCGCGCGAACGCGTTGTGCTGGTTGCACTGGGCAGCAAGGTGTTGGTGCTCGGCGTCACGCCCGGCCGCGTCAACGCCTTGCATACGATGGAAGCCAGCGAGCTGCCCCAAGCACGCGAGCCAGGCCCCACGAGTCCGGGAGACTTCGCTGCCCGCCTGCGCCAGATGCTCGAGAAGCGCCATGCAAGCTGAGCTTTGCACTGAGCCGCGAGCACGCACACGCTCGCGGTGTTTCGCCGGTCTTGCCGGCCTGCTATGTCTCGCAGCAGCCTTGCCGATGGACGCGCTGGCGCAAGCCCTTCCGGCACTGACCGCAACACCCACTTCCGGCGGCGGCACCTCTTACAGCATCCAGGTGCAAACGCTGCTGATGATGACGGCATTGACCTTCATCCCGGCCGTAGTGCTGATGATGAGTGGCTTCACGCGCATCGTCATCGTGATGTCCATGCTGCGTCACGCCATGGGCACGCAAACCTCGCCGCCCAACCAGATCATCGTTGGCTTGTCGCTGTTCCTGACGTTCTTCGTCATGTCCCCCGTCATCGACAAGGTCTACACCGATGCGTGGGTGCCACTGTCAGCCAACCAGATCCAGTTCGATGAGGCGCTCACGCGCGCCTCCGTGCCGGTCAAGGGCTTCATGCTCAAGCAGATGCGCGACAGCGACCTGACGCTGTTTGCCAAGCTCGCCAAAGTGCCCAAGGTCGAGAAAGCAGCTGACCTGCCGATGCGTGTCATCGTGCCGGCCTTCGTGACGAGTGAATTAAAGACCGCCTTCCAGATCGCCTTCATCATCTTCCTGCCCTTCCTCGTCATCGACATGGTGGTGGCCTCGGTGTTGATGTCGATGGGGATGATGATGATGTCGCCCGTCATCGTCTCCCTGCCCTTCAAGATCATGCTGTTCGTGCTGGTCGATGGCTGGAATCTGGTCATCGCCTCGCTGATACGTAGTTTTGGATAGAAATTCAGGGAGGAGTGATGAGTCAGAAGTAAGGAGCAAATCTCTTCGGGCGGCATGCCGCCGGCATGCTTCAACTCATCACTCCGATCCCTTCCTCATCACAGGAGCAACAATTGACCCCTACCGCCATCATTGCGCTCGGTCGCGAAGCGCTCTATATCGCCTTGCTGGTCGCCGCGCCGATGTTCCTCGCTGCGCTGGCAACCGGCCTGCTGATCAGCATCCTGCAGGCAGCCACGCAGATCAACGAGGCCACGCTGTCCTTCGTCCCAAAGCTGGTCATCATGTTTGCCACGCTGGTCGTCATGGGGCCATGGATGGTCACCCTGCTGACCGATTACATCCGCCGCCTGTACGAGTCCATACCCAGCATCATCGGCTGACGCCACCTCAACAAGTTCACCGGTCCCCCGCATGTTCACCATCACGTCGGCCCAGCTTGATGCGCTATTTCTCGCCTACGTTTTCCCGATGGTGCGGGTCATGTCTTTTTTGGCCGCTGCGCCGCTCTTCAACAACTCGGCCCTGCCACGTCGCGTCAAACTGATCGTCGCGCTGGCCGTAGGTTTTGCCATCGCTTCGGCGCTTCCCCCGCAGCAGCTCTCCGAACCAGGCAGCTATGTCGGTCTCGGCGTCCTCGGCCTGCAGGTCCTCATCGGCGCAGGCATGGGGTTCGCCATGCGTGTGGTCTTCACCACGCTGGACGTGGCGGGCGAGTTGATCGGACTGCAGATGGGACTGTCCTTCGCAACCTTCTTCGACCCGCAAAGCCAAAGTCAAACCTCGGTGATTGCCGAGATCATCGGCATCATCGTCACCTTGCTGTTCCTTGCGTTGAATGGCCATCTGATGCTCATTCAGGTGTTGGTACGCAGCTTCGAGTGGCTGCCGCTTTCGGCCAATCCCGTGCATACAGAAGGCTGGCTCATGTTGGCGCGCAGCGGTGCCGTGATATTCGCCACCGGCCTGCTGCTGGCCCTGCCCGTCGTCGTCGCGCTGCTCATCACCAACATCGCGCTGGCTGTGCTCACGCGCGCCTCGCCGCAGCTCAATCTTTTCGCCGTCGGTTTCCCCATCACCTCGACCGTTGGCATCGTCGTCATCTGGCTCACCCTGCCCACACTGGCAAACGTGCTCGAAGGCATCTTCGATCAGGGCTTCGAAGGCATGGGCATGCTGGTGCGCGTCTGGGCCGGGCGCTGAGCCCACCTTCCCTCGTCGTCCTCCCGGAAAATCAGACCCCGGCGCATGCGCTCGGGTTTGTTACAATCCTGCCGTTCCGGCGGGCCCCGTACGCCGGCCAAAACCAATAACGTACGTTTGATTTCCCCTTCCACCCACCCGCACGCCCATGTCGAAACCCATTGAGTTCAAGGCCGGTACGCTTCCCGCCATGTCGGCAGTCATTCGCGAACTCGATAACGTGCGTCTATCAGACAGCATGCACACCATGCTCGGCGGGCTGGGGGAGTTCTTCGCCGGGGAAGCGACCGTCATCGACCTGACGCAACTGGTCAAGGTGCCTGACCGCGCCGACTGGGTCGGCCTGCTGAGCTTGCTGCGTCGCTACGGCCTGCAACCGATTGCCGTACGACAGACCCCCGAACACCTCATCGACAGCGCCCGCAAGGCCGGTCTGGCGGTGCTGTCATCCGACACCGGCCGTCTCACGGGAGAGCGAGCTGTCACAGCACCCACCGCAGCTCCCGTACCGGCCCCCGCCGCGACTGCCGTTGCGGCAAAATCCGAGCCTGCTCAGGCAAGCCTCGACATGACGCCGCCGATGACAAACGCCAGCACCATGATCATCGAGCGCCCGCTGCGCTCGGGCCAGCAGATCTACGCAAAGGGCGGGGACGTGGTCATTCTGGGTGGCGTCAGCAACGGCGCGGAAGTCATCGCCGACGGTAGCATCCACTGCTATGGTCCGCTGCGTGGCCGCGCCCTCGCCGGCGCACAAGGCGACCTCAAGGCGCGCATCCTGACGACCAGCTTTGCGCCCGAACTCGTTTCCATCGCTGGCGTGTATCGCACCTTCGAGCGCGGTATTGCCGCCAACCTCGCCGGCAAGCCAGCGCACGCCGTATTGCGTGCCAGTACCGCAGGCCAGCAGACACTGAATATCGAAACACTGCAGCTCGATTGAGCCCGCGGTGAAAAACTGAAGAAGCATTGAGAGAGAAGGAAATCACCGTGACAACAAGAATTGTCGTCGTAACGTCGGGCAAGGGTGGCGTAGGCAAGACCACCTCCAGCGCCAGCTTCGCCTCCGGACTCGCCCTGCGCGGCTTCAAGACTGCGGTCATCGACTTCGACGTCGGCCTGCGCAACCTCGACCTGATCATGGGTTGCGAGCGTCGCGTGGTGTATGACTTCGTGAACGTCATTAGCGGCGATGCCAACCTGCATCAGGCCCTGATCAAGGACAAGCACTGCGAAAACCTCTTCGTGCTGCCCGCCTCGCAGACGCGCGACAAGGATGCGCTGAGCGAAGAAGGCGTCGAAAAGGTCATCAACGACCTCAAGCACATGGGCTTCGACTACATCGTCTGCGACTCCCCCGCCGGTATCGAGCACGGCGCCATCATGGCCCTGACCTTCGCCGACGAAGCCATCGTCGTAACGAATCCCGAAGTCTCCTCGATCCGCGACTCCGACCGCATCCTCGGCATTCTGCAAAGCAAGAGCCGCCGCGCGCGTGACGGGCAGGAACCCGTAAAAGAGCACCTGCTCATCACGCGATACTCCGCAAAGCGGGTCGAAGAAGGCGAAATGCTCTCGTACAAGGACGTGCAGGAACTGCTCCGCGTGCCGCTGATCGGCGTCATTCCCGAATCCGAAAGCGTGCTGCAGGCCTCGAACGCCGGCACGCCGGTCATCCACACCAAGGACGAAGAAGCCGCCGACGCATATCAGGATGTCGTCGCTCGATTCCTCGGCGAGGAGCGTGAGCTGCGCTTCGTGAACTTCGAAAAGCCTGGCCTGTTCAAGCGTCTGTTCGGAGGCTGATCATGTCCTGGCTCGAAAGAATCTTCGGCACCAACCAGCCCAAATCCGCCTCACTGGCCAAGGAGCGTCTGACCCTCGTCATCGCCCACCAGCGTGACGCGGAAGACAAGACCCCAGACTTCCTCCCTGCCCTGCAGAAGGATCTCGTCGCGGTGATCTCCAGGTACATCAAGATCAACCCGGATGACATCCGCGTACAGATGGAAAAGAAAGGCAACTACGAGGTGCTGGAAGTCAATATCGTGATGCCGGAACACAAGGCGCGCTGAGCGCATCCGGCAAGAGGCAAATCATACGGCGCCAACCAAGGCGCCCCACCGCCCGGGTGGTGAAATTGGTAGACACAAGGGACTTAAAATCAATCGTGACGCTAGGATTTACAAGGGTTTGCGCCGCGTCGTGCGTAAATCTGTGTAACTCACCAGATCACGAGGAAATATGGGCTCCATCACTGCCGCCAAGAAGGTCGACAACGCAACCGGCAAGACGACCACCACCTACCGCGCATTCATCCGCCGCAACGTAAACGGCAAACAGATCTGCAAGTCGAAGGTCTTCGCCACCAAGACCGAGGCCAAGGATTGGCTGCGAGAGAACGAGAGCAGCACCGCGCTGGCGGCACTGGGGGCAACCTCCGGCCCCACCTTCAGCCACCTGGTTGACGCGTTCGTTAAGGCCCCGCCTACAAAGGGGACGCGCTACTGGGCGGAATCGCACATCGATTTCTGGAAGGCCCAGCTGGGCTCCATGAAGGTCGGCGAGATCGACCGCGGGACCATCAACACGTGCAAGGCTACGTTGCTGGCGCAGCGTGCGCGAATCAACACCCCCGATGGTCCCAAGGAAACGGACAAGAAGCTGACGCCAGCCACCGTGAACAGGTATCTCGCCAGCCTGTCCAGCGTCCTCAACTTCGCCGTCCAGCGCAGCATCATCAACCACCACCCTATGAAGGGCGGACAGGTCAGCAAAGAGCAGGAATCGAAGGGCCGCCGCCGTATCCTCACGCCCGAGGAGGAACAGCGCCTGTACGAAGCCTGCGACGCCAGCAGGTGGCCGATGATGCGTCTGTTCCTGCGCGTGTGCCTCACCACGGCAGCGCGCAAGTCAGAGGTGCTGAACCTGCGCTGGCAGGATATCGACCTGGCGCAATCCGTGGCGTGGCTGCACGACACCAAGAACGGTGACTCCCGCGCCATGCCGCTGGTCGCCGACGTGAAGTCATCGCTCGCTGATGCAAGCAAGGTGCGCCCTCTCGGCAGCGACTACGTGTTCTTCGATCCGCGCCACCCTGAGCGGCCTAAGAGCATCGACACGATTTGGCGAATGGTGCGGATGCGCGCTGGCCTATGGCAGGACCGCGAAGACCCCTTGGATCGCGTTGTTCTTCACTCCACCCGCCACACGACGGCAACCAAGCTCGTTCGGTCCGAAAAGAACCTCGCACGAGTGCAGTCCGTGACTGGTCACAAGACCTTGTCGCAGCTCAGCCGGTACACGCACTTGGACAGCGAGGACGCGGTAGAGATCGCTGAGCGAGTGCTTGGATGATGGCGCAGCAGGCACCGGAAGTTTGCCGAGGAGAACGTATGGTCAGATCTGTCACAGCAGCGGTAGCGCTGGTTGCCGTCGTCACCGCTGCGGCGGCCCATGCACAGCAGGGAGATGCGTCTGCCTGCTACACAATAGGCAGCCAGGACGCCCGCAATTACTGCCTTGCGAAGGCCAGGAAAGAGCCGTCGATGTGCTATGCGATTCAAGCGTCGGACTTGCGCGCGGCGTGCCTATCCGAGGTCCGGCGATAGAGTGCCCCAGTCGGGCGGGTCACCGCCCGCGCCGGCTCATCCACAACAGCGCAGGATTTTTTTCGCGCCCGAACCTGCGCCCGACGGCTTGGCGCTCAGCGCGTCGCCTGGATTCCTCGGAGCCCTCGCGCGTCGACCTCCTGACTGCGCGCCAGAGCGTCGGCTGGACGCCCGCTTGTGCACCAGTCGATGGCCGTGCATGCATTGCGCCAGCGTGATCACACGGGAGCTGACGTGAATGAGCCGGCCGCAATTCCTCACCCCTCAGCAACTCTCAGAACGCTGGGAAAGCCGGATCGGTGTCCGCACACTGGCGAACTGGCGTAGCCAGGGCAGCACCGGACCGAGGTTCATCAAGATCGGCGGCCGGGTGATGTACAGGCTCAGCGATGTCGAGGCCTGGGAGCAGCGCCGGACCACCAGGTCGACAAGCCAGTACGGGCAGATGGCGTAGCGCCCCGGACTTTGTGCAGAGCTTCAGCATGACCATGCCGCGGACTGTGCGTACTGAACCAAACGGGCCGTCGCTCCAGATTAGAATCCCAGCAGCAGGACCCGCCGGATGTGCCAACCGCGAAGGAGAGAGAAATGTTTCAAATCGGGAAGAAATACGACATCGAGATGATCGAAGAGGGCGACGAGCTCGGCTCCACGATTGTCCAGATCTATCCGGACCGCACGATTACGAAGGTCGAGGGCTCGCGGATCCAAATCGATGACAACGGCAAGACCGTAGTCATCAATACGGAGTCGCGGAACTTTGTGCGGGCCACGCTGCGCGAGTAAAGGACTGCAACGAGTCAAGCATGCTGGCCGCCCGGACAACTCCGAGGAGATTTGAGCCGGGACAGGTGATCGATTGGGGCTGAAACGGGTGGTTTCCATCGCAAGCCGCGCGTGACCTCTATCCGTGCCCATGCCGTGACTGCGTCCGTGACCGGTTACGTGACTGCGCGCCCGCCGTCGTGACTGCATCCTTCCTGCTCCAACACAGAAGGAGACCCAATGAAGTCCGATGCAACACGCCAGTCCGATTACCGGGCCAGGCTCAAACGCGACGGGAAGGTCCGCCTGCATTGCTGGGTGGCCCCAGAAACCAGAACTGCGATCAACGAGATCGCTTACCAGCACAACGAGTCGGTTGGTGCCGTGATTGAGCTGGGCATGCACCTGGCGCGCGAACGCCTTGGCGCACCGAAAAAGCTGGCGGTGGTCGTCACCAGACCCCGAACGCCCGCCAGCGCCCCGCCAGCGCGTCAGGAGCCGCCAGCGCAGGCCGAGCCCCTGTCTTTCCTTAACAACGCACCAGCCGGCCAGCAGCAGCCGCTGGAGCGCGCCGCCGGTGACGATACCGACGCGCGCATCCTGGCTGCCTCAGTTGCCTATCGAGTGGAGCCATGATGCGTCCACAGCAAATCGTGTATCGAGTCCTGGTGGAAGGGCAGCGCCACTTCGAGTGCGCAACGCTGCGAGCGACCCTGAACACATATGCCTGTGGAGACAGGCACAGCCGGAGCCAATCTCGCAAGCAGGATCCAGCCAATGACAGGTTCGTGTCCTGCAAGGATTGCAAGATCGGCAGGATTCACGCCACCGAACATGGAATGGATTGTGGGCCAACCGATCTGTCCGAGGGTTCGTGCTCGCGATGCGGGCGCCGCGATCTGAGATACATTCCGACACGGTCCTTGTGCATCTCATGCTGGAATCGCGAGGCTGAGTGTCTTCGCGGTCGAAACGCCCGCGGCAACATGCCTTCATTCGCACCGCCCACCCCGCGTCTGGTGGCCTGCGTCGAGGCGGACGGCAATCAGTCCTGGCGCGCGTTCGAAGTGACGAACCAAGGTGAGGCTCTGATCCGCGCCAGCCGGCAAGGCCTGCGTCTGCGCGGCGGCGCTCCAGGCATCGCCCACTGGGACAGAGTGCACGAGCGGTTCGAGTATCGCGACTCGCGCGGCCGCACGCTGCTGGAGCTGGAAGACGGCGGACGCGTCGAGTTCATCGCGGTCGGCCTGCTTCACCGCGGCGAGATTCCGGCGCCCGTCACCCTGCCGACAATGACCGCAGACAAGGCCTTCGTCCTTGAATGGTTGGTCCGCTCCGGCGAGTACAAGGCCCTGCCCGATCACTGGGCCTTCACGGACTTCGCCTGCCCGTGCGGTGGCGGCGTGATCCAGGCCCGCAAAACCTCCACAGCCACGAACTGCCGCTGCACCAGCTGCGGCTAAGTTGGAAGGGGCGCCCCAACCTGAGGCGCCACGCTCCCCTACTTGGTGGTGACCTGCTCAGCAAGCCACGGAGATTGCGCGCCGCCGCCGGCCTGAGCACGCCTCGCGAAGCCCTCGCCCCGCTCGTAGATCAGCGTTGTCGTGTAGCCCTGGAAGGGCATGAATTCGTCCTCAATCTGCGTGACGTAGGCCAGGAACTTGAACTGCCCCGTCTGGAATTCAGCGTAGTCGCCGGCCTTCATTGCCTCGACGCCGTCTGGGCGCATCGGGCCACCCTTGACGATCGCCGAGCCGCGCTCGAGCACCACGTTGTCGCGGTTCATGTCGACCATCTGCTGCCGGCGCGTATCAAGCCACGACGCCATCTGCTTGGAGCGCTTGTCCTGCGTCTGCGCATCCTGGCCGCTTGTCGCGTTGCTGATGCTGTCCTCGCCCATCTGTGTCTCGGCATACATAGGCCGCGTGCCGTAGTACTTGGTTGCCGCGTTCGCGTAGTCGTCGAGCGACACACCCGGGCGGCCCTCGGAAATGCTCGCGAGCATGCGCTGCTGGTCATCGATCAGGTCGTAGCGCGGGTTGCGGACCCAGAAGAAGTTCGCCACCGTGGCGTCTGAGCGCGCAGACGAGATGCTGCGGATCAGGCTGTCAGGAATGGTGACGACGACAGGATCGATCGCATCGTCCTGGATCTTGCGATCCTTCGGCGCGCCGGTCTCCTCCGCGCTCTTCGAGAGCTTGAGCGCAGGCACCGGGCGGTAGACGCAGTGGACGCCATCCGCGCGATCCTCGATGTAGAGCTCGTTCCAGATGCCGACGTCAGTGTTGGCCTTGAGGATGTCGTAGATCGACCCCTGCATGCTCTGGTAGCTGTTGTTGATCATGCCGTGCCGCACCGCGATCGCGTCGCCGGTTTGGATCTCCTTCGGCATGGGCGAGTTCTCGGGCATGAAGCCGGCGATAAACGGGTTGATGACGCTCTGGACCATCTTGCGAACGAAGTCAGCCGCGGACATCGTGTTGACGGCATTGACGCCGAACATCTCCCAGAGTGGGAAGGTCGACAGCAGGTTCTTCCCCGCCGCGTAGGCTGAGAGGTAGACCACCTGGTACATCTGCCAGATCTTGCCGTAGTCCTGGCCGGAAATGACCACCTGCCTCTGCGGGCGGCCATCCTGCCCCATGGTCTGCGTGCGCTGCAGCTCGGTCACGAAGCCGCGCATTTTGATCGGGAGCTCCGCCGGCTTGGCGCCAACACCGCCCCACATGCGGATCTCGATCATGTCCATGGGCTCGACCAGCCCGTAGATCGACTCGATCGCCGACGGCGATTCCGACGCAAACGCACCGGTTACCGAGTCCTGCGGGCGGTCGGAAAACGTGATGGAGAAGGCGCCAGCCGGGTCGCGAACCGACTTCGACGTGCGCACCGACGATCCATCGTCCAAGTATGGCGTGAGGTCGATGTACGACTCCCGGCCCTGGTAGCGCGCTGAGACGGCGGCCTCTCCGTCCACCGTCGTGCGGCTGATCGTTTTGTAGAGCCGAAGGCTGATCCGCGGGCTGGCATCGAGAATTTGAGGCATGTTCAACCCTTCAAGCCAACGCTGCGAAGAAGTACGTCGCGCACGGCCTTGGGCATCGGCTTGCCATCGTGCACCAGGCGTTCAGCGGCGAGCGCATCGTGTCCGCTCAGCAGCCCACGGGCGACCGCGTCGCTGAGCGCGCCAAGCAGGTCGTGGTCGGACAAGAGCCTGCTCTTGACGATCAACACGGGCCTCTTCGGCGCGATCGGCTTGCGCTTCGGAGCCGCAATGGACTTGGCCAGCACCAGGCGCGGAGCTGGGGCGAGTGATTTGCGCATCAGAGCGAACAAGTCATCGCTGCTCATGACGTCGGGGTCGTCATAGAAATAACCGCGGGGGTCATATTGAATTGGCATCGGGGATTACTCCAAAAAAAGCCCAGGGCTCCGCGACTGGTCGGCGCGAAGGTCCCTGGGAAAAAAGCAGCGCATGGCAGTAGCGCTGCGAGCCGTAATCAATTCGCGTCACCCTGAGGCGCCTGCGCTGCGGCGAAGCCAAACCTGGCGACGGCTCCGGACACTTCGGCAGATGCGATCACGCTAAGCAATGCGGCGAGGACAGCGTCATCGTGCTCCGCGCGGTCGAAGGCGCGCTCCAGGAGCGCAGCACCTTTCTCGGTGAGCAGACGATCGAGCTTGCGAGCCGCGGTCATCCCGCGTGGCCTTCCTGGCGACTTGGCGGCGTTGCCGGAGGTGAAGCGGCCGGAGTTGTCGGTGGTCATGTTTGTCGGCCCTCAGAGCGCGCCGCGATAGCCGGGCGGGAACGCGCCAGTGATCGCGCGCTTCGTTTCGGGACGCGGCTGGAAAGCGGCCCACGGGCTGCCCATGCCAGCCTGCCGGCCAAGCGCGACCATTTGATCGAAGGCGCCGAGAAGGATCTGCTCGACCAGCTTCAGGCGCTCCACGGCAGCAGCATGGGCAGCCTTCGCCCGCAGCTTCTCAAGTTCTACCTGGGCGCGACCGAAAGCTGAGCGCGCGGCGTCGCATCGGCCTCGGGACGCATCGGCATCGCCTTGGGCCACGCCGAGCATCTGTTCGAGTGATTGAAGGTCGCTGGCCAGCAGCGCCACTGCGTCTGCGTCGCTCTCGCGCTCATCGCCGGCCACGCGGCGCAACTTGATAGCCGCGAGCTCGGCACGTTTCTCGTTGCAGCGGCCCGTGAGCACGCTCACCCGCTCCCGCAGCGGCGCGAGCTCCTCTTCAGCCGACCGCAGGCCAGACTCAGCCGCCGCCAGCATGCGAGACAGGTGATCGATCATCGGGTCTCGCGGCAGATCAGGCAGCGGCCCTCCAGCGAGCTCCGACAGGCCAGGCACTTCAGCAGCAACGACCACAGCGGCGTGCGTCTGATCGGCGTACTCAGCTGCGGCCTGCTCGGTCTTGGCTGCCTCGGCGCCGGCGGCAGCGGCTTGCGTCTCGCGGGCCTGGCGCTGCAGGGCCGCTGCATGGTCCTCAAGCTCCTTGAGGCGATAGCGCGGGCCCGTTGTGTCGCTGCCTGCGGTCAGTGCGGCGGCCAGGTCGGCGCGGGCCGCATTGAGTTGTTCGTCTAGGTCTAAGTGGCTCATGTTTTGTCGTCCGGTAAGTTCTCGGGTATCGTCGAAGACGTCGCTTCGATGAGCCCAATCGTGCCGTCACGACCGGTTTGACGGGCAAAACAAAGGGCGAAAAAAGGGGAAAGATTGAGCGCAAGCCACGACGAAGAGGTGATCTACGAAGGCGAGCCTCACAGTCCAGAAGACGTCATGTTCTGGGACTGCGAGAACGTGCTGCGCGCTGGCATCTGGCTTGTCAGGAACGGCTACGGGAAGCTGGCGCTGCTCCCCTACCTGTCACCGTCCGGCTGCTACTGGCGGTGCGAATTTCACCCGATCGGTCAGCCGCGGAAGACGCTCTATCGCTACTCGACCGGATCGGCCGGCAAATACCTCCAAGACCACCACGGCGGAAGGGTGCGTCGGAGCATCAGCCCGAAGGGCCTGGCGCTGGCCATCATGCGCAGCGTTCCGGATGAATCGAAGGCGTTGTGTGCAGGCGACGTCTCGCCGGAGACTGAAAGCTGGCTGGAACAAGTTGAGCGCGCGCTCAGCCTGCAATGGATCCCGCAGGCGTTCCACGAGTACACGGACGACTTTTCGCGATGGGATCTCGTCAGCCTGCATGGCGCTCCCAGTTCGTCGATAGACCCGCAGCCCGGCTATGTGGCGCCGGGTACCGAAGGGACCGAATCGAGCGCGCTACACCCGAGACCAGACACAGCCGGAATGGCGCGCCTCGTTGCCGCATTGCTGGCGAGCCACGGCCGGCAGCCACGCCAGACACCGGAGAGCGTCAAGTCGCTGGACGGCTACGCGGAGCTCGTCGACGGCGCGGCCGGCTGCGGCTTCACTGGGCCGGGGATTGATCTGGACGAGAGGTTCGCTGAGCGATCAGCGGAGTGGCTTCAGACCGCAGAGATGGGCGGCCTGCAGAGATGGGTGCACAGCATCCTGCGCGCAGAGCGCTGGAATTCAGAATGGCCGACCGCCATCCTTGATGCGCTCCAGGACGGCCGACTGCAGGCACTGGCGGATCGGCTGCGAGCTGCGTCACACCGGTGACGGCGGTGCCCACGAAGATACCAGCCACATTGCATCCGCTTTGGTCGGCTTAAAGCTCACTCGTTGCCGTATTCAGGCTCGTATTCCATCTCGCGCTCTTCGGTCTCTGAATGGTCTTCAGGCAGACCAGCGGCGCGGATCTCATCGTGGCTGTTGAGCACGAGGTCACACACAGGGCAGTGAAACTCCTCGGCGACAAACGACTTCTCAACCATCTCCCACACGCCGCCGAACTCATCAGGGTTCGTTTCGGAGATTTCCTCGCTGACCTGGACGCCGGCGAGGAATGCTTTGCCTCCGCACGCGGGACACGTCGCCTCCCACTCGTGGTCTGACATAAGCTTGAACAGGTTCCGGTAGTGGTATGCGCTTTTGCCGCTTGCCTCGGCGAGAGCGTCGGCTTGCTCTTTTTTCTTCCGCGCCAGGAAGGTGATCTTCGCTGTCTCGATCCGGACCGTGACGGCAGCGGCTACCGCCTTCTGGGCGTGATCAAGAATATCCTTCGGCGCCTTGGCTTTGTCGGCACCAAGCCATTCGTCAAGGGACGAATCCATGATGTCCAAGATCTGCTGGCAAGCATGCCAATATCGCGCTTCCCACGCGTCCAACTTCATCGTCCGGAATGGTGCTTCGCCGGAGTGAAGTTCAGCGTTCCTACGCTGAGAGATGTTGTTGCAGAACGTCTTAACGCTTTCGTCGAACCCGGCCGACAGATGCCTAAGTCGCTCAAAGAGCGTATGGGCAGCAATCGTCTTAACGTCGGTCGCGATGTGGATACCTGAGGCGGCGAACAGCGACTGGAAATGAGTCGGATCGGCAACAAGGCTCGGATGCACCGAAGACAGAGCGGCCTTCCCCAGGAGCTCCAGAGCAAGCGATGCCCATAGCTGGTACTCGTCCAAGTCGCCCGAGCTCTTTCTACCCAAGGCGCGGTGAATGTACGCCCTGGCCTTCTGGAACAGCGGCTCACTCGACAGGGCGGGATGAATGTCACGAGTCTTCATAGCACGATAGACCTCAAAAGCTCTCGATTGGAGTCCGGGGCCGAAACGGCCTCACGTCCGTGGAGGGTTCGCCAATTGTCGATGACGAGGACATCGCCCTTTTCCAGCATGACGCGCGCAGTTGCCGGATGGCCGTCTGCAGGTGCAAATAGCGATAGGGCCTCGGCCGCGTCGTCCGAACACGGCTCCAGGCAACCGGGGTCGACGCGCGCAAAGCTCCTTCGCGGCGACAGTATGCTGGCGTAGAACGACTTCCGGCCATTCCTGACGAAGAACAATGACTGCTCTGCAAGGGCCTTCTCTCGCGCGGTGAGCTGCAGTCTTTGAGTATCGAGCAAAGTCGTATACGCGGGGGTCTGGCCTGGCTCTAGGCAGCCGAGCACGACGAACCGACAAGGCACTGGCCAGTGGGCGGTATCGCAGTGAAAGGGGAAAGTGCCCAGGCCATACTTCCTGCTGAGCGAAGAAGCTCTCGCCACGTCGGACGGATACGGCGAGAGCGCCTGAACTGGGTGACGGTCGCGCATGCCGGCAAGCGTGCCCAACGATCCGGCGATCGTCGTCACATCTTGCTCAAGACTATCCCGGTCCTGCCCTAGCGCTCGAACGACGGTCCACCCGGTCCGCTGCAGTTCATCGAGTAGTGTTGTCATGCGGCGACCGGCTCAGGCTCCAGGCTGTATAGATCCCGGATCCGCAGCACCGTCGTCGCCGAGCAGCCGACCACGCGAGCGGTCGCGCGGATACCCAGACCGGCACTGAGAGCGTCGCGGACGCGCTTGTGCAGCTCGTCGTCTGATTTCCGGCCGCCGTACGCGCCGGCAGCCTTCGCCTTCTCAATCCCTTGCGCCTGGCGTCGTCGCCGGTCCTCGTAATCCTTGCGTGCGATCGCGGCGAGCATGTCAAGCAGCATGCCATTGATGGCGGAGAGCATGCGGCCGGTGAAGTCGTCGCCAGCCCCGGCAGCGCCCTTGACCAGCATATGGCTCGTCGGCAGATCGAGGGCCACAATCCGAATGCCCTTCTGATCGATCAATGCCCGCAGCTTCTGCCAGTCGGCGTCGGTCAAGCGACTGATCCGGTCGACCTGCTCGACCAGGAGCACATCACCAGGCGAGGCGTCAGCCAGCAGGCGCATCAACTCCGGCCGCTGCAGCGTTGCCCCGGATTCGTTCTCTGCGTACCAGCACGCGACCTTGAGACCGTGGCCTTCTGCGAAGTCTGCCAAGTCTTTCTGAGCACGGTTTGCGTCTTGGTCTGAAGTCGATGCCCGAAGGTATCCGCGAATGAACATTTTTGCCCCCGTAACATTTGGGATGATCTTTTTTGATTGTTACAGTTTGGGTGTTACTTTTCAAGTTCCTTGAGCAAAAAAGGACGCCTGCAGGCGCATCACTTCAGGCACACCCAAAAGGAACGGCCGACCGGGCTGAGTGCTGCCCAACCTGGTACAAACCACCAAGCGGGGGACGGGTGCCACTTAGCAATGTCAGCGTGCACCCTGCCCCAGCAACCACTGCTAGCCTGACAGATGTGATTCGGGGCCGACAACGGGCATGTCGCTTGAGCGGAATGGCGATCTAGTCGTCGAGCCGCGACTCAAGGCGTCGCTAACCTAGCCAATTAACCGACCTATGTGAGACGAAGCGATGACTGAGCACGTGCTTTACAACGATCAACCGATCGGCAGCCCGAACGAGGACCGCTTCGGCGTTGATCCTTTTGCGCGCGCCCTTGCCGCAAGCTTTCGCAAGATGCAGTCGCCCCAGGGGGCGGTGATCGGTCTCAATGGTCCGTGGGGTTCTGGCAAAAGCAGCGTGGTCAATCTCTGCAAGCACCATCTGGCCGAAGCGGTCGAGGCTGAGGAGATCGTCATCATCGACTTTGCTTGCTGGTGGTTCAGGGGCGAGGACGCACTAGCACTCGCCTTTTTCCGAGAGCTTTACGCGGGCTTGGGCCCCAGCCTGAGTGACAAGGTCAAGAAGAAGCTGCCGAAGCTTGGCGCTCGCCTGCTGCGGGGTGGGGCGCTCGTCGGAAAGGTCGCGGAAGCCGCGGGAGCGGGGATCGTCGGGGGGATTGCCGAAAAGGGCATGGAGTGGCTCGCCGGCATGATTGAGCAAGACGAAAGCGTCGAGGCGCTTCACGCCGAGTTATCGCAGGCGTTGCGGGAACAAAAGAAGCGCTTCCTCATCGTCATCGACGACATCGATCGGCTCTCACCTGACGAGGCCTTGCTGATCTTCCGGCTAGTGAAGTCGGTCGGCCGTTTGCCGAACGTCATGTACCTTCTGGTTTATGACCGTCCGCTGGCTGAGAAGATCGTCAGCGAGCGCTATCCCTCGGAAGGTCCGCACTACCTGGAAAAGATCGTCCAGGCTGCATTCGAACTGCCTGATCCATCGGTGTTCGACGTTCAGCAACATCTGCTGTCGCTGATCGAATCGATCTGCGGCGCGCCGGCCGAGCGGGACATGGTCCGCTTCATGAACATCTTCTACGAAGGAATCTCGCCCGCGATGCGGACTCCCCGGGATGTCGCACGCTTCACCAATTCACTGAGCGTGTCCTGGCCAGCCGTAGCCGGCGAGGTGGACCGCGCCGACTTCGTCGCGCTGGAGATGCTGCGCCTCTTGCAGCCCAACATCTATCGAGCCATCCGCCAGAATAGGGAGCGACTGACCGGCGCAGTCAGCGAGCGACGTGATCGCGAAGCGGCAGCGCAGCACTTCAACGGTCTCTTTTTCGGTGCTACGCCGCCTGCAGACGACAACCGGATGCGACGGCTGCTGATGCGTCTGTTCCCAGCTCTGGAATCCGCCTGGGAGAACATGGGCTACGGCGATGGGTTCGCGAAACAATGGGCGCTGGAACGCCGTGTGTGCTCATCCGACCATTTCGATTCCTACTTCCGCTTCTCGATAGGTGACGACGTTCTCACGAGCGCCGAGCTTGACGCGTTCCTGGCCCGCGCGGATGACGGCGAGTATGTGAGGACCACGCTGCGCAACGCCGTGACCGTGGCTCGGCGATCGGGCGGCACCAAGGCCGCCGTATGGCTAGGCGAGCTGACAACACACTCGGAGCGCGTGGAGGGCAGCAAGGTTGAGGCGCTTCTGACTGCGCTCTTCGAGATCGCCGACGAGATCAACGTCGAAGCTGATGCCGCAAGGGGCTTCGGCATGGCCAACAACGAGTTGCGTCTGCACTGGCTGCTGCGGGCTCTCACGAAGGAGCGCACGCCGATCGAGGAACGCTCCGCGATCTTCCGGCGAGCTTGCGACACGGCTTCACTTGGCTGGCTGGCCGACTTCACCCGTTCGGCTTGGACCGACTATCACCCGAGAGAAGGCGAGGAGCGCGAGCCACCGGAGAGGTGCCTGACAACGGAAGCAGACGCGGAGCATCTCCGCGGGCTCCTGCGTGCGCGAATTGAAGCCGCAGCAGCGGACGGCACTCTACTTGCGCACGGGGATCTGCCGCACCTGTTGCATTCCTGGGCGGATTTGACCGCAGACGAGGGCGCAGCAGTTCGAGCCTGGACATCCGCGGCCTTCGCCAGTGATGACGGCGTTCGGCAGCTCGCAAAGGCATTCACCTCATACAGCTGGAGCCAGGGGATCGGCTTTGCAGGGTTGGGTGACCTGGTCGCAAAGCGGTCGACACGAGTAAACCTCAGGGGCATGGCTCGATTGATCGACGTGGATGCATTCCGATCGCGCGTCGAAGCTGTTGCTGCTGCGGGCGGGGGCTCCGAAGTCCAGGAATTCCTCCAAGCTTGGCAGCGCGCGGATCGAGGCGAGCGCGACTAGAGTGCACCGCCGCGTGAGCCACCCCACCCTACTCTGTCCCCATTTTTACACCCATGGCAGACCACAATGCTGCGCAATAGCTGCGGCATTGGCGGGGCTGGAAGGTGACACGCGTGACACGACGCTCCTACGGCATGCCAGCACCATGCGTGAGCATTGCCACTCGGTCTCACAAGTCCCCTCACGCCTGAAACCCACGCAAACACTGGCTCTGTGTGGAATGTGAGAAATGTGAGTATGAAAAGAGATAGATATAAAGGGGTGTCGTATTGCTTACCCAGTGGGATACATACGTGAAGGTTCTATCTCCTGTATTTATGTCCGCGGAAAATTCACCACTTTCCTCACGAATCGCGAAAACCCGCACCAGATCTAGGTTTCGGCGTGTGAGAGCCCTCTCACATTTAGCCAAAACGTGAGGGCGGACACTTACATTTCGCCGTGAACGGGCTTTTGCAGCCGCTCCCGCGCGCGCTGGGCAAGAAAAAAGCCGCCCTGAGGCGGCTACTGGTGCGCTTGCTACTCCCCGCAGCAGTCAATCGAGCGGATGACCCTCTGGGACTCTTGAGTCGAAGCGCGGGCTAAGCGCCACTGCGCCCTCTTCAGCGTCCTTCGGCAGTATTGATGCAAGCGGGATAACCAGGCCATTGGTGCTCACGCCACCGATCCGGAACGGCTTTCCGCTCAATGTGTCCGCTCCCTCAATCCGACGCATCCGCTCGTGCAGACCGTTGCGGAACCCTGTGCCACTTAGAAGACGCCCTAGCTCCGCGTTCTTCGTGTGCACCTTAAGGTCGTCTGCCACCACCTTCAGCCCATAAAGCCCCAGGCTGGCGTTCGCTCGCTTTGGTTCCATCGATTCGAGGCCTTCGGCGTCCCGTCCGGTTGCGCGCTCAATCAGAAGGCCAATTGTGGTTCGCACGCCGCCCTCCAGAATGACAGGGCAACCAAGAAGAGTGGCGACGAGGTCGACGCCTTCTTCCTGATGACTGGCACGGAACTCGTCCCAGGAGATGGCCTGAAGCACTGCCTCCGCTTCCTCGAAACTTGGTGCGCGGCTCTTCTGCAAACACCAGGCGCCAGCCAGGAGCGTGCCGATCTGGTCGCCGTTCCGCTGCGTTCCAAGAGTCACGGCCGCAGCGGCCGCGAACACATCGACGGTTGCCGCTATTACGTTGGCCATGCTGATCGCTCGCTTCAGCATTCGAGAGCCGATGCTCTGGTCCTTCGCGATCCACCTCAGATGCTCCTTGATGGTTTCCCAGCTGGTCTCTGGACGATCGCTCCGCTTCGGGCGGAGAGCGAGAACTTCGATGCGCTCGAAATCCTGCTGCTGCTGCAAGGCCACGCCGATACTCGCCATGCAGGCCATTGTCCTGAGTGAGAAGGACTGCGACTTGCCGCCCACGGTGCCGCGATAAGTCCTGGACGTCGTATCGCTGGATGACTGTCTCAACAGCCCAAGCACAGCTTCAATGCGGGACTTCGCCCGATCTGAATCAGCTTCTGTCTCGTCGACAAGCAGCGGCCTCGCCTCGCTCGCGAGCTTTTGGCGCAGGCCCGCTTCGCTGCTGTCTCCGTTCGCGAAGACCGGCATGCTTTCGGGCAGAAGGCGGCGAACGAAATGCTCGAGCAGAGTCGTCTTACCGGCACCGGCGCCGCCAGTAATCCAAATGTGTGGCCGCCATTTGAGCGCCCCGCAGATGGGTGCCAGGAACAACCAACCTGCCAGCATGTCGGCTGACACGGAGCGCTCCCACCGGAACATGCGAGCAATCTCGTTGATTCTCTGGCCCTCACCATCGGTCAAAGCCTGCGAAGCAATGTCTGCCAACGGGCTGTCCTGCTCGTAGACGTACCGGCTGGCCGGGATTTCGGCGAGACCGCTTTCAATCCCGTCGACCAGGAGCCGATCGCCCAGGTGCACCACAAGGCGGTCGCTGTCCCACCATGCACCGCGTCCACGAACCAGTCCCTGGTTGTAGATCCCGCGCTCATTGGCGAGACGAATGATCGCGTTTGCCGCTGCCTTGCGGTTGATAGCACCGCCTGAACCGGGGAAGCTCTCCTCCCACCAGTTGGCGGGCGCCAGTTCGAGCAGCCCGCTCTCCGTCAAGTCGCGGGCGCTGTATTCAAGCACCTGCCGCTTCTCGATGGAGTAGATGTACATTGTCTTCCGATCGAAACCGAGCACGCGGAAGTAACCTTCAATCGGGTTCTCCTCAGCATCGGCTGGCGCGGAACGCTCCTGCACCTGGTCGCCTGCGTCTGCCTCCGGTGCATCGCCTTCGTCGACCGACTGCTCGAGCGCGGCGGCGGCGTCTTCTTCGATATTGGGATCAGGCTGCTGCGGCTTACCTTCGGATCCGTCTACGTGACTCTCAAACCACGAGAACAGCGTCTTGTTGTGCTCCGCCTTGATGTGGCTCCGTAGATCGAACCCATCCGGAAGTTCGTCTGGAACGCCGCGAAACACCTTGAGTTTGCTGTCGTCGACGTGGCCTTTCAGGAGGCGCCCGATTTCCAGCATTGCAGAGGTGCCAGCCTCTCCGGGACTCGGCCACAGGCCAATGCTTCTGTCATAAAGTGGCGACCAATCAACTGCCTTGACCGCCGTGGCGCCACCTGCCCACGAAACGGTGGCCAGCTGGCTGGTTTTGATGCCAGCCTGCGTGAGCAGGTCTTGCGCCTTGTCGGCTTCCTTTGTGCTGCAGAGCACGATGACCTGGGCTTGCTCATTCACCTTCAGCTTGGAAGCCCCATAGATTTGCAGCTTCGGCTCGGCTCCATCTGGCACGATCGCAGGGACGTTGCTCATGCTGCCCTCCGCGTAGCTTCAACCCGATCGCCCAACACGTCGGCGAGATCCCGGATCCGGCCGAGCACGTGTTCGACCTCTCTGCCGCCCCCAGTCTGCGCAACTACCAGCAGCACCGCCGGGGCAGAGATCTTCAGGCGGACAGCGAAGCGGTCGTCGCCAGGTGACAGCCAGTCCACCGTGTCTGAGGCAAATTTGACCTCGCTATCGAACATGGAGGACGCCTCGTCATCCGGCGCGAGGCCCGCAAGCCTGAAACCGTATGTCATGCACAGCATATCAACGAGGTTCGCGATCTTGGAACTGCCGACCAGCAGGGCCCCATCCGCCTGGGCCCGCCTGTTGGCATGATCAGCCTCGGTGAAGTCGGCCAGATTGTTCAGAACCAGAAGACGCTGGCGAAACTCTTCATCGATGATGCCGAACAAGGAGCTTGCAGCCATCCCGCAGGGGTAGCCATCCAAAAAAGATCTTGCCGATTCTTGCGTCGGGTGACTAACATAGTCGTGCATTTGGGGTCTTCTCCGAGTGCGTGCCCAGGCCGCCAAGCAGGACACAGGTTTCAAAAGACAGCGCTCCTTTTGGTGGGCGCTGTTTTCATTTCTGCGCTATGTATTCTTGGTGCTCCAACAGCCAGCGCTCGATATCCTCGCGCCGGTATCGGACCGAGCGTCCAACCTTGATTGCCAGGTCTCCGAAGCCATAGCGGTTCGACCAGCGCCATTGCTTCTGCGTGGCGCGCTGGATTTTTGCTTCTTGCTCAAGATCGAGCGGGGTCATCAAGTTCATTGCGTTGCCCTCCTCAAGCAGCTGTCCGCTGCGCCACGTCAGTGGGCCATCACGACCGCGAAGAAAACCGCGGTAGCCCTACAAATACTTTGGGCGCCGATCACCATGGCGTCGGGTTCGTTGTCATTCGGCGCATTTCACCGTCCCTGCTCTCCACTCGAAAACCAAACCGACCGAAGAATTTGCGCCGACGCGGACCATGGCAATACAACGACATGTGGAAATAGCTGCTGTACTTCCGCAGCAGTTCGCGCATGAACACAGCACCTCGGCCCTTGCCTCGCTGCCCTTCTGCAACGTACAAAACCCACAAATGGGGGATGCGCTCATCGACTCCTTTTGCAATGGCGAGTTGAATCAATGCGAAGCCCCACGAACGAACTTCCAAAGCAGACTGGCCTGATCTGACCCTCTCCAGCACTTCCTCCGCAGTTGTGCCTTCCATGTCCAGCTCACCTTCGTGTGCCACCAGGAATTCGGCGATTTCTTCGAGCGTGAAAGTGGTGAAGCCATTCTCATTGGGCCCGCATGTGGGTTGAATCGTCTTGGTTTGCATGGGTTCCGGACCAGTGGAATGAGGGCCGTCGTGCGGCAGGACGTTGGAACAACTCACTTCAGGGCCACGCCGATGAGCATCTCCGCAACGCTCTGCGCTGCGGCGGAAACGGCAAGCGTTGCGAGGACGAAAGCGATCGGCTCGCTCCAGCGCACGAGGTCGGCGAGGATGTCGACTGCGAGGTCGATGCGCGCGTCATGGCGCGATGCGGGCGGGAAGTTGCTGCTGCGGTGGGGTATGAACATAGTGCAAGTCTCCATGCCCACGAAAAATGGGCGGCGGGGGTGGGATTCGTGCGCTGGAAAAATCGAGCATGCCGATCGCGCCGAAGCGCCACACAAATCCCTCCCGCCAATGAGACTGCACAACGGAAGGCTCTCGCCTTATTGAGTAGCTCGGGTTTTCCAGGCCCGGCCTGCTGACGTGCAGGCGAACGATTACTCTGGTGCTGCTGTACTAGCGCGGGCGGTCACTTGCCCTCGGCCTGCTCCTCGAGCCAAGCCATGAACTTCGTTTCGCTGATCAGCGTGTTCCTGCCGAGCCGGACAACTGCCTTCGCGAGGCCGTTCGTTTGCCTGCTGCGCATCTGGTAGCGCAGAGACGTCACGGACGGAAAAAGGTTGGGATGCCGTGCCGCGAAGTCCTCAACGCGGTACCAGTCGTTTGCTTGCGGTTGGTCGTTCATATTCGCGCCCGCTGTGTTGTGATTTGCGATGGGCACATCATAACTTGCGTGCAAGTCTTTGTATTTATTCAAAAAAGATCAATCCAGCGGTACCCGCCTGACATCCAGACTGCCAATCAGGAGGTCACGGTCCGGATTGGCCTGCTGCTGCTGGCTGGACGGTTCGCCGCATATTTTAGGGCGCAAGCTCGGGCGCAGACTAACGGTTGCTACGTGACGACGAACGGTCGCACCGGCTATAGACAAAAAAGATCAAATGCTGGAGGCATGACCAAAAAAAAGCCCCGCCCACCGCGAGTGATGGACAGGGCTTTCAGTGTGGTGCCGAGGACGGGACTCGAACCCGTAAGGCCGAAGCCGGCAAATTTTAAGTCTGCTGTGGTTACCAGTTTCACCACCCCGGCGAGACGCCATTGTACCCCGCCGGTTTCATGACGAGAGCATTTCAGCGCGTGTAAATGGTGTGTAACTGGGGTCGCAAACAGCCGCAAGCGACCATAACGCGTTCGCAAACCACCGCAAAGATTGCATGTTAAATCAGTGCGTTACGTTGCGTTGAATGTCGCTCGTTTGCGTTTGTGCTTGACTTAAAATCCCTCGACCGCAAGGTTGTACCGGTTCGACCCCGGTCCCGGGCACCACTTATCCTTAGTCGCAACTGCCGCAGATGCTCCGAATCGCCATCATCGGTTACGGTACCGCGGGGCAGGCGGCGGCCATAGCGCTCGGCCGCAGCGGTCGACATGCCATAGAGATATTCGAACAAACGGCGGAGGCCGGCCCTATCGGGGCTGGCTTCTTGCTGCAGCCTACCGGCCTGGCTGCGCTCGCTCGACTAAAACTGCTTGATCAAGCTCTGCAACTGGGCGCACCAATCTCGCGTTTGCATGGTTGCAATGCGCGGGGCCGCCGTGTCATGAACATGCGCTACGCCGCCTGGCGTAGCGATGCCTTTGGCCTCGGCATGCAGCGCCACGCCCTGTTCTCGATGCTGCACGACGCATTGCCGACAAGCGTCAACCTGCGCACTGGCATCCAGATTCGCAAACTCGATCCCGCCAGCGGCTTCATCCACGATGACGTTGGTACGCAATACGGCACTTACGATCTGATCATCGTCGCGGATGGCTCTCGCTCGCAAATGCGCACGCAGGTTTTCGGTGATTCCAGTGCCCGTCTTTACCCATGGGGCGCATGGTGGTGTCTGGTTTCAGCGAAAGACTGGCCACAGCATGATTCGCTGGAGCAGCGCTACCGCCTCGCGCGTGAAATGGTGGGCGTACTGCCGGTGGGTCGCTTGCCCGGTCAAGCCGATGTCGATGACAAGCTATGCGTCTACTGGAGCGTGCGCTCCGACGAAGCACCACAGGGTCACAACTCGCATGACATCGCCAGCAAGGTCGCACCGCTGTGGCCGCAAGCTGCCGACCATTTGCGTCAACAAACGGCAGCTGAACTCACGCACGCCACTTACCGCGCCATACGTATGCCGCGCTGGACGCAGCAACGTGCCGTCTGGATTGGAGACTCAGCACACGGCATGAGCCCGCAACTCGGTCAGGGAGCAAACCTGGCCCTCCTGGATGCGCTGGCGCTTGCAGATGCAATCGACGCTCAGCCCGATCTCGCGACAGCACTGAAGCAGTACGAGAAGGTACGTCGCACGCACGTCAGATGGTATTCACTGGGCAGTCACTGGCTCACGCCGTTGTTTCAGTCGGAGCACGACACCGTCGCCCGATTGCGCGATCTATTCTTCGACCCTTTAAGCCGTCTGCCAATCATTCGGCAGATCTCGCTGCAGCTGCTGACCGGCTCACTCGGAGCCTGATTGCCAAGCAACACCTCACCTGCGCGTCATCACTTCGTGCTCTGAATTGCACCAGCAATGCCATTGCGCAAGATGTCCGCCAAGGGCGCAACCTGCATGGGATGCACATACTCCATCACTGGTGGAAATGCCCGCCCCATCAGCGATGGCGGTAGCACGACGTCCTTGAAATTCTCCGCAGGCGCTTTCCAGCGCGAGCGTTCCACAGGCCTGTAGCCCGCTCCCAGTTGGCTGAGCGATCCGGATTGGTTACCGCGATCCAGCGCCCCTCGCGGCAAATTGAGCGGGCTGGTACCTATCAGGAGATTATTGATGGCCAGCACCGAAACTTCCCCCGATTTGCCATGGACTACCAGGGGCGTGCCCCGGAACAAGCGGTGATCAACGATGGTGTTATGGATCAGCATCAGCTGATTGCCGTCATCGCGCAAACCTTCAGCGCCGTAGGAAATGATGTCAGGATTCTCGGTCGTGGCCGACTGCTCGATGATGTTGCCCATCACGAGTGCCGCTCCACCATTCGGGAACTCCAGCTCGTAGCTTGCGTGGCCGTCTTCTTCGTCGGTCAGACGGTTGTAGCTGACGTCATTCACCAGAGCACGCGACTTGAGCAGATGCCCGACGCGGGCATGATGAAAATAGCTGCCCGTCACGCGCAGACGCCCGATCGGGCCTACATAGATATTGTGCGTATAACCCGATCCGTCGCCGTTATTGCCGAACTCGCTGAACTCGATATCGAGTCGATCGTCGAGATCGCCACCCGTCAATATGCCATTCTCATTGTCGATAAAACGGCAGAAAGAGATCTGCAGACGTCCCTTCTCGAAACGTATCCCGGCACCATTGCGATGCACGACGCGCGCGCCGGTGAACTCGATCTGCTCGATGCGGATATCCCCCCCACGCACCACCCAGATCGCTTTCGCTTCTGCAGAACGCCCATCGGCGATCAGCTTCGCCATGCCACCGCGTCCGCGGATGGTCAGTGCAGACTGCGTCCACACGGCAACGTCACCGCGGTACTCACCGGCATCGATTTCAACGACGTCACCATCACGCGCCAAGGCCGCCGCTTGCGACGGCATCGTAAGCAGGTGAGTCGGGCCGACGTGCAAAATCGCTGCACGTGCAGGCGGTGCAGTCATAACAAGTACAAGAGAAAAAAGCAGGAAAAGCGCACGAATGCGCGCTTGCCAATATGCAATGGTGCCCAGGAAGGGACTCGAACCCCCACGTATCGCTACGCCAGAACCTAAATCTGGTGCGTCTACCAATTTCGCCACCTGGGCCAACACGCAACACCCGGCGCGATGCCGAGAATATTGAGGCGCGGATTATAGCAGCTTGGCTATACTCGCCGACTGACTTGATTCACCCCACACAAACAAACTCGCGACCCTAGATGCCCGTCGAGCATTACGAAAACTTTCCTGTCGCATCCGTCCTCTTGCCGCGCCGACTTCGCGAGCCGATCGAGGCGATCTATGCTTTTGCACGCAGCGCCGATGACATTGCGGACGAAGGCGACGCAGAGCCGCTAGTTCGGCTGGCGCAGCTGAATGACTATCGGCGCGAACTGGACACCATCGATTCCGGCGAAATGCCGACCAACGCCATGTTCGCGCGCCTCGCTCAGAACGTGCGTGCGCATGGCCTGCCCACGATCTTGTTGCGTAATTTACTCGATGCGTTTTCGCAGGATGTGGTGAAAAAACGTTACACGGACTTTGCCGAGTTGCGTGAATACAGCCGCCTCTCCGCTGATCCGGTCGGCCGTCTTCTACTCCATCTCTACAAGCGGGCTACACCCCAGAATCTTTCTCGTTCTGACGATATCTGCTCAGCACTGCAATACATCAACTTCTGGCAGGACGTGGCAGTCGACTGGAAGAAGGATCGCATCTACATCCCGCAGGACGACTTGCAGAGTTTCGGCATCAAGGAGAAGCACATCGCCGAGAGCCGTGCCGATGCGCACTGGCGCAACCTGATGCACTACGAGGTGGCTCGCGCACGCCGCATGCTGATGCGCGGCGCGCCGCTGGCACGCGCCCTGCCCGGCCGCATCGGTTGGGAGTTGCGCCTCGTCGTGCAAGGCGGCCTGCGCACCCTGGAGAAGATCGAGGCCGTCAATTACGATGTGTTTCGCCATCGTCCGACACTTGGCAAGACAGACTGGCTGCGCATGTTATGGCGCGCAATATTCATGAAAGCATGATTTGATGGACCCATTTGACTATTGCAAACAGAAGGCCGCCGCCAGCGGCTCGAGTTTTTACTACAGCTTTCTGTTCCTGCCGCCCGAGCGGCAGCGCGCCATCATGGCGCTGTATGCGTTCTGCCGCGAGGTCGATGACGTCGTTGACGAAACTGCAGATATGCAGATCGCACAAACCAAGCTCGACTGGTGGCGCAAGGAAACAGCCGAGATCCACGGCGGCAAGCCCACTCACCCTGTCACGCAGGCGCTCGCCGAAGTGGTCAAGACTTTCAATCTGCCGCGCGACAAGTTGCTGGAAATCATCGACGGCATGCAGATGGATCTGCAGCAGACGCGTTATCTCGATTTCAAGGCACTGGAACTGTACTGCTATCGCGTCGCCAGCGTGGTCGGTCTGCTCGCCGTCGAGATATTCGGCTACACCGACCCGCAGACGTTGAAGTACGCGCATGACCTTGGCATCGCATTCCAGCTAACCAACATCATCCGTGATGTGGGAGAAGACGCACGCCGCGGTCGCATCTACCTGCCTATCAACGAGCTGCAGCAATTCAGTGTGACGGCCAAGCAGATCACGGACGCCACCTATAGCGACAATTTCCGCGCGCTGATGGAGTTCCAGATCGAACGCGCCGAGCGCTACTACGGACAAGCCTTGGCGCTGCTGCCCGCAGCGGATCGCAAGAGTCAGCGCGCCGGACTGATCATGGCTGCGATCTATCGCACGACGCTTGATGAGATCAAGGCCGATGGCTGCAAGGTGCTGACCCAGCGCACGTCATTGACGCCACTGCGCAAGCTATGGATTGCTGCGCGCACATGGTTGAAGTACTGAGATGGCCGCAACGCGTGTAGCGATCATCGGCGCCGGTTACGCGGGCCTGTCTGCCGCAGTGGAACTGGCGCGTGCCGGCATCCAGGTCACAGTCTTCGAGGCAGGCCGCACGCTAGGCGGCCGCGCCCGCGTCGTCGAAAAGGACGGCCATCGTATCGATAATGGCCAGCACATCCTCATTGGCGCCTACACGGAAACGCTGCGCCTGCTGCGCTTCCTGGGCGTGCCGCCGAGCCGCCTGATCGCACGCCCTTTTACGCTGCACGTACCCGGTCGGCTGGATTTCCGTGCGGCCAGGCTGCCGGCGCCATTCCACCTCGCCGTCGGCTTGCTGCGCTCGCGCCAGATGCGCTGGACAGATCGTTTAGCCATCGTCCGCATGATGCGCAGCCTCAAGCGCATGCGGTACGAACTGGCGCAGGACTGCAGCGTTTCGCAGTTGCTCGCCGACACGAAACAGACGCCGATGCTGATCGAGTTGCTGTGGGAGCCGCTATGCGTGGCTGCACTCAACACGCCGGCGGATGAAGCCTCGGCACAGGTGTTCATCAATGTATTGAAGGACTCGCTGGCAGGCAGTGCATCGGCCAGCGAGCTGTTGATTCCGCGCGTCGACCTGAGCGAATTGCTGCCGGTACCCGCGCTGCAATTTCTGGCGCTCAAAGGCGGAACGGTAAACATCGCCACGCCCGTCAAGGGCATCGAACTGGACGAGGATGAGGAGTTCCGCATCGTCGGCAATCCCTTCGAGGGCGAGCGCTTCAGCCATGTGGTCCTGGCCGTCGCCCCCTATCATGCCAGCGATCTGCTGGCAGGCTTTCCGGAGCTGAGCCTGCTGCGCCAGCAGGTGGATGCCTTGGCGCATCAGCCGATCACCACGGTCTATCTTGAATATGACGAATCGGTGCGACTACCCGAACCGATGGTTGGCGTGGCGAATTCGAGTGTGCAGTGGCTGTTCGATCGCGGCCAGCTGGGTGGCCCGAAGGGTCTGTTGGCTGCGGTGATTTCAGCGCGCGGACCGCACTCCGAATTGAGTCGAGAGGAGCTTGGTCTGCGCGCGCACGAAGCCGTCGAAGCCATCATTCCGCGTCTGGCGGCACCGAAGTGGTCGACTGTCATCACGGAAAAACGGGCCACATTTTCGTGTAGCCCGTCCGTACTGCGCCCTCTGCACGTTACGCCGATCAGGAATCTCGTGCTCGCAGGTGACTACGTCCAGTCGCCCTACCCGGCAACCATAGAGACTGCCGTGCGCTCCGGCCTGACGGCTGCGCGCCACGTCATTCGCCTGATCAAGGCGAGCGTCGAAGCGTCCGAGGCAATTTAGCGCTTCTTGCCCGCCTGGGTCACGGCACCAAAGGCTTCGCTTGACGCCTTCGCCACCTGCTCCAGGGTCTTGCGAGCATTCTCGAAAGTCGTCTGCATGGCTTCCGCAGCAGCCTGGCCGTTAAGCGGCATGCCCTTCAGGAAACCCTGCATCGCGTCCATCATTTCCTGGCTGCCCGAGGTGAGTTGCTGGCTGACCAGCTTGCTCATTTCGCTCTGCACTTCAGAAGTGATCTCGGCAATGTTGCGGCTTGTCGACAACATCTTTTCTGCAGCTTGCTGCGCATAGCGTGCGCGCAATTCCATCGCTTCCTGAGGCGTCTTGATCTGCGCCAGCGACTGAACGTTGCTTACGCCGTCCTCGAACATTTCCTTGGCTGCCTGCATCTGCAATTGCAATATGCGTTGGGAATTCTCGATGGAAAGCTGGGCCAGTTTCATGGCCGATTCGAGATTCTTCTTCTGCATGGCTGCAATCGATTGTTCGACCTTATTTGTCATTCCGGGCTCTCCATTCAGGGGTCGGTCCGCAGCATCGCCAACTTTGCTGCAGCACGCTGCGGGTGGTGCCGTCATGCTCAAAGGCACCCGATGGGGCACAAACCATAACACCGCACAGGAATTTGTCGATACGCAATAACACTATCAAGGGCTAGCACGGTCGGCTGCGCAGTTTGCGCCAGGGTTCTGCAGCATGAGAAGACGTCTGCCCATTGGCGCCGGTGTCTCGTCGGTACAGTCGCCGGCATATGCCCCGCATTGAAAGACAAGGGGATGCCCCCATTTGTTCAATTGAAGGTTCTGGCAGGGCGAATTCCGGCGGCCGGACAACCACTCATGGCAGGCTCAAGACTGCAGTAAACAGGCAGTAAATCGCGGAGGACCGAAGCATGCGTTTCGACAAACTGACCACCAAATTTCAGCAGGCGCTGGCGGATGCCCAGAGCATTGCCGTCGGCCACGACAGCCAGTACATCGAGCCGCAGCATTTGCTGCTGGCATTGTTGAGCCAGGACGATGGTGGCGTAAGCGCCCTGCTCGCGCGCGCCGGTATCAACGCGCCACCACTGCGCGCTGCGCTGGAAAAGGCGGTAGACCGTTTGCCCCAGGTGCAAGGCCATGGCGGCGAAGTGCAGGTTGGGCGCGATCTCTCCAACCTCTTCAACCTGACCGATCGCGAGGCGCAGAAGCGCGGCGATCAGTTCATCGCCAGCGAGATGTTTCTGCTCGCGCTGTGTGACGACAAAGGTGAGACCGGCAAGCTATTCAAGGAACACGGTGCCAACAAGAAGAGCCTTGAAGCAGCTATCGAAGCGGTGCGTGGCGGCGCCAGCGTGGGCAGTCAGGACGCTGAATCACAGCGCGAGTCGTTAAAGAAATATTGCATCGACCTGACTGAACGCGCGCGCCAGGGCAAGCTCGACCCGGTGATCGGGCGTGATGATGAAATCCGCCGCGCTATCCAGATCCTGCAGCGTCGTACCAAGAACAACCCCGTACTGATTGGTGAACCAGGCGTCGGCAAAACGGCCATCGTCGAGGGGCTGGCCCAGCGCATCATCAACGACGAAGTGCCAGAAAGCCTGCGCGGCAAAAGCGTCCTGTCGCTCGACATGGCGGCGCTGTTGGCCGGTGCAAAGTTTCGCGGTGAATTCGAGGAACGGCTGAAAGCAGTGCTCAATGACATCGCCAAGGAAGAAGGCAAGCTCATCATCTTCATCGACGAGCTTCACACCATGGTCGGCGCGGGCAAGGCCGAAGGCGCGATGGACGCCGGCAATATGCTCAAGCCTGCACTTGCACGCGGCGAGCTGCATTGCATCGGCGCGACCACGCTCGACGAATATCGCAAATACATAGAGAAGGATGCCGCGCTGGAGCGTCGCTTCCAGAAGGTGCTCGTCGATGAGCCGAGCGTGGAGAGCACTATCGCTATCCTGCGCGGCCTGCAGGAGCGCTATGAAGTGCACCACGGCGTAGACATCACCGACCCGGCCATCGTCGCGGCAGCCGAGTTGTCGCATCGCTACATCACGGACCGCTTCCTGCCCGACAAGGCGATCGACCTGATCGACGAGGCCGCGGCACGCATCCGCATGGAAATCGACTCCAAGCCGGAGACGATGGACAGGCTCGATCGCCGCCTGATCCAGCTCAAAATCGAACGCGAAGCCGTGAAGAAGGAAAAGGATGAAGCCTCGCAACGGCGCTTCGGTCTGATCGAGGACGAGATTGCAAAACTCGAGCGCGAATACGCCAATCTGGACGAATTGTGGAAGAGCGAGAAGGCTGCCGTTCAAGGCAGCCAGCACATCCGTGAAGCCATCGAGAAGATCAAGCTGCAGATGGAAGAAGCACGCCGCAAAGGCGACTGGCAGAAGATGAGCGAGCTGCAATATGGCGATCTGCCAAAGCTCGAAGCACAGCTCAAGGATGCCGAAGGCGCCCAGCAGGACAGGCCTGCCCACAAGCTGCTGCGTACCCAGGTCGGCGCAGAAGAAATCGCCGAGGTGGTGTCGCGCGCAACAGGCATTCCCGTCTCGAAGATGATTCAGGGTGAGCGCGAAAAGCTGCTCAAGATGGAAGACGCCTTGCATCAACGTGTCGTTGGTCAGGACGAAGCCGTGCGACTTGTCGCCGATGCGATTCGCCGTTCACGCGCGGGACTCTCCGACGAGAATCGGCCGTATGGCTCCTTCCTGTTCCTCGGCCCGACCGGTGTTGGTAAAACCGAGCTATGCAAAACGCTTGCGGGCTTCCTGTTCGACTCGGAGGATCACCTCATCCGCATCGACATGAGCGAGTTCATGGAAAAGCATTCCGTCGCACGCCTGATCGGTGCGCCGCCCGGCTACGTCGGTTACGAGGAAGGTGGCTACCTGACCGAACTCGTGCGCCGCAAGCCCTACTCCGTCCTGCTATTCGACGAGGTCGAGAAGGCGCACCCGGACGTGTTCAACGTCCTGCTTCAAGTACTCGATGACGGCCGCATGACCGATGGGCAAGGCCGCACGGTGGACTTCAAGAACACCGTGATCGTGATGACCTCCAACCTCGGCAGTCACATGATCCAGCAGATGGTCGATCAACCGTACGAGCTGGTGAAGGCTGCCGTCATGGGTGAGGTGAAAAACCATTTCAGGCCAGAGTTCATCAACCGCATCGACGAAGTGGTGGTCTTCCACTCACTCGCGCAACAGCACATCCAGTCAATTGCACGCATACAACTGCAGTACCTGGAGAAGCGTCTCGCACGTCTGGAGATTGGCTTGACCGTGTCAGATAGCGCATTGGCAGAAATTGCCAAGGCCGGTTTCGATCCGGTGTTCGGCGCGCGACCGCTCAAGCGCGCAATCCAGGAGCACATCGAAAATCCGCTGGCAAAGCAGATACTGGAGGGGCGTTTTGCGGCGAAGGAAACGGTGGTCGTGGATGCGGTGAACGGAGAGATCACATTCCGCAAACCGAGTTGAGCGGTAGGGCGGAACTCCTGTGGAGGTTCCGCCGGGCTGGGGCAAAAGCGTGCATTGCGTAAAGCCGCCTCACGGCGGCTGGCGGATCGCCCTGCGGGCATCCGCCCTACAGGGAACCGAAAGCCCTGCCGTCTTTCGTGGCGCCGCGCGCGCCACTCTTGATGTCGAACACCTGGCCCTTGTAGGGCGGTTCAGGTGGCACGAGGATCCAGGTGCGCGCATTTCCCGTCACGGGATCGATCGGCACGCTACGCAGGTATTTCTTGTCGACAAGCTCCTGCAGAGACTCCGGATAACGCCCGGTGTCGCTGTAGAACTTATCAATCACGTCGCGCGTGGCGTGCAGATTCTCCATCAACACGGACTCTTTCGAACGGTCTACACCCTGAAAGAACTTTGGCAGTGACAGCGTCAGCAACACGGCAATGATCGCCATCACGATGAGCATTTCGATCATCGTGAAGGCGCTCTGCTTGCAGCAAGGTGTCGTTTTGCCGTTCATTTCATGCGCCCGCAGATCAATCATCCCTTGATCGGCGCTGGTTGTTGTTCGAGCCATCCTGATTCGTCTGCACCGGCTGTTGTTGCGCGGGAACGGGTTGGTCGATCTGCTGAGGCGCTTCGGCTTCGTTACGACGCCCGCGCACACTTGTGATCGTGCCAGCATCGAAGCTCTCGGCTTCGGCGAGGGGCTTGGTATTCCCGCGAATCAGACGTGGCGTGATCGACAGGATCAGCTCGGTCTTGCTCTTGTCCGTACTGTCAGAACGGAACAGGCGGCCCAGAAGGGGAATATCGCCAAGCAGCGGCACCTTGGTGACCGACTGGCGATCAGAATCCTGGATCAAACCCGCGAGAATCTGATTTTCACCATCCTTCAGTCGCAACACCGTCGAAGCGTTGCGTGTTCCGATGCGGTAGTTCACCGTACCGGCTGTCTTGTTTTCGATCGTGCTGTTGATATTGCTCACTTCGAGCGAGATCTTCAGACCAATTTCATTGCCGGGGAACACCTGTGGCTCGACTTCAAGCTTCAGGCCCACATCGATGTAAGTAACGGCCTGACTGATCACGCCATTCGATGTCGCATTGGAAGACACGTTTGGCACGCGCTCACCGATCTGGATCTTGGCCTTTTCCTTGTTCTTGGCGCGGATGCGCGGATTGGCCAAGACATTGACACCGCTATCGGTATCGTTGGCGCTGAAGGTGATGCCGCCCAGAGTCATGCCCAGATTGTTCGTATTGAGGCCGAGCAGGTCAGCCAGCGTTGGCGATCCAGGGGCAGAGTTCGCGACCACGACACCCGATGAAACCGTGGTGGAGGTATTTGAAACGCGTGAAATAGGCACCAGGGTCAAGGACGCGGGCCAAGCCACACCCAGACTCTGCAGCTTGCCCTTGGTGACCTCGACGATTGCCACCTCCAGCATGACTTCCGGCTCGGCCACGTCATGCAGGGCAATCAGCTGGTCGGCCATTGCAATCGCCTGCGGCGTGTCGCGTACCACGATCATGTTGAGTTTTTCGTCCACCACGACATCGCGGAACTTGAGTACCGTTTTCAGACTATTAGCCACCAGCTTGACGTCGGCGTTGGCGAGATGAAAACCCCGCACGACCAGGCCCTGATAGTCGCTCTGCTTGGCAGGCTCATCGGGATAGATCAGCAAGGTATTGTCATCGGTCGCCCGCCAGCCCAAACGCGTCGTCAGCACAACCTTGTCGATTGCATTGCGGATCGTGGTGTCCTTCAGATAGATCGACGCCCTCAGGTCCGGCTGCACATCCTTGTCAATGACGATGTTCAGACCCGAAGTCTTGCCGATGGCATCGAACAGGGAGCGCACGGGTGCATCACGGAACTGCAAGGTGATCTTCTTGGAAAGTGCGTCGTCCAGTGGTGATAGCGGCCTCGCCGCGCGGGCAGCAACTGCTGGCTCAACCGCTTTGGCAGCTGTCACAGGTGCAGCTGACGCTGTGTTGTCGGTGGGTACCAGTGCGGACGAAGACGGAACCGGAGTCGGGGCAGCGGCCGAGTTGTTTGAGGAAGGCGCAGCGGTGCCAACATCGCGGCGAGCCATCTCCACGACGGCCATGCGCTCAGTGCCCTGCGCCTCGAATCCTTTGACCTTCGCAAGCTGGCTGAAACTGGACGCGGCGACATCCCAGCGACCTTGCTCGAGAGCGATATTGCCTTCTGAGAGCAGATAGGCGCCCAGCTGCTTGCGCGACGTGGTCAGGGCTTCCGCAATTGCCTCATCCTTCGGATATTCCTTCTGCGCCTTCTCGAGTACGACATTGGCATCCTTGACACTCCCGGTCGCCATCAGCGCCTTGCCATATTCCAGATCGTTATGCGCCGACGTGCTGGCGCAACCCGAAATCGCGATGGCGGTCGCAAATACCATCACCAGACCGCATGCTGCAGTGAGCCGCAAAGTTTTTTTTGTGGTTTTCATTTGTCACCCTCAATCGGGATGATTTGGGTTGTCTTGGTTGATAAATTGAAAAGCTGCACCTGGTCTGACTTGACGACGTCGACACGGTTACCGTCAATCACCGCGCCGGGGATGGCGACATAGGTCTGGTTGTCCTTATCGAGGAATACGTTGAGACGCCCATCCTTATTCATGCTCCCGATCACCCTGAAGCTCGGCGGTGGCGGCGGCAGATCTTCCGGATCGACTACAGGGGCCGGCGGTGGTGGCGGTGGCGCGTTGGAGACAAACAGATTTGGCGATGACGTCTCACTCAGGGCTTTCTTGATGTCCTGGCGTGGTGACGTCGGTCCCCCTGCATCCGCTGGCACATTCGCGCCAGGCGGACGGGCAATGACCTCGCCAGAGCCCGCAGGATCTGTCGCCCGGCGCGGCGCAACCGCAGCAACCTCAGTCCCCTGCCCGACGGGTGCCTTGTCACCAAAAATAGCCAGCCATGCGGCAACCGCCAGAATTGGCAGCATGATCAACATCCGCTTGCGATCCTTCAATTGGCACCCCCAACTGCGCCTTGATCAGCACTCACGGATGGCGCCTTCTGCCACAGCGACAACACCAGTTGCGCCTCCACTTGCGCGCTGGTGGCCGACTCACGCTTGATGGTCAGCTGATCCAGCGAAAGGGCTGGCATTTCCGTCAACAAGCTATAAAGAAAACGCCGCAGCGAAGGGTAGTCAGCCTTCACGGGCAGCGTGATCTGCAATCTCGAATAAGCTCGTTGCGTATCGTTGATACGGCGGAAATCAGCCTGCACGACATTCACGCCACTCGCACCTGCGAAATCCTGCAGTGCGCGGATCTGGGCGTTGGTCACCTCCGGGTCGCCCAGCGCGCGCGCCAGACTTTGTGCGGGTGAAAGTTGCCGCTCGCCAGGCTTCGTACGCATGTTCTTCTGCTGTTCAACGAGCTTGTCCAGCTCGCGCTCAGCACGGTCTTTGGCTGCCAGTTGGCCTGGCACCATCAGCACACCAAACAAGACGGCGAGCAGCAGCAACAGGGCCGCCACGAAGGGCAGCACACCCTGACGGCTGTACAGCAGTTCAGCCTTGAGACGCAACTTGTCACTTGAAAATGTCATGCCAGCCATCAGCGCTCTCCGCTCTTTCCGGCAACTGGCGGCTCTGGCTGAGCAGCGGCAGCCTCCAGCGTGAAGCGCTGGCCGCCGCCATCCGCGCCTGCCCCGCCTTTTTCCTGCCGCACCAACATCAAGGAGGCATATAGGGGCTCTTCACGCAGCGTCTCGATATAGCTCAGCACGGCCCCCACATCGGCGCCCTCAACCACGAGCTTGCTGGATTGACGCTGCACGCCCATTTCCAGCGAGATCAACGAAACCTCGGGCCGCGCATTGTGTTCCAGCGTGCCGAGCATCTTCGCCCATGGATAGTTGAGAAACTGGTTTGCCTGTTGCACAGATTGCGCCGACTCTGCTGTCAGGCTGTCGTTGCGGGCCTCGCTCTCCTGACCCACATCAAGCTCAGTCTGCAGGTCTGCGATCCTGGCATTAACAGCTGAACGCTCGCTCTGCAGCTTCCATGCGATCGTCAGGCTGGCCACCAACAGAAACAGGGCAAGCAAGCAAGCCAAGGCCCACACGGAACGGTGGCGCTTGTCGGTGCCCGCCTCAAGCCAATCATGGCGAGGCGTGAAATCTATCTGCAACGGCTTCAATTCATCGCTCCGTACAAGGCGAGGCGATAGGCGTCCGTCTTGCGATCCAGTCCAATCGGCTTGGGCAGGGCAAGTTGCCTGCCGACCGGCACGACGCGCAGCTGGGGACGGTCCGGCAACTCGACCATCGGTGGCGCATCGCCCAGCAGGAAGATGCTTTGCGGCATGTCGAGACCCATACGCAGTGCTTCGGTTTCAAGACGAGCCAGCACTTCCGGCAGGGTCGGGAGCAAATCAAAGTGGAACTGTCGTGCCGACAGCAGCCGTCCCTCGGCACGCAATATTGCAAGAAAGGAATGCGAGCCGAACGAGCAAACCCAGCCATCATCGCCAAGGCTGCCGGCATCGCGATTGATAAGGCGCACGGCCTCGGGAACGATGGAGCCCAGCGTACAGTCGTTCTGGCGCGAAACCTCGCCAAGCGCCGTGATCAGAGATTTCGGCAAGGCGCAGGCCAACATGGCACGGTCATCACTCCAGTCGGCCTCGATGTGCCAGGCCTCCGCAGCCGCGCCGAACAATTGCTCGAAGCGATTAGCCGCCAGTGCACGCAACTCGGCAAGGCTGCCCAGCCCTGTAGGAGGCGTCACCATCCAGTAGCGTACCCAGTCGTCAGAGACGGAAACCTGCAGATTGCCGGAGACCTTACCGGCCTGAGCCAGTGCCGTGCTGACGGCCGGCTCCCAGATGGCGGTCTCCGGCGACGAGGCGCCGGGCAGGTAGTCTCGCAGCGGCAGCATGCTACTGACATGTGCGCCTTGCGAACTGACTCCATCGACAATCAACATCTCGCCGGCACCCACACCCATGCCTAGACGACGCTTACCCAGTTTGCGTAACACGCCTTACCTCCTCAAGCGTGGTTTCACCACGGGCGACGAGACGCAGCGCGTCTTCATACAGGCTGCGCGTGCCATTGCGCTTGGCCGCTTCCATGAGCTGGCGCACGGAGCGACGCTCCACCACCATCTCGGCAATTTCCGGATTCATCACGAGAATTTCAGCGACCGCCTTGCGACCGCGATAGCCTGTGCCACGGCAGTCGCCACAGCCGCGACCACGCGTGAATTCGAAACCCTCGACGTCGGCCTTCGACAGCGCGGCACCAGCAAGCTCGGAATCATCAGGCGTGTAACGGCTGCTGCAATGCTTGCAGTTGAGTCGCACCAGGCGCTGGGCCGACACACCGTTGAGCGCAGACACAAAGGAGTACAAGTCCACGCCAATGTGATGAAACCGGCCGAATACGTCATAAACGCTGTTGGCGTGAACCGTAGAGAGCACAAGGTGACCCGTCAGCGCCGACTGCACCGCGATCTCGGCGGTTTCCTTGTCGCGGATTTCACCGACCATGATCTTGTCCGGGTCGTGACGCAGGATCGAGCGCAGCCCACGCGCAAAGCTCAACCCCTTCTTGTCGTTCACCGGAATCTGCAGAATGCCGCCGAGCTGATACTCGACAGGGTCTTCAATCGTGATGATCTTGTCGCGACCGCTGTTGATTTCCGACAGCGCGCCATACAGCGTGGTGGTCTTTCCCGAACCCGTCGGGCCCGTCACCAGCACCATGCCGTAAGGCTCCTGCACGAGGCGGCGGATGATGGAAAGCGTGCCCGGATCAAAGCCGAGTGATTCAAGCGACAGCGAACCATGCGACTCGACCATGGCCTGCTTGTCGAGAATACGGATGACGGCGTCTTCGCCATGCACACTGGGCATGATGGACACACGCAAGTCGATCTCGCGCCCCATCGCTTCGACGCGGAAGCTGCCGTCCTGCGGCACACGACGCTCGGCGATGTCGAGTTCGGAGAGCACCTTGATGCGCGAGATGATCTGCTCGGCGAGCGCGCTGCCCTGGATCTGCGCGATCTGATCGAGCACGCCATCGATACGGTACTTGGAGACCATGCCGGTCGGCGTGCTCTCCAGGTGAATGTCGGAGACGCCCAGCTTCAAGGCGTCGTAAAGCGTGGAGTTGACGAGCTTCACCGCCGGACTGGTTGCATCGCTCACCGACGCAAAGGTCAGGCTCTCCATCGAACGACCATCGCCCTGCCCCATCTCGCCATTGGCCATCAGGCTGTCCATGGCGCGCATGGTCTCTTCCTGCTTGGTCAGATAGGCGTGAATGTCGGAGCTGAGTGCAATGCGGTATTCGAGGCTGCCCCCCACGATGCTATCGATCCAGATCTGCAGATCCTGATCGAAAGGATCAGCAATGGCCGCCAGCAAACCCGCCCTGCCCGCGCCGCGCTTGCGCAACACCACGACGCTGCGTTGTTGGGCACGCGCCATCGGCACCAGGTCGAAAACAGGTTCGAGGTCGAGCATCTCGGCCGTCTCGATGACGCGATAGTGAAAATGTGTGGCGACGGCGCCGAGCAAGGTCCGCGCATCAAGGCCCGAAAGCACCTCCAGCTCCGCCATGACTGGTCGACCGGAAGCCAGCGCTGCGGCACGCGCGCGCTTCATCAACTCCAGATCAAGACTCGTCCCACGTGCGTTCACGAAACAGACCCCGCCAAATCGAAAATCGGCATGTATAGCAACACCACGATAAAGCCTACCACTATGCCGATGACGGCCATGAGGGCAGGTTCCACAGCCTTGCTGAATCTCTCGATCCAGCGAGAACTTTCACCTTCATAAAACAGCGCCGACTTGGTCAGCATCGCGCCCATCTGCCCGGAGCGCTCACCTACGCGCAACATGCGCAAGGCAATCGGTGTCGTCAGCCCGCGTTTCTCGAAGGCTTGCGACACCGGCTCGCCATTGCTGATATCGGCACGCGCCGCCACCAGTTTGGTCCGCGACGAAGCCGCCACCGTTCCAGCCACCATGTCCAGCGCCGTAACGATGGGAATGCCGCCCTCGAGCAACATGCCAACCGTCAGATACAAACGCGAGATTTCGAGAATCTGCACACGTTCGGCGATACCCGGAATCCGGCTCGCGATCTGCCCCCAGCGATTTTCACGACCGATACGGCGCAACTGCCACACTACAAACACGATCAAGCCGACGAAGGCTGGCAGCACGATGAAAAGATTCGAGCCAATGAATTCGCCGAAACCAAGCAGCATCTTCGACATGAAGGGCAACTCGCGACCGCTGTCCTTGTACACCGCAGCAAACTTCGGCACCACGTACATCATCAGGAACACAGCCACCAGACCGCCGACTGACAGCAGGATCGCCGGATACACCGCTGCACTGACCAGCCGCGCGCGCACCTGATCGACACGCGTCTGATAGTCAATGAAACGCGCCAGGGCACGCGGCAAATCACTGGTACGTTCAGCAGCGCGCACGATGCCGATGAACAGCGGCGGAAAATGCTCCGACTGCAAGCCCACCGCATCAGAAAAACGCAGACCCTCGCGCATGCGATGGATCAGGCTCTCCATGATGCCGCGCGCAAGCACGCCGGCTTCCTTCTCTACAAGCGCTTCGAGCGACTCCACCAGACTCAGACCCGCGTCCAGCAAGGACAGGAGCTCCTGACTGAACAGCACCAGCGAGAAGGTGCCGCGACCGCGCTTGGTCCTGCGGCCGGTACGCGCACGTACCGTGACGGGGCGCAGACGCTGGACCTCGCAGGCCTTGCGCGCGGCCACCTCGTCATCGGCTTCCAGCGTAAGTGTCTGCAGCTGGTTATCGGCCGTCAGGGCGCGAATTTCGAACTGCATGCAGTCTCGGGGTCGGTAATTTGTCAGTGAATATCAGTGAGGGAGGTCGCGTGCGACACCCGCTCGCGAAGGCGCGAGTCACCAATTGGCACTTAATTGAAGATGTCGGCAGCAGAATCGGTGCCACCGGGCTGACCGTCACTGCCGTACGAGACAATGTCGAAGTCGCGCCCCTGCGTACCAGGATTCCTGTAGGTATAGGCCTTGCCCCAAGGGTCCAGCGGCAGGGCTTTGGCCAGGTAGGGCCCACTCCACTTGGCCAACCCGGCGGGACGCTCCATGAGAGCCTTGAGCCCTTCAGCTGTCGTGGGATAGCGACCGATGTCGAGACGCATCTGGTCTAGCGCCTTGGCAAAGGATTCGATCTGCGCCTTGGCAACACCCTGTTCGGATTTGCCAATCTGCGAGAAATATTTCGGGCCGACGTAGGAAGCCAGCAAACCGATGATCGCAACCACCACCAGCAGTTCCAGCAGGGTGAAACCGGAGGCCTTCTTGCGCAAACCAATGCTGTTCAGAATCCTGATGTTTCTCACGTTGTCTCCACCTTCGTTGTCCCAACTTCGAGCGGCGGTCGGTGCCGCCTTCGCCCGTCTTTCAAATCCTGTCAGGCAGGTATGAAGACAAGGTCGACATGAAACTTGTTTCGCAAGGCCAAGCCGTCTCTGACTGCCCTGCGCGGTGCTGCGTCGCACCAAGTTAACTCGTTATCCAAGCTATGCGCCAGAGTGGGCGCAAGGATGCCACAAAGCCTCGCCAAGTCCAATTGGCACCGACATTTCGCGCCGCACAAGACGGTGCAAAGCATCACGAACCGCGCGCATTTTTCAATGACTTGCGTATGGACAAACCGCTCTTTACGTCGACGCTTAACATGCGCGTCATCGGCCCGAACACCTGACGCGCAGGCATCGAAAACCATGACAAAAGCAAATCCGTAGCCTCGTCGGCTCAAAGAGCTTGCCTGTACGCTGCACACGCGCTCAGGTAGATTGCCGTCAGTCGGGAAGTGATTGGTTTGCTCCCGTACTTCCTCGCTGTGGTGCCTGAACCCCGGAAGTCTTGCCCATCATGTCGCCAGAGCAACCATCACCACCGCAACAAAGGTCGCGCGGCGACGAGACGAAGCGCTACATGCGCCTGTCCATCGCTGCAGCGCTCGCCACGATCACACTCAAGCTATTTGCCTGGTGGATCAGCGGTTCGGTCGGGCTGTTGTCCGACGCACTCGAATCCCTTGTCAACTTGGCGGGAGCCTTGTTTGCGCTGGCGATGCTGCAAGTTGCCAATGAGCCCGCGGATGAAGGCCACCCCTTCGGTCATAGCAAAGCGGAATACTTCTCAAGCGGATTTGAAGGCACCCTGATCTTTGTCGCGGCGGGCGCCATCCTGTGGGCCGCCGTGCCGCGCTTGCAGCACCCCGCAGCACTGGAGTCACTGGGCATCGGTCTATGGTTCTCGGCTGCCAGCACGGCCCTGAATCTGACCGTATCGCTTGTACTGTCCAGAGCAGCGAAGCGCTTGCGCTCGGTCGCACTCGACGCGGACGCGCGCCACCTCATGACCGACGTATGGACCACGGTGGGCGTCATCATCGCGCTGATCGCGGTAAAACTCACCGGCTGGGAGTGGCTCGACCCGCTGATTGCCATCGGCGTCGCCATTCACATTCTCTTCGAAGGCTGGCACCTGATGCGCGGATCCGCAGCCGGACTGATGGACGAAGCGCTGCCACCTGATGACGTAAATCGCATCCAGACCCTGCTGGACGAATACGCCGACCGTGGCATCCGCCACGCCGAACTCAAGACGCGCAGTGCCGGCAGCCAACGCTTCGTGCATCTGAAGGTGCTGGTACCCGGCGACTGGCGCGTCGATCAGGCACATGAGCTGCTCGACGAAATCGAAGCGCGCATCGCAGCGCTGATCGGCGATGCGTACGTAACGACTCACCTCGAGCCCCTGCAAGCACAGCCGTTACAAGGTTCACCCACGCTGCAATGAGCATTCCGCTAAAATCCGCCGATGCTCTATTCACTCGCTCGACCCTTTCTCTTCGCGCTGGATCCTGAAACCGCGCACGAACTCACCCTTTCAACCTTGCACAATCTTGGCGCCTGGACGCCCGGCTGTGCTCGCGTCGAAGGCAAGCCCGTCGAAGTCATGGGCATCCGCTTTCCCAATGCCGTCGGCCTTGCCGCGGGTCTGGACAAGAACGGTGACGCCATTGACGGCCTGTCTGCCTTCGGATTCGGCTTCATCGAGGTCGGCACCGTGACGCCACGCGCGCAACCGGGCAACCCGAAGCCGCGCATGTTCCGCATCCCGGCGAAGAAGGCCATCATCAACCGTCTCGGCTTCAACAACCACGGCGTCGACAACCTGCTCGCACGCGTCAAGGCCAGCAAATACAAAGGCGTGCTGGGTATCAATATTGGCAAGAACTTTGATACGCCAATCGAGAAAGCGGCGGACGACTATCTGATCTGTCTCGACAAAGTCTATGCCCACGCCAGCTACGTCACGGTCAACATCTCCTCGCCGAACACCAAGAACCTGCGCCAGTTGCAGGGCGAGTCCGAGCTCGATGATTTGCTGGGTCAGCTCAAGGCACGCCAGACGCAGCTTGCCGACAAACACGGTCGTTATGTACCGATGACGCTGAAGATCGCGCCGGACATGGATGACGCACAGATCACCAATATTGCCGACGCTTTGCGTCGCCACCGTATCGACGGCGTCATCGCCACCAACACGACAATTGGTCGCGAAGGCGTCGAAGGTCAGAAACACGCCAGCGAAACGGGCGGCCTGTCTGGTGCGCCGGTCCGCGAGAAATCCAATCTCGTAATCGCCGCGCTGGCACGAAAACTGGCAGGCGAGTTGCCCATCATCGGCGTCGGCGGCATTACGGAAGGCGCGCATGCGGCGGAAAAACTCCAGGCGGGCGCCAGCCTGGTGCAGGTCTACACCGGCTTCATCTACGGCGGCCCGCAACTGGTGGGCGATTGCATCAAGGCCGCCGCAGCGCTGGCCTGAAGCCACTCGCAACACAACTGCAGATGAACTCCGTTTCGCAATTCGCAGCGCTCGTGACACGGATCGACGCGGTCTTGCCGCAGACCCAGTGCACCAAGTGTGGTTACACTGGCTGCAAGCCCTATGCAAATGCCATTGCCTCCGGCGAGGCGGACATCAACCAGTGTCCGCCCGGTGGAGACGCAGGCATCCACAAGCTCGCGCGCCTGCTCGATCGCCCTTACAAGCCGCTGAATCCCGCCAACGGCATTGAGAAGCCTTTAGCGCTGGCGGTCATCGATGAAACAACCTGCATCGGCTGCACGCTATGCATCAAGGCCTGTCCGGTCGACGCCATTCTCGGCGCTGCCAAACAGATGCACACCATCATCGCCGCGGAGTGCACCGGGTGTGAGCTGTGCGTAGCGCCCTGCCCGGTCGATTGCATCACGATGGAGACCGTCACGGACGCGAACACCTTGCGTCAGCGCGAGGCAGGACAGCAGACGTTCTCCGATGCTTCGCGCGAACGCTTCGAGTTTCGCAATATGCGACTTGAACGTGACAAGCAAGAGAAAGCCGAACGTCTCGCAGCGCGTATGAGTACGCCGAGCAGCGAGGCAAGTACTTCATCGGTAACGTCGACGACTGGCAGCGCCAGCAGCGAAGTCGCCGATCCGAAGAAAGCCCTGATTGCCGCCGCCATGGCACGCGCCAAGGCGCAACGCGAGGCACAGATGACTGCTGCCGCAACGCCACCCACCGACAGAAAGGAATGAACATGCAGACTAAAGCCGTTCGTTGGGGCGTGCTCGGCTACGCGCGCATCGCTCGTCTCAACGCCATTCCCGCGATTCATCGTGCAGGCAATGCGGAACTCGGCGCCATCGCCTCGCGCGACCCGGCCAAGCTCGCCGAATGCGCCGCTCAGTTTCCGCTGGCGCGCCTGCATCTCAAATACGAAGACCTGCTCGCCGACCCCGATGTCGATGCGATCTACGTGCCCCTGCCCAACTCGCTGCACAAGGAGTGGAGCATCGCCGCGCTGCGGGCGGGCAAGCATGTGCTCTGCGAAAAACCGCTAGGCATGAATGCTGCTGAAGCACGCGAGATGGCTGCGGTGTCACGCGACACTGGCAAGCTGCTGATGGAAGCCTTCATGTATCGCTACACCGAGCGCATGCAGCGCGTGCGCGAGGTGATCGACAGCGACGTGCTTGGTCCACTGCGCCACATCAATGCCAGCTTCCGCTTCTTCCTCGATCGGCCGAACACCATCAAGGCCAAACCGGAACTCGGCGGCGGCGCGCTCTACGACGTAGGGTGCTACCCGGTGAATCTGCTCGGCATGCTCACCGGCGAAGTGCCGCTGCGCTGCGAGGCCGTGGCCGAGATGGAGCACGGTGTCGACGTGAATCTGTCAGCCATCATGCAATACGACAGCGGTCTCATCGCCAATATCCATTGCGGCTTCAATGCGCATGGCCGCATACACGCAGAAGTCATCGGCACGCTGGGCGTGATGGAAATCGCCGACACCTTTCTTGATGCGGCAGGTGACATCAAGCTGCATACGAAGGACGGCACGCGTAGCATCGCGGTCGCGGAATCAGATCGTTACGGCGCGGAATTCCGCGACTTCTCGGCAGCGATCCTCGAAGGGCGCGAGCCCCTGCTGTCGCTCGACGAAACGATCCGCAATCTCGAAGTGCTGGACATGATCCGCGCCAGCCTGAACAAACCGAGCTGAGCCCATGCCGCGTCTCATGACGAAGGCGGACATTACCGAAGCCTTCCGCCGTTGGCATGCCGCCAATCCGCACCCTGTGACCGAACTGGAATACGACTCACCCTTCCAGTTGCTGGTCGCAGTCGTGATGTCGGCGCAGGCCACCGACAAGGGCGTGAACATCGCCACGCGCAAGCTCTTTCCCGTTGCACCGACGCCAGAGGCGATGGCCACGCTGGGCGAAGCCGGCATCACGGAATACATCAAGACCATCGGCCTGTATCGCAACAAGGCGAAAAACGTCGCCATGCTGTCGCGCCAGTTGCTCGAACGTCATGCCGGCGAAGTGCCGCGTGATCGCGCCGCGCTCGAAGCCCTGCCCGGCGTTGGCCGCAAAACCGCTAACGTCGTGCTCAACTCGGTTTGGCGTGAGCCAGTCATGGCGGTCGACACGCACATCTTTCGCGTGGGCAATCGCATGGGCCTTGCGCCCGGCAAGGATGTAGTCGAAGTTGAAAAGGCACTCATGCGCCGCGTGCCGAAGGACTATCTTGTCGACGCGCATCACTGGCTGATCCTGCATGGCCGCTACGTGTGCATTGCGCGCAAGCCGAAGTGCGGCGAGTGCATCGTGCGCGACTTGTGCCAATACCCGGACAAAACAGCATGAGGACAAAACTCAACCAGCCCTCTCCCGGCGCTGACGCGCCACCCTCTCCCGCAAGCGGGCGAGGGAACGGCAACGCGCCGCGCTTGGCTGTTACTCCTCACTCATAACTCCTGACTCCTCACTCGCAAAAAAAATGTTCAACCCATCCCGCGACCAGGCACGCGCTTTCTTCATCGAGAGCTGGCGCAAACAGCGTGCGAACGAGCCCATGCAGCCCATGGAACAACTCGTCGCCGACATCGTGCAATCGCACCCCGAATACCAGGCGCTGCTCGAATCGCCCGACGCTGCGACGAAGGACTTCACGCCCGAGGATGGCGCGATCAATCCCTTCCTGCATATGTCGTTGCATCTGGCGATCGAGGAGCAACTCGCGATCGACCAACCACCCGGCATCAAGGCCGCCTTCGAGGCCTGCCTTGCGCGCCGCGGCAATACGCACGAAGCACGGCACGACGTACTCGAATCGCTTGGCGAAACCATCTTTGAGTCGCAGCGCAGCGGCCAGCCGCTCGATGCGCTGGCTTATCTTGAACGCGTCAAACGGCGAGGCAGTGGCAAATGAGTGTGATTGATACGGTGGCGATTGATACGGTTGTTTTCGACCTCGGCAATGTGCTGATTCCATGGGACATCCGCTGGCTGCTGCGCAAGATTTTCGACAACGAAACTGCAGTTGAATCCTTCATCAGCGATGCAGACATCATGACCTGGCATGCGCAGCAGGACGCCGGCTATCCGGTGGCTCAGGCCATCCTCGAGCACAGTGCAAAACATCCGCAGCATGCGCATGCCATTCGCGCCGTATACGAGCGCTGGTCAGAGACGATGAAGCCAGCCTTTGCCGAGTCCGTTGCCTTGCTGTACGAACTCAAGGAAAAAGGCTTTCGCCTCTACGCGCTGAGCAATTTCTCGGCCGAGCTGTTCTACCAGAGTCGCGAGCGCTATGACTTCTGGGATGCCTTCGAAGGCATCGTGCTGTCCGGCGAGGAAGGCGTGAACAAGCCGGATCCGAAGATTTACAACACTCTTTTCGAACGCTACGCCGTCAAGCCAGAAAGTTCTGCCTTCCTCGATGACAGCCTGGCCAACGTCGTGTCCTCGCGCGAACTGGGCATGCGTGCGGTGCATTTCACGAACGCCGCTGCGGCACGAGTGGAATTGCGGAAGATGGGGCTGGCGGTGTAAGGGCGGAACCTCGTCTGGAGAATTCGGCGGTTCTGCCAGCCGCCGGTAGGCGGCTCTACGCAACGTACGTTTGAGCCCAGACCCGGCGGAAGCTCCTTCGGAATTCCACCCTACCGCCGTAGCCGCCCAAATGGCACGCTCCGTGCCAAGATACGCCTCATGAACTCGGCACGCGACACACCTGCAACGGACGACGGCGAAGCGATACAGCGCGTCGTCAAGGTGCGTCGCGACTACAACACCTGGGTCGCCAACGAGACGGTCGAAGACTACGCACTGCGTTTTACTGCACGCAGCTTCCGCAGGTTCTCCGAAGCGCGTGTCGCCAACACGGCATTCGGTGCGGCATCGTTCCTAGTGCTCGAGGCAGTCGGTGCCACGCTGCTGGTCAACTACGGATTCATCAATGCCTTCTGGGCGATCCTCGCGACAGGGTTGATCATCTTCCTGTGCGGGCTGCCGATCAGCCACTATGCGGCGCGCTATGGAGTGGACATGGACCTGCTGACGCGCGGCGCCGGCTTCGGTTACATCGGCTCGACGATCACCTCGCTGATCTATGCGAGCTTCACGTTTATCTTCTTCGCGCTTGAGGCGGCCATCATGGCCTACGCGCTCGATCTGGCTTTTGATATTCCACCGGTGTGGGGCTATGCCATCTGCGCGCTGGTAGTGATTCCGCTGGTGACGCACGGCATTACCGTCATCTCGCGCCTGCAGACACTCACCCAGCCGGTCTGGCTGATCCTGCTGGCCCTGCCCTACATCTACGTGCTGCACAAGGAACCGGGCGTGATTGCCGAGTTGTCGCACTACGCGGGCGGCGACGGTACGGGCGGGCAGTTCAACATCTACATGTTCGGCGCAGCACTCACCGTCGGCATTGCACTGATCACGCAGATGGGCGAGCAGGCCGACTACCTGCGCTTCATGCCGGAGCTGACCGAAAAGAATAAACGCCGCTGGTACGTCAGTATGCTGATCGGCGGGCCGGGCTGGGTCTTCCTCGGTGTGGCGAAGATGCTCGGCGGTGCCCTGCTCGCCTACCTCGCGATCCGCAATTCCGTACCACTCGATCGCGCAGTCGACCCGAACCAGATGTATCTCGTCGGCTTCGAGAGCGTATTTCATCGCACCGACTGGGCAATTGCCGTCACTGCCTTCTTCGTCATCATTTCGCAGCTCAAGATCAACGTCACCAATGCCTATGCCGGTTCGCTGGCCTGGTCGAACTTCTTTGCGCGGCTCACGCACAGCCACCCCGGCCGCGTCGTGTGGGTGCTGTTCAATACGCTCATTGCACTGATGCTGATGGAGCTGGACGTCTTCCAGGCACTCGGCCAGGTGCTGGGCCTGTACTCCAACATCGCCATCTCGTGGATGGTCGCGGTGGTCGCAGACCTCGTCATCAACAAGCCGCTTGGCCTGTCGCCCAAGGGCATCGAGTTCAAGCGTGCGCATCTCTATGATGTGAACCCGGTTGGCGTCGGTGCCATGCTGATCGCATCGACCCTGTCGATCTGTGCCTACGTGGGCCTGTTCGGTCCGATCGCAGAGGCCTTCGCCTCCTTCATTGCGCTGGCCACCGCACTCACGGTGTCGCCACTGATTGCCTGGCTCACCAAGGGCAAGTACTACTTGTCCCGCAAGCACACGGACGCACCTTTGCCACCCGGCTCGCATCGCTGCGTGATCTGCGAGCGCGCCTATGAGTCGGACGACATGGCGCGCTGCCCGGCCTATCAGGGAAATATCTGCTCACTGTGCTGCGCACTCGATGCGCGCTGTCACGACCTTTGCAAGCCGGATGCGCGCCTGTCGTCGCAGTGGGCGCGCGTGCTGCGACGTGTGCTGCCCAAGCGCCTGTGGCCCTATGTCGACACAGGCCTCGCCCACTACCTGCTTGTCATGTCCCTGATCGTGCCGCTGCTTGGCGTGATGCTCGGCCTGCTCTACTACCACGAGATGCAGGTCATGACGGAAGCCTCCGCCAGCTTGCTGCCGTCGCTGCGCCTGGCATTCATCAAGGCCTTCGCCGCCTTGCTGCTGGTCAGCGGCATCGTTTCCTGGTGGCTGGTGCTTACCCACAAAAGTCGTCAGGTAGCGCAGGAAGAGTCGAACCGCCAGACCCATCTGCTGATGCGCGAAATCGAATCGCACAAGCGCACGGACGAGCAGTTGCAACGCGCCAAGCAGATTGCCGATCAGGCCAACCAGGCCAAGAGCCGCTACGTCACCGCCATCAGCCACGAGCTGCGCACGCCGCTCAACAGCATCCTCGGCTATGCACAGATTCTTGACGGCGATCCGGCCATTCCTGCGCATCGCCAGCAGGCCATCAAGGTTATCCGCCGCAGCGGCGACCATCTGCTGTCACTCATCGAAGGCACACTGGACATCGCCCGTATCGAAGGCGGCAAGCTGACGCTGGATACGCGCGCCATCGACTTCGCCGAACTCGTGCAACAACTGGTACGCATGTTCGAATTACAGGCGCATGGCAAGCAATTGAAATTCACCTACGAGCAGAAAGGCGAGTTGCCTGCCGTGGTGCGTGCTGATGAGAAACGCCTGCGCCAGATCCTCATCAATCTGCTGGGCAATGCCGTGAAATTCACGCAGGAAGGTGGCGTGACTTTCCGCCTGCGCCATGCGCGCGAGATGGCCACTTTCGAGATCGAGGACAGCGGCCCGGGCATTTCCAGCGAAGACATCGAACGCATCTTCGAGCCCTTCTCGCGCGGCGATTCCGCACAGACCGGCGCAGCGCCGGGCACCGGGCTGGGCCTGACCATCGCCAAGATGCTCACCGACCTGATGGGCGGTGAACTCTCTGTCAGCAGCAAACCCGGCGTGGGCACGCTCTTCATGGTGCGACTATTCCTGCCGCACGTACATTCGGCGCAAGCTGCCAGGGAGTTGCCACGCATCACGCAGACCGGCTATCTCGGCGAGAGGCGCCGCGTGCTGATCGTCGACAACGAGCAGGTCGACCGCGAGCTGCTGGCCAGCGTGCTCGCACCGCTGGGCTTCGAACTCGATCAGGCGGCCTCCGGCATGGAATGCCTCGAAGTACTGCCGCGCTTCAAACCGGATGTCATTTTCATGGACCTCGCCATGCCCGGTATCGACGGCTGGGAAACGATAAGACGCATCCGTGCGCAGAACCTCTCCAGCGCACATATCGCCATCATCTCCGCCAATGCTTTCGACAAGGGCCTGGAGAACGATGTCGGCATTGCCAATGAAGACTTCATCCTCAAACCGGTAAAGGTGGAGGAATTGCTGGGCTGGCTGGGCAAGCGCCTACAGCTGATATGGACCGACTACGTCGCCGCCGACACTGTCGAAGTGACCGAACACAAACTGCCGCCTCGCGAACGACTGGATGACCTGAACAAGCAGATCAGCCTGGGCTATGTGCGCGGCATTCAGGGCGCTCTGGATGAGATCGAAGAGGAGGATGCCGCCCACGCTGAATTCGTCCAACAGATGCGCGACCTGCTCGGCCGCTTCCAGCTGGATGCGATGAGCGAATACGTGAGAAAGAGTCTCGATGCCAAGACTTGATGTAGATCGCAGCAGCACGGATGTCGTGCTCATCGTCGATGACGTGCCGGACAACCTGTCGGTGCTCCATGACGCGCTGGACGAATCCGGCTTCACGGTGCTGGTTGCCATCAACGGCGAGAGCGCCCTGCAGCGTGCCCGCCAGAGCCTGCCCGACGTGATCCTGCTCGACGCCATGATGCCGGGCATGGATGGCTTTGAAGTGTCGCGCCGCCTCAAGGCCGACTTCGCCACGCAGCACATCCCCATCATCTTCATGACAGGCCTCACCGAAACCGAGCACGTCGTCGCCGCCTTCAATGCCGGCGGCAGCGACTATGTGACAAAGCCGATCCGCACCGGCGAAGTCATCGCGCGCATCCACACCCATCTGCAGAGCGCACGGCAGATGAAGCAGGCGCGCAGCGCGCTCGACGCCTTCGGCCAGGCCACGCTATCAGTGCGCCCCGCCACCGGTCGCATCACCTGGCAGACTCCGCTGGCGCGCAAGCTGCTCGGCGAATACTTCGCGAACGCCGAAGACGTCACGCCTGCGGCCATCATCGACTGGCTTGCCGCAACCACGGCGCGGCTGAAGGCAGATCCTTCGCAGACGCCGAGCCAGCTGACCATCACCCAGTCTGCGCGCCGCCTGATATTCGTCCTGCATGACCAGACTGCAGACGAAGAGTGGTTGCTGGTATTGCGAGAGGAATCCGACACCGCCGTCATCGAATCGCTGATCGCCGCTTTCCGCCTCACGCAAAAAGAGGCGGAGGTCTTGTACTGGGTCATCAAGGGCAAGACCAACAAGGACATCGGCGACATCCTCGGCAGCAGCCCACGCACCGTGCACAAGCACCTCGAACACATCTTCGAAAAACTCGGCGTCGAGACGCGCACTGCGGCGGCGAATCTGGCGATGGCGAAGATCGGACGACAGTCCTGATGACGATGTGTCTCGGGCTGTATTGGCGAGCACGGATAGCGGCTCGTTTCCAGAACCGTCTCCGCCAACAGATCGCCCCAAGAGCGGCTCTGGCTGGACCTCTTCAGCCATATACCTCTGCGATCAAGCCTGCATGCTACTCTGGCGCGGCATGGCTGGAGAAACCCGGCCAGAGCCACTCTCCGGACACCACGCGGGACAAGACCCGTGGGGCGTCAATAAGCGCAGTGCATTGCGCCGGATGTTCACCTTCGCCCGGAAAACCGCCCGCTGAAATGCATCCTGCTTGCTGCACCCCGGCTGCTGACAGGTCATGCTTTCTGCGATTTCAGGAACGAACTTCCAGACCGCGTTTTCTTGCGCGGCTCAACCCCGACATTGAAGACAACAAGAACCAACATGATGCCAAGACCACACGTGTGGATAGCGATTGCCGGGATGACTCTGCTCTCATGTCTCGCCCATGCCAATTTGCGCGCGCCCATTGAATCACCGGAGGAATCCTCGCAGGTTTTAAGGCCAGCCAGCCCGGATCTGGTGGTGGAGTATGAAAACCTGTTTTTTGATTTGGGGACGCCATATTCCGGTGATGCATGGACCGTTAGAAACCAGAAGCGCCTGGCCAGGATCGAAGCCGAATATGCAGTGCAATCTCCGCGCGAGGCAACGTACACCTTTGAGTTCGTCATGCCGCAGGCAAATCGGGCAGAGGTAAGCATCAATGCCGCATCGGTGCCAGCGAAAGCACCCGAATTGTTGCCGCGCGATGAGAAAAAGCGCGAGCAGCCGGATTCATGGAAGGTGGCTTTTACCGGAAAACTTCAGCAAGGGCTGAACATCATTCGCGTGAGCTATCAGCAACCGTTGGGCATGCACGAAGTGGACTACGGGTATTTCAAGAGCAGCAAATGGAAGAGTTTTGTCGACTATGAATTGTGGCCGCTGAAGGGATGGACGCTGGGGCCGGATTTCCGCATCAATGTCGAGACATCGGTTGATGACGACACCTTCGTCATCAAGCGTTGGTTTGCTTCCCGGCATACGGTCAAAGCGCTTGCCTTGCTGGCAGAGCTTGTTGCGGATTACTCCTATTGGAGGGAACTTGAGATTGGCGGCGGACAGGTTGTACGCGGCGATGGCAAGATCAAACATCGGCTGCTTCTGGGGCGAGAGTTTCCAGATCGTTTGCGTGTCTCGAGCACAGAGTAAAGCCGGAAGAAGTTCGAGGATGTGCGAACCCCGCCGCCTCATCTTCTCGCTGCACAACCAGTCGGCTGACGAGGAGTGCCTCCTCATCCTGCGCGAAGAGCCCGACACCGCCATCACCGAATCCCTGATCGCCGCCTTCCGCCTCACGCAGAAAGAGGCCGAAATGCTCTACTGGGTCATGAAGGGCAAGACCAACCGCGACATCGGCGACATCCTCGGCAGCAGCCCGCGCGCCGTGCACAAGCATCTCGAACACGTCTTTGAAAAACTCGGTGTCGAGACGCGCACGGCCGCGGCGAATCTGGCAATGGCGAAGATCGGGCGACAGGCCTGACGTTTGACGGCGCTTGCTGCCGCGTTACGAGTAATCGATCAATACTCCTGACACACTCGGGCTTTCCTCTCCCTCCCTGCGTAGGGAGAAACCCGGCTGATCACCGTACTCAGCGGTTTCCAGCCAGAAGCAGAAGCTGGAAATGAGGGCATGGACTCAACGCTCCGGCGCTGACAATCTCTGCTGGGCTTTCTCCGACGCCGATTCGGCATCGACGGTCAGCCGATAGGCCGCGTAGTACTTGAAGATGTTACGCACGTAGGTCGTCGTCTCGTAGCCGATCTTGTCGGCGACGACGAGTTCGACGTTGTCGAACCACTTGTTCGGATCCAGCCCACGCTTTTCCGCCTCCCCGCGCATGCGCCGGATATTGCCGGGTCCGGCGTTGTATGCCGCGAACGCGAACAGCGCGCGGTCATGTTGGCTGAACTTCGCGTCGGAAAATTCACGCTCCATCAACTGGTCCATGTACTTGGTGCCGGCATGGATGTTGTTCTCGGTGACGCGGATGTTGCCGACCTTCAGTTCGGCCCCGGTAGCCGGCATCACCTGCATTACGCCTATCGCGCCGACAGGGCTGCGCGCCTTCTGGTCGAGGCGGGACTCCTGGAAGCCCTGCGCGGCGAGCATGAGTGGGTCGAAGTCATAGCGATCGCCATAAGTGCGGAACAGCCCGATCGTGCTCTGGAAGCGCTTGGCCTCGGCGCCGCCGGTGTTGTTGGCGATCTGCTTGAAGCGTTTATGGAATCGCGCGACACGCGCGTCGATGCTGCCACGCTTCTTCACTTGCTCAGCATAGAAGGCCTCGATCGCGGCCTGCAACTGAGGGCTGTTCTTGCGAAAGGCCCAGCCGGTATAGTCCCCGTCACGCAGCACCAGGTCGTCGCGCACGACAATCTTCGGCAGCACTTGGGCCCACAGCCGCGCGATCCAGTCGTCGACCACATAGGTGTCCAGAGCACCAGCGTTGACGAGCTCAAGCGCGTCCTCGTCGCTCAGCTCCTCGGGCGTCGCCATGATCTTCAGCCCCGGCTTGCCCGCGTCGCGCAGGCGAGCGTCGAGCGCGACCAGGCTGTCGTGGGTGGCCGAGCTCGGGCGTGCGTAGACGGTGCGGCCGGCCAGGTCTTCGAGCGAACCGAGCTTCGGCGCTGATGGCCCGGTGACGACCAGCTCGCGGATCAGGGTGCGGTCCCGCGGCGCGACGAAGTCAAGGAATTTCAGTCTTTCGTCGGTGACCGTCAGGTTGCCGGCAATGATGTCGCCGCGCCCTTCGTTCAGCCGTTCAAGCATCTTGTCGCGCGGTGTGACGAGCAGGAAGACAGTCACTGGACGCTTGCCGAGCCTGGCCTTGTACCTGGCGTTGATCCAGCGCTCAAAATCGCGCGCAAACTCCGCGGTCACGCCGCGCTCGACGCCATGGTCGACAAAGGACAGCGTGCGGCTGTATGGCACCAGGAAGCGGATCACGCGGCGCTGCACCATCGCGTCAAAATCGCCTGACCACGGTTTTGCGCGCACGTCGAGTTCGCGCTCCACGGCGGCGGTAGCCCTCGCCGCGGACACCGTCTGCGGTGGTGCTGCCCATCCCAAGGTCGCGCCCAGCGACAAGAGCACGCCGACGACAGTGGATCGGATCAATGACATCTCTGCCTCCTTGCTAACGGGAAGACGGTGGCGCGCCCACGCTAGCAGTAATGACGGCAAATATGCATATGTGCATGAATGACCGTTCTGGCCAAGAAACGACAATTTTTGCGCCTAACCAGTTGCTCGCGGGTATCCACGCCTTCGGCCAATACTTCGAACCGCAGCTGGAGCGCCATGGCGACGACGGCATGCGAAATGGCAATGTCATCAGCGTCGGCTCACGCCCGAAGGCCTGATCGAGCGCCAGGCAATCGACCGGGCGCACTTCAGGCAGCCCAGGCTCAACTGGCTGGCTCCGAGCAACTCACCGGGCTGCAGGCGCAGCCGGAATCCTCGACTTTTACGACGTCCCGTGGATAGTCACCCACCCGGGCCAATGCCTGCGCCCGGCCACTCAGCACTTCCCTTTCTTTGCTTGCCCTGGCGGGCAACCACCATTCCCCTTACCACGCCCCGTGTAGCTCTTCTCGCCTTTGGGACCGTTGTGTTTTCGCCAGTAGTCCGGATCACGGTAGGTATCGCCATCCCAGTAGTATCCCCGGGTGTCTTTACTGCCGAAGGTGATGGTCGCACCGGGGACCTGGATACGCGCATTCCCGACATCCACGTTGACGTCAGCGGCACCTGCTGTCCAGGTACTGCAGAGCAGCAAAATTGTCATGACAGATTTTTTCACGGGCGCCTCCTTGGCTGGCTGTGAACTGGCTTGATTGCACACATCAAACCCAGGTCGGAACAATCCTGAGCCTCATTCGATTTATAGCACACGCGCAATTTGGGGCCTGATTACGGCGGCTTTTACAGGACACATGACAAACACATCACGTCCGAGACATGCCGATGAAATGGAAGAGGCCGAGCACGTTAAATGGTCTAACCCCCGGTCAGAAACATGACAGCGCTCAGTCGAGCGGTGGTGCGATGGCCTCGGCGTAGTCGTACAGCGCGCCGAGAATCGCCTCGCCACGTTCGTCAGCCTCTTCACTGAGCACGTCGATCCGGTCAAAGAATGCCGTCAGCGTTCGCGAGCCGCCCTGCCCTTCATGCAACATGGCGACGCGATGCTGCAGCCAGCGTGTCTGATCGGCTTCGCTGAGCGCCTCCGTAAAGTTGCGTGCGCGGTAACGGAAGAACAGCTCTTCCAGACGTGCATCGTCAAAGCTGACACGCTCGCGTGCCAGCGCGTCGGCATCGAGAGCGCGAAGGTGGTTGAGCGTACGGCGGTCGTTGTTGCCGATGAAGCCACCGTACAGATCTTCATCCACATCCGGCGCGTGTTCGGGCGCCGGACGCGCAAACACCTCCGCCCACAACTTGGTGAGCCACGGGCCCTTGCGCGCGATCTCCGCATGACGCTCAGCCTGGGCGACATCGATGCCCCATTTTTCCGCCGTGGCGGCGTTGAGCGTTTTCAGGTTGCCGATGACGAAGGGCGACTTGTTGATGTGAATGCTTTTCACCGGCAGACGCGTCACGCCTTCGGGCAAATCCGCCTGCTTCGAGAACATGCGCTCGCGCACGGTTGCCGCATCCAGGGTGAACAGCTCGGACGGATCCTGCGCCAGATCCCAGACGATGATCTCGTTCTTGTTCGTCGGGTGCTGCGCCAGCGGCCACACGATAGCCATGCAGCCGCGCTCGGCGGGAAACATGCCGGAGATATGCAGAAAGGGTTTTCTGTTCGCTGCGTCGATGGCCATGGCGATCTCGGCCGACACCGCATCCTTCTTGCGCAGGCGCAGGCAGAAATCGAATAGCTTCGGCTGCTTCTGGCGGATCAGGCGAGCCAGCGCAATTGTCGCGCGCACATCGGAGAGGGCGTCGTGCGCCGCTTCATGCGCCAGTCCGTTGGCTTTGGTCAGATGTTCGAGTTTGAAAGACGGACGTCCGTCTTCATGCTTGGGCCACTCGATGCCTTCGGGGCGCAGCGCATACATGCAGCGCACGACATCCAGCAGATCCCAACGGCCGCAATCGTTCTGCCATTCACGCGCATACGGGTCGATGAGGTTGCGCCAGAAGAGGTGGCGCGTGACTTCATCGTCGAAGCGGATGGTGTTGTAACCGACGCCAACGGTGCCGGGCTCGGCCAGCTCGGCTTCAATCGCGGCCGCGAATTCATGCTCCGGCAGACCACGTTCGAGGCAGGCCTGCGGCAGGATGCCGGTGAGCAGGCAGGACTCGGGATCCGGCAGATAGTCCGGCGCGGGCTGGCAATAAATCATCAGCGGCTCGCCGATTTCGTTGAGCTCGGCGTCGGTGCGGATACCGGCGAACTGCGCCGGGCGATCACGGCGCGGCACGATGCCGAAGGTTTCGTAGTCGTGCCAGTAGAAGGTGGTCATGGTGCGGGCAAGGGAGAGTGCGAAGAGGCGCTATGGTAGCGCCGCACGCTGTTAAACACAGTGCGCTACAGTAGCGCTCCTTCACATTCAGCCGGGAATTCCAGCGTGGCCGCTTCCAGTTTGCTTGCCCTCCTCGACGATATCGCCACCGTGCTCGACGACGTCGCAGTCATGACCAAGGTTGCAGCCAAGAAAACCGCCGGCGTGCTCGGTGATGATCTGGCGCTGAATGCCGAACAGGTCGCCGGCGTGCGCGCCGAGCGCGAGTTGCCGGTGGTGTGGGCGGTGGCCAAGGGCTCGTTCCGCAACAAGCTGATCCTCGTGCCCGCCGCGCTGCTCATCAGCGCCATCGCGCCCTGGCTCATCACGCCCTTGCTGATGATTGGCGGCACCTACCTGTGCTTTGAAGGTTTTGAGAAGATCGGCCACAAATTCCTGCACAGCCATGCGGAAGACGCTTCGGCGCACGCACACAAGATCCAGGCCCTCGCCGACCCGAACGTGGATCTGGTTGCCTTCGAGCAGGACAAGATCAAGGGCGCCATCCGTACCGACTTCGTCCTCTCGGCCGAAATCATCGTCATCGCCCTCGGCACCGTGAAAGACGCATCGCTATCGAACCAGACCGCCGTCGTCGCCGGCATCGCGCTGATCATGACGGTGGGCGTCTACGCATTCGTCGCCGCCATCGTAAAGCTCGACGATATCGGCCTGCACCTGCTGAAGACGGGCGGCGCGATCAAGGCCGCACTGGGCCGCGCGCTGCTGACGTTCGCCCCCTGGCTGATGAAGGCCCTGTCGATCGTCGGCACCCTCGCCATGTTCATGGTCGGCGGCGGCATCCTCGTGCATGGTCTGCCTGCCGTGCATGACGTGATTCATCACATCAGCGAAGGCGCAGCTGCGCTCGCTGGCTCGGCGCTGGGCGCCATCGCGTCGCCGCTGCTCGATGCCGTGTTCGGCGTCATCGCCGGCGGCCTCGTCCTGCTCGTCGTCAGCCCGATCACGGCCGCAATCGACAAGCTCAGGAAGAAGCCGGTCTGACCAGCCCTCTCTCCGAGAGTGGCTCTGGCCAGACCTCGTCACCCATGCCAAGCCAGATGCCGCATGCGGATTGCCTCGTGACACATACCCTGAGAAGTCCAGCCAGAGCCGTTCTCCTGACGATGATTGCCAGAAATCGCGTAACCCGGATGAAGGCTTCAGCCGGAATCCGGGGCTTGCATCGCGGGCGGCCCCGGATTCCGCTCCGCTGCATTCAGGCTACTGGCTGTTGTGGCCACAGTCAGCGTCAGTCCGCCGGCGTCACCGGCTGGCTGCGCGCCCCCATATTGATCACCGCTACCGCACCGAGAATCAGCACGGCCGCCCAGAACTCGGCCCAGCCCGGCCGCTCGCCAAGCATCAGCGCGCCCGCTGCCACGCCCACCAGCGGCGTGATCAGCGAAGACAGCGATGACACGCTGACCGAGACCAGCAACACCAGGCGGTTCCAGGCCCAGTAGCCGAACATGAAGCCGATGACGATGTTGTAGAGCAGGCCTAGCAGTGCGTCGTGCGAAGGTATCTGCTTCGGCAGGCCATCGACGAAGAAGGCTGCGACCGTCATCGGAATGCCACCGAGCAACATCAACCAGCCCGTCAGTGCCACCGTATTGAGGGGAATCTGCCAGCGCTTCATCAGCACCATGCCTGTCGCCCAGCACCATGCCGCAATCAGCATGAGCACGGCGCCTATCGGTGCCTGCATCAGGCTGAACACCTGCTCCCCCATCAAGGCCAGCACGCCGCCAATGCCCAGCACGATGGCGAGCCAGCGGCGCGGCGTCAGCGTGTCGTTCAGCAGCCATACCGACAAAGGCACGCACCACAGCGGCATGGTATAGCCGAGCAAGGCGGCACGCCCGGACGGCAGCAGGCGCACGCCGTAGGTGGCAAAAATATTCCAGCCGATGATGTTGAAGAAAACCAGCCACCCCACCTGCGCCCAGCGCCCGCGCGGAATCGCAATCGCAAACCCTGACAAGCGCGCGAGCCCCAACACGCCAAGCCCGCCGATGATCAGGCACAGGCCGCGAAAGGTCAGCGGCGGCACCTCGGCCACGATCACCTTCATGATCGGCCAGTTGAAACCCCAGCCAATGGCCAGGCCAATCAGCAGCAGGATGCCTTCGCGCGAAAGGCGTTCGGAATTTGGATTTGTGTGCATCAGAAGAGAAACCATGAAAACTGCGCCGTTGGGTGCGGCGGGACGGCAAGTGTACTCCGCTCGCGCGAGATGCCTGGCGCGCTGGTCGGGAACTGCGGCCCAGCCAGAATCGATATGGGCTCAGGTCAAACAGTTTTGTATCCGGGCGGCCACCCATGGCCCGTCGTCAAGCGGCAGATCGTGCCCGGCTTGCGGATGCTCGGCGATCGGCACACACCACGCTCGCGCCAGCGCCTGCGAGCAGCGCGTGTCGACCAATGCGTCGCGCGAGCTGGTGAGGATCAACAGCTCGGCAGCGGGTTTTACGGGTGGCGCACGAAAGCGCGCAGCCGCGATCAGCTGGCGCAGCGTATTGCAGCGCGAGACGGGAAACTCCTGTCGGTACCTCACCCAGGCAGGCAGCACATCAGCATGCTCATCTGCCGCATTCGAGGTGAGGCGCAATATCGTCGCTTCCTGCCTCTCCGCGCTCGTGCCCATGAATGCGAGCCTGAGCAGCGCGAGGTAGTTGCCGGGCAGCAAGCGCTGATGAAACGGATTGAACGGCCGCATGCTGGTATTGATCAGTACACAGCGCGCGACTTCCCGCGGGTACTGCGCGGCCCAGGCCACGCTGACCATGGCGCCGAGGGACATGGCGACGAGATTCCAGGGCGGCACAAGGCCACGTCGTGCAAGTTCCGCACGGCAGTAATCGGCCATGGCGGCGACCGTCGTCGGGCTGCGCAGGGTGTGCAACTCACCATTGCCCGGCAGGTCGAGCGTAATGACGCGCGCATCGCCGATGCCTGCACGGAAGACATCGACGAAGCTGCCCCAGTGACGACTCTCGCGAGTCAGGCCGCGCAGCAGCACCCAGGTCGCGACATGCGTCACTGGCTACCCGCCTCGTACCAGCGCGACATGGCGCGCTGCAGATGATGGTCGCGCTGCGCTTCCTTGGGTGTCCAGCTGCGGTAACTGCAGGCGGCGCGCGCGAGAAAGTCCAGCCAGGCCATCTGGCGCCGTATGACGCGCTGGCGACGATGCTCGACAAGTGGATTGAAAATGCCGTGACGTGAAAAGAGCTGGCGCGGATTCTTCTTAATCCACAACCATGAACCCAGCTCCAGCGTGAGCGGCAGGAAGATGCGGCCCGGCACGCTGCAGGCGCGCTGATAGAGGTGATCCCATACATCGCCGTGCGTCAGGTACTGCGTGCTTTGCGGCTCGAAAACGTAGCGATGATTGGGATGCGAGCTCTCGAAGATGTCGCGCAGGGCATGGATCTCGGGCAGATGCTCGATGCACTTGCTGGTGTGCGCATACGGAAACCAGATGCGGTCGTGAATGCCGAACCCGGAATGGCAGTCGATGGCAATGCTGAACACACGCGCCAGCAACTCCTCTTCCACCACTTTACAGACAGCCAGATTCTCCGCTTCCATCGGACTCGCCGCCGCGCCGCGATACCACGGCAGGCGCGCGCTGATACGCTGGCCACCCATCAGGAAAGGCACGCTTTCGATGGCATCCACGGGCGCGTTGCGCATGAGGTCCACACCATTCGGATTGGCGCGCGTACCCTGCCACATGCCGCCGGGATTAACGATGGGCATGAACACCAGGCGCACGGATTCAAGCTGGTGATGCAATGTGGCATCCCACTCGAGACGTGTTACGAGGCTGCCAAGATAAGCAATGACCACTTCCGAGCCGATGCGCTCCAGCCCGTGAAAGCCACCAAAGAAGCCGATGGCAGGCACATCCGGCGAGGGGTTGCCCAGCGTAATGGCATGCACCGGAAATTGCTGACCGAGAGACTTGATGGTGCACACCACTTTCGCGTCGAGGTGCGCCACGCCCGCATCCAGGATGCGTTGCAGTTCCAGCAATTCGGGCAGGCCGGTGAGTGTCACGGGAAACACAGCAGTCATGGCGAAGCCAAGAGAATACCCGCCACATCAGGCGCTCCATGCAACCTTCATGGACTGCAATAAAAACTTAACAATGGACTGCTAGCGTGTTTCGCTCGCGCACCTCGCGCAGCATCGAGATAGATGGAGCCCACGCAATGTTCGGGATCATTCGCAAAAAACCGACCCACGCCCTGATCATGCTTGGCACAGGTCTGCTATGGGGCATCGTCGAGTTCGTCGCGCTGCAGCGCGCTGCTGCCGCGGGTCGTCGCCTCCACAAGCACTGACGCAGCCATAGCAATCAGGCTGGCGCGCTGCGCGCATCCCTTCCCCTTCGTCCCTTTGCACTGAGCGCGCAACAATGCCAATCTTCGGGCAGACCTCATCACGCCCGCCTGACATGATCGCGCCCAACCCTCTCTTCATTCCGCTCCACGCAGCCTTGGCCCACGACAACCCCGCAAGCTTCATCTTCAGGGGCAACGAGTTGCTGCTGAGCGAGGATTGGCATCTCCCTGACGTCGGTACATGCACCGCCCTTGCATTGCCCGAAGCCCTTGTCCAGCCACTGGGTTCGTTTGCGGGACGTTACTGCCGCACCGTAACGGTGAGCGCCGCAACGCTGCCACCTGCAGGCCATGAATTCGTGAAGCTGCGCGCCGTACTCGCCGCTGCCGGGCCAGAGAGCGTACTGTCGCTCGCAGGTCGTGCTTACCAGATTGCCGAGTGGGCGCGCACACACCAATTCTGCGGCGTATGCGCGACGAAGATACTGCGTGTCGATGGCGAACGCTGCGTCAAGTGCCCGGCCTGTGGCGCGATGACCTACCCGCGTATTTCACCGGCGATGATGGTATTGATTACGCGCGGCGATCAAGCCCTGCTGGCACGCCACACAGCTTCAACGAGCCACATATTCAGCGCGCTGGCGGGCTTTGTTGAGGCAGGCGAATCCATAGAGGAAACCGTGCATCGCGAGGTGATGGAAGAGGTCGGATTGAAGGTACACAAGCTTCAATACTTCGGCAGCCAGCCCTGGCCCTTTCCGCACTCACTGATGATCGCTTTCAAGGCCGAATACCTGAGTGGCGAAATCCGCCTTGATGAAAACGAGATCGCCGAAGCGCGTTGGTTCTCGCGTGACGAGGCGCTGCCGGAAGTGGCATCGACCATTTCCATCTCCGGGCACCTGATCCGCTCGCATTTCACAAGCCTGCGGTAGATACCGTCTCCAATATCAAGCGTTTTCTATGTTGAAGGTTGGGCTATACGGCTTGCCCGAGTGCACGACCACAGATGCGCGAGCTTGCGCATGGCTGCCCCAATCGCGGCCATCTTGGGTTTGCCCCGTGCGATGAGCCGCTCGTACAACGCCCGGATATGGGGATTGTG
>DATIDV010000019.1:0-18530 GCA_035456105.1 Rhodocyclaceae bacterium | reverse complement strand
CACCGCCAATGATTGCCACCGCAGCATTCACAACAACATCAGGAGACACTCGTGAAAGCCAGACATCTTGCGCTGATTGCGCTCGCGGGCAGCTTTGCGGCATCAGCCTTCGCCGCCAACCGGCCCGCCGGATACGTCACCATCTGCACTGAAGGCAAGACCTGTTCGGTCGCCACCGCCACCAACGTTGCCTTCGGTCGCGCCGACCAGTTTTTCTACAAAGTGCTGACCGGTAGTTTCGTCTGCAACGAAGCCACCTTCGGCGGCCGCGTTACGGGCGGCACGGACGAATGCTCGGTCCCCGGGGGCAGTTCGTCGAGCTCGTCGAAGTCATCGAGTTCCAGCGCGCCCTCGTCATCGAGCTCCAGCAAGTCGTCCAGCTCGAGCAGTGCGCCGGGTAGTTCATCCTCAAGCTCATCCATCAGCCCGCCGAGCAGCTCCTCATCCAGCTCCGTGTCTTCAACCAGCACCAATCCGGCAGGACTCGTCGGCTTTGCGGCGGTGAATGCCAATGGCCTGGCGACCACCACGGGTGGCGTAGGTGGCCCCACGGTGGTGGTCACCACCTATGCTGATCTCGTTGCCGCCATCGCGGATCACTCACCACGCATCGTCAAGGTGTCGGGCACCATCACCAACGGCGGTACGACGGAGATGATCCCGGTCGGCTCCAACAAGACCATCGTCGGCATCGGCGCCAATGCGACGCTCAGCGGCTTCGGCCTGAATGTCAGCGGCTGGCGCGACGAGATGGTCAAACCGCTGGGGCAGAAGATCTGCGAGGTGTCGACGGAGGGCAAGTTCGAGTACACGAAAAACGTCATCATCCGCAACCTCAACTTCGTCAATGCGGGTGACGACAACATCAACGTGCAGTGCTGGTCGCATCACGTGTGGATCGACCACAACACGCTCAACAAGCCCGGTGATGGTTCGGTCGACATCAAGCGTGGCTCGGACTGGGTGACGGTGTCGTGGAACAAGTTCGTCCTCAGCGACAAGACCATGCTGCTGTCGCACGACAACGACGCGCAAGTGCAGGACACCGGCAAGCTGCACGTGAGCTACCACCACAACTGGTTCAACCAGACACGGCAGCGCCACCCACGCGTGCGCTTCGGCATGGCCCACGTATTCAACAACTGGTGTGACAACCCGACAAGTACCAACAACTACTTCATCGGCGTCGGCATGTCGGCCAACATCTATGCCGATGGCAACTACATCAACTGCTACGGCGAGACGACGCAGGACATGGGCGACGCCGGGCCCCTCGCCAAGCTGACCTGGGATGCAAGCAACTTCATCCAGCTGGGTGACGGCGTGGAGTTCAACACCGGCAACGCCTTCAACCCGCGCAGCTTCTACAACTACACGCTCGACCCGGCCGTAAACATCCCGACCATCCTGCAGCAAGGCGCAGGCGCGGGGGTTGTCGTGAATTGAGTCTCCGATCCTCCTGAGCGAGTGCAACGGTCCACACCGAAGCACAACGCCAGTATTGGGCGCCCTTGGGGCGCCCTTTTTTTGCTCGCGTGTGCTGCAATTCAGCTCTTCAGCACATCCGCATGTCGCGCCCAGAACGCCGGCCCGGGAATCTGCCCTACCCCCGCCGCCGCGTTGTCAGCCATATGCTCAGGCTTGCCACTGCCCGGGATTGCGCAGGTCACGGCAGGCTGGCTCAGCACGAACTTGAGCAGCAACTGCGCCCAGCTCGTCACTCCGATCTCTGCTGCCCATGGCGGTAACGGCTTGCCACTCATGCGACGCAACAGACCGCCACCACCCAAGGGTCGATTGATCAGTACCGCCATGCCACGCTCGGCCGCCAGCGGCAGGATGCGCTGCTCGGCTTCGCGCTCGTCGAGCGAGTAATTGATCTGCAGGAAGTCGAACATCTCCGCGCGCATCACCGCCTCCAGCTCGCGGTAGGCGCTCGCCGTGTAATGCGTGATGCCGATGTAGCGCACCCGCCCCTGCGCTTTCCACTCGCGCAAGGTCACCAGATGCACGCGCCAGTCGAGCAGGTTGTGGATCTGCATCAGGTCCAGCCTGTCGACACGCAGCAGGCGCATCGACTGCTGCATCTGGCGTACGCCTGCATCACGCCCGCCGGTCCACACCTTGGTCGCAACAAAGGCCTTGTCGCGGCTGCCAGCTGCGGCGAGCAGGTCACCTGTCACCTCCTCCGCGCGGCCATACATCGGCGAGCTGTCGAGCACCGACCCGCCCGCATCGAAGAGCGCCTGCAACACGCCTGGCAGGCGCTGATACGCATCCGAGCCTTGCGCCACGTCGAAGCCGAGGTAGGTGCCGCAACCAATGACCGGCAAAGCCTCCCCGGTCGCGGGAATCGGTCGTGTGTTCATGCGTGCCCTCACTCCCTCTCTTGTCTGACGACCTGCCTGCGCTGCGGCTTCCGGCGCGAGGGCGAGCCCTGCGGCAACACCCGCCGCAAGGCGGAGAAATTCTGTGCGCGTCATGGTGTGTCTCCAGGCATGTCCGGATACTCCTGCAGACTTCACCAAGACCTGGTTTGTTCCGCGCTGGCTGGCCGCAGGTTCCATCAGGCGCGCCACCTTTGCTCCCGGCCACTCGGGCTTCTGTAAAGCACTCGCGTCATGCTCTCGTGCTATACAAGCTGTTTGCACCAGCATCACACCACCACATGGCACACGCTGCGGAATTCGATTTGCTGATCTTCGATTGCGACGGGGTACTGGTCGATAGCGAGCCCCTCGTGAATCAGATCTACGCCGACATGCTTGCCGAGCTGGGATACGCGGTCGACTACGAGGAAAGCCTGCACGAGTTTGCCGGGGCGGCCATGAGCACGCGACTACGGGTGCTGTCCCAACGACTGGGCTGGTCGCCCTCGCCGGATTTTGCGAACCAGTTCACCGCACGCCAGACGGCAGTCTTCGCAGAGAAACTTCGGCCCGTGGCTGGCATCAACAAAGTCATCACCGGATTGAGCACGCCATTCTGCGTCGCCTCAAACGGCAACCGCGAGGAAATCGTGTTTCGCCTGCAAACCTGCGGCCTGCTGCATCACTTCCAGAATGCCATCTTCAGCGGCACGGAAACACCGCGACCCAAACCCTATCCGGACGTATTTCTTGCTGCAGCCAACGCGTTCAATGTGGAACCACAACGGTGTGTGGTCATTGAAGACAGTGTCACCGGCGTGACCGCTGCAATCCGTGCCGGCATGCGGGTATTCGGCCACGCAGTGCATACCAGCGCAGCACATTTGAGCGACGCAGGCGCTACGCCCTTTGCAAGCATGAGCGAACTTGCCGCCTTGCTGCAGCGTCCGGCAGGCACACGATCTTCGTAACACCCAGCCGTTCCGAGACTCCCGACGTAGCGCCCTCTCACTCCAGACATCGCCGTTCGCGCTCCGCTAGACTGTCTCCATCGCATATCTGCACGAGGCCGGAAAATGCATGCCGCTCAGTGGGATTTTTCGTTCGAACTCGTCACGCGACTGGCGCTCGCGCTGCTCGCCGGTACCGTGCTCGGTCTCAATCGCTGGCTGCATCACAAGTCAGCCGGCATTCGCACCCATTCGCTCGTGGCGTTGGGCGCGGCCGTTGCGATGCTACTGATTTCGGCGATGCCCGGAGGTGACGCGCAGGCCGTGAGCCGGGTGCTGCAAGGGCTCATTACCGGCATCGGTTTTCTCGGTGCTGGCGTCATCATCCAGAGCTCGCGTACGCAGCGCGTGCATGGCCTGACGACAGCGGCCAGCGTATGGGCCTGCGCTCTGCTGGGGGCCAGCTTCGGCGCAGGCCAGAATGCCATTGGCCTATCGTCGCTTATCGCCATCCTGCTCGTGCTGACAATTGGCGGCCGTATCGAACAACTCACCGGCGCGGCACTCGGCATCAACAGATCATCGGAAGATCCTCCAGCCACTGCGGAGAAGGATGAAGACAGGGTGTGATGCGAGGGGCGATCTCTCGTCAGGCCACGCGAACGAGTCCGTGATACAGAACTTGCTCAGAAGAAAGTCGTCAAGATTGGCCGCATTTGTTTCCCGATATCAGCGGCTATTTTGCAGATGAATGCAGCGTCGCCTCCTATGTGCGCTGCCGCACCGATTTCTCCCGCCTCAAGCGAGAAGATGGGCTACCTGACGTCGTCAAATCGACGCGTCACATTCCGACACGCACAGCCCTCCCCACGACACCTCAGGTTGTGCGTCCAGCACAGGAGAAGCATCATGCATATGACATTCATCCGTAACGCATTGAGTATTGCCGCACTGAGCACGGGCCTGCTGGCCACGCCAGCCATGGCAGCCGACGAACAGCCGCATAGCGATGGCGTGGTCTCGACCATCAGCGACGCGACCATCACCACCAAGGTGAAGGCAAGGATGCTCAACGACAAAGACCTGAAGAGTACCGACATCCATGTCAGCACGTTCAATGGTGTTGTCGAACTCAGCGGCACTGTACCTAGCGAGTCCGCCAAGGCACAAGCTGCGGCAGATGCGAGAAGCGTGGAAAGCGTGAAGAGCGTTGACGCCGCAGCCATCGTCGTCAAGCCCAGATAAGAAATCATTGAAGGCTATGGGTTGCGGGACAAGGCGCGTAACGCAGTCACGCGGGCCATAGCTCTCAACCTGAAGGGCTCGCCCATGAAGCGCAAGCGCTCAGCTAAAGTGAGCAGACCCTTGCGGCATTCAAGCAGCCCGCGGCGCGCGCTCGGCACCGGCCGTCTCCCCACTGCGGCTCATGACTCAACCCGGCATCGCACCCACGCCGGGTGCCAGCCATGGGTATCGAGTCGCCCGCGAATTTCAGATTAGAAGCGGCGCCGAACGGTCAGCGTGGCGCTCTTGTTGCTTGAGAAGACCTGTGCCGATCCAGAAAATGTCCACTCGCTGACCATCAATGCCAGCCTTCGCTGCGGCCGCCCGCCGCCCGGTAAAACCATGTTTGACGACTGGACGAGAGTGAGCTGCGGCGCCGCGGACCCATCTACATTGAAATAACTGGATGCCTGCTCCGGGGCCACAGAGGCTGGCGTAATCATCCTGATGCCGATTGGAGGGGCCAGGGCAACCTGTGCGTTGTAGAAGCTCTTGATCTGTGCGTAAAACGGGTTCGCGTGAGCCGCTTGATATTCCATTTCAAAGCGCTGCAAAAGGCCATGCGGTTCCGCATTGGATCGAACAGGCGTCGCAGGCGAAGTCGCGTAAGTCGCCGTCGTCGTCTCTCCGGGCGATTCGATGGCAAGCCCATCCGCCAACGCATATCCGCTCAGCATGAAAAGCATTGCGTCGAAAATACTTTCGCCCAGGAAGCGCATGGTCAAACCTCCTATGAAGGAATTGAGACGCTACACCCCCGATTTTTTTGAGCAGACTGCGTTTTCGGCTTCGCTTTCAACTTTGCATTGTAGTCAGTCCTTCGCGTCTGGCCAGTCGATCAGCAGGCGCCATTCCTGCCGTCATTTCCAGGTCGGATCAGGCAACGATCGCGTTCCCCCGGATTGCACACAGTCAAGCCGCCAGGCAACGATTCCGTCCGGCGCTCTTGGCGGCGTAGAGCACCTTGTCGGCGCGGACGAGACACTCGTTGAGCGACTCGTCATCCTGCTTCTCGGCAACGCCGCCGCTGAGGGTGAGGGCGAGCGACAAGCCGCCCACGTCGACAGGCTCGTTGGCGAAGGCTTCGCGCAAGCGTTCCGCCAGCGGCAGCGCCATTTCCAGATCCGTCATCGGCAGCAGGATGACGAACTCCTCCCCGCCCCAGCGACACGGCAGATCTTCACTACGCAGTTGCGCCCGCAAACGCCTTGCCACCTCGCGGAGCACCTGATCCCCTATGACGTGCCCGTGTTCATCGTTGATCTGCTTGAAGTGATCAAGGTCGTAGATGATCAGCGTGAGCGGACTGCCATGCCGATTCGCGCTGCTGGTGAGGCGCTCCGCCTCGGTCAGGAAATGGTGGCGATTCGGCAGGCCGGTGAGTTCATCTTCACGCGCCATGCGCGCCAGCTTGCTCTCGGCGACTTTCCATCGCGTGATGTTGATGTGGGCCACGACAATGAGGGGCTTGCCGTCCATATCGGCGCTCGGCCGCTTTGAAACAAGCCTGAAGCGCTCCTCCCCTGTATGCGGCACGACGTGACACTGCTCCTTGTCGACGGTTTCGCCGCGCAGCACAGCCGCGTCCTCAGGCCCCACATCGCCGGCGAGCTCGGGGTTGAGGGCTACCGCCGTGGCCAGCATGCCGACGATGGACTCCCGCGAGTGTCCGCGTTCGCGCGCATAAGCCTCATTAACCATCACCAGCCTGCCCTCGGCATCCTTGATATAGAAAGGGTCGGGAATCACATCGAGCACGCGCTGGATGAAGTCCTGATTGCGCTGACGCAGCAACACCTCGCGCGCGAGCGCTTGCTGGACCTCTCGCTCGGCCTGCCGCCAGCGTGTGACGTCGAAGCTGGCGCAGACGATGACGGGCTGGCCCTGCGTGTCCTCGCAGCGCCCCTTGGTGATCACGCGGGATTGCTCGCCGCCGTGGTTTCGATCAAGAAGACGTTCTTCCTTGTAGATCTGCTCGCCGCCCAGCACCTGCCGATCTTCCACAAGGGAGATCCTGGCGCGCTCAGGGTCCGCCGACGCGTGCTCGACTGAGCGCGTGCCGACCACCGCCGCCCGGGGCAGCCCCCAAAGCTCGCACTGCGCCCGGTTGACGATGATCACGCGACTCTCCACATCCTTCACGTAGATCGGCATCGGCACCACATCCAGCACACGCTGGATGAACGCCAGCGTCGCTTCGTGCTGTTCCTGAGCATCGGCCAGGCGGGCATCAGCAAGACGGCGCAACCAGAACAAGCGCTGCACGACGACAAGGACACACACCGGCAGGGCTACCCAGACCCGTCCGGTCAGTACCCATGCCAGCCCGCCAAGGCCGAGTCCGACTATGGAAAAAACCAAGCCTTCCAGCAACGCCTTGCGCATCAGTCCCCCTTTTTCCCCTTGGCGGAAATTAACGGATCGCGCCAGAAGAACTTGACGACGCAGTGCAGCATGAAAGCGGCTCCCCCTGCGTGACAGTCCCATTGTCCATCTGTCAGAACGTTTGATGCAGTTCGCATGCCGGCCAGACTGGCGGGCATCATGCCCCTTCGGCGCCCCTCTTGAAACGGGGTCTTCAATATCCATCTGTGAACCATCCTCATGAGGCATGAACACGATGGCTTCCCGCGAAATAACTGCCTGGATATGGGGCGACGCGCTCTCGCTGCTGGAACGAGCCGAGCGCATGCAGCGCCAGTTCTTTCACGCCGGTGGGGCGGATGTGCGCTGCTGGGAGCCCGCCGTGGATATGGTCGAGCAGCGCGACACGCTCGTCTTGCAGATCGCCCTGCCCGGCGTATCCACCAACGACGTGGCCGTGCGTTTCGATACAGACGGCGTGCGTGTGCTCGGCGTGCGACGCTTCCCCGCCACGCGTGACTCACGCATTCACCGCATCGAAATTCCCTACGGCCGCTTCGAGCGGCACATCCATCTGCCGCTGGACGAGCTGGAGCCGCTGACGCCGGAAATGACGAACGGATGTCTCGTACTGACTTTCAGGAAGCTGAAGCAGACGCGTTGATCTCCCGCGTCCTGAGCGCGATCAGAGTCATCGACCCTACAGGCATATCCTGACTACCCGTATGGCCGCTTGAGCCGCCGGATAGGGTCACCTACGGTGAATGATGCCGGCGCAGTCCGGCGCTCTGTGGGGGCCAGCTCATGTGGCATTTTCCAGACCCGAGGCGATGCCTGATCGTTCCGGCCCTGATCGCGACCGCCTTCGTCAGTACGGCCCTCCTTGCAGACCCCGTGTTCGACCTGCAGCCCAACCCTTACTGGCAGGTCGAGTTGCACGCCAAATCGGAAGAGCTTCTCGCGCAGCGCGAGGCGGACGCACGCAAGGCAGATGCCTTTGGTTGCAGGCGCTACTGCGAATTGCTGGCCGACACCTTCGCGCGCGTCCTGCGTGTTGCAACCTACCAGGTACCCGACAGCGCCGCTCATGACTGGCAACTCGTCGTCACGCGCATGCCTGGCGACGAAGCCTGGTCGCTACCTGACGGACATATCTTCATTTCGGAGGACTTCATCCAGCGCAATCGGTTCAGTGCGGATGAGGTCGCCTTCGTCATTTCGCACGAGATCTCCCACGTCGTACTGGCCCACGAGGCAGACATGGTCGACATCGTGCGTCGCCTCGTGCCATTCGGTGTCAGCGCTTCCGTAAGCGACGTGTACGCCACGCTGGATTTCGACATGGGTCTGCTGCTGCGCATCGCACCGCTGATGTCCGACATGGAGCTGGAAGCAGATCGCACCGGCCTGATGTTTGCCGCGCTGGCCGGCTATGACCCGGATCGCACCACAGGCTTCCTGCGCAAGCTCGCGGCCGGCTCGCAGCGCACGGCGGTCGTTGCCACGCATCCGCAAGATCGCCAGCGCCTGACCGAGGCCGAGCACTATCTACCCTTCGCGCGTCGACTGTATGCGCTGCACGATGCGCTCGCTCGCCCTGACCGTCCCTTCAATCCTGCGCCAGACGCAATAGCGAACCTGTCGCGCTAGTCATCGGAATCGGGGCCCGCATTTGCATCAATCAGGCATGGCCCACTGTGGATTCCACACCACCTCCCACAGATGTCCGTCCGGATCCTGGAAGTAGCCGGCGTAGCCGCCCCAGAACGTTTCCTGCGCGGCTTTCACGACCTTTGCACCGGCACGTGTCGCTTCGGCCATGACGCTATCGACCTCCGCCCGGGAGGCGACGTTATGCCCAATCGACAGTTCGGTCGCGCAGGGCGCTCCAGGCACCAGCCCGGCGTCATGCGCCAGACTCGTGCGCGGCCATAGCGCGAGCTTCAAGCCAGCCTGCAGGTCGAAGAAGGCGACGGCGCCATGCTCGAACTCCTTGCCGATGATGCCCGCGGTCTGCAGGCCCAGCCCGTCACGATAGAACGCGACGGCGCGCTCGAGGTCGTCGACACCCAGCGTGAGAACAGTAATGCGTGGCTTCATGCCAGTCCTTTGTCATCCGGGCTTTGTCATCCGGCCTTTCTCGTTCGGCATTTCTGCAGGATTCAAGGCAGCTTGCCTGCCACGCAGTGAATGCTGGACAAGGTCCCTCCGGTACTCACGGTCTGACAAGCCATCGCCTGCCGCGAATAGGGCTCGTGAAACCATGCCGTACTGGTGTTGCCCGTTGAAGACACGCCGATGGGAATATAGCTGGGCGACGCCTGAACCTGCGACTTCGCCAGCGGCGCCATGGACACGGCGAGCACCAGTGCGATGATGATTGCGATTGCAGGGATACGGAAGGAGCGGATATGCATGATGATCTCCTGAAAATCCGGGCGCCAGCTCGATGCGCACTGCGAGAACACCCGGTCCGCTCGTAGTGCGGGACAACAAGACATCAGCAGACACACTCTGCGCGCAGACGCACGGCAGTGGATGGCAGGGAATGTGAGACGATGCCCGTCTGTTGATCGCCGGGCTCGCTTGTCAGTGCCCGGCCCGTCAATCCACCCCACCTGTCCCCTCCATGCAAGGCAAACGCCGCAAGATCGTTCACGCCGTCCTGTTCGAAATTTTCGCAGTCATCAGCGTCACCCTCGTCGTCATGGCAACCACGCCGAATGGCGTGGGCCGCTCTGGCTCGCTCGCGCTTGCAACCTCGCTGGTCGCCCTGTTGTGGAACATGGCCTACAACGTCCTGTTCGAGAAATGGGAAGCGCGTCAGACCAAACGCGGCCGCAGCCTGGCACGACGCATCACACACGCCCTTGGCTTCGAGGGCGGCCTGGTGATCCTGTTGTTGCCACTCATGACATGGTGGCTGCACATCGGCGTATGGGAAGCGCTGGTCCTCGAAGCGGGACTGATGCTGTTCTTTGTAGTCTATGGACTGGCGTTCAACTGGTGTTTTGACCGGGTCTTCGGCTTGCCCGATTCGGCGAAGCACCACTGACAGAAGCACGACGCAGGGGGCGCTTTGCGCAGCCCGGATGGTCGCGAAGCATGACCCGAAGCAGGTCGTTTTATCCACGAGTAGGGCCTCAGATTCCGGGCCTTTGGCCACCCATTGGGTTACGCGCCGTCTACATCGCTCGGGTATCCAGCTTTTGCACCCAGGCAAGACCGGACATCACGAAACCGCAATACCCGAATCGTTCAGCAGCCGTTTGAATGCCTGAAATCCCCTATGCGGATCTGGCCAGTAGACGTAGGTCATTCCTAGCGCAGCGGTGTCAGCCGGAAGTTCTGGGACCGCATCATCCAGGTAAATGACTTCTGATGGCCGCACGCCAATGAGCCGGCACGCGCGTAAATAAATTTCAGGATCTGGCTTCGTCACACCCTCGATCTCGGAGTTCATGAATGGCATGAATCTGGAGCAGCAGAAGCGCTCTTCGAAATAAGGCACGGTTGCGGCCGCCCCGTTGTTGACGACGCACATGGCGAAGCTCTCCTGCAGGCGGGGCAGCAAAGACCAGAGCGGCTCATACGCACGAAAGCATGCCGCGACGGATCGAGGATCGTTGCGTTCAGGTTCCCCCTCCGGCAGCACCAGAACACCCACCCAGTCGAACAGGATCCCCTTGTAAGGACACGTGCTCATACAACACCGTTCTTGGCGAGTCTCAATCCACAACTCCATCGGCATGCAGCTTCATCAGCACCTGCCTCGCAGCCGACGCGCATTGAGCGGCATCCGCTGACGTAAGCCACCCCAGCGCATCAATTTCGGCACGCGGCGCCGGCTCACCGACACCCTCCGCAAAGAAACATGCCATGCGCATCGGCATGGCCAAGCCGTGCGCGTCATCGTGAATGACGCAGCATGGGAACAGGCTGTCCGAGAGGATGGCCACGCCCAGTTCTTCACCCACTTCACGCACCAGGACCTGCACTTCGCTCTCGCCCTGCTCGCGCTTGCCGCCGGGCATGTACCAGACATCCCGGCCACGCGCGCGCACGGCGAGCATGCGACGCTCGCGTATGCAGACCCAGGCGATGACTTCCAGCATGACTATTTGTGCGTGGGCATGACGAACTCGGCCCCCGCGCGGATGCCGGTCGGCCAGCGGCTCGTCACTGTCTTGAGGCGCGTATAGAAACGCACGCCTTCCATGCCGTGCATGGCATGGTCGCCGAACATGGATTGCTTCCAGCCACCGAAGCTGTGGAAAGCCATCGGCACGGGAATCGGTACGTTGATGCCGACCATGCCGATCTGCACACGCTGCACAAACTCGCGCGCACAGTCGCCATCGCGCGTGAACAGCGCGACGCCATTGCCATAGGCATGTGCGTCGATGAGTTCGACGGCAGCATCGAAATCCGCCACGCGCACGACGGCCAGCACCGGGCCGAATATTTCCTCGCGCCACAGACTCATTTCAGGCGTCACCTTGTCGAACAGGCAGGCACCGAGGAAGAAGCCCGCTTCGTGGCCCGGTACTTTCAAGGCACGACCGTCGACCACCAGCGTCGCGCCTTCGGCGACGCCTGCATCGACATAGCCGCGCACCTTGTCGAGATGCGTGCGGGTGACGAGCGGCCCCATCTCGGCCTTGTCGTCCGTGCCGGGGCCGACGCGCAAGGCGCTGGCACGTGCGGCGAGTTTTTCAACGAGTGCGTCGGCCACATCGCCGACCGCGACGGCGACGGAAATGGCCATGCAGCGCTCGCCAGCCGAGCCGTAGGCTGCGCCCATCAAGGCGTCGACAGCCTGATCGAGATCGGCATCGGGCATGACCACGAGATGATTCTTGGCGCCGCCCAATGCCTGCACGCGCTTGCCGTGCGCGGTGCCGGTCGAATAAATATGGCGCGCGACGGGCGTGGAGCCGACGAAACTGATGGCATCGACATCCGCATGATCGAGCAAGGCGTTGACCGCCTCCTGGTCACCTTGCAGGACGTTGAAGACGCCATCGGGCAAACCGGCCTGCTTGAGCAGATCGGCCAGCATCAGGCTGGCGGAAGGATCGCGTTCGGATGGCTTGAGAATGAAGGCGTTACCACAGGCCAGTGCCACCGGCAGCATCCACAGCGGCACCATGGCCGGGAAGTTGAACGGCGTGATGCCGGCGACGACGCCCAGCGGCTGGCGCAGGCTGTAGCTGTCCACGCCCGTGCCGACCTGTGCTGAAAACTCGCCCTTGAGCAGATGCGGAATGCCGCAGGCGAACTCGACGACTTCCAGCCCGCGCGTGACTTCACCCAACGCATCGCCCTGCACCTTGCCGTGCTCGCTACTGATGATGGCGGCCAGTTCGTGCTGGTGCTGTTCGAGCAGCTCCTTGAACCTGAACATGACGCGCGCGCGGCGCAGTGGAGAAGCCTCGCCCCATGCTGCTTGCGCGGCCCTGGCCACCGCGACGACGCGATCGACATCCGCAAGACTGGCCAGCGCGACTTCTGCGCTCTGCTCGCCGCTGGCGGGATTGAACACCGGTGCGCTGCGGCTGCTCGTGCCTGCTTCGCGTTGCCCGGCGATGAAATGCGTGATTCGGTTCATGCGCTGACTCCAGAGCGTAGTGCTGTCACGGGATGCTTCCATTGTGGCAGGGCGCAGGCGCCGATTGGTTGCGCGGGATGAATATCTGTCATGCGTGATGAGGTCGAAACCCCGGAGTCCCCACCGGACACGCCCTAGTCATTCAAGCCCTTGCCATCAAGAATCTGCGGCGTGCACTTCTCGATTCGCGAGATCCGGGTCTTCGCCTGCTTGGCCGCAGCAAAGTGCAGGAGGTAAGCCCGCTGTCGCCCCGGCGTCAGGGCTTCGAACGCGGTTTTCAAGGCAGGCATTTCATCCAGCGTGGCCCGGAATTCTTCAGGCATCTCGAATTCCGCAGTCTCCTTGAAATCCACCTTCAGCCCGGCCTTCTCCACCTCGATCGCTTCCTTGATGTAGGCCTTCACGACGGCCTTCATCCCGGCAATCTCTTGCGCGCTGGTGAAGCGCAGCTGGCGCGCCGCCTGCGTATTCTTCGTCTGCTGGACCAGAATGCCCTCGGCATCCTTCAGCAAGGCACCTTTGAAGAACAGCAGCGCGCAGTATTCCTTGAACACATGTATCAGCACGATATTGCTGTCCTGAAACGTGTAGCAAGGCGTGCCCCACTTCAACTCTTCGGTCAGCTGGCAGTCGAGCGCAATCGCTCGCAATTTCTTCACCTCCTCCTGCCACGTACTGGCCTTGCTTATGTAGGCATCCACATCGGGATTCGTTGCGCTCATCTGACCTCGTCCTTTCTCATCAAGCCCTGCCAGCAATCATCATGGCTAGCTGGAAACCGCTTTTCAATATCCGCGACAGCCTTACCAGAAAGCGTCGTCTTCGCGCTCATTCACAAGCTCCAGGCAGCGCTCGGCTATCTGGCGGATCAGCGCCTCGGGCACGGGCTGGTCGTAGGGAATCTGCAGGAAGCGCCGGGTCGTCTTGTGCGCTTTCAGCTCCTCGCGAAACGCCTCCAGGGCCGCAGGAATCGGTGCGAAGTTCATGTGCGCCTTGTGTGCGGAGAACGCAAACAGGAAGCGCGGCTCCACGAAAAACGGGGTACCCCACTTGATCGCTTCCTCTGCCTGCGGCGCCACGCTCTTGAGTAGCGCGTAAAGCCGACGCAGGTTCGGCTGCCCCTCGCGCGGCGCTGCCTCGATGTACTCCGTGATCGTACCCGGATGCCTGGCTGTCATCTCGATCGTCTCCTTCTTTTTCGTTAATTACGTACGCATATTGTCCCGCACCTGATATGTGCGCAGTGAAGAGGGTACTCAGCGTGCTTCCACGTCTCACGGCTTCGAGATGCTGTCGCTCGCACTCCGGCAGACGGGCCGCCTTGCAGGCTAAGAGCACTTCGGTACGTTAGCGAACAGAGTCCGCCTCGCGCGAGGGCTAATGTGCCATCCATGCCCTCATCGAAAGGCATGCCACAAGGCCGCAACTCAGACCGCAATTCACCTCAAAGGACTGCCATGCTCTCTTCTACTGTACCTCTCGAATCACTGGAGCGCCGCTACGTAGCTGACGCATCTCTGGGTGTCACGCGGTCTGCGGCCAGCGCCGTTTCATGGGGAGCCATTGCGGCGGGCGCGGCAGCAGGCGCGGCCCTGTCCCTGATCCTGCTGATTCTCGGCGTCGGGCTGGGCCTGTCGACGATCTCACCTTGGTCGTACGAAGGCATCAGCGCAGCCAGCCTTGGCGTGTCCACCATCCTGTGGCTGACGCTGACGCAATTGCTTGCCTCTGCAATGGGCGGCTATCTGGCCGGCCGGCTGCGCACAAGGTGGGTCGACACGCATACCGACGAGATCTATTTCCGCGATACCGCACACGGGTTTCTGGCGTGGGCCGTTGCCTCGCTGGCGACCGCGGTCGTGCTGACCTCGGTGATCGGGTCCGTCCTTGGTGGCGGCATCCGGGCCGGCGCCTCAGTAGTCGGCGGCGCAGCGACCACGGCAAGCGTGGCCGCGAGCGGTGCAGCTGCGTCGGGCAAGCTGACGTCCAACGATAACGAGCCGTGGGCTTACTTCGTCGACGCCCTGTTTCGCCCGGGCGTTGCGACTGTGTCCAGCGCTTCGAGCGGAGCAGCGACACCTGCCGACGCGCCGGAGCGCACAAGTACTCGGGATACGGCTGAAGTGGGCCGCATCTTCATGAACGCCAGCCGGTCAAGCCCGCTGCCAGCCGAAGACCTGCGCTACGTCGCGCAACTCGTTGCGCAACGCACCGGCCTGTCCCAGCAAGAAGCCGAGAAACGTGTTGCCGACACCTACGCACGCGCCCAGGCAAAACTGAACGCAGCTGAAGCTGCGGCGAAAGACGCCGCCGACAAGGCACGCAAGGCGTCGGCTTACGCTGCGCTGTGGGGCTTCATTTCCCTGCTCGCCGGTGCGTTCATCGCCAGCCTGTCAGCCACATACGGCGGACGTCGACGCGACGCCTGATCGTTTCACCGGAAACGGATCCATTCACATAGCGCATTTCAGGAGGAAATCATGCGTTCCCTGCTTCTGTATTTTCTTGGCATACCCATCCCGATCATCATTCTGATCGCCTTGTTCACCCATTGATTGACCTGCACTCGCCTGCCCAAACGCAAAGGATCTGCCATGACCACCGCTACCGCTACAAAACAGAAATCCACAGCAAGCCCGAAGCCTGCTCCCGCAAAGGACGCAATCGCCTTGCTTAAAGCTGATCACGTGACCGTCAGCGGCTTGTTTGCTGACTACGAAAAGACAGAGTCCGCAAAAAAGAAAAAGGCTCTCGTTGCACAGATTTGCAGCGAATTGAGCGCGCACGCACAGATCGAGGAAGAGATCTTCTACCCGGCCGTCAAGGCAGCACTGAAAGACAAGGAACTGGTACCGGAGGCAACCGTGGAACACGCCACCGTCAAAGACCTGCTTGCACAGATCGAAGGCATCGAACCCGACGGTGAGATGTACGACGCCAAGGTCAAGGTGCTGTCGGAATACATCAAGCACCACGTCAAGGAAGAACAGAACGAGATGTTTCCGAAGGCGAAAACCACGTCGCTGGACATGGTCAAGCTGGGCATCCAGATGTCGACACGCAAGGCCGAACTTCTTGCTGCGCGCGCCTGACGCCAAGCCGCCATGTCAAATCCCTGGCTGAAAAAGAACCCGTTCATGAGCATGTGGCTCAGCACGGCAAACCGCGTGGCTGGATCCGTGCGCGGCCAGGCAACCGCGCAGGTCAAGCGCCAGATCAGCGCGGCCGTGACCAAGGCGACCAATGACAATGTGAAGGCCATGCGCGATGCGATGACGTCGACATCGCCCAAGGCCAAACCCAAACCCAAGCGGCGTAGCTGAATTTCGCCGTGTCGTACCAGTTTGCCGTCACGAGAAGTTGCCTTGGTCTTTCAGGGCACTTGGTGGTTGCAACAATCAATCACTCAAGGTATCCCCATGAAAAAATCTGATTCCAAACCGACGGCCGCCAACAAGCGGTCAGCTCCGGCACCCGGGCCCGCTCCCGATGACTTGCGGGGGCAACAGGCCGCCGACGTCGAGGCACTTGCCAGCGCAATGCCCTACAACGCCAACAAGAGCCTGGAGTTCGGCCTTGACAATGCCATATCGCCGCCAGTCGGCCCGACACTCGATGCGCCCTCCGCACTGGCATCCGCCAGCACGCTCAGCGAAGCCAATCACTCGGGCAAGACGGCTGGCGACGGTGTGTCCAATCCGGGCTCGCTCGACCACGTACGCACCGATTCTGGCGGTCATGTATTGACGACCAATCAGGGCGTCCCCATCGCTGACAATCAGAACTCGCTGAAGGCTGGCCTGCGCGGACCGACCCTGCTGGAAGACTTCATCCTGCGCGAGAAGATCACGCACTTCGATCACGAACGCATTCCGGAGCGCATCGTTCACGCACGCGGTTCTGCTGCCCACGGCTATTTCGAGGCCTACAAACCGCTGACCGAATTCACGCGTGCAACCCCCTTCAAGGAGGCCGGCAAGATCACGCCGGTGTTCGTGCGCTTCTCCACCGTCGCGGGGGAGCGTGGTTCGAAGGACACGGCGCGCGACATACGTGGTTTCGCCGTCAAGTTCTATACCGATGAAGGCAACTGGGATCTGGTGGGTAATAACATTCCGGTGTTTTTCATCCAGGACGCGATGAAATTCCCGGACCTGGTTCACGCCGTGAAACCCGAACCGCATAACGGCATGCCGCAAGCGGCTTCGGCTCACGATACTTTCTGGGACTTCGCGTCGCTGATGCCGGAAACCACGCACACGCTGATGTGGGTGATGTCCGATCGCGGCATCCCGCGCAGCCTGCGCATGATGCAGGGCTTCGGCGTGCACACTTTCCGTCTGATCAATGCGGCGGGTGAGTCGCACTTCGTCAAATTCCACTGGAAGCCGCTGCTCGGTACGCATTCGCTGGTGTGGGATGAAGCCGTCAAGATCGCCGGCGCCGAACCTGACTTCCATCGCCGTGATCTGTGGGATGCCATCGAAGCGGGCGCGTATCCGGAATGGGAGCTCGGCCTGCAGATCTTCACCGAAGCCCAGGCCGAAGCGTTCAGCTTCGACGTACTCGATGCGACCAAGCTGATTCCAGAAGAACTGGTGCCGGTGACGCCGGTCGGCCGCATGGTGCTCAATCGCAACCCTGACAATTTCTTTGCCGAAACCGAGCAGGTTGCCTTCTGCACGGCGCACGTGGTGCCCGGCATTGATTTCAGCAACGACCCGCTGCTGGCGGGCCGTATCCACTCGTATGTCGATACGCAGATCACGCGTCTGGGCGGTGCGAACTTCCACGAGATCCCGATCAACGCGCCGCTTGCTCCCGTGCACAACAACCAGCGCGACGGCCTGCACCGTCAGGCCATCCCGCGCGGACGGGTCGCCTACGAGCCCAACTCGCTCGGCGGCGGCTGCCCGTTCCAGGCGGGCGCGGCAGGCTTCGTGTCGTTCCCGGAACCGGTTGCGGGCGACAAGCTGCGCGGCAAGCCGGAAAAGTTTGCGGATCACTACACCCAGGCCACCCTCTTTTACGAAAGCCAGACCGAGGTCGAGAAGGCGCACATCGTGGCGGGCTTTCGCTTCGAGCTAAGCAAGGTGACGGTGCCTGCCATTCGCGAGCGCATGCTGGCCTCGCTGGTGAACGTATCCGCCGACATGGCTGCGAAAATCGCCGCCGGACTGGGCATCGAAGTGCCAGCCGCCATGCCGAAGGCATTAAATAAGTCCACCAAGCCTGAAGTGCTCAAATCGCCGGCGCTGTCGCTCAAGGCGCTACCCGGTGACGGTGGCATCCGCACCCGCAAGGTGGCGATCCTGATCGCCGATGGCGTGCATGGCGCGTCCATCCGCGCTATCGAAGCAGCCTTGACCGCAGCAGGGGCCGAGGCCTGCCTGATCGCGCCCCGTCTCGGGGCGGTAACGAGTGTCGATGGCAAGCCACTGGCGGCGAGTGGCACGCTTGAGAACTCACCACCGGTCGTGTTCGACGCGCTCGTCCTGCCGGATGGGGACGACGGCGTAGCGCTTCTGGGCTGGCATGGGCAGACGCAGGAATTCATAACCAACCAGTATCGTCACGGCAAGACCATCCTGGCTCTCGGCGCCGCGAAAACCCTGCTCGACAAGGCTGCCATTGCAGCAAGCCTACCGTCGGGCGCCCCTGATCCGGGCATCGTGCTGGCCAGCCTCGATACATTGGGCGACAGCATTGCCACCTTCATTGCAGCAACTGGCAAACATCGCCATCCGGAACGCGAAACGGACCCACCACAGGTCTGACGCGGCATGCAAAAGAAAAGCGGCCCCGGTGGCCTAATGCCGTTCAGTTAAGGTTTTTTTTGAGATAACGGACGGCGTAGCGAGCGGGTCTGGATTTAACAACACGGGGGCATTGACGCCCCCGTCGTTTTTCCACGATGGCGAACTGTAGCTGCAGTCGCAGTCTAGCCAAGTG
>DATIDV010000018.1:0-51596 GCA_035456105.1 Rhodocyclaceae bacterium | reverse complement strand
CGGCTCATCGGGATCTGCGGCAGGATCTTCGACTCGAGAATTTCCTGCGGAATCGAGGTCACCATCTTCGTGCCGATGTAACCCGGTGAAATCGTGTTGACGGTCACGCCATGCTTGGCCACTTCAAGCGCCAGCGCCTTGGTAAAGCCGTGCATGCCGGCCTTGGCTGCCGAGTAATTGGTCTGGCCGAAAGCGCCTTTCTGACCATTCACCGAAGCGACGTTGATGACGCGACCCCACTTGCGCTCGGTCATGCCATCCATGACGTGCTTGGTCATGTTGAAGACGCTGTCGAGATTGGTGTGGATCACCGCATCCCAGTCGTCCTTGCTCATTTTCTTGAAAGTCTTGTCCCGCGTAATACCGGCGTTATTCACCAGCACATCGACGTGACCTAGTTCGGCGGTCACCTGCTCGACACAGTCTTTCGCCGAATCAAAGTCGGTGACGTCGCACTTGTAGCCCTTGAATGCGTATCCGAGATGATGCATTTTCGTTAGCCATTCATCCGCCGTCGTATTGCCCGGCGAATGCGTTGTAGCCACCTTGTAGCCCAGTGCAGCGAGCTTCACACAGACCGCTTCGCCAAGGCCGCCCATGCCGCCCGTTACCAGCGCAATCCGAACCATATTTAGTCTCCGTTCTAGTATTGGGGTCTATTGACCCTGCCCGACATGCAACAGCAAAAAGCGCAGCCCGGGCGAGCTGCGCTTTCCTGAAGATTACAACTTCTCTTTGACGTAGCTACCTGGGGCCGCTTCCATCTGTTTGTATTGACGATTCCCGAGGCGTGAGCGCGCCGAAATTTCCTTGCCGCTGCGTGGCTTGAGCCAATCGATCCAGTTCGGCCACCAGCTGCCTTTGACCTCGGTCGCCGACTCGAGCCACTCGTCCGAGGTCGCGACGGCAGCGTCATTGACCCAGAAGTTGCGCTTGCCCTTTGCCGCCGGATTGACGACACCGGCGATGTGGCCGCTGGCGCCCAACACGAAGGTCGTATCACTCCCCAGCAGGCGGCGACCCAGATAGGAGGTCTGCCAGGGCACGATGTGGTCTTCGCGCGTGGCCATGAAATAGGCTGGGCAGGTAATGCGCCCGAGATCGACTTTCTCACCGAGCATTTCCAGCTTTCCCGGAATGCGCAGATTGTTTTCCAGGTACATATTGCGCAGGTACCACGCGGCAAACGGGCCCGGCAGATTGGTGCTATCGGAATTCCAGTACAGCAGGTCGAACACCGGTGGCTTGTTGCCGCGCAGGTAATTGTCGACCACGTAGTTCCAGATCAGGTCGTTCGGACGCAGGCTCGAGAAGATGTTCGACAGCTCGCGACCATTCATGAGGCCGCTCTTGCCGACGGTGACCTCCTTCGTCGCAACGGCTTGCTCGTCGATGTAGCAGGCGATCTCGCCGGTCTCGGAAAAGTCCAGCAACGCGGTCAGGAAAGTCACGCTCTCGACCGGATCTTCGCCACGCGCATACGCCACTGCCAGCGCACTCCCTACCAGCGTACCGCCGATACAGAAGCCGAGCACATTCGGTTTGGCTACCTTGCTGATGTCACGCACGACTTCGAGGGCCTTGAGCACGCCGTCGCCGATATAGTCGTCCCAACCCAGCGTCGATTGCTCAAGCTTGGGATTGCGCCAGGACACGAGGAATACCGTAAAGCCCTGCTCCACCACATAGCGCACGAGGGAGTTTTCGGGTTGCAGATCGAGAATGTAGTACTTGTTGATACACGGCGGCACGATGAGCAGCGGCGTCTCGCTGACCTTCTCGCTCAGGGGCGAGTACTGGATCAGCTGCATCACGTCATTTTCGTAGATCACAGAACCAGCGGTAGTCGCCAGATTGACGCCGACTTCGAAGGCAGTGTCATCGGTCATGGAGATGCGCCCCTTCTCCATGTCGGCAATCATGTTCATCACGCCTGAAGTAATGCTCTCGCCGTTCGTGGCTAGCGCACGCTGGACGAACTCAGGATTGGTCGCCGCGAAATTGGCCGGCGACAGCGCTTCGACATATTGCTTGGTGAAGAACTGGATGCGACTCTTGGCGTGCTTGTCGGGAATCGGCAGTGCATCGGCCATCGCCGTGAGGTACTGCGAATTCAGTACATAGGCCTGGCGGATATAGTCGTAGAACGGGCTGGCCGACCACTCCGGTGCGGTGAAACGGCGATCCTTGGCAACGCCTGGAACGATGGGCTCGGCCGGCGCATCGTCAGTCTTGCGGGCGGCGATGCTGCTCCACAGGCGCGCGTGCTGCTCCAGATGATCGCGCTGCAATTGCGTCAATTTCTCGGCGTCGAAACCGGGCAATGAGGGCATCGCCGGAAAGCCCGGAAAACCCGAAGCAGCTGCTGGTGCTGCAGGACTGGCGACCTGGGCATTGGCTTGCACCGTCGCCATCTGTTGCAGGAAATTCTGCATGAAGGCCTGACCATTGCGGATCATGCCTTCGAGCGCTTCACGGGACATCTGTGGTGACTTGTCGTTCATGGGGGAACCCGTTTGAAGTATTGTCGTATTGAAACCATCCGCGCGCTACCGAGCCGAAGTGTGACCGTTTTGATCACCGTTCATTCACCACATGCGCCCTTGTATCGATTTTTGCACTGCACAATAAAGCCGTCAAGCCGAACTGAATGATCATCATTACAATCGCCTGGCTCTATGTCGCTCTCATGCTGGCTATCGGCGCCAGCTCTTTGATCGGCGCCCTGCTCACCTTCATTGGCTGGGGTCCGCTGCCACTGGCGATTTTCTGGTACATCTTTGGCCGCAAGCGGCGCAAACAACCATCTCCCGACCAGTCGCCGGTCGACTTAGTCGCGCCAGATCAGGCTGGCCATGCGGCCAGTGATGCCGTCGCGTCGGTACGAGAAAAATCGCGCGGCATCACTGACCGTACATAGATCGCCGCCGTAGATCGCATCGGCCGCCAGGCCCACGCCGATCAGCCGCTGACGCGCCAGCGCGTAGATGTCCGCCATCCAGCGATCTGTCTCGCCCGATTGAAACGCCTGCGCGGCCGCTTCATCGTGGCGCATGAATGCCTCGCGCACCTCGGGGCCGACTTCAAATTGCGTCGGGCCAATAGCTGGACCCAACCAGGCAATGATGTCCTCTGGCGCCGCGCGCATCGCTGCCACGCTGGCTTCCAGCACACCCCCGCACAAGCCGCGCCAGCCGGCGTGCGCCGCAGCGACAACGCTACCTGCACGATCAGTAAATAGAACTGGCAGGCAGTCGGCGGTCATGATGGCGCAAGGCACATTCGCTCGATGCGAGCAGATTGCATCAGCCTCGTTGCCTGCGCCATCCATATCGGCATCAACTACTGCCACGCCATGCACCTGGTGGAGCCAGCGCGGCGCGGCCGGCAACAGGGCATAAAGTCTCCGGCGATTCTCTTCAACAGCACTTGCCACGTCACCGACGCGGCCACCGAGGTTGAAACTCTCGTACGGCGCGGCGCTGACCCCGCCAAGGCGTGTGGTGACGATGGCCCTGACGCCAGCAGGCGCAGGCCAGTCGGGAACGATCAGGGGCAACTCATGCTGCGGCATGCGTCTCAGGTCTCGGTGCGTACGGCAGCAATGAGCTGGCGCAAGTCGTCTGCGAGCGGCACTTCCCATTGCACAGGCTCGCGCGAGTGCGGATGCGTGAGTCCCAGACGGAACGCGTGCAGGGCCTGGCGATTGAATGCCGCGGCAGCCTTGATTGTCTGGCGCTTCGGCCCATAAACAGGATCACCGACAAGCGCATGCCCGATGTGGGCCATGTGCACACGAATCTGGTGCGTGCGGCCAGTTTCGAGCACGCACTCGACCTGCGAGCAACGCGCGAAATGCTCGACCACCTTGAAATGTGTGCGTGCCGGCTTGCCGTTGTCCACCACGGCCATCTTCACGCGCTGATTGGGATGACGACCGATGGGCGCATCAATAAAGCCGACCTGGTTCGGTTTGCCGAGCACCAGCGCGGCGTAGTGGCGCTTGACGGTGTGCTCCTGCAGCTGACGCACCAGATCAGTCTGCGCGACGAGCGTACGCGCGACGACCATCAGGCCAGACGTCTCCTTGTCGAGGCGGTGCACGATGCCGGCACGTGGCAAGCCGGCGAGGGATTCATCGTGTGCCAGCAAGGCATTGAGCAAGGTGCCGCTCCAGTTGCCGCTACCCGGATGCACAACCAAGCCTGCAGGCTTGTTGATCACGATGAGGTGTTCGTCTTCGAAGACGATATCGAGCGGAATGGACTCGGGCACGTCGGCCAGTTCGGCCGCGCTGGCGACCGGCGCGACGATCACCGACTCACCACCGACAAGCTTGTATTTGGTGTCGAGCACGACACGCCCGTCCACGCTGACGCGGCCATCACGTATCCAGTCCTGCAGACGGCTGCGCGAATGTTCGGGGAGCATTCTGGCAAGCGCAGCGTCAAAACGCAGCCCTGCCAGATCGAGAGGGGCAACGATCTCGACGCTCGGTGGATCGGCCCTTCCGCTATAATCGGCGGTCTCTTTTGTTGGCGGTGTTGGAATGTTCAAGCTCACGCTTCGTAGTGTACCCGCAGTTCTCGCGCTTGTTTGCGTACTTGGCCTGTCGGCATGTGGCTCGACCAACGACCGTCTCAAGGGCGAGACGCCACAGGCATTGTTCGACGAATCCAAAGAGCTGCAAGGTGCTGGTTCATTCGAACGCGCCATCAAGGGCTTTGAACAGCTGCAAGGCACCTTCCCGTACGGAGCTCATGCCCAGCAGGCGCAGCTGGAAATCGCTTACAGCTATTACAAGATGATGGACTCGGCGTCGGCCGTCGCCGCGGCAGACCGCTTCATCAAGCAATACCCGAATCATCCCAACGTCGACTACGCCTATTACCTCAAAGGCATATCGACGCAGATTACCGAAGACTCTTTCCTGAACGTCATCTACGAGCGCGACATGGCCGATCTGGACCAGGCGTCCGTGCTTGAATCCTTCGATGTGTTCAGGGAACTGGTGAGGCGCTTCCCGGAAAGCCGCTATGCGGCGGATGCGCGCGGGCGCATGACCAAGATTATCGATGCGCTGGCGCGGCATGAACTCAAGGTGGCACGTTACTACTTGCGTCGTGGTGCACCACTGGCAGCGGTCAACCGCGCAAAAGGCATCCTCAAGGATCACGGTGAGTCCGGCGCCGTTGAAGAGGCTTTGGCCATCATGGTAAGTAGCTACGACCAGCTCGGCTTGCCGGTTCTCAAGACCGATGCCGAACGCGTGTTGCGTCAGAACTATCCAAAGAGCGCCTGGCTCTCCAGCAAGTACGTACCACCCGATCACTGATCACCGCCCCGCCTTCACCGCAACGCCGCCGCATGGCGGCGTATTTCTTGGTACCCACCGAATTCAACTGTCCTGCAACGGAGCCGCAGCATGCAGATCCACACCAGCATAGAAAGCCTGCGCAATGCGCTACGCGATGTCGGCAAAGTCGCCTTCGCACCCACCATGGGCAATCTGCATGCGGGCCACATCAGCCTCATGCGTCAGGCAAAGAATCATGGTGATTGTGTAGTCGCCAGCATCTTCGTTAACCGCCTGCAGTTCGGACCGCGTGAGGATTTCGACAAGTACCCGCGCACCTTCGACGCCGATTGTCAGCAGCTGCAGGCGGCCGGTGTTGCACACCTGTTCGCGCCTGACGAGACGGTTCTCTACCCGACGCCACAGCAATACTTCGTCGCGCCGGCGGAAGCCCAGGACAGCATCCTTGAAGGCGCTTCGCGTCCCGGTCATTTCCGCGGCGTCGCGACTGTCGTCACCAAGCTCTTCAACATCGTCCAGCCAGATGCGGTATTGCTCGGCAAGAAGGACTACCAGCAACTCATGGTCGTCCGCAACATGGTGCGCGAGCTGAATATGCCAATCGAGATCATCGGCTGCGACACTGTGCGCGCTGACGATGGCCTCGCGCTGTCCTCGCGCAACGGTTATCTGTCGGCCCAAGCAAGGGCCGAGGCGCCACGGCTGTATTCTCAGTTGCAGGCAATGGCGGGCGCCATCCAGAACGGCCACACCGATTACGCCCAACTGGAAGCCGCTGCCAGCGCCCATCTGCGCGAGCACGGCTGGCATCCCGACTACATATCGGTGCGGCGCCGCGCAGATCTCCTGCCTCCCACGCCGGGCGATGCCTTGGTCATCGTTGCAGCCGCACGGCTGGAGAACACCCGCCTGCTCGACAACCTCGAAGTCGCCTGACCGCAGGTTCTGACGGACGGGCTAACACCCGTATTCCCTGCCATGACAACCTCGCGGCAAGCGTGGCAGATGCCACGCTTGCCGGCGCTTGCCACACGTGAATGGCGAATGGCTCAGGCACGATAGCGCCACGAGCCCAGACGGACTCTCCGCAGTGCGTGCAGCAATTCACGACAGTAACGAGACGAGGATGACTAGTCATACGGCAACTCGAGCGGGGTTTGTCTGGCCACGCCTGCGGACAGGCGTACTGGCGGCGTGCCTGTGTCTGCTCGCCCTCGTCACGGCACCCCTCCATGCCGAGGCAGCCAAGCCTGCGAACAACGTTGCAGGCGGCATGAATCTGAGCTCGGACCTCAGCCAGCCTCCCCTCACGCCGGCTCCAGACTCGACTGCCGCGCGGCTCTCACCGAGCGAGGCAGCCAACCCGCTCGAGCCGGGCCGGGCATGGACGCCCGCGGCCTCGCCGACGCCCACTAATGATATTGACAGCACGCCACTACGACTCGAACCCATGCTTTCCCCGCTCGGGGAATTTGTCGATCCACGCAGCAACGACGCCGGTGCGCTGGCCCGCACACCGAGTTGGTCGAGCATGCTCAAGTTCCTCTACTGGTTTGCACTGCTATTGTTGAGCTGCCTGAGCTTGCGTGACGCTTTGCACCTCTTCCATCACCTGCTGTCGCAGCCACCGACTCTGCCCCCATCCATGCCGCATGCGCCGTGGCCAAGCATCAGCGTCGTGGTGGAAAGCCGTTCAGCCTCCCGCCTTGCAAGCAGTCTGGCTGCGCTGGCGGAGGTGGACTACCCCGCCGCACGACTGAAAATCATCGTGTTATGCCCGACGCACGAGGATGCGTTTTCACGCGTCATCCAGGCCGCCAGAGCAACCTTGCCCTGTCGCCTCGTGACAAAGCAGAACAGCCTCGAAGGCGATGTAGCAGGACGCTGTTTCAACATCGGCATTCGTGACGGCAATGCCGAACTGGTGTTGGTCCTGTCCGACACCGCGCCTTGTGAGCCCGGCGCACTGAAAGCCTGCGCCGAGCGTTTTTTTGACCCCTCGCTGGGAGCCTTGCTCGGTTTCCTGCCCGGCGCTTCGGCCGGGGATCGCGCCATCGTGCCGCGCATGCTCAACCTGCTGCGCGTTGCTTCGCAGACCGCCGGCATAAGCTCGGCAGCCGGCATGACACCTGGCACCGGTCTTCTTGCACTGCGTCGCTCGGTCGTGCGCACGCTGGGCTTGAGTCCTACCCACACGACTGACTGTTTTGCCCTCTTGCGGCAACTGGAGCGCTTTGGCAGTCACCACGCCGTTCAGGCCGGTGTCATCGCTGCGGGGGCCTCGGTACACAACTGGGAGGAGCGTTCGCGCTGGATTGCAGCATGTGCGGGCGCCTTCGCCGCCACGATGTCGCTCAATCCGCTGCGCTGGCTGAGCGCCAGGCGCGTAGTCCCCCTTAATTTCGGCATGCGGGGCAAGCTCATGCTGCCCATGCTGTGGTGCTTTGTCGCTCTCGGCAGCCTGGTCCTTTATTTCACCGGCAATGCTCTCGGTGCTGCGACGGGCATCGCAGTGTGCGCGGCGACCGCTTATGGGGTCGACGGAATGCCGTCTGCATTCAATGCCACAGCGGTGCTGTTTCGCGTGCACGGCCGGCGTGCGGAAGCGAGCCTGGTCGCCTGGGCTCCCGTCATGTTCTGCCACGACCTGATGGTGGCGCTGCGTAGTGCGCTGCTGGCGCTATGCCAGCGTGCGCTTGATCGGCCCATCAGCCGCCCGCCCGCGCCCGCGGACACTGAGCACACGCACATGCCGACGCAACCCCTCGAACAGAGCACGCTTTTATGAACACCCTCTCACTGAGCGCCTGGCTGTTCTTGCCGCTCGCGGCATGCGCTTTGCTCGCGCCGCTGTGGCCCGCGCTGCGCCAGTGGCGCATGTCGCCTCCACCGGCCCTTGCGCTCGGCCACAACCCGCGCAGCGAATGGGATGCGGCGGCGCGCGCAGCACAGGAGCATGTAAGGCAGAACTTTGCCAAGCTGCTGGAATTGTCCGCTCGCGACGGGGTAATCCGCGGCGCACATGCCGATGGCACACCCTTCATGGTGCTCGGCATCAAGGACTATCTCTCCGAGCAACTGCCGCCTTCGGCGCGGCACCTGCACATGCAGGTCATCGCGGCGGGCCACCTCGATATCCCCGGCGAACTGGTCTGCGATCGTCTGATCTTCGCACAGGGCAAGCTTAATATTGCCCACAACGCCGTACTCAAAACGGCACTCGCGCAACGTGACGTGGTGATAGGCACGCGTGCCCGCATCCGTCAGTGGGTGCATGCAGAAAGCCGTGTCGATGCAGCCGACGGTGTCTTGCTGTCCGGCTGCGCCAGCGCGGGCGGCGAGATCAATCTCGCACGTCGCGCGCGCTTCGAACAACTGACCGCGCCGCTCATGCGTTTCGGTCGCTGCGAACCGCTGCGTGCGCCGGCTACGCCGGCCCAGTTACTGCCCATGCAGCCGCCGGGCAATGCCTTCATCCCCGGCGACGGACGCTGGATCATCGATGGCGACATGAGCATCCCATCCGGCCACAGCGTCAATGCGCGCCTGGTCGTCAGTGGCGCGCTGCACGTCGGGACTGGTAGCCGCCTGCGTGGCGATCTGCACGTCATGGGTGATCTGGTGATCCACCATGACGCCACACTCAACGGCGCCGTGCGCTGCAATGGCGACATGCGCATTGGTGAATGCTGTCGTCTGGCGGGCCCTATCCTCGTCACCGGACAGCTCACGGCGGGCAGCCAGACGGTGTTCGGCTCCGCCGATCAGCTCAGCACAGTGATCGCCAGCGATGTTCGCCTGCAGGAAGGTTGCATGGCGCATGGTGCCGTATGGGCGCAGCGACGTGGCGAAGTGCTCGCCGACAGTGCGCAACACCACGGCCAGCCAAACGCCATGGAAGCTGCAGCATGAACCCCGTGCGCAGCGCTCCTTCGCAACCGTCTCCGCAATCGGGCGCGTCACGTGTGCAGCCTGTGTTTTCCACCAGCAAGCCCGCTCCCGCCGAGCCATTGGTACTGCCGATGATGGAGCGCGTGCTGCAAGCGACTGCATTGGCGATCACGCTGACCGTGATGCTCATCCTGATCCTGCCCCCCTTGACGCAACTATGGCAGTTCGCGCTGGACGGCCTGATCAAATGGCTCTCGCTGGATGTGCAAGTGGTCGAACGTGGCATTCGTCTCGGTCGAGCCTCACTGGGCTCACGTCTTGGCATGGACATGGTCAGCCCCACGCCCGAGAACTCGGCGCTGGCCCTGCACGGACTCATGTGCATCGGCATTTTCGGTCTGAGTTGGGCAGTGCGCAGCATGCCTTTGCGCTGCGGCCTGCGCCTGCTCAGCGGCCTGCATGCGCTCGGCCTTTCGATGATTGTTCTTCAGGGCAACGTGTTCCCATACAGCCTGATCGATCACACGCAAGTGCTCTACGACTCGTCGCTGATCTGGTTACTGCTGACGCCAGCCCTCCTCGGCGCCGGCTTCTTTCTCGTCGAGCGCTCGTGGCCGAACCGGCTCGCGGCGGCGGCCCTGATCATCAGTTTCGAAATTGTCGCGTTGCCTCTCAAACTCACCCTGCACGCGGTGCTGGTGGCGCTGCTGTCTCCAGCGGTCATACCACTGCTATTCATCGCTGCAGGACCGGCGCTGGACATCCTGCTGCTGGCAGCGCTGTATGCGTGGGTACTGACCTGGTCACAAAAGAAATTCACGGTCACGTAGCGCGAGGGCAAGGGAAAGACAAAGGGCCGCAATGCGGCCCTTTGTCTTTCCCCTTTGTTTTTCCCTTATGCGTCTTGATGACGCCGATCTGCGTCAGCGCTCCAGGCTCAGTCCTCCAGCGTCAGCACGCAAGCACCTTCTTCGGCGATGCTCACGGCGGCGCGCAGATTGCCGAACATGTCGCGCCCCATACCGTATTGCGGCTTCTCGATATCGAAAGTGGCCGGCGTGCGCTGCGCGAACTCCTGTGCATCCACCTCGATGCGCAACACACCCGCGTCGGAATCCAGCTCGATGATGTCGCCGTCATGCACGCGTGCCAGTGCTCCGCCTGCCGCGGCTTCCGGGCTCACATGAATCGCTGCAGGCACTTTGCCCGAGGCGCCCGACATGCGGCCATCGGTCACCAGGGCGACCTTGAAGCCCTTGTCCTGAAAGTTGGCGAGCATCGGCGTGAGCTGATGCAGCTCCGGCATACCGATGGCCTTGGGGCCCTGGAAGCGCAAAACGGCGATGAAGTCCTGATCCTTCAATGCGCCCGCCTTGGCGGCCTTGAGGAAGTCATCCTGGCTTTCGAAAACCTTGGCGGGGGCACGCACCTTGCGGTGCTCCATCTTGACGGCTGAGACCTTGATGACGGAACGCCCCAGATTGCCTTGCAGCAGGCGCAGGCCACCATCGGCACTAAACGGCGCAGCTGCCGTACTGAGAATGGCCGGATCGCCACTCTCCTTCGGCGGTGCCTGCCAGGTCAGCTTGCCTGCCTCCAGGACAGGCGCCGTCGCGTATTGATGCAGACCACGGCCGGTAACCGTCAGCACGTCGTCATGTAGCAGACCTGCATCAAGCAACTCGCGCATCAACCAGGCCATGCCGCCGGCTTCGTGGAACTGGTTCACGTCCGCCTTGCCATTCGGATAGACCTTGGCCAGCAGCGGTATGACATGCGACAGCGACTCGAAATCGCTCCAGTCGATGACGATGCCGGCAGCGCGCGCAATGGCCACGAGATGCAGGGTGTGATTGGTCGAGCCACCTGTAGCGAGCAGGCCGATGATGCCGTTCACGATGGCGTTCTCGTCGATGACGCGACCGATCGGCGCGAAATCAGGCTGGCCATTGGTGAGTTGTACGACGCGCTGTGCGGCGGCACGTGTCAGCGCTGTACGCAGCTCGGTACCAGGCGGCACGAAGGCCGCGCCAGGCATGTGCAGCCCCATGATTTCCATGAGCATCTGGTTGGAGTTGGCCGTGCCATAAAACGTGCAGGTGCCGGGTGCGTGGTAGGACTGTGACTCGCTTTCGAGCAACGCATCCTGCCCGACCTCACCCGCGGCGTATTGCTGACGTACTTTCGCCTTCTGGTCGTTGGACACGCCCGTGGGCATCGGCCCGCCAGGCACGAAGATGAAGGGCAGATGGCCGAAGCGCAGCGCGCCAATCAGGAGACCGGGCACGATCTTGTCGCACACGCCCAGACACAAGCCCGCGTCGAACATGTTGTGAGACATGCCAATGGCCGTGCTCATGGCGATCACGTCGCGCGAGAACAGTGACAGCTCCATGCCGTGCTGGCCCTGTGTGATGCCGTCACACATGGCCGGCACGCCGCCAGCGACTTGGGCCGTGGCGCCCACTTCGCGCGCAGCCTGCTTGATGATGTCCGGATAGGAACCGAAGGGCTGATGGGCCGACAGCATGTCGTTGTATGCCGTCACGATGCCGATATTGGGCGCCTTGAGGGTCTTGATGCGGAACTTGTCTTCCACCGGGCTGGCAGCGAACCCGTGGGCAAGGTTGGTGCAGCCCAGCTGGCCGCGATAGGGCGAGCCCGGAATGGCCGCATCCAGACGCGCCAGGTAACGCGCACGGCGTTCGGCACTGCGGCTACGGATGCGGGCGGTAGTTTCGGCGATGCTTGGATCAAGAGACATTTTTATAACCTCGGAAGGATCGGGGTGACTTGTCAGGGAAGCACAAAGATTCGGTACACAAACTCGGCCAACGCATTCGGCAAACGCACGCAATTCGGCGACCACTGGAAGCACGGAGCATTCCACAACCAGACAAAACCTTGCAGCAGAATGTGCGCTGCAACAGAAACATATCGCATCATGGCTGTTGTTGGGCAGCGCGGCAAACCCGAGCCCGCAACTACGCACGCGCATTTGCCTTGAACGAGGTCAGAGAACGACGCTGGTGGTAAATTCGATGCCCCGCTTTCACAGGACATCGCGCCATGGCCCCCTTCATTTTCCCCGACCTTAAAGACAAGCGCGTGCTGATCACCGGCTCCACCATGGGTATCGGTCTCGCCACCGCGCAGGCATTTGCCCAACAGGGCGCGAAAGTCGGTCTCAATGGCCGCAAGGCCCCCGCACAACTTGATTCCCTGCTCGCCGACATGCAGGCAACAGGTGGCGAAGCCGCCTTCTTCGCGGCAGATCTGTCGGAGAGCGCAGGCTGTACGCGACTCGTCGCGGACTTCGTAGCGCGCTTCGGCGGTGTCGACGTGCTGATCAACAATGCTGGCGGCCTGGTCGGACGCAAACCGCTGGAGAGCATCGACGACGAATTCTTCGACGCCGTGGCGGATCTCAATATGCGCTCGATGCTGATGACCACGCGTGCCGCCCTGCCCCACTTGCGCGAATCCGCAAAGCAGTCCGGCCAGACGGCCAGCGTCATCAGCGTCGGCTCGATTGCGGGTTACACCGGCGGCGGGCCCGGCGCGGGGCTATATGGCGCTGCCAAGGCATGGGTGCACAACATCCAGAAGAACTGGGTGGATTTCCATACGGCCGACGGTATCCGTTTCAACATCGTTTCACCGGGCACCGTGGATACGGCATTCCACGCAGACAAGAACGAGGAAGTACGTCAGCGCATCAACAGCGGCATTCCCATGGGGCGCTTCGGTCAAGCTGCAGAAATGGCCCCCGCCTTCCTGTTCTTCGCCTCACATGCTTGTAGTGGTTACGTGACGGGTCAGATTCTTGACGTCAACGGGGGGCAATTCAAGCCTTGAGCCCCCGCCAGTAATTGGCCCACGGTTGATAAGAACGGCGCTTCGGCGCCGTTTTTCACGCCAATCCATCGTCTTTGTTTTCAAATCAGGCAGCGCCAGCGGGCTCCGAGATGACGGAACAGGCGGATTCGAGAAAATTTCAAGAACATAAAAATATACGAACAGCATTTGATATTGCCTTGCAACATCCGACCCTATGGCCCGCAATCCAATGAAATAGCCTGCCTTTGCATACGCCTAGGGAAAACCCTTGCAGCGCAGCATGAGAACACCTGCAATTAGCGCCAGCGAATTTGTATTTTTCATTGATTTTGTCGTTGCGCGTTGTAGGAATCTCTCTCACACTCCGTTTCCATCGCAACCTACAAACGTCCGGAGACACGGATCGGTTGCGATGACAGTTGGTTGTGCACCCATAAAAATATCAGGAGGCAAGGAATGAAATTCAAGCATCTGAAGAGCGCACTGGCTATCGCCACCATCGCCGCTGCCACGCAAGCCGCAGCAGGCCCGGTTGGTTACGGCGCTGCCACCACTGGCGGCGGCAGTGCCGCCCCGGTCACCGTCAGCACCATGGCTGCCATGCAGGCTGCCATCGACGCTTACTCCGGTACGGGTGGTCTGGTGCTCAACTACACGGGCACTTTCAACTTCGCCTCCATCACCGATCCTTGCACCCAGCACAGCCTGGCGGCGCAGACGATCGAGATCAAGAACAAGGGCAACATCACGATCCTGGGTGCCAATGGCTCCTCAGCCAACTTCGGTATCCACATTGCCGGAGCGGCCAGCAACATCATCGTCCGCAACATGACGATCGGTTTGCTGCGCGGTGGCGAAGCAGCCGACTCGATCTCGATCGAAGGCATGTCCAGCGGGGTGCCTTCCAACATCTGGGTTGACCACAACACGATCTTCGCCGACCTGACCATGTGTTCCGGCGCCGGCGACGCTTCATTCGATGGCGGCATCGACATGAAGAAGGGCGCGCACCACATCACCGTCTCGTACAACTACGTTCACCACTACCAGAAGGTCAGTCTGAACGGCTATAGCGACAGCGACACGGCCAACGACGCTGCGCGCACAACGTATCACCACAACCGTTTTGAAGAGATCAAGTCGCGCCTGCCGCTGCAACGCTTCGGCCTGACCCACATCTACAACAACTACTTCAACCAGATCCACACCTCGGGCATCAATGTGCGCATGGGTGGCCAGTCGCTGATCGAATCGAACTACTTCGAAAACGCGGTCAACCCCGTCACCTCGCGTGACAGCTCGGCACTGGGCTACTGGGATCTGCGCAATAACTACGTCGGCTCCGGCATCACCTGGGTGGCTTCGGAAAGCACGCCAACCAAGGATGCTACGGACTGGACGACGACCAAGGCCTTCGGCTCGACGGGCTACTCCTATACCGCTGACGCAGCAGCCTGCGTGAAGAACATCGTCATCGCAACGGCCGGCGCCGGCACCAATTTGAAGGAATCGACGGGTTCCTGCACGGCCAGCAGCAGCTCCTCCAGTGCTGCATCCTCCAGCGCGGCCAGCAGTGTTGCCAGCAGCTCGTCCTCGTCGAAAGCTTCTTCGAGCGCAGCCAGCAGCGTCGCCTCGAGCAGCGCCTCCAGTGCGGCTTCGTCAAGCAGCTCTTCGACCAGCGGCGCTCCGGTTCTGAGCGGTACGGGTGATTACCCAACGGGCTTCAGCAAGTGCGCTGACCTCGGCGGCACCTGCTCGGTCAGCTCCGGCACGGGCTGGGTGGCATTCGGTCGCAAGGGCAACTGGGTAACCAAGTACGTCGGCGTCGGCAAGACCATCGCTTGCACGGTTGCCGCCTTCGGTAGCGACCCGGTCGGCAACCCGAACAAGTGCTCCACGCAGAACTGATGCAGCACTGAAGTCCGGACGAACAGAAACGGCGCCCATAAGCGCCGTTTTTGCTTTCCCGGGCCGGGAGATTGCCGGTATTGCCAGGTTTTTCCGTAAGTCGAATGTCTGTTCGACAAGAAGCGAAATTATTTTTCAGCGCCCAGCGGAAAAATCCGGCTGCATATTAGTGCGCTGCACCAAGCCCTCGCCTGAGCCTTTTACGGGGCTGCCAGCCAACTTGGTCGGCCGGCCAAGCTCGCCCCAATCCCACGCGCTGTCTTCATCGAGACATTTCGCACGAAGGCCGTAAATCGTTCCCGGCACAGCCCCCCGTTCAGAGAACGCGCCGCAGCGCACCATTCCAGTGGCATTTTTCTTACGAACCGACGGTCGTGCGCAACAACTTGTCAACATTGTTTTGTAGGACAAAGTCTTACAAACTGACTGGATCGCAGCGGCATTTGTTGCAGAGCTTTCTGCGATTTTCTGGGCTTGCAGCACCACAAAAACATCAGGAGACAACAAATGAAATCCATGCATCTGAAGAGTGCGCTGGCAGTTGCCGTCATGGCAGCCGCCACCCAAGCTGTCGCCGGCCCTGTTGGCTACGGCGCAGCAACCACCGGCGGCGGCAGCGCATCGCCTGTTACCGTCAGCACCCTCGCCGCAGCGCAAGCTGCTGTCGATGCCTACTCGGGCAGCGGCGGTCTGGTTCTCAACTACACCGGCACCTTCAACTTCGCTTCGATCTCCGACCCTTGCACCCAGCACAGCCTGGCCGCACAGATCCTCGAAATCAAGAACAAGGGCAACATCACCATCAAGGGCGCGAACGGCTCGTCGGCCAACTTCGGCATTCACATCGCCGGCACGGCCAGCAACATCATCGTGCAGAACATGACGATCGGCCTGCTGCGCGGCGGCGAAGCCGCTGACTCGATCTCGATCGAAGGCATGTCCAGCGGCGCACCAAGCAACGTCTGGATCGACCACAACACCATCTTCAGCAAGCTGGTTGACTGCTCGGGTGCGGGCGACGCTTCTTTCGACGGCGCGATGGACAACAAGAAGGGTGCAAAGAACATCACCTATTCTTACAACTACATCCACGATCACCAGAAGGTGGCACTGAACGGTCACAGCGACAGCGATAGCACCAACTCGGTGATGACAGCCACATATCACCACAACCGTTTCGAAAACGTGAAGTCGCGCCTGCCGCTGCAACGCATGGGCAAGACGCACAGCTACAACAACTACTACAACAACGTTTCGACCTCGGGCATCAACGTCCGCATGGGCGGCGTGGCACTGATCGAATCGAATTACTTCGAGAACGTGAAGAACCCTGTTACCTCGCGTGACAGCTCGTCGATCGGTTACTGGGATCTGCGCAACAACTACGTAGGCTCGAACATCACCTGGGATACGCCTGATTCGGCCACGGTCAATGCGACCAACTGGACGACCACCAAGGCTTTCGGCTCGACGGGTTACAGCTACACCGTCGATTCGGCAGCTTGTGTGAAGTCGATTGTCATCGCGACGGCAGGTGCCGGCACGAACCTGGCCACGACGGCCAGCTGCAGCGCGACCAGCTCCAGCGCGGCAAGCAGCTCGTCCTCCAAGGCGTCCAGCAGCTCGGCAGCCAGCAGCTCTTCGTCCTCGAAAGCATCGTCGAGTGCAAGCAGTGCTGCTGCGAGCAGCGCAGCTTCGTCGACTAGCGGCGCTCCAGTCCTGACCGGCACGGGTGACTATCCTGATGGCTTCAGCAAGTGCGCCGACCTCGGCGGCACCTGCTCGGTCACCAAGGGCACGGGCTGGGTAGCATTCGGCCGCAAGGGCAGCTGGGTCACCAAGAAGGTTACGGTTGGCGGCAGCATCGCTTGTACCGTGGCAGCCTTCGGCAGCGATCCCGCTGGCAATCCGAACAAGTGCTCGTATCAGAACTGATGAAAACCGGGCGCGGCTGAGAGCGCCCGGCATTAAAAATGCCGTTCAGCATGCTGAACGGCATTTTTCTTTTGAGGCACCCGTGTTCCGGAACTTCTTTCAGTAGTGCGGTGGAATGTTCTCGCGTGCGTCGCCCTTCTCTTCGGGCGCACCTGTCTGCATCTGCTGATACAGCAAGCGCAGCTGTTGCTGCAGGTGGTCTATCTGCTCCTGCTGTCGAAACACTGTGTGGTTCAACTCTTCGAGCAGATGCTCGGCAAAGGCGAGCTTGGATTCCAGATTGATCAAACGGTCTTCCATATTTTCCTTTGTCTGCCCTGACTACCGGGCGGTGACGAATTCTCGTCAAAGAACACATTGTAAGTCGATGCTCGTGGGTTCAGCGAAATGCCATGGATGCTGCGCCACGCGATGTCGCAAACGTACTTGATCTTTTGATCGACACCTACCACGCTGATCCAGGCGACGATCTTCGCACGGGCAATATCCGGCGCGTCGCCGACATTCCATTGACATTCCCCGGACCGAGGCATGCGACTCGCTCGTTTCCGGTGATTTTGTCAAAAACCTGACCACACCAGGAGACATAAAAATGAAATTGATGCACATCATCACAGGCAGCTTGCTGGCCGCGACGCTGTCGACCAGCGCAAGCGCGGCCAACCGGCCCGCCGGATACGTCACCATCTGCACCGAAGGCAAGACCTGTTCGGTGGCCTCGGCAACCAATGTCGCCTTCGGCCGCGCCGACAAATTTTTCTACAAAACTTTGACGGGCAGTTTCCTCTGTGCCGAAGCCACGTTCGGCGGCAAGGTTGCCGGCGGCGTCAATGAATGCTCCGTGCCCATCAACACGTCATCAAGCTCCTCATCGATGTCGTCGAGCAGCGCTCCTCCGGCATCCTCTAGTTCTTCAAAGTCTTCATCTTCAAGCGTAAGCGTGTCGTCCAGCTCTTCGACTCCGCCCGCCTCATCCAGCTCGTCCAGATCGTCAGCCAGCAGCTCCGCGGTCGCCTGCAACGTCACGGGGGGTACGCCGAACGATGGCTTCGTGGTGGACGGCTTTGCCGCGGTCCCGACATTCGGGCTGAACACCACTACGGGTGGCGTCGGTGGCTGTGTGGTCAAGGTGAAAACCCTTGACGAGCTGAAGACCTACAGCGACTCCAACAACAAATACGTGATCCTGATCGACGGCGTGATCGATATGGCTGGCATGGTGCCGCTACGCTCCGACAAGACCGTCGTCGGCCTGCCCGGCGCCAAGCTTGTCAACGGTGGCTTCGAGATCTACAAGCGTCAGAACATCGTGATCCGCAATATCTTCTTCCAGGGCGCGCCGGACGACACGCTGAAGATCAACCAGAACACGCACCACGTCTGGGTTGATCACTGCACCTTCTCGGATGGTGATGTTTATCCCGACGGCAAGGAACACGATGGTCTCTTCGACATCACGCGCGAAACCACGCATATCACCATCAGCCGCAGTCTGTTCAAGAACCACAGCAAGACCATGCTGATCGGTCACAGCGATGGTGCAACGGGCGACACCGGCTTCCTGAAGACCACGATTCACCACAACGTGTTCACAACAGACCAGCGTCATCCGCGCGTGCGCTTCGGCGAAGTACACGTGTACAACAACTACTATCTTGCCAACGCGCTCTACGGCGTCGCATCGACGATGAATGCCAAGGTGCTGCTGGAAGGTAACTACTTCAAGAATGTGCCGTACCCGAGCTATGTCGGCTATGCCGAATCCGGCCCGGGAGAGTTGGTCCAGCGCAACAACATCCTGGACGGTTCAGGCCCATTCCAGACCGCCGGTACAGCCTTCGATCCGAAGACCTACTACAACTACACAGTGGACGATCCTTCGACGATCCCGAACCTGGTGGGCAAGGTCGGTGTCGGCATCATCGATCCGTGGAAGGCTGCAGGCGTAATACAGTTCTGAGCCTATTAAAACAAGCATGAGAAACGGGGCACACCGGCTCCAAGCGGTGTGCCCCGCGGTCTGCCCCGTTTTCCTCCGCCCCCTCTGCTCTCTTCTCTTGTCAGACGGTTGCAGGAGCTCGCTATTTCAACGAAAAGTCGACCCGTGCCAGAGACATCTGGCCCGCCTCGCCCTTGGCAGCTGTTGAAGCACCTTCCAGGACGAAGATGCGCGCCGCAGGAATCTTGCCCTGCCCGACAAGCCACTCGCGCACCACCTCTTCCCGCCGATTGGCCAGACTGCTCAAATCGGCTTCACCGATCTTCGTATTCTCGATGATCAGTCTTTCCATGTCAGCTGCGGGGATGTCTTTCGTTATGCCGATGGCGTTCTTTGGCTTGTCGAACGATGCCGCACGATAGACCTGTTCCAGCAACTGCGGATACTCCTCCGGCTTGATCGGCAAGGCATCGACTTCACCCACGCTCTCGCCCTGCGCGACCATTGTTGATGCCTTGCGCGCGCGCAGGCGAGCGTTAAGGCTTGCCCGCTTGAGGCCTGCAACATCAGCGACCGGATCGACCTTGGCCGTCAGCTCCAGGTGTAGAGCTGGACGCTCAGTCAACGCTCGCGCCAGCGTTGCAAGTTTCTCTTCGGCTGATTTTGACAAGGTAGCGAGACCGGCATTGAACTCGACGTACGCAAGCTCTTCGCCACCGGAGCCTCCACCCAGCAAGGCAAATGGCGAGGTCACTGCCTTGCTCAGCAGATTGATGATGACGCGCATGATGACGCCACCGATGCTGAACTCAGGATCATCGAGCGTGCCGCTGACAGGTAGATTGACATCGATTACGCCATGGCTGTCCTTCAGCAAATTCACCGCCAGCAGGACCGGCAGCTTGGTTGCCTCGGGGCTTTCGATACGGTCGCCAAATGTCAGCTGATCGAGAAATATCTTGTTATCGGCTGTCAGCTTGCGATCACGGATGCGGTAATTCACGTCCATCGACAGCTTGCCCTTGTTGATGCCGTAACCCACGTAGCGTATGGCGTACGGCGACATACTGGTCAGTTCGACTTCGCTGACGCGTGCCTTGATGTCGAGATACTTGTCCTGCCGCATCGGATTGAGCTGACCCGCAACCTCTATCGGCGCGCTGTGATCCAGCAATGCCTTGATCGAAAGATCTGCGAGCGAACTGGGGTCAGGCGACAAGCCCTTCAGGCTGCCTGCCACCTCCGTCAGGTTTGCGTCGTAATTGGGCTTGATGAAACGATCACTGAAATTGACATTGCCCCCAGAGAACAAGACCTGATCGAGGCGCACGTCCAGAGGCTTGTCCGCGCTGGCGCTAGCCGGGGCGCTGGCCGTTATGGCGGCCGGCGCGCCCGACGTCTCTGCCGACGGCACTTCGCTGTCTTCCCGCTGCGTCATTTCGCGCAGGTTGAAGCGACCTTCCTGGTCAAGAATCAGGCGCGTGTAGAAATCATCGAGCCGGACCTCGGCAACGCTCACGCTCAGCGGCTCGCTACGCAGTTTCAGCCTCTTCACCGTCAGATTTTTCCAGCGCAAGAAATCCGCGTCATTGATCTGGTCGAAGGAGTTGAAATTGCGCACCGACACATCGCCACCATACGAAAACCTGGGTGTCCGGGAATCCGACAGATCGAAGGCAATATCTCCGCGTGCGTCCAGCGTGCCTTGCGTCAGCAATACACGAACCATGCGGCTGACATATGGCTGAAGAAAGAGCAGATCAAGCGCGCGCGCATCGAGTTTCACTTCTCCCGCGACGGGCGACACACCCGCCCGCCCTTCGACGCGGATGCTCCCCTTGCGATTCACGTCGGCGCTCAGTTCAAAACGCCCCTTGCTGCCACGCACAGTGGAGAAGCCTTCGGCATCCAGTCCCAGACTCGTGACCGCCAGGTTCACCGGCTGCTTTCCGCTGTGATCAATCGCCGATATGTTCCAGTTGCGAATCTCGGTCTTGCCCGTGGTGCGCACCAACCACTCGCCCTCCGTTGCGGCCGCCGCGGCGATCAGGGGTGCCATCTCCGGCTGTTCGGCGCGCTGTCGGGCACTGCCCGGATTCAGCACCTCCAGCAAGTCGATCTTGCCGTTGGCGCCACGCTCGACGCGCAACTGCGCATCGCTGCTCGTCAGCCTGTCGATAACGATCAGACGTTTGTCGACGTCCACCTCCACGCCGTCCACCACCAGGCTCTTCAGCGTTAGCAGGGGAGGAGTTGTGGGTTTGCCCTTCGCCACTGGCAAAAAGGCTGGCAGCATGACGTCCTGCATACGCAGGACGGCTTCTGTGATCCGGATACCGGTCCCCTTGCCGGCCTCCTTGCCTGGTACGACAAGCAGACGCGCGGAAGCACCGATCGATCCTTCCGGCCTGCCCTTGCCAATGGCGAATGCATAGTACGGCAGGTAACGTTCAAGCCGGAGTGCATCGACCGTCAGGCGCACATCTGCCGTCATGTGCGCCAAATTGAAGTTGCCCTGCACGCCGATCTTGCCGGCGGGCTCAACCTGCATCTCCGCTTTGATGGCGGCATCGCGTGCGCCCGCCAGATCAAACCCCTGGACTTGCGCTTCGATCGACATGAGGTCGGCCTTGAATCCACCTTCCACGGCTTTGTCGTCCAGGCGTACGCGCCCTTGATGAACAGACAGGGCGGCAATCGTCAGGCGCGGCGGCGGAACATCCCTGGCTTGCGCGGCGGGCGCGCTGGCGCCAGCAGCAAGCGATTTGGCGGCCTCTTTTGCAAGGTGCTGAAGGCTGAGGCTGGCATCGGGAAGCCGGCTCACCGACACATCAGGCTCCACAAGCGTGATTGAACGCACGGCAATCTGCATCGGGCTGGTCAGCAATCGCACATCCTGCAAGCCAAGCTGCAATTGCTTGAATGCCAGCAAAGCCGTGCCATCGCGCTCGGTTATCTGCACTCCGGACAAGACGACATCGCCACGCAGCGAAAAATCGGAGGGGGCCTTGTCATGCTCGGTCCATACACATTCGACCTTCGCTCCCAGCGCTGCGCGCAGAACCTTTACCGGCAATGCCGCTGGCAGGTAACCGAGATAACGCACGAGATCGAAGCCTTCCAGATCCAGCTGCAGGCTGGCTTCGCGCCGATCGGCAAACGGTTTCAGCTGGCCTTGCAGCTCGAACGGTGCGCCGTTCACTTCGGCCTCCACGTGCGGTTTCACCAGTATTTCGACTTGGGAAGGGATGCTCGATATGAAAGGCAGCCCCACTTCAAGTTTGTCGACCACATGCGTCTGCCCCGCAGCAACATCATCGAAGGCAACGCGTCCTCCACTCAGTTCGATATTGTTGAGCGCAAAACGTAGTGGCTCGGAAGGCTCGGGCGACGGTTTTCCAAAGCGTTCGAGAATGTCGGAGAAGTTGAAATGGTGTGCCGCGAGGCGCACGACATGCACTTGTGGTCGCTCAATGCGCAACGCACTGAGCACCGGGCCACCTCTGAACACGGAACTGGCCTGGACATTGGCATAAATGCTGGCCACGGAGACGAAGTCACTCTTTCCGTCTGCCTCGGCAATGTGCAATCCCTCAAGGGTCACGCTCATTGCAAACGGATTGATACGCACGCGTTCGACGCTGACGCTCCGGCCTAGCAGCTCGCTCCCCTGCTTCCCTACGAGCATGCGCACGAGCGGGGGCGCCGCCAGAAAACCCAGTACTGCAATCAGTACCAGCAGGCTGCTCGTCACCCATGCCGCCCGGCGCCAATGCGAGGGCTTTACGGCCCGCAGATAGGGAAGTTCGCGCAGGTATTTCAGTATTTCAGCGTATTTCTGCATACGTTCAGGCTAGCATCCCATCTGCAATGGGTGAAGTTGCGAACAATACCAGCCCTGCACGACAATGCCCTCAGACTCACGTGTGCTCACATTCATGGCCGATATTGAACGATTCGAGACGCTCATCAGCGCCGCCCGACTACAAACCAGACTTGACGAGGGCGATCTGCTGCTCGTCGATGTTCGCCACGATCTCGCACAACCCGCTGCCGGGCGCGAGGCCTATGCGGCGGGTCATATTCCAGGCGCAATTTTCCTGCATCTGGATGACGATCTGTCTGGCATGAAGACCGGCCACAACGGTCGCCACCCTCTGCCTCCCCGCGATCAATTCGCCGCACGCGTGGCGGCGCTCGGCGTGCACAGCACCACCCAGGTCGTGGCCTACGATGCGCAAGGCGGCATGTTCGCTGCGCGTCTGTGGTGGATGCTGCGCTGGCTCGGGCACTCAAGAGTCGCCGTGCTGGATGGCGGCCTACCCGCCTGGCAGGCGCTTGGCGCGCCACTGTCACAGGAGGCAGCCCCACCTCGCCTCCAGGGCAGCTTCACGGCAAGTAGCCCGCTGGTGCCACAGACCTCCGCAGCAGAGATTCTCAGTCAGCTCGGTACGACGCGGAAACTCGTCATCGATGCACGCGCACCCGACCGCTTTCGCGGCGAGAACGAAACCCTCGACCCGGTTGGCGGGCACATCCCCGGCGCGGCCAACCGCTTCTTTCGCGACAACCTGCAGCCCGACGCCCGATTCAAATCGGCACTGCAGTTGCATGAGGATTTCCATGCAGTACTAGGCCACTACTCGCCGGATGACATCATCATGCAGTGCGGTTCCGGCGTGACGGCCTGCCACAACCTGCTGGCCATGGAGATTGCCGGCCTGCATGGGGCTGCGCTGTATCCCGGATCATGGAGCGAGTGGTGCAGCGATCCGGCCCGGCCAATCGAAACAACTTCAGCCACGGGAGCAACATGAGCCCCAAAAAGCCGATGAAGCATGCCGGGCCTAAACAGATGGTCGCCCAACTGGCGCAGCAACTTGGCTATGAGATCGTACCCGCATGGCGCATGCGCGGCCTGTCATGCGCACGTCATCTCAGCGCCCTGTTTGAACAATACCGGATTGACGCCGTGATTGACGTCGGCGCGAACACGGGCCACTACCACAACTTCCTGCGTAGCGAAGTGGGCTTTGACGGCCCGGTCCTCTCTTACGAACCGCAACCCGCATGCTTCCAGCAACTGTCAGAAAAGCTTGGGTCGGACAGCGCCTGGCAGATCCGCAATCTGGCGCTTGGTGCTGAACCAGGCGAACTCGCCTTCAACGTCATGACTGACTCTCAGTTCAGTTCGTTCCTGCCGCCCAACCACGAAATAGTCGGTGACTTCGGGGGCATGAACTGCGTCAAGGAAATCATCAACGTCCCGGTGGTACGCCTCGACGATGAATTCGCGTCCGCTGCAGCACCACGCGGCTTCAGTGGCAGACTGCATCTGAAGCTCGATACGCAGGGCTTTGATCTCACGGTATTGCGCGGTGCGACGCACACCCTCGCACGTGTTGCGACACTGCAAACGGAACTGTCGATCAAGCCCGCCTACCAAGGCATGCCCAGCTACCGCCAGATGATCGACGAGCTTGAAATCATGGGCTTTGAACTCAGCAGCATTTTCCCGATCAGCCATGACTCGGACACGATGCTGATTGAAGCGGATGGCGTTTTCGTTAATCGTCGCGTGCTACTCGCACGCAACGAGAACGAATAGAAAATCTGCCTTCTAATCCCTGGGCACTCAGGTCGCCGCCGCAAATACCATTGCACGCATGGTCTCGGGCAGGCGATCAATCATCGCCTGCAGCAGCCTCGTATCCACCAGCGTGACATGACGTGCGCGCGCATCGGCGGCAATGCCGGGGTCAAAGCCGGCAGGAGCAACAAAGAAAGCCTTCTCCAGCCCCTCATCCTCCATGACTCGCAATAGTGCGGCATAGTCTGGTGCGCCCTGTTGCGCATTGCCCGCGCGACACAGCAGGACAGCCATGGCCTTGTCGGTATTACGCGGCACGAGGCGAATGCGGTACTCGCCGTTCACGCCTGTCGCAACCGTCTGACTATGTAATCCGTTGAATTGGTAGAGCGCCATGCACAGACGCTCAAGCGAGACCTGGCCAAGTGCGTCCAGGGCGGGCGGCGGCGCTGGTTCCTCGCTGGTTTCCTCCTCGGCAGCAGGCATGGCCGTGACGGCAGGAGATCTCCCCTTGACGGGAGCCTCTTCTTCCTCAGCCCAACTTTCGCCCGCGCGCGCCTGCAGGAGCTTGTAGATGGCGCCAGCCGTCAGCACGAAGCTCAGCCCGGTCGCCAGCCATTTCAGGAATGCCGCCAAACCACTCGCTGGCGCCATCAGGGCGGCAGGCAATACGTAGATCAGGATGAAGACAGCCAGCGCACGCCCTGCTGCCGTCTGCCAGCGTTCGCCGAACATCAGCCCGGACAATCCGGATTCCTGCGCTGCTCGTGACATGGTCCAATACCTTTGGCGATTGATGGGGCGGGCAAATCATACGTCCAGCCAGCCACCATAGGGTCGGATGCTCTTGGCGAGGCGACAGAAAGTGCCATTCCAGAGGTGGAAGGATGGCGGTGCACCACCTCTGGCGACTATGCTTGCAGCGACACGAACAGGGAGGCATTCATGGCTCACGAATCCGCGCAACACGCTGACCAGCCATTTCCGGACAACGCCAACCAGCAGGAATCCGGCAAGCACATCGTCTTTGCATTACTCATTGCTGCCGTCATCGTGTTCGGCGCACGCCAGATTACCGACCATCTGGTTCAGCCCGCAGCGCTGCCCGTCGCGCCCCCCGCTGCTGCCGCGCTCACCGAACCTGATCGTGCGGCCGAAGACGAACAGATCGCCGCAGAAGCACGCAAGGCACGTCAGGCCCGCGAACAAGCCCTGATTGAGGAAGATCGCATCCGGCGCGAGCAAAAAAAGACGGAGGCCATGCGCGCACGCGACGAAGCCGTGGCGACCTCGCAAGCAGAAGATGCGCGCCGCGAAGCGGCATGGCAGCGCTACTACACTCGCCCTAGAAAATGCGACGCAGCCACCCCCGATGACGCCACACGCATCGATTGCAGCAACCAGTACATCCGTGCGAAAGAACGCTTCGAGAAACTCTACGCGGAAGACAAGCTGCACTGAGGTTTTTCCAGAAATGCGCCAAAAACCCGTAAAAAATGGAGCGAGCGCGTGGCCAGCGAGTCTGACAAACAAGCGTTGGCGCAGGGCAGTATTCATGCACGGTGAGCGAGCCCTCTTTTGCCCAAGTAGCCCACAGTGCTCGCGCAGCCCGTTTTGTAACGGCTTCTAAGCCTACAATTGGGGCCTTATCCGGAAGGCCCGCATGCTCAGTTACCGTCACTCCTATCACGCCGGCAATCACGCCGACGTCCTCAAGCACCTTGTCCTGATTCAGCTCCTGCGATACATGGCGCAGAAGGACAAGGCCTTCACCGTCATCGACACACATGCCGGTGCAGGCATGTATTCGCTCGAATCAGAACACGCCACAAAACTCTCGGAACATGAAGGCGGCATCAGCCGCCTGTGGGGTCGCAAGGATCTGCCTGCTGCCGTCGCCGACTACGTGGACGAAGTACGCACCCTCAACCCCGACGGCAATCTGCGTTCCTACCCCGGTTCGCCCTGGCTGGCACAACGCGCCCTGCGCGAGCAGGACAGGCTGCGTCTCTTCGAGCTACACACGACCGATCATCGCCTGCTGGCCAGCTATTTCGGCCACAACGGCAAGCAAACGATCGTCTATGCGGATGATGGCTTTGCAACGCTCAAGGCACTCGTCCCGCCACCGTCGAAGCGGGCGCTGGTGCTCATCGATCCCTCATACGAATTGCGCGAAGACTACGGTCGCGTCGCAACGGTCCTCAAGGAAGCACTGGAGCGTTTTGCCACTGGCACCTACGCCGTGTGGCATCCCTTCCTGCCCAAGCCCGAAGCGCGCTTCCTGCCGCAAAAAATGCGCGCCCTCAAATGCGAGAACTGGCTGCACGTCACGCTGAGCGTGCGCGGTCCCGCCACGGATGGCTTCGGCATGCATGGCAGTGGCATGTTCATCATCAATCCGCCATGGACGCTCGCCGCAACGCTCAAGGAAACCATGCCCTGGCTGACCGCTGCGCTTGCAGAGGACGATGACGCCAGCTTCACGCTGGAGTTTGAATCGAAGTAAGTCGCAGCTGCGGCCGCCAGCACGAGAGCGCTAGAATGCGGCAGCAAGCCTGTCGTTTCCCCTACCGTTGCATCACTCGAAGGAGCTACACAATGCGTTATCTGATCGCCCTGGTTGTCACCTTGTTCGCCGCCAACATGGCATTCGCAGCTGATGCGTCCTGTGACGCCCAGGCCGCCGAAAAGAAACTCGCGGGCGCCGCCAAGGACAGCTTCATCAAGAAATGCACGACGGACGCCGCAGCAGCGGCTCCGGCTTCGTGCGACGCACAAGCTGCCGAGAAAAAACTGGCAGGCGCAGCGAAGAACAGCTTCATCAAGAAGTGTACGGCGGATAGCGCACCACCGGCACAAGCCGCTTGCGAAGCACAAGCGGCCGAAAAGAAGCTGGCTGGCGCCGCCAAGAACAGCTTCGTCAAGAAGTGCGTGACTGACGCGAAGTAAGTAGCCTTTGCATGGCCAGCGGCCCCCACTCAGATTGGTGCCGCGAGCCATGACGTTCGCATTCACTGGCGATATATCGGGGGCTGGAGAACGCCGGCCGGCGCTCCAGAGCCAGTTCAGACCAGCGCGGCCTTTTTCAGCAACAGCGGATAAGTGGCGCGGAAAGCGTGGCAGCGCTCCGTCATGTGCTCGGTACTTTTCGGCATCGACACACGCGCCCGAGTGATGTCACAGACCAAGCCGCGTACCTGACGCGCAAGGCGCACGCCATGCTCAGCCTGACGTGTCTGCGCTTCCGAAGGGCGTGCAGGCAGATGCGGGTGGAAGTTACGCAAGCGCTCACCTGCTACGGCGAAATCAGACCAGATATCGAAAATGTTCGCGTCCGTACGCAGCGTCTCCGTCTTGATCTTGGCCGTGTCCGCAAAACGCTGGATGACGGGGGCGATACCGTCAAATATTGGATCGCCATCGAAGGTCTGGGCGAGCGTCGAGGTCAGACAGTCGATGTCGCGCATGCCCTGCGCGATCTTGATGTAGCGGCTTTCATAGACGGCCTCCACTGGGATCGAAAAAGCCTTGAAGGGCTCGCCCCACAGCTCGTCGATACCTTCTTCTCCGCTGCGGTGATAAACCGTCTTGCCGAGCTCCAGCGCTTCCTGCAGACAGCGGCCGCATTCGCGCATCAGGGCATTGTCGGTCGCGATTTCCACGCCTGCTGCCTGCAGCTCAACTAGCTTGGTGAAGATGTCGGTCGCGCGATTGAACAAGGCCCCGGCCAGCATGGCACCCTTGACGCGTTTCTTTTCCGGATCAGTTTCCCCAACATGCGCTGCGCGGGCTTCAGCCAAGCGGTGGCCCGGAATATTGATGCCGTGTTCCACATGATTGAACAGGCGTCGCGTCAGCGCCTCGATCAGGCGTTTTTTCGCCATCAAGGTATCCTCGGGCGCTTCATAGGTCTTGATCCAGTACCCGTAGTAATGAACTCGCTCCTGACCATCAATCAGGCGCTTGCTGCCAAAGGGAATTACGTCGTCAGTCATAGCTCAACACAGGAATACTGCGATTTGTCCACTGGCCCCGCGCCGATGGGCGGAGTCTGATTATTGGGTGTCTCTTTGTGACTGTTTTTGCAGTTGTGCACTGCAATATAGGCAGTGGGTCGAATTAACGCCAGACCGAATTCTTACCCCGTCTGCTTATCCGCGCTTCAACATTTCGCACGGAACGTGGCAAGCAGACAGAAGGGCGTCGCAATCTGTACACACTTTTTGTCTGATGGAACAATTCCTGTAACAAAACTCTGCTGGCAACGTCTTCAGCCGTCCTGCGGAACGGCTGGCGATTCCAGTATGAGTTGGTAAAAAGCGACGTCCAGCCAGCGGCCGAACTTGAACCCGACCTGGCTGAGCGTGCCTCCATGCCGGAAGCCAAGTTTTTCATGAAAAGCGATGCTGGCCCTGTTATCGCTGTCGATGACGCCGATCAGCGTGTGATAGTCCTGCTCCCTGGCGCAGGAAATCAGTTCGCCCATGAGCATTTCGCCTAGCCCATTGCCACGCTGCGAGGTGTGCACGTAGACCGAGTGCTCAACGCTGTACTTGTAAGCCGGCCAGGCGCGGAAAGTGCCATAGCTGGCAAAGGCCAGCAGTGTTCCATCCGCGGCCTCAACGCCGATCACCGGAAAGCTCCTGGCCTCCTTCGCATCAAACCACGCACGCATATTCGGCAACGAACGCGGCACATAGTCGTAGAGCGCCGTCGAGGAAACGATGGCCTCATTGAGAATGTCGAGAATGGCCGCCGCATGCCGTTCATGCGTGCAGCGCACGATGTTGTTGGCCGTCATCGCGTAGCCAGATAGCGCTCGGCCAGACGCACCCAGTAAGTCACGCCGAGTGGAATGATCTCGTCATTGAAGTCATAGCGCGCGTTGTGCAGCATGCAGGCACCATGCTCGCCACCGCTGTCGGCGCCATTGCCCAGCCACACATAGCAGCCAGGACGTTTCTCGAGGAAGTAGGCAAAGTCTTCGGCACCCATGCTTGGCGGCAACGCCCAATCGACGGCCTCCGGACCGACCACACCCGCCGCCACCTCGCGACAGAACTGCGCCTCAGCCAGCGTGTTGACGGTGGGTGGATAACCATCGTGATACTCGAAATCGATTTGCACGCCATGGCTGAGCGCCACGCCGTCGCAGATGCGCAGCATCGCTGCGCGCGTATTGGCGCGCACCGCTGCGGTCAGCGCGCGCACCGTGCCACACAGACGCGCCTCGCCCGGAATCACGTTATAAGCATCGCCCGCATGAAACTGCGTGACCGACACAACCGCCGCATTCAGCGGATCAGTCGTCCGCGAAACGATGGTCTGTAACGCCTGCACCAGATGCGCAGCGGCTACCAGTGGATCGATACCCTGATGCGGCATCGCTGCGTGGGCGCCATGCCCTTTGACCACGATATCGAAGCGATCAGCACTGGCCATCATCGGCCCGGGCGTGACACCGAAGCGCCCGACCGGCATACCCGGCCAGTTATGCATACCGAACACCGCCTCGACCGGAAAGCGTTCGAAAAACCCATCGGCAATCATCGCCGCACCGCCGCCCTGCCCTTCCTCAGCTGGCTGAAAAACCAGCACCACGGTGCCATCAAAATTGCGTGTCTGCGCGAGGTATTCGGCCGCGCCTAGCAGCATCGCGGTGTGACCGTCATGGCCACAGGCATGCATGCGCCCCTCATGCTGCGAACGATGCGCGAAGCTATTGCGCTCCTGGATCGGCAAGGCGTCCATGTCGGCGCGCAGGGCGATGGCACGTGCGCTCGATCCGGCCTTGCCGGGAATGACACCTACCACACCGGTCTGACCGATGCCGCGATGCGTCTTTATGCCCAATGCTTCGAGTCGCTCAGCCACCAGCGCGGCCGTGCGATGTTCATCAAAAGCCAGTTCAGGATGAGCGTGAATATCGCGTCGAATCGCGCCAATGGCTGCGCTGCGCGCAGCAACTTCGGGAATGATCTGGTACATGGCGTGCCTCGAAGAGCCTCAGGAATCAATCTTCATCTTACACTTTGGCCACGCGGCAGAAGCGCCCGCGATACTGCTACTCTTTGGTACGCTAACGTCACAACGTTCCGTCAAGAATCCGAGTCAGACCTTTCGCCCGGCAAACATGATCCGTCACGAATCCTCGCACTCAGCTTCACAACGCCTCGGGCGACTTGCATCTGCCTTCCTCTTACTGACAGCGCTGCTTCAGGCGGCCCCCGCAACGGCTGCCCATGCCTACGCGCAATTCGGTGACATCAAATATCCCGCCGGTTTCAAGCACTTCGAATGGGTTAATCCAGATGCGCCCAGGGGCGGCTCGGTCACACTGATCACGACGTCCACGAGCAGCAATTTCGACAAGTACAACCCCTACACGCTCAAGGGCACGGCGCCACCAGGGCTCAGCGGCGAACCCCTGCTGTTTGAATCGCTGCTGACCGGCTCGCTCGACGAACCCACCACGGCCTATGGCCTGCTCGCCGAAGACGTGAGCATGGCGCCCGACCAGTTGTCTGCCACGTTTCGGCTCAATCCTCTGGCACGCTTTCAGGATGGCACGCCCGTGCTTGCAGCCGACGTGAAGCACAGCTTCGACATGCTGTCGGGGCCCAAAGCACATCCGGCCTATCGCGCCGCATTTTCCGATGTCAAACGTGCCGTCGTGCTTGACGAACGCACGGTCCGCTTCGACTTCAATGTCGCCAGCGCCGCCTTGCCACTACTGGTAGGCGGTATGCCGGTGTTCAGCCGCAACTGGGGCAAGGGCAAGGCCTTCGATGAAATCATCATGGACAAGCCCATCGGCAGCGGCCCGTATCGCATCGGCCGCGTCGATTTCGGTCGCGACATCAGCTATGAGCGCGACCCGAAATACTGGGCGCGAGATCTGAACACGCGCCGTGGCATGTTCAATTTTGATCACATCACCTACAAGATCTACAAGGACGACACGGCGCAGACCGAGGCCTTCAAAGCAGGCGAATTCGATTTCATACAGGTCTTCGTTTCACGCCAGTGGGCGCGCACCTACAAGGGCGCAAAGTTCGACTCCGGTGAGATCATCAAGCGCCTGCTGCCAAATCGCAATGCAGGCGATTTTCAGGGCATGCAGATCAACTCACGGCGCGAGAAATTCAAGGACCCACGCGTGCGCGAAGCACTGGGGCTGGCCCTCGATTTCGAGTGGATGAACCGCATGCTGTTCTACAACTCCTACACCCATATGCGTGGCTACTTCCCGGGTGGAGATTTCGAAGCCAGCGGCCTGCCCACCGGCGATGAGCTGGCTTTGCTGGAGTCCCTGCGCGGCAAGTTGCCGGCAAAGATATTCACGCAGCCCGTGCCGCTACCACCCAGCACCAATCCGCCGGGGAGCCTGCGCGCCAATCTGCGCAAAGCGCGCGAACTGCTTGCAGAGGCGGGTTGGACCTATCGCGATGGCGCGCTGCGCAACGCAAAAGGAGAAGCCTTCACCATCGAGTTCGTCGACTCGCAGACACAAGGCGCCAGCGGCGCGCGCATCATCACGCCACTGATGAAGAACCTCGAAAAACTCGGCATCGAGGCCAATCACCGCCTCGTCGATACCGCCCTGTTGCAGAAGCGCACCGACGTATTCGATTTCGACATCCTCACCACACGCGTCCCGGGCGTCGAAGCGCCCGGCATCGAACTGCGTGATCGTTTCGGCTCACAAGCCGCCAAGACAGAGGGCTCGAGCAATATCGCCGGTATCAGTGACCCGGCAGTCGATGCGCTGGTCGACAAGGCCATCGCAGCGCGCACACGACCACAACTCATTTCCGCCCTGCGCGCCATCGACCGCGTGCTGCGTTTCGGGCATTACACGATTCCGCAGTGGTACCAGAGCAGGTTCCGTGTTGCCTGGCACAACCACCGCTTTGGCCAGCCCAGCGTCATGCCTTCGTACTATCAGCCCGAAGGCTGGCTGGTAAGCACCTGGTGGGCCCTGCCCACGTCCGCAGCCAGCGAGGTGAAGTGATATGTGGGCCTACATTCTCAAACGCCTCTTTCTGATGATCCCGACCCTGCTGGGCGTGATCACGATCACTTTCGTGGTGATCCAGTTCGTACCGGGCGGGCCGGTGGAGCAGATGGTGTCGCAGCTGCAGGGCCGCAATGCCGCCGGTGAAGGCGCCTCGTCGAGTGGTGGCGGCAGCGCCTACCGCGGCCGTCAGGGCGTGGATGCCAAACGCATTGAAGAGATCAAGCAACTCTATGGTTTCGACAAGCCCGCACATGAGCGCTACTTCCAGATGCTCGGCCAGTTCCTGCGCTTCGACCTGGGCAAGAGCTTCTTCCACAACAAGGATGTATGGCAGCTGATTCTCGAGAAGCTCCCAGTATCGATTTCGCTCGGCGTGTGGTCCTTCTTCCTCACCTACCTCATCTCCGTGCCGCTAGGCATTGCCAAGGCGGTACGCGCTGGCACGCGCTTCGACACGGCAACGACACTGGTCGTGCTGGCGGGCTACGCCATCCCGAGTTTCGTCATGGGCGTGGTGTTGCTGGTGCTGTTCGGCGGCGGCACCTTCGTGCAATGGTTTCCGCTGCGTGGCCTGACATCGAGCAACTGGGCTGACCTCTCGCTGTTCGGCAGGATCACCGATTACCTGTGGCATATCGCCTTGCCGGTAACGGCCATGGTGCTGGGCGGCTTCGCCGTGATCACCGTCATGACCAAGAACTCGGTGCTCGAAGAAATCCGCAAGCACTACGTGCTGACGGCGCGCGCCAAGGGCCTCAAGGAACGCACGGTGCTGTGGCGCCATGTCTTCCGCAATGCGCTGATCCCCATCATGACCGGCTTTCCGGCGGCCTTTATCGGCGCTTTCTTCTCCGGCTCGCTGCTGATCGAAACGCTGTTCTCACTGGACGGCATGGGGCTGCTTTCGTATGAATCCGTCATCCGCCGGGATTATCCGGTGGTGCTGGGCAGCCTGTTCCTGTTCACCCTGATCGGCCTGCTCACCACTTTGATTCGCGACCTCGCCTACCTGTGGACCGACCCACGCGTGAAGTTCGATTAATCCGCATGGCACACACCTCATCAGACATTGTCAGCCCCATGGCGCAGGCCTACACAAAGCGCCGGGGGCCATGGGCACGCGCCTGGCAGCGCTTCCGCGCCAACCGCCTCGGCTACTGGAGTCTCGTCGTCTTCACCGCGCTGTTCGTGGCCAGCCTGCTGGCTGAAGTGCTGTGCAACGACAAGCCGCTGGTCGTACGCTACAACGGCCACTGGTACGCGCCGCTGTTCCAGAGCCTGCCGGAAACCACCTTCGGCGGCGACTTCCCGACGCCTACGGACTTTCTCGATCCCTTCATACGTGAACAGCTGGCGCAAGGCGACAACTTCGCCGTGTTCCCGCCCAATCCGTTCCACTACAGCACCATCAATTACTTCTCGAAGGTGCCCAACCCGGCCCCTCCAACAGCTGACAACTGGTTCGGCACGGATGACAGAGGCCGCGATCTGCTGGCACGCCTGCTGTATGGCTTCCGCATATCCGTGCTGTTTGCGCTGGCGGTGACGGCCGTGTGCGCTGTTGCAGGCATCCTCTATGGCGCGCTTCAGGGTTTCTTCGCAGGCTGGACCGACATCGGCACGGAGCGCTTCTCCGAAATCTGGAACTCCATGCCGACGCTTTACATGCTGATCATCTTCTCGGCCCTGTTCTCGCCGAGCACCTGGCTGCTGATCATCCTGCTCTCCGCCTTCGGCTGGATGAGTATCGCGTCCTATGTGCGCGCCGAATTCCTGAAAAACCGCACGCTCGACTATGTGCGTGCTGCGCGCGCGCTTGGGCAGAGTCGTCGCAAGATCATCTTCCGTCACATCCTGCCGAACAGCCTGACGCCGGTGATCACGCTGATCCCCTTCGAGATGGCCGGCGCCATCGGCGCGCTCACCAGTCTCGACTTCCTCGGCCTCGGCGTACCCCCCGGCACGCCCAGCCTCGGCGAGTTGCTGGGCCAAGGCAAGAGCAACCTCGACGCCTGGTGGATTTCACTGGCCACCTTCAGCACGCTGGTCGTGATGTTGCTGCTGCTGATTCTGATCGGCGACGCACTGCGCGACGCGCTCGACCCGCGCAAGGCCATCAATGGAGATGCGCCATGAGCCTCCTGACGGTCAGCAATCTCGACATCCGCTTCGGCGCACGGCGCGTGGTGGACAAGGCCTCGTTCAGCATCGCGCCCGGCGAGAAACTGGCGCTGGTCGGCGAGTCGGGCTCAGGTAAAAGCGTCACAGCCATGTCGATCCTGCGTCTGGTCGAATCCGCACGTCTTTCAGGTGAAATAGCGTTCGAGGGGCGCGATGTGCTGACCATGCCGCCGGACGAATTGCGCGGCCTGCGTGGCAGCAAGATCGCGATGATCTTCCAAGAGCCGATGACGGCGCTGAACCCCGTGATGACGGTCGGCGATCAGATCGTCGAAGCTATCCAGCTGCACAAGGGCCTCGATCGCAACGCAGCGCGCCAGCAGGCAATCGAAGCGCTGAAACGCGTCGGTGTGTCGGAAGCGGAGCGCCGCGTCGGCAGCTATCCGCATCAGCTCTCGGGCGGCCAGCGCCAGCGCGTCATGATCGCCATGGCATTGGCATGCGAACCCAAACTCCTGATTGCCGATGAGCCGACCACGGCACTCGATGTGACAATCCGTCGCCAGATTATCGACCTGCTCGATCAGTTGCGTCACGAAACTGGCATGGCGATCCTGATCATCACGCACGATCTGAATCTTGTACGACGCTTCGCTGATCGCGTCGCGGTGATGGAGCACGGCGTGCTCGTCGAACAGGGCACGACGGCCGAAGTCATGAACAATCCTCAGCACCCTTACACACGCAAGCTGATCGACAGCCGCCCGCAGCGCGCGGTCGGTGAAGCGAGTGAAGGCTGCGTGCTGGAAGCGCAAGGCGTGCAGGTTGACTACCCCGTGCCGCGCCCAGGCATCCGCGGCTGGTTTTCCAAAGGGAGTTTCACTGCAGTGCAGGCCATGAGCTTCAGGCTTGCGCCCGGCGAAACCATGGGCGTTATCGGCGAATCAGGCTCAGGCAAGACTTCGCTGGCACTGGCCCTGCTCGACCTCACGCCGTCTTCAGGCGACATTTTCGTCAGCGGCAACAACTGGAAAAGCCTTGGTCATCAGCAGAAACGCGATCTGCGCCGCCGTTTACAAGTGGTCTTCCAGGACCCGCTATCCTCACTCTCACCACGCCTGACGATCGAGCAGATCGTCGGCGAAGGTCTGGAGATTCACGAGCAACAGCTCACGCCCGCCCAGCGCCGCGAGCGCATCATCGCCGCGCTGCAGGACGTCGGCCTGTCCGAGAACGGCCTTATCGAACCCCTGCTCGCGCGTTACCCGCACGAATTCTCGGGAGGCCAGCGCCAGCGTATTGCGATTGCCCGTGCGCTGATCGTGCAACCCACAGTCGTCGTGCTCGACGAGCCCACCAGCGCGCTCGACGTGACCATCCAGCAACAGGTTCTGCAACTGCTCGCCGAGCTGCAGCGCAAGTACGGCCTGAGCTATGTGCTGGTGACGCACGACATTGAAGTCGTGCGTGCGATGGCGCACCGCGTGATGGTCATGAAAGATAGCCGCGTCGTCGAATCGGGCCCGCTCGAGCGGGTACTGAACGCGCCTGAATCTGCCTACACCCGTGAATTACTGAACGCTATGTGACCGGGTTCAGGGTATTCAGGGACTTTGTGTTATCGTCGATTTCGGTACATTCGAACACTCAAACCCTGGCCCGGAAACCGCTTCACCGTGAAGCTCGAACGACTCACCCGCCGCCTGATTCATCTTCGTCAGGTGGCGAACTACATCGACACACATCTTGACAGCCAGCTGGCAGCGTCATTGACGCTGGACGAGCTGGCCGATGTAGCACGTCTGTCGCGCTTCCATTTCGAGCGGGTGTTTGCTGACTACGCCGGCGAAACACCGCTGGTGCGTGTGCGTCGTCTCCGCCTCGCGCGTGCGCGCCGCCTCATCGAAGAAGGGCGCGTCACAAGCCTGCTCGATCTGGCACTGGACAGCGGCTATGCCTCGGCAGAAGCCTTCTCGCGCGCCTTTCGCGCGCAGTTCGGCTGTGCTCCCTCCTCCCTGTCGCGCCAGCCGGATCAAGGCACGCCACCAATCCGCATCGAGACACTGCCTGCGCTGAGCATTCAGTACATCCCGTTTGAGGGGCCGCGCGAAGATGTGATGCAGGTCTTCGACGAATTGCGTGCGCGGGCCATGATGCAGAACATCCCACGCGAGCGACGCAAGGGCTGGCGTGTCGAACTATCCAGCAGAGCCAGCGATGGGACAGTGAAGTTGCGAGCGGCACTCCTCTCTGAAAGACTGGGCACGCATATCACCGGCTTACAGCATGACGTTCTGCCTGCGGGCGACTACGCCGTCATCGAACTGCAGGGCGGCTACGAACCGCCAGCCTTGCCCGAGCTTGCACTACGCATCGCGGCGGAAACGGGCTGGCAGGCGAGCGATGGCCCCATCCTGCAGAGCTTCCACAACGCCGCCTACCTGCCCGCCCAGCAAGAGAAACGCTGCGATCTCTACGTACCGGTTCAGCGCTGAAACTTGGCGCTTGTTGACGCGAATCAGGGCAATTTCTCCGGGTATTCACCACTCTTCGAAATTAGCAATTTCCATCAAGCTGCGCCCCCGCATTTGTTCCACGATGTCCGGTTAACGGCAAGCATTGCACTGCCTGCCGCAAAGCCACCAATAGAAACCGAGCACCCTTGGAGGAAGCATGAATTTCTGCGCCACTCGCACAATCATGGCCGCTGCAATTACGGCACTGATTTCGACTACCGCCACCGCCGCCGACACGCAGCTAGCGGGCAAGACCCAGGCGCGCGCCAGCGTCACCGTACTTGATACCCAGGGCAACAAGAAAACTGCCACCGCTGACGACCAGGGCGCATATAAAGTTGTTGTCGACGGCCTCAACGCACCGCTGATGGTCGTTGCCGAAGGCGCAGGCAAACAGTTCGTCGCCATCGTACCCACCGTCGCCAGCGGTGCTACCAACACGGCCAACGCCAATGCGCTGACCGATCGCATCGCTTCCGATGTCGCGCTGGAGTTCAAGTTCGAAGGCCCGGAAAGCATGGTCAAGTCCGGCAAGGCGCCCGCAGTGAAGGCAGAGTCGCTCAATGCCAGGACCGCCCTCCTGCGCACAAGCATCGCCCAAGCGCTCAAGGAAGCGGGCATCACCAATCCCGATGGCTTTGACCCGGTCAGCGCCGCCAGCCAGCCCGGTCTCAACGACATCCTGTCCATCGTCATTCACAACCGCGGCTACAGCTCCAACACGGGTGAGCGCGGCGAAACCAGCATCTACGATCCGTACTATCGCGAGATCACGACCTTTGCGCCGTTCAGCCTCAAGCGCGCCCAGGCTGATCTGAAAGACATCAACGCCCCCGGCGTCATCCGCGTATTCGTCGCTGGCGATTCGACCGCCAGCAACTACGACCCGGAAGTCGCGCCGCGCATGGGTTGGGGCCAGGTGTTCGATCGCAAGATCAAGGACAGCAGCAAGGTCCGCGTCGTCAACGTCGCTCAGTCCGGTCGCAGCTCACGTAGCTTCATTACCGAAGGCTGGCTCGGCATGATCGCCGCCAACATCCGCAAGGGCGATTACCTGCTGGTGCAGTTTGGCCACAACGACGAGAAGTGCGGCAACAACCCGCAAAACCCGCCACCATCGCGCGACATCATCGACACGACCAATCTGTGCACCTATCCTGGCAGCAATGCAGACATCCCGACTGATATGTCCATGCAGAAGACCCTGGAAAAGTACATCAAGGTTGCACAAGACAAAGGCGCCACGCCGGTACTGATCACGCCAGTCACGCGCCGCAACTTCAAGGGTGGCACGATTGGCAGTACGACGCACACCTACTCCAAGGGCGCCTTCCCCGGCGATTACTCGCAGACCGTGCGTGACACCGCCAAGGCCAACAACGTGGCGCTGATCGATCTCGATGCCAAGAGCATGGCTTTCTACAACAACATCGGCGAAACCGGTTCGCTGGACTACTACCTTGCCGTGGATACTGCAAAGTATCCCTACTACGTTGGCAAGACCGGGGCTCGCAACAAGCCCGACAACACGCATGCGCAGGAGCGCGGCGCCGAAGCGCTGGCTGGTCTGATCACCGAAGGCATCAAGGAAAACAAGCTGGATCTGGCCAGCCAGCTGCAGTGAATCCCGCGTAAGACGCACCTCAATAACCCGGCTTCGGCCGGGTTATTTTTTGCCCGTTTTCTGGACCCCGTTTTATCTCTGTCCAGTGCGCGAGATTCAAATCAACAAAATCAACAATAAAAACCGGTCTACGCAGCGCAGCATTTTCATTACCTTTCTTTACAACTCCAACATAAATTCACGGCTCAATACATTCGCAAAATTCGCCAAAATTTTTATTCATAATTAATACAAACAAGTATTCATGCGGCTTCCGGATTAGTTGTGTTTTTATTCCAAATCACTTCATTTTCTTCAATGTAATTAATTATTTATCGAGGTATTGACATGACTTATCTATTAATCCAAGTTTGCCCCTGACAAAACTTTAGACGTTATTGTTTTGTCTTTTACCTAATGCAGTTAATAAAGGAGACACAAAATGATGCGTACCATTATCGCTGGCGCAGTCGCTGGCCTTTTCGCTACCGGCGCTTACGCGGCAACCGACTACCCATCCGGTTACACCAAATGTGCACAAAACACGGGCGCGACCTGCTCGATGAGCGGCACCCACAGCGTTGCACTGGGCAAGTCCGGCTCGTTCGTTTATGCCACCAAGACCGGCAGCTTCGCTTGTATCGGTTCGGCTTTCCCTTCGAACAGCTATCCTGAATCGGCATGGTGCTCGGTCGGCGGTTCTTCCACCCCAACACCAACCCCTACGCCAACCCCGACACCTACCCCAACGCCTACCCCGACACCTTCGGGCAGCAAGGGCGCAAGCTGCACCTCAACCGGCTCCACCTCGATCAGCTCGACGATTGTCGTGTCCGGCACGTATGACGGCGGCTGCAAGACCTTCAATCCTTCGTCCTCGATGGGCTCGGGCGACCAGGACGAAAGCCAGGATCCAGCATTCCGCATCAACGGCGGCACGCTGCAAAACGCCATCCTGGGCAACAACGGTGTTGACGGTGTTCACTTCTACGGCGGCGGCACGCTGAAGAACTTCAAGTGGACCAACGTCGGCGAAGACGCATACACGATCAAGTCCTCCGGCACGGCCAACATCAGCAACGTTTCGGCTTACAACGGTAGCGACAAGTATGGTCAGGTGAATGCTGCTTCGACGGTGAACATCTCGGCTTGTGTGGTGGACACCATGGCCAAGTTCCTGCGTCAAAACGGTGACACGACCTTCAAGATCACGGTCAACGCCAGCAACTGCGACATCAGCAACATGAGCGAAGGCGTGTTCCGTTCGGACAGTTCCTCGTCCATCGCCAAGCTGAGCAATAGCCGCCTGCACAATGCCGGCAGCCTGTGCATCGGCAAGTGGGCAAGTTGCACCGGCTCGGGCAACACCTCGTTCTAAGTTCGTTGTAATACGAGACACACTTCAGGGTGTGTCGCGTAGTCTTCTGGTTGAAGGCGCACAGTTTTCGCTGTGCGCCTTTTTTATTGCTCGCACCCGCACGCTTGTGCCATACCGGCGCATGGACGGCGATCAGGGGAAGGAGGCAACAGAGAGCTAAGGAAACGTCGCAGGCAAGCTCCTGTTAGGTCATGCATGCTCTTCGCACAGCGTTGATGAGTGGCCTGCCGCGTGGTCAACAAAAAACGCACGACTCTTGGAGCCGTGCGTTCCTGTCGGTACCGACAAACCTCGTCGCTACGTGATTTTTACCTGCCCATGCATCACTCGTAGAAATTCCCCACATCCGGGCAACTCTGCCATGCACCCCTGCACACCACATCGGCCTTGTGAAGGTAGCTGTTGGTGAGCTTGGCAACACTGCCGGAACTCTCCGACACGAACACCGCGTCCGACACGTTAGAGAGCTGGCAGCGGTCAACAAAGACAGTGACATTGAAACGCGCGTTCTTGCTCTGCGTCAGGACGGTCTGCAGCTTGTCCATCACGCAGTTGGAGATGTTCAGCGTTGCCGGGGCGTCGACCTGGAACAGGCCATTGCCGTTCGCGCCGGAAATATTACTGGCAACAACGTTGCCCGCTGTCTTGATGGTCACGGCCTTGTCGTGCAGCTTCAGCCAGCGGACATTCTCCAATGTCGCACCGTTGAGAACGTGAATGCTTTCATCATAAGGCGTGACTTCACCGAAGATCACATTCTTGAGCGTCGCGCCATTTTCGAGACGGAACATCGGCTTGTCCGCCGCTTCCCCCGCTGCGCGTTTCAAACCATTGCCGGGGCTGTAGGTCTTGCACTCGCCATCGTGAATGATCTTGTTAACCACGATAGTCGACTCCACCGTCACGCCACCTGTGGAAGTACATTTGGCGCCGGTGATGCCGGTGGCGCGGGAGCTTTTTGCGGACGACTTGTTTTCGACGATGCTTGCCTCGGCCAGCGTCTCCACATAACAGGCATTCGGCCCCACATCCGGCAAGGGCGCCTTAAGGCCGAAGTTGGCCAGCGTGCAGCGCATGCCATTCGTAGCGATCACGCCCGGGCTCGATGAGCAGCCGCCGTTGTACTTGTCGACGCTTTTACAGCCTGCGATGTGCACCACCATCTTGCCGTTGAAGCTGCAGAAATCGCCGATGTTTGCGCAGAACTTTCCCGTCGGCACCATCTTGCCATTGGCATCGGTTGCCGCCTGCGCGCCGAAGCACAACAGACCGGCACAAATGCCAGCCAGTATTTTTCCAATCATTCGATGTCTCCTTTGACCTGTATGTGAAAGAGCCCGCTGTCTCGCGGGCTTCTCGTTACTTCTCATCTACTGCGCGGGTTCGACCCGGTGACGCCGTCATCGTTCCGCACGGATTTCACTCAGGGTGCCGCGCTGCCCGGTTTCAGTACCACGATGCGCTCGCCCACCGCGATCAGGTTGTGACTCTCGGGATCGAACACGCCCGTCAGGAAATTCTCACGCGTATGACTAGGCAATACCTGCCAGGTCTTGCCCGCATCGCCCGAGCGCAACAACACGCCCTTGGTGCCCACGACAACAACGTTGCGGGTGCCCGGCTCAACCAGCAAGGTACGCAGGTTCACACCCGTTTCAGTCGGCATGGCGGCCCATGTCTTGCCTTCGTCGGTCGAGCGCAATAGCGCACCACCGACGCCGCTGATCAGCCACGCGCCCTCCTTCGGTTCAATGAGTGCGGAGAGCAAGGTGCCCGGCGCGCCGGTCGTGATCGACTGCCATTTCTTGCCGCCATCTTCTGATCGCAGCAGTTGCCCCTTGAGGCCCAACAGCAGGATCACGCCGCTCTTTGCATCCTGGAAGCTGTCCCACACATCCGGCACGACACCCGGCAGATCGAATTCCAGCGAAGACCAGTTCAGTCCGCCATCTTCACTGCGGAATGTCATGCCGGATTTGCCGGCGAGGATAATGACGTGATGCTTCTCGCTGACCAGTCCGGTACGGAAAAAATCATTGGTCTTCACGCCTACCTGCGTCCAGCTCAAGCCACCGTCGGTGGAGCGCTGCAGCGTGCCGCTCTTCTCAATGGCAAAAATCGCCTTGTTCTTTTCATCGACCAGCAGCTTGGTGAATTCCGCAGCCTGCTCCCAGGGCGTATCGAACACCGTCTTCCAGGTCTGCCCCTCGTCGACGGAGCGCATGATGGTACCCGGTCCGCCTGCGGCCAGCAGCGCCTTGCTGACGGGATCGCGGACCACTGTCAGGTAGTTGGGCGGCGCCATCTCCTGGGCATAGCGCACGCTATTGGCGCTCCAGGTATTGCCGTTGTCAGGCGAACGCATGATCGAGCCAACGCGCCCGAGCCCCACGAGACTTTTCTCGTCGGCCCCTGCAATTACGACCCGCAGGCGCTCGCTCATATTGGTTCTGAGCACGCTCCAGCGCACACCGAAATCATCCGAAATGGCGAGGTTGCCGCCCTGCCCGAAGCCGACGATCAGCTTCCTGCGCGGATCGAAAAAAGAGGCCTCGACACCATCCATACCGGTCGCAGTCGTACGACCCCACACCTGCCCGCCATCGAGCGTGCGCAGCGCCAGGCCATGATGACCCACCACCACCAGCGCCTTGTCGCTTTCGTCATACACCAGACCACTCAGGTAGGTATTGCCATCACCTGCATCGACCTTCCAGCTGCGCCCCTCATTGGTCGAATGCAGCAGATCGCCGTTGTGAGTAGCGAGAAACCATGTCCTGTAAACAGGGTCGTAGGCGCTACCGACGATGAAGCCTTGCGACTTGGTGGCAATCAGCGTCCAGCGCTTGCCACCATCGTCGGAGCGCAACATGCGGCCCTGCGTGCCCGCCACCAGCAGCGTCTTGTCGTGAGCGTAGAAATTCGCCAGAGGACTATCCGTGACGCGCGGTGCAAGCTGCCAGGACTTGCCGCCATCACCCGAGCGCAGCAGCGCGCCTTCCGTGCCCCCCGCAAACAGCGTGCCCTGCGCATCGGCATACAGACTCACCAGTTCCGCAGGCGTATCCACCTGGACGGGCTGCCACTGCTTGCCACCATCTTCGGATCGCAGCACCGTGCCTGCCGTGCCCACGACCAGCCAGCTCTTGCTCGGCGCGTGGTAGATCACGCTGCGCAGATCGGCTGCAATCGGCGCCTGCTCCAGCGCCCAGCTACGACCATTGTCTTCCGACAGCAAGATCTGTCCGGCCTCGCTCACCGCCACCAGCGTCTTGCCATCTTCATTAGCAGCGAGCTGCTTGATCAGGGACGTAATCGGGGTCGGCGTGAACTGCCAGGCACGCCCGTCTTCCGAACGCAGGATAGCCCCGTCCTCGCCCCACAGGAACATGGTCCCGGTTGCGGGTTCGGTCAGGCCTTTTTCAAGTTTCGGATTGACGACGGTGGCCGTGTAGCTTGGCGCAACGTTATCGCTGTCAGGCGCGCGCTCGCAACCCGGCAAGGCGAGCAGCATGAGAACAAGCGTCGCGCAGAGCATGCGTGACGTCGCGAAAGTGATGCGCATTGAATGTCTCCTTTATTGACGCCAGCAACTGTCCGGATCGTCCGCAACTTCATGTTGCGAATCGTCCTGCGTCAGGTCTTGCGGGCTCAATTGTAAGGCTGTTACGGAGCACTCGTTACGCTTGTTATGTGGTGCAAAGCAGCACTACTGAATCAATAATTCAGTTTAAAAATCAACGATCTGCGTTTCTATCAATTACATCGAATTGCCTTGCCGAGGATGTCCTGAAACGCGGATCAAGCGCGCTGGGCCAAGCTGCGTCTGCGCCACAACTGTACGGCCATGAACAACACCACCAGCACGTTCGCCAGCAGCACCACTGCATTCACCATTGATGCATTTTGCATGACATGGTGCACCTCGATTGGCACATAGATTGCGCCCGACAGCGCCGCCAGCCACTCTGCCCAGGCACGGTCTCGCCACAAGCCATACGCTTCCAGAAAACGCATGGTGATATAGCCGGCAGCCAGCCACATCAGTGCATGCAGATTCTGCCCCGGCAGCAGATCAGCGTAGTGAAGAATGATGGATGAATAGCGCCCGTCCGGACTCAACCTGAAGCGCCCGATCAACTCCTCCGCAAGATGACGCACATCGTGATGCATCAGGTCGACCACCCCGATGATCGCAATCAGCGCAGCTACGCCCTTGATGGCCTCGAAGATGGCGATGGCGCGGAGCGCACGCCGTGCGGCTACGGGATGCGGGCTCGAAGCGATGGGGCTTGGTTTCTTGTCGGTCATCGATACTTTCGGGCACGGGTAGGAGAGAAGACGGCGGCGCGACTCGGCACCTTGGCAGGATGTGCGCCATACGCCCACGCAAATTTGTTTCTTCACAAGTGACACAACGTGGGAACACGCCGTGCCTCCCCTGCTCAACTGAGTTCCAGCTCTATCTGACATTCCCGATTTCGCGACTCTCAAGAACCTTCTTCTCACACCCTCTCTTCGCCACCCCCAGCATCGCCCGCCCCATCTGTTCTGTCGTCGTGATCTGATTCGGAAGCGCCGCTCGCAGTAGCGGCAAGAGCGGCTTGCTCAGGCTGTACAGAATCCGGTATGCCTTCGTCTTGGACTTGATGCCATGCAGGGGCTGGATCATTCCGGGCCGGAACATGTAAGCCTTGAATGGCAGCTTCAATAAATCATTCTCGGTCCGGCCCTTTACACGCGCCCACATCACGCGGCCACGTTCTGTACTGTCGGTGCCGGCCCCGGAGACGTAGATGAATGTCATCTGCGTGTTGAGCTTCGCAAGCCTTGTCGCAGCGGCCAGCGTAATGTCGTGAGTGATACGCACATACTCGGCTTCGCTCATCCCGGTGGAGGAAACGCCGAGGCAGAAGAAGCATGCGTCGATTCCAGCCAAGTCACTCTCGATGCTGTCGTAGTTCCACATATTGGCATGCGCGATCTCACGCACTTTGGGGTGTTGCAGGCCGGTAATGTTGCGCCCGATGCTGAGCACCTGTTTCACATCGGGATCGAGCAGGCATTCGCGCAGCACGCCCTGCCCAACCATACCGCTCATGCCGAAAAGTAGAACATTCATTTGCATTGATCCGAGGAGGGGTTAGATGGTTCTCACCATCCGACAAACTGTGATCTTGCATTGCATCCGCAACTTATCCAATGTGATCTCTCGGCTTGCGATCGGTTCAGTTCGCCGTCAGGTTTTTGTGGCATCGTTGTCCTCTGTTTTACGACACAGGCTCATCCATGACCTCACTGGTTGCGATTGACTGGGGCAGTTCCAACCGGCGCGCTTATCTCATGCGCGATGGCGTAGTAGTGGAGCGCCATCTCGATGCACAAGGCGTGCTGACATGTGGCGGTGACTTCGCCGCCTCGCTCGACACCTTGCTTGCCCGCTGGCCCGAGCTTCCAGCCGATGCGCCGGTGCTGATGTCCGGCATGATCGGCAGCCGCGCAGGCTGGATCGAGGCGCCGTATGTGCCCTGCCCTGCACGACTCGATGCGCTCGGCTCAAAGCTGAACGATGTGCCAGCAGATGCCCGTTTTCCGTCACTCGGCTCGCGCCGCATCTGCATCGTGCCCGGCGTCTGTCAGCGCACTGAACCTGACGTCATGCGCGGCGAGGAAATCCAGCTTCTCGGCAGCATATTGTTGGGCGGTGGCGACGGCATCTACGTCTTGCCCGGTACGCACAGCAAATGGGTCATCGTCGAGGATGGCTGCATCACCCGTTTCCGCAGCTTCATGACAGGCGAGTTGTTCGCACTGCTGGGCAAGCACAGCTCGCTGGCGAACCTGCTCGAACCGGGCGATGCCGCGGAGGACATGACTGCGTTTGGATCGGGGGCTGCGGCGGCGGCAGGCGGCGGGCTCAGCCATCGCCTGTTCGGCCTGCGTGCTTCGGTATTGCTCGGCACGCAGCGTGCTGCCAGCAGTCGCTCGTGGCTTTCGGGCCTGCTCATCGGCGCGGAATGGCACGACCCGCACGTTCAGGCCTGGATACGCTCGGCCGCCGACAGTGAGGTACGTATTGTCGGCGAGGCGCATCTCACTAACCTGTATGCGCACGTCGCCGCGAGTGTCGGCGCAGGCGTACGCAGCTTCGAGCCGGAAGCCGCTTTTCTCGCTGCCGTAAAACATCTCTGGAGTACCGGACCATGAGTACGCAACGCGCGAACATTCCCCTGCCTGCACTGCCGCTCGTTCCCATCCTGCGCGGACTCTCGCCGGCCGAAGCAGAGCCGGTCGGACAAGCGCTGTTCGCCGCCGGCTTCACCATGCTGGAAGTACCGCTCAACCGCCCCGGCGCGCTTGAATGCATCACGATACTGCGCCGGACTCTCCCTACGGCCATCGTCGGCGCGGGCACCGTGCTCTCGGTCGAGCATGTCGAAGCCGTGGCGCTAGCCGGTGGGCAACTGATCGTGTCGCCGGACTGCAACCCGGATGTCATCAAGGCCAGCGTTGCGCTCGGATTATGGTCACTGCCGGGCGTGGCAACGCCGAGCGAAGCCTTTGCCGCTTTGCGTGCGGGCGCGCATGGCTTGAAAGCCTTTCCGGCAGAGTCGATTCCACCTGCCGCGGTCAAGGCTTGGCGCGCGGTGCTGCCAGCGGAGGTAGCGCTCTTGCCGGTGGGCGGCATCACGCCTGAGCGGATGGCGGTCTATCGCGATGCGGGAGCGAATGGCTTCGGCATCGGCGGCGCACTGTATTCGCCGGGTTTGTCACTCGAAATGATCGAAGCGCGCGCGCATGAGTTTGCTGCTGCGTGGCGCGCGCTGCCTGTAGCTTGAGTGATCGGGCTAGCGCAGCGTAAACGGATGTTTTTGCGCATAGATGTCGGGCTGCACAGCGTTAAGCAGACCTGCAAAACCGGACGTGCCTCACTCGTCCAGCAAGCCACTCGCCAAGGTCACTGCCGCGCCATTGATGACGCAATGCGCAAGGCCATCGGCCTGTGACAGTACGTGATCGGCATAGAAGCGCGCCGTCGTAATCTTCGCTTCGAGGAAGGCTTTGTCCGCATCACCTGCCCCGATGCGGTGATGCGCGGCCAGTGCGGCACGCGCGAGTTGCCAGCCACCACACACAATACCCGCCAGCCGCAGCAGCGGCACCGCCGAAGCGTGTGCCTCGCCCGGCATTTCAGGGAAGCTGCGCAGCAGCCACACGACACCACTCGTTAGTGCATTGGCGCCGGCATTGAGCGAAGCGCCAATGCGTCCGAAATGCTCGCCACCAATGACAGTACAGTGCGCCGACACTTCGCGCATTTCCGCGAGCACGAGGCCGATAGCAGCGCCCTTGTCGCGCGCAATCTTGCGCCCAATGAAGTCATTCGCCTGGATGGCCGTCGTGCCTTCGTAGATGGTGGTGATGCGCGCGTCGCGCAGATACTGCGCGGCACCGGTTCCTTCGATGTACCCCATGCCGCCATGAACCTGCACGCCGAGCGATGTGATCTCAATGCTGGTCTCGGTGCACCAGCCCTTCACGACTGGTGTCAGCAAGTCGACGAAGCCTTGCGCACGCGTACGCGTCAGTTCGTCGGGGTGGCGCTCGGCCTTGTCAGTCGCGGCGGCGACGACGTAGGCCAGCGCGCGCATCGCCTCGGTCTGCGACTTCATGAGCATGAGCATGCGCTGCACGTCAGGGTGGCGGATGATGGGCACGCGCGCGCCCGCTTTCTCAGCCGGGTCATAGCCCTGGATGCGTTCGCGCGAGAACTGCAATGCGCGTTGCCAGGCGCGGTCGGCCAGTGCCACGCCTTCGAGCCCAACCGCAAAGCGCGCAGCATTCATCATGATGAACATGATGGCGAGGCCGTGATGTGGCTGACCAACGAGGTGGCCGACCGCGCCACCTTCATCGCCATAGACCATCACGCATGTCGGGCTCGCATGGATGCCGAGCTTGTGTTCGAGCGACACGCAGCGCACATCATTACGTGCTCCAAGTGAACCATCTGCATTGACGAGGAACTTGGGCACAACAAAAAGCGAGATGCCTTTCACACCTTCCGGCGCGTCGGGCAGGCGCGCGAGAACGAGGTGCACGATGTTCGGCGTGAGATCGTGTTCGCCGTAGGTGATGAAAATCTTCTGGCCAAAGACGCGATACGTGCCATCGGCTTGCGGCTCGGCGCGAGCACGCACGGCAGCAAGATCGGAGCCGGCCTGCGGCTCGGTCAGGTTCATGGTGCCGGACCACTCCCCCGCCACCATCTTGTTCAGGAAGATCGCCTTCAGCGCATCCGAGCCACGCGAACGAATCGCTTCGATGGCGCCATTGGTCAGCATCGGGCATAACGAGAAGGCCAGGTTGGAGGCCTTCCACATCTCGTTCAGTGCCGTGGAGATCAGCGTCGGCAGGCCTTGGCCACCATGCTCTGGCTCGGCCGCAACGGCCGTCCAGCCAGACTCCACAAACTGGCGATAAGCATCTTTCCAGCCCGCGGGCGTCGTAACGGCATTGCCATCGAGGCGCGAACCTTCGCGGTCCCCGACGGCATTGAGGGGCGACAGCACGCCGCCGGCAAACTTTGCAGCCTCTTCGAGAATGGCTTCGACCAGATCGGGAGAAACGTCTTCACAGCCTGGCAGCGCGGCAACATCATCGAGCCCGGCAAGTTCGCGCAGGACGAACTGCATGTCCTTGATGGGGGCCACGTATTCGCTCATGCATGTCTCCTTTTTGTTTTTGACGTGCTCGCCGCTCGGCGTGTTGTTCTATCTTGCGATGTAGCGCGTTACGGCGGCGAGCGAATCCAGTGGTGATGCGCCCACTACCGCCGTGATCTGATGCAGAACCTGCGGCAGGGAGCACGAACTGCACGAAGCCCAGGGCCTGAGGTAGTCCGCACCCACACCGCAGTCATGACGCAAGCCACTGCCGTCATCGGCAAAGAACAAGGCTTCGTCACGCCCCATGTTCGTCTTAACGGCATCGGAGTCGAGGGCCGTGGCTTCACTGGCAAAAACGTGCAACACATTGTCATGCGTTGTCAGAACAAAGATCGTCATGCTCTTCACGTGACAAGGGCCGCACCTGCGGCCCTTGCTCCAGACTTACAGCGCCGCAGTCAGCTGCGGCACCAGTTCAAACAGATCGCCGACCAATCCATAATCGGCCACGCCGAAAATCGCGGCATCCGGGTCCTTGTTGATCGCCACGATCACCTTCGATTCCTTCATACCCGCCAGATGCTGGATGGCACCGGAAATGCCGATGGCAATATAGAGATCAGGCGCAACAACCTGCCCGGTTTGCCCCACCTGGCTTTCGTTCGGTGCGAAACCTGCATCCACCGCGGCGCGCGAAGCGCCGATGGCAGCGCCCAGCTTGTCAGCCAGCGGTTCGAGGACCGAATGGAAGCTCTCGAAACTGCCCAGCGCACGACCACCGGAAACCACTGCACGCGCAGCGCCCAGCGTAGGCCGTGCCGACACGGTCAGTTCGCGACCAATGAGTTTCGCGACGCCAAGATCGGGGCCTGCCGGTGCGACTTCGACTGCCGCACTGCCACCTTCGGCGGCAACGGCATCGAAGGCGGAAACACGCACGGTGATGATCTTCACCGGGTCGCCACTCTGTACGGTTGCCAGCGCGCTGCCTGCGTAGATGGGACGCACGAAAGTGTCGGCCGACTCGACGCCGACGATGTCGGACACCTGCGCGACATCAAGCAAGGCCGCCAGACGCGGGCCGAGATTCTTGCCGAAGCTCGAAGCAGGCAGCAGCACGTGACTGTAGCTGCCCGCCAGTTGTGCAGCGGCTATAGCGATGTTCTCTGCGGTGTGATCTGCGTAATGCGCCGCGTCGATGACGCGCACCTTGCTCACCCCGGCAATCTTCGCAGCGGCTTGTGCGGCATCGGCGCAATTGCCGCCGATGACCAGCACGTGAATATCACCACCGACTTTTACTGCCGCCCCCAGCGTATTGAGCGTGGTGGGTTTGATCTGCTTATTATCGTGCTCTGCAATGACCAGAATGCTCATGTTCTTTGTTCCTTCAAATCACTTTGGCTTCGTTGCGCAGCTTGCTCACCAGTTCTTCAACGCTGGCAACCTTCACCCCGGCAACACGCACGGGCGGCTCGCTGACTTTCAGCGTTTTCAGACGTGGCGTGATGTCGACACCGAGTGACTCGGGTGTCACCGTGTCGAGCGGTTTCTTCTTGGCCTTCATGATGTTCGGCAATGTCGCATAGCGCGGCTCGTTCAAACGCAGATCGGCGGTCACGATGGCCGGCAAGCTCACTTCCAGCGTTTCAAGACCGCCATCGATTTCACGCGTCACGGTCAGCTTGCCATCGCTCGCTGCGAGCTTCGATGCAAAGGTGCCCTGTGGCCAGCCCAGCATGGCGGCGAGCATCTGGCCCGTCTGGTTGGCGTCGTCATCAATGGCCTGTTTACCCAGAATTACCAGTTGCGGCTCTTCCTTCTGCGCGATGGCCTTGAGCAACTTGGCAACGGCCAATGGCTGCAGCTCCACGCTTGCGTCGGTCTCGACGAGGATGGCGCGATCCGCGCCAATCGCCATCGCAGCGCGCAGGGTCTCCTGGCTGTTCGCCGCGCCACAACTCACCGCGATTACCTCGGTCGCCACGCCTGCCTCACGCAGGCGCACAGCTTCTTCCACGGCAATCTCATCGAAGGGATTCATGGACATCTTGACGTTGGCCAGATCGACGCCGCTTTGATCGGCCTTGACCCGTATCTTCACGTTGTAGTCCACCACACGCTTGACCGGCACCAGAACTTTCACAGTCTTTCTCCCGCAGCTTGGTAAAAGACGAAGTATCGCACTGCAGCGCGCACAGGGCACACCTCAAGGGCATAACCACTTGTTATTGCGCAATCATCCATACGCAGACTTACAAGTTGATACACAAGCTTGCGTGTGTGAAACACCGTTTGACAGAGGCGGGACCTAAGATTTGATCGCGCCATGACACGGCAATCACACAAAGGAAAACGCATCATGAAGACCCCGAACATCTTCCTCATTGCACTCACGCTCACGGCAAGCGGCGCGGTGCTCGCCCAGCAATCTGCTCCAGCCGCAGAGCGCCCCATGCATCAACGTATGGCCGATCGCCTGAAGGCTGCCGACACCAACAAGGACGGTCTGATTTCAAAGGCGGAAGCTGCCGCGATTCAGCCAATGACAGAACACTTTGATCAGCTCGATACAAACAAGGATGGCTTCATCTCGCAGGAGGAGCTCAAGGCAATGGGCGACAAGATGCATCGCGGGCAGCGCTGGCATGACCATCATGACGGCGCATTCGGTGGCGGAGATGCCAACCGTGATCGCGTCATCACCCGCGACGAGATGGTCCAGCACCAGCAGAAGATGCTTCAGGATTTCGATGCCGCTGACGCCAACAAGGACGGCAAGCTCAGCACTGACGAGATGAAGTCCTTCCACGAGAAGATGCGCGCACAGCGCCCTCCGCGTAAAGAAGCCCCGCCGGCAGCGCCC
>DATIDV010000017.1:0-748110 GCA_035456105.1 Rhodocyclaceae bacterium | reverse complement strand
CTCAACAAGGGCCAGGGCTGAAATGAGTCCTGCTTTGTCGCGGGCATGGCCCGCTCCTACACAATCCAACCATCCAGCCAGATTGCGCCGTTTGATCTTTCTGGAAAGATCGTGAACAGCCTCTTAGAGGGTTGCCGGGGCGAGTTGTTCATGGATGGATCGGGCGTCGCTTCGCGCCCTTCTCATTTCTCTTCCTCAAGTGATACGTGAGCGATGCGGCTATGCACATGGCAAGGGAATCCTGCGGCACCTTGTCTTCCAGCGCGAACACCAGCGCCCGGTTCCCTGCGAACCTGAAATCATCGGGAAACAGGGTTCTGAAGGATTCAACCAGATTGGTCTGGCAGTTGAAGTACATGGCGTAGTGATCGGGATCCTTCTTCTTCCAGTCCATCCGCACCGCGCTACCGCTCCTGTTTCTTGTGGCATAGGCTGGCTCGCCCCATTTCAGTGACTCTTCGATCTCGCCGGCTCCTTCCGCAGTGGCCGCAACCTGGAAGACAAGCTCTCTGAGCGCTAGAAGCTTCGGCCGCACATCCGGCGGATATGCATCGAACTTTGCAGCGACTTCGGCGTTAAGAAACGGCTTCATGCCAACCTCATTGTTCAGCAGCCCTTACCGGATGACTACCGCCCGATTGCGCGGTCAGGCGCCTGCCCGTAACCACGCCCCGAGAGAATACCGGCCGCGATACAGCCGTCAGCGTTCAACGGCGTAGCGGACCAGCAGCAAGCTGGAGCCGTCGAAGCGGCGGGTTTCCAGCAGGCGGAGCGAGCCGGGCGGCCGGGCCTCAAATGCCCGCACACCCTCGCCGACCACGCCGGCACCGATCGTGAAATGCAGCTCGTCCACCAGGCCAGAGGCAAGCAGGTCGTTCCACAAAATGTGACTGCCGAACATCAGGATGTCCCGCCCCGGCTTCCCTTTGAGTGCTGCGATCTCGGTATGCGCGTCCACGCGTCGCACGACGCGGGTCAAGCCCCAGCCGCCAACCTCGTCGGGTTTCAGACCGTTTGAAACCACGATCTTCTCGATAGCGCCGTTGAGGCGCGATATCTCACGCTCTACTGCGGGCTGGCTCTCGTCCTCGGCAATCGCGGGCCAGTAGGCGCGGAAAATCTCGTACGTGGTACGCCCGAGCAGCAGTGTGTCTGCTGCGCGAAGGCGTTCCGCGTTGTAATCCGAGAAACCATGGTCGAACGGCATGACCATGACGTTTCCCCCCGGGCCGGTGAAGAAGCCATCCAGCGAGACGATGTTGCTGACGATGAGTTTGCGCATGGTCGTTGGACAAGCTCCACAAATATTGAGACACGGGGCGAATGCTGACGCCGGGCTCAGGCTGACGTTCGGGCTCGGCGGCAGCGCACCTCAAACGCTTGTCAGGCGTCAGCGTGCCTCTGGTGGCGCAGCACAACATGGGTGGCTTTTTCGGACGCAACGAACTGCACGCATGCGTATCCCAGGGCGCGCAGGTCAACACCCTCGAACAGTCGCTCTCCCCCGCCCAGCAACACCGGCGAGATCGCGAAGTGCAACTCATCGATAAGGCCCTCACGAAGATATTGCTGGATCGTGTTCGCGCCGCCGCCAATACGCACATCCATGCCCTTGGCCGCGTCGCGCGCGCGGTCAAGCGCCTCGTGAATACCGCCCGTGACGAAATGGAATGTCGTGCCGCCTTCCATCTCGATGGGCGCACGCGCGTGGTGAGTCAGGATGAAAGTCGGGACGTGATAGGGCGGGTTGTCTCCCCACCAGCCTTTCCAGTCCATGTCGAGCCAAGGGCCGCGAATCGGTCCGAACATGTTTCTGCCGAGAATCCAGGCGCCCACATTCCGGAAACCCCGCGCGGCGAAATCGTCATCAATCCCCGTGGTGCCGCCGTCGGCGCCAAACAGGGTTCGTTGCAGCGTGCGTGTCGGCATCAACCACTGGTGCAAATCCGTCCCGCCCACGCCAAGCGGATGCGTGAGGTCCTGATCCGGACCCGCGCCGTATCCATCGAGCGAAATGGTGAAGCTCTCAACCCGGACGCGTGTCATCTGCATGCCTGCCTTTCAATTAATGCCCAAGGTTTGAGATGCGTGCGGACTGAAAGTGCGCAAGCCAATCCGAGCCCATCCGTTCGCCAGTCGGCTTGACCTCACGGATGTCGCGAAGCACCTGGGCGTGTCGTCTGCATGGACCATAGACTTCAGTACCTCATCGGGTTGCGACCTTGCGGCTCAGCTCTCGGGGTCATACCCGAACTCGCGAAGCTCCTGCGCGCAGCGGCAGGCTCCGGCGATCTTCGTGGCCCACTCGACGGCAGCTTTATGCGACGGGAGTTCCAGGACGCAGAAGCCGCCGTCGAACTCCCTGGTCTGCGGGTAGGTCTCGTTCCTGACGCTACCATCAGCAGCAACCATCAGCGCCGCCACGTCCGCGTTGATCCCGCCACCAAACACGTAGACACCGGCCTTCTTCGCCTCGCGTATGACCGCGTGCGACGCTTCGCCAACCGCAGCCCAGTCCTGGCCGGGCACGTTCATCGCCTCTGCGGGGAAGGAAATCAGGTACTTCGTCATTGTTCTGCCCTCCGGGTAGCGTTTCAGCGTGGGTAGTGGAGCCTCACTTATTTGTAGACAGAACCGTCGGTCTGTCTACGGTTGCGATGCACAAACGCACAAATCCCACCGCAAGCATTTGAAATCATACAAATCATGCGGGCGCAGCACATCGGCGAATTCGATCGTGCCGAGGGGCTGGACGCGAGGGGTCGCTTACCGGAGAAGCCACAGCTGGCCGCGCCCGGACGGATTCAAGCGGCCGAACGCCCTTTTGCAGGCTTGCCCTTTTCCTGGAACCTTCTTCTGCCGTCACCCATCAAGGCCTCCATTTCAGGCCGACTCAAACGCAGTGAACATGCACATGGCATACGCATTGCCGGCGCCTAGACCACGCCAGGAAGAAACGCGAATGGCAGAAACCCCAATTAAGCCGATGCCACTTCAGGCCTACCCTGAAGTCTCGCGGTACCGCCACGCCGACGTGGCTAAGGAGAAGCACCATGTATGGCAGATTCGGCATTCTTTTCGGCAGATCCCGCCGTCACGGCACACCAGCACACGAAGTTTTCCATTCCAGCGAAGAGCTGGAGCACGACGCCTATCTGGGCGAACTCCATTCCGGCCCACAGCGTGATGAGCACTCCAGCATCACCGACATGGTGTCGGCACATGGCAGCGAGACGGACATGCTGCCGATCCGCTTCATCGCTTCCAATTTCTGAGCTCACACGCGTGCCGCTGTGCACGCTGAGCTGCGCTAACCCGCCGTTGGTTCGCTGTGCACGCTGCGCTGAATACTGGCTGCAGTCGGTGCCGGCATGCCCGGTTTCACCAATGGCGGCGGGGCGGTGCTCGCGACGGAATCGGGGCGAACAATCAGCGGGCCGCCGGCCACGCGCCCAGGCCCGCGAGTGAAGGCGAGTAAGCCGCCTCACCCCAGCGCAAGGCAAGCGCCGCCGGACGCCACAGCACGCGTGTCACCCTCAGGCGCATCAGACGCTCGGCGCCGACAAAATCCTCCAGCGCATCACCTTGCGTGATGACTTCGGCATGCACGTCGAGCTGCAGCAGATCGCCGCTGTCGAAGTCGACGAACAACAGCCCTGCCTGCGGGTGCACCACCAGGTTGCCAAGCGTATTGAAGAAGAAGTTGCCGCGAAAATCCGGCACGGTCAGCACGTCGCCGTCCACGCGCACGAAGCCGGGTTTGCCCCCACGGTGCGAGACGTCGACGCCATGAGCGCGCGCGTCGTTGCCTTGCGCGGCGTCGGGATGTGCCGAGGCGATGAAGAAGGTGTCGGCCCGTTTGATGAGGCGCGTGGTAGCCGCATCGAGTCCTGTGCTGATGCGGGCAGCACCCGGCGTGCGAGCCGCATCAAACGCCGGCTCGCGCGCCTGGATGTACTTCGGGCAATTTCCAAAACTCTGCTGTACTGTCAGCGTGATGCCACGTGCATCAATTGAGGAAACGCGGCCGTTGGCGCGATTACGCCTTCGTGTGTGAGGCTCGATGCCTAGCGCGCCGAGCGATGCACCCACATGCAGATTCGCCGCCAGCGGATCATCAGGTTGCGGCTGTACCGCGATATGCAGCGTTCGCTCATCCGGCGAGCTGATGAAGCCCGGCGGCGCGGCCAGGATGGAGGCGGTGGGCTGCCCTGCCGCATCGACCGAACCCACGACAAGAAAGGGCAGTTGCGGGAAGAACTCGCGATGCTGCTGCGGCATGTAGTCGCGGATGACCTGCTGGCCGACTGGCGCCATGCGTTCGGCGACGCCAACCACTTGTTGCAGAGCGCGCTCGCCGGCATGCCAGGCGGATTGGGCTTCGTGTTCCTGCAGCTTCATCGCAAGGTCTCCTCGAAAAATCAGGTGCTAGGGCATCGGAATGAAGCGCGGCAGGGCTTCGATGCGTGTCAGCCAGGCGCGGATCTGCGGGTAGTCCGACAGCGAGACGCCGCCTTCCGGCGCACGCGCGACATAGCTGTAGTTGGCAATGTCGGCCAGCGTGACGCGCGCGCCGCCAAGCCAGTCTTGCGCGGCCAGATGCGCATCAAGCACGGCGAACAGGGCATGCGCGCGGGCCTGCGCTGCCGACACGTCGACGGGCGCCTTGAACAAGCTGCCGAGACGCGCCATGGCGGGCCCGAACGCCAGCGGCCCGGCAGCAACCGTCAGCCAGCGCTGCAACTCAGCGGCCTCGGCAGGCGATTGCGGCAGCCAATCCGGGCCGTATTGCGTGGCGAGGTAGATGAGGATGGCGTTGGAGTCGGCCACGGTCAGCGCACCGTCCTGCAACACCGGCACCTGGCCAAAGGGATTCATGGCGAGGAAGGCCGGCGTCTTGTGCTCTTGTGCCGCCAGGTTCACATCGATCTTGTCGACCGGCAGAGCCAGTAGTGACAGCAGCAGCTCAACGCGATGGCAATGGCCGGACAAAGCAAAGCGGTGCAGCTTGAGGGCCTGCGCGGGCAGGTGGGAAGTCGTCATGGCAGCGGGCTTTCGCGAAAGGGTGGCTCATTGTCGGAAGTTCAATTGCCGGAATAAATGCCGTCAGACTGAATTGACTACTCCGTTTTTTGGAGTAATTTCCGGGCCATGGACAAGCTCAAAGCCATGCAGACTTTCATCAGCATCGCCGATGCAGGCAGCCTCACGGCCGCAGCGCAAGCGCTTGATGCTTCGCTGCCAGCCGTGGTGCGCAGCCTCGCCATGCTGGAAGCGGAACTGGGCGTGCGTCTGTTCAACCGCACGACGCGTCGCATCGCGCTGACCGAGGAGGGTCGCCTGTATCTGGAGCGTTGCCGGCTGGTGCTGGCCGCCGTGGCCGAAGCAGACGCGGAGCTGCGCGCCGAGCACACCGAGCCGCAGGGGCGGCTGGTGGTGACGGCGCCGGTAATGTTCGGTCAGCTGCATGTGTGCGCCCCGGTGACGCGCTTCGTGCAGCGTTACCCGAAAGTGAATGTGGACGTGCAGCTGCTCGACCGTGTGGTGAACATCGTCGAAGAAGGTATTGACGTTGGCATACGCATCGGTGTGCTGGATGACTCGTCACTGATTGCGCAGCCGGTCGGCAGCCTGCGACGCGTTGTCGTGGCCACGCCGGCCTACCTTGAAGCGCACGGCACGCCGCAACACCCGAAGGATCTGCTGCAGCACAACTGCCTGCGCTTCTCTGGCAGCAGTGCCCCGTGGTGGACCTTTCACGCGGGCGGCAAGAGCTTCACCGTGCCGGTGAAAGGCAACCTCAGCTTCAACCAGGCTGCGCCGGTAGCCGAGGCCTGCCTTGCTCATCTCGGTCTTGGCATGTTCATCTCGTACCAGATCGCCGCGCACGTGCGCAGCGGCGCGCTGCGCGTGGTGCTTGAAGACTTCGAGCCACCACAACGCCCGATCAACATCATCTACCCCCAGTCGCGCCACCTGCCCGCACGCACGCGAGTGTTCATCGACTGGATGAAGCAGGCGCTTCAGGGGATCGCGCACGCCGAAACTGGCAACGCCGCAAAGGGGTAAGGCTGCGGGATGGCCTGACCGCAGAGCGGGCCCGGCGCTCACGGCCTACACCGGGCCCCAGCACCTTACGCCAGGACCGCGGATAGCCACCAAACCGTGTCCCACATCACGGATCGCCCGGCCAAACAGCTCAGTCCTGTTAAAGATCATGGCGTTAGCGCGTTTCTGGTAGCGCCCTGTTATTGTCAAATTCTCCAAATTCATCATGTCCGCGTAAAAATGAACAAGAACGTCGTGCTGTCGCTTTTCTGCGCTCTGATCAGCAGCTCCGCCCTGGCGGGGCCGGTCATGAAATCCCTTTCCTGCATGTACGAGCTTCAGGCCGAGGCCTACCGCTTCGCGCGACTGCATCGTGAAATCTCCCAAGGCAAGATGGATCCTGCGCAACTCAACCAGCTCAAGACCCAGGCAAAAGAAAGCACGCAGGAGCTGTTTCTCAACCTCCACGAGTCGAAACCAGGTCTGACCAAGCTCGGCATGCAAAAGCAATATCAGCGTCTGGACGACACGATTGCCGACTACATGTCGGCTGCGATCATTTCCGGCGGCGACAAAGGCTCCAGCGAGCTGATCGCCAAACAGGCAATGCTGATCAAAGTGGCCGACGAAACCGGACGGGCAATCGCCCAGAAAAGCGGCAGTTCGTCCGTAAGCGGGCTGGCCGCAATCGGCGCTTCGAAACGAGGGGTCGAGAAGCTGGCCAGTGATTTCGAGTTCTGCGACAAGAACTGCGCGCAGGTCTTGCCCGAAGACATCGCGTCGCTGGAGCAGAACATCGACACCATGCACAAAACGCTGGGGAAGTACTTCAGCAGAGGCTCTTACGATCTGGCGATCAATCAGCTGGTCTTTCTCAAGAGCTCTGTTGATGCCCGCCTCAAGACCACGAACGTCGATGCAACGGCGCGGGCCAACATGATGACCACGTCGAAACATCTGTGGGAGATCGTGGACGAAACACTGGACAGCTATACGGACAAAACCTCCGACTAGGCGTTCGTCGTCATTCCCTGTCCTTCACCCACCAAAAAAAACCGCGCCCGCCGCGGTTTTTTTACGCCAGTGCCGCACCCGCGTCACACGGGTAAAATCACGGGCAATCAGGCTTGCAGGCGCGCAGTGCCTTCCGGACTGACGAGCCTCACCACATTGAACTTGTTATATGCCCCGGTGTCGGTTACAACCGGATGCAACAGTCTTCTCTTTGAATACGGATACCTCATGAAATCACTGACCTCACTCTCCTTCGGCATTGCCGTCAGCGTCGTGCTGAGCGCCTGCTCGTCCACGGGACCCGTCGCCCCCGTCGACAACCGGAATCAGCCTGGGGCCAACGGTGGTGCCAATTCAGGCATAGGGAGTGGTACCGGCGTGTCCAATGGATCGATCACGGAGCGGCCGCCCACAGCCAACGCGGGCACGCAGAGCGGGGGCATCGCCGAAACACCCGTCGGCAAGAGTGTTTACTTCGACTACAACCAGTTCACGGTGAAAGCGGAATATGCCGACATGCTGCGTCAGATTTCCACGACGATGAAAGGCCGCGACAAACCCTCGGTCAAGCTTGAGGGCAATGCCGATGAGCGTGGCAGCCCAGAGTACAACCTGGCGCTGGGCCAGAAGCGTGCCGAGGCGGTGAAGAAGCAACTGGAGTTACTGGGCGTGCCAGAGGCACAGCTCGAAGCCGTGAGCTTTGGCAGCGAGAAGCCGCGCGAGACCTGCCACGAGGAAAAATGCTGGGCAGTTAACCGCCGTGTCGACCTGATGCGCCTGGGGCGCTAAGGCCACATCGACAGGCAAACAAAAAGGAGGCCGCGGCCTCCTTTTTTGTGCGTCAGGCGTGAGCCTCGGAAAAGTCTGCTGCCACAAGCATGATGGGCTGCGCGTAGCCTTGGCGGGCTTTGCTGACGGCGACGCTGTCGATCACACGAGCATTCTTGAGGTAAGCGCCGACCAGTGGGTCTTCCAGTCCATAAAAACCGGCAAAGCAGCTGCACAGGGCATCGTCGCTGATGCTGGCCACGTACTCCTGATCACCATCCACCGCTACGAAGTCCACCGTTTTTGTTGCTGCTACATGTTGCGCACGCGCGTTCATCTGGTACTCCATCATTCAACCAGACCCGCATCATTCCAGATCAGGTGGTCGTTCTTGTTGATGCAGGTCTAACAACGGCCACATGCCCAAGATACAAGCTCATGGCAAGACCTGTTCTGCCAATAAAGCCGCCAAATCGGCCGTAAATCACAGCCGAAATCGGCCGCAGCCTCAAATCGCAGCGAAACGCTTTGCGTACTTCTGCTTGCGGAATTCCTCGACGATGAAGTCAACGAAAGCGCGCGTCTTGGCCGGCAGAAGCTTCTGCCCGGCGAAGTAGATCGACAGGCTGCCGGCGTCGACGTACCAGTCCGGCAGCACGCGCACGAGGCGCTTGTCTTCGAGGTAAGGCAAGGCGTGCAGCATGCTCACGAGGGCGATGCCGAGGTCCATTTCGGCAGCGCGGCAGGAGGCGTCCGGGTCGCTCATGGTCATGCGCAGGCGCAGCTCGATACCAGACTGGGCGTTGGCCTTGTTGCGCAGCGTCCACGGGCGCACACGGCCGGTCTGTGGCGAGCGGATGAGGATGCCATCGCAGCGCGCGAGGTCGGCAGGTTCGCGGATTGCCTCTTGCTGCGCGAGGTAGGCCGGCGACGCGACAAGCACGCGATGCGCAGGCGCCAGTTCGCGCGCGACGACACCCGGCGGCAGATCGAAGCCGCCGCCGATGGCGACATCAAACCCTTCGCCAATGAGATCGACCTGACGATTGTCGAAATGCCAGTCGGGCGAGATGCCCGGATAGCGCGCCACGAACGCGCCGAGCGTGGGCATCACGTAGTAGCGACCGAGCACGGTGCCCATGCTGACCTTGAGCGTGCCGCTCGGCTGGCCGTCTGCGCTGGCGAGGTTGGCCACCGCGCCCTGGATCGTGGCAAGGCCACTGCCCACTTCCCGCAGGAAGCGCTCGCCCGCCTCGGTCAGACGCAGGCTGCGCGTGCTGCGCTGGAACAGGCGCACGCCGACATTGGCCTCCAACTTCGCCACGTTCTTGCCCACCGCCGCGGAGGTAAGGCCCAGGCGCCGCGCCGCTTCCGAGAAGCTGCCCGCCTCGGCGCTGCGCACGAAGCATTCAATGCTGTTGAGCGTTTCCATGCTGGACTACCTCGCTATTTGAAACCATTAGGATCAACTGATTATAGGGATTGATGGCTAGTCGCAACATAGTCTGCTGCGGATACTGCACTCCATCAGCTACCCATTCCGGGCGGCGACAAAAGTGGAGAAGCATCATGTCGAACAGCGTCAATCAAGTGGTAGGTCACACCCTCAACGGCAAGGTCGCCTTCGTGCAAGGCGGCTCGCGTGGTATCGGCGCCGCCATCGTGCGTCGTCTGGCCGCCGAAGGCGCAGCCGTGGCTTTCACCTACGTCAGCTCGCCACAGAAGGCGCAGCAGGTTGCCAGCGATATCGAAGCGGCCGGGGGCCAGGCGCTGGGCATCCAGGCCGACAGCGCCGACCCGGTTGCATTGCGTGCCGCCATCAACCGTGCCGCCGAGAAATTCGGCCGTCTCGACATATTGGTCAATAGCGCAGGTGTGCTGGCCATTGCGCCCCTCGATGAATTCAAGCTCGAAGACTTCGACCGCACGCTCGCCGTGAACGTACGCAGTGTCTTCGTCGCGACGCAGGAAGCAGCGAAGCACATGCAGGAGGGCGGGCGTGTCATCAACATCGGCAGCACCAATGCCGACCGCATGCCCTTCGCTGGCGGCGGCGTATATGCCATGAGCAAGTCGGCGATCGTCGGCCTGACCAAGGGCCTCGCCCGTGACCTCGGCCCGCGCGGCATCACGGTCAACAATGTGCAGCCAGGTCCGGTCGATACGGACATGAATCCCGACTCAGGTGAGTTCGCCGATACGATCAAGGGCTTCATGGCGCTGCCGCGTTACGGCAAGACCGAAGAGATCGCCTCCTTCGTCGCCTACCTCGCCGGACCGCAAGCGGGCTACATCACCGGCGCCAGCCTGACGATTGACGGTGGTTTCGGCGCCTGAAGTCAGGTTGCAGAAAGAAGTAGCCCGGATGGGAGGGCGTAAGGCTTCCCATCCGGGTTTTCATGACAAGTCAGGCGCGCAAGCCATGCAAACGAGCCGCGCCTTGTGTATCAGGCGCGGTATGCTCGACCCGTCACGACAAGCGTTCCGGAGTACCCATTGCAGCACCTCATCGACCTCTTCGACCAGCACGGCTCGCTGCTGGTTTTTCTGCAGGTTCTCATCGAACAACTCGGCGCGCCGATTCCGGCGGTGCCGACGCTGATGGTGGCAGGGGCGCTGGCGATGGAGGGCCGGCTTTCGGCCAGCACGGTGCTGACGCTTGCCGTGCTCGGCTCCAGTCTCGCCAATTTTGCGTGGTATCTGGCCGGCCGCCGATATGGCATCCGCATTCTCGGCGTTATGTGCCGCATCACGATCTCGCCGGATGCCTGTGTGCGTCGCACGGAGGACGTCTTCACGCGCTGGGGTGTTGCCTCGCTACTGATCGCGCGCTTCGTGCCGGGTCTGTCCGCCCTGTCGTCGCCGCTGGCTGGCGCGACGGGCATTGGCGCTGCGCGCTTCCTGTTCTTCGACGCACTGGGCACCTTGCTCTGGGCAAGCGCGGCCATCGGCGCGGGCATGCTGCTGCATCGTCAGGTGGATGCCGTCCTGAATGCACTGGCCAGCATCGGCGGCGTGGCGATCCTGGTGATCGCCGCAGCACTGGCCTTGTATATCGCGTGGCGCTGGATCGAGCGGCAACGCCTGCTGCGCTTCGTACGCACGCATCGCATCAAGGTCGAGGAGTTGTATGAGCGGGTCAGCAGCGGCAACGCACCTGTCATTGTCGATGTGCGCTCATCAACTTCGCGACAGGCCGACCCACGGCGCATTCCCGGCGCGCTCGAAGCGGAGCTTGCCGAGGTGAAGGCGCTTCTCGCGGATGTACCGCATGATCGCGAGATCGTCTTCTACTGCGCCTGCCCCAACGAGGCTTCGGCGGCGCACGCCACCCGCCAATTGCGTGAAATAGGCTTCACACGCGTGCGCCCGCTGCTGGGCGGGCTGGATGCGTGGTTGTCTCATGTGGCGGGTAGTGCCACCAATCCGTAATACGCTCAGTACGATTTTGACGGACCGCTCTGCCCTTACTCAGCTTGTACAAAAACGTGCCACAAGTGGAGCGAGCGGGTGGCTGGCAAGGCGGCTCGCGCAGAGCAGTGCTTCGGCACGGCGAGCGAGCCAACGCGGTCAGGCGCCCGCGCAGCCCGCTTGTGGCGCGTTTTAGCCCAGGAATAGGCGATAGGCCGGGTTGTTGGTTTCTTCCACACAGTCGTAGCCCACGCGCTGCAGGAAGGCCTCGAACTCGCCGCGCTCTTCCGGCGGTACCTGCATGCCGACCAGCACGCGGCCAAAATCGGAGCCGTGGTTGCGGTAGTGGAACAGGCTGATGTTCCAGTTGGAATGCAGGTTCTCGAGGAACTTGAGCAAGGCGCCCGGGCGCTCGGGGAACATGAAGCGGTAGATCTGCTCATTGTCGGCCGTTGGCGCGCGGCCACCCACCATGTAGCGAATGTGCGACTTGGCCATCTCGTCATCCGTCAGATCCAGCGCAGGCAGGCCCTGTGCAGCGAGTTGTTCGACCAGCTGCGTCGCATCGGCACGCTGGCGGATGGCGACGCCGACGAAGATGTGCGCCTGTTTTTCGTCGCAGAAGCGGTAGTTGAACTCGGTTATGTTGCGCCCCCCCAGTTGCGAGCAGAAGCGCTTGAAGCTGCCGGGTTGCTCGGGGATGGTGACTGCCAGTACGGCTTCGCGCTGCTCGCCCGTTTCGGCACGCTCAGCGACAAAACGCAGGCGATCGAAATTCATGTTGGCGCCGCTGGCGACCGCGATCAGCGTCTTGCCCTGCACGCCTTCGCGCGCGGCCCAGGCCTTGGCACCAGCCAGCGCCAGTGCGCCAGCCGGTTCGAGGATGGAGCGCGTGTCTTCGAAGACGTCCTTGATGGCGGCGCAGATGGCGTCGTTGTCGACGCAGATGATTTCGTCGACGTACTTCTGGCACAGGCGGAAGGTTTCCTCGCCGACGTACTTCACCGCCGCACCATCGGCGAACAGGCCGACATGCGGCAGGCGCACACGCTCGCCTTTCGCCAGTGACTGCGCCATGGCATTGGCATCCACCGCTTCGACGCCGATGAGCCTGACGCCGGGGCGCACCTTGCGGATATACGCCGCGACACCCGCCAGCAAGCCGCCACCGCCGACGCAACAGAACACGGCATCGATATGCCCCTCGTGCTGACGCAGGATTTCCATGCCGATGGTGCCCTGCCCAGCGATGACATCCGGGTCGTCATAAGGGTGCACGAAGGTCAGGCCATCTCTGGTTTCAAGCTCCAGCGCGTGTGCGTAGGCCTCGTCGTAGGACTCGCCGAACAGCACGGCTTCGCCGCCACGTGCGCGCACGGCATTCACCTTGATGTCAGGCGTGGTGGTGGGCATGACGATGACGGCGCGCACGCCCAGCCTCTGTGCCGACAGCGCGACACCCTGCGCATGGTTGCCCGCCGAGGCGCAGATGACGCCGCGCGCAAGTTGCTCTGCGCTGAGCTTGGCCATCTTGTTGTAGGCCCCGCGCAGCTTGAAGGAGAACACCGGCTGGGTGTCTTCACGCTTCAGGTAGATGCGGTTGCCGGTGCGGCTGGAGAGATTGGCAGCGAAGTCGAGCGAAGTCTCGATGGCAACGTCGTAGACCTGGGCGTTGAGGATGCGGACGAGGTAGTCGTCGTTTTCGGAGGGCGGGCAGGAATGCATGTGATGAATACGCAGGCAAGGCGAAGGCCCGATTATCCCGCGCAAGTGTCACCTGACAAGCATGAAAAAGGGCGCCCCGCAGGACGCCCTCCAATTGGTCCACCCGAAGGCGGAGCTTGAGACGGACTTAGTAATGGTAAGCGGACTCACCGTGGCTGGAGATGTCCAGACCTTCGCGTTCTTCGTCTTCCGGCACGCGCAGACCGACGAACATGTCGACTAGCTTGAAGGCGACGAAAGCAACGACCGTCGTCCACACCACGGTCAGGCCAACAGCCTTCAGCTGGATCAGGAACTGGTCCATGATCGCGCCGTAGCCTGGCTTCATTTCAACCCAGTTGTTGTAGAAGCCCGGACCGCCGAGGCTCGGCGAGTTGAAGATGCCGGTCGACAAGGCGCCGAAGATACCGCCCAGGGCATGCACGCCGAACACGTCGAGCGAGTCGTCCGCGCCGAGCGCCTTCTTGAGGCCATTGACGCCCCACACGCACAGCGGGCCCACCAGCGCGCCGATGACGAAGGCGCCGCCGATACCGACGTTACCTGCCGCCGGCGTGATCGCCACCAGACCTGCCACTGCACCGGAAGCGGCGCCGAGGAGCGATGGCTTGCCCTTGACGATCCACTCGGTGAAGGTCCAGGTCAGCACGGCGCAAGCGGTTGCGAGGAAGGTGTTCATAAAGGCCAGCGCTGCGGAGCCGTTGGCTTCGAGTGCGGAACCTGCGTTGAAACCGAACCAGCCGAACCACAGCATGGAGGCGCCGATCATGGTCATCGTCAGGCTGTGAGGCGCCATTGATTCCTTACCGAAGCCGACACGCTTGCCAAGCACATAAGCACCCACCAGACCGGCAACACCGGCGTTGATGTGAACCACGGTACCGCCAGCGAAGTCCAGCGCGCCCCACTGCCAGATCAGACCGGCCTTGGCGTTCATCGAATCAACCACTGCGGCGCTGGTGTAAGCGTCCGGACCCATCCAGAACCAGACCATGTGCGCGACAGGCAGGTAGCTGAAGGTGAACCAGATGACCATGAACAGCAGCACGGCCGAGAACTTCACACGCTCGACGATGGAGCCGAGAATCAGGCAGCAGGTGATGGCAGCGAAGGTGGCCTGGAAGGCGGCGAATACCAGCTCATACATGGGCGTCCCCTTGCTGAAGGTGGCTGCCATCGAGAAGGAGCCATCTGCCGCGTTGAACAGGCCCGTCAGGAACAGCCGGTCGAAGCCGCCTATGATGGAATTGCCCTCCGTGAAGGCCAGCGAGTAGCCATACACGCACCACAGCACGACGATCAGCGAGAAGACGACGAAGACCTGCATCAGCACGGACAGCATGTTCTTGGTGCGAACCAGACCGCCGTAGAAAAGCGCCAGCGCGGGAACGGACATCAGCAACACGAGTGCGGTGCTGGTCAGCATCCAGGCTGTATCGCCCTTGTTGGGGACGGGTGCAGCGGCGGCAGGTGCAGCCGCTTCGACAGCGGGTGTCGCAGCAGCCGCGGCGGCCGCAGGCTCAGCGGGTGCGGCCGCCGCGGGCGCAACGCTTGCGGCGGCATCAGCAGCAACGGCCGGCGCACTCGCGTCCTGGGCGAAGACACCGCCAGACAGCGTGACGGCAAAAGCCGTCAGCACAATGGCGAAGAGTTTTTTCATTTTATTAACTCCCTGATTGATTACAGCGCGTCCGAACCGGTCTCGCCGGTGCGGATGCGAATGGCTTGCTGCAGATCGAATACGAAAATCTTGCCATCACCGATCTTGCCCGTATTGGCGGCCTTCTCGATGGCTTCGATGACCTGATCGATCAAGTCGTCGGCGATGGCCACTTCGATCTTCACCTTGGGCAGAAAGTCCACCACGTACTCCGCGCCCCGATACAGCTCGGTATGGCCCTTCTGACGGCCGAAGCCTTTGACTTCGGTCACGGTAACGCCTTGCACGCCGATGGCGGAGAGCGCTTCGCGCACTTCATCGAGCTTGAAGGGTTTGATGATTGCAGTTACGAATTTCATGGCAGCTCCTTTTCAGGCTCGATGCTGCCGGCATCGCGCCCCTGTTATCTACGTGATCAGAAAGTCTTGGTGGCGGTGATCAGGATGCGTTCCTTGCCCAGATCCTTGCCATGTGCGTTGTGATAGAAGTCGCCCTGACCGCCCTTGGCATCGGTGCCGATGTAGGACAGGCCCCAGGTCAGGCCCACGAAGTCCTTGGTCACGCCGATTTTCCAGTCGTTGTAGGAGGCGTCCGACGTGTCATTCACGTCCTGGCGGCCGGCGTGACCCACCAGGCTGAAGCCGGCGCCGACGGGCACCGTGGCGGTCAGGTCGAAGTACATGGAGCCGTTGGTGTCACCGCCGCTGGGCGTCTTGGCGCCGAACAGATTGGTGAGGGCGTAGGAGTACTTGAAGCTCAGCCACTGCCAGCTGATAGCACCGTAGATTTCGGTGGTGTCCGGGCTGGTGAAGCCTTCGGGATAGCTGCCGGGGTAGTAGTACTGCAGCACGCCGAAGTCGAGACCGACCGGGCCGGCATTGAATTTGTAGCCGCCGTAGAAATCCCATTCCATGCTGTTGCTGATCGGCGTGACGCCGGCATTGGCCACGTCAGACAGCCAGCTGACGTTCGATGCCCAGGTGCCGAGGTAGATGCCGCTCTCGTGTGCAAAGTCGAGGCCGCCCTGGATGGCCGGCTTGCGGTTGGTCTGGCCGATACCGCGATAGATGTACTCGGACGCGAACGTGACGTTGGCCGTGAACGAATAGGGCTTGGGTGCTTCCTGCGCATAGCTGGGGGCAACGCACAGGGCGGACAATAGGGATGCTGCAATCAAGGACAAACGCATTTACGGGCTCCTAGGGAATAAGTTGAAAGGCGCAGGAGCCACTAAGCGGGATTCGTGCCAAATGCTGAGGCACCGTCAATAGGCCCGGCTCACCGCTGTTTCAAGGGCTGGGCGCGAATGTGGTGCATCAAAGGCAGGCCATGCCCAAAGTCTCTGCGCGATAGTGGTGCATCGCCGGCAGGCATGTCGCGAGGGTCATGCCCTATGCTGTGCTAAATTGGAATTGATCCCTTTTTGATCCATTTGAAAGATGAGGTAAGCACTATGATTAACAGCAAAATGCTCGATGACCTGGGCAACAAGTTCTCCGAAATGCTGGCCCACAGCCCCGCCAAGGACATCGAAAAAAACGCCAAGGCGGTGTTTGCCGGCGTCTTTTCGCGTCTCGATCTGGTGACGCGCGAAGAGTTCGAAGTGCAACGCGAAGTGCTCACCCGCACCCGCGAACGCCTCGCCCAGCTCGAAGCGCGCGTGACTGAACTGGAAGCACGCAAGGCGCCATAAACAGGTCCATGAGCCCGGCGTCGCCCTGAAGGGCGAGCCGCTCGGGCGCGTCGGGCCGCGCTGCTAGACTGCGGCGCATGTCACTCGCCCTGATCAAGAGCCGCGCGCTGGTGGGAATGGACGCGCCGGAAGTCACCGTCGAGGTCCACCTTGGCAACGGCCTGCCCGGCGTGTCACTGGTCGGCCTGCCTGATACCGAAGTCAAGGAAGCGCGCGATCGCGTGCGCGCCGCGCTGGCGACCAGCCAGTTCGACTTTCCCAACAAACGCATCACCGTCAATCTTGCCCCGGCCGATCTCCCCAAGGAGAGTGGTCGCTTCGACCTGCCGATCGCACTGGGCATCCTCGCTGCCAGCGGGCAGATCCGCGCGACCGGGCTGGATCAATATGAGATGGCAGGCGAGCTGTCACTCAACGGAGAACTGCGCCCAGTCCGTGGCGCACTGGCCATGGCCTGGTGCGCGGCACGCGCTGGACGCACGCTGATCCTGCCTGCCGAAAATGCCGCGGAGGCAGCACTGGTCAAGGATGTGCAAGTCCTGCCCGCCCGCACCCTGCTGGAGGTGGCAGCGCACTTTAATGGTCATACGCAGCTGGCGCCCTTCATCGGCGAGCCGCTGCTGAACGAGCCCAGCTATCCCGATCTTTCAGAAGTCAAAGGGCAGCAACAAGCCAAACGCATGCTGGAAGTGGCCGCAGCCGGCCTGCATTCGCTGCTCTTCTACGGCCCGCCCGGCACCGGCAAATCCATGCTCGCCAGCCGCCTGCCAGGTCTCTTGCCCGGCCTGTCCGAGACGGAGGCGCTTGAAGCCGCGGCCCTGCAGTCGCTTGAAAACCGCTTCGACCCGATGCGCTGGCGCGTGCGCCCCTTTCGCTCGCCGCATCATTCAGCGAGTACGGCCGCGCTGGTCGGTGGCGGCATGAATCCGCGGCCCGGCGAGATTTCACTCGCGCATCACGGGGTCCTCTTCCTCGACGAACTACCCGAATTTGAGCGCCGCGTGCTCGAAGCCTTGCGCGAGCCGCTGGAGACGGGGCGCGTCACCATTTCACGCGCAGCGCAACGCGTCGACTTCCCCGCACGCTTCCAGTTCGTCGCAGCGATGAACCCGTGCCCCTGCGGATATCTGGGCCATCCTAAGAGAGCATGCCGCTGCACGCCCGACCAGGTCGCCAGATATCGCGGAAAACTGTCGGGGCCCCTGCTCGACCGTATCGATCTGACATTGGAGGTCGGCACGCTCGATGCCAATGCCCTGCAGACGGCCCCCGCAGGCGAGCCCACAGCGCGGGTGCGCGAGCGCGTACAACACGCACATGCGCGCCAGCAAGCGCGGCAGGGCAATCTCAACGCCCATCTTGATGCCGCCAACATCGAAAAACATTGCGTCGCAGATGACGGGGCCAAACAGCTTCTCAGGCAGGCCATCGACAAGCTCGGCCTGTCAGCACGCGCCTATCACCGCACACTCAAGGTCGCGCGCACGATTGCCGACCTCGCGGGTGTCGATGTCATTGGCCGTGCGCACATAGCCGAAGCAGTGCAGTACCGCCGCGGGTTGCCGATGCGCTAGGGCGAGGCCGCCCAATACGTGCTGCCATGGCGATACATGGCACTGCAATATTCGCGGATACACTACGTATATTGAAACAGCGTCGCAGGGGCCGAACATGCATGCCACATCAAACATCCGCAACCGACAAACCGGCAAGGCACTCGTCATCTTTTCCGGAGTCGTCGTCGTGATCGCCTTGCTGCTCGCGGCTTACACCTGGATCACGCTACGCTGGAGTTATTCCGACGGAGAGCGTGCTGGCTACGTGCAGAAATTTTCGCGCAAGGGCTGGCTCTGCAAGACCTGGGAAGGCGATCTGGCGATGGTCAATCTGCCAGGCCAGCCCGCTGAAATTTTCTCGTTCAGCGTACGCGACGATGCGGTTGCTGCTCAGATCAACACACTGGTCGGCAAGCGCGTGGCTCTGCATTACGACCAGCACATTGGCATCCCAACGACTTGCTTCGGCGAGACGTCCCATTTCGTGGACGGCATACGCGCCGTTGACGAGACCCACTAGGCGATCCGCCAAGCCCTGCGAATGAACGCCCCGGCCGAACGCAGCGCGCGCCGCTTCCTGCAGGTCCTGCTACTGCTTTATCTGATCTTTGTCGTTTACGGCAGTCTGGTGCCACTGAACTTCCAGCCCATGCCGCTGAACATGGCTTGGGCGCGTTTTCAAGAAACACCCTTTCTTGACCTTGGTATTGGCTCACGCGCCGACTGGGTCGCCAACCTCCTGCTGTTCATACCGCTGGCATTTCTAGCGATGCAGGTCTTGGCCGGTGAAGCCAGTACGGCGCAACGGATGGCGGCTGCCGTATCGATATTTCTGGCTTGTTTTGTACTGGCCCTGGGTATCGAGTTTACGCAGCTCTTCTTTCCTCCACGCACGATTTCGCAGAACGACATATTCGCCGAGACGCTAGGCGCTTTGGTTGGCATCTGCTTGCATGTTGTCCGCGGCCCCAGCATCGTCACGTGGTTGAGCGGCTGGTGGCTGGTCGAGCGCGGTCGGGCCACGGCGACGCGCGCCCTGCATGGCTACCTGATTGTCATGCTTGCTTTCAGCGTCATGCCGTTGGACCTGACGCTGAGCCCAGTCGAACTGGTGCACAAGTTCACGGAAGGGCGCGTCAATCTCATCCCGTTCGCCACCATACCGACCAACCCTGTCGAAGCGCTCTACAAGCTCGCCACCGATGCCTTGTTGTGGCTGCCCGTCGGCCTCCTGTGGCGGCTTGGGGGTGCCTCGGTACTGCGCACCACCCTGCGCGGCATATTCGTAGCCGCCGTGATCGAAAGCCTGCAGCTGTTTGTTTTTTCGCGCTTCACCAATATCACTGACGTGGTCATGGCCGGCATCGGCTGCTATCTGGGCGCGCGCTTGGTGCCTGCCAGCAAAGTTGGCGCAACCGACACGACCTGCATGGCAGGGAGTGCACCTACCGTGGCACAAATGGCATGGGTACCGCCGAAGCTCCCCTGGCTGCCGCTCTGTGCGGTCTGGGCCATGCTGACGCTGGCAGCATTCTGGTATCCATTCAATTTTGAGGTAGATGCAGAGACGCTGTCCCTGCGCATCTCCGGCCTGATGCGCGTGCCGTTTGAAAGCTACTATCGTGGCAGCGAATTTCACGCCCTCAACGAATTGTTCCGCAAGGTTCTGATGTTCATGCCGGGCGGGTTGCTTTGGGCAGCCTACGTCCAGCAGGGGGAAGTCTGGTCACGGCGGCCGCGCATCTGGCTGGGTTGTGCGCTAGCCATCCTGCTGGCTCTGACGGTCGAAGGCGGCCAGCTGTTTTTGCCGAGAAAGGTCGCCGACTTCACCGATGCCGTTCTTTCCTCATCCGGCGCCCTGATAGGGCTCGTCCTCGGCCTGCGCGTGATGGGGCTGGCACAGCAGGCTCGCCACAAGCCTGACGTAGCCTCCCGGTCGCCACAGCCGACCCACATTAGCGCGCCTGATCCCGCCACCGTCACATCGCGCGCGGTCTGGCCATTTGATTTGATTGCGATTGGCATATTGGCACTTGCCCTGTTCATGGCGGGCAAAATCGGCGCCGTGCCCTACAACGTGCACGAACTATTCGCACCAGGCATTGCCGGCATGACAACAGCTATTGGACTGGCGCTGGCATGCTGGTGGCTATTTGTCACTCCATTGGTGCTGCTTGAGCACTGGTACAGGCGGCCGGAGAAAGCCCTGTGGCTGTCGGTCTGCCTGCCTGTCATGAGTGCGGTCGGCGCTCTGCTTCTCATCCCGACGACGCCAGACGAGAGCCTGTTTGATATCTTGGGCAGTCCTGTACTGGAATGGCCCGCCAATCTGGAACTCATCGGCCGCTACATGGCAATGCATGGCGTGCTTGCGCTGAGCGTCTGCGGCGCAGTCTTCCTGCTGGCACGACTGTGCTGGCGTCGCGCACGCTACTTGCTGCAGCACTGGCTCATCGCCGCGCTGGTATGGGCGATTCCGCTGCACTGGATCGTGGTCACGATGGCCGCCACCGATAACCTGACGGAGCTGATGCGGGACGGTGGTGGTCCGCTGTCCAGCATTTATCTCTTCGGTGGACTGCTGGCGTTCTTCACGGCAGCTTCGGCGTGCGCAGCGGCTATAGCTGTCAGTCGGCGCCGTGTGCGCACGCTGCTGGCAACGCTACTGGCCTGGCCGCTCGCAGCGAGCCTGCTGTGGCTGGGCTCGGAGCATGTGCTTTTCAAATACGGCAAGCTCTTCTCAGCTGCACAGTTCCTGCTCTCGGCCAACCGCGAGCACTATGCGCAAGGCATGGCGCTGGGTGTACGTTTCATGGTGGCGAGCATGGCGGTGTTCCTGCTGGTCGCGCTGCTCCAGGCAGCACGCTGGCGACGCGTCGCCACCCTGCTGCAGGGCTAGAAGCCCTGCGCTTCAAGCCACTGCACGATGCGCTCGGCCGGGCCGCGCCAGTTGTCTTCGAGCATCATGCCGTGGCCCATGTCGGCGAAGATTTCCGCCTCCAAGCCGTATACAGAAGCCGTGTGCTGCACTTCGCTGACAGGAATCAGGCGGTCATGTTCGGCGCCAAGCACCAGCATCGGTGGTCGCCGCATGCGCGCGGCTCTGGGCAGGTCGAACAAGGTCATGTCCCAGATCGCGCGCATGGATTCGGGCTGACATTGGGCGGAAATTGCAAGCAGGCGTTGCGGTGTGACAGGGCCGTGGAACAGCGCATCACGCAGCGTATCCAGATGCGGTGAGCCACCGCCCATGATGCTGTTGAGTTCGAAGATCAGTTTCGGCTTTTGCATCAGCAGGCCAAGCGAGGCGCTGATCAAGCCGCGAGGCGGCACAGCGGCCATGAGCACCGCGCCGGGCACGTCTTCGTGTTCGAGGAATTTCTGCACCACCATGCCACCCATCGAATGACCGATGAGCACGGGCCGCACAGCCAGGGTGGACGCTATTTCACGCACATCGTCGACGTAGTTCTCGATCGACAGTGCATCCAGATACTCGCGTCCGCGACTGCCGCCGTGCCCTGACAGGGAGAGTGCATGGGCCGCCCAGCCACGCTCGGCGAAGAAGGGCAGGTAGTACTCCTGCCACAACCACGCGCCCGCATAAGCGCCATGTACAAAGAGCAGCGGGGTCTTGCGTGCTGTACCCGTCGGCAGCGCCGAGAGGACTTCGATGTCCGGCTTGCTATGCGTATTCACGTGGTCCAGGAGGTCGTTACTGACTCGACATGATACGGAACATCAGATCGGTCGATTGCTGATTCTTCAGCACTGGTGAATAGGTGTCCTTCATGCGTGCCACGAAATTCTCCGAGCCCTTGATCGCAGAGAATTTGACGCCAGCTTTTTCAAGGCGCGCCTTCACTTTGGCTTCGAGCTGCGCACGCTGCTTGCGCATATAGACGGCAGACTCCTGCCCGGCATTGCGCACCAGTTCGCGATCCGCTTCGCTCAGGGCAGCCCAGCGCTGGGCCGATACGACCAGCGCCTCGGGCAGGACGTTGTGATAGCTGAACACGTAGTACGGCGCGTACTTGTAGTGTTCGGAAATTTCGTAAGACAGAATATCGTTCTCTGCAATGTCCAGCTCACCGCCCTTGAGGGCCTCAGCGACCTTGTCGAACGCAAGCGTAGACGGCTCACCGCGCAAGGACTTGACCATCGAGATCATCGTCTCGCGATTGGCAACGCGAATGCGCAGCTTCTCAAACTCGGTGGAGTAATGCGGTGGCTTACTCCGCGCATAGAACGAACGCGACCCCCCGTTGTACCAGCCCAGCACGACGAAGCCGCTGGCAGCCAGCCTCTTTTCCAGACCCTTGCCGATTTCACCATCAAGCACGGCCAGCATGTGGTCGGTATCACGGAACAGGAACGGCAATGACAGCACTTCCATCTCCGGCACCGCCTCGGTCAGCCCTGCGTTGCTGATGATGGCGAAGTCGAGCTCGCCCTTCTTGAACTTCGGCAGGACGTCCTTCTGCGCGCCAAGATCCTGGCGCCACAACACAGACCCCTCGAAGCGTCCATTACTGGACTGCTTGAGGAGGCTGAAGAACTGCACCAGCCCTTGGTGGTTCGGGTAATCGCTGTTCTCCAGCACCCAACCCTTGAGCGGCACGGGCGCCGCAGTGGCCATCTGGAAAAAGCAACTGATCAGTAATAAAAGCAGAATTCGAAAACGCATTGTTTGGACCTTTCCGTGACTTGCAGGCCGAAGACGAATTCTTGGGCACCGGAAATAAGCGGCTTTAGAGGAAGACTTAGTCGAGAGGCGCGGTAAAAGACAGTTTTTTGCGGCCAGGTGACGCAGACAGCAGACGGCCAGGCTGATTCCACAATCCGCAAATATTACTTTTCCATCAAAAATGATGATACGGCGAATGCATAAGGTGAATTGTAAATTTACGATCCTTGCAATGTTTTCAGTGACTTGGCATCAAAAAACTGTCGCCAGAACCGTGTCCAAGTGCGGTCAATGTTGCAATGCGCTATCCTGCCGCCCATTCACTAAAGGAGCCCAGCATGTCCGAATCCACATCCGTCACCACTGCGAGCGGTCTCGTCATTGAAGAGCTGGTCGTCGGCGATGGCGCCGTCGCCAAGGCTGGTGATCGCACTGTCGTTCACTACACCGGCTGGCTCACCGACGGCACCAAATTTGATTCCAGCAAGGACCGTAATGACCCCTTCACCTTTTCGCTCGGCCGTCGTCAGGTCATCGGCGGCTGGGACGAAGGCGTGCAGGGCATGAAGGTCGGCGGCGCGCGCAAGCTGACCATTCCGCCAGAGCTGGGCTATGGCGAGCGCGGCGCTGGCGATGACATCCCACCGAATGCAACCCTGGTATTCGAAGTGGAACTGCTGGAAGTGATCGAGAGCGGCCTGATCATCGAGGACCTCGTCGTGGGTGATGGCGCCGAAGCAGCCGTCGGCGATCGCGTCGTGGTGCACTACACGGGCTGGCTCACCAACGGCACCAAGTTCGACTCCAGCAAGGATCGCAACGACCCCTTCACTTTTGCGCTGGGCTATCGTCAGGTCATCAGCGGCTGGGACGAAGGCGTGCAAGGCATGAAGGTCGGTGGCACACGCAAGCTGACCATTCCTCCAGATCTTGGCTACGGCACACGCGGTGCTGGCGGCGTGATCCCGCCAAACGCAACGCTGGTCTTCGAAGTGGAGTTGCTGGATCTGAAGTGAGCGATCGCCTCGCTGCCGCATTGGCAGGCATCATCGTGCTGGCCCTGATCCTGTCGGGGCTGGCACCTTTTGATCGCACCACCTGGTGGCTTGAAGTTGCACCAGTCCTGATCGCCCTGCCCGCCCTCATCGCCACACGCCGACGCTTCCCGCTGACGCCGCTGGCGTACTGGCTGATCTTCGTGCACGCCGGCGTACTGATTGCGGGCGGTGCTTACAGCTATGCGCGCGTGCCGCTCGGTTTCTGGCTGCAGGACGCCTTCGCCTTGTCACGCAATCCCTACGACAAGATCGGCCATTTCATGCAAGGCCTCACTCCTGCGCTGCTGACTTGCGAAGTCCTGCTGCGTGGCGGTTATGTGCGCCTCAGCAAGGCCCGGCGCATGACGGTCTTTCTCGCCATCTGCGTGGCGATGGCCATCAGTGCCTGCTACGAACTCATCGAATGGGGAGCCGCCGCGGCACTCGGTCAGGGTGCTGATGAATTCCTCGGCACCCAGGGCGACCCCTGGGACACGCAATCCGACATGCTGATGGCATTCCTCGGCGCAAATTTCGCGATGTGTTGCCTGCGCCACTGGCACACCCGCCAAATGCAGAGAATGGGCTGAACATGGCCGACAAGACGCCCGTCACCGCCGCCGTCCGCCTTTTGCGGCAACACAAGGCCAGCTTCACTGACCACCTCTACGAATACGAAGAGAAAGGCGGCACGGCAGTCAGCAGTCGTGAGTTGGGCGTAGATGAACATGCCGTGATCAAGACGCTGGTGATGGAAGACGAGAGCAAGCGGCCACTGATCGTGCTGATGCATGGTGACCGCGAAGTGTCGACCAAGAACCTCGCACGCCACATCGGCGTCAAGACCATCACGCCCTGCTCGCCCGACACGGCCAACCGACATTCCGGCTATGTGGTCGGCGGCACCAGCCCCTTCGGCACGCGCAAGGCGATGCCCGTCTTTATGGAGAGCAGCATCCTTGATCTGCCGAAGATCTACATCAACGGCGGCAAGCGCGGCTATCTGATCGGCATAACTCCACAGGTGGTCGTGGGCATCCTCAAGCCAGAACTGGTCAGCGCGGCCGCCTGAAGCGGGCAGAGTTCGTGCCGAGCCCTGCGGGGCCTATTTGCCAAAGAGCTTCTTGAGCGCATCACCGACGCCGCTATCGGAGCCCGTATCTGCGGGCGACTTGCGGCCGCCCAGTCCGATGAGTTGCACCGCAGCCATGCCGGCCTGCGCATAGATCGCGTCGTTAAGCGAAAAGCGGGCGTCGTCGAGATTGCCCTGCACGGTGAAATCCAGATCTACCGGGCGCCGCGTATCCGCATCCATCCCACGCGAGCGGGCAAACAGCGCGGCTGCTTCGCGCGTGAGGCCCACGATGCCGCCCAGCTCAAGGCCGCTCAAGCTCATGTGACCCGGCGCGACGAGCCGTCGCTGCGCCACTTTGAGATACACATCCAGCGTTAACCGGCCTGCTTTTACCTCGCCGATCTGTTTGCGGAACAGGTAGGGCTCTACGAGCTTGACCGGCGTATCGGCAAGGCCGAACCGCAGGTCGGCATCAAGATTGCTCACCTTCAGCCAGCCTTTCAGCACGAGCTTGCCTTGGCCGGCAACGCGGGCCTGCAGATCGAGTGCGCTGCGCGCATCAAGCGCGGGCAGCACCAGATCATCGAGGCTCAGCTGCATCTGATCGAGGGGAATGTGATGTGGCTTGGCGGCCACGGTTGCATCGTAGAAGTCGACGCGACTATTGCGCAATTCGATACGGCCGATACGGATATGCGGGCCCCCGCCTTCCTTTTGCGGTGCGGGCTGGGCCTTCGCTTTCCTGCTTTCGGTGGGAGTGCCGAGCAGCGCTGGTACGATCTTCATGCCACTACGATTGCGCAGCACCGTGAGCGCGGCATCTTCGATCTCCACCCGCGCGATCACGATATTGCCGCCGAGCAGGCTGCGTAAATCCGGCGTGACGAAAACGCGCGCAGCGCGCAATTCGTCCGCGCCCGGCCAAGCCGGTTGGCTGGCACGGATTCGCAGACCAATTATTTCGATGCGACGCAGACCCACGTTGACGGCCTGTACCTCGCCAGTGCGCCCAAGCGCGGCTGTGAGTTGTTGCTTGAGCAGCTGCAGCGCCGCGTAGTATGCGACGACCGCCAGTATGCACAGCGAGGGCAGGCCGATCAGCAGGATGAGACGGAGTCGCTTGGTCTTCAGCATGGTCAAATCATAGCCCGACACGAGCTGCTGACAGCGGCAGGCCAGCGCCCGCTCAGGCGTTCCAGCAGCCCGATCGTCTCAGTACCGCGCGGCCGACCTCGATCTAACGTGCCACGCACCAGGCCAGATACTGCTTCGCCGAGTGGTGCGCGCTGAAGCGCCCCAGCTCGGCATCAGAGATGGCGGGATAGTCCGTCAAGGCCTGATCGATCAGGCTCGCCAGCGCCTCCGCGTCATCGCACGGGCACAGGAAACGCGCCAGCGGCCCGGTCAGGATTTCGCTCGGTCCCGTCGGGCAGTCCGTGCTAACCACCGGCGTGCCGAGAATCAGGGATTCGATCAACACCGTGGGCAAGCCCTCACTGTCGGATGACATGGCGAACAGTGCCGCATTGCGGATCCACGGAAAAGGATTGGTCTGGAAGCCCGGAAGCACCACGCGCTGCTCAAGCCCCAGCTGCGCAATGCGTTGCTTGGTCTCGTCCAGCCAGTCGCGCTCCGAAGCGGTGTACGCATCGCCAATCAGCACCAGCTTGTGCGTCATGCGAGCAGCGCTTTGCGCATAGGCCTCCAGCAGCAGATCCTGGCGCTTGCGGCTATTGAAGCGTGCGGCGTAGACCACGTAGGGTTCCGTCATGTCCGGTACATATTCACCGGACTGACGACGGATCGCATCAAAATCAAACGGGTTGTAGATCGTACGCAGGGAGCGCGGCTGTACGCCCGCCCCGGTGACGATGTCGTCATGCAGCGCATCGGACACCGTGATGATGTCGCGACCACCGTAAACCGACTCGAAATGCGCACGCCATTTGAATTCGCGCCACAGGCGCTTCAGCCCGGTCTTGTGACCGATCTTGTGACGCAGATACCCGACCATCGAGTTGCGATAGCGGATGTAGACGCGCGGCAAACCTGCCATAGCAGAGAGTCGGTCCGAGTCTTCCGCGCTCGACACGAAGAAGTCGAATGACTTGCCGTCCTTCTCGATGCCAGCCACCAATTGGCGCATATGCCACGCCAGCACCAGCTTGTCGATGAACTTGATCCCGCTGCTGCGCTTCATCTGCGGCATTACGTGCACCGGAATGCCCTCCGGCAAGACATGCTGGATCTCGTTGCGCACGACGATGACATGCACCTGATGCCCAAGCTGCCGAAAGGCCGAAGCGAGGTTCAGCACGACACGTTCGGCACCACCGCCAATCAGCGAGTCAATCAGTAGACCGATACGTCGGCGAGGGCCTTGACCCGCAGACGGCATGAAAGAAGTGGCGTCAGGCAGGCCTTTTTGCTGCGGCTTCGAAGGCGCACAGGTAAAGCCGTAGGCTTGCTTGGAGGACGTGGGACTGAGGGAATTCATTCATGCCATACCCATAATCAGGGGACTCTATATTGCACCGCAGCAGACGATCGTGTCCAGTTAGCATTTGTAAAACCTTGATGTTGATCAAGTATTGCAAGACCGCAGGTCAACGGAATTGCGTGGCAGAGATCCGAACGTTCAAACAGCTATTCCACAACGCTGCGCAACAAGCTGCCAATACCTTCGCCGACACCCAGAACGCCTGTGCCCAGGCTTTCGATACTGACACCCAGCGATTTCGCCAGCGCCATGGCAACGCGCGTGTGGAGCTCTTCATTGAGAGAGAACTTCGGGTCGGTCAGCTTGCCGGCCAGGGAAAATTGCAGCTCGATGCGGTCATTCCTGTCAGCCAGGACAGCAAGCATGAGGCGCCGACTCAGACTCCCCGAGGCCAGGCCGCCTCCGAGTTTCATGCCATGCAATACCATGGTGCCGGGCGCCTGCAACGCGTGATCGTGCACTGTCGAGGTGATGTCCACGTCCAGCGTCCCGGCCTCAATTTGCGTACGTGTCGCTTTAACGAAGTAGGGCTGCAGGAGGCGCAGATCGACGCCTCGCAACTGCAGCTTGAGTCGGGAATCGCGTGTGTGGGGCACAAGCCTGCCCTGCAGGCTCACCTTGCCCACATTACCGTTGGCTGACGCCGTGCCGCGCAGGTCGATCAGCGTTTCCTCGTCGAGGGTTGGCAGCTTGAGCTTGTCGACGCTTCCTTGGATATGGCGCAAGGGAATCAGGTAAGGCTTTTTCGCGATAGTTTTATCGTAGAAATCTATCGCCGCGTCGATCAGCTCGACATGAGCAATGTGCACGTATTTCTTCGGCGGCAGCCCCTCTGGCTCACCCTTGGCAGCGCGCGCCCTGCGCCTTGATTCGAGTAGTGTAGGCAGAAAGCGCACGCGCCCATCGACGCGCATGATGGGTAGATGGGCCTGCTCGAAACGCAGTTTCCGGATGAGGATGTTGTCGGACAGCAGGCTGCGCAGATCCGGTTCGGCCACCACGCGCTTTGCAGTCAGCTCATCCTGGGTCGGCCAGCCGTCCACCGCATCGGCTGCGGGGTCGTCATGAATGCGCAGGTCCGTGACAATGATGCTTTTCAGGCTGACCTGCAGCGTGGCGTACTCGCTATGCTCACCGAGCAGCTTGATGACCTCGCGCTCGAGCCTGTGCTGCGCCAGGTAGTAGGCGCCAGCCGTCAGCGCCACCAACAACACGACGACTACCGCGCCCCAGCGCAGAAAACGCGATACGTCTACTCCGCGTCTTCGAACCATGAACGCCCATCGCGTTCAATCAGTGCCACCGCCGCGGATGGGCCCCAGCTGCCGGCCGAGTACGTGTGCATGCGCTGATCGTGGTGTGCCCAGGCCGCGTGGATCGGATCCACCCATTGCCAGGCCGCCGCCACTTCGTCGGCACGCATGAACAGGGTCTGGTTACCGCGAATCACGTCCATCAGTAGACGCTCGTAGGCGTCCGGGTTGGAGACGCCGAAAGTCTCGGCGAAGCTCATGTCGAGCGGAATGCGGCGCAGACGCATGCCCCCGGGGCCGGGGTCCTTGATGGTCACTTCCAGAGTCACGCCTTCGTCCGGCTGCAGACGCAGAATCAGACGGTTCTGGCTAACGTCGCCGGCCGTGTGATCGAAAATGTTGTGCGAGATCGGGCGGAAGTTCACTACGATCTCGGAAGTGCGCTTTGCCAGGCGCTTGCCGGTACGCAAGAAGAAGGGCACGCCGGCCCAACGCCAGTTGGCAATCTCGGCGCGCAGAGCCACGAAGGTTTCGGTCTTGCTCTGCTCGTGCCCGAGGTCTTCAAGGTAGCCCGGTGCAGCCTTGCCACCGACCGAACCCGTGCGGTACTGCGCACGCACCGTCATCTGCTCGGCATTGCGCTCGTCGATGGGCTTCAGGGCCTTGAGCACCTTGAGCTTCTCGTCGCGCACGGCATCGGCCTCGAAGGAATCCGGCGGCTCCATCGCCGTCAGACACAATAATTGCATGATGTGGTTCTGCAGCATGTCGCGCATCGCGCCGGAGGTGTCGTAGTAGCCGCCGCGGTCACCCACGCCAATGTCCTCGGCCACCGTGATCTGCACATGGTCGATGTGCGTGCTGTTCCACAGCGGCTCGAACAGGCGGTTGGCAAAGCGCAAGGCCATGAGGTTCTGCACCGTCTCCTTGCCGAGATAGTGGTCGATGCGGAAGACCTGGTTTTCGCTGAACACCTCGGCCACCGCGTCGTTGACCGCACGTGCGCTCTCGCCATCCTTGCCAAGTGGCTTTTCGAGCACCACACGACTTTGTGGCGTAACCAGCCCGAACTGGCGGATGCGCCGGGAGATCGGGGCGAAAAGATCTGGCGAGACCGCAAAGTAGAAAGCGCGTACGCGCTCGGCAGCAGGCGCCAGCAAGGCTGCCAGATCGCTCCAGCCGTCGTCTGAACCCGCATCCGCCGGTTGGTAGTTGGCGCGTGCAACGAAGCGTTCGATGGCTTCGGCATTCTTGTCAGCCGCCTTGACGAACTGGTCGAGCGACTCGCGGACGAAAGTACAGTAATGCTCGCGCGACAGTGCCCGCCGCGACACACCAATGATGCGCGCGTCATCCGGGATCTGTCCGGCGAGATCGCGATGATAAAGCGCGGGCAGCAACTTGCGAGCTGCCAGATCCCCCGTGCCACCAAAGACCACCAGATCGAACGGACTGACTTGAATCGTGCGTGAAGACATCAACAACTCCTCCGGCATTAACTCGACAGCATGAGTTTAACGCGGAAGGAAGTATGTGGCTTCAATATCAACTATTTGTTCGGACAGTAAGCGCCCGCGCAGGTTTATGCCAAACCGTTGATGTGGTCGTCGAACGCCTCCGGACCATCCTTTGGTTGCTTCCGGTGTGAGCTGAACAGCCATACGACCAGCGCACTTAATGGGGCGGGATGGAATTTCTCCAGAAAAGCATCTTCGCGGCTCGGCGCCAGCGGCGTGGCGCGTAATGCGGGGGGGGAGTTCAGGATGGCCATATTCAACCTCTCGATGTCCACATGCAAACGCCTCTGCGGGTGTTTTTGTGTCCTCAGATACTTAAACCTATGAAGCATTTGGCCGGATTTCAAATCGGAGTATTTGATGGGGCGATAAATGCCCGGCCACCCAGGACACCAATAGCCACTGAGGCCAGTGGATCGCCTCCCTGGCTCGCGAGTCTCCCGCCGGTCTCCTTATCCTGCCGCCTTGTTGCCGAACATCGCCTGCAGCTTGGCCAGCTTGGCCAGCGCGTCTTCCTGCGACACCGGCTCGGCCTTCTTGCCGCCGGTGTGCTTGAGCCCATCGCCCATTTCGCCGATGAAGCGTGAGGGTTCTACGGTGCGGATTTCCTTGCCGGATTTGCGCCGCTCGCAATGGCTGATGGTCAGGCTGCGCTTGGCGCGCGTGACACCAACGTACATCAGGCGCCGTTCTTCCTCGATGCTGTCGCCGTCGATGCTGCTCTGGTGCGGCAGCAGGCCTTCCTCGACGCCGACGAGGAATACGTGTGGAAACTCCAGGCCCTTGGAGGCATGCAGCGTTGCCAGCTGCACTGACTCTCCGCCTTCCTCGCCCTTGTCGAGCATGGAGATCAGCGCCACGGTCTGCGCCAGCTCCAGCAGGTTCTTGCCGTCAGCCTCGCCCTTGCGGCTGAGCCAGTCCACGAAGTCGCGCACATTGCTCCACTTCGTTTCCGCCTCGCGCAGCTCGCAGGTCTCGAACAGGTGCGCTTCGTAACCGATGGCGCGCAGCAGGTCTTCGAGAACTACCGCGGCGCTTTCACGCAGCGCGCGGTATTCCAGCTTGTTGATGAAGTTGCCGAACTCGCGCATGCCTTCGAGCTGACGCGCAGCAACGTGCTCGGCCGCGCCCTCTTCGAACAAGGCCGTGAACAGGCTGCTGCCACGCTGGCCCGCATAGGTGCCGAGTGACTCCAGCGTTGCCGCGCCGATACCGCGACGCGGTGTGGTGATGGCGCGGATGAAGGCCAGATCGTCATCGCCATTGAGCATCAGGCGCAGGTAGCAGGTGATGTCCTTGATCTCGGCGCGGTCGAAGAAGCTCTGCCCGCCGGATATGACATACGGAATCTTGTGATTGCGCAGCTGTTGCTCGAACAGGCGCGCCTGATGATTGCCGCGATAGAGGATGGCGTAATCCCCGTAACTGCCACGGTTCTCGAAGCGGTGGCTGGAAATCTTCATCGCCACCAGTTCTGCCTCCTGCTCGGCCGACGGCGCAGCGACGATGCTGATCGGGTCACCCATGCCGTGATCGGACCACAGCTTCTTCTCGAACAGTTTTTCGTTGTTGGCAATCAGCGTGTTCGCCGCATTCAGGATGCGGTTGGAGGAGCGGTAGTTCTGCTCCAGCTTGATGACCTTGAGCTTGGGGAAGTCCACCTGCAGCGAACGCAGGTTTTCCACGTCAGCACCGCGCCACGCATAGATAGCCTGATCGTCATCGCCCACCGCCGTGAATGCACCACGCACTCCGGTCAATTGGCGCAGCAGCTTGTACTGCGCGCCATTGGTGTCCTGGTATTCGTCGACGAGCAGATAGCGCAAACGGTTCTGCCAGCGCTCCAGCACCTCGGCGTGTTCGTCAAAAAGCTTCACCGGCAAGGCGATCAGGTCATCGAAGTCGACAGCCTGATAGGCGCGCAAAGTCTTTTCGTAGGCGGGATAAAGCGTCGCGGCGAGTGCCTTGGTTTCATCATCGGCAAGCTTCACCGCTTCGCTCGGCGTGATCATCGCGTTTTTCCATGCCGAGATCGCCCATTGCACGCCTTTCACAACGCTCTTGTCATTGGTTCCGGCGATCTCCGCAACGATCTGCATGATGTCGGAGGTGTCGAGGATCGAGAACTGCGGCTTGAGGCCAGCAAACTTCGCCTCCTGGCGCACGATGCGCACGCCCAGCGCGTGGAAAGTACACACCGTCAGGCCCTTGGCCTGACCCTTGTCGAGCAGCTTACCGACGCGCTCTTCCATCTCGCGCGCCGCCTTGTTGGTGAAGGTGATGGCGGCGATATTGCGTGCCTCCATGCCGCACTCCTTCACCATGTAGGCGATCTTGTGTGTGATCACGCCGGTCTTGCCACTACCCGCGCCAGCCAGCACGAGGCATGGGCCGTCGAGGTATTTCGCCGCTTCGCGCTGAGGGGGATTGAGATGAGAGAGCATTCGGACCTGCAAGATTCCGGCCGCACGAAGTGCTGACCAGCAGCGATTTTACCGGAGCGATCCGACCTTCAAGGAAATGCTTTGTATCCGTAACCACTGAACGCCCGCCGAGTCGGACCAAAACCCGCGACTTCTCCGCGCCCCGTCAGTTCGTGGCAATCCAGGAATCTGCGGCCGCACAGCACTAGCCGTTCGTAAGCGCTAAATGGCGAGACGTGTCGCGCATAAGCCGATTTTTGCCGCATTCGACACAGAAATTAACAAAATCAAAAATCACGCATTTTCCACCTGAAAATCCCGGGTTTTTTGACGCGTCGCATCAAAATCATTGATTCAACAGAAGGGCTTCTATGGCGCAGATTTAAAAGGACACAACTATTCCGGTCGAAGCTTTTTTCGGCGCCCCTGTTGCTCTTGTCTCTGGAGAACATTGCCATGCCAACCTACCTCGCCCCGACCACCACCTCCGTTATTGCCACCCCCAGTGCAAACGTCGGCTTCATTCCGCAAAAAACGGCGTTGGGCGCGGAAATCCTCACCCAGCGCGATACCGGGCTGACCTATACGATGCGCCGCGTCCTGCTGCTTGCGGACGGCGTACGCACCGTAAGCGAGCTGGTCAGGATGCTGCCGGACCAGAACGTGGCCGCAGACCTCAATGAGCTTGTGAAGCGCGGCCTGGCCGAGATTGGCACCACGCCGCACGCCGCATCGTCACACGCATTGCGCCCGGCGGCCGACAGCGACCTGTCCGAGGAGTGGATGACAGCCAGTAATTTCATGATGGCACGCGCACGCGAAAACCTCGGGGTGATGGCCGCCAGCGTTATTAGCGATCTCGAACACGTACAGGATCAGGAAACCGCACGGCGGGCCATGTCGCACTGGTATCGCGCCTTGCGCGGTTCGCGCAATGGCCGCTCGCAAGCTGATGCACTGCGCGTGCAGGTCTCGCAGCTCCTCAAAGGCTCGCCGCGCGCCTGACAAAAGCCGCACACGACGCCCGCCCCGCCGCCGGATCCGCCGCGGGGCTTTTTATCGGGTTTTCGCCGTTCACCCAGCCCATCGCACCGTGCTAGGCTCGCCGTCCGTTTCGACTGGAGCTGGTCATGTCCCTGCCCGCAAGCTTTCACGGCACCCTGCGTCTGCCTGCCATTGCCGCACCCATGTTCCTCGTGTCCGGACCGGAACTCGTCATCGCCACCTGCCGTGCGGGTGTCGCAGGCAGCCTTCCCGCTCTCAACGCCCGCCCGGCCAGCCAGCTGGATGAGTGGCTGACGCTGATCGAAGCTGCCCGCAACGAAGCGCAAGCGTCTCAGGGAGTATTTGCTCCATACGGCGTCAACCTCATCCTGCATGCCAGCAACCCGCGCCTGCAGGAAGACCTTGAAACCGTCGTGCGCCATCGCACACCCTTTGTCATCACCAGCCTTGGGCATCCAGGCGCGGTCGTTGAAGCGGTACACGCCTATGGTGGCTTGGTGTTTTCCGACGTGATTCACGCGCACCATGCGCGCAAAGCCATCCAGGCCGGTGTCGACGGCATCATTGCCGTGGCGGCCGGAGCAGGCGGACATGCGGGTACGCAGAGCCCCTTCTCGCTGGTCCGTGAAATCCGCGAGTTCTGGGACGGCTGCCTGATTCTTGGTGGTGCCATCTCCGACGGCTACGCCATCCGCGCCGCAGAAGTACTCGGCGCCGACCTCGCCTATCTCGGTACGCGCTTCATCGCAACGGCCGAAGCACGCGCCCAGCCAGACTACAAGCAGATGCTAATCGAAGCCCGAGCGCAGGACATCGTATATACCGATGTCATCTCCGGTGCCAACGCCAATTTCCTGCTGCCTTCGCTCACGGCGGCCGGGCATACGCGTGAATCATTGCAGGCTGGCATCGGCAAAGCAGTGCTGAAGGATCTGGCGGAAGAAGCCAAGGCCTGGCGCGACGTGTGGAGCGCCGGTCACGGCGTCGCCACGATTCACGACGCGCCAGATGTTGCTACGCTGGTCGCACGTCTCCGGGACGAATACCTCGCGGCATGCCGGATGCCATCGATAACGTGAGCCCCCGCGCGACGAAACGGGCTCGGACTTTAAGATCGAGCTGCATTTCCCGGGAAAAACTACGGAAATCCCGCTACAGAGGCGTCAATTGGTGCCTCCTGTCCGGTGAACTGCCTGCTAAAAGCTGCGGGCTGGTCTTTTCGGCCACGTCGTGACAAATTCGAGGCTGTTGGCCATCATTGATCACAAACAAGCACTCTTTGTGTTCCGCGCCAACCATATAATTCAAACAAAGCCTGTCTGCCCGTGAATCATGGAAACCGTTGTTGCCCACCCCGCCGTAGTACCGGAGCTCTCCAGCACCGTCGAGCGCCTTAAAAAACGCCTGACGCGGTCGGTTGGCCAAGCTATTTCCGACTTCAACATGATCGAAGAAGGCGATGTGGTGCTGGTGTGCTGCTCCGGCGGCAAGGACTCCTATTCGCTGCTGACCTTGCTCATGGCCATGCGTCAGCGTGCGCCGGTGAAGTTCCGCCTGATCGCCATGAATCTCGACCAGAAGCAGCCCGGCTTTCCAGCTGATGTGTTGCCGAAGTATTTCGAGTCCGTCGGCATCGAGTATCACATCGCCACGGAAGACACCTACTCCATCGTCAAGGACAAGATCCCCGAGGGCAAAACGACCTGCTCTCTGTGCTCCCGCCTGCGCCGTGCCATCATTTACCGCATCGCTAATGAGCTTGGCGCGACCAAGATCGCGCTCGGTCATCATCGCGAAGATCTGATCGAAACCATGTTTCTCAACATGTTCTTTGGCGGCAAGATCAAAGCCATGCCGCCCAAACTGGTGAGCGACAACGGGCAGCACATCGTGATCCGCCCGCTGGCCTATTGCGCTGAAGCGGATCTCGCAAAATTTGCTCGCGCCATGGATTACCCGATCATTCCCTGCAACCTGTGTGGCTCCCAGGAGACCGCGCAACGCAAGCAGATCAAGGCCATGCTTCGTGACTGGGATCGCCTCCATCCAGGTCGCATCGAATCGATCGCCACTGCCCTTCAGAACGTAGTGCCTAGCCATCTGGCCGATGGCATGCTGTATAACTTCAAGACGTTGGAGCGCAACGCACAGCTTGCGGAAAGTGATTTCGCCGGCGGTGATCGTCTTTTCGACGAGCCGGATCTCCCAACCAGTCCGGGCACGAGCGAAAGCCCTGTTCGCTGGATGACCTGGGGAGCGCAGTAAATGGCAACGGAGCCAGAAAAAATGATGCGTGATGCGGTTGGTGAAACCAGCATGTTGGTGGCGGAAGTCACCGGCGCTGCGGCGCTGGCCGAAAAGCTGGGTGCCGCCGAAGCCGCCCGCGCTGTGGATCGCGCCTTGGCACGTGCCGAACGTTCCATACAGGCCTATGCAGGCAGTCGTCTACCCGCGGAGCCCGGCCGCCTGACCGCCTCCTTCTCGCGCAGCGACAGCGCCGCACTGGCAGCCAATGACATGATCAAGCGCATCTCGCAGCTGCCTCCCGTGTCCGGCGTCAGCCTCGCCGTGCGCGTGGTTCTGCACGCTGGCGTGGGCGCAAAACTTAACCCGGCAGACATGGAGGTGGCGCTCGGCCTGCTGCCTTTCGCTGCGGCAGGCCAGATTCTCGTCTCGAATGATGCCGTGTCGCAGTTTTCGGAAGGCATGCGTGCCAACCTGACGTCCACCGCGCAACTGGCGGTCAATACCGCCGGCCTTGAAATGCCACTAGTGGAATTACAGTCCGGCAATCTGCATGCGGCCAACTCGCTGGGCCCGCTCACGGTGCCGCCGCCGCAGCCATCCGTCATGCCGTCGTCACGATCACGCCCGGTAGTCCCCGCCAGCGCAGCCGACGGTGAAGTCGCACGCACGCGCTTGCTGCTGCGCTATCACGGCGCCAGCATGCTCGTGTCTGAACATAAACCGGTACTGCTTGCCGGGCGTGAAGAAGCCAACGACTTGGTCGTCGCCGATCGCCGCGCTTCGCGCCAGCATGCGCGCATCGAGTGGCGTCATGGGCACTTCGTGCTGATCGACAGCAGCACCAATGGCACTTATCTCGTCGATGAGCATGGCGTGGAAGTACTGCTCAAACGCGGCGAATGTGAACTGCCGCCACATGGTCGTATCGGTTTCGGCTATTCGCCGCTCGAAGCAGGCTGCGAGCCGATGGTGTTCGATATCGGCGAGCGCCCGTAAGCTTGAAACGCATTACAAAATCAAAAAGGGCGCCACGGCGCCCTTTTTGATTTTGTGTGCCGCGCTCCGACTCAATGCTCGAACGGATCCTCGCTATCGAGCGCGTGGCGCTGACGATCAACGAACTCCTGCGCCGAATCGATACCGCGGAGCTGCAGGATCGCATTGCGCACAGCCGCCTCCAGCAGCACGGCGAGATTGCGACCTGCCGCCACCGGCAGCACGATGCGACGAATGCCGACGCCCAACACGTCCTGCTCTTCGTCTTCCAGCGTCAGGCGCAAAGGTTCGTCATGGCCAGGCGTGCGGCGCTGCAGATGCACGATCAGGCGCAGACGCATCTTGCGACGACAGGCAGTCTCGCCAAAGATCGTTCGGATATTCAGGATGCCAAGGCCGCGCACTTCCAGGAAGTCCTTGAGCATTTCCGGACAACGGCCTTCGAGTACGCCGGAAGCGATACGCGAAATCTCCACCACGTCATCGGCTACAAGCCCATGGCCGCGCGAAATCAACTCCAGGGCCAGTTCCGATTTGCCTGCGCCCGAATCGCCCGTAACCAGCACGCCCAGACCCAGTACATCCATGAACACGCCATGCAGCGAGACGCGCTCGGCGAGCTTGCGTGCGAGGTAGGAGCGCAACGCGTCGATGACGCGTGCCGACTCCAGCGGCGAAGCCAGCACCGGTACGCCGACATCTTCGCAGTTGCGGCGGATGATGTCGGGCACCTCGCAATCGTCAGCGACGATGATGCCCGGCGGTGGTGCGGCAAGAATGGCAAGCAGATGATGTTCGAGCTTGTCGCGCGCCTGACGGCGCGCCCAGGCGAATTCGGTTTCGCCGATGACCTGCAGACGCGTCGGGTGAATCATGTTCAGGTGGCCGACGAGATCTGCGGCCCATACCCGATTGTCATGTACGGTGATGTGTGTATCGAGGCGTCCGCCGACATGGCGCAGACGCAGGCCAGCCCGGTTGGCCTCAAACAGCTGGGCGACGCTGGTTCGCCGCATTCGGGTTCCATTCGGCAAAAAGACTGTGCAGGGCATGCGCATCGCTGGCCGCGGTCAACGCATCACGAAATTCTCGATCACTAAACATCTGCGCAAGTTCAGACAGAAGTTGCAGGTGGCTTTCGTTGGCCTGTTCGGGCACCAGCATGACGAAGATCAGGCCTACCGGTTTGCCATCGGGGGCATCGAACGGAATCGGCTCCGCCATGCGGACGAAGGCGCCCAACGGTGCCTTGAGTCCCTTGATGCGTCCATGCGGAATGGCGACGCCCTGACCAAGCCCGGTCGAGCACAACTTCTCACGCTGGTTCAGCGCATCGGTCACGAGCTTGCTGGACAGACCTGCCTGGCGTTCAAAAACCACAGCAACGGCTTCAAATACCGCACCCTTGGCTGTGGCTTGGAAATCCACCATAACATTGGCTGTGGGAAGGATCTTCGAGATCAGATTCATGCAGGCGGATGGTTGGTCCTCGATCAAGGCGACGACGTGGCGCTGCCTGATGGTGGAGCTAAATGGCATGGCTTACACAACAGGCCGGGCATGAGCACCCAGTCAGTGTTCAACGTTTATGTCAAAAATGACGTTGACTCAAATTATATGCCTGACATCCACAGCGAAGTCGAGAACAGCACGAGAACCGCGGAAGAAGTGCACATGATCGGTGGAAATCATGGCCGCGCCTGAGTCTGGATACTGGCGAAAAGTTAGCGGGATGAGGGCCGTAAAATTTGTGCCGCCCGGCCAGCGCCCTTTGTAAATGAGCGCACTGCGGGCGGCTGGTCTGGCGAGAATGCCGCGAACCAAGTGCGGCTTGAAGTGCTGAGTTCCGGCTTGTGGCCAGCTTCAGAGTTCTGCCGTGGGCTGGTGCTTGATGGCGTCGCGAGTGTGGTCCGCCTTCTTTTCCTTATGCTTGACGACTTGTCGATCAAGTTTGTCGATCATGCTGTCGATGGCGGCGTACAGATCCGCCTCTTCACTTTCTACAAAAATATCCTTGCCGCGTACATGAACCGTGATTTCTGCTTTCTGCTTGAGCTTCGCCACTGAAAGAATCACGTGTACTGCGGTCACGTGTTCAAAGTGACGAATCACCCTGTCGAGCTTGCTGGTGACGTATTCACGGATCGAGTCCGTGACTTCCAGGTGATGACCGGTGATTTTCAGATTCATGGAGCACTCCTTTAACCCTAGATCGACTTGCGCTGACTGACCGGCGGAATATTGAGTGACTCGCGGTATTTGGCAATCGTTCTGCGCGCCACGACGATACCCTGCTGGCCCAACATTTCGGCAATCTTCGCGTCGGACAGCGGCTTCTTGCCGTCCTCACCTGCCACCATCTGACGAATCAGCGCGCGAATCGCCGTCGCGGAGCAGGCACCGCCAGTGTCCGTGGACACGTGACTGCCAAAAAAGTACTTAAGTTCAAAGATCCCCTTGGTGGTCGCCATGTACTTCTGCGTCGTCACACGCGACACGGTCGATTCGTGCAGTTCAAGTTCTTCGGCAATTTCGCGCAAGGTGAGGGGGCGCATGGCCACTTCACCGTGATCGAAAAACTGCCGCTGTCTTTCAACAATAGCCTGTGATACGCGCAAGATTGTGTCAAATCTTTGCTGGACGTTTTTTATCAGCCATTTCGCTTCCTGTAGCTGATTCGACAGCGAGCCATTGATGCCGCGATTCTGATGAAGGATATCGGCGTACACGCGGTGAATCCTGAGCTTTGGCATGGCTTCAGGGTTCAGATTAGCAGTCCACGCGCCGCGGTATTTGCGCACGATCACATCCGGCACGATATAGCGCGCATCCAGCGGCGTGAAATCCGAACCGGGGTGCGGATTGAGACGCAGGATCAGGGTGTGTGCGGCCTTCAGGCCATCGTCGTCGCAGCCAAGGCGACGCCGGATCTTGACGAAATCACGGGCGGCCAGGTTTTCAAGGCAATGCTCCACCATGCCCATGGCCAGATCACGTGTCGGGCTCCTGGGCATGGCCTTGAGTTGCAGCAGCAGACACTCCTGAAGATTGCGCGCGCCGACTCCGACCGGATCGAAATGCTGCACGTGACGCAGTGCGGTGACGAGCTCTTCAAGTTCGACTTCCCACTCTTCGGGAATGACAGGCAATAGCTCTTCGAGACTCTGAACAAGATAACCATCTTCTTCGAGCGCCTCGATGATCAGGCGCACCAGCGCGCGATCGCGATCGGAGAGCGGCATGAGCGAGACCTGGCCGTCGAGGTGCTCGCGCAAGGAAATGGAGCTGGTCTGATATTCCTGGAAATCGGAATCGTCGTCGCCGTCATTGCTCTTGCTGCCGCTGCCGGCTTCGGAACGCCACTCGGCAGCTTCGCCAATGTCATCGTCGGAAACGCTGTCATAGGCTTCGGTGATCGTATCCGGCATCTCGGCCGCCGATGGCTCGAAGTCGCCCTCGTTGATCGATGCAATACGCTCGGCAGAGAAATCAGTTTCGGCAGCGACAGATTCGGTACCTGCCAACTCGACAGCGGGTGCTGGCTCACCGCCCTCGCTACCACCTTCGTCATCCCCGCCTTCACGTTCAAGGAGCGGATTGTCGAGCAGCATTTTCTCAATCTCGGAATTGAGTTCGAGCGTCGAAAGCTGCAGAAGTCGGATCGACTGCTGCAGCTGTGGTGTGAGCGCCAGATGCTGCGAGAGGCGTAACTGTAGCGATGGTTTCATGCTGGAAATCTATGTGCCGGGGCTATAGCTTGAAATGCTCGCCGAGGTAGATCTGCCTTACCTGGTCATTGTGCACAATCTCCTGCGGTCGCCCGCCAGCCAGCACTTCGCCAGCGTTAATAATCCACGCATGGTCGCAGATGCCGAGGGTCTCGCGCACATTGTGGTCGGTGATGAGCACACCAATACCGCGAGCCTTGAGAAAGCCGATGATCTTCTGGATGTCGATGACCGCGATCGGGTCGACACCGGCGAAAGGCTCATCGAGCAGGATCAGTTTGGGTTGCGTCGCCAAGGCGCGGGCTATTTCTACGCGACGCCGTTCGCCGCCCGACAAAGATATGGCAGTAGCATCACGAAGGTGGCTGATGCTGAGCTCTTCGAGCAACTCGTCGAGACGATTCTCCAGCTCGGGCTTCTTGAGTTTCTGCAGCTCCAGTACGGCGCGGACGTTCTCGGCCACAGTGAGCTTGCGAAAGACGGAATTCTCTTGCGGCAGGTATGACAAGCCGAGCTGCGCGCGTCGGTGCATCGGCAGATGGGTCAGCTCGGTATTGTCGAGATGGATGCGTCCGCCATCGGCCTTGACGAGGCCAACGATCATATAGAACGTGGTGGTCTTGCCTGCCCCGTTCGGGCCAAGCAGACCGACCACTTCGCCGCCGCCCACCTCGAAGGACACGTCCTTGACCACGGTGCGCGACTTGTAGCGCTTGCGTACACCTTCAACCTTCAGCAGGCTCATCGAATCCATCTCTCAACAACTTGCGAATGATTTCCGCCGAAAAGCCGCGCGATTGCAGAAAGCGCGCTTGTCGCGCCCATTCCTGCCGGTCCTCGGGCGGCTGCCCGAATTTTTTCAACCACACGCCACGTGCGCGTGTCAGCTCATCTTCTTCCAGCACTTCGCTGAGCGCCGTGTCAGCCACTTCTTGCGTCACGCCGCGCTTGACGAGCTCGTATTGCAAGCGGCTCGTGCCGAGACGAGCGGCACGCGAACGTACATAACTTTCAGCAAAACGCTCGTCTGACTGAAGCCCCGTCTCAGCCATGCGTTCCAGCACGGCTTCCACGTCATCACCTTCTTCTGCCTTGGCGCTCAGTTTGCGCTTGAGCTCGGCGCGCGAATGCTCGCGTGTGGCAAGCATTCGCAGCGCCTTGGACTTGAGCGATGTGGCTGGCTGCTTTTTCACGGCGGCGCCAAGGTCAGCAAAGCTTCTCGATCAGGCTTTATTCTGCGACGACTGCCTGCATCGTCTTGACGCCTACTGCATCGCGAATCTTGTTCTCGATCTCGCGGGCCATTTCCGGATGTTCGCGCAGAAAGTCGCGCGCATTGTCCTTGCCTTGGCCAATCTTCTCGCCGTTGTAGGCGTACCACGCACCCGACTTGTCGACGAATTTGTGCTCGACGCCCATGTCGACAATCTCGCCTTCGCGCGAAATGCCAGCACCATACAGGATGTCGAAGTGCGCTTCCTTGAAGGGTGGCGAAACCTTGTTCTTGACGACCTTGACCTTGGTCTCCGAGCCAATGACCTCGTCATTTTTCTTGATCGTGCCGGTACGGCGGATGTCCAGACGCACGGAGGCGTAGAACTTCAGCGCGTTACCGCCAGTGGTCGTTTCCGGGCTACCGAACATGACGCCGATCTTCATGCGGATCTGGTTAATGAAGATGACGAGCGTATTGGTACGCTTGATGTTGGCGGTGAGCTTGCGCAGCGCCTGGCTCATCAATCGGGCCTGCAGGCCAGGCAACTGGTCGCCCATCTCGCCTTCGATTTCGGCACGCGGCGTGAGCGCCGCGACCGAGTCGATGACGACCATGTCGACGCCGCCGGAGCGCACCAGCATGTCGGCGATTTCCAGCGCCTGCTCACCGGTGTCCGGTTGCGAAATCAACAGTTCGCCAACGTTGACACCCAGTTTTTGCGCATAGGTGACGTCAAGCGCGTGCTCGGCGTCGATAAAGGCTGCGGTGCCGCCCATCTTCTGCAGTTCAGCAATGACTTGCAGGGTCAGGGTGGTTTTGCCCGACGATTCAGGTCCGTAGATTTCAACCACGCGGCCCCGTGGCAGGCCGCCAATGCCCAGCGCGATGTCGAGACCGAGCGAACCGGTGGAGATGGCTTCGATGTCGGAGACGACTTCACCATCGCCCAATCGCATGATGGAGCCTTTGCCGAACTGCTTTTCAATCTGAGCAAGCGCGGCGGTGAGCGCTTTTGCCTTGTTGTCGTCCATGTGAGTCCTTTTGTGGTGCTGTGTGTTTAGCTGAGGATGATTATGGCACAGAGCTTGCGTACGCTGCGGCGCTGTAGGTCGAGTCGATGAGCGCAAAAAGTGCCGGGGAAACAAAACAACAACGGGCGGCCTATAGATGGCAAGTCGCGATCAAGACATGCCGGGAAAGGCTGCGCGTGAACTAGTATTCGGCCGGTTGCGGCAGGGCTTCCGATCAAACGTGCGAATTGCAACGCTGCAATAGCAATTTGTAACACTTTGACCTTGTGAGTCCTGACCGAAATACAGGAGGATTCGCAACAAATCGCGACTTCCCCGGTCCATACCACGGGGCTTGTCACAAAACATTGGGGTTGATCAATTGTGGCGCTGTCGCGGCAACGTGGCGGCGATTTATTTTTATGTCGTTCCGTTCTGTTGCACGTGTTGCAGTTTCATCACTGACGCTCGCCCTGTGCGTGGCCGCCTTGGCAGGTTGCGAAAAAAAAGACGCTACGCCATCGGCCAGTGCCTCCGCCGATCAATCTGCTCCAAAAGGTGACAAAGCCGTATCGGGAAGCAATGCCAGCCGGGGCAATCGCCCGACGGCAGTGAGCGTAGCCACGACGCGCCTCGAGGCGGTGACGCTGACGCTGGAAGCACAGGGCAATGTGATTGCGCTGGATGATGTCGATGTCCGGCCACAGAAAAACGGCACCGTCGAGAAGATTCACTTCAAGGAAGGCGACGAGCTCAAGCGCGGACAACTGCTGTTCTCCCTCGATAACCGCGATGACGTTGCCAACGTGGCCCGCCTTGAAGCCACCGTGCTCGGTACGCAAGCGCTGGTCTCCGCCGCTGAACGCGACCTCACTCGCTCCAAAGACCTGGCCGATCGCAATTTTGCTTCGCCCGCTGCGCTCGACGCTTCACGCGACAAGCTGGATGCGGCCAAAGCCCTGCTGGCACAGAACAAGGCTGCCGTGGATCAGGCCCGCGTTAGCCTGTCCTACACCGCCATCCGTGCGCCCTTCGACGGACGCGCCGGTGTGATCGGCGTGCGTCCCGGCAGCCTGGTGACGTCCAATGCCACGTCGACCTCGATGGTCAAGATCACGCGCATGAATCCGATCGGTGTCAGCTTCTCGCTGCCTGAACGCGATCTGCCCATCCTCCTGGCAGGCCAGCGCCAGGGGCCGATGAAGGTCAGTGTGGATCTGGACAGCGACCACCTCCTGAAGGGCGAAGTGGTCTTTCTCGATAGCACCGTTGATCGCACTTCGGGCACGATTGCCGTCAAGGCCAAGCTGGAGAATGACGAGCGCCGTGTGTGGCCCGGCCAGTACGTGACTGTGAAAATCGTCGCCGGCGAGGTCAAGGATGCGGTCGTGCTGCCCTCGCAGGCCATCGTAAACGGGCCAAATGGCCGTTTGGTGTATATCGTGAAGGATGACCAGACGGTTGCTGCGCAACCCGTGGTTCTGGTGCGCATCGTCGACGAGAAGGCTGTGCTCAAGGGCATCGGCCCGGGCATCAAGGTAGTGCTTGAAGGCGGACAGAACTTGCGCCCCGGCAGCAAGGTGCAGGAGGTCAACGACGACGCCAAGGGCAGCGGACGCCGCGGCGGCCGTCGCGGTAGTGATCAGTCCGGTCCGCAGGCTGACGGCAAGGCTGACTCACCCGCTGGCGAAGGCCAGGCCGCAACCGACCGTGGCAAGCGCAAGGATAAGGACACAAGCCGGGACACAAGCAAGGAAGCGGGCCAGCACAGCGCGGCGCCCGCCGCTACCGCCGGCGACAAGTTGCCGGAAGGCTTTACGCCGCGCAACCCGGAAGCCTGGGCGAACATGGACGCCGAGCAACGTGCGGCCATCATCCAGCGGTGGCGTGAACGCAAGGCTGCAGGAGCTGCCGCGCAATGAACATGAGTTTCTCAGAACTGTGTATCCGTCGCCCGGTCGGCACCACGCTACTGTGGATCGCCATCATGATCGGCGGCCTGGCTGCCTGGTTCAAGTTGCCGATCGCCGCATTGCCATCATTCAACCAGCCGACCATCAATGTGTCGGCATCGCTGCCGGGCGCCAGCCCGGAAACGATGGCATCGTCGGTTGCGACGATTCTCGAGCGCCAGTTCTCGACGATTGCCGGCCTGCGCGTCCAGACTTCCAGCAGCACACTCGGCAATACCTCGATCACGCTGGAGTTTGACCCGAGCATCAACATCGACTCGGCCGCGATTGACGTACAGGCAGCGCTGCTGCGCGCCAACCGCCAGTTGCCGCGCGACATGACCAATCCGCCGAGTTACCGCAAGGTCAATCCGGCAGATGACCCGATCCTGTTCATCACGCTCAACTCGCCCTCGCTGTCGCTCGACCAGCTCAACAGCTTTGCCGACAATCTGATCTCGCCGAGTCTGGCGACGCTGCCCGGCGTCGCGCAGGTGACCATCAATGGCCAGAAACGCTATGCCGTACGCATTAACGTAGACCCCGGCAAGCTGGCAGCGCGCGACCTTTCGATCACCGAGCTGGCGACCTCGCTGGCCGCCGCCAATTCGAACACTCCCATCGGCACCCTGCAGGGCGCGCGCCAGACCCTGGTGCTGAGTACCAACGACCAGCTTACCAATGCAGAAGCCTTCGCCAATCTGATCGTTGCCAGCAAGAACGGGCAGTCGGTGCGCCTCAGCGACGTGGCCAACGTGGAAGACAGCGTCGAGAACGTCCGCAGCGCCAGCTGGACCAATGGTGCACGCGGCATCAACCTGCAGGTGCTGCGCCAGCCCAATGCCAATACGGTGGCGGTGGTGGACGCGGTGCGTGCGGCACTGCCGCGCCTGCAGGAGCAGTTGCCTGCGTCGGTGCAGATCGACATCCTCAACGACCGCTCGATCTCGATCCGCGACTCGATTCATGACGTGAATCTGACCATGCTGCTGACCATCGGTCTGGTGATGATGGTCATCCTGATGTTCCTGCGGCGCCTACCGGCCACGCTGATCCCGTCCGTCTCGCTGCCTGCGTCCCTGCTCGGTACGTTCGGCCTGATGCTGTGGACCGGCTACAGCCTAGACAATATCTCGCTGATGGGCCTGACCATCGCCATCGGCCTCGTCGTTGACGACGCTATCGTCGTGCTCGAAAACATCGTGCGTCACGTCGAGGACGGCATGGAACCGTTTGCGGCCGCCATCAGGGGCGTGCGCGAAGTGGCGTTCACGGTGGTGTCCATTTCCATCTCGCTGGTGGCGGTGTTCATCCCCATCTTCTTCATGCCGGGCACCGTCGGCCTGCTGTTCCACGAGTTCGCCGTGGTCGTGACGCTGTCCATCATGGTGTCGGCAGCTGCCGCGCTGACCATCATCCCGATGCTGGCCGCGCGCTTCATCTCGCATGAGCCGGAAGAGCACGAAATCCCGGCCTGGAGCCGCTGGTTCGAGCGCGGCTTCGATCGCACCCTGAATGCCTACACCAGCACGCTGGCGTGGACGCTCACGCGCCGCTGGATCATGTTGCTCGTCGCGCTGGCCACCTGCGTGGTGACGGTATGGCTCTACATCATCATGCCGAAGGGATTCTTCCCTGAAGAAGACATCGGCCAAGTGCGTGCACCCGTGCAGGCTTCGCAGGATATGGCATGGCCCGCCATGCGCGATCTGCTGCTCAAGCTCGACACAAAGATCCGTGCCAATCCTTACGTCAGCGACGTCGTCTCGAATTCCGGCAACGGCAATCGCGGCTTCATCTTCATCACGCTCAAGCCGCGCAGCGAACGCCCGCCGATGCAGAAGGTGCTCGAAAGCCTGCGCCGCGACACAGCCGGGATTCCGGGCGCCCAGGTCTCCTATTCGGCGATCCAGAATCTGCGCCTCGGTGGCCGCCAGTCCAATAGCCGCTTCCAGTACACCCTGCAGGCCGTCGACTACGCCACCGTCGCCGACTGGGCCGACCGCCTGCAACGCAAGCTGCGCGAATCGCCCCTGCTCAAGGACATCAACAGCGACGCCGAACGGCGCGGTTTGCAGGCCAAGCTGGTGGTGGACAAGGACAAGGCGCTGAGTCTCGGCATCGACATGGCGAACATGCGCACCGTGCTCAACAACGCTTTCGGCGAACGTCAGGTCGCGACCATCTACGCGCCGGAAGACAACTTCCCGGTCATCATGCAGTGGGCCGACAACTACCGAGCCGACGAGTCCGGTCTGGAATTCCTCAAGCTGCGCACCAGGACCGGCCAGCTCGTTCCAATCTCCGCCTTTGCGCACGTCGAACGCATCGCCGCCAACAACTCGGTGAACCACCAGGGACAGATTGCCGCCGTCACCCTGTCGTTCAATCTTGCCGATGGCGTGACGCTGTCGCAGGCGGTCGAAGAAGTGCAGAGCCTGAAGGATTCGCTGAACATTCCGTCGAATGTGTTCGGTGCCTTCGCGGGCGATGCTGCGGTCTACCAGAGCTCGCAGACCAGCCAGCTGTGGCTGATCCTGATCGCCATTGCAGTGATCTACGTCGTGCTCGGCATGCTGTATGAAAGCTGGATACACCCGGTGACAATTCTGGCGGGTATCCCGTCCGCCGCGGTCGGCGCGCTGCTGTCGCTGCAGATCGTTGGACTGGAGCTGACTTTCATCGCCATGATCGGCATCCTGCTACTGATCGGCATCGTCAAGAAGAACGCCATCATGATGATCGACTTCGCGCTGGAGGCCGAGCGTGAGCGCGGTCTCACACCGGCTGAGGCCATCGTCGAGTCGTGCCGTCTGCGCTTCCGCCCGATTCTCATGACCACGCTGGCGGCCGTCATGGGCGCGCTGCCCATTGCGCTGGGCCTCGGTGCGGGTGCCGAGCTGCGTCAGCCGATGGGCGTCGCCATCGTCGGCGGTCTGATCTTCTCGCAGCTGATCACGCTCTACATCACGCCGTCGCTTTACCTGTCCTTCGACTGGCTGCAGCACCGGCTGGGTCTGGTCAAGAAAGTGCCGGATGACGAGGCAGAAGCTGAAGCCGAAGCCGAAGCTAAAGCCGTGGTGCAAGCCGCGGCAGAAACAAAGCCCGCCAGCGAACCTGTCACGGGTTGATCTTGCCGACGGCCTGAACAACACACCGGCCCCTTCATCAGTAAGCTGCAGATGAAGGGGCCGGATCACGACAAACTTTCCGTGCCGCCTGTCTGCGAACAGCATCAACGTCCCACAACAGGTGGCATTGCTTTGCGCGCGGCGGTTACGCACCGCAGCGCAAACTCTGGCGTCAGTAGATGGTTGGCTGAGCGCCGAGGCACCCCACAGTGGGCGAGATGTGGGCTGGCCAGCGCCGACAACTCGGCCGACGCGCGACGACCGCATCGCCGTTTCGCGGCTACGGCATGGACGCGCTGGACATCCAATGTTGCGCCGGCAACACCCCCTTGCTTGATATGCAGATCGACTTTCTCTCCCGCCATCGCCCACCTCGCCGGCGCCCTCGGCAAACCCGTCTGGCTACTGCTGCCCGCCGGACCTGACTGGCGCTGGGGGCAGCGCGGCGAGAGTACGGCCTGGTACCCGTCGATGCGCATTTTCCGTCAACCTGTGCCGGGGGATTGGCGGAGCGTGGTGAGCGCAGTGCAAATGGCGTTGCGTAACTGACTGAAATTACATTTGCGCATGTCGGACAAATGAAAAATCTCCACTCGTGACGCCGGTGATTCGATACGCCATACAAAAAGAGCGCTCTTGCGAGCGCTCTTTTCACATCGACTTCGCCAAATGCAAATCAGCTACAAATCAGACCTGCACTGCTTATTCCGACCGTCGCTCCGGACTCTGTCCGGAACTGCAGGAACGACCCTGACGTGAAGCCTGCTGTCGTAAGCCCAATCGGATAGGAGTACGAACCTGCTACCAGGGTCGTGACATCAACATCCAGAATCTTCGATGCAGCACCGTGCGGTGAAGCACTCGCACTTGTACCGTTGTTATCCACGAGAATCTGGAATTTTTTTCCCGTGCCAGTACCCGCAGTGCTCACGACAAATGACACGGTACAAGTCTTACCGACGACCGTGAATACGCCACCGGGTGTTACCAATGGAGGTGTGCCGGTGCTTCCGGTCGTCGCCACCGAACCCAATGCGCCAATTGTAAAACGCCCTCCATTCAGGATCAGCTGTCCCGGCGCCACGGTAATCGTGCCACCACCTTTGACATACATTGGAATACTTGAAGAGCCGGGAGCTGAAGCATACGTCGTCGAGAAAAATGCCGTCGCATCCGCAGCTGTGAAGGCTTCCGACCACGTACCCGTCACGCCCGCTACCGCCGACGAAGAACTACTCGAAGCGCCTGCGGACGATGAACTACTCGAAGTGCCTGCAGACGAACTGCTACCTGCCGCGGAAGAGGACGAGGAAGTGGAAGTGGAAGTGGAAGTGGAAGTGGACGAGCCTGCACTGGATGCTGCGCTCGAACTGACACTCGAACTGACACTCGAGCAGCCAGTGCTCGTCACTGCATACATGCCAATCTTGCCAGCGCCGGCCGTATTCGGAATCCTGCATTCCAGATTCAGAGGTGTGGCTTCGAGCGAATAGCTGTAAGGCGGTGTCCACAGATTCACGCTCGGCAGGCCACAGGTCGCCAGCGTTGCACTCACGTCCAGACCGGCCGGCAGGTACTTCACGCTCTTCAGCCAGGTATTGCTCTGACGGAAGCTGGTGCCACTGCCATGGTCCACAACGATCTTGCTGCAGGCCTCGGTCGCCTTGGTCGGCTCGACGAACCACAGGGTGCTTTCCACCAGTACATCGCCCTTGTAACCCACGCCCACGCCGCCTTCGTACTCATGCGCAGTCGTCGAGTCACGGTCGCCCGACACGTAGTTGTTGAAGACATGCACCTGACCCCAGCGCACACGCGGGATGCGTTGCGCCGTGTCCTTGTAGTAGTTGTCGTGGAAGGTGACGTGGAAGCGGTTTTCGTCGCTCCACTGGCGGCCCGAATCGGAGTTGGATACGAGTGTCGTCTTGCCGTGCTCAATGAAGGCGCTATTGGTAACCGACACATAGTCGGAGCCGCGCACGATGTCGAGCGCGCCGTCATGGCGGGTGCCGCTGAGGTCCTTGTCCTTGTACTGACCGTCCGTGATGGTCACATGGTCGATCCACACCTGCTGGGCCATCGCCACAACCATGCCATCGTAGTACGCGTCGGAGCTGCCTTCAGGCTGCACATCGTAATTGGTCTGCAGCCACAGGTTGCGCACGATGACATTACGCGTCCAGCCGGGATAGTCCTCCTGCGGTTTCTTGAGCGTCTTGATCCAGTACTCGTAATCGACCAAAGACGAATTCACTGTGCTCGGGAACTCCTTGCCAATCTCGATCTGCACCGAGATCAGGCGCGCGGGTGAACCGTCGGGTGCGTTGATACCGACCAGCGTCGTGTTGGAAGGCAACACGATGGAGGACGCCTTCTGGTCGTCCCAGCTGGTGAAGTCGCGGAACACGCCATCGTCATCCACACGCATGTCGATATTGCCGAACACGCGGATGATCTTAGGCTCGTTCTTGGCTTCCTTGATCGCGTCGAAAATGCACTTCTTGGTGCCGCAGGTGTAGATGCGATTGGCTACTGCCGAGGAACCGCCCGTGACCGTCACAGCCTGGTGATTGCCGACCGTGTCGCCCTTGCGATAGAAGGCGTGCCAGCCGGAAGCCGGTGCCACTTCGCGCTCGAAGGTCAGCGCGCCGCCACTCGGGTCGGTGGCGATGACGGGATAAGCCGTGGGTGTACCCGGTGCAGGCGTGGCCGTCGCAACGTGGCCTGCCGTGTTCTTTGGGTCCGAGGCAGCCAGATAGGAGCGCGCACCCATGGTCGAGAAACCGCTCCAGCCATTGATGGGGGCCGCCGCCGTATCAGTCAGGGTCTTTGCATCGATACTGCCGGGCGCCACGCCGCCAGGGGCAACGCTCGACGCGGCGCTGGAACTCGAACCGCCGTCAACAATGGCGCTGCTTGAAGAAGAACTGGTAGTTGACGAAGCGCCGGCAGATGCAGCGGATGATGAACTGTTTGAACTATTGGCAGCAGCTGTGCTGCCACCATCCCCACCACTCCCACCGCCGCACGCGGCGACAAGCAACAATAGGGATACTGCCGCGCTGACGCGCTGCACTTTGAACGACATGACTATGCTCCTCGGTCCAACTCTTTTAGGTGTTGCACGCCTTCAAGGACGTGCTGTTTTCCCCTGGGCTGTCGAACGTCTCGCCAGACTTCGGCAGCTTTGAGGTGCGCGATTATAGGCAGCAGGTTCTCGGTCACATCGTCAGGTCGGGCGTCAATCGAGGACTTTGTCACAGCGCCCCACATTGCTTTATTGCTGCACCCGCACAAATAAGGCTGGCCTCAGGTCATCTCACGCAGCCTTGATTGAGCCTGGAAGAAAGTGGGTTTCGACGACCTGAAGTGCCTCGCGGCGACAGCGCTCGGCATCGCAAGTTGCTTGAATAAGCCACGCTCAGCGATTTGCACGGCTCTCGCATCACCACGCCTGGCGGCCGCAACCCGAGTTGCCGCTGGAATCGACAGGTGAAGGCCTGTACGGCATCGGCCTGCGCGGGCGCTCATTCCCATCAAACAGGCAGATGCGCAGATGATCAGCCTCGAACCCGACGACATGCATGGCTGCCCTATGCCTACCTGATGCACCGATCGCACGCCAACAAGCGCCTCATGCCAGTGCATGACTGGCGCCTTTCGGCTCCATTCAGCAGGGCGAAGGAATGCGTGTCAGCCAAGAGATCATTGAAGCGCCCGGCACCAAACGTCACGCGCTTCCACCAATAATGCTGGTGGCATTATCTGAAGAAAGGCGATTCGCGGCAGGGCCAGCGCCTGCCTCAACAACGGCAACGTCACACCGGCCATTGCCGAGCCGATGACCCATGATTTTTGCAGCGACTGTTCGTGCTCGCTGCACAAACCACCGCCACTCGCAAACTCCGGGTACTGCAATTGCTTACGCAGGATGAACGTGTGTCCGCTAGCGCACAGTCCTTGTCGCTGTCTGCCCATACCATCAGATCCTGAAGGGCTCGCGTCTGCGAGACGCGTCCGCTGGAAATTCGGCCTTCGCAACGATGTCGAGTTGGACGCCTGGGCGGGCCGCCCTCAGTTGCCGAACCCGCAACAGGTGTCGCTAGCGTCGCCAAACAGCGACGTCGGCTGCGTCAGAAAGGTAAGCGTTGTGTGCAGATGCGGGCTGTTCGTGTAAGCCCTTTTCAACGAGAGAATAGAAGAGACGTGACGATACTTTCCCTTCATCCGTTCTCGGCGAGGATCCGATATGCACATGCAATGGCCGCACTGGCCATTTTCATGTTTGCGTGGCTCCCCTCACCGGGCAAGGCTTTCGGCTTCGACGACGTCGCCACGCGCGCGCAGAAACTGGCTGCCATCCCCTATCAGAGCGATGACAACAAGATTCCGGCTACGCTGAAAGAGCTGAACTACGACCAGTATCGCGATATCCGCTTCCAGCCGGACAAGGCGCTATGGCGTAACCGCAGGCTGCCGTTCGAACTGATGTTTTTCCATGTCGGTGGCTACTTCACGGCACCCGTGCATATCAACGAGATCGACGAGACAGGTGCACACCCGATCCGCTTCGATCGCAAGGCGTTCAACTACGGCCCGGTCACCGGCCTGACGCCGCGTGAAGAAGACAGCTGGGGCGACGTCGGTTTCGCCGGTTTCCGCATTCACTATCCACTGAACAATGCCGGCTACAAGGACGAACTGGCCGTGTTCCTCGGCGCGAGTTATTTCCGCGCCCTCGGCAGCGGCCAGCGCTATGGCCTGTCTGCACGCGCTCTCGCCATCGACACGGTGGGCGCTCAGGGCGAGGAATTCCCGCGCTTCAAGGAGTTCTGGATCGAACGCCCGGCCGCCGACGCAAAGAGCCTGACGCTTTACGCATTGCTCGATTCGCCGAGTGCCACGGGCGCATATCGCATCGTCATGACGCCCGGCAGCGAGACAACAATGGACGTGCAGGCCCGCCTGTTCCTGCGCAAGCCCGTTGCCACGCTGGGGATAGCCCCCCTGACCAGCATGTACCAGTACGGCGAGAATCAACCCGGCAGCGGCAACTTCCGGCCCGAGGTGCACGACTCGGACGGCCTGTCGATCCAGACCGGTGAGGGCGAATGGATCTGGCGTCCGCTGGTGAACCCGCAAGCGCCGCTGACCACCTCTTTCAGCATGAACGAGGTACGGGGCTTTGGCCTCATGCAGCGTGATCGCGCGTTCTCCAGTTACGAGGATCTTGAAGCGCGCTACGACCTGCGGCCGAGCGCATGGGTCGAACCAACCGGTAAATGGGGCCCGGGCCGGATCGAATTACTGCAATTGCCGACACTCGACGAGACCAACGACAACATCGTCGCTTACTGGGTGCCGCAAACGCAGCCGACGCCAGGCAAGCCGCTGGATCTGGCATGGCGCATCCACATGCAGTCGGCAAAGGCACAGCTCCCGCCGAATGGCTGGACCGTACAATCGCGGCGCGGCGGCGGCTACACAAAACAGCCCGACAAGGACGAGCGATTCGTGGTCGATTTTGCGGGCCCGTCTTTTGCTGCACTCACACCAGACGCATCGGTCGAGGCCGTCGTCAGTGCCGTGTCCAATGCGCAGATTGTCGAGCACACCGTCTTTCATAACGAAGTCGCCAGTGGCTGGCGGCTGGCCATGCGCGTACGGCGCATCGACCCGGCCAAACCGGTAGAACTGCGTGCCTATCTGAAACATCGCAACGACACCTTGAGCGAGACATGGAGCAACGTGATACCCCCCCGCTAGCAGCCGGCACGGCGCGCTCCACGTCGGATGACGTGTTGCGCCTGCTGTCGACCACGCCGGACGTGCCACCAATACGGCGTGGCTCGATGGTTGCACGCCCCTGGCACGGCTTCAGGCGTGGCGTATGGCGCATGCTGAGCGTTAGCTTCACCTCGTCCCGGCCGACGTCCCCCGTGCCGCGCGAAGCCAGCTGGGAGGGGGCTGCCCGTCGCCGACGCGTTGCGCTCATTGTGCTGATTACGACGTGCGCGCTTGCGGCGGGCGTACTGATGTCACGTGCCCTGCCTTTCGGCACCAGTCCCGTCCTGTCGGCCCTGCAACTGGCGCTGTTCAGCACGCTCTTCGCGTGGGTGTCTGCCGGCTTCTGGTCGGCGATCATGGGTTTCTTCGTCAGCCTGCGCGGCGATCACCACGGCCTGTCTGCACGCGACCTGCCGCGCACGCCGCTGGACAGCCTCGCGCGCACCGCAATCGTGATACCGATATGCAATGAACATGTCGGCACCGTGTTTGCCGGGCTGCGCGCTTCATGCGAGTCACTGGCGACAACAGGGGCACTGTCACTGTTCGACTTCTATGTCCTCTCCGACACGCGCGACGAAGCCTTGCAGGCCGAGGAATACCGCGCCTGGCAGAGCCTGCGCGAGGCCCTGGGTGACGAAGCGGGCTCCGGACATGCATCTTGCAGCCACATTTTCTATCGCGTGCGCAAACGACCGGGCAAACGCAAGGCGGGCAATCTCGCGGATTTCTGCCGCCGCTGGGGCCGCAATTATCGTTACATGCTGGTACTGGATGCAGACAGCGTGATGAGCGGCGAGAGCTTCGTCAGTCTGGTGCGCCTGATGGAAGCCAACCCGCAAGCCGGCATCATCCAGACCGCGCCGCGCGCCTGCGGCCACAGCACCCTGCATGCCCGGGCGCAGCAGTTCGCCTCGCGCATCACCGGCCCGCTATTCACCGCCGGCATGCAGTACTGGCAGCTCGGCGAATCGCACTACTGGGGCCACAACGCCATCCTGCGTGTCGAGCCCTTCATGCGCCATTGCGCGCTGGCGCCGTTGCCCGGTCGCGGCCCCTTGTCAGGGGACATCCTTTCGCATGACTTTGTGGAGGCTGCGCTGATGCGCCGCGCCGGATATGAAGTCTGGGTAGTGCCCGACGTGGAAGGCAGCTACGAACAGGTGCCGCCCAACCTCATCGCCGAACTGGAGCGCGATCGTCGCTGGTGTCAGGGCAATCTGCTCAACGCCCGCCTCATAGCAGAGCCCGGCATCGTGCCGGTGCATCGCGCCATGTTCGTCACTGGCGTCATGGCCTATCTGTCAGCACCGCTATGGTTTGCTTATCTGCTGAGCGGCACCGCTTACTGGTTGTTTGCCGACGTCAGCAGCGACTACCCGGATGGCATCATGCCGGAGATACTGGGCTACCTGTGGCTGTGCACGGCAGTCATGCTGATGCTGCCGCGCGTGCTGGGCGTTTTCGTCATCCTGCTGCGCGGCGAGCAGGGACTTTTTGGCGGTAGCGGCAAGTTGTGTCTGAGTGCCCTGGCCGAGGCGGCGCTATCCATCCTGAAAGCGCCGATCCGCATGTTCGCCCACACCTGCTTCGTGCTCGCTGCGCTGACCGGCTGGCGCGTGGACTGGCAGTCACCGCCGCGTGAGGCCCATGCAGTCAGCTACAGGGAAGCCAACAACTGGTTCATCGGCCACACCTTGCTGACGCTGGAATGGACATTCCTGACCCTGCTGGCCAAACCTGCTGCAATCGCCTGGCTGCTACCGGTTTTCGTGCCTCTGATTCTTGCGGTGCCGCTCACCGTGGCCAGTGGCAGCGTGGCGCGTGGTGAGAAGCTGCGCCGTCATGGCCTGCTGCTCACGCCTGAGGAAACAGCGCCGCCCGTTTTGCTACGCGCTGCCTGGTCCCATGCAAAACGCTACACGACGAAAGCAAATCTTCAGGCCTCGGCAAATGAGCTGCGCGTTGAGTCCGGGCGGGGAAAGCTGCGGCCTGCTCCGGCATGAGCACATACCCAGGCTGACGGGCCGGGCAGTGCACCGAAGACGATCGGCTTATTCGAGACGCAGGGCATCGTCGCGCAATCGCGTGTCCTGCTCGATCCTCATCTGCGTCGGACGCAAGTGCGCGGGCAAGGCCTGACGAAACTGTTCGGCCCAGCTACGCACGGCCTGCGCTTGCGGGTGCGCCGCGAAAATACGCGGCACATGCTCGTAGCCGATTGCCTGCCACGATGCGGCGGCCGCTTGCGCTGGCATGGCGAGACTCAGACGCAGCGGCTTGCTGGCGCCATCTACTGACTTTTTTGTTTTCGCTGGCGCGGGCTCTGGCGACGCCACGATTGCAGCGACTGCGGCGGGTGCAACAGCAGGCGGTGGTGCGCTCATGCGCCCCTCGGCAGCTGGGGCCTGCCGGGCACTGGCCACCGCGAGCGCCTCGCGTCCTTGCTCGGGCGCGAACTCCTGTTCCGCAGCGCGCTGCGCCATCTCGCGGCCAAGCTTCGCGTCTGCAGCGTCCTCGGCGCTGGCCGCCTCATCCTTCATGGCACGCTGCTTCTCGGCACGCTGTATCTCGGCATACTGACGCAGTCGTTCGGTCACAGCGCGCTTCGACTCGCTGGGTGGTAGCCCGGACTGCCTGGTCACGGCGGAAATCTCCGCGATCGGTGCAACCTGCAGGGCAACGGGCGGCGGCAAGCCCGTTCCGGCAGATGCGGGTACAGCAGTACTTGCCGAAGCGGATGCAGCATCGGGCGCTGCGGCCTCGTTCATGGCCGTCGCCAGCGGTGCTGACGCATGCCGTTGCGCAAGCCAGAGATTGGTCGCCACGGCGCCGAATGCAATCGAGGCCAATACCACGCCAAATCGCGGCCACCATTTGCTCGCGGCTCGCGATGGACGCCCTGCCGTCCGTTCAGCCTGCGCCGCGATGCGCTGCGACCGGCCGGCCAGCCAGGCCGTTGTCTCAGCCGTGACATCGTGACCCAGCACTGCCGCAACAGCCTTGCCTGCGCGCACCTCTTCGAGGACAGCGTCATGGCGCGGTTGTTGAGCCGCCTGGATGCGCGCCGCCTCGGCGAGAAAACCGGCTTCGAGACTGGCCGGAGGCTCAAAGATCAAGGGCGTGTTCGCCGCGAGCTGCGCAGCCGGCACGAAGGCATTCTGTGCCACGCGTGCGAGGGCAGCGACGTGCGCCGTCATCGCTGCGGGCGCCTCGTAGACGGGCAGCTCACGCAATAGCGCGGCGAGTCTGTCATCGCCTGCCATGAAGCGTTCGACGGTCCTGTCCGCGTCGCTGCTCACACCTGTGCCTCCAGATCACGCCGCAATCGCGCAAAGGCATAGCGCAAGCGACTCTTCACCGTCTCGAAACCTTCGCCGACGGTATGGGCGATTTCTTCCAGACTCATATCGCTGAAGAAACGCAGCGCAATGACCTCGCGCTGCACAGCGGGCAGACCCAGCAAGGCCCTGTGCACGCTCTGCAGGTTCTGGCGCAGATGCAGTTCGGCTTCGGGCGACAGGTCTTCGGCGGGTAGTTGCAGATGCGCCTCATCGAGCGTTTCTTTCTGTTGCTCGCCGGCGCTCTTCTTCACGTCGAGCCAGGTATTGCGCGCGATCTGGAACAGGAAGGTGCGGAAGGCCGATTGCGGGCTGTAATCCGCGCAGCGCGTCATCAGCTTGACCCAGGCCTTCTGCGTGATGTCTTCCGCCTCGGCCGTATTGCCCTGGCATAGCCAGGCGACGAAGTTGAACAGCGCTCGATTGTGGCGACGAAACAGCTCGGTGGCCGGGCGCTCGATCACGCCATTGGCCACCAATACCATCAGATCTTCGTCGGGTAGTTTGCTCAGGTCCTCGTTCATCCGGCGAGTATAGCGCCGGGTTCGATCCAGCAATCTCTCGTCGTCACCCTCGCGAAAGGGGGGAATCCAGCGACTTTGGCGTAGCTTTGCTATTGCCTGTACGCGCACAGCGACACTGGATTCCCGCCTGCGCGGGAATGACGGCTACTTGGTAGCCACCGTCCGCGTACTCAAAGCCTGCGCCAGATCGACGAGGCGCAGGAACTCACCGCGATAGCCGAAACGATCCGCACCGATGCTGCCTGCCGCCAGCGCGCGCGCATCGGCATAGCTCCATTGCCCGGCGTACTTGCCGCCGCGCAGCAGCTGGCCGTAACCCGCGACGGCGGTGGCGAAGCGGAACTCGCTGCTTGACTCGGCCAACGGATGCACGTCCATGCGACGCACCACCGTATCCATCAGCGTGCTGGTCTTCGACTCAGGTTGCTTGTAGCGCAGCTTGACGTGTGCCAGCTCATCGTGCATCCCTTCGGGAGGCGAGCAATCTCCGGACATGCACGACCTATACGTCCGCTTTACGGATTCGCTGGCCGTGGCCGCCGCCGACGTAGCGGATGCACCATAACGCAGCGGATCGACAAGCCCCGGCTGGCCGTTGAGCGTCAGCTCGTACAGCGCCGTCACCGTATGACCTGCACCGATATCGCCGGCATCGACCTTGTCGTTATTGAAATCCTCGCGTGCCAGCATACGGTTCTCGTAGCCGACGAGGCGATACTCCTTGACCGTCGCCGAGTTGAACTCGACCTGGATCTTCACGTCGCGTGCAATCGTCGCCAACGACGATGTCATTTCATTGACGAGCACCTTGTGGCCTTCCATGAGATTGTCGATGTAGGAGTAGGCGCCATCGCCGGCATCGGCCAGCTGCTCCATCAGTTGCTCGTTGTAGTTGCCCGTGCCGAAGCCCAGCGTCGACAGCGACACGCCTGATTTGCGCTTTTCCTCGACCATGTTCTTGAGCTGCTCGAAGCTGGTGATGCCCACATTGAAGTCGCCATCGGTGGCCAGCAGGATGCGGTTGATGCCGCCCTGGATGAAGCCCTGCTGCGCCATCTGGTAGGCCAGTACGATGCCGCTGGCGCCGTTAGTGCCGCCATTGGCACGGAGTCTATCGATGGCGGCAAGAATGCGGCCGCGCTCCTTCAGCGAGGTGGGTGGCAGGGTCACAGCGGTCGTGCCGGCATAGGTCACGAGGGTGATGTGATCCTGCTCACGCATTTCATTGACCAGCAGTTTCAGCGAGGATTTCAGCAGTGGCAGCTTGTCGTTGCTGTCCATCGAGCCCGACACGTCGACCAGGAATACGAGATTGGCCGGTGGCAGATTCTGCTTGGCTATGTCCTGCCCCTTGATGCCGATGCGCATCAGCACCTTGTTGGCATTCCACGGTGCAGCCGACAACTCGGTGTGCACAGCAAAGGGGCGACCATCGTGCGGCAAGGCATAGTCATAGGGGAAGTAGTTCACCAGCTCTTCGATGCGCACGGCATCACTGGGCGGCAGGCGCCCCTGGCTCAGGAAACGCCGCACATTGCTGTAGCTGCCCGTGTCCACGTCAATGCTGAAGGTCGACAGTGGCGACTCGGCGGCAAGATGCACCGGGTTGTCGCTGATCGCCTTGTAGGTCTCGCGCTCCTCAACCGCCTGCTGGGGCGCATAGCCCTGTGGGGCGACAGACGTCGGCTCAGTCGCGGCGAGGTACTTTAGATCGACCGCATAGCGCTCGCTCTCCTTAGCCTTGCGCCTTGCGTCTGCGACGGCTGCGGCTGCGGGAGCGGCTGGCGCGGGTGCTGGCAAAGGCTTGGCTTCGGGTTTGATGCCGACAGGGCTATCACCGCGTCGCCCTTCAGTCGCCACGACGGCGGGCTCGACATTCTGCTGGGCTGAGGTAGTCGGGGCGTGGCGCGCAGCTGCTTGCTCTCGCTCCACGCTGCCGCATGCCGCCAGCAGCGCAGCGGCAATAGCCGCGACGTACAGGTGTGATTTCTTCATGACCGGTTCTCCGTTCGGTTGCGCCCCCGACCTCATGTCGGGCGGCATGAGACTTGAACGAGCGGGAATGGAGAACGGGGTTAAGGCGTGTTCAATTTTTTTGGGGTGACACAGGCGCTGTTGTCCTCCCGGTGCGGGACGGCGCAAGCGGAGTCGGCGCTCCGCCCCGAGGGCTCGCTCTAGCCGCCAATCACACCGCAGGCCACACGCGCTCCGCCACCGCCGAGAGGCGCGGGGTGATCGGCGTGGTTGTCGCCGCCCGCATGAATCATCAGCGAACGCTTCAGTACATCAGCGAGCTTCAGCCGGGGGGCGAGCACGGGATTGCTGGCGCTACCGTCTGCCGCCACGAACAGCGGTGGCAGATCTCCGAGATGGCCGTCGCCCCAAGGCTCGCCGTGGCGCTTGGTGCCCTGCGGATCAAGGTGGCCGCCGGCGGCAGCAGCGAGGGTCCACACACCGTCTTTCTCCACCGAGGTACACGCCGGGTTTTCATGCACGTGGAAGCCATGCAGGCCCGGCGGCAATCCCTTGAGCGAGGGATAGAAAGCCAGGCCATATGGCGTTTCAACAATGCGGACGGTGCCCAGAGCAGCGCCGGGATCCGGCTTGTCCGCGAGGCTGACAGAGACCGTTGTTTCTGCAGCAACAGCAAGTGAGCTGACGACGAGCCCGGCAACGAAAACCAGCGTGCGTTTCATGAGACCTCCTGGAATGAACAGCGAAAAGGTGATGGCGGACAGAGGAGTCACATCATGCAACCAGTTCGCGGCGGGAGGCAGAAACTGGGGCCGTCCTTGTGGGCATGTCGGCACCCGACCCTATCGGGAAACCCGATCACGCGGCCCACGCAACGTGCTGGCATATCGCCCCCCGTCGTGACCCAGATCTCACCTGTCACGCGCCGCGACGATGTGCTGCAACGCCTGCCGCAAACGTCGCAAACGATACGGCTGACCAACGCGGGGGTTACTTCGGCGCAACCGGGACGAGTCCGTAGCGCCCCATCACGGCAACGAGTGCGGCCTTGTCCGGCGGGCCGCCGGCGTTCACGACAGCGGCAACATCCTTGAAATACTGCGCACCGATGTCTGGCGGCAGCGTGATCAACGCACGCACTTCTTCAGCGAACGGGTTCGAGAATGCGTGCGCCGTGCCGCGCGGTGTGTGCATGCTCTGCCCCACCGCAAGGTCTCGCGACTCGGCACCGACCGTGTAGCGCAGCGTGCCTTCCAGCACGTAGACGAGTTCTTCGTTGTTGGAATGGCTGTGCGGAGGCGGCACGTTCGAACCGGGTGGCACCGCAAGTTCGAACATGCCCATGCTGCAGCTCTCCGAGCCGTCGATGAGATAGCGGATGCGCAACTGGCCAGCGTTGATTTCGGTTGTGCTCATGTTGCGATTTTCCTCGGGGTCTGGAGAAGCGTGTCGTACGCAGCGTCCTCACAAGCGGCCTTGCGGGATTGCATCGCAGCCAGCGAAGGCCTGAGGATACCTCTAACCCGCCGCTTGAGTCGCAAGGCTTGCTGCGGCATGCCGGCATATCCCCCCCGGCGTGGTGATCCAGATCTCGCCCCTGTCACGCGCCGCCACGATGTGCTGCAGCGCGCGCCGCAGATGTCGCAAGCGATAGGGCTGACCGACAAGGTAGGGATGTAGCGCAATGCCCATGACGAGCGGTTGCTTGCGAACCTGATCGAGCATCTCGTCGAAGTTGTCGACGATCAGCTGGGCGAAGTCCTTGCCGTCCATCTGGCGCGCCACGATCATCGGGATGTCATTCACTTCCTGCGGGTAGGGGATGGCCCACAGCTTCTGCCCGCTGCGCGTCTGCATGGCGACGGGTTGATCATCGTGACACCAGTTGAGCGTGTAGGCGTAGCCCGTCTCGGCAAGCAGGTCAGGTGTGGCGTGGCTTTCGGAGATCCACGGCGAGAGCCAGCCCGCTGGTGTCTGGCCGCTTTCCTGTTCGATGCGCACGCGGCAGGAAATAAGCAGGTCGCGCTCGTCTTCTTCACTGAAATCGGCTTGTCGCGTGGCGTTGCTGTGCCCATGCGCAATGAGTTCGTCACCACGCGCCACACAGGCACGGATGACCTCCGGGCAGTGATCGTAGAGCGCTGTATTGATGATGGCGCCGGTGGGCAGGGCGAGCTCGTCGAAGAGTTCAAGACAGCGCCACACGCCTACGCGATTGCCATATTCGCGCCACGCGTAGTTGAGCACATCGGGCTCTGGCGAAACGGGGCCGATCTTCGCGCCGAGGCCTTCGCCGAAGGCAAAGTGCTCGATGTTGAAACCGATGTAAACGGCAAGGCCCGCGCCGTTGGGCCAGCGGTAATCCGTGCGACGCGTGATCGGCGAATAGTCGAAGCGGCCGTGAGAGGCGATTGGGGCCCGAGCAGGCGCTGCGCTCATGAGCGGGTTTCCTTGTGTGTTGGAATCAGATGCAATCATCCACGCTCAGACGCTCCGCGTCTGCAGTTGCCGCACTTCACACAACGAAAAGGAGGATTACATAGCAGACACCTTCGTGCTTCGTCATCCCCGCGAAGGGGGGATCCAGCGGCGTTCGCGCAGGGACAAGCACTGCTGCGACACTGGATTCCCGCCTTCGCGGGAATGACGATCGTTTCGGAACGATCCGGAAACCCCTTGCCCACTCAAGGGACTCAAAGATGTAGTTCCCTTGAAAAGAGGCTCGCATGCGAGCCCCATTACATTGCCTGCGACGCTGACCCCGTTCAGCCGCCCGCGCGCAGCATGTCGACCAGCGCGTTGAACGCCGCGTAGTAGGAATGCGGCCCCAGCCCCTGCACCGTGCCCTTCACCGCCGGCGAGATGATGGAATGCGAACGCCATTCCTCACGCGCGGCAATGTTCGACATATGCACCTCGATGACCGGAAAGGGCATGGCCTTGATGGCGTCATGCAGCGGCACGCCATGCTGGGTCAGGCCCGCCGGGTTGAGCAAGGCACCCTGCGCATCATCGATATGCGTGTGCAGGAAGTCGATCAGCACGCCCTCATGGTTCGACTGGATCAGCGCCATCTCCACGCCCGCCGCATCAGCCAGCGCCGCGAGGCGCGTGTTGATTTCGGCGAGTGTGGTCGTACCGTAAATATGCGGTTCGCGGCGACCGAACAGGTTGAGGTTCGGTCCGTGCAATACAAGAATCTTCATGTCTGCCGCTCCGCTCACTGCTTGCTGATACGTGCCAGCTCGTCGCGATACAGCTTGACGATGGCGGGGTCGTATTGCGCAGTGAAGTGTTCAGTTGCCTGCTGGGCGATCTGGCGCATGCGGGCAAGTTCCGCCGGACTGACTTCGTTGTACTGCATGCCTGCCGCCTTGAGGTCGGCCACCGCCTTCTGCGCAGCGGCGCGACTGACCTGACGCTGATAGGTGCGGCTCTCGTCAGCAGCCTCCTGCATCCACTTCTGTTCGGCTGGCGTCAGCTCGTCCCAGAACTTCTTGCTGACCAGGATGATGTTGGCGGCATAGACGTGATTCGTCGCGCTGACGAACCTCTGCACTTCAAAGAACTTGTTGGAGAGGATCACGGCAAACGGATTCTCCTGACCATCGACCGCCTTGCTATCCAGCGCCGGATACAGCTCGGTGAAGGGCATCGGCAACGGGTTGGCCTTGAAGGCCTTGAAGGTGTCCATGAAGACCGGATTCGGGATCACGCGGATCTTCAGACCGTCCATGTCCTCCACCTTGGCGATCGGCCGCTTGCTGTTGGTGACGTTGCGGAAGCCCAGGTCCCAGTAGCCCAGCGCAATGAGTCCCTTCTCAGGCAGTTTCGAGATCAGGGTCTTGCCCAGCGGGCCATCCAGCAGGGCATCGGCCTGTGCGAACGAAGTCACCGAGTAGGGGAAGTCGACCAGACCGAACTCCTTGACGATACCGGCCAGCGAAGTAGTGGCCGGTGCCGACATCTGCTGCACGCCGCCCTGCAAAGCCGACTGCTGCTGCAACTCGTTACCGAGCTGCGAGGCAGGAAACTCCTGCACCTTCATCTTGCCGCCGCTCTTGGCCAGCAGCACTTCGGCAAAGCGCTTCACGCCCATGCTCACGGGGTGATCGACATTGTTGAGATGGCCGAAACGGATGATGCGCTCCTGCTGCGCGGAAGCCGGCATGCTGAAGGCAGCAACAAGGCTGGCCGCTAGCAGCGAACGAAGAAAGGTATTCATGGGTGGAGTCTCCTGTTTTGATTGGGAATGCCCGTCAGCGGCGCGCATTAGCACAACTCGCCGCCAGGACACTCCAGCACAATGGTTAAAAGTGGAAATATTTTCCAGTTTTGAAATGTGTTCCAGAAGCGGGTATGGTTCAACTTGCGGAAACCCCTGATCGTGGCAACAGATACAGGCGGCGCAAATGACAAAACCTCGTCATCCCGGCGAAGGCCGGGATCCGGCTCAACGTGCAGTGACTGGATCCCGGCCTTCGCCGGGATGACGAACCTGGAAACTCTTTGACTGAACGGCGTTGCAAATATGAGCGGAGCACTGGAGCGCGCTTTCAGCGTGCTGGAATACCTGGCCGAACGGCCCGATGGCAGCCCGATTTCAACGCTGGCGACTGATTTGCAGCTGCCCCTGAGCGCCAGCCATCGCCTGCTGGCAGAGCTACAACGCTGCGGCTACGTGCGGCAGGACGCGCACAGCGGCCTCTACGTACTGACCGTCAAGCTGGTGTCGATGGGCCTGTCTTTCCTGAGCAAGTCCGGCATCGTCGACGTCTCCCAGCCCCTGCTCGACCAGCTCGCGGCCGCCTCTGGCGAACTGGTGCGTCTCGCCGTCGTGGATGGAGAAGAACTGATCTTCGTGGCGCGCGCGCAGGGCGCGAAGAGTGGCCTGCGTTATGACGCGGACATGGGCATGTCAGTACCACTATCGTGCAGTTCGGCGGGCCATGCCTGGCTGTCGAGCTTCCGCGACGACGACGCAATGGCGCTGGTCGCCAAGGCAGGCATCGCCAGCGCGGCAGAGCATGGCCCCAAGGCACCCACTTCGATCAAGGCGGTGATGACGCTCGTGCGTGCGGCGCGTCAACGTGGCTTCAGCATGATCAACGAAATGTTCGCACCCGGCATGTCGGCGATGGCCGCACCCGTCTTTGGTGCGGATGGCTCGGCCATCGGCGTCATCACTGTCGCCGGTCCGAACGTGCGCCTCACCCCCCAGCGCATGGAATCGCTCGGCCCGGTGTTGCTCGACATCGCCGCGCAAGTCGGCAAGGCAAGCTCGGCTTCCAGCCTGTTCAAGAAACGCCCGCAAGCTGTTGCCTGAAGGTGTCGGTCGACAGAGGGGCGAACGCCAGCCTTCCTGACGGCTGACAAGCTCTCAGGCGAGGTCCGATAGCTTCAGCAGGCGCACGCACTCGTCCATGATGGAAGCGCCGACCTCTGACACATGGCGCGGGTCGAGGGACTCCATGAGTTCGTGCGCCGTGAAAAGCCCGGCTTCACGCGACAGGGTATCCCTGATCTGCCCGGCCACCTGCTCGCTCAGATTCGAGAGCTGCTTGCGTTCGGCGAGCGACATCACCTTGTCCGAACGCGACAGCCATTCCGCGCTGAGCGTAGCGGCTTGTGCCTGGGTGAACCAGTAGCCCTCGTCATAAAAAGTGGACAGCCGATGCGCCACCAGCGCGTAAATGACGGCAGCACGGGTTCCGACCGCAGGCTCTTCACGCTGCAGTTCGAAGGCCTGCGCCACCGCGGGCAGATCCAGCGATTGCCTGCTGTATGTCGGGGTCATGTCACTTTTCAATCTCGCGCTTCGATCTGTCGGCGCGGATTACTTGCGGGAGAACTTGCTCGCCAGTTGATTGAGCTTCTCGGCGCGCTCGCGCTCTGCCCGCTCCTGCTTCTCCGCCAACTCCTTGGCGGCCTTGGCGGCCTTGTGCACTTCCGCCTGCTTCCTGAAGCGCTCCAGCAACTCCTTGCTGGCCAGGGCGCGGTGCTCTTCCGTGACTTCCCCGACGGCGACGCCCTGCAGGTCAAAGCGCTGAGTCGCGGCCTGCATGGCCTTGAGGTAGCGCGAAGAATGCGTATGCATGCCCAGCGCCACGCGCAGTTGCTTGCGGTCGGTGGCCGGGCGGGCCTCCAGCAGTTGCTTGTCGATGCCGATCGCCAGGGGCCGGCACTCGGCAATGACCGGGTACTCATCCTGAAGCTGCTTGAGCAAAGCCTTGGCAGAGGGCGCTTGTGATGCGGGGGAGGCGATTTCGGTGATGGCAGTTTCAGTCATAGCTGCGGAGGGAAAAAGATTGCGACGCCGTAGTCTACCCGCACCGGGCACTTGCGGGCGTTCTGTTGCTTGGGCCAGCCCCACCCGTCCTTCTCGCTGCCGGCGCGGGACAATGCCGTTTCCGGTATCCGCACTATCCGCTGGCACGCGTATCCGGCGGGCCTGATCTGTTACATGCTTGAGCCTGACATCACGCATTCAAGGCCCGTCGTGCTTCACACCCAGACCTCCCGCAGCGGCATGCTCTCCGCTCCGCACTTCCTTGCCGCACAGAGTGGCGCTGCCGTCCTGCGCGAAGGCGGCAATGCCGTCGAGGCGATGGTCGCCGCGGCCGCCACCATCGCCGTCGTCTATCCGCACATGAACGGCATCGGCGGAGACGGCTTCTGGCTCATCGCCGAACCGGGCAGGGCACCCGTCGCCATCCGCGCCTGCGGGCCATCTGCCGCGCTCGCCACGCGCGCCTTCTACGCGGCACACGGCGATGCGCAGATCCCCACGCGCGGCCCGCGCGCCGCCCTCACCGTCGCCGGCGCCATCGGCGGCTGGGATGCCGCACTGGTGCATGCTGCGCAGTGGAGCGGCGATAAGAAACTGCCGCTGTCACGCCTGCTGCGCGATGCCATCACCTGCGCGCGCGACGGCGTCGCCATCACGCGTTCGCAAGCCACACTTACGCAATCCAAATGGCATGAACTGGAAAATGTGCCGGGCTTCGCGCAAACCTTCGCCCCGCATCGCGCCACGACGGGCATGCCGAAAACAGGCGACTTGCAAGTGCGCCCCGATCTCGCCGCCACCTTCAAGCAACTCATCCATGCCGGGCTCGACGACTTCTATCGCGGCGATCTCGCTCGCAGCATCGCACGAGATCTCGAAGCCCTCGGCAGCCCGCTGCGTCTCGACGACCTTAGCGCTTACCGAGCCACGCAAGTCGCGCCGCTCTCCATCGAGCTCGCAGTCGGCAAGGTCTTCAATCACCCGCCACCCACACAAGGCGTCAGCTCGCTCGCCATCCTCGGCATCTACGAACGCCTGGGCGTAAGAGACGCAGAGAGCTTCGCCCACATCCACGGCCTGATCGAAGCCACCAAGCGCGCCTTCCGCTGGCGCAACAGCCATGTCGGCGATCCCGATGTCATGCACGCCAATGCCATGGCGCGCGGCGCTCCGACGGCGGCGGCATTCCTCGCGCCCGAATCGCTCGCACGCGAAGCCGCGCAGATCAATATGCTGGACGCCGCGCCCTGGCCGGAAATCGCCAAGCCCGGCGACACCATCTGGATGGGCGCGGCCGACAGCTCGGGCCGCGTCGTCAGCTACATCCAGAGCGTGTTCTGGGAATTCGGCAGCGGCGTCGTGCTGAATGAATCCGGCATACAGTGGCAGAACCGCGGCGCCAGCTTCACCCTACACGACGGCCCCAACGCCCTCGCACCACGACGCCTGCCCTTCCACACCCTCAATCCCGCGCTCGCACAACTCAAGGATGGGCGCGCCATTGCCTACGGCACCATGGGCGGCGAAGGCCAGCCACAAACGCAAAGCGCCATCTTCAGCCGCCACGTCCTCTACGGCCAGGACCTGCAAGCCGCCATCAGCGCACCACGCTGGCTACTCGGCAAGACCTGGGGTGAAGACTCGACGACACTCAAACTCGAATCACGCTTTCCTGCGGAGCTTGTGGAACAACTGCGCATTGCGGGTCATGTCGTGCAGATGCTGGGTGAGTACGAGGACACGATGGGACATGCCGGTGCTGTGTCGCTGCATGCAGATGGCTTGATGGAAGGCGCGACGGATCCGAGGTCGGATGGGGAGTGCTGCGCTTGCTGAGTCGGACACTCCTCGATGTGCACTCGGTATCTAGACACGGACAGATAGACGTTATGATTATGTTGAATCAATCAATTAACGCAGGCATCTACTAATCGCCAAGTTCATGGACACCCCTGACCATACGCCAGTGGCTTGTGCCAACTGTTTCTCGGATCGCGGCTTACGCCTCGACGCTGAGAGAATCGGCCAGGACGCCTCGGGAGATTGTCCTAACTGCGGCGCAAATGGCTTCAAGAAGCTTCCTGCTGCGGGGGTCGGTGCGCTGGCGCACCGCTTTTTCGTCTGGGGCTCAATGTGGAGAGCGCGTTTCGGTGCCGCCCCGCTGATCCAGTTCAACGAACATCAGTCGACGTCGATCGAAGTTGCACCTTGGCTCTCAGCAGATATCAAGTTGATAGAGCGCCTACTTGGCATTGGATTCTTTCACTATGGTTCACGCCTGTGGATGATTGGTGAAATTGAGCCGCTAAAGGCTCTCCAACAATCGAAGAAGCGAAAATCAGTAATCGATCGCATCCTCACCGAATATCCAGAACGAATACTTGTTCAAACTGATTTGTTCTATCGAGTTCGTGTCAGTCCAAACAACCCATCAGATCCAAGCCAGTACGACAGTCCACCACCTCAGAGCGCAGGTCGTGGTCGTCTTGATTCTTCTGGACAACCAGTCCTCTACGGGTCGTCAGATCTAGAAGTGTGCGTTCATGAATGTCGTGTAGCTGCGGAGGATGACCTATTTGCAGCCACTCTTTCACCAACGAGGCCACTTCGTTTGCTTGATCTCTCAGTCCTGCTAAAAGAAAAAGATGTCACGGAATTCGAAAGTCTGGACATGTCCGTACACATGCTGTTTCTGGCCGGTAGGCACGCCTACAAGATCACTCGCGCCATCGCTGACGCCGCCCGCGGGGCCGGATTCGATGGTCTCGTATATCCATCCTATTTCAGCTTGCTTCGGATCGGCCAGATGCCGTTCCAGACCACCTACGGAATCTCACACAGAAGAATCCCTCAGTACCAGGATTACGAGCAAGCAAAGGCAATTCAAAACCTGGCGCTGTTTGGCAGACCTATCGCTACAGGTGTCGTATCAGTCGATTGCATTAACAGACTCATTCTTAGCAGAGTGGGGTACGAGTTTCATTTTGGCCCAACGGGTGCGTGAAGAAAGCCTAACGAAAGAACGTACCCCGCAAGCCGGGTCACGTTTCTCATCTTGAACGCTACGCCGCGCGTTTAGGCAACCTCCATCCCGGCCGGATGAAGTGGCAGGTGTAGCCGTTGGGCAAGCGCTGCAGGTAGTCCTGATGCTCGGGCTCGGCTTCCCAGAAGGGGCCGGCGGGCTCGACCTCGGTCACGACCTTGCCGGGCCACAGGCCGGAGGCGTCGACGTCGGCAATGGTGTCCTGCGCGATTTCTTCCTGTTCGTCGCTGGTGTAGTAGATCGCCGAGCGATAGCTCTTGCCGCGGTCGTTGCCCTGGCGGTCGCGCGTGCTCGGATCGTGGATCTGGAAGAAGAATTCCAGCAGCTTGCGGTAGCTGGTCTGCGTGGGGTCGAAAATGATCTCTATGCCTTCGGCATGCGTACCGTGATTGCGGTAGGTAGCGCTCGGCACGTCGCCGCCGGTGTAGCCGACGCGTGTCGAGATCACGCCCGGCAGGGCGCGGATGAGTTCCTGCATGCCCCAGAAGCAGCCACCGGCCAGCACTGCACGCTCGGTCCCGCTGTTTGCGCTCATTGCCGCAGTCATTTCAATTCCTCCACCTGGTTCAGATACTCGCCATAGCCTTGCGCTTCCATCTCGTCGCGCGGTACGAAGCGCAGCGAGGCCGAGTTGATGCAGTAGCGCAGGCCGCCGCGATCGCGCGGGCCGTCTTCGAACACATGACCGAGATGGCTGTCGCCATTGGCCGAGCGCACTTCGACGCGCACCATGCCGTGCGAGGTGTCGCGCAGCTCGGCGATATTGGCGGGCTCGATCGGCTTGGTGAAGCTCGGCCAGCCGCAGCCGGATTCGTACTTGTCGCTCGATGCGAACAGCGGTTCGCCGGAGACGATGTCGACGTAGATGCCAGCCGCCTTGTTCTTGAGGTACTCGCCGGTACCGGCATATTCGGTACCGCTCTGCTGGGTGACGCGGAACTGCTCGGGGGTGAGGCGGGCGATGGCTTCGGGGGATTTCTGATACCTGGGCATGCGGGCTCCTTGCTGAAGTGCTTCACAGACACGTTTCACTGACATGACTCACTGACAATGCGTGAGTCTAGCCCCGCTTAGATGACGTCCGTATTCAAAGATTTCAATGCGGGTCACGTTCTTCTTTCGGGCCATGCATTGATTTCAGGCGATAGCAGCACCATCTTCCATGGGGTCTGATGAAGCTTGATCGTCTTGGGAGATGTCCACATGGAAACGACTGAAACCATTCTCGGGTTCTGGTTCGGCAGCAGCCCTGATGACGCCATTGTGGCGAAGGAGAAGACCGCGCTGTGGTGGGCCAAGGATGCGACAACGGATCAGCACATGCGCGAGCGTTTCGCGCCGACGCTGCAGCAGGCCGCGAACGGCGCGCTGCGTGACTGGCAGACAACACCCGAAGGCCGCCTGGCGCTGATCCTGCTGTGCGATCAGTTCCCGCGCAACATCTATCGCGACACACCGCAGTCTTTCGCTTTCGACGAGCAGGCACGCTCGCTGTGCAAGAAGGGCATAGACGCTGGCGCGGACGAGGTGCTGCGGCCGATCCAGCGCGTGTTCTTCTACCTGCCGCTGGAGCATTCGGAATCGCTGGACGATCAGAACGAGTCGGTGGCCTTGTTCGAAGCGCTGGCGACCGGTATGCCCGCAGCGCAGCGGAAGGAATTCGCGGGCTATGTCGACTTCGCGAAACATCATCGGGCCATCATCGAGCGCTTCGGGCGCTTTCCTCATCGCAACGCAATCCTGGGGCGCGAGGCGACGGCGGAAGAGCTCGCCTTTCTGAGCGGCCCCGGATCTTCGTTCTGAGCTTCGCCGGTCCGCATATGTCCCTTTCGGCACCTGCCCGTAAGGACGAGAGCGCCGGCATGTTCCGGTACCTATCCTGACACCATCTGAACGACACACAGCCGCGTTGGACAAGAACGCGAAAGGGTGGGCACTGCACACCTCAGGCGAAGGTGCGGGCGGATCAGTTTTTGTCGAGGCGGCGATTTTTCATGACGTATGCAAGTTCAAGAGACAGCGGTTGGTCGACTGCTGAGGCAGGCACAAGGAAAGGGAGTGCGATGACCGCATCAACAGCGTATGCCGGCAGCGCCTTGTGCCGCAGGGCAGGCTCCTTGCGTGGCTTTCTGCTCGCATGGCTGGGCACGCTGATCCTGACGGCCTGTGTCGCCGTACCGATTTCCTATTACGACGCCGGCACCTACGCGCACCTGACGGACCTGAAGGCCGAGACTGCAGTTCTCGTCGAGAGCTTTGACAGCAGGCCGGTGAAAGCCAACGAGCAACGCATTGACGATGTGACGTTAAGCCTGCGCAAGGCCTACGAGTACGAGCACGGCAAGGGTGCCAACAACAGCGACACGACAGCCCAGTTCAGCAAGGTCATCGGCCTGTTCAAGGAGGACGTGATTACCTACCGCGAGAACGGCCCAGGTGGGCTGGGCCCGAAGTATTTCCGCGAAGCCGCGGTGGTGCTTGAACAGGCTTTCGACGTCATGATCGCGACAGAGGCTGCGAAGAACAAGAACACGCGCTAGGCGAATGAGAGCGAGACAGACATGAGCAAGTTCACGGATTTCATCGACGGCATCGCCGATGCCGGCGGCAAGCTGGCAAAGGATGAGCTGAAAACGCTGATTGCCGACGCCAAGAAGGACAAGTCTGATTTCGTGCGCCTGCAGGCCGAGAATTTCGAGCGCTGGACCAATATGCTGGCCGATGGCGACCTCACCCCGAAGGGCTACAAGCTTCTGGTCAGGAAGATGGAAGTCGTGACACAGCTTGAGGTCATCAAGCTCAAGGTGGAGGCCAAGGTCAGTGCGCAGCGCCTGTCCGACGGGCTGCAGGATATCGTCATCAACGCGCTGTTTGCGCTGATCTGAAAAGCGCGGAACCGGATCTTGTGAGCTCTGTCCTACACGCGTATCCGTTTCTGCCTACAGCGCTCGCACAGACGGATGACTAGCATTTTGTTAACGCGCCTGCAGCAGGGCCGCGTTGCCAAGGGGAGAACGTCATGACAGTCATCTACCGGATTTGCTACATCGTCGCTGTCTGCAGCGTCGCCATCGCCGGCGTCTTGTTCATTGAAGAGCAGGATCTGGCGTTGGGCCCGCTGATGATCAGTCCGATCGAGCACATCGACTTCCAGAAGGGTGACGACGAGCGCCCTGAATCCCATCATCTCGTGACGACCCACACGGCCTGAGTGCACAACTTATGCCCTGATTAGGTGCGCGCCCGCCTTACCGGCGGACCCACCCGTAAGTACAAAGGCATCGGGGAGCCACGCGGATCCCCCCGGCAGCCGGCCCAATCACAGTCTTCTTTGCCATGGCAGCTCTGCATTCTTGTGGCACGCAAGATGCATCAACGCACCGGGCTGTGCGATGCATGTCTGCGCCCGCCGGGTTTCCACATTCACTGCCTCTCAAGGAGCAAGACCATGAACCGCAACGACGTCACCGAAATGATTGTCGCGAAGAAGATTTCAAAGAAGCTCAGCTGGGCGCAACTCGCCGAAGTGGTCGGTCTCAGCAAGGAGTGGACGACAGCCGCGTTGCTCGGCCAGATGACATTGAGCCGCGAGCAGGCCGAGGCTGTCGGCAAGACGCTGGACCTGCCGGAAGATGCGGTGAGCCTGCTGCAGGTTGTGCCCTACAAGGGCTCGCTGCCCACCAGCGTACCGACCGATCCGCTGATCTATCGCTTCTACGAACTGGTGAGCGTGTACGGCACGACCTTCAAGGAACTCATCCACGAAGAATTCGGCGATGGCATCATGAGCGCCATCGATTTCAAGATGGACCTGAAGCGCGAGGCGAACCCGCAGGGTGATCGCGTGAGCATCACCATGAGCGGGAAATTCCTGCCATACAAGACCTACTAAAAAGACTGCGCCAAGGGGGCTGCGCGAACAGCTGGCGTTGTTGGCTCGCTCGCCGTGCGGAAGCACTGCTCTGCGCGAGCCGCCTAGCCTGCCGTCCGCTCGCTCCCCTTGGCGCAGCTTTTATTCCCCGTTTTGCAAAACCCAAAGGTCACCTTGATGAGCCCTGCCGCCCGCCCACCACTACCACCCTTTACTTTCGAAACCGCCGTGCAGAAGGTGCGCATGGCGGAGGACGCGTGGAACTCGCGCGATCCGGAACGCGTGTCGCTGGCCTATACAGTCGACAGCAGCTGGCGCAACCGTTCGGAGTTCCTGCAGGGGCGCGAGGCCATCGTTGCTTTTCTCACGCGCAAGTGGGCGAAGGAGCAGGCGTACCGGCTCATCAAGGAGATCTGGGCATGGCATGACAATAGCATTGCCGTGCGCTTCGCCTACGAGTGGCACGACGAGGACGGACAATGGTTCCGCGCCTATGGCAACGAGAACTGGGAGTTCGATGAATACGGACTCATGCGCAAGCGCATTGCCAGCATCAACGATCTGGCGATTGCGGAATCGGAACGGAAATTTCACTGGCCGCAGGGGCGGCGACCGGATGATCATCCAGGTTTGTCATCAACCGGGCTTTGACACTCAGGGCAATGACATCGCCATTGAGTGCAAAGCACTGGTCGCGGGTGTTTGCGGCAGATGCACCGTGATGGCCTGCTGATAGTTCACGCCGGCCTGGTTAAATTTCTCCGCCGTGCATTGACCCAAGTAGATGAAACTACAAGCGGTGACCTGTCTGCCATCAGGCAGTGTCTTGTCGAGCGGCAAGGCACAGATGCGCTTGTGTGCGCCCAGCAGGCTCTGGCGTTCCGCCAGCTCATTTGCCCCACACACATAGGCGACCGGCACGGGGGCGAAGAGGTTGCCGAAATAGGTTCCCTCCTCGACCGGATAGTTTTTCGGCTCCTCGTTGAGCGCGTCAAGCCCCGGCGCGGTATTCACGAATGGCGAGGTCATCGAGATCTGGACTTTTTCACCGAAGAAGTTGGTGCGGGCAAAGATGCAGGCAGACACCCAGCGCTCCTCTTCGGCGTTCAGACCGCGTATCTGCCAGTCCGGCGCAAGACCCAGGCTCCCCGGAAATTCGTAGTACTCACCTTCGAGCTCGGTTTCAAGCAGGACATTGCTTGGTAGTGCGCACCCAATGAAGTACTTCAGGTACATGCGCCCTTCTGCCGTCGCAAGCTGAGCGTTTTCCCGCAATGGCAAATGGCGGATCGGATCGTTTGTTCTGGCCTGCACGCTCAGCGCAATCGGCAACAGACAAAGCACGTACAAGGTGCGTAGAAATGCAGACATGATCAAGACTCCTCAAAGCTGCGGAAGCTGGGACGCAGCCTCCGCATGCGGAACACGCTGATGTGACTTACTGCGCGAGGGGCTTCGTGGCGAGGCTGCGAAACCCATTGACCGGGAGCTCAACGTCGGAAGCCATCGGACTGCCTTCCAGCTTCGAGCCCGTTGGATTGTTGAGCTCATTCCGGGCGCCAATGCCATTGACGTGCAGGCCGTTGGAGGTGATGGCGTTTGTAGTAAGGAGACCCTCGTGGCTAGAAGCATCGGTTGATGTTGTCACGGCGTCGGAAGAGTCCTGGTAGCCGTACCCGTAGGCAACATCGTAGTGGTCGTTGGTCTCCTGCAAGGAGGTGCCGCTAGTAGTGAGCTGATTGCCGACCACCGCATGAGCGCTGAACGAAAGACCGACAACGGCTGCGATGGAGAGGGATTTGATGAATATGTTCATGATGAATTTCCTTTTTAGTCAGAGTGAGTTGATAAGTTTTGCCAAAGGCGACCCGGCATTACTTGATGTGTTTTCCGGTGTAAGCAGTTTCCCAGCCCCATGTATCAGTGCTGCTTCGCCCCCGGTTTCAATTGTTTCAGTGCCTGCCCGAAGGGGTATCTTCGCGGCATACTTGCGGGAGTTCTTGCCAGCACCCGGATTGCGATGACTGCATTACCCAAGCTTCTGTTTGTGGACGACGAGCAGGAATTGCGCGACATCGCGCTTGAACACTTCTCGCCACAGTTCTCTGTACGCACCGCTGCGGACGCCGCCGCGGCACGCGCTGCCGTGAGCGCCGAAGTGCCGGATCTGGCCATCCTCGATATCCGCATGCCGGGCGAAGACGGCCTGTCGCTGGCGCGCTGGCTGCGTGAAGCACACCCGGCTATGGGCATCGTCATGCTGACAACCGCCGCCGACGTGATCGATCGCATCATTGGTCTCGAACTCGGCGCAGACGACTACATCGCCAAGCCCTTCGATCTGCGCGAGCTCTCGGCGCGCATCAAGAGCGTCTTGCGACGCGCTGCAGCTCGCTCGGCCACGCTTGGTCAGGCGCAGCACGCAACGGGCAACTACAAGGTCCGCTTCGGGCGCTGCACGCTGGATCTGCAGCGCCATCGCCTGTTTGCCGCAGATGGCGGCGAAATTCCGCTGACCGCCATGGAGTTCGACCTGCTCAAGGTCTTCGCCGACAATCCGCATCGCATACTCAATCGCGACCAGCTGATGGAGCAGGCCCACAAACGCGGCTGGGATGTTATCGACCGATCGATCGATCTGCGCATCATGCGTCTGCGCCGCAAGATCGAACTCGACCCCGAAAAACCCGATGTGCTGAAGACCATACGCGGTGCGGGCTACATGTTCGTACCGACGTGAACATGTATATGGCAAATGAAGATACGGCAAACAAAGGCCTGGCCAGCGCGCTTGAAAACCATCAACTTCAGGTCAGCCACCGACGTCTGTCACTGCTCCTTGTCTTGCCACTCTTCATCATTGTCTGCGCGCTGGCCGCAATGCAGTATCGCGAGTATCACGCGCATCTGCTTGAAACCTTGATCGAGAGCGACCGCTCCGTCGCCTATGCCCTCGACGGGGTCGCCAAGCAGGCCAGCGACCATGTCCTGCGCATGCAGCTGCGTATGCAAGGTCTACTCGCCAATCCGCCGACATACCAGGACGCCTCGCGCCAGTACTTCGGACAGCGCACGGCGCCAAGCGCGACGGACGGTTATGCGCTGGATGCCTTGCCCGCCGCGCGACGTGAAGCAATGGGTCAAGCTTTCTGGGCCGGCGCCGGCAAGGCGTTCCCGCGCGAGCGTCTGGTAGAGATTGATCAGGCCCGAGAGTTCTTCGAGATGGTCGCATTGACGCACCGGACCACGCCGCTCTTTGAGTGGTCCTACTATCTTGCTGCCACGCGCGATCTGCTCGTGCTCTATCCTTGGGTGACTAGCCACAATATGGTTGAAGCGCAAGGCCACATGAACATGCGCGCCGCCTTGTCCAGCTACTTCAATTACGACATCTACCTCGACGGCATGCCTGCGAGAAACCCGCGCCATAGCCCTTACTGGGTCACGCCTTACATCGATGCCTTCGGTACCGGTGCGATGGTCAGTCACGGCGCGCCCGTGTATGTCGATGGCACGTTCCGTGGCATCGTCGGTACGGACTTCCGTCTCGCGACCTTGCAGCAGTTTCTTGAAAAATGGCCCGCAATTGGTCGCCGCCTGATTGTCGATGACAAGGGCTACGTGCTGGCCGATACCAATGGCATTGGGCCGGATCACATCCTGCGCATCAGCGATCTCGGCATTGCCGGCCTCAGCAGCGATGTTGTGGCGCGCGCGATGCAACTCAAGGGTAAGCCACGGGCGCAGTCAGGCCAGTTTGTCAGCGTAAATAGCGTCGAGTACGCCCCTTGGCGTCTGGTGCATCTGGTACCCGATGCGAGCCTCTACAAGTTGATCTGGCCACGGGTCATTCCTTACGCCTTCATCCTGGCCGCGCTAGGTGTGGCCTTCCTGCTCTCCCTGCTCGTCCTGCGCCGGCTATTCATTGCACCGGCCCTGCGCCTGGTCGATTATCTGCAGCGCGCATCACGCGATGCTTTGGCCCCGGCACCCGATGTACCGGCGCGATGGCGACCCTGTGTGGACATTGCCCGCAATGTGTTTACCGCCAATCATGACGCCGTGCGCCAGCTCAAGGCAGGGGAGTCTTTCAAGGCCGCCATCATCGAGAACGCCATGCTCGCCGTCGTATCGGTGGACCGGCAGGGCATCATCCGCGAATTCAACCGCGCGGCTGAGAACACCTTCGGTCACGCCCAGCAGGAAGCGGTGGGCAAGGATCTGGCCGACCTCATCATTCCGCAACGCTATCGCGCAGCCCACCGCGCAGGCATGGTGCGCCACATCGAGACGCGTGCATCGAACATCATCGGCGGGCGCCTGCAACTTGAAGCCCTGCACGCTGATGGCCATGAACTGCCGATCGAACTCACCATCTTCGTCACGCCCGTCGGTGAGCAGGAGTTCTACACAGCCTTCATTGCGGACTTGACGCAGAAGCGCCTGGCCGAACAGGAAGTCGCGCGCCAGCGTGAAGCGTTGCGACAGAGCGAGAAGCTATCGGCCATGGGCGCGCTGCTGGCAGGCGTGGCGCACGAGCTCAACAACCCGCTCGCCATCCTGATGGGGCGCGCCGCCCTGCTCGAAGGCAAGGCAAAAGACCCGGCCGTACGCGACGATGCCGCCCGAATACACGCGGCGGCAGATCGCTGCGGCCGCATCGTGCGCACCTTCCTGTCGATGGCGCGGCAGAAGCCCGTCCAGCGCAAGCCCGCGCAGCTCAACGATGTCGTCACGGGCGCGGTGGAACTGTTTGCCTACAGCCTGCGTTCCAGCGGCATCGAGCTCGACCTGCAGCTTGACCACAGCCTGTCGCCCATCTACATGGATGCCGACCAGGTCGGCCAGGTCATCGTTAATCTGATCGTCAATGCACAGCAGGCACTTGTCATTCAGGACGGCGAACGCATGCTGCGCATTGCTACGGCGCGCCACGGTAATGCGCAGATCCTGCGTGTCAGTGACAATGGTCCGGGCATTCCGGCGGCGCTGCGCGACCGCATCTTTGAACCCTTCTTCACGACCAAGAGTGAAGGCACGGGCACCGGCATTGGCCTCTCCGTGAGCCGCGCCATCATGCGCGAGCACGGTGGCGAGATCGTGCTCGAAGCAGAGACCACCGGCGCAAGCTTCCTGCTGAATCTGCCAACCGACCGCGCCGGACGTGCCGCCCCCGTTATCCCACCCGCATCAACAGGGGCAGGCGAAGCGGAAGGCATCGTCCTTGTCGTGGACGACGAAATGGAAGTGGGCGCGGTGTTGGCGGACATCCTGCGTTCCGCCGGTTATGCCGTAACCCTCATGACCAGCGGCAAGGATGCGCTGGCCTGGCTCGACAAACATGCCTGCGACATGATTTTCTCCGATGTGCGCATGCCGGACATGGACGGCATCACCCTGTGGCGAACCATCCGCGAACGCTGGCCCGCGCTGGTCGGACACATGGCTTTCGTGACCGGCGACACCTTATCCGCTCGCATCGCGCCCCTGCTCGAAGAGACACAGTGCCCCTGCCTCGAAAAGCCCTTCCTGCCGGAAGATGTACTGATGCTCGCTGCACGCATCGAGGCGCCCCGATAAAGCCGTTAGCATTTTCTGGCGGCCAGAAGAGCATGCGGTAGCGAGCGCATGGCGTGCTGGGCAAACGCGCGACTTGCTTTCTACAGGTAGCGCGCACCTGCGACCGTCTCAAGATGCGCGAGAAACTTGTCGATGCGCGCACGGTGATTGAAGGCAAAGCTCAGCGTATCCACTTCGGATAATGGCAACCAGCGGATGTCAGCGGTTTCATTCGGCTCATTGTGCTCGTTGCTCAGCGCAGGAAGCGCGTCGACTCTGGCATACAGGCCGTGATGGATGGTCACATTCTGGCGCTTGTCCAGGGGCGTCGAGCCGACATCCCATGGATGGCTGAAGAACTCGCAGACCGCGGATTCGAGCAGCGTCAGCGAGTTGACGCCGCACTCTTCCCACACTTCGCGCATGGCGGCTTCGGCGGTGGTCTCGTCGTAGTCGAGATAGCCGCAGGGCAGGTTCCAGTAGCCGGCAAAATCCGGCACGCCGCTGCCGCGCTGATTGACGAGAATGTAGGGGCGGCCCTCGCACTCCAGCAGGATGCACACTGCTGTCGTGACACTGCGCGACGCCCAGATCTCGCGGCCATCGACGGTGGTCACACATTCGTTGGGACGATTCTTGAATTTCATGCTGTCTGCCTCGCCGCGCATTACGCCTGCCAGATGCCTTGCGCCAGCATCTGCTTCGTCGCCGCTTCCGACCAGCCACGATTCGCCGCTGGACTTGCCGGGCTCGGGTGCAGCACGCGACCGTAACGCACGTCGAGGCCCGCACAGGCAAGGCGCGAACGATCTTCGGCCCACGCGCCAACGCCGATGACCCATTCCGGCTCCAGAGTCTCGACCATCTTGCGCAAATGCAGATCGCATGCAGCGAGCAGCGGCAGTTGTTCCTTCGCCGGCAGCTTGTCCGGCGTGGCATTGCGCCCCTCTTCGAAGAAGGCCAGCGGGCAGTAGTTGGCGACGAAATGGTCGGCGAAGAATTTGTCTGCGGTGCCGAAGCGTTCGGCGAACAGGCCCCACAAGCGTCGCCCGCTCACTTCGCTGCGCTCGCAAGCGAAGCCTTCGATGGGCCGCTTGGGATTCTGCTCGGCGGGCTTGTTCACTTCCGCCACGATGCCCATCCAGTCGCGCACCGCAGCCACTTCACCAAAGGGCACGCCGACCTGCACCATGCCGAAGGGGCCGGGATTCATGCCGACGAAGACCACCTTCTTGGCGCTATTGCCGAAGCGGCGCAGGTAGATCTCGTGCGGCGCCCAGGCGTAGTCGAGCGGGTTGTAGACATGGCTGATGGGTGCGGCGAAGCGCATGGCGTCGACCTGCGCGGAGAGGTCACGGGCCGCTTTGATGAGGGTGTCGCTCTTGTTCATGTTAGGGATTGGGTAGAGGTCTCTGGTGTGTCACGCCAGGGCGCGACCTTGAGGAGCAGCAGCATGCCGGGGACGGCCAGCGCAAAGCACAGGATGAAGAAGCCGAGCCAGCCCATGCTTTCGACGAGCCAGCCCGCCGAGGCGTTGATGAGGGTGCGTGGCACCGCCATGAGACTGGTGAACAATGCCAGTTGGGTAGCCGTGTAGGCCGGATGCGTGCTGCGTGCAATGAAGGCGACGAAGGCCGCCGTGCCGAGACCGACACCCAGCGCTTCGATGCCGATCACGATGGCGAGTACGACCAGCCGCGACGCGTCGGGCTCGGCCGTGCCGAGCCAGGCCAGCCAGGCGAAGCCGAGGATGGCCAGCATCTGCACGAAGCCGAACAGCCACAGCGCGCGATTGATGCCGATGCGCACCATCCACAGGCCACCGAGCAAGCCACCGATGACGCTGGGCCACAGGCCGGCATTCTTGGCGACGAGGCCGATGTCGGTCTTGGAGTAGCCCATGTCCAGATAGAACGGTGTGGCGAGCGCCGTGCACAGCGAGTCGCCAAGCTTGTAGAGCAGGATGAAGGCGAGAATCAGCAGCGCAGTGCGCACGCCGTTGCGGTGGAAGAATTCGTGGAAGGGCTCGATGACCGCCTCACGCAGTGTGCGTGGCGCGGCGCGCGCTGCGAGGGGCTCGCTGACCATGAGCGTCATGATCAGGCCGGGCAGCATGAAGGCTGCGGTTATGACAAACACCTGACTCCAGGGCAGGTGGTCGGCGAGGATCAGCGCCAGCGAGCCCGGCACGAGGCCGGCCAGCCGATAGGCATTGACGTGCACTGCGCTGCCGAGACCCAGCTCTTCGTCGTGCAGGATTTCGCGACGGAAAGCGTCGAGCACGATATCCAGCGTTGCCGAGAGGAAGGCCACGCTGGCAGTGAGCACCAACACGAAGACGAGATCGTCTTTCGGCGAGAGCTGACCGAGCCAGGCCACGGCGGCCAGCAGGCCGATGTGCGCCGACGCCATCCAGCCACGACGCCGCCCGAGCCAGGGCAGGGCATAGCGGTCGAGCAGCGGCGACCAGACAAACTTCCACGTATAGGGAAACTGGATCAGCGCGAAAGCGCCGATGGCCTTGAGGCTCAGGCCTTCTGTCCTGAGCCAGGCCGGCACCAGATTGAGCAGCAGGTAGAGGGGCAGGCCGGACGAAAAACCGGTGAATACGCAGATCAACATGCGTCGCGTCAGCAGTACTCGCCAGGCAGAGGGGTGGCTCATGCAGTCTCTTTTGATTGGATGGGGCGGCAAACGCGTGCTGCGCGCACCGGGCGCTCGATTATCGCCGAATTGATCGGGCAGGCGCGGTCGCATTCCAACTTCCGGCCACGCCCCTTTTCAAGCCGTCCGGCCCTGCTGAAAAGCACGGCGCACCCCATCTATCCCGCATCAATCCCCGCCGGTCAGTGCTTTTTCTCGCCCGAAAACGCCCGACTAGAATTTGTCGGACATCAAGAACCCGACATTCAAGTCAGCTGATCAATCGAGAGGGCGCTGCACATGCGGCAAATGAAAATATGGGCAGTATTGTTGCTGAGCGGCGCATTGGTCGCCTGCGGCGGCGGTGGTGGTGGTGGAGGTGGAGGTGGCGGAAGTGCTCCCGCCGCATCCAGCAGCGCGCCATCCGGCCCGCCACCCGGCACAACGACACCTGCTGAAAACACCCCGACGACAACACTGCCGGGCGCAACGGTCACCCAGCAGGGTGCGGCCCGTCTTCTGATCCAGGCCAGCTTCGGCCCGACGCAGGCCTCGATCGACGCCATCACCAGTACCAATGCCGAGACCTGGGTCGAGCGCGAATTCGAGCGCACGCAGGTCTCGCATCTGGAATACGTCGACCAGTTCCCGACCGCCAGCCAGACACAGAACATCTTCTGGGAAAGCTTCTGGAAGCGCGCCCTCACAGGTCAGGACCAGTTGCGCCAGCGCATGGCCTTCGCCATGTCGCAGATCTTCGTCGTGTCCTTCGACGGTGATGGCGAAACGGTGCGCGGCGTGGCCTCGTACTACGACATGCTCGGGCGCAACGCCTTTGGCAACTTCCGCACACTGCTGCAGGATATTTCCCTGCACCCGGCGATGGGCGTCTATCTGACGCATATCCACAACCAGAAGGAGAACACGGCCACCGGTCGCGTGCCCGACGAGAACTATGCGCGCGAGGTGATGCAGCTGTTCACCATCGGCCTGTACCAGCTCAATCTGGATGGCACGCCCAAGCTGGTCAGCGGGCTGCCTGTCGAGACTTACACGAACGCCGACGTCAGCGGTCTCGCCAAGGTGTTCACGGGCTGGAGCTGGGGCGGGCCGGACATCACCGATACGCGCTTTTACGGTGGTAGTAGCGCACAGGATCCGAATCGCGATGTCATACCGATGCAGGCCTACCCGAAATTCCATTCGATCACGGCCAAGACCTTCCTCGGCGTGACGATTCCTGCGCAGGGCACGGCCAACCCGGCCGCCAGCCTGAATGTCGCGCTCGATACCCTGTTCAATCACCCCAATGTCGGCCCCTTCATCGGCAAGCAGCTGATCCAGCGCCTGGTGACCAGCAATCCGAGCCCGGCCTATGTGGCGCGTGTTGCAGCGGCCTTCAACAACAACGGCAGCGGCGTGCGTGGCGACATGAAGGCGGTGATCCGCGCGATCCTGCTCGACAGCGAAGCACGTGACCTGACCACCGCGCAAGGCAATAACTTCGGCAAACTGCGCGAGCCCGTCATCCGCCTCGCCAACTGGGGGCGCGCCTTCAATGCCGGCACGGCCTCGACGCGCTACGCCATCGGCGACACCAGTGCGGCCAACTCGGCCCTCGGGCAGGTACCGCTGCGCTCGCCCTCGGTGTTCAACTTCTACCGGCCCGGCTATGTGCCGCCGAATACGGTGGCCGCCACCAATGGTCTGGTCGCGCCGGAAATGCAGATCACCCACGAAACCTCGGTGGCCGGCTACCTCAACTACATGCAGGGCGTGATTCCGAACGGGCCGGGTTCGAGTTCAGGCCAGACGGCTGATCGCGTGCTCGCCAACTACGCCAACGAGCTGGCACTGGCCGACAACCCGACGCAACTGGTCGACCGCATCAACCTGCTGCTGCTTGCCAATGGCATGAAGGCCGCGACGCGCACACAGATCATCAACGCCGTCACATCGATTACCATCACCGGTAGCGCTACCGCCATGGATACGGCGCGCAAGAATCGCGTGTATCTCGCCATCTTCCTTGCGATGGCCTCGCCCGACTACATCGTCCAGAAATGAGCACACCATGCATCTGATCGGCTCGGCATCACGTCGTGAATTCCTCAAGCGCGCCGCCGCACTCGGCACGCTGGGCAGCGCCACACCGTTCGCGCTGAATCTCGCAGGCATCGGCTCGGCGGCGGCACAAACCGCCCCCTCCGACTACAAGGCGCTCGTCTGCATCTTTCTCAACGGCGGCAATGACCACAACAACACCGTCATGCCCTATGACACCGGCTCGCACGCGACCTATGCCGCAGCCCGTGGCGGCACCGTGTCGGCCGGCGGCATCGCACTGGATCGCACCAGTCTGCTGGAAATCGTGCCGGCCACCTCGCAAGGCTCGGGCCGCCAGTTCGCGCTGTCGACCGAACTCGCCCCGCTGCAGGCCCTGTTCGCCTCCGGCAAGGCCGCTGTGGTCGCCAATGTCGGGCCACTGATCACCCCCATCACCGATGCCGCGCAGTACAAGGCCGGCAAGGTGGCCACGCCACCCAAGCTGTTCTCGCACAACGACCAGCAGGCGACCTGGCAGGCCTTCAGTCCCGAAGGCGGCAAGATCGGCTGGGGTGGTCGCCTCGGCGACATGTTCGCCAGCGCCAACACCAATTCCATCTTCACGGCGATATCGGCCTCCGGGAACGCCGTGTTCCTGTCGGGCCAGAGCATCTTCCAGTACCAGATCGGCACCGGTGGCGCGACCGCCATCAATGCGGCCGGCGCCACCATCAACCTGTTCGGTTCCGGCACGGGCACCAACGGCGGTGCCAGCGCATTGCGCTCGCTCATCCGCCAGGGCAGCAGCAATGCGCTGGAGCAGGACCACGCCAGTGTCGTGGGGCGCTCGATTGACGCAGCCAGTCTGGTCAGCTCGGCACTGACCAGCGTGCCCGCCACCGATGCCCGCGTGGCACTCGGCGCACAGGCCAATAATCGCCTCGCCCAGCAGCTGCAGATCGTGGCCCGCCTGATCGCCGTGAACAGCACGCTGGGCGCCAAGCGTCAGGTGTTCTTCGTCAGCCTCGGTGGCTTCGACACCCATGACAACCAGATCGTCGCGCAAGCGGCGCTGCACACGCAGCTGGCGGGCGCCATCGACTATTTCTACAAGGCCACCGTCGCGCTGGGCGTCGACAAGCAGGCCACGCTATTCACGGCCTCCGACTTCGGCCGCACGCTGACCAGCAATGGCGACGGCTCAGACCACGGCTGGGGCGCGCATCACTTCGTGGTCGGCGGCGCGGTCAAGGGTGGCGACATCTACGGCGCCTTCCCTGTCGTGGCCATGGGCACGACGGACGATGTCGGCTCAGGCCGCCTGCTGCCCAGGAACTCGGTCGATCAGTACGCCGGCACGATGGCCAGGTGGTTCGGTGTCGGTGACAGCAATCTGAATCTCATTGCCCCCAACATCGGCAACTTCAGCACGCGCGATCTGGGTTTCATGAGCTGATTGTGACGGGTGGTCGCGGCAAATGAAAAAGCCGTTCCGGCGTAAGCGGGAACGGCTTTTTTATTGAGCTGGCAGACAACTCGGGAGCCTGCCGGGCTCAGTGTAGGGATGGTCGGGGTGGAGGGATTCGAACTCTCGACATCTTGCTCCCAAAGCAAGCGCGCTACCGGGCTGCGCTACACCCCGACGGGGCGCGAATCGTAAGCGAAGCGGGCGCATACGTCAAAGACAAATTTACATCGACCTACATTTCAGGGGCTGCATTGCAGCCACATCAAGCGCTTACGGCATTTCCCGCAACTGCCAGATGAGGCGCTGCGCATTGCGCTGCCCCTGATCTTCCTTGTTGGTATTGAGCACGGTGTGCACTTCATCGGCCAGGCCGGCAATCTTCCTGATGTCGACCGAGAGCGAGGCCAGTTCGTCGTCGGCGTATTCGTAGTCAAAGCGGCCGCCGCTGCTATTGCCGCGATAGTCCCAGGTGGCCGTGTTGCGACCGTGCAGGCGCACGATGGCGAGCCGCGGGTTTGTCACTTCCCATACGGCCGGGATGCTGTTCTCGAAGCCCTGCGGTTCGTCGACGATGATGTTGACGAGGCCGCGGTCTCGTTCGAAAGCCAGCGTATCGGCTGTCTTCTTCGCATCCTGAAACCAGCTGCGATTGCGGAATTCGACGGCCACGGTATGGCCCGCCATACGATCAGCGCAATGCTCGACGTGAGCGCGGCCGGCGCTATTGTTGAGAATCCACGGCGCGAACTGGAACACCACGGCACCGAGCTTGTTGCTGGCTTTGAGCGGGCGTAGCGCGTCGGTGAAGCGACGCCAGAGTTCGTCGCGAATGCTCGGCGGGATGTCGCGGTAGAAGACGTTGAGTTTCGCCGTCGGCGGCAGCACACGGTAGATGTCTTCCGGCAAGGCACTCAGCAGCGCGGGATGGCCGGTGAACAGGCGGAACGCTTTCATGTTCATGACGAAGTCATCCGGCGTGCGTTCGACCCAGAGTTGCGAGTTCTGTGCAGAAGGCATGGCGTAGTAGCTGGCGTCGACTTCGACCAGTGGAAACTGCGTGGCGTAGTAGCGCAGACGCGCCTCGGCGGTATTGCAGCCGCGCGGATAGAAGCGGCCGCAGGCGATGAGGTTTTTGTCGGCCCAGGAGGCGGTGCCGGTTTTTATTGGCATGCAGTATTCCGTATTTCCTTTGATGAGCTACGAACCCTCTCCCGCCCCTGACGGGGCACCCTCTCCCCGGCTGGGGAGAGGGAACGGCAAGCAGCGTCACGTAGCAGTTCCCTCGCCCGCTTGCGGGAGAGGGTGGTCCGTCAGGACCGGGAGAGGGCTGCAGCAACTGTCAATGAAGTCTTCACTTCCACATCTCCCGCATCTTCGCGGCCAGATCCACAAACGTCTGCGGCGGAGGCGTGCCCGGTGTATTCAGTGAAGGCGGCGACGCAATCGGCCACGCCCGCGTCTCGAAATGCGGCATCAGCTCCGCCGGGATGAAGCGCGTGCAATTGGCATACACGTGCCGGTCACCTGTGCTCGATTGCCCGTGCACGTAGAAGCGTTGCGGCGTGATGATCTGCAGCTGGTCCTTGGCGCGTGTCATGGCGACGTAGAGCAGGCGGCGTTCTTCCTCGATCTCTTCGTCGTTGCCCGTCGCCATGTCGGACGGAATGCAGCCGTCCACGGCATTGAGCAGGTACACCGCGTCCCATTCCTGCCCTTTCGCCGAGTGGATGGTGGACAGGATCAGGTAGTCCTCGTCGAGCAGCGGCACGCTGGATTCGTCGCTGGTCGCATCCGGCGGGTCGAGCGTGAGTTCGGAGAGGAAGCGTTCGCGTGTCGGGTAGCCCGCGGCGATCTTCTCCATCTGCAACAGGTCGCCACCACGCGCGAGGGCGTCTTCGTGCTTGCGCTCCATGTGCGGCTCGTACCACTGGCGCACGAGTTCGAATTCGGCGGGCCAGCGCGATGAGACAGCCGGGCCGGCGCGTGTCAGGCGGATCATTTCCGTGAACAGCTGCCAGTCGGTCTTCGCCTGCGCGGGCGGCGTGAAGGCTTCGATCACGGCGAGTGGGTCATCCCTCTGCGCAATCTCGTCGAGCACCTTGCCTGCGGTCTTAGGCCCGATGCCGGGCAGGAGATGCAGCACGCGAAAGCCAGCGACGCGATCGCGCGGGTTCTCGATCCAGCGCAGCACGGCGAGCAGGTCCTTGATATGCGCGGCTTCGAGGAATTTGAGACCGCCGAATTTCACGAAGGGCACGTTGCGCCGCGTGAGTTCGATTTCGATCTGCGCGCTGTGATGTGCGGCGCGAAACAGCACGGCTTGTTTCTTCAGCGGCGTGCCTTCCTCGCGGCGTTCGAGGATCTGGCTGACGACGTAATGCGCCTGGTCGGTTTCATCGCGCACGGTGACTAGCAACGGCGAGCCGGCCGCGGGTTTCTCGGTCCACAGGTTCTTGCTGTAGCGCTCCCTGGCCATGCCGATGACCGCATTCGATGCGTCGAGGATGCCCGGCGTCGAGCGGTAGTTGCGCTCCAGCGTCACGACAGTGGCGGGCGGCTCGAACTGCTGCGGGAAGTCGAGGATGTTGCGCACCGTCGCACCGCGAAAGGCGTAGATCGATTGCGCGTCGTCGCCGACCACGGTGAGGCCGCGGCCATCCGGCTTGAGCGCTTTGAGGATGGACGCCTGCAGGTGATTGGTGTCCTGGTATTCGTCGACGAGTACATGCTGGAAACGCGCACCGACGCTGTCCGCCAGCGAGGGTTCGGTGAGCATCTGCGCCCAGTAGAGCAGCAGATCATCGTAATCGAGCACGGCCTGTTTCTGTTTCGCTTCGACGTAGGCGCCGAACAGGCGGCGCAGCTCTTCCTCCCATTCGGCGCACCACGGGTAGCTCTTTTCGAGCACCTGCAACAAGGGCGCCTGGGTGTTGATGACACGCGAATAGATTGATAGGCAGGTGTGCTTGGCCGGGAAGCGTTTGTCCTTGCCCGACAGGCCCAGCTCATGGCGCACGAGGTTGAGCAGGTCGGCCGAGTCCTCGCGGTCGTGGATGGTGAAGGACGGGCTCATGCCGAGTTGCTGGGCATACTCGCGCAGCAGACGCGAGCCGATGCTGTGGAAAGTGCCCGCCCAGGTCAGCGCGGCGCTGGAGAGCTGCGAGGCCGGGCCATCGATGATGGCCACGATGCGCTCGACGCGGCGGCCCATCTCGATCGCCGCACGCCGTGAGAACGTCAGCAGCAGGATGCTGCGCGGGTCGGCGCCGTGGGCGATCAGGTGCGCGACACGATGCGCCAGCGTATTGGTCTTGCCCGAGCCGGCACCGGCGATGACCAGCAGCGGCCCGGCGGGCTGCGCACCCTGCGCCGCGATACCGTGCTCGACGGCCTGCCGCTGCTCGGCATTGAGCTTGGCAAGGTAGGCGGGGCTCGAAGCGGGTGGGCGGGTATCGGATCGGCTCATGAAGGCAATGGAGGACATGACATGCTTCGGTAAAATTCAGCTTGCGAACCATGACTGTACAAATATACAGTCTCACAGACAAGTCAAATTCAGTCTCATTTTCCCCGCGTCGCTGAGCACCGTACATACACGGTCTGGCGTAGGGCACGCAGCGAGAGGAAGTAGCATGACCCCCCCGGATACCCCCGACACCCTCATTCCAATGAACATCCCCGCGTCTTCTACCTCGGCCAGCATTTCCTTCGAACAGGTCCAGCAAGCCACGGCGCGTTGCCTGCAGGTGCACCCTGCCATTGACGCCGTGCTGCCGAAGGAATGTTTCCTGCTGGCCGAATTGCTCGGACTGATGATCTACGCGCGCAGCGACACGGTCGACGCGTCCAGCCTGCCGCCCGCCACGCTGGACGAACTGCACCGCTGGGCAGCACCGGCACCGCTGCGTGCGGCAGCCTGAAAGCAGCCCGGCAAGGTCGTGGACGCATGCCGCCTGATGGAGCATTGTTCAAGTGGCGTCTATAAATGACGTAACTGATTGATGCATCGCATTTACGGGCCGGACTTTGTCCTGCCGGATCAGCGATTGCGCTGCACACGCACACATGAACAAGAAACTGCGCTTTGCCTTCCTGATCGGCCTCCTCGTGCTGATCGTCAACACCATCGTGCCGTTCGTGCTCGCCCAGCGTGTGGCGCAGCGCCATGCCATGGCCGACGAGATCGCCGCGGGAGTCTCGCAAATCCGCCGCCTGCTGGGCGCCTACAAGGATACGGAAACCGGCCAGCGCGGCTACATGCTCTCGGGGCGACGTGAATTCCTCGAGCCCTATGTGACAGGGCGACGCGTCATCGACGGGCTCTTGCCGCAGATCGGTCAATCGCTCGCCGTCACCCACATTCAGGCTAGCGATTTCGAGGCGCTGCAGGCGCTCGATCGGCAGGTGTTCGCCTACCGGCAAGAACAGATTGCGGCGCGCGGCGCGGGCAAGCCATCCACCGATGCCGACTACACGCGCGGCAAGGAGCTCATGGATGCCATCCGCGCGCTGACCGGGCAGATGATAGACAGCGCCACTGTGCACGCAGCCGCGGCCAACGCCAGCGCACAGCGGCTTGAGCGGCGCAGTCGCGACGTCACGGCCGTGATCACCCTGCTTGACGTGCTGCTGCTCGGGGCGACGTTCTGGTTTGCCATGCGCCTGTTGCGCAACGAACGCTACGCGACCGAAGCCGCCGAAATGGCCAACCAGCACCTGCTCACCGAAGGCGGTTTGCGCCGGGCGGCGATGCTGGAGCTCGAGGCCCAGACCGACAGGCTCAACAAGATCATCGATATGCAGACGGCGCTGGCACAAACGAGCCTGCAACTGGAGACATTCCTGCCACCCGTGGTCGAGCGCATGCTGCAACTCACACCTTCCACGGGTGCCGTCATCGAAATGGTGGAAGGGGACGAACTCGTCTATGTCGCCGCCAGCGGGACGGTTTCCGGACACGTTGGCCTGCGCCTGAAGTGCGGCACCTCCCTGTCAGGCCTGTGCATCGCGACCGGCGCCGTGATGATTGCCGGCGACGCCTACAACGATCCGCGCGTCGATCACGAAGCGGCGCGCAGGATCGGATCGGCCGCGATGGTCGTCGCGCCGCTGTTCCGCTCCGGCGAAGCGGTCGGCGTGCTGAAGATCATTGCCGGCACCGCTCACGCATTCAGCGAGGAAGACGTACAGACCTTGCGCCTCGTGGCCGGCCTGCTCGGTACCGCGCTGGGTGACCGGCTGGCATTCGAAACCAATGCAACGCTGCTGGAGGAGCGCAGTCGCGCACTGGCCGCCCTCAGTCAGCAACAGCAATTGCTGCGCTCGATCACCGATGACATTCCCGGCATCGTCGCCGCGGTCGACAACGAGGAACGGTTTCAATACTGGAACCGGCACTACCTCGAGATGCTGGGCCGCGAGCCCGTCGTCGGGCAGACGATCCGGGAATTCATCGGCGACGAACATTACGCACGCGTGCAGCGTCACATCCTTACGGTGCTGGCGGGGCAATCCGTTGAATACGAGAACATGATGATGACCACAGATGGCCCACGCCATGTGCAGGCCCACTTCATCCCGCAACGTGATGCACAAGGCATGCAGACCGGTTTCTGCTCCATTGCCTGGGACATCAACGCGCTCAAGGAGCGCGAGATGAGATGGCAGGCCAAGGCGCTCGTCGACGAACTCACCGGCGCCTGCAACCGCTTCTGTTTCGTCGAGATGCTCGACCAGGTGCTGCAACGCCGCCGTGGCGAATCGCCGATCGCCGTGCTCTACCTCGACATCGACCACTTCAAGCGCATCAACGACACCTACGGCCACGCTACCGGCGACATCATGCTGAAGGCATTTGCCGATGCCTTGCGGCGCGTACTGCGTTCGTCCGACGTGCTCGGTCGCATGGGCGGGGACGAGTTCTGCATCCTGCTCGACCGTATCGGCCCGACGGAGAACGCCGGCCGCATCGCCGAAAAAATTCTCGCCGAAGTGGCAATGATTCATACGCGCAACCACAACCTGCCCGCCGTCACCACCAGCATTGGTATCGCCTACATCGAAGGGCCTGCGCCGAAAGCGGAGGACATCATCGCCCTCGCCGACGCCGCGCTCTACGACGCCAAGCAGGGCGGGCGCAACCAGTTCGCCCTACGTCGGCCCGGTTCGGATGCGGCTGCGGCCGCGGCCTGAGAAGCTGTGCGTAACTCCGGTGAAATTCCGTCATCCCGGCGAAGGCCGGGATCCAGCCCCTCCTGCCCGAAATAGCACCGGCCGGTCTTGATCCCCGCGCAGCCGGCCCCAAGTGCGATCGATGAGCTCATCCAAAACCCCCTTGATTCCTTTTTCCGTTCTCGACCTGTCGCCCATCGCCGAGGGCAGTGACGCGTCGCAGTCCTTCCGCAACTCGCGCGACCTGGCGCAACACGCCGAACGCTGGGGCTATCAGCGCTACTGGCTGGCGGAGCATCACGGCATGCCCGGCATCGCCAGCGCGGCCACCGCCGTCGTGATCGGCCATGTCGCGGCGGGCACTTCCACGATTCGCGTCGGCGCCGGTGGTGTGATGCTGCCGAACCACTCGCCACTGGTTATCGCCGAGCAGTTCGGCACACTCGAATCGCTTTTCCCCGGTCGCATCGACCTGGGGCTCGGCCGCGCGCCGGGCTCCGATCACGCGGCGGCGCGCGCCATGCGCCGTGCACTCACCAGCGGCGACGAATTCCCGCAGGACGTGATCGAACTGATGGCTTATTTCGAGCCCGCGCAGGAAGGCCAGCGCGTGCGTGCCGTGCCCGGCGAAGGCCTCAAAGTGCCAGTATGGATTCTCGGCTCCAGCCTGTTCGGCGCCCAGCTCGCCGCCATGCTCGGCCTGCCCTATGCGTTCGCCTCGCACTTCGCACCGGACCAGATGATGCAGGCGCTGGATGTCTATCGCACGCAATTCCGCCCCTCGGCGCAGCTCGACAAGCCCTACGTGATGCTCGGCTTCAATGTCTTCGCTGCAGACACGGATGAAGAGGCCGCGATACTCGCCACCTCCATGCAGCAGGCCTTCGTCAATCTGCGCAGTGGACGCCCCTCACGCCTCAAGCCACCCGTACCGGGCTACTTCGACCTGCTGGCCCCGCACGAACAACTGATGCTGTCCAACGTGCTGTCGAGTTCCGCCATCGGCGCACCCGACACCGTGCGCAAGAAGCTCGCCGCCTTCGTCGAACGCACAGGCGCTGACGAGTTGATGATCACCTGCCAGATGTTCAACCATCAGGCGCGTTTGCGCTCGTTTGAGATTGCCGCGCAGGCGCGGGATAGCCTCTGATCGCCAGACCACAAGAGGTACACACGAGCACGTACGCCGTCAGCAACTCGCGTGTGGAGCATCTACTGATGGCGTAGTGCGCGTTATCAGACCGACTCGGCGCAGGCAAAAACCTCTTTCGCAGCGAACAGGCCGTTCAGGGCTGCTGGAAAACCGGCATACACAGCCATCTGCATCATCATCTCGACGATTTCGTCTCGACTGCAGCCGACGTTGAGCGCGCCCTGAATATGCACTTTCAATTGCGGCGTAGCGTTACCCAGCGCGGTGAGCGCCGCGATAACACCGAGCTCGCGTGATTTGAGATCGAGTTGCGGACGCGAGTAGATATCGCCGAACGGGAATTCGATCAGCATTTTTGCGAAATCAGGTGCGATGTCAGCCAGTGCGGCCACAACGCGCTCACCGCCTTCTCCATCAATCTCCCGTAGTTTTTCCCAGCCACGTGTATAACGCGTCGCGTCCGGTGTCTGGCCGACTGCGTATTCTTTCGTTGCGTCACTGTGAGTATTCGCCATCATCATTTAGCCGCCTTTCTCTGCTGTGCAAGGATTGCCTTGCGGTAGGTCCTCATCTTTTCGTCGAGCAACTGCGCACAGGCAGCTAGCTCGGCAATACGCGTCGTGAGTCGATCCTGATGCTGCTCAAGCATGTGCATGCGCGTCACCAGGCTGATGTCGCCCGCCGCACGCTGTTCGGCGTAATCGCGAATTTCCGCCAGCGGCATGCCGGTGCTTTTCAGTCGCAATACAAATTCGAGCCACTGCACGTCGGCCTGGTTGTAGCGCCGATGTCCATTGGGCGCGCGGTTTGCCGGGCGGAGCACGCCTTTTGCTTCATAAAAGCGGATTGCGTGGGTGCTCAAACCGGTCAGTCTGGACAACTCACCAACAGTGATCAGATCGTTCATGGGCGAAGCCTGAAAGTTAGAGTGCACTTCAAGTCAAGCGATGTACCGCAATAGGAATGATGCATGCTGCGTCGAATGGCAAACAACGCTTCAAGACAAAGGCGTCAATATGGCACGCAGAAAAGCAGGCTGGCTCGGTGCATGGACGGCGCTCTCGAAAGTCGCGACGAAGCACACGCTCAAGACGCAGAAGAAAGTCAGCACGAATGTTGCAAAAATAGTTGGCAAGGCGGTTGGCGAGGCTTCGGCGAAGAATGCGGCGAAAGTCGGCGCTGCCACTCGCCGCGTGCTCACCGGCGTCATCTCTCCCGCGCCGGCCCCCACCAATCGCGGCAGCGGTCATTGGCAGGAGGGCCATTGGGGCCTTGGCCCGCTGGCGCAGCGCAAATACCGCTTATTCACCCCCGAGGGTGTGAGCAGGAAACATCCGGCCAGACTGCTCGTATTGCTACACGGTTGCGGTCAGGATTCCGCAAGCTTTGCTGCCAGCACACACGCAGCGGCCATCGCACGCGCACAGGGCTGCATGGTGCTGTTGCCCGAGCAGTCTTCACACGCCAACGCGCAGCGCTGCTGGAACTGGTTTCGCAGCGATGCACGTGTGGCCACAGAGGCGATGTTGCTGATGGCCATCGTCGAACGCGTGTGCAGCCAGCACTTCGTGCAGCACGATGCGGTGTATCTGCTTGGCATGTCGGCAGGTGGCAGCATGGCGCTCACCATGGCGCTGCGCTATCCCGACCGCTTTGCTGGCGTGGTGTGCCATTCCGGCGCCGTACCGCACAGCGCTGCGAATGCCGTGCAGGCAACACATGCGATGCAGGGTCATCGCGGACCCGACAACGCCACGTTGAAAAACGCCCTGACCGGTCGACGCCTGCCGCCCCTGTTGCTGCTGCATGGCGATCATGACCGCACGGTCGTTCCGGATAACGCGCTGGCATCTGCCGGCCTGTGGCTGGAGCTACTCCCCGGTGCTGCGTCGGCAATGCCGGCACCGGTACCTACCCCGGGCCGACTGCTGCAGCGAGGCGCACGCAAGGCCTGCACGATCAACGACTGGAAAACGGCCGGGCGGCTTTACGTGCGCTTGATCCGTATCGCAGGGCTGGGACACGCCTGGAGCGGCGGCGCGGCGCATCAGGCATTCTCCGACCCTGCCGGCCCTGATGCGCTCAAGCTGGCCCTGCGGTTTTTCGACGACTGCGCGACGTAAACCTCGACCATGATCCGCGCCACAGGCTGACTCTGTGCGCAAAACCCGCACGCGATACAATGGCGCCCCCAACCCGCCCGGGAATGCCCGTGTCCGATCGCCTTGCTGTCCTGCCGCAATACCTTCTCCCCAAGAAAGCGATCACGGTTTTCGCGGGCTTCGTCGCGGGCAATCGCTGGGGCGCCATTACGACGCGCATCATCCGCTGGTTCGTGGGCAAGTACAGCGTCGACATGAGCGAGGCCGCCGAGCCGGACATCACGACCTACAAGACCTTCAATGATTTCTTCACGCGTGCCCTCAAGCCGGGCGCTCGCCCGCTCGCCAACGCCGACCTGATCTGTCCGGTTGATGGTGCGATCAGCCAGTTCGGTGCGATTGATCGCCACCAGATCTTCCAGGCCAAGGGCCATCACTACTCGACGCAAGCCGTGGTCGGCGGCGACGAGAAACTGGCGGCGCAGTTCGAGCATGGCAGTTTCGCCACCCTGTACCTGAGCCCGAAGGACTATCACCGCATCCACATGCCTTGCGACGGCCGTCTGACGCGCATGATCTATGTGCCCGGCGATCTGTTCTCGGTGAATCCGGTGACGGCGCGCGGCGTGCCGGGCCTGTTCGCGCGCAACGAGCGCGTGGTGTGCGTGTTCGACGAACTGGATGCATCGGGCATCAGTACCGGCAAGTCCTTCGTGCTGATCCTCGTCGGCGCCACCATCGTCGGCAGCATGGCCACTGTCTGGCATGGCGTAGTCAATCCGCCACGCACCGGCGACGTACGCGAATGGCATTACGGCGACAAATACATCGTGATGCGAAAGGGTGAAGAAATGGGCCGCTTCCTGCTCGGCTCAACAGTCGTGATGCTGTTCCCGAAACAGCCCGGTGCGGGCCTGCACTTCAACGCGGAGTGGATGCCTGGTCGCGCCATCCGCCTCGGCGAAGAGATGGCGCACTACGGGAAAGCTGTGTAGCGCGTCACGCAGCTTACGCACTAGTCGAGCAATTGCAGGAAGCTCGATATTTCACGCCGGGCAAGCGACAGATCGTGCCTAACGTTGAATGCGTGACGGACCACGATACTGGTGCAGCCTGCGCCCGCAGCGGCCCTGAGGCCCGCCGCGGAATCCTCAAATACGAGTACATCTTGCGCGGCGAGCCCAAGCTTGCGCAACGCCAGCAGATACGCCTCCGGATCGGGCTTGTGACGCGTGACATGTTCTTGCGTGATCACCAGATCGAACGCCTCGACCAGGTCCAGCCGGGCAAGAATTCGCTCGACCATCCACGGCGCGGCCGAGCTGACCAGCGCCAGCCGGATGCCGCGCGCTCTGGCATGGGAAATGAACGAAGCCACACCCTCGGTAAGTTCCACACCCTCATCGAGAAGTGCTAGATACCGCTCGCGGAAGTCGGCGTTGAACGCATCCGGGCAGGGCTGGATGCCGGCACAAGAAAAGAAGTGGCGCGTCACCGTGGGCCAGTCTTCGCCCATGACTTCGATGTACGCCGCAGCGGTGATTTCGCCACCGTATTTGCGGCAGGTATCGGCCAGTGCCCGACCTTTCAGAGGCTCGCTCGCTACGAGCGTGCCATCAAGGTCGAGGAGATAGGCCTTGATGCTGGAATACATGTCCAAATGCAGAACCCCGTCGGTTGACGCCGTGGCAGATTATATGCCAAAAGCATTCAACGAACGGGGCTCGCTCACTTCGTCACCTGCACAATGCGCAGGCGCTGGAATCCGGGCGTCTTCAGTGGCCCTTACCCTTGTGCCCATGATGATCGTCGCGATCATCGCGATCGTCGTGATGGCCGTGACCCCTGTCATGTCCGGACGGGCCTGACGGACCCACGGTGTAGTGCTCATAGCGCTTTTCGTATCCGCGATCGTCATGCCCGCGCGGCGGACCACGACGCTCGCGTTCGGGCACATAGACGCGCTCATACCATTGGTCCTGCACGAAGTAGACGCGCTCGCCACAGGCGTCGTATTCGCGGCAATGCTTGCTCCAGTGTTTGCGATGGCCCGGTGGCACATGCAGATAGACCGGCTCGCGTTCTACGACGACGGGGCCACGGTCGATGATCACGGGCGTCGGCACGACGAGCACCGGCGGACGTGGCAGGCCGCCGATGTCGATGTGGCCGTAAATGTTGACGGTCGCGGCGATGGCCGGGGCACAGCTCAAGGCCGCGACTGTTGCCAGCGCAAGCGGTAAGGCGCGCAAGAACGAGCGGCCGTTGGATCGAAACATTGTGATTTCCTTCTATCTGGTGCGGGAGATATTCCTGGCGACAAGATTACTGCGCGCACGCGACCTCGCACCCGCCGCCCGGCTTCCCGCATGCAGGTCTCGTCGATCTGTTTTATCGGCCTACAGAACGCCAGCTGACTCAGCCGCGATGAACGGGCGGCCGATGCTGCCGAGAATCAGGCGAACTGCCTGTCCCGGCACACCCCGGTGCGGAAAGTGGCCGCTGTGCGCGAACCGTTGCAGTTGCGCGTCCGGGAACAAGGCGGCTGCACGTGCTGCTTGCCGCGAAAAACAGCTGCGGTCACGCTGCCGCCCAGGCCGTGAACGGGCAATCGCGGCGTTCCCGAACTTCGGCGGATGTGATGTCTGTCAGGCCTGCGGCAGCGCGCGTATCTGCCACTTGCCGTCGCCGAGCAGCTCCATCTCCTGCGTGTGGAATTCCAGCAGGCTGCTGCGATGACCGACGCTGACGAGGATGGCTTGCGGCAGGCTCCTGCGCAGCAACGCGTACATCGAGTGCTCCAGCCCCTCGTCCATCGCTGAGCTGGCTTCATCGAGGAACAGCACCTGCGGCCGCGCCAGCAAGGCCCGCCCGATGGCAAGACGTTGCTGCTCGCCGAGCGACAGCATGCCGGTCCAGTCCGCCTCGTCATCGAGGCGCGCGACGAGGTGGCCGAGCTGGCACTGTCGCAATATGTCTTCGGCATTTTCGCCAGCCTGTGGCACTGACGGGTAATACAGCGTTGCACGCAGCGTTCCCAAAGGCAGATAGGGCTTCTGCGGCAGGAACAGCGCCTGCTCGCCGAGCGGGCGAATCACCTTGCCCGTCGCGAACGGCCACAGCCCGGCGACAGCGCGCAGCAGCGTGGTCTTGCCTGCGCCGGAAGGGCCGCGGATCAGCAGGGCTCCGCCCGCCGGGAGGCTCAACGACAGATTCGCCAGCAGCACGCCGCCATCGGGCCGCGACACGGTGAGCGACTCGAAGGCCAGACGCTGACCGTCACCTTGCGTCTCGATGGTGGGAAGTTGTTCCGCAGCATCCATGCTGTCGAGGAAGCCGCTGAGACGATTGAGCACGGCGCGATAGCCGGTGAACTCGTCGTAGGAACTGCGGAAGAAGGACAGCGCGTCCTGCACTTGGCCAAAGGCCTCGGCGGTCTGCATCACGTCACCGAGGGTGATCTGCTTGCTGAACAGGCGCGGCGCCTGCACGATCATCGGGAACACCACGGCCGCCTGCGAGATCGACAGATTGAAGCCCTGGAACTTGACCGAGCGAAAGACAATCGCCCACATATTGCTGATCACGCTGCCGAAACGCGCCATGAGCGTATTGCGCTCGACCGCCTCGCCACGGAAGAAGGCGATGCTTTCGCCGTACTCGCGCATGCGCACCAGGGCATAGCGGAAATTCGCGTTGAGCTTTTCGTTGAGGAAGTTCAACTGGATCAAGGGGCGACCGATCCAGATGGCAAACACGGTGGCCACGATCACATAGAGATAGACCAGAAAGACCATCGCGCGCGGGATCTCGACGCCCAGCAAGCTCAGCGCGCCGGACAGGCCCCACAGGATCAGCGTGAAGGAAAACAACGAGACGACGGCATCGAGCAAGCCCATCGACAGGCCCAGCGAGCTGGCAACGAAACTGTCGACGTCCTGCTGGATGCGCTGGTCGGGGTTGTCCACCGCATCCTTGACGTAGCGACTGCGGTGATAGCCCTGGTTGGCAAGCCAGCGCTGGATCACGCTGTCCGTAAGCGCGGTGCGCCAGTGAATCAGGAAGGCTTGTCGCAGGTAGTAGGTCAGCAAGGCTCTGGCCACATGCACCGTGGCGAGAATTGCGAACACACCCAGCATGAACCAGAAGGCCGGCGCATCGAGCTTCTGCATGGCGGTGTAGAAGCCGTTGTACCAGAACGAGAAGAGCACATTCATGCGTACCGAGAAGAGCGTCATGAGGACGATCAGGGCCAATGCCGCCAGCGGCTTCCAGCTGCGCGAGGGCGCGAAGTAGGGCCAGGCGAGGCGCCGGAACTGGCGGCCCCAGCCAGTGAAGCGGCATAGTCCCCAGGCAACCACGATCAAACCGACGATGCTGATACCAAACGCCTTGCCCAGCCAGATGACACTGGCGAGCAGTTCATGACTCCAATCCATCCCTGTTCCTTTTTGTTTGCAGTGATGCCTGCGCAACGCCCGGCCCTGGTTGCCGGAACGCTGCAGTATCCATCATTCACCCGCCGCACGACTCGGCAACAGATGCAGCAGGAACGCACGGACCCTGCTTCGCGGGCATCCCCGGAATCGGGTATGACCGTACGGCCGCATCATTGTTCGCGATATTCATCATCTGTCATACTCGCCACTGCAGCATTCTGCATACCAGCAATCTGCGCGCAGAACTACAAAAAAGTCACAGATGGATATCGATCGAACTGCCCATATGTCTGTCTGCGGACAGCGCCAAATCATGGGTCTGGCAGTATCGATCGCCTGTGGGCAGCAAAAAAATAGATTCGAGGGACGCCGTGCAAGTGGTCAATACAGGATGTGAGCAGACACACATGAACGCGGCATTTGCTGCGCGCCATTCCGGCTCTTCCACAGGATCGCAACTTGCCGGGGCGCAGCCGTTCGATACCTTGCGCGAGGCCGCCTTGTCTGCCCCAAACAGAACCTTGCATTCAGTCCGCGAAGCGGTCGACGGAGGAAATTGCTGATGATCGGCACGCGCAATCTGGCCAACACCGACTTCTCTCAGTCGTCCCAATGCCTCGCCGCGCTCCGCGCGCTCAATCCCACCGACGTCGATGATTCCATGGCGGTCATGGGCTTCCTGCTCGATGGCATGTGCGCCCATCCGCCAGAGCCGGCAGAGCACCTGCAGGTGCTTGAAGAGATGCGCACGACGCTGGACTTCGTCATGTCGCAAGCGTCGCTGCGTTACATCGCCCGCCCCCTGCCCCCCGCCAGCGAAGAGGACGAACGCCTGCAACGTGTTGTCGCCACCTGGACGACGATGGCGCGTAGCTACTCCCTGATTGCCCAGCGCTCGGCAATGGATCCCGGCTTCACCGACAAGCGCGCCCTGTTGGCGCATCGCCGCATCCAGTACTGCGCGCTGGCCATGGTCGAGAATTTCCGCGCACGTCGCGAGATGCCGCCCGGCCTGTGGCGCAATCTGCACACCTTGTTCGTTGCGGCTGAGCGTGCTGGCCTCGCCGACGTGCGCGTCCCGGATGCGCTCAATGAAGTGTGGGGCGCACAGAGCGCCCAGGAATGTTATGTCGCGCTGCTGCTGGTCGACGCCGCCATGCCGAGCGGCCGCACGCCGCGCGAGCTGGTGTGGATCATGCGCTGGGCACAACGCTTCGCACCGTATTGCGTGGTGCTGCCAGACAGCGAACCGCGTCCCGAAAAAGCAACGCAATTCGCCCTCGACGTCCAGTCCGATCACGGCCTGCGTCCGATCGGCCTGATCGCGCCCGAAGCCAAGTTGCGCAGCATCGACACCAAGCGCCTCGCCAATCACATCCAGGCCGTCGTCGCCCAATTGAAGAAGAGCGTCTCGCCCGCCTCACTGGGTCTTGGTGATGATTGTGTACAACCCGCCTGCTCGCGCCTGCTGGTGTCGCTGTATCGCCCCTGGGGTCACGCCGCAGCCGGTCGCAAGTTCCCGCGTCGTCGCCTCAGTGCCAAGGTGCAGCTGTGCGTGGACCAGCAGACGATCGCTTTCTTCCTCGAAGGCCGTGAGTTCTCGCAGCCTTCCGATTCCCGCGTCACCAGCTTCTCCGACTCGCAGATCATCCGTACCTTCGGCGATCGCGTCGACGCCGAAATAACGCCTGAATACCTCGTGCAGCGTGCCGCGCAGCTAGGCTACGCGCAGGAGGAAGTCTGGGAGGTCAACGATCAGTCCGTCGCTGGTTATCGCATCGCCCGTAGTCAGGGCGACTCGCGCGTCGAACATCGCCAACTGGTCGGCCTGCGCGCCACACCTGCAGCGCCGATGTTGCTGGCCGAGGTGAGCTGGTTGCAATACCAGCACAACGGCACCTTGCAGGCCGGCGTCAATCTGCTGCCCGGCCCCCCCAAGGTCGTGGCCGTGCGCCTGCACCTGGGCGACCGCTCGGCGCGCGAACGCTATCGCCTTGGTTTCATGGTGCCGGGCGTGACGGCGCTGAAGACCGACGTCAGTGTGATCGTACCGGCCGGCTGGTATCTGATCGGACGACGTATCGAAGTTTTCGAAGACGGCCAGTGGTTCGGCCGTATGGCCAAGCTGATCTCACGTGGTGCCAACTTCGATCGCGTGACCTTCACGCGCGAGCCCGGCGAAGATACGGTCGACTAAGAGTCGATCAGGTCCGCAAAAAAGGGGGCTCCAAGCCCGCTCCAAAGAGAAACCGGCTTGTCAGCCGGTTTTTTTCTGTCCTTTTTTACTCGGTTTTTTCGACTTCTGTCCATACCACGCGACGCGCTGGAAAGTGTGCAGCGAAGCGACTGCCACGACCCGGCTCACTCTGGATTTCCAGCGTTCCCTGATGTCGCGTCAGCACGTGCTTGACGATGGCAAGCCCCAGCCCTGTCCCGCCGCTCTCGCGTGAGCGGCCACGATCGACACGATAGAAACGTTCAGTCAGGCGCGGCAGGTGCTGGGCGTCAATGCCGGGACCATTGTCCTGCACGGCCAGCTCGGCGCCTTCGTGCGTGGCGAGCCAGATGAGGCGGATCTCACCACCTTCCGGTGTGTAGCGCACTGCATTGCTCGCCAGATTGGCGAGCACGCTGTGAATCTCTTTCTGCGAACCAATGAGGGTCGCGTTGGTGCCGCGCTCGACCAATACGCGGTGTCGCCCGGCCGACAGCAGCTCAGCCTCCTGCGCCACGCTGCGCAACAGACTGTGCACATCCACCTTGTCTTCGATCGGCATCGGCGCACCGGTTTCGAGTGCAGATAACGCCAGCAGATCCTCGATCAGGCGCTGCATGCGGACCGCCTGCTCGCCGGCCAGCATGAGGTAGCGACGCGCGTCTTCGGCTGCGAAATCTTCGAGGCCGTCGTGCAGCATCTCGACAAAGCCGCTCACCACGGTGAGTGGTGTCTTAAGCTCATGAGACACATTGGCGACGAAATCGCGGCGCATGTTCTCGAGTTTCTCGATCTGGCTGATGTCGCGCGACAAGAGCATCTTGAGGTCTTCGCCGAAAGGCACGATCTGCATCGACAAGGTCAGGCTGTCACTGCGCACCGGCCTGAAAACCAGCGGATCCTGGTATTCACCCTTCTCGACGTAGTGCACAAAATCGGGCTGACGCACGAGATTGCTGATGGCATTGCCGACATCACGCGTGGCGTCGATGCCGAAGTGGCGTTCGGCCGCGAGGTTGATCCACTCGATGGTGTTCTGCCGCGTCAGATAGATCACGCCGTCCGGCATGGCCTGCGCGGCTTCGCGGAAACGCGCAAGGCTTTGCGACAGGCGCTCGCGCTGGTCGTACGCAACACGCGAGTGACGCGACAGTGCTGCGAAGACATGATCCCAGATACCCATGGCGTGCGGTGTCGGCGTGCCGAGTGGCTCACGCGCCCAGTTCATGAGCTTGCCGAGATTGCGCAGGTGATACGCGATGATCGCCAGCAGGCCGACACACAGCAGCAGCGCCGCTGCAATACTGCTCCACAAAGCCCAGATAAGCGCGGCCACGACGAACAGGCCGGACAGAATGCCTACTGCATAAGCCCAGATCAGGCGACTTGGAAAAATGGCGTTACCTCACGCTGTTATTGCGGAACCCGCCATGCTGCAGGCAGGCCAAAGTCAGACGTTGTCGATGGCCACTACGTCTGCCGACAGGCGATAGCCGCTGCCACGCACGGTCTGGATCAGGCGATCGTGTTGCGAGGCTTCCAGTGCGCTGCGCAGGCGGCGGATATGCACGTCGACTGTCCGCTCTTCAACGAACACATGATCGCCCCACACCTGATCAAGCAGTTGCGAACGCGAGTGTACGCGCTCCGGGTGAGTCATGAGGTAATGCAGCAGGCGGAATTCCGTCGGGCCGAGATTGATGCCCTGTTCGCCCGCCGTGACGCGGTGCGTGGCCGGGTCGAGGCGCAATCCGGAGGTCTCGACGGCGTCCTCTGTGGCCTCGGGCGCCCTGCGACGCAGCACGGCCTTGATACGCGCCACCAGCTCGCGTGGGCTGAAGGGCTTGGCGATGTAGTCATCGGCTCCAGTTTCGAGGCCCATGACGCGATCTTCCTCTTCGCTGCGCGCGGTCAGCATGATGATGGGAATCTGCCGGGTGCGCTCGTCAGTCCGCAGGCGTCGCGCCAGCTCGATGCCGGACATGCCCGGCAGCATCCAGTCGAGCAGCACGAGGTCCGGCAAGGCATCGCGCACGATGCGCTGGGCCGCCTCGGCATCAGCCGCGCGCACTACGGTGTGACCGGCACGGGTAAGATTGGCGGCGATCAGTTCCTGGATCGCGGGCTCATCTTCGACCAGCAGAATATTGGCAGCCATTGATAGTGCTCTCTGTATGCAGTGGGTGCAGTGTATTGCCGATTGATGAACGATTTATGACACGTCATCGTCTTGAAATAAAGCTCTGACGATGTCAAACCAGACGGAAACCCCATGGCCGGCCTTAATAGCGACACCCCCATCCCGACCGAGCTGCGCCTGCATCAGCAATCGCGCCTGCTCGAAATCCATTTCGACAATGGCGTCAGCGCACAGCTGAGCCACGAACTGCTGCGCGTCTATTCGCCTTCGGCCGAAGTGCGTGGTCATGGCGCCGGGCAGGAAGTCCTGCAGACCGGCAAGCGCGAAGTCGCCATCACTGCCGTCGAACCTGTCGGCAACTACGCCGTCAAGCTGGTCTTTTCCGACGGCCACGACTCCGGCATTTATAGCTGGGACCACCTCTACCTGCTCGCGACTCAGCACGAAAGCCTGTGGGCGGACTATCTGCGGCAGCTTGAGGTCGCAGGGGCGAGCCGTGACATTGCGACCCCGCCAAAGCCGCCTGTTCGCGGTTGCGGCCATTGAGCGGGGTCTGAGTGGCGGTACGTCTGGCTACGGTCGATGACGCTGGCGCGATTGCCGCCGTGCATATTGCTGCATGGCGCGCTGCGTACGCCGGGCTGATGCCGCAGGCTGTGCTCGACGGACTCAGCGTCGAGAAGCGCACCGCCGACTGGCGACGCAGCTTGTCCATCACGGGCCCCGACATGACCAGCGTGGTGACCAACGCAGCCGACGTCGTTGTCGGCTTCGCGCACTATGGGCTGGCGCGCGGCGCGACTTACGTGGGTAAGCGCCACGGTGAATTGTTTGCCATTAATCTGCAGCCGGATGTGTGGCGCTGCGGCTTCGGTCGCCAATTGTGCGAACAGGTACTGGCATACGCCGCTGCCAGGCAATGGCACTTTCTGAGCCTGTGGGTCTTGCGCGAGAACATTCGCGCACGGGCCTTTTACGAAGGCCTTGGCTTCATTGCGGACGGTGGCGAACAGACGGACTCCACGCTGATCGGTGCACCGCTCAACGAGTTGCGCTATCGCAAGCAGCTCGCCAGCGGTGGCGTACGGCTGCCATGAGACCTGAACGAAATCATGCCCATGAATGTCGCACTTGAATTCCATGACTCCCAAGTGAGCAAGATCGACTCGCTTGGCCGTGACTTGAGTGTCTCATTCTCATCTGCCTATATTCATCGCTCGGTCGGCAAGCCCGGCGTCGATAGTGGCTCTGGCTACATTGGCCCGGTCGAGATGCTTCTGTCCGAAGCGGATTGGGCCGGGCCTCTCAATGAATGCATGGGCAAGCTGTCTGACGGCAGGCTTTCGGTCGCAGGCAAGCCATTCGCCCTTGTGCCACTCCCCTCGGAACACACGGGACGGATCGCGCTGGAACTGGTCTTTGCCAACGGCGCTGCGCTCACAGCAACGGCGCAATCCCTTGTCGTTCGCTTCTCCGGCGAACCGCATTTCGTTGAGTCGTTCTTTTGCTGAAGCGAATGCAGAAACGGGCGCTGGGTATCGCACTATGCCTCGTTTCGCCGCTGGTCCTGGCAGCGCCTGCGCCCTGGTTCAAATGGAAAAGCCAGCTCGACGGCAAGATCGCCTGCCTGCAGATATCGCCGGGCGCGGGCTGGCAGCGTGAAAGCGGCCCCTATCCCGACGCGCGCTGCGCCCCGCCGGCCAGTTCGAGTTCCGCCAGAAGACGGCCGTGACTGCAGCGCTCGCTGTAAAATGGCGGGCTCTGCGCAGAATCCACGGAATTTGCGCCCCGGAAGTTCCCCAAGCCACATTTAGTGAGTACCTGCCATGCGTAGCGATTGGGAAGTTGTCATCGGCCTGGAAACCCACGCCCAGCTCAACACCGTCTCCAAGATTTTCTCCGGCGCCAGCACCGCCTTCGGTGCCGAGCCGAACGAGCAGGCCAGTGCGGTGGATATCGCCCTGCCCGGCGTGCTGCCGGTGCTCAACCACGGCGCCGTCGCACGCGCCATCCGCTTCGGCCTGGCCATCGGTGCCGAGATCGCGCCGCGCTCCGTCTTTGCACGCAAGAATTACTTCTACCCCGACCTGCCCAAGGGTTACCAGATCAGCCAGTACGAGCTGCCGGTCGTCGTTGGCGGTACGCTGACCATTCAGGTGGGCGAGGGCGACAAGGCCTACTCGAAGACGGTGAATCTCACACGCGCGCACCTCGAGGAAGACGCCGGCAAAAGCCTGCACGAAGACTTCAAGGGCCAGAGCGGCATCGATCTGAATCGCGCCGGCACGCCGCTGCTGGAGATCGTTACCGAGCCCGACATGCGCTCCTCCGCCGAAGCCGTGGCCTATGCCAAGGCGCTGCACTCGCTGGTGCAGTGGATCGACATCTGCGACGGCAATATGCAGGAAGGCTCGTTCCGCTGCGACGCCAATGTCTCGGTGCGCAAGAAGGGCGCGGCTGAATACGGCACGCGCCGCGAGATCAAGAACCTGAACAGCTTCCGCTTCATGCAGCAGGCCATCGACTACGAAGTGCAATGGCAGATCGAACAGATCGAAGATGGTCACAAAATCCAGCAAGCCACCGTGCTGTTCGATCCGGACACGGGCGAGACACGCGCCATGCGCAGCAAGGAAGACGCGCACGACTATCGCTACTTCCCCGACCCCGATCTGCTGCCGCTGGAAATCAGCGCGGAGTGGATCAGCCGCGTGAAGAGCGAGATGCCGGAACTGCCGGTGCAACTGGCGGCGCGTTTTGAAGGTGAATACGGCCTGTCTGCCTACGACGCCGCTGCACTGACCGGTAGCCGCGACACCGCGCAGTACTACGTCGATGCGGTTGCAGCCGCCGGCCCCGATCTCGCCAAGCCGATTGCCAACTGGGTGATGGGCGAGATCGCCGCACGCCTCAACCGTGAAGAGCGTGAGATCAAGGACTCTCCGGTCAGCCCGGCACAACTTGCAGGACTGATGAAGCGCATCGCCGACAACACCATCTCCAACAACATTGCCAAGAAGGTTTTCGAGGCGCTGTGGAATGGCGAGGGCGGAAGTGAGGCAAATGCGGCCGACAGCATCATCGAAACGCAGGGCCTGAAGCAGGTCACCGATGTCTCTGCTATCGAACCCATCATCGACGAAGTCATCGCCGCCAACGCGAAAAACGTCGAGGAATACCGCGCCGGCAAGGAGAAAGCCTTCAACGCACTGGTCGGGCAGGTCATGAAGGCCAGCAAGGGCAAAGCTTCGCCGGCGCAGGTCAACGAGCTGCTCAAGAAAAAGCTGGGCTGACCCGCGAGACACGCCGCGCGGACAATATCCAGCGCCCGAGGCGCCCACGCGCCGCCATCCGCACGACGGTGGCGCGTCGCCTGACAGGCGGCCATCATGCCACCTGCGGCTTACCCATTTCGCATGTAAACTCCAGCGCCATTCAACAGATCGAGGATCCGGGCATGTCGAACCTGGCGAGAATGAGCTGCGCGCTATTACTGCTGTTGGCGCTCGCGCCGATGCAAGCCTGGGGGCAACTGGCCGAAAAGCCCTCTACCTTTACTGCCCAGCGCCGCGGCAGCGCCATGACCACCAGCGGCACAGGCAGCGCTGCTCGGACAAAGGCTGCTTTCCTCGACTCGATTACGAGTCGCGCCGAGTTTGACGGTCTGGCGCGCGTTTACGATCCTGGTACACCGCAAGCCATTGTTCATACGATTTTCGTGATCGATCGCGCACACGGAGATCGCGTTTATTTCATCAATGCGCAACGCTTCAAGCTGCACGAAGACTTCCTGCGGGCCCAGTTCCTGGTTGCCAACCTCGACCATAAGACCATCGCCAGCTACTACGACAAGCCGGATCGCCGTTTCGTGTTCGGCACAATCGGCTTTCATCCCGAACTGCAGCAATGGCTGTACGAGTTCTGGGAAGGTGACCGCATGACGACAGAGCTCCTGACGCTTACCCAGCGTCGTCTGGCCACCACCTTCTTTGCACCTGCGACGTTCAAGACCAACTCGACACAGCATGAAGATGTGGCACACGAGGCGGGTTTGCCGATGATGACCGAGGCACAGATCATCGGTAGCCGCAACTTCCTGCCGCTGAATCCGGGCGTGGCCCAAGGCCGTTTGCGTCTTGTGGTCGACATCGAAGCCGAGGGCGAAGATGACATTGAAGCCACGGATATCGTGGTCCTGCAGCATGTGGCCCTGGCGATACCACCGGTGGCTGGCGTGATCACGGAGAAGCCGTCGACGATGCTGTCGCATGTGAATCTGCTCGTCAAAGGCTGGGGTGTGCCGAATGCCTATGTGAAGAATGCCTTTGACGCCTTGAAGCCTTTTGAGGGCCAGTGGGTCAAGCTGACCGTGGGCAATAGTGGCTACACCATTGTGCCCGCCCCACGACCACAGCACCTTGTGGACCGCCCCAAGGTAACGCGTGTTCGCGCGCCCGACTTGCAGCAGCGTGGCCTCAAGCCATTAGCGCAGTTGCGGACAGCCAGCAGTGACGCATGCGGCGGCAAGGCGGCGATACTGGGAGAAATCGAGGAAGCACGTCGGGCACGCAAGCTGACGGGGGTAGCGCCCGTGCCCGACGGCTTCTGCATTCCCTACGCACAGTACGTTGCCTTCATGAAGCAGCCTGAAATCAGGCAGCGTATTCAGGCGGCCTTAACGGTCGCTGGCTTCGAGCAAAGCCGGGCTGTACGACGCAAATCTCTCGAAGACTTGCGACGCGACCTGATCGAAATGCCGGCAGACGCCGCTACAGAGGCAAGCTGGACGCGTCAGTGGCAAGCTCAGCTGGGGAGTGCGGGTGCGTTTGTACGCAGTTCGTCAAACTCGGAAGACCTGACGCACTTCAGCGGTGCCGGGCTGTACACCACCGTGCCCAACGTGACGCGAGGCGCAGATATCCCCCAAGCCGTGAAAACCGTTTGGGCCTCCGTTTTCAATTTCGAGGCCTTTGAAGCGCGCCGTCACGCAGGCATCGCGCTCGAACAAGTCGCCATGGCGGTGTTCGTTCAGCGTGCAGTCGACTCCGTCACTTCGGGCGTAATGATTACGCGAGACCCTTTCGATGTAACGCATCAGAATGCCGTGTACATATCGGCCAAGCGCGGCATAGGTATCAAGGTCGTGGAAGGTCGCCGGGTTGCCGAGCAATCAATGCTCGATGTATGGAGCGGGGCGGTACGACGCCTGGCGCGATCGGACGAAGATTCCGAACTCAAGCTTGACGCCACCGGCGGTGTAATCGAAAAGCCCATCGATGCAGCGAACGCCGTGCTGAGCGAAGACCAGGTGCGCGCGCTTGCGTTTGCGGGTCATCAGATAAAGAGGCTGAGGGCTGGGGTGGAACAGGACATCGAGTGGGCAATCAACCCTCAGGGCCGGATCGTGATTCTGCAATCACGGCCTTACATCGAGCGCCGGGTATTGTGAGTAGCGCTGTCCCTCGCACTACTCCGTGATGCCGCGCGCCTGAGAGCGCACCCTGTGGCCCCCGGCAGCCATGGCGCTCGCGATATGTGCCGTTGCCCGCTCGGGCTGCGCGTCACCGCACATGAACACATCCACCGCCGCATAACCATGCTCCGGCCAGGTGTGGATGCTGATATGCGATTCGCGTAGCAGCAATACGCCAGTCACGCCCATACCTTCACCGAAGTGGTGAAAGTGGGCATGGATGGGAGTCGCCCCGGCCAGCCGCGCGGCTTCGCGCAGCGCGCACTCGATTCGTTGTGTGTCACCCAGCAGCGCGGGTGAGACTTCATGCAGATCGAGCAGCAGATGCTGGCCGAGGATTGTCGCGGTGCCCATTCTTGAACTCATTTGTGGAAGGACCCACCACCGGAATAGCCGCTGCCGGAGCTCGAGCCGCCCCAGCTGCGATAGCTGCCCCCACCCCCGCTCCCGGATCCGCCATGAATGGCCGTCGTGGCAATAGTGACGACGATGGCGTAGATGATGTAAATGAAACGCCACATCAGTCGTCGTCTCCCGAGCCGTTATCGGAGAACTTGAGCACGGGGAACCACAATGCAAACAGACCGAGTGCCGGCACTGCGAGATTGGCAAAGCCCTGCGCAAAGAGAATCGGTACGTTCAGTACGAGGATCAACGCGGTGAACACCCAGGCGGCCTTACGAATCTGGCCGGCTGTATCTCCGCTGTCCGCAGCGCGCGAAGTGAGGCTCTCCTTCGGCAGCGCTGCAGCTTGGGCTGCCTTGCCGAACCAGCCGAGCACGTCACGCGCCGCGACGCGCTTGGCGAGGCTCCAGTTCAATTCACACGAAGAGCGTTCGGCGGTCAGCGTCATATTGCCCTGCTTGTAATCGGCGATGCTCGTACGGTCGCCGACATGCACGCGCCAGTTGAATGCGCCTGCCGCCCAGATGACTTCCGCACCATAGTCATAGAGCTTGTTAAAGACCTGGCCGCGCAACCGTAACTGGTCACTGCCGGCCGCCTCCGGCCATTCGTCGAGCACGGTGACGAGATCCCAGCCTTCCATGCTCTCGACGATCCACTGGAAACCCTTTTTCGGATTGTGGAGCAGGTACTCGACCCAGGCCGAGGATTCCTCACCTGTCTCACGGCATTCCATCAGCCCGATCAAGGTCCATGCTGCACCGCCAATCTTGGCGACATCACCCAGCGCCAGCGTGGTTGTGCGCTGTTCAAGCTCTTCGTTCTTGGCCAGCACTTCCACCTGCCCGGCGCGCGCGCCGACTTCCGCATGGCAGGTTTGGCAGACGAGGTGCTGGGCAATGCCGGAGCGGTATGCAATCGAGGCTCCACAGTTCGGGCATTCAAGATTCGCGGTGCTGCCGCGCAGCTTGCCCGCGCTTTGCTGGATCTGCGTTTCCTCACGCAGCAGCTGACAAGCCAGCGTCTCCAGCGTGACGGCCTTGCCGGTGTAGATCGCCGGCGTGGCGCCGTCCGAGTAGTCCAGCGTCGCGAAGCGCTGGCCGTTGCGGTAGTCCGCGACCTTCGCCTCCCAGCCCTCGCCGACCTTGAACGGCAGCTCACCCTGACCACCGGTACAGCGTGCCGTGCGCACATCGGCAGCGACGTAGCGGACATTGTCGAAGGCCAAACGCCCGCCCGGCTGGATGCGCTCGAAGATCGGAACCTCTTTGGGCACCGTCGTCGATTGCACGGTCAGCGTGTACTTGCCCGAGGCATCCGACAGCCAGCACGCCGTGCCGTCATCGAACAGCGCATACCACTCGTTCCAGTAACCATCGGCGTACTCGAGCTGGATGCGCCCGACGACACCGAAGCGCTTGCCCTCGAACATGCCACTGGTATTGATCTGGATCGGCGAGTAGTCCTCCAGCACCGCGGACATCTTGCCGATGTCGCGCACCGAGTCCGCGTCGCGCAGCAGGGTGCTCTGGCAATAGCTGCACACTGCCATGACCGAGGCGGCCGAGCGAAAGCTGACTTGTGCTCCACAACTGGGACAGGCGACTTGATACATCGTTAGCTCAGGCTAATTCTTCTCGTGGGTGAATGCGGCACGGGGCGTGGGGAGGTCAGGCCAGAAGCCGTAACCCGCCGATCATTTCAAGCGGGCGCGGGCGCCCGGAAGCTTACGACCGGTGGGTTACGCTGCGCGAACCCGCCCTACGCAACCCGCACGCAATGTTGGTCGGGCATTCAGCGTCAACCAATCATCTTCTTGAGGATCTCGGCCTTCGCCGTGTCGTAGTCAGCCTGTGCAATCAGCCCCTTGTCCAGCATGCCCTTGAGCTTTTCGAGCCGCACTTCAGGCGCGTCACCTGCCGGCGCTGCCGCAGCACCGCCTGCAGGAGCCATGCTGTTGCGCATGGTATCGGCCATGATCTGCCCCACGCCAACACCTGCGGCGAGCCCCGCGCCCAGGCCTGCAATGCCGCCCTCATTCTGTGCCGCCAGCGGAATGCTGCTGGCTACATGATACTGGGTGAACTTGCCCATATCGCCCATCATGCCCATCGAGATGCGCGTGTCGATAGCCTTCTGCAGCTCTTCCGGCAGCGAGATGTTCTCGACGGCGTAGTTGTCCAGTGCGAGGCCGTACTGATCGAACACCGGCGTCATGTGTTCTTTCATCTTCTGCGACAACAGGCCCTGATTGCCGGCCATGTCGAGGAAGGGCACGTCGGAGCCGCCTAATGTCGCCGTCATTGTCGACACGACGAGGTTGCGCAGCTGCTCTTCGAGCTGGTCACGCGTATAGATCTCGCGCGTGCCGCTGATCTCGGTGTAGAACTTCTTCGGGTCGGTCAGCTTGTAGGAGTACATGCCGAAGGCGCGCAGGCGCACCATGCCGAAATCCTTGTCGCGGATAGTGATCGGCTGCGGCGTGCCCCATTTGCGCGCGAGCTGGATGCGCGTGCTGAAGAAGTACAGGTCGGACTTGAAAGGCGACTCGAAGAGCTTGTCCCAATTCTGCAGATAAGTGAGGACAGGCAGGGTCTGCGTCGTGAGCTTGTACATGCCGGGGCCGAACACGTCGGCGACCTTGCCCTCGTTCACGAACACGGCCATTTGCGAGTCGCGCACGGTGAGGCTGGCGCCATTCTGGATTTCCATGCCGTCCATGGGGTAGCGCCAGGCGAGCACGTCGTCGCTGTCTTCGGTCCATTGCAGGACGTCGATAAACTGTTTCTTGATGAAATCGCCCAAGCCCATGATGGCTCTCCTTGCTGGCAATGAGGACGCGGCGGGAATGCCACGTCGCTACGAAATTGGATTACGACAGTGCGGCTGCGTTGATGCAGCCGACGACCAACGATACGACGCCCATGAGGCCGCCCATGGCGACGTTATTGTTCTCCAGCGCATCGTTGAGATGTGGCAGCAGACGTGCGACGACGGCGTAGGCGATGACCTGCACGACGGCACTGCAAGCCGCCCAGAACAGGAACATCGCGAAGGTGTCGTTGTGCAGGATGCTCGATGCAACCGTCAGCGCGAAACCGAGCGTCGCGCCACCGAGCGAGAGCGCCGCAGCGACGCCACCATTGCGAATCAGGTAGAGCTCACGAAATGGCGTGACATGCAGATAGATGGCGACAAAGACGGCGACCACGCCCAGCCCGGTAAGTAGATGAATCGCGTATGCGTATAGTTGTTGTAATACCATCTGCCGTCTCCTGTGGCCCTGCGCTTCGAGAGCGGTCGCAGCGTAACAAGCGACCATGCCCGGTGCAAGCCCGCGCCGATGAAATGTACCAACGGGCAAGCGTTGCCCCCTCTTTGCAAACCAGAGCCTGTGCATGCGTGATCGCGTCCTGATCCTGTCCGTCTTCGTCGTCGCCTCCTGTGGTCTGGCCTATGAGCTGATTGCCGGTGCACTCGCCAGCTACCTGCTCGGCGATACGGTGCTGCAGTTCTCGTCCATCATCGGCTGCTATCTGTTTGCCATGGGTGTGGGCTCGCATCTGTCGCGCTATGTGAAGGACGAGGATGCGCTGGCGCGTTTTATCGACGTCGAGTTGCTGGTCGGCGTGGTCGGTGGCCTGTCGGCGACCCTCCTGTTCTCGATCTTTGCCTGGGCCTCGGCGCCGTTCCGCACCGTGCTGTATGCGCTGGTGTTCCTGATCGGCGTGCTGGTCGGCATGGAAATCCCGCTTGTCATGCGCGTGCTTTACGACCGCAAGGCAGAGTTGCGCGAGATGGTCAGCCGCGTGCTGACCTTCGACTACCTCGGCGCGCTGGCCGTATCGCTGCTGTTTCCGCTGGTCCTGGCGCCGCGTCTCGGCATGGCGCGTACGGCCCTGGTGTTCGGTCTGCTCAATGCGGGCGTGGCCTTGCTCACGGCGCAGGTATTCGCCAGCGAGCTGCATGGCAAGCGCGGCATCCGTCTGCGCGGCACAGCGGTGATTGGCGTATTGCTCGGCGGGCTGGCGTTTTCTTCGCAGCTCACCAATTGGGCCGAACAGAGCGTGTTTGGCGATCAGATCATCCACGCCGAGACGACGCCTTATCAGCGCATGGTCGTGACGCGCTGGCAGGACGATCTGCGTCTCTATCTCAATGGCAATCTGCAATTCTCGACCCGTGATGAACACCGCTACCACGAGGCACTGGTACATCCCGCGCTGCAGTCGCTGCCAGGGGCACGCAGCGTGCTGGTGCTGGGTGGCGGCGACGGTCTCGCCGTGCGTGAGCTGCTCAAGTATCCGAAGCTCGAACACATCACGCTGGTCGATCTGGACCCGGAAATGACGAAGCTGTTCTCGACTTCGGAGACGCTGACGGCTATCAATCGACACTCGCTGACCAACCCGCGCGTGAAAGTCATCAACGCCGATGCCGGGCAGTGGCTGGAAACGGACACGGGCTCCTACGATGCCATCATCATCGACCTGCCCGACCCGTCAAACTTCGCGCTCGGCAAGCTCTACTCGGTGCCGATGTATCGGCTCGTGAGCAAGCACCTCGCCGAGCACGGTTACGTCGTCGTGCAATCGACCTCGCCCTACTTCGCACCACATGCCTTCTGGTGCGTGGTGGCGACACTGAAGGAGGCGGGCTTTTACACATGGCCCTATCACGCCAATGTGCCTTCCTTCGGCGAGTGGGGCTATGTGCTGGCGAGCCGGCATGACAGCTTCACGCAGCCCGATCACTACAATGTGCCGATGCACTTTCTCGACGCGTCGAGCACGCGCGAAATGTTTCACTTCCCGCCCGACATGCTCGCACCCGAGGTTGAACCGAATCGCCTCAACAACCAGTCGCTGGTGCACTACTTCGAGCAGGACTGGCACCGGGTGATTCGCTAGTGCCGCTCACTCGCCGTCAGTTTCTGGCGACAGGTACTGCGGGCCTGCTATCAGGCTGTGATCGCCTGCCCTGGCAGACGCCCCCCGTACGCATCCTCATGCCCGGCATGGCCGCAGGCCACATGCTGCGCGATGCAGCGAAGCTGCCGTCACCTTCAGGTGAGCTGGAGTGTGATGTCGCCATCTTCGGCAGCGGCGTGGCGGGCATTGCAGCGGCGTGGCGACTGGCGAAGGAGGGGCGTCGCAACATCCTGATGATCGCGGGCCCCGAGCCTGACGGTAACGCAGCAGGCGCCAGCATGGCAGGGCAGGCCTGTCCGACCGGCGCGCACTACCTGCCCCTGCCATCGCTGGAGTCGCGACATGTGCGCGAGATGCTGGCAGATGTCGGCGTCATTCTGTCCGATCCTTTCGGGCGTCGCCCGGAATTCGACGAGCGGATTCTCGTGCACCCGGAGCAGGAGCGTTTGCTACGAGCAGGCAAATGGTACGAGGACTTGCTGCCGGAACAGGCCAGTACAACAGATGAACGCAGCGAGCATCAACGCTTCCTGCGATACATCGAACAACTCAAGGTCGCCGTCGGCAGCGATGGCAAGCGCGCGTTCGCGATTCCCATCGCGCTGTCTTCACAAGATGCAACGTGGCGCGCACTCGACGCGCTGAGCTTTCGCGACTGGCTCACGCGCGAGGGCTATTCCTCGGCGTCACTGCACTGGTACGCCAACTACGCCTGTCGTGACGACTACGGCACGAGCTACGAACACACCTCGGCGTACGCCGGCCTGCACTACTTCGCCAGCCGCGCAGGCGAAGCACGCAATGCCGAAGCGGGTGCGGTGCTCACCTGGCCGGATGGCTTGCAAGGCCTGGTACGCGCATTGCGCGGCAGGATCGCCTTCGGCGCACGCCTCGATGACACCACCAGGCCACGCCAGATGACGGGCTTTGCGGCGCGCATTCAGGTCAAGGACAAAGGCATTGAGGCGCTCGTCGTTCGCGCAGCCTCCGCCAGCACGCCCTTGCGCACCTTGCGCATTCGCGCACGGCACGCCATCTGCGCCATGCCGCTGCATGTCGCGACACACGTGGTCGAGGACATGCGCGGCTTCGGTTTTGACTCTGCCGCGCATCAGCCACAGAACGCGCCGTGGATGGTCAGCAATTTCCTCATGCGACGTTTCCCCGAAGAGCGCGACACATCGCAACTGGCGTGGGACAACGTCACGTACGAGGGCAAGGGCCTCGGCTACGTCGTCGCAACGCACCAGCTGATCCGCGTCGCCAAGCCCGAACTGACGGTGTTCACCGCTTACAACGCGCTGAGCGATCGTGCGCCGCAGGACACGCGGCGCTGGCTGGAAACGACCTCGCCCGAAGCGCTGCTGGAGCGCGCCGCGGGCGACCTGCATCTGGCCTACGAACATCTGTGGCGCTACGTCGAGCGTGTCGACGTCACCTTGCGCGGCCACGCCATGGCCAGCCCGCGGCCGGGCTATCTGAGCAACAAGGGTTTGCTGGCCTTGCGTGAAGTCGACGGCCCGCTGCAATTCGCGCACAGCGATCTGTCAGGCTATTCGGTTTTTGAAGAAGCGGCCTGGTGGGGCGAGCGCGCAGCCAGTCGTCTGCTGTGATCCGGTTCAGTCCTTGACGCAGATGGTCGGCTGATCGTCACGCATCAGCCAGCCATAGCCGCGCGGGCAGCGGACCCGCCGCTCGCGGCGGATGAACACGTAGCCGCTGGCCTGAGTCGTACCCGCCCAGCAGTGGCCGACGGCGTCGCCCGCGAAGCCGACAAAGGTAATTCGCGCGGCATCTTCCTTGGCCGTCCACAGCAGGACTCGGGAGCTCTCCGTGTAGGGGGCGTCGACCATCGCGTAGCTCAGGCCGCAGGCGTAGGTCTTGCTCAGGACGGCGATGGCGTCCTTGAGTGCGGCGTCTTCCGATGTGTACGAGTTACCCGGCTTGTTGCCGAGAACGGGGCGCCAGGTTTCCCAGTCGCCGACTTCGGGCTCGGTGCAGGTGGTGCTGGCCGTGCCAGCGTCGGGGCATGCCTGGGGGACTGCTGCTGCCGGGGTGAGGTTGCAGTACGCACTTGCGGCGAGGCATGCCAGCAGCCACTTTCGTGGCTTGGCGGGGACGCCCGGCAATCGCAGATCGGTGAATGACATGTTTCTGCGCACTCGGCTTTTGCAAGCCCGGCGCCGCCCTTGGTGAAGCCCACGAGCCTATCAGTGCCAGTCTCCGGTCACAAAGCTCATCGTTTCCGCCTCGCGCCGCCACACGACCTCCTGTCGCGTAGTGGTCAGCCACCACGACTGCGTCATCGGTTCGGGCTTGCGTCGCGCAAAGCCTTCCGGCGTGAGCAGAGCGACGCACCAGCCCTTTTGCGGATCGCGCACCGAGTCATAAACGATGGCCTGCAACTTTGCTTCTCGTGCCGAGCGTGCCAGCGCCTGGGTTGCGCCGTAGTCACGCGCTGCTGTCCACGATGTCGCCTGTGCATTCAGCGGTGGCTCCCGCAGATCAACGCAGATGGCATCCACTCTGGCGCGGAAAGCCGTGTGCAGCACCGGACCAACCTGGGGCAGGGCTGGGCTGTCGAGCAGAAAACGCCAGCGCCAGTAGCCTAGCTCTGCCGCTGCGGTACGCATTTCCGGTGCGCCGTAGAACACGCCGGGATCGGTGCTGCTGCGAAAGCGCGAACCCGAGGGATAAGGCGGGTAGCGGAACGGGCTGGCGAACAGATAGTCCAGCCCGGTCGTGGCGATGGGCAGTGGCGGCTTGCCCTGTTCGAGCAGGATTTCCAACGCATCCTGCTCGGCCGCGGTGTCGACCAGCTTCATGGTGCTGGCCACATGTTGCGACTCGACCATGCGCCACAGCGTAGCCCGCAGGGGGCGGGCCAGCGCTGTAAGCCTGGCCGCGTCGAACACTTCGGTCATCAGCGCTTGATGGCCCTCAGCAGGAAGATCAGCAAAATGGCACCCACCGTGGCGGTGATGATGCTGCCGAGCAGGCCAGTCGTGCCAACCCCGAGCGCGCGGAACAGGAAGCCGCCGATCACCGCGCCGACGACACCAATGACGATGTCACCGACGACGCCGAAGCCGCCACCCTTGACGATTTGCCCGGCAAGCCAGCCCGCGACCAGACCGATGAGAATGAACCAGATGATTTCCATAACGTACTCCTTGCGAATGACTGCAGTGGGAACAGCTGGGAACAACTCAAATCCGGGCGCGCGAGGCATCGAGATATTGCACAACCCTCACCAGTCCTTCGGTCGTCTGCAACAACTCGATGGGTTTGCCTGCCAGCGCGAGGTTTTCACCGTTGAGCCAGGCGCGTGCCGCCTCCTGCGTGCCGACGATGGAGTCGAGCGAGCGGAACAAACGCACCAGCAACACGGCGAACTCCCACTCTTTGCTGTCGGCCTGCAGGCGGTAGCGGCCGGCAACGAGGCGCGAGGCCGTAGCCGTGCTGACACCCAGCACTTTCGCCAGACGCGTCTGCAACAGGCCAAGCTGCTCGGCCGTGCGCACGACCGCTTTGGACAAGACCGTGGCGGGCTCGTTGGCCTGCGCAGCAGTGACTTCAATTTCCGCGTTGAGCATGACTTCTCCGTATTTCCAGAGAAATATAGGACATAAACTGATTCTGCGGAAAATATTTCGCGCGTCATGTAATACAAGCGTCACTTGACCGAAATCCGTTATTTCGACAATCATTGAAATATGGAAATAAAGATCTCGAACGGCCTCGACAATTCGTCCGCCGTCACGGCTCTCGCCGCGTTGGCACAGGAATCCCGACTGGCGATCTACCGCGCGCTGGTACAAGCCGGGCCGGACGGCATGGCCGCCGGGCGCATCAGCGAGCTGACGGCCATCCCTCCCTCGTCGCTGTCCTTCCATCTCAAGGAATTGAGCCACGCAGCACTGGTGCGCTCACGGCAGGACGGCCGCTTCGTCATATACAGCGCCGATTTCGACGCCATGAACGCACTGCTCGGCTTTCTCACCGAGAACTGTTGTGGCAGCGCGAGCTGCGCACCCGTGAGCGCAGTGTCCTGCTGTAGTCCCGCAAAGGAGCCCATATGAAACGCCTGCACATCCACGTCGCGGTAGCCGATCTCGCCGAAAGCATCGATTTCTACTCTGCCCTGTTCGCCGCCGAGCCCAGCGTCAGTAAACCAGACTATGCAAAATGGATGCTCGACGATCCGCGCATGAACTTTGCCATCTCGCAACGCGGTGCCACGCCGGGCCTCGATCACCTCGGCATCCAGGTCGAGTCGGCGGACGAGCTGGCTGAGATGCAGGCGCGGCTGGACCGGCTCGACACCCCACAGCTGGCGCAGATCGGCACGAGCTGTTGCTATGCGCGCTCCGACAAGCACTGGGTGACCGATCCGCAGGGCATTGCATGGGAGAGCTTTCACTCACTCGAAAGCGTGCCCATGTTCGGTTCAGAGCCCGCACCGGAAACCGCGAAGACATCGGCGTGCTGCGCACCACGGCCCGTGTCGCTGGGCATGCCACGAAGCACGCCCAAAGCCATCTGCGGCGACTCGGAAAACCCCACCGGCAGCGCTTGCTGCTGATTTCAAACCCGATTTCAAACCCGACCTCAAACCACTTGTGAGCGCATTGAAGTGAACGACAAAGTCTGGAACGTACTCGTGCTGTGCACCGGCAACTCCGCGCGCAGCATCATGGCTGAAGCCCTGTTCAACACGCTGGGGCAGGGCCGGTTTCGCGCCTGGAGCGCAGGCAGCCATCCATCCGGCCGGGTAAATCCCTTTGCCATCGAAAAGCTGCAGTCCATCGGTTATCCGACCGACAGCTTGCGCAGCAAGAGCTGGGACGAGTTTGCGCAACCCGATGCGCCAAGAATGGATTTCGTCATTACCGTCTGCGACAACGCCGCCGGTGAAGTCTGCCCGATCTGGCCCGGCGTGCCGGTAACCGCGCACTGGGGTTTTGAAGATCCGGGCGTAGAAGGCAGCGACGATGACAAGCGCGCCTCGTTCCACAAGGTCTTCAGCCAGATCCGGCAACGGGCATCGGTATTCGCTGCACTGCCCTTGAACAGCCTCGATGCTCTGGCCATCAAGCGCAAGATGGACGAGATCGGCCAGCAGCCGCCGCAAACATGAGCGCCAGCACACAGACGATTGCCCCGATGAGCGTCTTCGAGCGCTACCTGACGGTCTGGGTTTTTCTCTGCATCGCCGTCGGTATTGCCTGCGGTCAGGTGCTGCCTGCCCTGTTCCAGACGATAGGCCAACTCGAAGTGGCACGCGTCAATCTGCCGGTCGGCCTGCTGATCTGGGTGATGATCATCCCGATGCTCATGAAGGTCGACTTCGGCGCCCTGCATCAGGTCAAGTCACACTGGCGCGGCATCGGCGTAACCCTGTTCGTGAACTGGGCGGTCAAGCCTTTCTCCATGGCCCTGCTCGGCTGGTTGTTCGTGCGCCAGCTGTTCGCGCCCTGGCTACCTGCGGATCAAATCGACAGCTACATCGCCGGCCTGATCCTGCTGGCGGCCGCGCCATGCACGGCCATGGTCTTCGTGTGGAGCCGTCTCACCAAGGGCGACGCACTATTCACGCTGTCACAGGTTGCGTTGAATGACGCCATCATGGTGTTCGCCTTCGCGCCCATCGTCGGCCTGTTGCTGGGCATCTCCGCGATCACGGTGCCGTGGAACACGCTACTCGTATCAGTGGTGCTCTACATCGTGATGCCGGTGCTGATCGCACAGGGCTTGCGCAGCCAGCTGCTGCGCAACGGAGAGAAAAGTTTCGATGCCGTCATGGCACGCATCGGGCCGTGGTCGATTGCAGCCTTGCTGGTCACGCTGGTGTTGCTGTTCGCGTTTCAGGGCGAAGCCATCCTGCGTCAGCCGCTGGTCATCGGCATGCTTGCCGTGCCCATCCTCATCCAGGTTTTCTTCAACGCGGGCCTCGCCTACTGGCTCAACCGGCGCGTCGGAGAAAAGCACAACGTGGCGTGCCCTTCAGCGCTGATTGGCGCCAGCAACTTCTTCGAGCTGGCCGTGGCTGCGGCAATCAGCCTGTTCGGCTTCGAGTCGGGCGCAGCACTGGCGACGGTGGTGGGCGTGCTGATCGAAGTACCGGTGATGCTGCTCGTGGTTGCCATCGTCAATCGCTCGCGCGGCTGGTACGAGCGCGGCTAAGTCAGCCATTTCTGCAGGAACACGGCGCTGCCAGCTGCCGGGTCGAGCGCGTAAGGTGCAAAACCGAAGGCCGTGTAGGCGGCCATCGCAACGGCGTTGCGGTCCAGCACTTCCAGCGTCAGTTTGCAGCAACCGCGCTGAAGGGCGCACGCCTCGGCCGCCTTCAGCAAGGCGCGCCCGATGCCCTTGCCACGATGCTCGTGCCTGACGACGATGTCGTGCACATTGAGCAACGGCTTCGCAGTAAAGGTCGAGAAACCCTCGAAGCAATTGATCAGGCCGACCGCTTCGCCATCCAGCCAGGCGATGTGCGCAAAGTAATCGGTGCGCAGACGCAGGGCGTCCACCAGATTCGTACGGGCATGTTGTGACAGACCCGTACTGCCACCCATGGGGTCGTAGGCGTAGTGATCGAGCAGAGCGATCAGCGCCGCCGTGTGCGAGATATCGTGAAGGTCGAGCGAGGAAACGCGAAGCGGCATGGCCGCATTCTGCGCATGTGCTTGGCTGCGGGCAAGCATGCGACAGAATCAGAGCGGCCCGAAAAAATCGCGATTGATGCCGTGCTTCTTGAGCAGCTTGCCCAGCGCGCGCCGCTCCTTGCCGGCCAGCTGCGCCGCGCGCGTCACATTGCCGCCGGTCTCGCGCAAAAGGTGCGACAGGTACTGGCGCTCCCACGCGCTCATTGCCTCGTGGCGCGCATCGTTGAATCGCACCGGGCCAGTCTTCGCAGGTGCGCCGCTGGCGTGCCAGTTTTCCGGTGCGAGACGCAGCTCGGCATCCTGACCCAGCAGGGTCTGGCGATGCACGAGATTATCGAGCTCGCGCACATTGCCCGGCCAGTGGTGCACGTCGAGCCAGGCCAGGCTGTCTGCATCGAAAGGGCGCACCTTCATGCGATAGCGCGCAGCGTGGCGCTCGGCAAAATGCCGGGCCAGTAGCAACGCATCGCCCGTGCGTTCTCGCAGCGGCGGCATGTCGATGGACAGCACGTCGAGACGGAACGCCAGATCAGCGAGGAAGCGGCCGCGCTCGATCATCTCCGGGATGTGCGGGCTGGCGGCGGCCACCACACGCACATCACCCGCTGTTTGGCCCGATGCGCCTGATGCACCAAGCGGCCGAAAGGTCTGAATCTGCAGGTAGTGCAATAGCGCCGCCTGCGCACGCAGCGGCAGCAAGTCGATTTCATCGAGAAACAGCGTGCCGCCGTGCTCGTTCCCGAACAATTCGCTTTCGATCTGCGTGTCGGGCAGGGCACCGCAATTGACCACCACGAAGGGCGCGGCAGCGCGAGTACTGAGATCATGGAGAGCCCGCGCGGCCAGCTCCTTGCCGGTACCCGTCTCGCCCGTAATCAGGACGGGCGCATCGAAACGCGCCAGACAGGTAATGGTTTCGAGCACCCGAACAAAAACGGGCGAAGCACCAAGCATGTTGGGTACGACAGCAACCATGGAAGAACCCTCGCCGGGGAAAACAGGCCTGCCGCTGCAATTGCTACGTCAGGCAATATCTCGTTAGAAGCTCTCTTTATAGTTCAGCCTGATGACTAATTTATGTGTGCAAAGGGGCAGTCACAGTCTGCAATGCAAAGAAGGGCAATCTCAGCGCCTTCATGACACAGCTCAAGCACAGTGGTTTGACAATCGGAGAACGAGGCGTTAGTTTCACCTCTGCGCCAATTTGACTCAGCTTGCGGGCGCTTTATAAATATGGCTAAAGCGAGTGGGAGCGTATCCGCCAGCCCAGTCGCGCAGACCTTGCCGACTGGGCTTTTGCTTTTCGGCTTTTGCATTCCAGGCTTTCCAGTTTTCCGACATGACGACATCCGCAACATCCATCGGCATCGTGACGCCACAGCGCGCCCACTTCGATACGCCACTCGCGCTGAAAAGCGGCGGCGTGCTACCTGCCTACGATCTCGTGTACGAAACCTACGGCACGCTCAACGCCACGGCGAGCAACGCCGTGCTGGTGTGTCATGCGCTATCGGGCTCACACCATGTCGCCGGTGTGTATGCGGATGATCCGAAAAGCGTCGGCTGGTGGGACAACCTGGTCGGGCCGGGTCGCCCGCTCGACACCAACAAATTCTTCGTCATCGGTGTCAATAATCTCGGCGGCTGTTACGGCAGTACCGGGCCGAAATCGATCAATCCGGCGAGCGGCAAGCCCTGGGGTGCGGACTTCCCTTTCGTGACCGTCGAAGACTGGGTCGACTCGCACGTACGCCTTGCCGATCGCCTCGGTATCCAGCGGTTCGCTGCAGTGCTCGGTGGCAGCCTCGGCGGCATGCAAGCACTTGACTGGACCCTGCGCTATGCCGATCGGGTACGTCACGGCATGGTCATCGCCGCGGCGCCAAAACTCTCGGCCGAGAACATCGCCTTCAATGAAGTGGCGCGCCAGGCCATCCTGCGCGACCCGGATTTTCATGGCGGCAACTATTACGAGCACGGCGTGGTCCCGGTCAGCGGCCTGCGTCTGGCGCGCATGCTGGGCCACATCACCTATCTGTCGGACGATGCGATGGCCGAGAAATTCGGTCGCCGCCTGCGCCACGGCGAACACAAGTTTCACTTCGGCGTGGACTTCGAGATCGAGTCTTACCTGCACTATCAGGGCGACAAGTTCGCCGGCTTCTTCGATGCCAACACCTACCTGCTGACGACGAAAGCGCTCGACTACTTCGATCCTGCCTACGATTACGACGGCAATCTGCAGGAGGCGATGGCGCGCGCCAAGGCGAAGTTCTTCATCGCCTCGTTCACGACTGACTGGCGCTTCTCGCCGGGGCGGTCACGCGAATTGCTGTTCGCGCTGATGCACAACGGACTGGACGTGACCTACGCGGAACTCGACAGCGCCGCCGGACACGACTCCTTCCTGCTCGACGACGAGCACTACCACGCGGCACTGCGTGCGTACTTTTCAAACATCGAAGTCTGAGGAGAAACACATGGTCAATCTCACTCAGGACAGTCGTTTCGATTTCGACATCATCACGCGCTGGATCACGCCGGGCGAGCGCGTGCTCGACCTCGGTTGTGGCGACGGCGACCTGCTGGCCCACCTCATCGCCGAGCGCAATGTCAAAGGCTACGGCATCGAACGCGATGTGAACCACGTTGTGGCCTGCATCAAGGCCGGCATCAACGTATTGCAGATCGACCTCGAGCAAGGCCTCGCAGGCTTCGAGGATGCCCAGTTCGATCACGTCATCATGAGTCTCTCGCTGCAGGCCGTGCACAACACGGATGGCATATTGAGCGAGATGCTGCGCGTGGGTCGCGAGGCCGTCGTCAGCTTCCCCAATTTTGGCTACTGGCGGCATCGCGTATCGATTGCCGAAGGCCACATGCCGGTCTCCGACATCCTGCCCTTCGAGTGGTACAACACGCCGAACGTGCGCTTCTTCACCATGGCCGACTTCGAGTTGCTATGCGAAAAGCGCAATATCAGCATCCTGCAGCGCGTGGCCTTTGACGAAGATCGCGAGATCACCACCGATCCGAACAATTACGCCAGCGTCGCCATCTATCGTCTCGGTCGCGCCTGAGCGAGCAAAGACACACACGCAGCAGCCATCAGATGAGCAAGCCGTTCCGCAATGCCGATGGTTCATTCACGCTGGTTGAAGAGCGTCACTCAGCTGCGATAACCAGCACGCAGGCCGACAAGCCGCTACGCGTGCTTTCCGTCATCCCGCCGATGACGCAACTCAACACGCCTTACCCGTCGACCGCCTACCTCACCGGCTTCCTGCGTTCGCGCAAGGTCGACGCCGTGCAGGAAGACCTTGCGCTCGCACTGGTGCTGCATCTGTTCTCCGCGGAGGGCTTGCAGGAAGTCCGCAAGCAGATCGAGGCGCTCCCCGAGCGTAGACGTACGCCACTTGTGCAGGCCTTCCTCGCGCAGTTCGAGCGCTACCTGTCGACCATCACACCCGTCATCGGCTTCCTGCAGGGACGCGATTCGACCGTCGCGCATCGCATCTGCAGCCGCAACTTCCTGCCCGAGGGTTCGCGCTTCGCCTCACTCGACGAGTACATCGACCCGGATGGCGGTGACCCGCTGGCCTGGGCCTTCGGTGCGCTCGGCATGCACGACAGGGCGCGGCATCTGGCGACGCTTTATCTCAACGATCTCGCTGATGTGTTGCGTGAAGCCATCGACCCGCGCTTCGAGTTCGTGCGTTATGCCGAATCACTGGCGCAGAGCCAGCCGACTTTCGATCCGCTGGCGCGCGCACTGGCGGCACCGCTCAACCTAGTCGACAGCACGTTGCATGCGCTGACGCTGCAAGCCATCGAGAAACACGCACCGCAGCTCGTACTTGTCTCCGTGCCGTTCCCCGGCGCGGTGTATGCGGCATTCCGCATCGCGCAGAGCATCAAGGCGCATGACCCGGGCATCGTTGTCGGCCTTGGCGGCGGGTTCGTGAACACGGAATTGCGCGAGTTGAGCGATACGCGCGTGTTCGACTACTTCGACTACGTGACGCTGGATGATGGCGAACGCCCTCTGCTGGCGCTGCTCGATCATCTGCACGGCAAACGTACGCAAGAACAACTGGTGCGCACCTTCCTGCGCACTGACGGCGTGGTGCGCTACATCACGACGGACGAGTCCGACGTAGCCTTCGCCGACGTCGGCACGCCCACCTGGGATGGCCTGCCACTCGACAAGTACCTGTCGCTGCTCGACATGCTCAACCCGATGCATCGCCTCTGGTCGGACGGACGCTGGAACAAGCTCACCGTGGCGCACGGCTGCTACTGGAAGAAGTGCAGCTTCTGCGATGTAAGCCTCGACTACATCTCGCGCTACGAAGGCGTCGCTGCGACAACGCTGGTGGATCGCATCGACGCCATCATTGCCGAGACGGGCCAGACCGGCTTCCATTTCGTTGACGAAGCCGCACCTCCAAAATCACTGCGCGCACTATCGGAAGAACTACTCCGGCGCAATCGCTCGATCTCGTGGTGGGGCAATATCCGCTTCGAAAAGTCCTTCACGCCCGACCTGTGCCGATTGATGGCCGAGAGCGGCTGCATTGCGATTTCCGGCGGGCTCGAAGTGGCCTCCGATCGCCTGCTCAATCTGATGAAGAAAGGCGTGTCGGTCGATCAGGTGGCGCGCGTCACCAACGCCTTCACCGAGGCCGGCATCCTCGTGCATGCCTATCTCATGTACGGCTTCCCGACGCAGACCGTGCAGGACACGGTGGATGCGCTCGAATACGTGCGTCAGTTGTTCGAGGCGGGCTGTATCCAGTCCGGCTTCTTCCATCGCTTCGCGTGCACGGTGCACTCGCCAGTCGGCAAGAATCCGGAAGAATACGGCGTCAAGCTCGTGCCCTTGGCACCGGTATCATTCGCGACCAATGACGTTGGCTTCATCGACCCGACCGGTGTCGACCATGACGTGCTCGGCAAGGCGCTGAACAAGGCGCTCTACAACTTCATGCACGGCATCGGGCTGGAAGAGGATGTACGCAGCTGGTTCGGCGGCCGCGGGGTGCCACGCACCCGTGTGGCACGCAACTTCGTCGAGCGTGCACTGCGCTGACCCGCGGTCGGGCTAGGCGCGGCCTCGAATGCCGTTGGCACTGACGGCCATGTCGATCCTATACTGCAGCCACATACCTGCCGATCAGACAAAAAGATGCTTGGAATGCTCTGCAGATGTTTCACCCTGCTCGTCATCACGCTCGGCCTGACCGCGCTGCCCTGCACGGCGGCGGACATCACGTTGCGCCTGGCCTCCAGCGCTTCGGGCAATCACAGGTTCTATCACAGCCTGCTGACAGAGTCCCTCAAGGCTGCGGGGCACACGGTGACGGTAGTGTCTTACGAGAACCTGCAGCCCACCAGGGTCCTGACCTACCTCGATATTGACCGACTGACCCTGCACTGGATGTTGCAGACAGCGGAGCGCGACGCGCAGTACGTACGCATCGATTTCCCACTAACGCAAGGCCTGATCGGCCAACGTGTCATGTTCGTGCCCAAGGGCAGCGAGCGCGTTTATGCCAGCGTCAAGAATCTGGCGCAATTCAGGGAACTGGGCAAAATTGCCGGACTCGGCAAGGACTGGTTCGATGTCGCCATCTGGGAAGCTAACCAGCTGCCTCTTTTTGAACAGGGCGGCGACTGGCGACAATTGTTCGGCATGCTGGCGGCAGAGAATCGCGGCGTGGATTATTTCCCACGCGGTGCTACCGAAATTTCCGCCGAGGCACAGATGCATCCTGAGCTGGCCATCGAGCCATATCTGCTGCTGACCTATCAGCGCGACTTTGTGTTCTACCTGTCCAAGGGCAATGCCAGCCTGAAGCCCCTGATTGAAAACGCGCTGAAACAGGCCGAAAGATCCGGCTTGCAGAAGAGGCTGATTGACGACTATTTCGGCAATTCGCTGCAACGACTCAACATCGACAAGCGCGTCAAGATCAGGTTAAGCACGCCCTGACGACTACGGGTCTTGCGTCTATGCATGGGCAAGACACGTTGCGGATGCTAAAAAGGTGCTCCCCTTCCCTGCACGAACTGCCCGCCATGAGCCTGAGCCCCGAAAGCATGTCTCTAACCACCCCGGCACTGCTGTTTCCTGCCATCTCGCTGCTGTTGCTGGCCTACACCAATCGCTTCCTGACGCTGGCGACCGTCATCCGCCAGTTGCACCCGGGGCCGAATCAGCCAACCAGTCGACTGACGCTGCGCCAGATACCGGGGCTGCGCTATCGCGTGCGCCTGATCCAGCACATGCAGACAGGTGGCGTGCTGAGTTTCCTGCTGTGTGCTCTGTCGATGTTCGCGCTCTTCGTCGATCGCCCGTCCGCGGGACAAGTGCTGTTTGGCCTAAGCCTGCTATCGCTGGCGATATCACTGGTGCTGTCCCTGATCGAAGTCCTTGTCTCGACCACGGCGCTGAACATCGTGCTGGAAGACATGGCGACGCGCGAAGACGAGCCGGGCACTGATTGAAGCGAGCGCATGCGGCTTGCTGCATCGACCGGTGATGACCTGCGCCGGTAAAGCCGCGCCAATTGCAAAGCCGAGACCAGGACAGATCAGCAGCTGCGCATCCAGCGGGCGCTCAGGTGGGTGCGCTGCGACGCTGCAGGATCTCGAAAACGCCCATGCCGGCCAGCATGGCCGCCACGAAGATGGCGCCCTGCGTGAAGCCAGCCCCGAGCAGCACGATGCCCGGCCCGGGGCAGATGCCCGCCAGACCCCAACCGATTCCGAACAGGATGCTGCCGAACACCAGCGGACGGTCGATCTGGCGCGAGGTGGGCAATTTCATCGGTAGCCCCAGCAGCGATACGCTGCGACGTGCGGCCAATGCAAACGCCCCACTCGCCACAGCGATCGCCCCGAGCATGACAAATGCCAGCGACGGATCCCACGCGCCGAACAGATCGAGAAAGCCGAGCACCTTGCCCGGGTCTGCCATGCCGGAGATGATCAGGCCAAGACCAAACAGCAGCCCGGCCGATAGTGCTGTAAACATTTTCACGGTGAGCCTCCGCCGAACAGGTACCCAACCAGCAAATGCCTCACGAGGTACGTCGTAAAAAAACCGGCAGCCATGAACAGCGGCGTCGCGACCAATGAGCGCGGTGACACGCGCGACAGGCCACAAACGCCGTGACCGCTGGTACAACCGGATGCGTAGCGCGTGCCGATACCGACCAGCAGTCCGGCGACGATCAGCAACGGGGTGGTGGCTTCGATATGTGGCACGGGCAGCGGCGTGAACACCCGAAACAGCCAGGGCGCCAGCAGCAGCCCGACCATAAAGGCCGCACGCCAGGAAGTTTCAGCGGCCAACGGCCGCCATGCTGCGCTGAGCAAGCCGCCGAGAACTCCGCTAATGCCGGCAAGACGCCCATTGAAGAACACCAGCACTGCTGCAGCGATACCTATCAAGGCCCCGCCGCAGAGCGCTGCGAGCGGCGTGAAATGCGTCCAGTCGATAAGGATCGACATCGGGTCACTCCTTCGGACAATAGTGATCGGAGAAGGCCTTCAGCATACGCAGGATTTTCGGATCGGACACCGCATAAGAATGTGCCTACCGGCACATCGCTTGTCGGCCAGACCGTCGTCGCGCAACACACCAAACTGCTGCGTCCGTGTTGGCCGGTGGAGACGAAGCGCGCGGGGCATGTCACCCGTTCAACATCCACTCGCAAAGCGTCGACGCGGGGGTGAGCCGTGCAGCGTGCACATTCGTGGCGGCGCGCTGCCGCCAGTGGCGTGCCGCGTCACCTGGCACACCGTTGCGGCGATGCTCGCTCAGCGCCGGCAGAGGGCCCGAAAGCCGAGCAGCGCGATCGCAAGACTCGTGCGTTGGGCGCTTTACGTCGCTGCTCTAGCGACGCAGAGACCAGGACTACCAGGGAGCGCTGGCGCCAACATCTGAAGGTGATTGTCGACGTACATGCGGCAGCAGCACTGATCCATCACCAGGCATGAAAAGACAGTGTGCTGCGATGGATGTATCCCGGCTTAGCCAGGCCGCGCGGACTCATCGCCGACAGCTCTGGGTATCAACAACGCAGCGTCCTGAACTTCGACCTGCGGCGGCAGGACTGTATAGCCGTGCTCGAGCAGATAGCTGATGGCACGCCGGATATTGCGCACTTCCTCATCGCTGCCATCGGCCCCGCGTTCACCGCGGTCATTACACAGACTGCGGCCCTGTTCGGCGAGCCAGGCGCGGATGTTGGCAATGCTCTTGCGCCCGAGGCCAGGCACGCGAATCAGGCGGCCGTAGTCCAGCGTCGCCACGTCATCGACCGAAACGTGACGTTTGTCGAGCGCAACACGCAGGGCGTTGAGCTCGCGCGTGCTCAGACATCGTGTTGTCATGCCCGTTCTCCCTGCGGCTAATCAGACCCCGCATGCTAGGAAAGTCCTGCCCGCATACCAACGCTTTTGTTTTCAGATGCTTATCTGACTTCGGGGATTGGGACGAAACCAGCTCGCCTCTATTGCACTATTTCGAATAAGCACCCTATCTTTTATTGGTTATTTTTCTAAGGAGCTCTCTCTAAACTCGCGCTTTTCGAATAAGGATTTCTTGAAATGTGCGGTCAAGAGCGCGTCTCGAAGTACCCATTCTTCGTGGGGCAACAGCCATGAGCACGGCACGCACAACGAACGTGCTGCCCGGCTTCAACCTGACGCTGGGCTACACCCTGGGCTATCTGTCGCTGATCGTGCTGATTCCGCTGGCGGCGATCTTTCTCAAGACGACGGAGATGACGCTCGAGCGTTTCTGGGAAGTGGTCACGGCGCCACGCGTCGTTGCCTCGTACAAGCTGAGCTTCGGTGCCGCGTTACTGGCGGCTGGCATCAACACCGTGTTCGGCTTCCTGCTGGCGTGGTCACTGGTGCGCTACCGCTTTCCCGGCAAGCGCATCGTCGACGCACTGGTCGATCTGCCGTTCGCACTGCCGACGGCGGTAGCCGGCATCGCGCTATCCACCGTGTATTCGCCCAAGGGCTGGCTCGGTGCTCTGCTGGCGCCGCTGGGCATCAAGGTCGCCTACACGCCACTCGGTGTGCTGGTCGCGCTGATCTTCATCGGCCTGCCCTTCGTGGTGCGCACGGTGCAACCGATTCTTGAAGACCTGGAGACTGAGCTGGAAGAAGCCGCGGCAAGCCTCGGTGCGCAGCGCTGGGTCACCTTCCGCACGGTCATCTTTCCGCTGGTGCTGCCGGCACTGCTGACCGGTTTTGCGCTGGCCTTTGCACGCGCCGTCGGCGAATACGGCTCGGTGATTTTCATCGCCGGCAATATTCCGCTGGTTTCCGAAATCACACCGCTGATGATCATCACCAAGCTCGAACAATATGACTATGCCGGTGCCACGGCGATTGCCGTCGTCATGCTTCTGGCATCGTTCGCGCTGCTCTTCGTCGTGAATGGCCTGCAGGCCTGGTCGACACGCAGAATCGGACAAACCGGCGGGAGGAACGCGTAATGGCCGGCGCTGGAGGACTACACATTCATTCCGCGGCGAAGCACTACGAGGACAGCCCGGCCACCAGTGAAGTACCGTGGCTGAAGTGGACCATCGTCGGCATCTCGCTGCTGTTCTTCGCCTTCTTCCTGTTGCTGCCACTTTTCGTGGTGTTCTCGGAAGGCCTGAAGAAGGGCTGGGAAGCCTTCTTCGCAGCGATGATCGATGACGACGCGCTGTCCGCGATCCAACTCACGCTGATTGCCGCCGCAATCTCGGTGCCGCTCAATCTGGTGTTCGGCGTGTCGGCGGCATGGTGCATCGCCAAGTTCGAGTTCCGCGGCAAGCAGTTGCTGACCACGCTGATCGACCTGCCGTTCTCCGTGTCACCCGTCGTGTCCGGCCTGATCTATGTGCTGATGTTCGGTGCGCAGGGCTGGTTCGGCCCGTGGCTGCAGGAGCATGACATCAAGATCATCTTCGCCATTCCCGGCATCGTGCTGGCGACGATCTTCGTCACCTTCCCCTTCGTGGCGCGCGAGCTGATTCCGCTGATGCAGGCACAAGGCAAGGAAGAGGAAGAGGCCGCCATCGTGCTCGGCGCCAATGGCTGGCAGACCTTCTGGCATGTGACCCTGCCGAACGTGAAGTGGGGCCTCATCTACGGCGTGGTGTTGTGTAACGCCCGCGCCATGGGTGAGTTCGGTGCGGTGTCGGTCGTGTCGGGTCACATCCGCGGCTACACCAACACCATGCCGCTGCATATCGAGATTCTCTACAACGAGTACAAGCTGTCGGCGGCTTTCGCGGTGGCCTCGCTGCTGGCGATGCTGGCGCTCGTGACCCTGGTGATCAAGACCTGGGTCGAGTGGAAGGCCTCGCAAACTTCGCATGATTCGGAAAAACAGGATTTGCCTGCCGTGCTGCACGCCATCGGTGGCGCAGTCACATCAGGTTCGGGAGCGTAATGAAATGAGCATAGCCGTTAACAACATCAACAAGCGCTTCGGTGACTTCGTCGCCCTCGACAACGTGTCGCTGGACTTTCCCAGCGGCGAACTGGTCGCCCTGCTCGGGCCGTCCGGCTGCGGCAAAACAACCCTGTTGCGCATCATCGCCGGTCTTGAGTCGGCCGACAGTGGCTCGGTACTGCTCGAGGGCGAAGACGCTTCGGCGACGCACGTGCGCGAGCGTCAGGTCGGTTTCGTGTTCCAGCATTACGCGCTGTTCCGCCACATGTCGGTGTTCGACAACGTCGCTTTCGGTCTGCGAGTGAAGCCACGCAAGGAGCGCCCGAGCGAAACCATCATCCGCAAGAAGGTGCACGACCTGCTCGAACTGGTACAGCTCGACTGGCTCGCCGACCGCTTCCCTTCGCAACTTTCCGGCGGTCAACGTCAGCGCATCGCGCTGGCGCGCGCCCTGGCCGTCGAGCCACGCGTGCTGCTGCTCGACGAGCCCTTCGGCGCGCTCGATGCACAGGTACGCAAGGAGCTGCGTCGCTGGCTGCGCCGCCTGCATGACGAGCTGCACATCACCAGCATCTTCGTCACGCACGATCAGGAAGAAGCGCTCGAGGTCGCCGACCGCGTGGTGCTCATGAACAAGGGCCATGTCGAACAGATCGGCACGCCGGACGAGGTCTACGACAGCCCCGCGACACCGTTCGTGTACGGCTTCCTCGGTTCGGTGAACCTGTTCCATGGCCGCGTCGATGGCGAACACGTCAACCTCGCAGGACATGCGCATCGTCATGACGTACCCCTTGCCCATGGCGCAGAAGTCATCGCCTTCGCGCGACCGCACGAGCTGGACATCGTGCATGATGCGCCCGGCGTCGAGGGCATTGCCGCCACCGTAGTGCGCGTCCTGAATTTCGGCGCGACTTCGCGCGTTGAACTCACAGGCGAGCCGGGCAGCGGCGCGCCGGCGCATGTCGAAGTCGAGGTCAGCCGCGTGCGCGTGCGTGAACTGGCACTCACTGAAGGCGACCGCGTGCGGCTCGTGCCCTCGCAACTCAAAGTCTTCGAACAACAAGCACCTGCTGCACCTGCTGCAGCAGCAAACGCAACCCGGGGAGCAATACAGTGAACTTCCAGCAACTGCGCATCATCCGCGAAACCGTTCGCCAGAACTTCAACCTGACTGAAGTCGCCAACGCACTGTTCACCTCGCAGTCCGGCGTCAGCAAGCACATCAAGGATCTGGAAGATGAGCTCGGCATCGAGCTGTTCATCCGTCGTGGCAAACGCCTGCTCGGCCTCACCGATCCAGGCAAGGAACTGGTCGGCATCGTCGAGCGCATGCTGCTCGACGCACGCAACATCAAGCGTCTCGCCGAACAGTTCTCGCAACGCGACGAAGGCAAGCTGACGGTCGTCACCACGCACACGCAGGCGCGCTATGTCTTGCCGCAAGTGGTCACGCGCTTCAAGAAGGCCTATCCGAAAGTGCACCTCGAACTGCATCAGGCCAGCCCGGCGGAAATCGTCGCCATGCTGCAGGCCGGTGACGCCGACATCGGCATCGCGACGGAGGCGCTGGAGAACCAGCCCGACATCGCCACCTTCGCGTTCCACAGCTGGCATCACAGCATCATCGTGCCAGAAGGCCATCCGCTAACCCGGGTCGAGCCGCTGACGCTGGAAGCCATCGCCGAGTATCCGTTGATCACCTATCACGAGGGCTACACCGGCCGCGCGCGCATCGACCAGACCTTCGCCAAGGCCGGCCTCGCCACCGATATCGTGATGTCGGCGCTCGATGCGGACGTCATCAAGACCTATGTCGAGCTTAACCTCGGTGTCGGCATCGTCGCCTCTGTCGCCTTCATTCCAGATCGCGACAAGGGCCTGCGCCAGCTCGACTCCGAGCATCTGTTCGAAGAGAACACCACGCGGATTGCCGTGCGCCGCGGCCACTACCTGCGCGGCTTCGCCTATGCCTTCATCGAGTACTGCTCGCCCGAGCTGACCGAGACGAACGTCAAGCCGGTGATTACGCCGAGTCGCGACGCGGAGGAGTAGCAAAGAGCGGGTGCTGACGGCCGGGGCATGCCCCGGCCGCGCTTCCTGAATCCGGCTATTTCAGAGATTCACCTGGCATGTCACGTCACGACTCAGGCTTACGATTGGCGCGTTGCCTATGAGCCAGCACTGAACTGTCGGTAGTGCTCGCGAAGTTTGTCGTCGTATGCGTTCTTCCGATACTCCGAGCCGTTGTAGTAGAAAGCAAAACCCGCCCAGTCCTTGACCTTCAGCAGATCGCGAAGCGAGTGCCCGTCCTTTATCTTTTTGGTCTTGATAAAGCGACAAAAGGCTTCCAGCTGCTCACTCTCGTGCCGACTCATGCAGTCTATGAAGTTGCCGACCGAGGGATAGCCCAGACTTTGCCAGTGGTAACCCATGATCTGAAAGAGCCCCCAGGAAGCCGATTCGCGCGCCGCCTCCTGATCAATGCTCTCTGCGAGTTCAAGCCGCTTGAACTCTCCAGCGCCACCCACGTAATGTTCTTTGGTCCACTTGGGATAGAGAATTGACTCATTGCCCACCGCAAGCTGAACCGGATTCTTGCCTTTGCGCTTCAGGCGATCCCACAATACATGGCCCTCGAACAGGATTTTGGGTTTCTCGCCAATGAAGCCCTTGCCGTTGGATTCGACCTTGTAGACCGCCTTGATGATTGCGACCTCGAGATTCAAATCGCTGGCAGCCCTGACGAAATCCTGCTCGCCCAAGAAGCGCGAGACGGCGGGCGCGACCCCGCCCTGGATTGCAGAGGCCTCAAGCTCAAGTGTTTTCCAGGTCTTCTCACCCACCACGCCATCTACCACCAGCTCCTTGTCGCGCTGGAACTCCTTGACGGCAAGTTCGGTCGCCAGATCAAAGCTCCCGCGGGCCGCAGCCTTGTCGAGCTTGCCCGCTTTGACCAGCAGTTCCTGAAGCAGGCCCACGCCGCCGGGATCAGTTGAGCTGCGCTTGAGAATGGGGCGTGAGCGATCCTGCGTCGAAGCACTGAGCACTACGGCAGAGGGCCGGTCGGAATCGGCCAGGGCAACGGCTTCCATTGCCAGCAGGCTCACGTCGGGTTGATCGAGCTGGGCTACCAACTTGCTTGGCCAGCCACCGGGGTTTCGTTCGAAGCATCCCAGCTGAAGCACTCCGCCCTGACGACCACCCCAGATATTGCGGGGATCAAGCTCTTCCCAGTAACGACCGAGTTCATCGAGCTCGACCGGGGATTGCACCAGACGCCAGCGATCGCCGTCGGGCCTGAACAGGTTCAAGGCAATTGCACAGCGACGCAGGTGAGTGCTGTCCATTGACGCTTCAGCACCGGTACGCACCAGCATTGTCTGCGTCTCGATCGTGCGCTCCAGCTCACCGCCACTCACCTCGAAGCTCAGCTCTTCGGCTTTCGTAAGAAGACGCCGCACATCCTTGAGGAAAGCAAACTGCTCGTCCTGCAGGCTCATTTGTTCGCTCCCGAACTATTCTGAAGCGCCGCATCAAGGCTGCGTGTCTTGTCTGCGCTGCCCTTCGAACTTCCGAAGTAGTAACCCAGAATCTGGGTGACCGCAGCGGACAGGACGCCCAGTATGTAAATGATGATGTCTTTTTGGGTGTCGTTGAGTGGCGATTTCGTTGTGCCGTCCTTCATCACTACGTCGCCACTCCAGTACACGAAGAGGCCGAAAAGCAGGACTGTCGCGAGTACGACAAATGCAGCAAGCGCGGGTTGAATTGCCTTGGCATACCACGGAGCATTGGCATCTGTGAGGACAGCCGTCTGGTTCTTGCGAGCATCCTCCACATCGGCAAGATAGGCCTTGGTCTCCTCAAGACCCAGACGGTTGTCCTCAAGCTGCAGGCGCAGCAGTTCCTCTTCGTGTTCAGCCTGGAATTGACGCAGCTTGAGTTTGTCGGCATCGCTGAGCGAGGCTTGTTCGACATCGACTCCGGTCTTTTCCTTTATGAACTCAGATCCTTTGGCCAATGCAGCATTTGCGACAAGGCGCAGGCCAGAACCGATAAGTGCCACGAGAAAGGGTGCCATAGCGCCTCACTGAATGAAGAAACAATGGTTAGGTTGGCTGCAGTCCTGAACAATGGAGTTCGATACCACAACAGGCGGCCAGCTGCAGGCAAGGCTGTCTGGAAATGGATCCTGCCGAGTCTGATTTCCAAGCCACATGACATTCACAATAGATCATTGTGAGCAGGCAAATATCATACGTCGTGCAATGTGGGCTTGAAGCGAGTGGGGCAGGTCATGACGAGAAAGCCATTGAATTGCTACGGGAGGCCATAGCCTTGCAGGTGCAAACCAATGCAGGTCTGGCTGGTGTCCAGCGAGACGCCTTGATGAAGCAGTTAGAATGGAATTCGATGCTCGGCGCGTCGGGGAAGCGCCGCAAGACCCGTTACGAAAATCACTGTCATTGCATGCATGAGTCAGGACAGCCGATAGGTTTCGAGATGAATGCTGGTTTCCGTATTGCTGATGCCCTTGATCAGGCGGATGCGTTCCAGCACTTTTGCCAGATCGCCGAGATTCTGCGCGCGTAGTTCGGCCAGCAGATCCCAGCGCCCATTCGTGCCATGCAGGCTCGCGACGCCGGGCTCGCCCATCAGGCTGGCGATGACTTGCCGCGCTTCGTTGCCCTGCACGGCAATACCCATCCAGGCCTTGATCTCGTCGGGCTGCGAGTCCGGACGCAGCCTGACCGTGTAGCCCACGATTACACCCGTGTCTTCCAGCCGCGCAATGCGGTTGCTCACCGTGCCGCGCGACACGCCGAGCTTCTGCGCCAGCGCGGCGACGCTCATGCGGCAATCCACGCGCAGCAGTGAGAGCAGTTTCTGATCTGTGGCGTCCATAGCTTTTTGTTCTTTCGGGCGACCCGGTCAATCTAGCATTTCGCCAATATGTGCTGGCGAAACGTCAATATTCTGGCTATTACTACAAGATATTGACGATTTGAATTGGCTTGTCAATGGACCACACTTGATTCATGGCTCCTCTCATGACCCTCTCAAGCGAGGTGAGAACATGAAATCCGCACACAAAGGTTCCAGAGCGCGCTCGCTGGACACCCTTTTTCTGAGCGCCTCCGACATCACGCATATCGTTGCCTGCAAAGGTCTTGGCGCCTGTCTGGCAGGCATGGCCGACTACATTCGCGACGACTTCCTGTGTTGGCCGGACTTCGAGAAATCCGCGCGCACGGCCAGCCATTCACCGGATGGCGTCATCGAACTGATGCCGGTGGCTAACGCCCACAGCTATTCGTTCAAGTACGTGAATGGTCACCCGAGCAATTACCGCTTCGGCCTGCCGACCGTGATGGCCTTTGGCGTGCTCGCCGACGTGCAGACCGGTTTGCCGCAACTGGTCAGCGAGTTGACCCTCACCACCGCCCTGCGCACGGCTGCAACCTCGGCGCTGGCGGCACGCGTGCTGGCGCGCCACGGCAGTCGCAGCTTGGCGCTGATCGGTAATGGCGCGCAAAGCGAGTTCCAGGCACTGGCCTTCCACCACCTGCTGGGCATCGACTCATTGCGCCTGTTCGATGTCGATGCAACGGCCACCGCGAAACTTATGCGCAACCTGGGTGATCTACAGCATGGAGGCATCAGGATCAACGCGTGCCGCAGCGTGGCTGAAGCGGTGGACGGTGCCGACATCGTCACCACGATCACCGCCGACAAGACACGCGCCACCATCATCACGCCGGAGATGATTGCTCCCGGAATGCACCTCAACGCGGTAGGCGGTGACTGTCCGGGCAAGACCGAGCTGGATGCCGGCGTGCTGCGCACGGCCAGCGTGTTTGTCGAATACGAGCCACAAACACGCAAGGAAGGCGAAATCCAGCAGATGCCTGCGGACTTTTTCGTCACCGAGTTGTGGCAAGTGCTCAGTGGTGCCGCCAACGGACGTTGCGACCACGACGAAGTCACCGTCTTCGACTCGGTCGGCTTCGCGCTGGAAGACTACGCCGCGCTGCGCTTCATGCGCGACGCGGCCACGGAGCTTGGCGTTGGGCAGGCGCTAGACCTGATCCCCGCCCTCGCCAATCCGAAGGACCTGTTCGCGTTGCTCCATCCAGCGGCAGCGCATGGCAAAGGAGTACTCGCCGCATGAACGCACCTCATCAATTACCCCCCCGCCCGCCGCCGCCCGCCGTGAGCCTGATCGGCGCACCGACCGACATAGGCGCCAGCGTGCGCGGCGCCAGCATGGGACCGGAAGCGCTGCGCGTCGCCGGTCTCCCCGAGGCGCTGGCCCGCTTCGGCATTGAAGTCAGGGATTGCGGCAACCTCGTCGGCCCGGCTAATCCGCAACGCCCCGCCCAGCACGGCTTTCGCCACCTCGACGAGGTCGCTCAATGGCAACAGCTGGTGCACGACGCCGTCTTCGCCGAACTGCAGACTGAGCGCGTGCCCATCACCCTGGGCGGCGATCACAGCCTCGCCATCGGCAGCATCTCTGCCGTGTCGCGCCATTGCCGCACGCACGGCCGCAAGTTGCGTGTGCTGTGGCTGGATGCACATGCCGACTTCAACACCGCCAGCATCACGCCCAGCGGCAATCTGCATGGCATGCCGGTGTCCTGTCTGTGCGGCTACGGGCCGGCCGCGCTCACCGGGCTCAGTGGCGATATTCCCGCCCTGCACCCGGACGAGCTGTTCGAGATCGGCATCCGCAGCGTCGACCCGGGCGAACAACGCCTCGTGCATGATGTCGGCATTGAAGTGTTCGACATGCGCAGCATCGACGAGCTAGGCATGCGCGAAGTCATGCGCCAGGCGCTCGCTGACATGAGCGCCGACACGCATCTGCACGTCAGCCTCGATGTGGACTTTCTCGACGGTGAAATCGCCCCCGGCGTCGGCACGGTTGTGCGCGGCGGCCCGACCTATCGCGAAGCGCAGCTGTGCATGGAGATGATTGCCGACACGGGCCGGCTGGCCTCGCTGGATGTGGTCGAACTCAACCCCGCGCTGGACGTGCGCAATCAAACCGCGGAGCTGGCCGTCGACCTTGTCGAAAGCCTGTTCGGCAAGAGCACCCTGATGCGCATGCCGCATCCCTTGTACGGCATCACGGATACAGCCCGCGCTCCTCGCGTGCGTTGAGCACGCGCGTGCAGGCCACGACAAAGGCCGCGGTGCGCAGCGGAATCGCGAGGTCGACATGCGTCTGCCAGATATGCTCCAGCGCCCCGAGCAAGATCTTGTCGAGGCGCTGGTAGATCTCCTCCTCGGTCCAGAAGAACGAGCTGAAATCCTGCACCCATTCGAAGTAGGACACGATCACGCCACCGGCGTTGGCAATGACGTCGGGCACCACCACGATGCCACGGTCATGTAAAAGCAGATCGGCCGTCGTCGTGGTCGGGCCGTTGGCGCCTTCAAGCACGATCCTCGTCTTGAGCTTCGCTGCGCGCGCCTCGTTGATCTGCCCTTCCAGTGCGGCGGGAATGAGAATGTCGCTGGCCACGCCCCAGAAATCCTCTTCGGCAATGCTGTCGGCGCCGGCAAAACCTGCGACGGCACCCGTGGCCTTCACATGCGCAACCAGTGCCATCACGTCGATACCGTTGTCATTGAGCAGCGTGCCGCTGTGATCCTGCACGCTCACCAGCTTCGCACCATTGTCCGCGAACATCGATGCGGCCACCGAACCCACATTGCCGAAACCCTGCACCGCGATGCGCGCGCCCTGCAGCGGAATCTGCAGCTTGTTCGCCACCGTGCGGCCCACCGCGTACACGCCGCGCCCCGTTGCATTCACACGGCCCAGTGAGCCGCCAAGGGGAATCGGCTTGCCGGTCACCACGCCGGTCGCCGTCGAGCCGGTGTTCATCGAGTACGTGTCCATCATCCACGCCATGATCTGCGCGTTGGTGTTCACGTCCGGCGCGGGGATGTCCTTGTCCGGTCCGATGATCAGCCCGATCTCGCTGGTATAGCGTCGGGTGATGCGCTCCAGCTCCTTGTGCGAGAGTTGCTTCGGATCAACACGCACACCGCCCTTGGCGCCGCCATACGGCAGATTCACGGCCGCGTTCTTGACCGTCATCCACGCCGATAGCGCCATCACCTCTTCCAGATTCACTTTCGGATGAAAGCGCACGCCCCCCTTGCCCGGCCCGCGCGACAGGTTGTGCTGTACGCGATAGCCCTCGAAGTGGGCCACGCTGCCGTTGTCCAGCTCGATGGGAATGTCGACGATGAGGCAGCGCTTGGGGTGCTTGAGCGTCTCGACCCAACGTGACAAGTGGCCCAAGTGCGGCACGACGCTATCAACTTGCGCCAGAAAAGTCCCCCATGGACTGTCGGCTTGCGGATCAACGTAGGACAAGTTCTGCACGGCGGGCTCCTTGGTTGCGGAACTTCAGCATAGGCCGAAGAGCACAACAAACGCATCACGCCTTACCCGCACCACGGATTCGGCAATGCGCGGGCCGGTCAGGAAGCACAATGTTCGCCGCGAGGAAATGGTTTAACTCACTGATCAACAAGGATTTATGGCGCGCCGTTATGGCGCATCGATCTGCCAATGACTGTACAGCTCCGCGAGCTGCTCATTCGCTACGCGCCCGCCATCCATTGGACGGCCCCGCTCCAGTTGCACCAGATCAGTGCGATGTTGCGCAGCAACATAGTTCAGTAGCATTACAATCTTGCAAAATTATGTTTCGGGGCGTCCATGGGCAGGGAAATCGAACGCAGGTTTCTGGTTGCAGACCGGTCCATTGTCGACTCACGGGATGGCGCGGTGATCGTGCAAGGCTATTTGCGGAAGGATAGTGGGGAGATGAACACGCGCATCCGCATTTGTGGATCGCTGGCGTGGCTCACGCTCAAGGCGCCCCACCGGGGGCTGGTGCGTGACGAGTATGAGTATCCGATCCCGCTCGGCGACGCGCGGGAGATCCTCGAGCGTCATTGTGTAGGGCGCACCGTACAAAAGACCCGCTATGCGATCCCATCAGGCAGGCATGTGTTCGATGTCGATGTCTTTGAGGGCTCGGCGGCTGGTCTGGTCATCGCGGAAGTCGAGTTGTCCGCGCCAGACGAAGTCGTTGAGATCCCGAGCTGGATCGGTCTGGAAATATCCGGCGATTCCCGCTATGGAAACAGGTCTCTGGCCCTGCACGGATTTCCCGACGCTTGTGCACCGGGCCACGTGCCTCATCCGCCCACGCAGAAGAGCGAAACAATCATGCAACTTGCATGAGGCAGGGGCTGGGCGCCTCCGGCAGGAAAATCGCCCGGCCCCACGGAACGTCCTACTTCGTCGGACGGCCTGTCTTGATGCGTTCCACCTTGCCGATGACTTTGGCAAATCCAGCGTCGCTCAGCTGAGCCAACGCTAACAGAGCGGCACGCAATACCTCGCCTTTCTTCACCTCAATCCCCAGACCGAGCGCTCTTTGCTTGAGGGATGCGAACAGCGCGTATTCCTCCTCCGGAATGGTGAAGCTGTCGCGGATCAGCTTCGGCTTTTTCGTGACCGGCTTCTTCAACTTGTCGGTTTTTTCCGCTTTTGGGGAGGCCATGGTTTTTCTTCCAGCCCCGGGTGCCGTCTTGTTGCCGGACCTGCCAGATGTTTTCGCGGCAGACGCTGCCTTGGCAGCAACCGTCCTCCTGGCCGGCGCCTCTGTCGCAGCCTTCTTGATTCCCCCGGTTTTCGGAGCCGTTCTTTGAGTCTTCGCCTGTGCGCCTGCGGGAGACTTGACTACTTTTCTTGTTGATCGTGCGGTCTTTGCACTGCTCACTTCGCTCTCCCCATATGACGTTAAGTGCATGGACTATATATTCACTTAACCGTTTTTACCGGAGAAGAGACCTTGCCGGTCTCAGCGTCTGGCCACCTTTTCGAGCAGCCCTTGCTTGATGGCAAGCAGCGTCGGCTGATTGAATTTCGACGGCAGCTGTTTGGCTTTGAACCACCGGAAGTCGCTATGTTCGCGGTTGAGGCGCGGCGTGAACTCTCGCGCTGCCTCGATCACGAAATAGTGCATGTCCCGCTCCAGCTGGCCCGACTGAAGTCTGGGGCAAACGGTGCGCAGCTTGGTGAGATGACGGGCTTTGATACGCAGGCCAGCCTCTTCATTCAATTCCCGGACGAGCGCTTCCTTCGGCCGTTCATCGCGATCGACGCGCCCTCCGAAAAGGTTCCAGACCCCGCTCTTGTGAGCTCTGGAAGAGCGCTTTCCCATCAGGAACTTGCCTGTGGCCGAACAATAGATGACAGCCCAGGCACCCGCTTGGTGGTTTTCCTTACTCATATCTGTGATCAGTGGCGATAGTCACGATTGATGTTGTTGGGAAACCGTAAACCATTTATATGGTTTACCGGTTTTAAGCGCGTGACAGTATATCGAATCTGGCGACGCCCTCGGCGCGTATGCTGGCCTTGGGCATGCAGTGCCCGAAAATCGACCTGCACAGCGCTTCAAAGTCCGCCGTGCCGATTCCCGGCGAACTGTTTTACATGGGGGCCGCGGCGCCATGAAGTGGCGGTGTCGCCGCTTTTGCCTCCATGCCTTGCCCGGTGGCAATTCAGGCGGCGGCCGCGTCTTCGCGCCAATGTTCGCGCAGCGCGACCAGCGCCGGTAGCTCGCGCAGGAAGATGTCGAGGAGTTCCGGGTCGAAATGCTTGCCGCCCTGGGTACTCATGTGTGCCACGGCCTCTTCCACCGACCAGGCGCGCTTGTAGGGGCGCACCGAAGTCAATGCGTCAAACACGTCGGCAACGGCGACGATGCGGCCTTCGAGTGGAATGGCTTCGCCGGCAAGGCCGGCCGGATAGCCACTGCCATCCCACTTCTCGTGATGCGTGAGCGCGACGGTATGTGCCAGGGCGAGCATGCCCCCGCTGTGCTCGCCGATGATATTGGCGCCTATCGTCGGGTGCGTCTTCATGATGTCCCATTCAGCGGCATCCAGCGCACCCGGTTTCTGCAGGATGCTATCGGGAATGCCGATCTTGCCGACGTCATGCATCGGTGCAGCGTGGAGCAGATCCTCTGCAAACCGTTCGCTCAAGCCCGCCGCGAGGGCGAGATGGCGGCTGATATGGCTCATGCGCATGACATGCATGGCGGTCTCGTTGTCCTTGTACTCGGCGGCAATGCCGAGGCGCTGAACGATCTTCAGGCGTGTCTCGCGCAGTTCGTCCACACGCGCCAGCGAAAGCTGGTTGCGCACGCGCACGCGCACGATGGGCGGGCTCAGGGGCTTGCTGATGTAGTCAACCGCGCCGGCTTCAAAACCTTCGAGCTCGTCGGTCATGTCCGACAACGCAGTCACGAAGATCACCGGCAGGTGCGCCGTCGCTACATCGGCCTTGAGCGCGCGGCACACGTCATAGCCGGTTATGTCCGGCATCATCACGTCGAGCAGCAGCAGGTCCGGACGCTCGCTGCGCGCCAGCTCCAGCGCACGCACGCCGTCCCGCGCAAACAGCAGGCGGTAGTCATGCTGCAGCACCTGGCGCAGCAGTTGCAGGTTGGAGGGCTCGTCGTCGACCAGCAGCAAACAGGGCCGCGCATCTACGTTCTGCATATTCATGGCAATACCTCACTCTCTTGTGGGCGGCTTTGCAGACTGGCGAGTAGTGCCACCAGACTGGTCCGTGCCGCCGCGAAATCAAAATCATCAAGCTGGCGCCGCAAGACCATCAGCGCGGGCGTGCCGGCCGGCATCCCGCCAGCCAGTCGCGACAGCGCATCGTCGTCAAGGGCGCCGTGCGACAGCGCCTCGATGAGGACTGCCCCGGCCGCGCGCAGGGCGGCGACATCCATGGCCCGTGCAGCCTCACCTGATGGCACGCGCTCGACCGGAGCCTCACTGGCGACTGCCGCGAGAGCGTCTTGCTGCGCCCGCAGCACGGCTTGCAGAACCGCATCCAGGCCCCCGAGCAGCGCCGCATCGCTCGCGGCCGCCACGCAGGTGTTTTCCAGCTGTTCGAGCGCATCGGCGAGGCGCTCCAGACTCAGGGTGGCCGCAGCCCCCCTCAGGCGATGTGCTTCACGCCCGGCCTCTGTCACACGCTGTTGGGCGACGTGCTCGGCCAGCACGCGGCATGCTGCGGGCAATTCATCGGCAAAGCCGAGCAGTGCCTTCATGTAAATGTCGCGCAGGCCACCCCAGCGCCGCGTGCCCGCCCGCCCGTCAAGCACCCGCCGCGTACGATTGCAGCACTCTTGCGGGGCCGCTTCGGTCCCCTCCAGCCCCAGCACGCGGGCCATTTCACGACTCAGCGTGAGCAACTCGATGGGTTTGGTTGTGAAACCGTCCATGTCGGCCTGCCGCGCGGCGTTGCGGTCCTCTTCCATCACGCTGGCGGTCAGGGCAATGACCGGCACGCGCACACGCCCCTCGAGTTGTTCATGCAGGCGGATGCGCCGCGTCGCCTCCAGGCCGTCGATGTCGGGCATCTGCAGGTCCATGAGGATGAGATCGAAACGTGCTTCCGCCGCGCGCGCCACCGCGCACTCCCCATCCTCGGCGAGCACTACCTCATGGCCGTGGCGGCGCAGCAGCGTGCCGAGCAGATCGAGGTTCTGCTGCACATCGTCCACTACCAGGATTTGCAAAGGCGGCAGCCGGGTCATGCCGCGACGGCGCTCCTCGGGCTGCGCTGGCGTCCGCAGGGCGGCAGACAGGGGCAGCACGAAATGGAAAGCCGAGCCGACGCCGGCCTCGCTCTCCACCCAGATACGTCCGCCCATGAGTTCGACGAGTTGCTTGCTGATCGTCGTGCCTAGCCCGGTGCCACCGAAGCGGCGACTCATCGAAGCATCGGCCTGAATGAAAGGCTCGAACAGCGAGGCAAGGCGCTCGGGTGGGATGCCGATGCCGGTGTCGGTGATCGTGAAGTGCAGCGCACCCGCATCTTTCTCAATGCCGGGCACCACACTGAGCGCCACCTCACCCCGCTCGGTGAATTTGATAGCGTTGGCCAGCAGGTTGGTGACGATCTGCCGCACACGCATTGCATCGCCGCGGTACGCACCATCCAGCCGGATGTCATAGTGCAGACGGAAGCGCAGCCCCTTGTCGCGCAGGCTGCCCGACAGCGTGGAGGTGATCTCGTCGATGAGGGCCAGCAGGTTGAAGTCCTCAGCCTCCAGCTCCATCGCACCGCTGTCGAGCTTGGCCGTATCGAGCACTTCGTTGAGCAGGCGCAGCAGCGAGCGCGACGCCCCACGCACCGTTTCGAGATGGCGGCGCTGCTCGCCAGCCAGTTCGCTGTCAAGCAGCACATCGGTGAAGCCGAGAATGGCGTTCATCGGCGTGCGGATCTCGTGACTCATATTGGCAAGGAAGGCCGCACGCGCCGCCGCGGCCTGCTCGGCGCGCTCCTTGGCTGTGCGCAGATCCTGCTCCATCTGCTTGCGCGCGGTGATGTCGGTGGCGAGCGCGAGCACCTTTTGCAGGCGGCCGTCGGCGCCCTGCACCGGGGTGTAGGTTGCATGCATCCAGCACTCCTCGCCGTCCCTGCCAACGTACTTGAAATCGCCCCCCTGGCTCTCACCGAGCCTGAGGCGACGCCAGAGTTCCGTATAAGCCGGGCTGTGCGCAAAGACCGGATCCATTATCAGACTCTGATGCTGGCCGCGCAGTTCTTCCAGGTCATGACCACAGCAGCTCAGGACGTTCTCGTTGGCCGTCAGCAGATAACCCTGCATGTCGTATTCGACGACCAGCATCGAGCGGTTCAGGGCCCGCACGGTGGCTTCGAATTCTGCGCTGCGCAAACGCGAGTCGGTCACGTCGAGCACCACGCCATCAATCCATTGCAACTGACCTTGTTCATCGAACAGCGTGCTGGCGCTTTCGCATACCCAGCGTTCGCTGCCGTCACGCGTACGGATGCGATACACCGTTTCGTAACCGCGATGCTCCGCGATGGCGCGCTGCATGTCCTCGGCGAGGCGCGCATGATCATCCGGGTGCACCAGGCTCTTCCAGCCACGCCGGCCCTGCATGAACTCTTCCGGTGCCCAGCCCGTCATGCCCTTCACCGCATCGCTGACGAAGGGCAGGCTCCAATGTTCGTCGAAGAGGCAGCGAAAGCTCACACCCGGCATATTGCGCATCAAGGTGCGCAACTGCTGTTCGCTCGCGCGCAGCGATTGCTCCATCGCATGACGCTCGCTGATGTCGGTCACCGCGATGACGAACATGGGGGAACTCGACATGTCCATGCGGCCGGTGGCGCTGCGTATCGGCACGTAGCTGCCATCCTTGCGCATCACCATCACTTCCCGGCTGCGCGGTCGCGCATCTGCGGACTGCGCAAAATCGCGCAAACGCTGAAGATGGTAATCCGCGCCCTCCGGCGGCATCAGCATGGCGGAGCATCTGCCCACGACCTCGTCCGCGCGCCAGCCGAAAATGCGCTCGGCGGCCGCGTTGAAACTGTGCACAACGCCATCCGCGTCAACCGTCACCATGCCGTCCGCCGCCGTGTCGAAAATGGCTTGCAGACGCGATTCGTTGAGCTGCATCTTGCGGTGCAACTCGCGATGGCGCAGCAGACTGTTGGCCGCCGCCACGAACACTGCGAGTGCCACGACCACCAGCGCCACCGCCGCGGCGACGAAGCTCGTACCGAGCGGCGCGGCAGCCATCGGATCGGCCTGCCCGACAAAGCATGCCGCCAGCATGCCCGTATAGTGCGTGCCGGCAATCGCCAGGCCCATGATGATGCCGCTAGGCAGGCTGCCCCAGCGCACGCCGATGAGGCCAGCCAGCCAGCCCTCGCCGTTGCCGCCGAAACGCACGCCCAGCGCCAGCACGGAAAGCACCACGGCCCCGATGAGGGAGATGGCAAACCACGACGCGTCATAGCGCAGCAAGGGCGTCATCTGCATGGCAGCCATGCCAGCGTAGTGCATGGCGCCGATGCCGAGCCCCACGAGCAACCCGCCGACGAGTAATTGCCAGCGCGTGATGCGCGGCTGGACGAACAGTTGCAGGGCCACGCATGAAGCGCCCAGACCCGGCAGCATGGACACCACTGTAATGTCGTCGGAATAACTTACGGTCGTACAGATGCTGAAGGCCAGCATGCCGATGAAATGCATCGCCCAGATGCCGCCACCCAGCGCCAGCGCGCCGGTCGCCACGGCAACATGGCGATGCAGGGGTACATCCGAGCGGCGTGCCATGCCCGCGATCTGCAGCGCCATCGTGGCCGAGAAAATGGCAATGGCCACCGAGAGCAATACCAGCCCTGGCTGGTAGCTGCCGATGATCACCTGAGCGGGACCACCGCTGAAGAAGAAGTTGCTGAAATCGAGCATGCTGATCGCCTGGAACGCTTGAACTGGGTGGATTGGCGATCAGGCACTGCCCGAGCGGAAGGATGTGTCGCGCCAGCTCATGCCATCTGCCTCTCACGGCCATACGCCATGATTTCGCCCGCGATCTGCGGCAGCGGAATGATGCGGTCGACGCCTCCGAGGCGGATCGCTTCCTTGGGCATGCCGAACACGATGCAGGATGACTCGTGTTCGGCAATAGTCAGTGCGCCGGCTTGATGCATCGCCTGCATGCCCTTGGCGCCGTCGTCCCCCATGCCGGTCATGATCACGCCCAGCGCTTTGGCGCCGGCAGTCTTCGCCACGGATGCGAACAACATATCCACCGACGGCCGGTGCCGATTCACGAGGGGCCCGTCGCGAACCTCCACCTTGAAGTGGCCAAGGCCCCGTTGCAACGTCATGTGGCGCCCACCGGGAGCGACCAGCGCGAGCCCGGGTTGCACACGGTCGCCATGTTTCGCTTCCCGCACCTCGATCTGGCAGATGCTGTCCAGGCGCTCGGCGAACAGCGCAGTGAAGGTCTCGGGCATGTGCTGGACGATGACGATGCCGGGGCAGTCTGCAGGCAAGGCGGGCAACACGGCTTCCAATGCCTTGGTGCCACCGGTCGATGTGCCGATGGCGACAACCACGTCGGGCCCCTTCACCGCGACAGCACGTTCCGCGCGTGCGGGGGCGATCGCCGCGGAACTGCGCGCCGCAGTTGCGCGGGCAGGTGCGACGGTCCGGCCTGCGGCCTTCTTGACAGCGCCCACCAGCTCCGCAGCGTTGCAGTGCAGAAATTCCTTGAAGCCGGTTTCAGGCTTTCTGAAAACGCAGGCTGCGCCGCCCGCAAGCGCCTGCCGCTCGGCATCCGCACCACCCGAGACAAAGGCCACGACCGCAATGCGACGATCCACCGCGAGTGTCTTCAGGAAAGCCATGCCATTGCTGCGGGGGGCGTCGACGTCGAGCACGACGATATCCGGCGAGAGGCGTGTCAAGCGCTCCGCGGCAAAGGCGGCGTCGGCCGCGGCCCCGATGACCTGAAGCTCGCGATCGGTTGCGAGGATCTGGGTGAGGACCTGCCGGACGACGGCAGAGTCATCGACGATGAAAATCTTCAGGCCCCCCATCGGGCGCCTCTTTCGTCATCACCGATATCCTGGAAGTTCAGCCACGCGTCGCCGCTCCACACGTCGAACATGACCTTGCGGTGACCTGCGCCACCCACATGCTCGACGACCACATCGATGTCGCGCGCGGCGAGCAACTCGAACGCCTTCTCCACATTACGCAGGCCGACGTTCGCCTGGGCGCCGCAGCAGTTCTTCGGAAACATATTGCCGCCGCCGAAAACCTTTGCCCGGTACTCGCTGGGTTGCGTCCGGGCAATTGCGATCTTCGCGTCGAAAAGCCTGAAGGCTTCGTCGGCATACTTGCCACTCAGCGGCTCGGCATTTCTCGGACCGCCCCGCACGGGCAGCATGAAATGACACATGCCGCCGACATGCCGACGCGGGTGCCAGAGCGTGACCGAAACGCAGGAGCCCAGCACGGTGCGCAGGCGCATATGACCACCACCGAACCACAGATCGCCCGGATTCAGATAGATGTCGTCGTCGGCCAGCAAGGTCGCTGCGGCGATGTCGCTCATGGCAGCCTGTAGATCGTCGGCTGGATCTGACGCAACGGACCGTTGATGCCGTTGAGGCTTTCCGAATGGCCCACAATGAAGTGGCCACCCGGCTTCAATCGTTGCGCCAGCTGCGCCACGACCTTGCGCTTGGTGTCCTGATCGAAATAGATCATCACGTTGCGCAGGAAGATGACGTCGAAGCTGCCCACATTCGGCAAGGGCTCGTTCAGGTTGACCTGCTGGAAGCGGGTGTGCTCGCGCAGACGCTGGTCGATGAGGAAGGTGCCCTCGTTTTCGCGCACGCCCTTCAGGCAGTATTTCTTCAGGTACTCCATCGGCATACCGCGGGTACGTTCCATCGGATAGTGCCCCGAGGCTGCCTGGCTCAGCACCTGTGTGCTGATGTCCGAGCCCATGATGCTCCATGGGCCGTCGACGCCCATCTCGTCCGCCAGCACCATGGCCAGCGTGTAGACCTCTTCGCCGGAGGAGCAGGCTGCGCTCCAGACATCGAACTGCCGTTTGCCACCACGCTCCTGGCGCAGCAGACCGCGCAGGAAGTCGAAGTGCTTGCCCTCACGGAAGAAGTAGGTTTCGTTGGTGGTCAGAAGATCCACCATCGTCTGCAACTCGTCACCCGCATTCGGTCCCGATATCAGCCGGAAGTACTCCGAGAAACTCGACAAGCCGTGATGGCGCACACGCTTGGTCAAGCGCCCGGAGAGCAGGACCTTCTTCGTATCGCTCATGCTGATGCCGGCGATCTTGTGGATCAGTCGCTGGAACTGGGCGAACTCGGCATCGCTCGGGACCAGATTTCCGACTCCCGTCCCGCTACGCGACAGCTCTGAGTTGATAGCACTCATGCCTGCCTCACGCGGTGAGTGCGCTGAACGCGCCTTCAGGAGCTTCGACCCGGTTCTGGCCCTGAGCTTGGCTCAGACTTCGGCCCATGCCGGCCAGCGCAGTCATCTCTTCCACCGACAGCACACGGTGCACGTCGAGAACGATGACGAACTTGCCGGCGATCTTGCCCATGCCTTCAATGAAGTCCGTCCGCACGCCCGCACCGAAGGTCGGGGGCGGCTCGATGTCCGTATCCGAAATATCCAGCACGGCACTCACCGAATCGACGAGCACGCCAATGTCCTGCGTCGTTTCAGCACCGGCAATCTCGATGATGATGACGCAGGAGCGACGCCCGACTTCGCTCGCCTGCCCGCCGAAGCGTGCCGCCAGATCGATGACGGGCACCACCGCACCGCGCAGGTTGATGACCCCGCGAATGAAGTTCGGCGTCATCGGAATCTCGGTCAGTTGCCCGTACTCGATGATTTCCTTAACGCTGAGGATCCCCAGGGCGAACATCTCGCTCCCGAGGGTGAAGGTCAGGTACTGCCTGACCTCCGCAAGCGTCTGAGCCGCCGGGGCGGACGCCGCTTTTCTTGCTACTTGCTGTCCCATCGCCGCTTCCTGTCAAAAATGCCGGGAACCCGGCCGGCCTATCGGCCGGCCTTTCCGCTGTAATCGCTAGTTAGCTGCAGGCGCGGCCATGGCCGCGCCACGCATGTGTGCTTCAGAAGCGCTCGAACGCTGCGCTCAGCGCCGCACCACCGCTTCGGCTGACCGTCTTGGTCTTGGCCGGTCCGGCGGCAGATCTGGCAGCGCGCAAGCTCGACGGATCGGCCTCGCCAGCGGCGTCAACCTTGAAGAAACGCATGAGTTGCTGCAGTTGCTCGGCCTGACTGCCCATTTCTTCAGCCGTCGCCGCCAGTTCTTCGGAGGCGGAGGCGTTCTGCTGGGTTGCCTGGTTGAGCTGGCCCATGGCGCCGTTGATCTGGCCCACGCCGCCACTCTGTTCGGAAGAGGCCGCGGCAATTTCCTGCACGAGGTCAGAGGTCTTGCGGATATTCGGCACCATCGCTTCGAGCAGCGTGCCGGCCTGCTCGGCCTGCTTCACGCTCGAGCCCGCCAGTCCGCCGATTTCCTGCGCGGCGATCTGGCTGCGTTCGGCCAGCTTGCGCACCTCGGCGGCCACCACGGCGAAGCCCTTGCCGTGCTCGCCGGCACGCGCGGCTTCAATGGCCGCATTGAGCGCCAGCAGGTTGGTCTGATACGCGATGTCATCGACGATGCTGATCTTGTCGGCAATCTGCTGCATGGCCGCGACCGTCTCCTTCACTGCGGCACCGCTCTCGACGGCTTCGCGTGCGGCCTTGCCGGCCATCTCGTCGGTGACCTGGGCGTTCTCGGTGTTCTGGGCAATCGAAGCGGTCATCTGCTCCATCGACGCGGTGGTCTCTTCCACCGACGCAGCTTGCTCGGACGAGGACTGCGACAGCGATTGCGCCGTGGCCGACACTTCACCCGCCGCGCCGGCCAGGGCGTTCGCCGTGCCGCGCACATCGCCGATCACCTGCGAGAGCTTTTCCGTCATCTGCGCCATGGATCTGAGCAGCTGGCCGGTCTCGTCGTTGGACTTCGCCTCGATGTGTACCGTCAGGTCCCCTGCAGCCAGCTTGTCGGCAACGCCCATTGCGACCTGGATGGAGCCCACCGTGCTGCGGGTAACGACGAAGCCGATACCGCCGACCACGCCAAGCGTGGCGAGCGCCACAAGGACCAACATGAGGACCGCTGAGTGCTCCGCCGCCTTGGCCATCTCGGCAGACTCGTCACCGACCTTCACGTTGTAGGCAATATGCTCTTCGATGGCCTCGTTCGCCTTGACCGATGCGCCGATGAGTTCAGGTTTCAGCACCGCGTCCCGGGCTTCGGCCCGCTTGCCTTGGCGCACCAGTTCGCGCACGGGCTCAATGCCGGCGTAGTAGGCGTTGAGCGCGTCCCGGTCCTTGCTCGTCATGCCCTTGTCTGTCGCGTCGAAGGCGCAACAGGCCTCGTACTTCTTGAGAATTTCCTCAATATCCGCCTTGGCCTTGGTGATCGCTGCATCGGCCTGCGCGCCACCGTGTCCTTCGTCGATGGTGATGCGATACATGCTCACGCGTATCGTCACGAAGGTTTTGCGCAGGTCATTGAGCACCTGCAGGCTGGGCACGGTGTTGGTGTTGCCAACGTTCGCGTTCACAAAGACGCGTTCCATCTGCACGTAACCGATCCCGCCCATCAAACAGACACCCAGCAGGGCTGACAGCACGAGCAGCAGCATTTTTCTGGAAATGGTCATGTCATACATCCTAATAAGTTTTAACGTTGTCTAACAAAGCGCCCGAAAGCACTCGGATACTCCAGCCAGTGCCCCACCGTCGGTTTGGCCTGGCGTCAGTCTTCAGGTTCGTGAACATGTCTCTTTGTTGTCCTCCTGTATCACGCAGTCGAATCCGCCATGGCCAGGCGGTGTAGTTGGGCGTTGGCGGCTTCTGATTTCTCATCGTCACCCACGCACATTTCAATCAGCATCTGCACGTCAACGATCAGTGCCACTTCGCCACTGCCGAGAATCGTCGAGCCACCGATGCCGCGTACATTGCTGAACAGACTGGCCAGTGGCTTGATGACGGTCTGGAATTCGCCGCGCAACTCATCCACGACGATGCCGATACGACGCCCCGCGTAGCGCACGACCACCACGCTCTCGCGGCGCGGACGCGGGCCCGGCACCTGGAACAGCTGTCTCAGGCGCACGAAGGGCAGGACCTCGCCGCGCAGGTTGAGGTAATTGCAGCCGTCGCTGATTTCCTGCAGTTCGAGGCACTCGACCACACTCGCCAGCGGGATGACGTAGAAGGCCTGATTCACGCCGACGAGGAAGCCGTCGATGATGGCGAGGGTCAGGGGCAGGCGAACCGTGAAGCAGGTCCCCACGCCCAGCTCGGTGCGCACGTCGACGGTGCCGCGCAGGGCCTGGATGCTTTTGCGCACCACGTCCATGCCGACCCCGCGGCCGGAGATGCTTGATACGGTCTCGGCGGTCGAGAAGCCCGGCTCGAACAGAAGATTGATGATTTCCTGTTCCGACAGGGTCTGGCCCGCGTTGATGAGCCCGCGCTCCAGCGCCTTTGCCCGTACCCGTTCGGCATCTATGCCGCTGCCATCGTCTGACACTTCGATGACGATGCTGCCGGAGTCATGGTAGGCATTGAGCACGACATGCCCCCGCTCTTCCTTGCCAGCGTCCAGACGCACCGAGGTCTTCTCGATGCCGTGGTCCATGGCGTTGCGCACGAGGTGCATGAGCGGATCGCCGATCTTTTCGACGACCGACTTGTCCAGTTCCGTTTCACCGCCTTCGATGACCAGCTCGACGTCCTTGCCCAGTTCCTTGCCGATCTCACGCACCACGCGGTGATAGCGGTTGAAGGTCTCGCCGATCTGCACCATGCGCAGTTGCAAGGCTGCGCCGCGGATGTCCTCCACCAGGCGGTTGAGGATGGACGTCGCCTCCACCAGCTGCATCTGGCCGCTCCTGAGGGCCATCAGGTTCGTGCTGGCGCCGGCAATGACGAGTTCACCAACCAGGTCGATGAGCTGGTCCAGCTTGTCGGCCTGCACGCGGATCAGGCGCGCCTCGGCGGCCTTCTTCTCGCTTACCTGTTTCTGTTTCTTGACTGCGGCTTCCACCACCTCGGGCTTCACGGCCTGGCGCTGCACCAGGATTTCACCCAAAGGCCGGGGGGGCTCCGCGACGGCGACCTGCTCCACGTCATCCGCGACGACAGTCTGTTGCCGGAGCAATCCCGCTTCGAGCTCCTGATGCGTGAGTGCGCCGCACTTTACGAGGATCTCGCCCAGCTTCATGTTCTCTTCGGGCAGGGACTCGATGAGCGCGATGTACTGCTCGACCAGGCTGTGCGGGGGAATGATCGCCAGCTCGCAGTCGTCGCGCACGAAGTCGAAGACGCGTTCGATGCTGGCTTTGTCGGCATCGCAGCGCAGATTGATCTCGAAACCCAGATAGCAGCTTTCCGGATCCATCTCCTCGGCAAGCGGCATGGCATCAAGCACCGTCACGAGCTGCACGATTTCGCCCAGCGACCCGAGGTAGCGCAGGAAGCTCAGGGGCTCCATGCCTTTGCGCAACACGTCGCGCCCGAAGCGCACCGAGACGTGCCAGGCATCGTTGGCCACGAGACCAACGCCGATCACTTGCGGCTCGTCCGTGAATGACTCGGAATCAGCCACGTCCGTCGTCACCAGCGCGCCGGCAGCGCCGAGGCAGGCGGCAAGCTGATCGAGCAGAACCTTGTCCTGGTCGCTGGCCAGTTCCTCAACACTCAGCTGCCCGGCTTCGACCTTGTCGAGCATGCGCAAGAGGTGATCACTGCAGGCCAGCAGCACGGCAATGAGCGCACTGGACAGCGCGAGCTCGTTGTTGCGCACGAGATCGAGCACGTTTTCCAGCGAGTGGGTGAAGCCCTCGACTGCCTTCAATTCCACGACACCGGCACCGCCCTTGACGGTATGCGCAGCGCGAAAAATGGCGTTGATGAGTTCTGGATCGTGCTCACCCTGCTCGAGCCGCATCAGGCCCGCTTCAAGTTCGCCGAGCTGGTCACGTGCTTCATGCACGAATATCTGAAGGATTTCTTCCACGGTGCCTCCGCTCGCTTCCGGGTTCAGACGGCCTTGTCGGCCGGGATCACCAGCGGGTCACCGAAGTGCGCCGCCAGGTTGTAGAAGTCGATGACTTCGCTCACCGCCGCGCTGTGCGCCACGATGCGCATGCACTTGCCGTGACGCGCGGCCTCCTGCTTGGCAACGAGGAGGACCTGTATGCCAGCGGTATCGATCTCGGCGACATCGGACAAGTCGAGATCGAGTTCGTCGACAGTGCCGAGCACGCCCAGCAACTCTGCCTTGAGTTCATGCGCCTCATAGATCGTGAGGTTGCGGTCAATCGAATGTGAATCGCGAACTGACATCAGAAGAGCTCCACTTTGGGACCATCGGTTGAAGAGGCTCGGGCCGGACCCGTGCTCGCACCTGCGGCCTGGTGTGACTGACGCTGGGAGTCCATGACGTAGCTGTCGAAGATCTGTTCCAGGTGCTGCGTCATCGATTCGCTGGCCAGGACAGCGTCATCCGGACGCTCCAGCCGCTCCGCAAGGCGTTCCACGAAGGTGTCGAGCCGGCTCACGGCGCCGCTGACGGTTTCGATCTGCTGACGCGTCACATCCTGGAACTGAACGCCCGCGATGGCATCCATGAACATGCGGCTCAGGTCCTGGCTGTTGGCGGAGATGGTCTGCATCACCTCACCCTGACGCGCGGCGAGCGCCGCGTAGTCGCCGCCCAGCTCGTGCAGCTGACTGGCGAAACCGTCGAGGACTTCGCGTTCTTTTTCCAGGCTGGTCTGGGAGAGTTTGTCCTTGAACTGCGACTGGATCGAATTGGCCATATCGACGATGCCCTGGTTGATGCGGTTGACCGCATCGCCGGTCTCGTTCGAGAGCTTGCGCACTTCGTCCGCCACCACGGCAAAACCTCGTCCCATGTCGCCTGCGCGCGCCGCTTCGATGGCCGCGTTAAGTGCCAGCAAATTCGTTTGCTTGGCAATCTCGCGGATCAGTTGCACCAGCGATTCCAGCGACTTGGCGGCGCGCACCACTTCATTCACGCGCTCGCGGTCACGATTGCCCTCTGCGATACGGTCTGTCACGTACTGTTCGATGGTCTCGATCAGCCGCGTATTCACGTTGACGCGCGCCGACGTGGTCGCCAGGTTTTTCGCCGATTCGTCGTGGGATTCGGCAACAAAGCGGTCCAGCTGCGAGATGGTTCCGTCGATGGCATTGAGGCGTTCGACGATCTGATACGCCGCCTTTTCCGTGTCGCCAATCGTGAGCGTCAATTGCCCGCGAACGGTTTCACTGAAGGTCCGGAAATGACGCAGCTCGCCGGCCACGTAAGCCGCTGCAGCCGCCTGATCTTGCGCCTGCGGGCCGGGACCGTTTTCGACCGGTTCGCCCATGGCGAGCTCACGCAGCGGGGTGTTCAAGACCAGCCGGCTGGAGAAGTGCATGGCGAGAATGATCACTACGCCACCCGCCGCGTCGGCCACGGCCGCGGAGACCCCCAGCCAGGGGAGCAGGGTCTGGTGGAACCAGCCATGCAGCACGTAGATGGTGAGAGCAGCCGCGAAGGAGACCACGTACACAAGCACGGGAGGCCGGAACGGATTGAGCGGTTTGTAATCCATGATCAGCGCACCACCAGCTTGATGGTGTTCAGCAGCTCGTCGGCCGTTGTCGGCTTGACCAGCCAACCGGACGCGCCTGCCGCCTTCGCCTCGGCGCGCTTCGCCTGCTGCGACTCGGTGGTGAGGAACAGGATGGGCATGAATCTGTAGGCGGGCAGCTTGCGCACCTCGCCGATCAGTTCGATGCCGTTCATGCCGGGCATGTTCAGATCCGTGATCAGGAGGTCGAACTTCGTGCCGGCGTCGAAGGTCTTCAGGGCTTCGGCCGCGTTGCCGGCCTTCTCGACCTCATACCCCGCCTTGGCGAGGATGTTGGAAATGCTCAACAGGATGGTGGCCGAATCATCGACCAGGAGAATTTTCTTCATCTGGGTTCCACTGAAGATCAGCTTTGCGAATTCACGATTCGAAAAATTTCTCGGAAAATGCCAGGTGGGATTACCCGGGGCATCGCCACAGATGCAATCCGGAAAGGCGACATCTGTTGGATAGCATCCTCACACGCTCGGGGAAGCGTGAATATCGTCGACTCCCGCATCGGCACGTAGGGGATCCACGACAGGGTGTAAGGACTTCAAGAGAAGCGCCGGGCCCTGGCGCGCTGAAATACTCTGATGAGGGGTGCCAATGCCCGCAGCAGGCCAATCCGGCCGCCGAGGGCAATGAGGTCGCAGCGGATCTCTCTCCGCTGCTTACAAGATGTCTCGGGGAGACCTCTCCGGACGAACGGCCTCGATGTGTGTGCAGATCATGGTCGTCGTAAGAGTCCGTTCACGACCTCCAAAAAAAGATCGTCATCCCGGCGAAAGCCGGGATCCAGTACCGGGCGTACGAGCTGGATCCCGGCTTTCGCCGGGATGACAAGCCTCTTTTCACAGAAACAGGTCCCCGCTTCACGGACTCGGAGAGGTCGCAGGCCGACTACGATGCGCGTGCTGTTTCTTCGGCCGGCCGAAAGCGTTCCACGCGGTTGCGGCCGAGGTGCTTGGCCTGGTACAGCGCGGCGTCGGCCTGGTCGATAAGGTCCTGTAGCGGCAAGGCCGGGTGGCCACTCATGGCCACACCGATGCTGATCGTGACCTTGATGATCTGCCCCTGATATTCGAAGGGCTCCCGCGCAATGACCTCGCGTACGCGCTCTGCGAGGGCGAGTGCCGCGTTGAGGGGCGCGCGTGCCAGCAGGATCACGAACTCCTCGCCTCCGTAGCGTGCGAACAGGCCGTCAGGGCGCAGGGTATTGCGTACACGCTTGGCGACGCTGCGCAGGATGGCATCGCCCGCGCTGTGTCCATAAGTGTCGTTGACGCGCTTGAAGTGATCGATATCCAGGATGAGCAGACTCGCTGATCCACCGGGGCTCAGTTTTCCAAGTTCGTCGGCCGCGTGCTCCATGAAGTAGTGCCGATTGGACACGCCGGTCAGTTTGTCGGTGTAGGCAAGTCCCTCCAGACGCTTGAGGCTGGCGACGCTTTCCTTGAGTTCGCGCAGGTCACGCTTGTAGCCTGCAACAATGTAGCCGTCGCCATGGGGAATGCGCACGAGGGTGGTTTCGACGGGCACGCTCTCGCCGTCGAGTTTCTGGTGCATCCATTCAAAGCGCGCACGTCCCTCGCGAAATGCCGTGTCCAGGTATTCGCGCGCCAGCTCGCGGGTCGCCCGACCGCATGGCTGAAGCTCAGGCAAGAGCTCGTAATAGCGATCGAGATACTCCTGCTTGCTGCCCAGCCCCAGGAGGTTTACCGCCTCCTGGTTGCAGGCAATCATCTGGAGTTCTTCGTTCCATAGATTGCAGGAGAGCGGTGTGGCATCGAGCATCAGCTGCGCGTACTCGTTGGCCTCGTGGATGCGTCGCAAGACCTCCAGAAGCTCGCGGAGGTCGCGGATATAGGCAGCGACCACATATCCTTCGGCGCGCTGCACCCGCACCAGGGTAATCTCGGTCGGCAGCATCTCGCCGTCCGGCTTGCGGTGCATCCAATCGAAGCGCATGTAACCCTCCTTGTGCGCTTGCTGGACGTATCGGGGGATCAATTCGGCAGACAGTTGTCCATCCGGCTGACGCACGGCGGAAAAACTCGAGTGGTTGTCCAGAAACTCGCGCTTGCTCTTGAGTCCGAACAGTCTTACTACCGCCTCGTTGCAATCGACGAGCCTGGACTGTTCATCCCAAAAGACGCAGCCTAGCGGGGTAGCATCGAGCATGATCTGCGCGCGCTCTTGCGCCGTGCGCTTTTCGTCTTGCAGTCTCGTTTGCTCGCGCACGTCGTCGACGGCTGGGGCCGCGTCAGCAACAAGGGCGCCGGATTGCTCAACCGCATAGGCAACCACTTGCTCACTGTCCCCCTCTCCAAACCGTGCGAGAGTGATCTGCGAGCGCAGGATGCGTCCGTCAAGGCGACGATATTGCCAGGCGAACTCGGCCCGACCTTCGTTGAAAGCTTTGCGCAGATACGCGAGAAACAGAGGGCCGGAGGCTTCGCCGTCAGGCTGGCGTTCCGGGGAGAGTTCAGCGTGGTGATCCAGCCAGTCCCGCTTGCTGGCCAGCCCGAAGTAGCGCAAGGCAGCGTCGTTGCAATCCTCACTGCGGCCTTCGCTATTCCAGACGCTTGCGCATACTGGCGCGGCGTCGAGCACGGCCCAGGTGTGAGAGACAGGATGGAAGGGAGCGTTCACAGAGAAACCCGATGTTGGCAGCGGAGAAAAACCGGGGAGCAAAGTCGGCCAGCTTGATCAGGCTGGTCGAAAAGGAAATCCGGGAAGCGACAATTTGGTGCGAAGAATCGTCACATGACCGCGCGGGTGCGAATATCGTCGACACCAGCATCGGCGTGTAGGGGATCCACGACAGCCTGTCAGGATTTCACGAGAAGTCCCGGTGTGTGGCGCGATCAGACGAGGAGACATTGCGGCAGTCCGCGCCGCCCCAGCGTCGTCATTCCCGCGGAGGCGGGAATCCAGCGGCTATAGAGGGGTACGTCAACGACACTGGATTCCCGCCTGCGCGGGAATGACGGTGAAATGCGATCCGTGCGCACATTCAGACACAGTCAGGGCGCTTTGCACGTCAGAGATGCCAACCTGCAGAGCCCTCGAGCGGTCACTCAGACGAGATCGTTCTCCAGCGCATAGCGAGAGAGTTCTGCGTTGCTCTTCATGCCCATCTTGTCCAGCACGCGCGAGCGATAGGTGGTGACGGTGCTCGGGCTCAGGCCCAGTGCCTCGGCGATCGAAACGAGGCTCTCGCCCACGGCGATGCGCCGCATGACATCCAGCTCGCGGTTCGTGAGGGCCTCATGCGTACCCGCGCTTTCGCCGCCGAGCATGCCGGCGAGTTTTTCCATGAGCACGGGGCTGACGTACTTGCCGCCCGCCGCGGCCCGGCGAACCGCGGCCACCATGTCGGCCACCGGGTGGCTCTTGGTGAGATAACCGGACGCGCCCGACTTGAAGGCCCGCACGGCGTAGACCTCTTCCGAGTACATGCTGAGCATCAGCACCGCGAGGCGCGGGTTGAGCTCGCGCAGCGGCTTGATCAGGTCGATGCCACTGCCGTCGGGCAGGTTGATGTCCACCAGCGCGACATCGGCATAGTGTTCGCTCGCTGCACGCAGCGCTTCCGCGACCGACGAGGCCTCACCTACCACCTCCAGGTCTTCGGCGGTGCTCAGCATGAGGCGTATGCCACTGCGCGCGACCACATGGTCGTCGACCATGAGGACCTTGATTTTCCTTTCATTCATATGTCATCTCCATTGGCATCCTGATGAGCACTGTCGTGCCTTTCCCCGGCGTGCCGCGTACAGTCAGTTCGCCGCCCAGGTAGCGGACGCGTTCGTTCATACCTATCAGGCCCCACGAGTTCGGGCTCCGCGCGCGGCCTGTGTCGATGCCGCAGCCGTCATCCTGCAGCTCGATGACGAGTTCGCACGCCTCGATGCGGGCACGCAACGCGGCGTGTGTCGCGCCCGCGTGGCGCACCACGTTGGTCAGCGATTCCTGGACGATGCGAAACAGCGCGATGCTGCACTGAGGACCGAGCGCGACCTCGGTGCAGGCCGCATCGATCGTCACTTCGCAGCACAGGCCGTGATGCTTCTCGACTTGCCCGCCGTACCACTCGAGCGCCGTCCAGAGCCCGAGCTGGTCGAGCACGCTGGGCCTCAGGTCTGCGATCACGCGACGCACGGTGTCCATCGCGCTATCGGCCAGCGCGCATGCCTCGAGCAGATGCGGGTCCGGCTGGATCATTTCGCCGCCTTTGCCGCTCTGCGCAGCGACCGACAGGTACGACTTGATGCCCGTCAGCAAGCCGCCAAGTTCATCATGGATCTCGCGTGCAATACGCTTGCGCTCTTCTTCCTTGATGCAGTTCTGGTGTGCAGTGAGATTGCGCAACTCGGCGGTGCGCTCATGCACGCGCTGTTCGAGCTCTGCGTGCGCGCGGCGCAGGGCCTGGTCGGCGCGGGCCATCACCACGTGGTTGCTCAGTCGTGCCTTGAGTCGGGGGGCACTCACCGGCTTGGTGAGGAAATCGATGGCACCCAGTTCCAGCCCGCGCTGCTCGGCGGCCTCGTCCTCCATGGCGGTCAGCATGAGCACGGGCACCGAACGCGTGGCGGCGTCGCCCTTCAGGCACTCCAGCACCGCATAGCCATCCATGCCGGGCATGGCCACATCCAGCACGATCACATCAGGCGGCGAGCGGACGGCAAGATGCAGGGCACGCGGGCCATTGGTCGCCAGCTTGACCTCGTATTCGTCCTTGAGCAGGTTCGCCAGCAGGGAGAGTTGTTCGGGGGAGTCATCCACCAACAGCACGGTGGGCAGCATTCCGCTTACCGCTCGGTCATTCATATACGGTTTCCGCTTGTAGATCGCTGTCCAGAAGTTCGAGTTCGCGTTGCGCAGCTTCAAAGTCACAGGCCGACATTGCGCCAGCGAGCGGTTGCAGAGCGTCGCCGTGGCAGCGCAGGAGTGCGGCACGGTGGCGGGCAAATACGGTGAGCGCCCGCGCATCGCCACCGCACAGCAAAGTCGCCAGCTCGCGCCGGATTGCGGTCAGAACGGCTGCGGGCGCGTCGCGTTCAGGCGTGTCGGTATCGGGCGCCTCCGTATCGGGCGCCGGCAGCACGGCCTCGAGCCCGCTCATGAGCAGCGCAAGCTGCGTCCCGAGCGCGGTGACCAGATCCGCGAGCATGCCGATGTCCTGACCGGCAGCGATGGCCGATTCGACACAGGCAGCCTCTGCGGCAAGCGGTTCAGCGCCGATGGTGGCGGCCACGCCTTTGAGCGTGTGAGCCGTGCGCCTGGCGGTTTCGCAGTCGCCCATTGCGAGGTCCGATGCGATCGACCCGGCCGCGCCCGCTTCGCGCTCGACGAAATGCTGCAACAGCCGCACATAGCACTCCCGGTCTCCCATCGCATAGCGCAGCCCGGCGACCAGATTCAGGCCGCGGACCTCTGCCAGCGGATCGTGCGCCGCGTCCGGGCTCGCCAAGCGGGACGAGAGCCAACGCGCGATGGTGGCGAACAGCTGCGGCGGATCGAAGGGCTTGCCGATGTGGTCGTCCATGCCGGCCTGCAGGCAAGCCCGCCGATCCGATTCGCCGGCATTGGCCGTCATGGCCACGATGGGCAGCGCGGCAAAGCCCGAGTGGGCCCGGATGCGCCGCGCGCATTCCAGCCCGTCCATGACGGGCATCTGCATGTCCATCAGGACGAGGTCGTAGCGGGTTTCGCGCAGTCGTGCCAGCGCGGCCTCACCGTTATCGGCCACATCGACCCGGCAGCCTTGACGGGTCAGCAGCTCGACGGCCACCTGCTGATTAATCGCGTTGTCTTCGGCCAGCAGCAGGCGCGCACCGTTGAGCCTGTCGAGGCCCAGGTCCTGCGGACGTATTTCGTCTGTCGCAGGAGGCTCCTGCACAGCCGTGCCGACGCGCGCGGAGAACCAGAAGCGGCTGCCACGACCGGGCTCGCTTTCCACACCGATTTCTCCGCCCATCAACTCGGCGAGCTGACGGCTGATCGCCAGCCCCAGCCCCGTGCCGCCGTATTTACGTGTCATGGAAGAATCAGCCTGGCGGAAAGGCTGGAACAATTGCGCGCATTGCGCTTCATCCAGGCCAATGCCGGTGTCGACGACCGTGCCGCAGATGAGCAGCGAATCGCCCTTCCTGTGCTGCTCATGGAGCGGTTCGAACTGAACCGTGATCCCGCCGGCATCCGTGAACTTGACCGCGTTGCTGACCAGGTTCAGCAGGATCTGCCGCAGCCGCAAGGGGTCGCCCTTGAAGCGCGCAGGCAGGTCGGGATGGCAACGCAGCGACAGGTTCAGCCTCTTCGCCGCACATGCCGCGCGGAAGCTGTCCTCCACATGTGCGAGCACGTCGGCGAGCGCGAAGTCCACGGTCTCGAGTTCCAGCCGGCCCGCGTCGGCCTTCGAGTAGTCGAGGATGTCGTCGATCAGGCCCAGCAGGTGCTTGCCGGAGCTGTCGATCTTCGCCAGATAGTCGCGCTGCTGCGCGTCGAGCGGCCCCTGCAAGGCCAGTTGCGTCATGCCCATGATGCTGTTGAGAGGCGTGCGGATCTCGTGGCTCATGTTCGCCAGGAAGGCCGACTTGGTCTGCGCCGCCGCCTCAGCCGCGTCACGGGCCTGGCCGAGGTTCTCGACGAGTTGGTGGCGCTCGGTGATGTCGCGTCCTACGGCAACCAGCCCCAACACATTGCCGTCCTTGTCACGGAACGGCGTCTTGATCGTTTCGAGCAGGATCTTTCGTCCGTCACGGTGACGCAGCCACACCTCTTCGCGGCGAGGCTCGCCACTCTCGATTACCGAACGGTCATGCTCGCCCGTGATGGCGACGACTTCGGGCAGGAAATAGTCGGCGCTACCGGTGCCCCGCAGCGCATCGATGCTGACGCCAAAGAAATCGGCGCAGGCCTGGTTGCCGCCGAGATAGCGCGCGTCGCGATCCTTGAAGAAAACGATGTCCGGCAGGGAGGTGATGAGCGTGGCAAGCAGCGCCTTCTCCTGCACCAGGTCCTGCTCCAGTGCGCGGCGCGCGCTGATGTCACGCAGGGACATGCACAGGCTGACCTCGTTCGAACCGCGTGCGGGCAGCGCGGCAATGCTCCATTCGACGGGAATGGTCACGCCGCCCACGCGCAAACCACGCGCTTCGCCTGCCTGCCGTTCATGCGGCACGCTCAGCAGGCGATCCACATCGAGTCCGTTCAGCTCACGCAGGAAGTCCGCCAGATGCGCGCCTGCCAGCGTCGCCGCGTCGCAGCCGAAAATGTGCGCCGCCTGCCCGTTCGCAAGAATGATGTGGGCATTGCGGTCGATGATGATCAGTCCGTCGGGCGCTGCGTCCACCATCCCGCGATACCAGGCTTCGAGTCTCGCCAGGGCCTGCCGTTCGACATCCAGCTCGGCCGTGAGGGCGGTCAGCTGGCCGTTGCGCTCCGTCAGTGCAGTTTGCGATTGGGCCAGCGCATTTGCCTGGGCCTGCGCTCCGGCCAGCAGGACCCGCGTTTCCGCATGACGCTGCACCAGCTCCAGCGTCAGTGCGAGCGGGTGCTGTAGCGCAGTAAGCAGTGCACGCCCGTATTCGGTGAGCGAAGCCTGGCAGCCAAGCTCGATGACGGCCAGCGTGCGGCCCGAGGCGGCCAGGGGCAGGACCGCCAGCTCAGGCAGGGCGACACTCTCCCTCCCGGCGACGAGCACGCGCGGCTGGGGAACGGACATTTCCTGCAAACCGCCCTGCTGCAAGGCAAGGCCCGCAAAACCTTCGCCCGGAGCAATGCGCTCGGGCACTCGCGAGGCGCTGCCGCCACGCAGGGCGGCACGGCGCAGGTAGCCCTGGTCATCGTCCGCCATGTAGAACACACCGAAGAGCGCATCGGTTTGCGGCATCAAGAGGTCGAGCACAGCACCGCCAAACGCTTCCGGCGTGCCTGTCGTGCGTGTCATCTGGCTGATGCGGGCGACGTCTTGCTGAACCCGCGCATTGATCGCCAGCTTCTGCGCGGCTTGGCGCAAGGCGCCCACAGCGCGCGCGAGGTCGCCGACATCATTGCGGTACTCCTGATAAGGCACGTCGCAAGCCAGCTCGCCCCGCGCCAGCTCGCCAATACAATCGCGCAGGCGCTGGATCGGTCGCTGGATGTTGGCAACAACACGCCAGCCCGCCATCGTCAGCGCAAGCACGGTCAGCGCGATCAGCCCCACGGTGGCCAGCAATGCTTGCCGCCAGGCTTGGCGGTCACGCTGCACAGCCGCGTCGGCAAGGCTCTGCTTGAACGCAAGGTGCTCTGCAATGGTGGCGCGCGGGGCGTCCAGAAGCGCGTCGTTTTCGTTGAGCAGTTTTGCGCCTTCGCCTGCACGGCCCGCGCGTGCCAGGGCGCGTGCCCGCTCGAGCAACGGCAGCGTGGCGTCGACGGCATGGCGGTCGATGCGCAGCAGGGTAGCGTCGCGCTCGTTGAGTTGCAGGGAGTCTTCGTAGCGCACGAAGAGCCGGACAAGCTGCATACGCGATTCGGTAACGTGGCTGTCCAGGAGAGCGCGCTCAGCCTCGTCGACTGCAAGATAGCGCCGCGTATCAATCTGCAACTCGTAGGAATGCGAGCGGATCTGGGTCAGCACATGCAGGCCGCGGGCCATGGTGTCGCCCATCAGGCGCAGCTCCGATCCGACCTGCCACAGCTGATACAGCGCTCCGATGCCGAGCAGCGCAGAACAGACGATGACCGTCGCCGCGCTCATCCACATATGGCGCGCAATACTCCAGTCAGCCTTCATCGTTTGCCTTGGGCTCATGCTTCCCTCGTACCCGGGTGCACGGGCAAAGCGCCCACAAACCGGGTCTCCAAGTGAACGGAGGGTATGTCGACGTCTACATGGCGCCCTGCGCGCAGGCAGCAGATACACGCCCTTGGGCAACCAGCGCCGGCGTCATCACGACAGCCTTGCAGGACAACAACCATTCCGCGCCACGGATGGAGGACTTGATCAGTTGGCGATAGCCACGTGTCGGGTGGATGCTCTCACTGGACAAGCCTGCGATCTGCGGGCCGGCGCTGATCGCCCCACCACATGTCATACGGCCGCAGACGGGCAGCCCTGCGGGAAACGAAGGGGCGTTGCACTGATCAAAATCACTCTCACCGATCCACCGGGACAGATATCTCATTTGCATGAAACATCGACCGAAACCTTCTGCATCCCGATGGTCGTGGAGACATCCTGAGGCCAAGACGATCAAGCGTGCTTGATGTGTGTCAAGAAAACTGGCGCGGGGCCGGCGCGCGCTGCCCTTGCCGCACCTCTGGACCTCCCCAAAGTGCACCCTGGTTTGAAGCTCGTTTTATGACGTTCGCACAAACGTGCAGGAGGGAAAATTACCGGCGCCAAAGCGCAGCTACGCTGGGCTACCAGCACGTATCAGCAGACTGTCTGGCTTCCCCTGCGTTTCAACACAATCCGCCGGGTGAATGTGAACACGCCCTGGATCGTCACGGCCGGGGCTATGGCTGGACACAGTGAGAGGGTGAGCCCCTCGTGGAGATCCACGCAGGGGATGTGATCTGTATGTGTCGCTGGCTTGGGCTGGCAGATCGGCGGGAGGGCCGCCTTTGTGATCTCGCAGGAAGCTTTTCCGTACAAAGGCCCGATGACGTCAAAAACGCAGACGTAAGCCATTGAATTATTGGCGCACCCGACACGATTCGAACGTGTGACCCCTGCCTTCGGAGGGCAGTACTCTATCCAGCTGAGCTACGGGTGCGTTGGGCCACATTGCGTGGCGAGGAGCATTGATATTGCAGCGCATCGTCACGATGACCGCCTCGTCTGGCGGAAGACAGCGCAGGCAACAGACGCACAGGCGCGGATGATAGCCTTTGCCCGCTGCGGCGTCCATGCGGGAAGCCTTCCCGCTATAATCGCCGCTTTTCCCCGCACCGTCACAGAGAGAACTCCATGAACCGGATCACGCGTCTGGCCCTGCCCGTAGCGCTCGTCATTGCGACAAGCATGCTGGTCGCCTGCAGCAAGAAGGAAGAAGTTTCGAAGGAAGAAACGGCAGCACTGATTGCGCCGGTGGCGAAGGTTGAACTGGCCGGTGCCGCACCGGCAGGCGCTGCAGCGCCTGGTGGCAAGGTCGACGCCAAGCACGTGTTCGATACGGTGTGTTCCGCTTGTCACATGACCGGCGCGGCCGGTGCGCCGAAACTTGGCGACAAGGGCGCCTGGAGTGCCCGCATTGCCCAAGGCAAGGACACGCTCTACAAGAGCGCGCTGGGTGGCAAGAACGCCATGCCTGCCAAGGGTGGCAACCCTTCGCTATCGGATGATGACATCAAGGCTGTTGTGGATTTCATCATCGCGCAATCGAAGTAGTCCCTTCGCAGCACGGCTCATGAAACAAGGCCCGTACAAATCGTACGGGCCTTTGTTTTTGACACGCCATCTAGAGCACGCGGCGCACCGCGGCACGCCAGTCATGCAGGCGCTCAGTCGCCGCGTCGCGCGCCATTGCGGGTTCAAAAACACGCTCGCGCTGCCATAGTGCGGCAAGCTGGTCCGCATCGCGCCACACCCCCACGGCCAGCCCTGCCAGGCAGGCCGCGCCAAGCGCCGTCGTCTCCTGCACGAGCGGGCGCACCACCGGCACGCCGAGCAGATCGGCCTGCATTTGCATCAATAGATTGTTGGCGCTGGCACCGCCGTCGACACGCAACTCGCCGAGTGGCTGTGCGCTGTCGGCCTGCATGGCTTCGATGAGTTCGGCGGACTGGAAAGCGATGGCCTCGAGCGCCGCACGCGCGATGTGCGCCACGGTGCTGCCACGCGTAAGGCCGACGATGGCCGCGCGCGCTTCGGGATTCCAGTAGGGCGCGCCAAGACCAGAAAATGCGGGGATGAAGCTCACCCCACCTGCATCCGGAACGGAAGAGGCGAGCGCCTCGACCTCGCCAGCGCTGCGGATCGCGCCTAGCCCATCGCGCAGCCATTGCACGACAGCACCGCCGACGAACACGCTGCCTTCCTGTGCGTAGCTCGCTGCAGCACCCTGCAGTTGTGCGGCGCGCGTGGTGATCAGGCCATTTGTCGAGCGGCATGCCACGCCGCCCGTATGTGACAGCGCAAAACACCCCGTGCCATAAGTGTTCTTGGCCATGCCTGGCGCCACGCAGACCTGCCCGAACAGCGCTGCCTGCTGATCCCCGGCTATGCCTGCAATCCTGATCGCTGCGCCAAACAGCGCCGCATCGGTCTCGCCCAGCAGCTCACTCGAATTGCATACGCGTGGCAATAGCGCACGCGGGATGCGCAACAGCGCGAGCAGGTCGTCATCCCATGCGCTGGTGTGGATGTTGTAGAGCAGGGTGCGTGATGCGTTCGTCACATCGCTGACATGCAGGCGGCCGCCGGTGAGCTGCCATACCAGCCAGCTATCAACCGTGCCGAAGGCCAGTTCGCCTGCCTCGGCACGCGCCTGCGCGCCGGGAATCGTATCGAGCAACCAGCGCAATTTGGTGGCAGAGAAATACGGATCGAGCAGCAACCCGGTGTGCTCACGGAACAGAGCCTCGTGGCCCGCCTCGCGCAATTGCGCGCATAACGGTGTGGTGCGCCGGTCCTGCCAGACGATGGCATTGGCCAGCGGCTCGCCCGTCTTGCGATCCCATAGCAGCGTCGTCTCGCGCTGATTGGTGATGCCGATGGCGGCGATGTCCTGCGCCGCAATGCCTGCTTTGGCGAGCACTTCGTACACCGTCGCCAGCAGGCCATTCCAGATCTCCAGCGGGTCGTGCTCGACCCAGCCCGGCTGCGGATAGATCTGCGGCAGCTCGCGCTGTGCCACGGCAATGATGCGGCATTGCGCGTCGAAGACGATGGCGCGGGAGCTGGTCGTACCCTGGTCAAGCGCAAGCAGGAAGCTCATGTCTGTCTCCGCATTGTGTCTGCCTTCTGCGATTCAGCAAGCCTCAGGCGGCCATGCCCGCAGCATAGCCACTCGCCCAGGCCCACTGGAAGTTATAGCCGCCCAGCCAGCCTGTGACATCCATCACCTCGCCAATGAAGTACAGGCCTGGCTGATTCTTCACCATCATGGTTTTCTGGTCGAGCGCGCGCGTGTCGACGCCGCCACGCGTGACCTCGGCCTTGCGATAGCCTTCGGAGCCCGCTGGCTTGAGTTGCCAGGCGTGCGTGGCACGCGCCAGTTCGCGCAGGGCTTTATCGGCACAGTCGGCGAGCGGCTTGCCGCTGAGGCCATGACGTTCGGCCCACGCCGCAGCAAGGCGGCTCGGCATCCATTGCGACAGGACGTTGGCAACATGCTGCTTGTTGCCATGCTTGGCGGCGATGAGGGTTTCGTCGAGGCGTTGGTCCGGCACAAGATCAATCGTGAGCGTATCGCCCGGCTGCCAGAAGGATGAGATCTGCAGGATGGCGGGGCCGGACAGGCCGCGATGGGTGAATAGCAGGTCTTCGCGGAAACGACCTTCGGCACAACTCACTTCGACTTCCAGCGATACACCGGCCAACTCGGCAAACGGGGCCCAGGCGTTCGGGTCGAAAGTCAGCGGCACCAGCGCCGGACGCGGCGCAATCAGCGGGATGTCGAACTGCTTCGCAATGCGATGGCCGAAATCGGTGGCGCCGATCTTGGGAATCGACAGACCGCCGGTGGCGATCACGACTGATTCCGCAGACACTGCGCCCTCTGTTGTCGCCAGCAACCAGCGTTCGTCCTCGCGGCGAACATCCGTCACCTTGCAGGGCTGGCGCCAGCTCACATTGCCCAGTTCGCATTCGCCCACCAGCAGCTCGATGATGCGTTGCGCGCTGTCATCGCAGAACAGCTGACCCTTGTGCTTCTCGTGCCAGGGTATGTCGTAGCGTTCGACGAGCTTGATGAAGTCCTGCGGCGTGTAGCGCGATAGCGCCGAGCGGCAGAAGTGTGGATTGTCGGAGAGGAAGTTCGCCGGGCCGGTGCCGACATTGGTGAAGTTGCAGCGCCCGCCGCCGGAGATGCGGATCTTCTCGGCGAGTTTCTCCGCGTGATCGATCAACACCACCTTGCGGCCACGCTGGCCCGCGACGGCAGCAGCCATCATGCCCGCTGCGCCTGCACCGATTACCACCACGTCAAATTGTTCAAGCATCCCCCGATGATAACGTGGCTTGGTGGCTGATCCGCGCCGCGTCTCATTCTCAGGGCTTTCCCTCGCGTGCCGACTGTTTGCACGGCATCCCGGTAGAATCCTCGCAACGACGCCATTCAACCCCTATTCACCCCATTTCCCGGAAACCCGTCATGAGCGAGGAATACCTCATCAATTTCACCCCGCAGGAAACGCGGGTCGCACAGATGTTTAATGGTCAGGTGCAGGAGCTGCACATCGAGCGCGAGCATTCGCGCGGCATCGTCGGCAATATCTACCAGGGCCGCGTGGTGCGCGTGCTGCCCGGCATGCAGTCGGCCTTCCTCGAAATCGGCCTCGAGCGCACCGCCTTCCTGCACGTCGCTGATATCTGGCTGGACCGCCAGCACGGTGAAACGCAGCGGCCGATCGAGCGCCTCCTGCACGAAGGCCAGAGCATGACCGTGCAGGTGCTCAAGGACCCGATCGGCACCAAGGGCGCGCGTCTGTCGACGCAACTATCGCTGGCCGGTCGACTGCTCGTGTATCTGCCACAGGATCATCACATCGGCATATCGCAACGCATTGAAAGCGAAACGGACCGTGACGCCCTGCGCGCGCGCCTGCAACGCCTGATCCCGGCAGACGAGAAGGGCGGCTTCATCGTACGTACCCAGGCCGAGCAGGCCAGCGATGACGAGCTCACGGCCGACATCGCCTACCTGCGCAAGCTGTGGGCCGAGATACAGCAACGCAAGATTTCCGCCGCGCCACCGGTTGCGCTCTATCACGACCTCACGCTGTCGCAACGCGTGCTGCGCGATCTGGTCAATGCGGAAACCACTCGCGTGGTGATCGACTCGCGCGAGAATTTCCAGAAACTCTCCGCGTTCAGTCACGAATACATGCCGCGCGTGGCGCATCTGCTCGACCACTACCAAGGCGAGCGGCCGCTGTTCGACCTGTTCAATGTCGAAGACGAAATCCAGAAGGCGCTGGCGCGCCGCGTCGACCTGAAGAGTGGCGGCTACCTGATCATCGACCAAACCGAAGCGCTGACGACGATCGACGTCAACACCGGTGGCTTCGTCGGCGCGCGCACCTTCGATGACACCATCTTCAAGACCAATCTTGAAGCCGCGCAAGCCATCGCCCGCCAGCTGCGCCTGCGCAACCTCGGCGGCATCATCCTGCTCGACTTCATCGACATGGAGAGCGACGAGCATCGCATCGCCGTACTCAGCGAACTGCACAAGGCGCTCGAGCGCGACCACACCAAGGTCTCGGTCGGCAATTTCACCTCGCTGGGCCTCGTCGAGATGACGCGCAAGCGCACGCGCGAATCGCTGGCGCACATCCTCTGCGAACCCTGCCCGACCTGCAGCGGCCGCGGCGAAGTGAAAACGGTGCGCACCGTGGCCTACGAGGTGCTGCGCGAACTCGTTCGCGAAGCGCGTCAGTTCTCGGCCAAGGAGTTCCGCATCCTCGCCTCGCCCGCGGTGATCGACCTGTTCCTTGACGAAGAGTCGCAGGCCATCGCCATGCTGCAGGAATTCATCGGCCGCGCAATCTCGCTGCACGCTGAGTCGAGCTACACGCAGGAACAGTTCGACATTGTCCTGCTTTAATACGAGCCCATCGCCATGCAACTACACCTGACCCGACCTGAAGCCGTCATCTTCGACATGGACGGTCTGCTGCTCGACAGCGAGCGCGTGGCGCTGAAGCTCTTCGCCGAAGCGGCGCGCTCGCTCGACCTGAAGTGGGACGAAGCGGTCGGGCTGAAGATGGTCGGGCTCAACTCGCGCGATTCGGACGCCATCTTGCTTGAGGCCTTCGGCGCGAACTACGACGTCGCCGCTCTGCGCGGGCGCTTCGGCGAGTTGTATGAAGCGGCCATCATCGCGGGCGACATTCCCGTCAAACCCTTTGCGCGCGACTTGCTGATGCGCCTCGATGCCTTGCGTATTCCCTGTGCTGTGGCGACCTCGACACGCCGCACGCGCGCCGAGGCGAAGCTGCACCACGCGCACCTCATCCAGCACTTCAAGGCGCTGGCCTGTGGCGATGAAGTCTTGCGCGGCAAGCCGCATCCGGAGATCTACGAACTGGCGGCGAGCCGGCTGGGCATCGAGGCATCGCGCTGTCTGGCACTCGAAGATTCGAACGCGGGCGTACGCTCGGCTGCGTCGGCCAACATGCAGGTGGTGATGGTGCCGGATCTGTTGAGGCCCGATGCCGGCATCCGCATGCTTGGCGTGCCCGCAGTCTCTTCGCTGAAAGATGTGCTCGTCGCCATCGGTTGAGTCCGTCATGACGCGCAAGGTTTTCTGGGACGACCCCTACCGCACAACGCTGGACACGCGCGTCACAAGCGTCCATGGAGATGTGGTGACTGTCGCCGAGACGATTTTCTACGCGTTGTCCGGCGGTCAGGAAAGCGATGCGGGCACGATTGCCGGACTCGCTGTCTTGCAGGCACGCAAGGACGCCCATGAGATCTTCTATACCTTGCCCGCAACGCACGGCCTCGCCGTGAACGATGCTGTGAAGATTGAGATCGACTGGGCGCGCCGCTACCGCCTGATGCGCTTGCACTTCGCCGCCGAGCTGGTGCTGGAGCTGACCTGCAAAGCGCTGGCGAATGATGACAAGATCGTCGAGAAGATCGGCGCGCACATCTCGCAGGACAAGGCGCGCATCGACTTCGACTGGCCGGAAAATATCTCGCCGCTGTTCCCGCAGCTCACTACTGAAGCGCAGACCATCATCGACGCCGACACGCTCATCACCAGCGCCTTCTCCGACGAGGCGAACGAGCGTCGCTACTGGGAAGTTGCCGGGCTGACACGCGTGCCCTGTGGCGGCACGCATCTGAAGCGCACCGGCGAAGTTGGCCAGCTGAGCCTCAAGCGCAAGAACGTCGGGCGCGGCAAGGAACGCATCGAGATTTACGTCAGCCCCTGACAGGAGAAACGACCATGCAGATCGTCGGCATGCTGGATTCACCCTTCGTCCGTCGCGTCGCCATCTCGGCAGCAATGACAGGGCTGGATTTCGAGCACCGCTCGATCTCCATCCTGCGGCAGATGGATCAGTTCCGCACCATCAGCCCGCTGTTCAAGGTGCCGGTGTTGGTCTGCGATGATGGTGAAGTGCTCAACGACAGCGGCCTGATCCTCGACTATCTCGAATCCCTGACCGCCTCAGACAAACGCCTGATGCCGATCGAACCGGCTGCGCGCCGGCGCGCCATGCAGCTCATCGGCATCACGCTGATTGCCTGCGAGAAAACGGTCCAGCACCTCTACGAAACGCCGCTGCGTCCGACGGACAAGCAATACGAACCCTGGCTCGCTCGCGTGCGCGCACAGCTTGAAGAAGCCTGGGGCCTGCTCGAACCCTTAGCGGCCGCAGCCTCGCCCTGGTTGCTCGGCGCAACGCTCACGCAAGCCGACATTACGCTGGCGGTTGCATGGCGCTTCAATCAATATGCGCAACCCGGCCTCAGCGACGCTGCGCGCTATCCTGCGCTCGCCGCGTTCTCTGCAAGAGCCGAGACGCTTCCCGAATTCATCGCCTACCCGGTAGATAAACAATGATTGGTCGTTTGACGGGCATCCTGCTCGAGAAGAATCCGCCGCAAATCCTGCTCGACGTGAATGGCGTCGGTTATGACGTCGAAGTGCCGATGAGCACCTTCTACAACCTGCCCGGCAACGGCGAGAAGGTCAGCCTGCACACGCATCTGCAGGTGCGCGAGGACGCGCACGTGTTGTTCGGCTTCGGCACGCTCGACGAACGCATGGCCTTCCGCCAGTTGCTGAAGATTTCCGGTATCGGTGCGCGCACGGCACTCGCCATCCTGTCAGGCCTTTCGGTGTCCGAATTGGCGCAGGCTGTGGCGCTGCAGGAAGCCGGGCGCCTGACGAAGATTCCCGGCATCGGCAAGAAGACGGCCGAGCGGCTGCTGCTGGAACTGCGCGACAAACTCGCCAAGGCATTGCCGGGCGTGGCGGACAGCGCGGCCGCCGCGGCGGCGAATCCGCAGAGCGACATCGTGCACGCGCTGCTGGCACTCGGCTACAACGAGAAGGAAGCCGCGCTGGCGTTGAAGAGCCTGCCGGCGGACATCAGCGTTTCCGAAGGCATTCGCGCAGCGCTGAAGCTTCTGTCAAAAGCCTGATCAGGCCGAATACCAGAGCACAGCAAAGAAGTGGCAGGCCGTGCCGGCCATGACAAACAGATGCCAGATGAAGTGGCCGAAGCGCAGGCGCGAGCTGAGTGCGTAGAAGACCACGCCGCCGGTATAGGCCAGACCGCCGCAGACGAGCCACACCAGGCCCGCAGTCGGCACCTTTTCGATCAGTGGCTTCGCCGCTACGACGATGAGCCAGCCCATCAGCAGGTACAGGCCGATCGAAACATAACGGTTCGACAGGCCATTGAAGGCCTTGAGCACGAGGCCGATGCCCGCCAGGGTCCAGATCAGGCCGAACAGAGTCCAGCCCCAGGCGCCGCCGAGCACGCCCAGGGTGAAGGGCGTGTAGGTGCCGGCGATGAGGACGTAAATCGCTGCGTGGTCGAGCTTGTGGAAAAAGTGCTTGCGCGCGCCTTGCGGCGCCCCGTGATACAGCGCGGATGAGAGATACAGCAGGATCATCGATGCGGCGAAGACGCTGACGCCGACCACGTTGGCGGCGCTGCCGCTCCCCAGCATCTCCAGAACCAGCACTGGCGCAGCAACGAGCGTCGCCAGCAGACCAAGTATGTGGCTGCTGCTATTGGCGAATTCCTCCGCCGGGGATTGCATGCGCTTGCCCATGATGATGCTCCTGCTCTGATTGCCGCAGGCCCATCATTCCACGAAGCGCCGCGACACGCATGTGAGATTGATCAATGCGTGCCGCATTGGCTTGCGCTGCGAGGGAACAACGGAAGCGACCGGCGCAGTCCGAGGACGGCAGCGATGATTAATATCCGGAAATGCCAAAAATTAACGATTCCCATCATTGAACAAGGCCAGGGCCGTGCTGCGAGGTTGGGGTCGGGTAGAGTGCCGACTTCGTTGCCGCACCACCCCGTTCCTTTCCAGATGCACGCATGAGCCACAATCCCAAACTTCGGCAGGGTTTTCTGCGCAACGCAACTCCGCCAGCCTGGGCGACGCGTCTGTTCATCAATATCTGGCCGCCCTTCATCGGCGCCGGCATACACGTCGAATACCTCAGCACGGACTTCCGCGAAGCCCGCGTGCGCATGCATCAGCGCCTCATCAACACCAATATCTTCGGCACCCACTTCGGCGGCTCGCTGTTCGCCATGACCGACCCGTTCTTCGCGCTGCTGATCCTGCGCAATATCGGCAAGGACTACGTCGTCTGGGACAGCGCCTCGCACATCGACTTCAAGCTGCCGGCGCGTGGCACGGTGCGCGCGCAATTCCGCATCGACGATGCGATACTTGCAGATATCCACCGCCAGACCGCTGGCGGCGAAAAGTACGAACCACACTACACGGTCGACATTACGGACACGCAGGGCAACGTCGTTGCCAGTGTCGACAAGACCCTGTACATCCGGCGCAAGCCGGTGATTCAAGAAAGAGCAGAACCGCAATGACGCCTCATCTCGCGCACGGTGCGCTGCATGACGACGAACTCGATGAGCTGGATGCCCTGCTGTCACAGCACGCGGACTCACACTCGCTGGAAGAGCTCGACGGCCTGATCTGCGCGCTCGTCATCGGACCCGAAACGGTACCGCCCAGCGAATGGTTGCCTATCGTCCTCGGCGAGGAAGCGCCGGAGTGGTCGAGCGAGGCCGCCGGGCGTCGCTGCCTGCAATTGCTGATGCGTCACTGGAACCATCTGGCGCAGGGGTTTCGCGAAGACTGGTCCGGCGTCAGCGCCAAGGAAGGCCCCGACGCCATGTATTTCCCTTTGCTCGACGATCCCGCCACCAGCGGCCATCCGCTTGGCGAAGGCTGGGCACGCGGTTTCCGCGCAGGGCTGAACTGGCTCAAGGACGCGCACTGGGATGCGCTCGAAGAAGACGAAGAGTGCGTCACCCTGCTGAGCATCATTGGCGCCTTCGATACCGGCGAAAAATCCCCCGGCCATCCGCTGACAACGGCGGAACGCGACGAGCTGATCAGCGTCACCGCGGCCGGCCTGCAATATGTCTACGCTTTCTGGCGCCGCTGGTTGCGCGTCATGACGGCGCCACGCGTGCCGCATCGCGCGGACGCACAGCCCGGCCGCAACGACATCTGTCCGTGCGGCAGCGGTAAGAAGTTCAAGAAATGTTGTGGCGCGCCTGCCGAGCCGACGCGGCTACTGAACTAGCGGCCGGGTAAGGCGGATCTCCTTCGGAGTATCCGCCAGCCGCCGATTGGCGGCTTTACGCAGCGTGCGTATTGGCCCAAGCCCGGCGGAACCGCTTTGCGTTCCGCCCTACGCACCCTTGCTGAAACATGCGCCCACTTCAACCGGAAACCCCCGCAGGAATTCCCGCACTGGCAGGCGCTTGCCTCCGGGCTTCTGCAGCTCGGTGAGACGCAAGGCGCCTTCGCCGCAAGCCACCACGACACCCGCATCACTGACCTGCAGCACGGCCCCCGGTGTGCCGGCCATATCCACTGCCTCGCCCGCCCACAGCTTGATGGTCGTGCCGTTGATACTGGCCGCACCGGCAGGAAACGGATCAAACGCTCGCAAGCGGCGTGCAAGAACCGCCGCGGGCTGAGCAAAATCCAGCGAGCTTTCGCTCTTGGCAATCTTGCTGGCATAGGTCACGCCATCGGCTGGCTGTGGCGTAGCGCGAAGCGCGCCTTTTTCCAGCGCACGCAGGGCCGCCACGATCATGTCGCCGCCTAACCCCGCGAGCTTGTCGTGAAGACTGGCCGTGGTGTCATGCGCGAGAATCGGCAATGACTGCATGCTCAGCATGGCACCCGTATCCAGCCCCGCATCCATCTGCATGATGGTGATGCCCGTCTCGGCGTCACCGGCCTCGACGGCACGATGAATCGGCGCGGCGCCGCGCCAGCGGGGCAGCAATGAAGCATGGATATTCAGGCAGCCCAGGCGCGGCATATCCAGCACGGCCTGTGGCAGGATCAGGCCATAGGCGGCCACCACCAGAACGTCCGGCGCGCACTCGCGCAACTTCTGCTGCTGCTCTGGCGTACGAAGCTTTTCCGGCTGATCGATGACGATGTCAGCTTCCAGCGCGACTTGTTTGACCGCACTGGCGTGCAGACTCATGCCGCGACCTGCAGGACGGTCCGGCTGCGTCAGGACGAGCGGCACATTGAAGCCCGCGTCAAGCAAGGCCTTGAGTGCCACAGCGGCGAATTCCGGAGTTCCGGCAAAAGCTACACGCATGGAAATGTACGAAGGAGAATGTAGGAAGGAAGGGGCGAGAAGTCAGGAGCGACGGTATTTCCCCGCCCTGACTCCTCAGCGGCTTCAAGCCGTAATGCGCGAGCGCTTGATGAGTTTGTTCTTGATGCGGTTCTGCTTGAGCAACGACAGGTGCTCGACGAACACCTTACCGTCGAGGTGATCGATTTCGTGCTGGATGCAGACTGCCATCAGGCCGTCGGCTTCGAACTCGAATGGCTGGCCCTTTTCGTCAAGGGCACGAACACGTACCCACGCCGAGCGTGCGACCTTTTCGTAGACGCCAGGTACCGACAAGCAGCCCTCCTCGCAGACCTGTTCACCATCACGCTCGAGAATCTCGGGATTGATGTACGCGCGAAGGCCGGTCTTGTCTTCGGACACGTCGATCACGACCACTCGCAGTTGTACGTCCACCTGATTCGCCGCCAGACCAATGCCGGGTGCGGCGTACATGGTCTCAGCCATGTCGGCGACCAATCGTCGGATACGATCGTCCACAAGCTTGACCGGAACGGCTTTCTTGTGGAGTCTCGGGTCCGGGTAATGAAGTATGTTCAGCAGGGCCATTTGTCTGAAAAATCCCGAAAACCTTGAAGGATGAGGCGGCTACGTGCAGAATCTAATGCAACACTTGAGCATGCACATGGCTGCTAATTATATATTTTTCGGGCTTGATGCCGTTATCTCAAGTCACTTTGGCAAGAGCGGGCGCAAATAGTTTGCGCCGTGCGGCGCAAGCCATGTGCAACACCAGCAGCTTGTCTAACAACGCACATCGAACGTGTGCACCCATCACCAAAACGGGGTTGGCTATGAAACGCTTCTCTTCCGCGCTTTTTCTGGCGCTCGCTGCCTTGACGACAGGCGTAACAGGCTCTGCTCTGGCGCAGACACCGGGCGCCGCCGTCAGCAAAGACAAGCTGGAGCTGGCCGACAACGCACCGGATAGCTACACCGTCGTCAAGGGCGACACCCTGTGGGGCATCTCCGGCAAATTCCTCAAGTCACCATGGCGCTGGCCTGAAGTCTGGAAGCTCAACACCGATCAGATCAAGAATCCGCACTGGATCTATCCCGGTCAAGTGATCTACCTCGATCGCAATAGCATGACCCTGTCGCTCACGCCGCCGGGCAGCCAGGCCAGCCCTTACGAAAAGCTCTCGCCGCAAGTCTATTCAACGCCCGCCAACGCGCTGTCGACAGTACCGCTGCAGTACATCCAGGCACTGCTGATCGAACCACTGGTAACGGACACGGCCAACCCTGCGGACGTCGGTACGGTGATTGCTCTCCAGGAAGATCGCGTAGTCGTCGGTGCTAATGCAACGATCTTCGCGCGTCACCTGGTGCCGGGCCAGGATGTGTGGTCAATTTATCGCCCGGGTACGCCCATTGCGGATCCAGTCACGGGCGAAGTGCTCGGTTACGAGAACATTCTGGTCGGCAACGCCCGCGTGACAACGCCTGAAAATGGCAATACCGCGGCTGCGCTGACAGTCTTGAAGACCAAGCACGAAGTCCAGACCAGCGATCACCTGCTACCTACAGGCAAGGAAACCGCATTTGCTGCCGTGCCGCGCAGGGCGCCGGCCGATCTTAATGCGGTCGTGGCCAGCATCTACGGCGGTCTCGAACAGACTGGCCGCTTCGGCATCGTCACCATCAACGCTGGTCGTGATAAGAACGTCGAGCCGGGACAAGTCATCGGGCTTGACCGCTACCGCGGCGAAGCGACCTATCGTGGGCGTACGGGCGACGAGCGCGCGCAGCATATTCCGCTGCCAAGCGAGCGCTTCGGTCTTGCCATGGTGTTCCGCGTCTTCAATCGCCTCTCCTACGCTATCGTTCTCGACAGCAACCTGCCGGTGCAGGTCGGCGACTCGGCTGTAGCGCCGTAAGCCGTAAGCCTGTATTACGGCATCAGTGAGCGGGCAGGAACTTCGCTCCTGGCTGCGTCTGACCAGCGTTCCGGGTATCGGCCCGGAGCGCCAGCGCCAGCTACTCGCCGCCTTCGGCCTGCCTGAACAGGTATTTTCCGCCAAACGTTCTGCGCTGGCCGAAGTCATCGGCAGCAAGCTTGCCGACCAACTCCTCGACCACGACACGGAAGCCAGCATTGCTCGTGCCTTGGCGTGGCTCGCTGAACCCGGCAACCACGTTCTGACGCTTGCCGACCTGGCCTTTCCTCAAGGCCTGCTGCAAACCGCGGACCCGCCCTGCCTGCTCTACGCCAAGGGCAATATCGCGCTTCTCAATCGCCCCGCCATAGCTCTGGTCGGCTCGCGCAATGCCACTGCACAAGGCAATGGCAATGCAGAAGCCTTCGCGCGTGCCTTGTCGCAGGCGGGTCTGACCGTTGTCAGCGGTCTGGCTCTTGGCATTGACGCTGCTGCCCATCGCGGCGCACTGGACGGTCCCGGTAGCACCGTCGCGGTGATCGGCACCGGGGCAGACCGGATCTACCCCGCCAGCAATGCCGATCTGGCGCGCCGCATCGTCGAGGGCGGCGTTGTCATCAGTGAGTTCGCGCTCGGCACACCCGCTGCCGCCTACAACTTCCCACGTCGCAATCGCCTGATTTCCGGCCTGTCGCGCGGCGTGCTGGTCGTCGAGGCGGCTGTCGGCAGCGGCTCCCTTATTACGGCACGCATGGCACTGGAACAGGGGCGCGAGGTCTTCGCCATTCCCGGCTCAATCCATTCGCCGCTGGCCAAAGGCTGCCACCAGCTCATCAAACAAGGTGCAAAACTCGTCGAAAGTGCGCAGGACGTGCTCGAAGAGTTACGCTGGGATACGAACTCGCCGCGACTGGCGGCGCCTGCGGAAGCGGAAAGGCCGCCGGATGAAGCATCCCGCCTGCTGTCCCTGATCGGCTTCGACCCTGTTGACGCCGACACACTCTGCGACCGCGCCGGCTTGACGGCGGATTCACTCTTCGCCATGCTGACAGTACTGGAACTCGAAGGGCGTGTGGAACGCCTGCCGGGTGGAAGGCTGCAAAGAATCCAATAAGCACCGTTCTGACCAGTAAGAAGGTGCATGCCGAGGGAACGCGCATATGATCGACATACTTGTCTATCTATTTGAAACCTACGGCTACGCTGAGGCTTGTCCCGCCGAACCGGAGCAGCTTGCACGCAAGCTGTCCGCTGCCGGATTCGAGGAAGGCGAAATCTCCGAAGCCATTGAATGGCTCTCCGGCCTGCGCTGCATCGTCAGCGAACCTACGGCCAGTTTCGACGCCGACAGTCGCTCGATCCGCATCTTTACCGAAGAGGAACAGGCGCGCGTCGACATCGACTGCCGCGGCTTCTTGGCCTTTCTCGAAGCCAATCGCACGCTGGATGCCCGTCAGCGCGAGATGATCATTGAGCGCGCCATGGCGCTGCCTGAGCCGGAAGTCTCGCTGTCCAAATTCAAGGTCATCGTGCTCATGGTGTTGTGGCAGCAGCAGGCCAGCATGGACACGCTGATCCTCGACGAACTGCTGACCGAAGAAACCGACGAGGAAGATGGCGACTGGGCCGAAGTGCTGCCCATTCACTGAGCTTGTACGTCACCGCCTGCTCGCCTTTATTGGCTTGCGACTTGCGCGATTCTTCCGGCGACGCCTATCATCTACACGCATTGTTCGCCGGGCTCGCCCGGCGAACTCAATTATGGAGAGCCTTTTCAGGGTATGCAGGCCGTAACAGCTGCTCTGGAGAATCTGCTTTCCCGCCACATCTGCAATTCTTCTGGACCTATCCGACAGCATGAGCAAACAGCTGATCATTGCCGAAAAGCCTTCCGTTGCGCAGGACATTGCGCGAGCCCTCGGCGGCTTTACCCGTGATGGTGACTACTTTGAGAGCGAGGAATATGTGCTGTCCTCCGCCATCGGTCACCTGCTGGAGCTGGCGATTCCCGAAGAATTCGAAGTCAAGCGCGGCAAGTGGTCGTTCGCTCACCTGCCGGTCATTCCGCCGCACTTCAAGCTGAACCCGGTCGAGAAAACTGCCGAACGCTTGCGCCTGCTGACCCGCCTGATCAAGCGCAAGGACGTCGTCGGCCTGATCAACGCATGTGACGCGGGCCGCGAAGGCGAGCTGATCTTTACCTATATTGCAGACCATTCCGGCACGGCCAAGCCGCAACGCCGCCTGTGGCTGCAGAGCATGACCGCGCAATCGATCCGCGACGGCTTCCAGGCGTTGCGGACCTCGAACGAGATGTCCGGCCTGCGTGAAGCCGCCACGTGCCGCGCGGAAAGCGACTGGCTGATCGGCATCAATGGCACGCGTGCCATGACCGCATTCAACTCCAAGACCGGCGGCTTCCACCTGACCACGGTGGGTCGCGTACAGACGCCGACGCTGGCCATCATGGTCGAGCGCGAAGAACGCATCCGCGCTTTCAAGTCGCGTGACTACTGGGAGGTCGAAGGCCACTTCGGTGCTTCGGCAGGCGGCTATGTCGGTCGCTGGTTCGACGAAAAATTCAAAAAGCCGGAAGGCGACGAGCACGCCACAGCCAATCGCTTGTGGGACGTCAAAGCCGCCGAAGCGCTGCGCGCCAAGTGCGAAGGCAAGCCCGGCATCTTCGAGGAAGAAGCCAAGCCCTCGAACCAGCTCTCGCCGCTTCTCTTCGATCTGACTTCGCTACAACGCGAAGGCAATGGTCGATTCGGTTTCTCGGCGCGCACCACCTTGCAGATCGCCCAGGCGCTGTATGAAAAGCACAAGGTCCTGACCTATCCGCGTACCGATGCACGCGCGCTGCCGGAAGACTACGTCGCCACGGTGCCAGGCATCCTCGCCGCCTTGCCAAGCGAGTACAAGAACTTCGCCACCGAAATCATCAAGAACGGCTGGGTGCATCCCAACAAGCGCATCTTCAACAACGCCAAGATCTCGGATCACTTCGCCATCATCCCGACCGGCACGGAGCCGAAGAACCTGTCGGAAGCCGAGCAGAAGATCTACGACCTAGTCACCAAGCGCTTCCTGTCGGTGTTCTATCCAGCTGCCGAATACATGATCACAACGCGTATCACGCGCGTCGAAAACGAAGCCTTCAAGACCGAAGGCAAGGTGCTGGTCAATCCGGGCTGGCTGACGGTGCATGGCAAGGAAGGCGCGGTCGACGGCGAAGAGGCCACTGGCTCGCTGGTGCCCGTCAAACCGGGCGAGACGGTCAAGACCGACGAAGTACTGGTCAAGGCCAACGTCACCAAGCCGCCAGCGCGCTACAACGAAGCGACCTTGCTCTCCGCCATGGAAGGCGCGGGCAAGCTGGTTGATGACGAAGAGTTGCGCGCAGCCATGGCCGGTCGCGGTCTTGGCACACCAGCCACGCGCGCGCAGATCATCGAAAATCTGATCGCGGAAACCTATGTGCTGCGCGAAGGGCGCGAGCTGATTCCGACGGCCAAGGCCTTCTCGCTGATCACGCTGTTGCGTGGTCTGGGCGTGACCGAACTGTCATCACCAGAACTGACGGGTGAGTGGGAATACAAGCTGGCACAAATGGAAAAGGGCCTGCTGACACGCGCCGATTTCATGGAGCACATCGAGCAGATGACGCGCGAGATCGTCGAGCGCGCCAAGAAATACGAATCCGACACGGTGCCCGGCGATTTCGCCACGCTGCAGACGCCTTGCCCGAAATGCGGCGGAACCATCAAGGAAAACTACAAGAAATTCCAGTGCCAGAACTGTGACTACTCGTTGTGGAAAATCGTCGCCAGCCGTCAATTCGAAATCAGTGAAGTTGAAACCCTGCTGTCGACCGGCAAGGTGGGGCCGTTGATGGGCTTCCGCAACAAGATGGGCCGCGGCTTCAATGCCGAAATCAAGCTCAACGACGACAAGATGCCGGAGTTCGATTTCGGTCAGCCGCGTGAGGACGAGACAGGTGAGCCGCCAGACTTCTCCGATCAGAAGTCACTCGGGCCATGTCCGAAATGCGCCAATGGCGTGTATGAACATGGCATGGCCTACGTCTGCGAGAAATCGCTGGGCGCAGGCAAGAGCTGCGATTTCCGCTCCGGCAAGGTGATCCTGCAGCAAGCCATCGAACGCGAGCAGATGGAGAAGCTGTTGTCGTCGGGACGCACGGATCTGCTGACCGGCTTCATCTCGGCACGCACGCGCCGCAAGTTCTCGGCGTTCCTGGTACGTGGTGCAGATGGCAAGGTGAGCTTCGAGTTCGAGAAGCGCGAGCCGAAGGCCAAAGCTGCTGGCGCGAAGACCACGGCCAAGGCAAAGCCCGCTGCGAAGGAAGAGGCCGGGACGGAGACCAAGGCCGAAAAATCCACTGCAGCCAAGGCGCCGGCCAAGAAAGCCGCGGCCACCAAGACCGCAGCAGCGAAAACCCCTGCGGCAAAGAAACCCGCTGCCAGCAAGGCGAAGAAAACGACTACGGCATCGTAAGCATCAGATCGGTCGGGCGTCTCGGGAGGAGGCGCCTGACCGCTAACTCGCAAAGAGCAGCATGAGCAATATCAATATCAAGAGCTTCCTGCGCTTCCTGCTGGTCGGTGGTGGTGCCACGGCCTTGCAGTACCTGATCATGGCGGCCTTGATCAAAGGCTTCGCGATGGAGCCCGTGCTGGCATCGAATGTCGGCTTCCTCATCAGTGCCGCGTTCAACTACTGGGCCAATGCGCGCTTCACGTTCAAGGGCGCAGGCGGCAGTCATCAGCAGAACATTCCACGCTTCATCGCCACGCTGTGTGCCGGATTGCTCATCAACAGTGGCGTTTTGCACGGCCTGTTGATGCTGAACGTGCCAATCTGGCTGGCGCAGCTTTGCGCAACCGGCGTGGTGTTCATCTGGAACTACGCCATCAACGCTGTCTGGACCTTTCGCACGAGGCAACAATGAGTTCAACAAACCCGCCAACCATCGGGCTGGTCATTCCCTGTTACAACGAAGAAGAAGTCCTGCGCGAAACCACTTCGCGCCTCATCGTGCTGCTCGAACACATGCGTAACGAGGGCTTGATCGCTCCAGAGAGCGCAGTCTTCTATGTCGATGATGGCAGCCGCGACAAGACCTGGGCTCTGACGAAGGAGCTTTCCGCCGCACACAAGGAAATCTGCGGCATCAAGCTCAGCCGCAACCGTGGCCACCAGAACGCGCTGTTCTGCGGCTTGATGACCGCGCCGGGTGATGCGCTCATCAGCGTCGACGCCGACCTGCAGGACGACCTCGAAGTCATTCCGCAGATGATCCGCAATTTCCGCGACGGTGATGACATCGTCTACGGTGTGCGCAAGCGCCGCGATACGGACACCTTCTTCAAGCGCTTCACCGCCGAGGGCTACTACAAGCTTATGGCTGCGATGAAAGTCGACATCGTCTTCAACCATGCTGACTACCGCCTGATGAGCCGACGTGCACTGGATTCGCTCGCGGAGTACCGCGAGAGCAATCTCTTCCTGCGCGGAATGGTGCGTCTGCTCGGCTATCGAAACTCTGTGGTCGAATACGATCGCGCCGAGCGCTTCGCTGGCGAATCGAAATACCCGCTGAAGAAGATGCTGTCTTTCGCCTGGCAAGGCATCACATCTTTCTCCACCTATCCGCTGCGACTGATTACCAGCATCGGCACGATCGTCTCCCTCGCCAGTCTGGCGATGACGGCGTGGGCTCTGCTCCTGCGGCTCTTCACGGATGAAGCGCTACCCGGCTGGGCTTCGACGGTTATCCCGACGTACTTCCTCGGCGGCGTCCAGCTGTTGAGCCTGGGCGTCATCGGCGAATACGTCGCGAAGATCTACAGCGAAACCAAGGATCGGCCGCGCTTTCATGTCGATGTCCTGGAAGGCGAGGCCTTCAGGAAGAATTCGCGCATCAGCTGATGCGCTGCTTGCAAGCAGACGAGCACAACCACTCACCGCCCCGCAAGAAGCTGCCACCCGTCCTGACGCAATGACGCATTGCGTCAAGCCAAAGCGAAAAGCAGCATTTATGCTTGCATGGCAGACGTATGCGCCAGCGTTGCGCAGCGCCACCAGCGAAGGCACTTCATGCCTCGCTGAACGTGGTAATCCATGCAATTCAAAAAAGGGGAGTGGTTACATGCCTGTCGTCTATGCCCGTCTCAAGCCTTTGGTCGCTCTGACCGCCATCGCCCTGCTCTCACCACTGGCGCATGCCATCCCGTCCTTCCCCGGCGCCGAGGGTTTTGGTGCGGAGACCATTGGCGGCCGCGGCGGCAGGGTAATCAAGGTCACCAATCTGAACGACTCGGGCGAGGGCAGCCTGCGTGCAGCCGTCGAGGCGCAAGGGCCGCGCATGGTGGTATTCAATGTCAGCGGTACGATCCAGCTCAAGTCACCGCTGATCATCTGGAATCCCAACATCACCATCGCTGGCCAGACCGCGCCCGGTGGCGGCATCACCCTGCGCGACTACACGCTGCACATTGACGCGCAGGAAGTCATCGTGCGTTACATCCGCTCGCGTCTGGGCAATACCAGCAAGGTTGAAGACGACGCTATCAACATCCGCGACGGCGCGCGCAACGTGATCCTCGATCACGTCTCCGCCAGCTGGTCTACCGACGAAGCACTGTCGCCCTCCGGCGATATCAAGAACATCACGATTCAGTGGTGCCTGATTGCCGAGAGCCTGAACAAGAGCGTGCACCTCAAGGGCGCGCATGGCTATGGCAGCCTGCTGCGCGCTACCGGCGGCCTCACCCTGCATCACAATGTGTGGGCCTATCACCGTGGCCGCAATCCGCGCTTTGGCGACAACTATGGCAAGAACGGCGGCCCGGCCGTATTCGACTTCCGCAACAATATCGTCAGCGGCTGGGGCGACTATGCCTCCGGCACCAACGACGGCAATATCCGCATCAACTACGTGGACAACCTCGTGCGTCCCGGTAAGTTCAGCTCGAAAATCGAACCCATTGTCATGACCGCCGCGGGCGACGACAACACGCAGATCTACATCGAGGGCAATGTGGTGCCCGGCAACGCGGGCTGGACTGCCGACAACACGAAGATGATCGCCTGGGGCGCTCCGCCGAAGGAGCTGTCGAAGGAGCCGGGCAAGTTCAGGCTTGCGACCGCGCCCTTTACCGCGCCGAAGGTGACGACCTGGCCCGCCAGTGAGTTGATGGTGCGCGTGCTCAACAACGTCGGTGCCAACTACCCCTGGCGCGACGCGGTGGACGAACGCATCATCACGCAGATTGCCGAAAACGGCGGCAAGCTGATCGACTCGCAGGAAGAAGTGGGCAGCTGGCCCGCTGTGCCGCATGGCACGGCGCCCGTCGACACAGACGGTGACGGCATTCCCGACGCGTGGGAGCGCGCTCACGACCTCAACGCTAGAGATGCTACCGATGGCGCCAGACCTGCGAAGGACAAGAGCGGCTACACAAATCTTGAGAACTATCTGAACAGTCTCGTGGCTGCTCCGGCTACCGAAGCGGAAAAGCCGACGAAAAAACCTCGTAAGTAAGTCGACATTGACCGCTACCGAAGGGCCACCGGCGTAAGCCAGTGACCTTTTGTTTTTCCGGCAACTGACCAAGTACATGCGCACCTATTCCGGTCAAGGCAGCAGGCAGATTTCCGTTGTTCGCAGAGAGGCATTGGCATCCTGTGCCAACACCGCCACTGGATGCCAGTTCGATTTGCCACCGATGTCATCGTCGACGGCCCTGACGCCAACATGGGCTCGGCGCCCCCCAGGCGCAGTTCCTGATGCGCAACCACGAACACATCGTCTCGTTGGCATGCAGAAGAACGCGGAGCGCTAGGCGTACATGAGCTTTTCATTTCGTTCATTGGCGCAATGTCACTTACGCTGGCATTGCCACGTAACAGGCTGGAGCGCATCCATCCCGACCTCAATGTAGAGCGCAAGGTGCGGCCCGCATCGCTCGTGATGGCAGTCCCATGGTCATGGGTATTGCGGATAGACGCTCCTGTGGTCGCGACATAGATACCGTCATCGCCAGGGATGGGCGATCAGCCGAACATACTGGTACGTCTCGCAGGTCAGGACCTGGCCGAGGGCCTCATCAAGCATGTTCTAGTGCAGCACGTGCATGTAACCGGGGACAAAAGGGGCTCCGATACGATGCACTTCGTGCGCAAGCTACTGGTTTGATATGCTGCGAAGCCCTGAAACAAGCTTTCGGCTGCCGAGTCAGCAACTCTGGACGTCGTCTAAACCCAATGAAGCCCAGAATTCCCGTCCGCGCCATTGTTACCGGCTTGTTGATCCTGCTCGCGAGCTTCGCTCTCATGCGGGTGGCGACGTTTCACGCTTTACGCATTTCCGACGCAACCATTCTCCTCGACAACCAGGCGCCACGTAACGAACATCTGCCTTGGCTGCAGGAATACCACGGACGTTATGCAGTAAGGATATCTGTATCCGATGTGCCAGGTACGTCACATCGCTTCCGCATTTACCCGGATGACGAATTGCTGTCGATCCAGGTAAATGGCAAACCATTTCCCATCGAAAACACATCGATCGGTGATCGGCGAAACTATGACGGCGGATTTTCGCTCGACATCACGGACTTGCTCGTAGGGGAAAAGAACGAGCTGGAATTCCGCCTGAAAAACGAAAGCGGCCCCGCCGGGTTCAATTTCAAATCAGAAAGCAGCGTCGATCCGCTCGCGCTGGCGGGCGCTTTCGTCGTGCTGATGGGCTTCGCGGCAATACTCCGCAGACACATCCGCATCAGCCGGAGCCAGCTTGCACTGCTCGGTCTGAGCATCGCCGTATCGCTGATCTACCTATCGGTGACGAACTCACATACGCGTACGTTCGACGTGTACGAAGGGGGCGGTCATCTCGATTACATCAATTACATTCTCACAAAGCATGAATTTCCGGATCCGAGCAAGGGCTGGGAATACCATCAGCCACCGCTGTACTACCTGATCGCAGCTGCAGGGAAACGGATGGCCGGGCTGAACGCACCCAGTGAGCTCTGGGGCCAGCTGATGGCGCTGCAACTGTGGGTCGTTTTTCTCGTCGCCGGCCTTGGCAGCCTGCGGGTCGGCCTGTCGGGCGCTCGCCTACCCCTTCTTCTGGCAAGTGGCGCTTTCGTACTGTGGCCCGCGGGCATCATTCACAGCATTCGCATCGGCAACGATGCGGCGTTGTACGCATTCTTCGCACTTTCCTTCCTGTACGCCGTGCGATGGTGGTCCCGCCGCCGCCCTGCAGATCTGCTGCTGGCCAGCATATGGATGATGGCTGCCGTCATCTCCAAATCGAGTGGTCTGGCGATGTCCGGAGTGCTGTGCGTCCTCATGCTGCTCGACGCCTTGCGCCGGTGGCAGCATTCGAAAGAAGCGCATACCCGCCAACGTATCGTGCGCAACTTCGTCATCGTGGGCTCGTTCATCGCGATCGGATTCGCGATCAATCTTGGCGACAACATCGTCTACTACTTGCGGGGTACGGCGAGCGACTGGTTACTGTCAAACGTATCGAACTCGATCAATGGCGGCCTGCGCGTCAGCAATAGCCCGAAGAACTACCTCATCTTCGATGTGGCGACATTTCTCCAGAATCCTTTCATGAGCACCTGGGAAGACAAGTATGGTCGCCAGTATTTCTGGAATTTCCTGCTGCGTTCATCCCTGACTTCCGAGTACTTCTTCAATGGCAAGGCGATGACCATATGGGGCATTACCAACGGCATCCTGCTGCTTGCCGCGCTTCTGTCCCTGCCGGTCTACTTATTGCAGAAAATTGCCGTGACCGGACGCCGCCACATGTACCGCAGTGCCTACCGTCATCTGCCATGGCTGCTCGCTGGCGGAGGGCTCTGGCTGCTTCTGCTCGCGTATCGCGTCAAGACCCCTTTCTCCTGCAATACTGACTTCCGCTACATCTATCCGGCACTGATCTGCCTGCTGTATTTCGTGGCACAAACCTGGCGCCGTCCGATGCGCTTTCCTCTCGCTGCAGCGCTTGCGCTCGGGGCGCCGATAATCGCCGCAAGCACCCTTTACTGGATCGTCCTGCTCCGCTGGTTTTGAGCGCCCGACGCTTTGCGGCGCTGCAAACTGGACGTTTGATCATTGCCTGTATAGTGCCGGCTCGCGGCCCGATCCAGCTGTAGATCGTTGCCGAATATACAGTGAGCGCGGAGTGGCAATGGATTCAGGCAGATCGGTTGTGGCGGGCGCTATCCGGGACGAGACCCACTGGCCGGCCCTGCGCGCGCTCGGCTTTTCATTTGTCAAATATGTCGCGGTAGGCGGAGTTGCCTTTGCCGCGGATTTCGGCACTTTCTCGGCGACGCTTTCGTCGGGCGCTCACTACCAGCTCGCTACCGTCTACGGCTTCATCATCGGCATCATCGTCAATTATGCGTTATGCGTGACATGGGTTTGGCGGGGCTCCCAGGCCAGGTCCTTGCGTGACATAACGGTCTTTACGCTGGTCGGCATCGGTGGTCTGGCCCTGACGGCACTTGGCATGTGGTTAGGCGTCGATCAATTGCATTGCCCCGAGCGTGCTACCCGTATCGTCATGGCCGCGGTGGTACTCATCTGGAATTTCGGCTTGCGCCGCCTCTTCGTTTTCTTCAGGTAATTGGTCATGGGTAAAACCGCTCTCATCATCGGCGCCGGTCCGGCAGGACTCACAGCGGCATTCGAGCTGCTGTCGCAGAAGTCCGATATCCGGCCGATCATCCTGGAAGCGACGGACCGCATCGGCGGCATTTCCTGCACGATCAATCACAACGGCAACCGTATCGACATTGGCGGACACCGCTTCTTCTCGAAGAGCGATGTGGTGATGGACTGGTGGGCTGCACGCATGCCACTACAGGCTGCGCCATCGCGCGACGACATTGTGCTGGGCAAGACCAAGCCATGGGCGAAGACCGGGCCGGACCCGGAACGTGTCGATCGCGTAATGCTCATTCGCGAGCGCATCTCGCGCATCTTCTATCTGCGCAAGTTCTTCGACTATCCGATCTCGCTGAAACTCGAAACGATCACCAATCTCGGTATTTTCCGCACGGGCGGGGCAGGTCTCGGCTACGTCGCTTCGCAGATCTTCAAACGCAAGGACGAGTCTTCGCTCGAAGACTTCCTCGTCAATCGTTTCGGTGTGCCGCTGTACCGCATGTTCTTCGAGGACTATACGGAGAAAGTGTGGGGCGCCCATCCTCGTCGCATATCGGCCGCCTGGGGCGCACAGCGCATCAAGGGCCTGTCGCTGTCCAAGGCGGTTTTCTCGGCGCTGAAAAAATTTCTGCCCGGCGGCAAAGACACCGATCTGCGTCAGAAGAAAACCGAGACTTCATTGATCGAGCAGTTCTTCTATCCAAAGCTCGGTCCGGGCCAGCTATGGGAATACGTGGCTGACGACGTGAAGCAGATGGGTGGCGAAATCCACATGAGTCACAAGGTCGTCGGTATCCATCTTGAAGGCGGCCGCATCATTGCCGTTACGGCAGAATGTGCAGGCGTACAGACGCGTTTCGATGCGGACTTCTTCCTGTCGACCATGCCCATCAAGGATCTGGTGGCAGGCCTCATCGGCGATCCGGTGCCTGCGGACATCAAGCGTATTGCCTGCGATCTGCCCTACCGCGATTTCATGACTGTCGGCATCCTCGCCAACAAGCTCAAGATCCGCAACGAAACGAAGATCAGGACGGTCGGCAACATCGTGCCTGACACCTGGATCTACATCCAGGAGCGCGACGTCAAACTGTGTCGCCTGCAGATATTTAACAACTGGTCGCCCTACATGGTGAAAGACCCGGCTACTGCCTGGGTCGGTCTCGAATACATGTGTGACGAGAAGGATGAGATCTGGAAGATGAGCGATGAGGACTTCATCGCCTTCGCGGTGGATGAACTCGTCAAGATCGATGTACTCGATCGCGCCGATATTCTCGACACCTGTCGTATCCGTATCGAAAAAGCCTACCCGGCCTACTTCGGTACATACGGCGAATTCGACACGCTCAAGTCCTATCTGGATGGCATATCCAATCTGTTCTGCATCGGCCGTAACGGACAGCACCGCTACAACAATCAGGACCACTCCATGCTGACCGCCATCGAAGCCGTACGATGCATGCGCGAAGGGGTGACCAAGCGCGACACGCTCTGGTCGGTCAATACCGAACAGGAATACCACGAGACGAAGAAGGCCTGAGGTGGCGGCAGGAATGAGCCGTCTCGCTGCTGGCGCTTCGAAATGCCGGGCTTTGCTGCCGCGCTCTGCACTGTTGCGTCTGTGCGTGCTGGGTCTCATCAGCGCCTTGCTCGTTAGCATTGCCCTGAAATTGTTCTGGCCCACGATGACGGCGTTCGCGCAGACGCCGAGCCGCTCGGGAACGGTCGAACTGCCATGGTCGTTCGAGGAAACGACTGCGGGCAATGTACTGACGGTGACCACGCAGCATCAGTGGTTGAAGCCGAGCCGCTGGCAGATCATCCCTGACGACCGTCTCACCTACATCACCGTCAATGGCCAGACGGTTCCGCTTGATGGCATACGGCCCGAATCGCTCACCGACTACACGAATGGCTTCGAGATTGATCTGGGTGCCTTCATGAAGCGCGGCACGAATACGATCGTCATCGGCGTCGACAATCTGGGCGGTGGAGCGGGCGGGCTGACGCTACGGCCGCTCTTCGGCGCATGGCGCTGGTCCGCGGTCGGTCTGTGCTTTCTGCCCTTGCTGATCGGGCTTGGTGGCGCATTCCGGCTGCGTGCGAGCCAGGTCATCCTGATCGCGCTTTCACTGACCGTGCTATGCGCATACTGGGCCGCCACGCCCTGGCAAGTTCGCACGCACGATGCTGTGGGCTGGGACGGCCATATCGGTTACGTGCAATACGTGGCGCGCGAGCTTGCCATTCCGAGGCCGGACGCCGGCTGGACGTACTACCATCCGCCGCTTTACTACATCCTCGGCGCAATTGCCTGGCGCTGGGCCGAGTTCATGGGTCTTCCCGGTCCGGAGACCCTGCAGGCTCTTGCGCTGGCCCTATGGCTTGTTTTCGTCGTGTCGTCCGCAGGCGCCTTGCGCATCGCCTTGCGTAACCGCCCAAGTGTAGCCCTAGTCGCCACCCTCTTGCTGGCGTTCTGGCCGGCCGGGATCGTTCACTCCATCCGGCTGGGCAATGACGCGGCGTTCTATGCGGCCAGCGGCATCGTGACCTGGTACGCCATTCGCTGGTGGAAGACACGTCGCCGCGACATGTTGCTCGGCATGGCCATCAGCGGCGCACTGGCCTTGCTCTGCAAGAGCAATGCGATTGCGCTGGTGGGCGGGTGCGGCATGCTGGTGCTGCTCAATGCGCTAAGAACACGCAATCGCCGGGCGGTCATTGATCTGTGCCTGTATTCATCAATAGCCGGGAGTGGTCTGGCCGCGAGCTTTGCTGTGCGCATCTACTACTATTCCCAGGGAAAGATCGCAAACTGGCTCATCGCGAATGGCAACTTCCTGAACGACGGGCTACGCGTTCCAGTGAACATCAAGTCCTTCCTGCCGCTGGATATTCCAACCTTTCTCGTCAATCCCTTCATATCTGCGTGGGACGATGCTACGGGGCGTGCAAATTTCTGGAACTATCTCCTGCGCACAGGATTGTTCGGACAGGTCGATTTTCCCGGAGAAGCGCAGAAGGTTCTGGCGATCATGCTTGGCGCGATTCTCCTGCTGCTGGTGTGTGCAGGCTTGGGCTTGCTGATCCGCGCTGCGAAACCGCGTCGTATGTGGCGTCATTTGCCATGGAGTCTGTTCGCAGTTTTCTGGATTGCTGCGCTAATGGCGCTGCGCATCCAGATGCCATATTCATGCAGCAACGACGCGCGCTACGTAATGCCTCTCATCGTGCCGGCGCTGATCTGGTGGGGTCTCGCCGGACGGTTTTCGCGCTTGTTGATGTTCTGCATGGTGCCACTCTCCGCCATCTTCTTTTTCATGCTCTAGGGCCTGTTCACAGTAAGGATTTTGTGTTCACATTCTGTAATTTGAATGATGAGCCGAAGACGTCAAATGCTGAGCGATGGGCAATGGTTGCGTATCGCGGACCTGTTGCCAGGAAAGGCCACGGACAAAGGTGGGCGAGCAGCGGATAACCGTCTCGAAGCGGTGCTCTACACCGCGCGCGTGGGCAATCCGTGGCGTGATCTACCTGCCGAGTTTGGCAACTGGCACTCGGTCTATGTGCGCTTTGCGCGTTGGGAAACTGGCGGTGTGTGGGCGCGCGTTGCACAAGCACTTCAGAGCGAGGCCGACCTTGAAGATTTGTTTATCGACGCTACGCTCGTGCGGGCACATCAGCACGCATCAGGCGCGCCCAAAAAAACAATAGCGATCAAGCGATCGGCCGCTCGCGCGGCGGTTTGACCACCAAGATTCACGCCTGCGTAGATGCTCTGGGTAATCCGGTGCGATGCATTCTGACCGCAGGCAATGTCAATGACATCACGCAAGGGCCTGCGTTGATTCAGTCGTTCAAAGCGCAGGCGGTCGTGGCGGACAAGGGCTACGACAGCGATGCCTTCATTCAGATCATTCATGCAGCAGGGGCCGACGCGGTCATTCCTCCGCGCAGTCATCGCCTGACAACACGAACATTTGACGAGCATCGCTACAAAGCCAGGAATCTTGTCGAGCGATTCTTCTGCCGACTCAAACAGTTCCGCCGCATCGCGACCCGATACGACAAGCTAGCCACCCGCTTCTCCGCCTTCTTGAACTTGGCATGCGCTTATATCTGGCTACTGTGAACAGACCCTAGCGCCTACTCCGCTTCGATCCATTCCGTATCGATTGCACCAGATCCAGGCGCCTCGCCCGAGGTGCCCTCCTTTTCTGTCTTCCCGCCAACAAGCAGCGTTGCTGGCATTGCAGCTCTGTCTGCATGGCTGGTGTTTGACCTGCACTCATCCTCATCCTACGACTTAGGTGTCCAAGCGGAGCCACTCGCATAATTCTTCGCGACATCTACCATAGAGATTCCCCTCGATTGTCGATGTCGTTTGTCAACACAGAAGGTGAGGAGCACACATGAGCAAGAAGTCGAATCCGTTCGCACGCATTGCCGTCAAGACAGCTGCCGATGGCATCGTCCCGTCACGTCGCAATCTGCTGAAGCTCAGCGCGCTGACTGGCGCCATGCTTGGTTCGCCGGTACTCCTGAGCGCCTGCGCCGGGATGGGTGCCGCATCCGGCCCGGTCGCCGGTAGCGCTGCCGCCAGCGGCGGCATGTCGCCGTCATCCGGCGTGATGGCCAAGTGCTGGGATGACTACCCTGCCATCCTCGCGCGCATCAAGGCGCCGACTTTCCCGGCACGCGATTTCACCATCACCCAATACGGTGCCGTGGCGGGTGGCACCGCCGATGCCAGCGAAGCCATCGCCAAGGCGATCGCAGCATGTAGTGCCGCGGGCGGTGGCCGCGTGGTTGTGCCGGCCGGCATCTTCCTCACCGGCCCGATCACGCTCAAGAGCAATGTGAACCTGCATGTCTCCGAAGGCGCGACCCTGCGCTTCCACACCGACCCGGCGAAATACCCGCTGGTGTTCACGCGCTGGGAAGGCATCGAGTGCATGAACTACTCGCCGCTGATCTATGCCTTCGAGCAGGAGAACATCGCCGTCACCGGCAAGGGCACGCTCGACGGACAGGCCGGCAAGGACAACTGGTGGGCCTGGAAAGCCACCTATTTCGACAAGACACCCGGCCTCGTCGATCGCCAGCGCGAGGATGCGCGCGCACTGATCGCGATGGGCGAGAAAGGCGTGCCCGTCGCGCAGCGGGTGTTCGGTCAGGGTCATCTGCTGCGCCCGAACTTCGTCCAGCCCTATCGCTGCCGCAACGTGCTCATCGAAGACGTCACCATCCTGCGCTCGCCGATGTGGGAGCTGCATCCCGCGCTGTCGACCAATGTCACCATGCGCGGCGTGACGATCAGTTCGCACGGCCCGAACAACGACGGCTGCGATCCGGAATGCTGTCGCGACGTACTCATCGAGAACTGCGTGTTCGATACGGGCGATGACTGCATCGCCATCAAGTCCGGCAAGAACAATGACGGCCGCCGCGTCAATGTCGCGTCGGAGAACATCGTCGTGCGCAATTGCCGCATGAAGGATGGCCACGGCGGCGTGGTGCTCGGCAGTGAATGCTCGGGGCATATCCGCAACATCTTCGTCGAGAACTGCGACATGGACAGCCCTAACCTCGAACGCGTGCTGCGCTTCAAGGACAACGCGGTGCGTGGCGGCATTCTCGAGAATGTCTTCGCGCGCAACATCCGCGTCGGCACGGTCAGCGAAGCCATCATGACCATCGACCTGCTCTACGAGGAAGGCGCGAAGGGCGAGTACAAGCCCATCGTGCGCAACATCCAGGTCGACAAGGTGACGGCCACCGCCACGCCGCGCGTGATGTACGTCGTCGCCTTTCCCGGCGCCGAGATCGACGGCATCAAGTTCAGCAACTGCGTGTTCAAGGGCGTGGAGTCGACCGAAGTGCTGGCGACCTCAGGCTCGGTCGAGTTCCGCAATACGGTGATCGAGCCGAAGAACAAGCCGCAGAGTCTGAGCACGCGGGTCGGCGCAGTCTAAGCTGTAGTTTTGTGGCTCGCGTCGCAGCGACTATTCGCCGTGGCGCGAGCCTCGGTCTGGCACACAGGAGTTGCAAATGGAATATCGCGTACTTGGCCGCTCCGGCCTGAAAGTCTCCGCGCTCTCGATGGGCACCATGACGGTCGGCGGCGTCGGTCGCTTTGCCAAGGTCGGTTCCGTGGATGCCGCCGAAACGCGCCGCGTGGTCGACATGTACATCGAGGCGGGCGTGAATCTCATCGATACCGCGAACGTCTATTCCGGCGGCGCGTCGGAAGAAATCATCGGTGAAGTGCTGCAGGGCGAGCGTCGCAACAAGGTGCTCGTCGCCACCAAGGCACGTTTCGCGATGGGCGAGGGCCCCAACGACAAAGGCCTGTCGCGCCATCACCTCATCGCCGCCTGTGAGGCCAGTCTCAAGCGCCTGCGCACGGACGTCATCGATCTCTATCAGGTGCACCAGTGGGACGGCGTGACGCCGCTCGAGGAGACGCTGGAAGCGCTCGACAGTCTCGTGCGCCAGGGCAAGGTGCGCTACATCGGCTGCTCGAATTACTCGGGCTGGCACGTCATGAAGGCGCTGGGCATCAGCGAGCGCGAGCATTACCAGCGCTTCGTCAGCCAGCAGATCCACTACACGCTGGAAGCGCGCGAAGCGGAATACGAGTTGCTGCCCATCGGTCAGGATCAGGGACTCGGCACGCTGGTATGGAGCCCGCTCGCGGGTGGCCTGCTTTCCGGCAAGCATCGTCGCGGCCAGCAACAGGCGCCGGAGGGCACACGACAACTCGCGGGCTGGCCCGAGCCACCGATCCGCGACGAAGAGCGCCTGTGGCGCATTGTGGACGCACTGGTGGCCATCGGCGATGCGCGCGGCGTGTCAGCGGCGCAGATTGCGCTGGCCTGGCTGTTGGGCCGACCGACTGTTGCATCCGTCATCGTCGGCGGCCGCTGCGAAACGCAATTCCGCGACAATCTTGCAGCCGCCGATCTCAAGCTCACGGCAGAAGAGCGCAAACGCCTGGATGCCGTCAGCGCGCCGCCACTGCTCTACCCGTACTGGCATCAAGCGCGGGCCGCGAAGGATCGCCTCAGCGCCGCCGATCTGATCCCGCTCGGCGATCACGTCAGGGAGTAGGGCAGCGCCGATGACGTTAGCTAGGGGCCGTCAAGCCAGAACGGCTCCCGGCCATAGGGCACGCGACTCGCGATCATGCAGATCAACCACGGCGCTCAGGTCTGCATGAATGACTTCACGACCGATGCTTTCGACATACGTGCAGGCAGCGTACGCCGAGGCGCGTGCTTCGTATTCGCCGACCCACGCGGCCCGATCCGCCATGCGCTCCGGATTGATGGGCCACACGCCCGGCCGCGGACGCATGTGACTGGCAATGCCGATGCGCCACGGCTTCGCCGTCAGACGCGCCCTGAAACATTGCTGGTTGATGCACATGCGCACGTAGATCGGGTCGGCGCGCACGGCGGTGAAGAAGTCCTGCACTTCTTCCGTCACCGCCTCGAATGCCTGATGCGTGGCAAGCAAACGATAGCCTGCCGGCGTGCGATAGAGACGAAGGCTCCACGCCGGGTGACGTCTCACGAACTCCACGATGCGCGTATAGGCAAGCTGCTCGGCACCGCCTTGTGCGTCCAGCACAAGGCGTTGGACGAGAATCGCCGCAGGGTACGCAAGAAGGAACGAGACGAAGGTGAGCGCAAGCGCGAGCCCCCAGCTGCCGTCGCCGAAACCTGCAAGGCCACATACCTCCAGCGCTGCGAAGATCAGCAGTACGAGTTTGAAATCAATGCTGCGTTTGAAATCGACATCCGCGAACAAAACGCGGGGCGAATTGAGACAACGCGCGCCGTATGCATTACGGGTAATGACTTCTTCGCCGTGGCGTGACAGCACCTCTTCGCGAATCGGCACACCGACGGCGCCGTTGTAGGCCAGCTTGCGCTCGCTGCGTGCCAGTTTCTCGCCTGAGAGGAGTCTCTGCAATGCCTCGTCGGCTCGCCGCTCGGCCATGGCCAGTGCTTCGGTCTCATCAACCAGTGACCAGCCGAAGCGCCGCACGGTGATCTGGCGGTTTTTCGTCTTGTGCTGTCGCCGGGCTTCAGCCCAGTAGTCGGGAACGATCATGGTTTTTCCGGCTTCAGGAATTCAAGCGCACCCTCGCCTGCACGATGCCCACTCGCAAAACACGCGGTCAGGAGATAGCCGCCGGTGGGTGCTTCCCAGTCCAGCATCTCGCCCGCACAGAACACCCCGGGCAATGCCGATAGCATCAGTTGATCGTCGAGTGCTTCGAAGCGCACGCCGCCGGCGGTGCTGATGACTTCGTCGATCGGGCGCGGCGCGAGCAGCTTGACGGGCAGGGCCTTGATGGCCGCGGCAAGTTTGCTGGCGTCCGCAAAATCCTCCGCAGGCAGGCATTCGCGCAGCAGCGCCATCTTCACGCCCTTGATGCCGACGCGACTCTGCAGGTGGCTGGACATGGAGCGCGAGCCGCGCGGATGGGCGACCTCGGCCGTAACGCGGGCGAGGTCTTTACCCGGGGCAAGATCGAGGATGAGTGTGGCGCCGCCGTGCGCATTGATCTGCTCACGCAATGGCGCGGAGAGCGCATAGATCAGGCCGCCTTCGACACCGCTTTCGGTGACGACAAAATCGCCCTGACGCGTGTGGCGTTTGCCATCCAGATCGACGCAACTGGCGATGACGGCCTTCACCGCTTCACCGGCGAAGCGCTCACGCAAGTGAGTGCTCCAGCCTGCGTCGAAACCGCAGTTGGCGGCCTGCAGCGGTGCGATGTCCACGCCGCGTTGTTGCAGCCACGGCACCCAGGCACCGTCCGAGCCGAGACGTGCCCAGCTGGCGCCACCAAGGGCGAGGACGACGGCATCAGCCTCGATGTGGCGTTCACCATCCGACGTTGCGAAGCCGAGTGCGAAACGACGGGCAGGCTCGTCTTGTGTTTCAACACTGCCGAGCCAGCGATGCCGCACGTGGATGCCGACACCCGCCTCGCGCAGGCGATGCAGCCAGGCGCGCAGCAGCGGCGCAGCTTTCATGTCGGTCGGGAAGACGCGGCCAGAAGAGCCAATGAAGGTGTCGATGCCGAGCGCATGTATCCAGTCGCGCAGTTGCTGGGGACCAAAGCTGCGGATCAGCGGCTCGAGTTGCGCGCGACGTTCGGCATAGCGCGCGAGGAAGGGCTCGATGGGCTCGGAGTGCGTGATGTTCATGCCACCCTTGCCGGCCATGAGGAACTTGCGCCCCACGGAGGGCATGGCGTCATAAACGTCGACCTGCACGCCGCCTGCGGCGATGACTTCGGCGGCCATGAGGCCGGCCGGGCCGCCACCGATGATGGCAACGCGCGGAGAAGGAGAATGGGGCAGGTCTGACACGGGACAGGAGTTCGGCTGAGGAGAGCGGCGATTAGAACAGAGTGGCCGGCATGAGTGAATAGCGCTCAGGCGCCACGCTGACGTAGCCTGCTTCGCCCCCCTGGCCGGTCACGGCACGAGAGTTGCGCGCAGCGAGTGTCGTGCGCCGAACACCAAGCCGGGGTGGAGGTATCCGGGCTGACCGCAGCGTGCCATTGTTATTCAATGAAACTCTTGCCGTCCCCGCGAATCCACACGCTGCGCGGAAGCCCCTTCGTGGCGCCGCCCTCCGACTGACCGACCCGCAGGAGCTCCCTTCATGAAAACGCTTGAATACCTGCTCTCGCACAATTCACTTTTTCATACAGGTCTGGCGTTGGGCCTGGCAGCGACTACCCTGCTGCTGTTGGTCCTCACGCGCAACTTCATCGCCCGCCGTCTCGGCGCGTTCGCTGTGCGTACGACCGCCATCTGGGACGACGTTCTGGCCGAGCTGGTGGCCTCGACGAAGTGGTCATTCATGGCGTCGATTTCGATCCTGGTGGGCTGCACCCTGATTGATCTGCCCGCGAGTATCACGGGCCTGCCCTACAAGGCCATGATCGTCCTGCTGATCCTGCAGACGGGTATGTGGATTTCACATGGCCTGCAGGCTGTCACGACAAAACGTATCGAAGCAAGCCGCAAGATGGAGGACGGCTCTTCGAACCCGCACTTCAGCGTGCTGGTCTTTGCAGGGCGTTTCATCGTCTGGATCATCGTCCTGTTGCTGCTGCTCGACTATTTTGGCGTCAACATCACGACGCTGGTTGCCAGCCTGGGTATCGGCGGCATTGCCATTGCGCTGGCCCTGCAGAACATTCTCGGTGACCTGTTCGCCTCGCTGTCGATCGCCATCGACAAGCCCTTCCTGGTGGGCGACTTCATCATCGTCGATGATTTCATGGGCACCGTGAAAGATGTGGGACTCAAGACGACCCGACTGCAGAGCCTGAGCGGCGAAGAGCTGATCTTCGCCAATAACGATCTCCTCAAGAGCCGTATCCGCAACTACAAGCGCATGGCGGAACGCCGCGTGCTGTTCGGCTTCGGCATCAGTTACGACACGCAAGCCGATCAGCTCCAAGCCTTGGCGCAGCAGGTGCGTGTCATCATCGAAGGACAGGAGGGCGTGCGATTCGATCGTGCCCACTTCAAGGGCTTCAGCCCTTCCAGTCTGGACTACGAGGTCGTCTACTTCATGCTGGAGCCGGATTTCAACCACTTCATGGACGTACAGCAGCGCATCAACCTGGCGCTGATCAGCTTTTGCAAGGCCAGCGGCATTTCCTTCGCCTACCCGACGCAGACGGTGCACATCGCCAGTATGGCCGCGCCGTTACAGCCCGCAGAATGAAGTCTGCATCTTCGGCGCGCGTGTAGCGGTAAACCCGCTCGCATCGCGTGGTAACCTCGCCCCCTTCGTGCAAGATGGAAGCGGTCGTGTCGGGCGAGATAGTGGACAACAATCAGGCGGCAGCAGAGGAAGCGGCATGAGGGCAGATCGCATGCCCCTGGTGGACAGCCTCAAGGCGCTCGGGTCGCAGCTCATCGTGCTGCACCATCTGGCGTTTTACGGGCCCATGTCCGACGCTGCGCACAAGCTCATGCCCTCGCTGATCGACGGCTTGTACAACCACGCCCGCGCTGCGGTGCAGATGTTCCTGGTCATCGGCGGTTTTCTTGCCGCGCGCGGTCTGGCGCCCGACGGCATCTCACGCGTGGTGCGCCCGCACCTTCTGATCCTGCGCCGCTATCGTCGCCTGGCCCTGCCCTATTTCTTTGCGCTGCTGGTGTGCATCATCATGGCCGCGCTGGTCAGGCCGTGGCTGCAGAACGGTTCGGTACCGCCCAGCCCGGCCCTGGCACAGCTCGGTGCGCATGCGCTGTTACTGCACGACATCCTCGGTCATGAAGCCCTGTCGGCGGGGGTGTGGTACGTCGCCATCGACTTCCAGCTATTCGCCCTGTTCGTGTGCCTCTTATGGGCCTCGGGCCAGCTTGCGCGCTGCGCGCCGCAGCTACGCAACATCGCGCTATGGCTGGTCGGCACACTGGCACTGGCGTCGCTGTTTTACTTCAATCGCGATGAGTCCTGGGATGCCTGGGCGGTGTATTTCTTCGGGGCGTACGCGCTGGGAGCCTTCGCATGGTGGGCGTCGAACGACGACAGCCCGCCGGCCATGCTGGGCGTCGTCGCATTGCTGACGGGTGCAGCGCTGGTGGTGGACTTCCGCGAGCGCATCCTCGTCGCCCTCGTCGTGGCTCTGCTGCTCGGCACGACGCGGCGCACCGGCAAGCTCCACGACTGGCAGACACCGAAGCCGGTGATCCAGCTCGGCCAGATGTCCTACTCGGTGTTCCTCATCCACTTCCCGGTGTGTCTGCTCATCAATGCACTGTGGACCCACTACCTGCCGGCAGACCCTTTGCTGGGTCTGCTGGGCATGATCGTCGCGTGGGGCGCCAGCACGCTGGCCGGCTCGGTGATGTATCGCTGGGTCGAGAGCCGCATCGCCTGAGCGGCAGCCTTAGAACCTGTTCACGATCTGTAGCGAGAGGCCGTCAGCGGGCTTAGTAGCCAAACTCGGAGCAGCGCAGAAACCGGAATGTAGATAACTACATGAGGATTTCGAACAGCGCATGAGCCCCGATCGCGGCCTCGCAGTAAGAGCGGGAGCAGGTTTCTTACTGCATCAGTAGCAACGGCAGCCGGCTCACATCTATGTAGCGCAGGATATTGGCCGAACCCTGGGACACGGCCGGGTTGGCGACGAGGTTATCGCCGATGAGCTGAGCCAGCTGCTGGAAGGCCTGCTGCATGGCCGTCGGCCCCTCGCTGCGCAAGGCTGTGCTTGACTCACCACGACAGCTATCGAATACCAGACGCTGGACGATCTGCGCAGCAGCGCGGTCGATGGTCTGCCGCCCTTCTGGCGACACGGATGCAATGCCGGCGACATCCGGGTGCAACGCGGCATTGGCGAACATCCAGCGCATCAGGTCGCTTCTGTCCTTCTCCGAAGCATGTTCCAGCAGACACTTGCCCATCGCATCGGCAGCGGGTCCGGCGTGGGCTGGCTGGCTCAGCATGGCGCAAAGCGCGACGAGGGTGGCGAGAGATCTGAGCATGAGCGTCGTCCTGGCTGTCGGGGAAAAGCATTGTGCCACTGCGCGCGCAATCCGTTCTGTACTCAGGCGAACGTAGCGTACAGCAGCCATAGGTTGGCCACGCTGATGAGGGCGAAGATGCTCCACGCGCCCAGCCTGGTGAGCATGCCGTTGCTGAACTCGCCCATCAGCTTGCGATCACTCGTCAGGCGGATCAGCGGATAGATCGCAAACGGCAACTGGAAGCTGAGCACGACCTGACTCAGCACCAGCAGCTTGCCGACCGCACCATCGCCCAGCAAGGCGACACCGATGAAGGCCGGCACCAGTGCCAGACCGCGCGTGATGAAGCGGCGCTGCCAACACGGAATCTTCAGATCGAGAAAACCTTCCATGATGACCTGCCCGGCGATGGTGCCGGTGAAGGTCGCGCTCTGCCCCGCTGCCAGCAATGCGACGCCGAAAATGGTGGCGGCCATGGTGCTGCCGACGATGGGATTGAGCAGCAGATAGGCATCCTCGATCGCCGCCACATCATGCCGCCCCGTCGCATGGAAAGCACTCGCCGCAAGGATGAGAATTGCGGCGTTGACGAGCAGTGCGAGGGCGAGCGAGCCGATGGTGTCGATCTTGCACATGCGGATGGCGAGGCGCTTCGAGGCCGCGTCCTTTGCGACGAGGCGCGTCTGCACGATGGAGGAATGCAGGTACAGGTTGTGCGGCATCACGGTCGCGCCGAGTATGCCGATGGCAAGGTACAGCGCCGACTCCTGCTGCAACGTTGCCACACGTGGCACAAAGCCCTGCAGCACGGCGCGCCAGTCGGGCTGCACCAGGAGCAGCTCAAACATGAAGCAGATGGCAATGGTCAGCACCAGGCCAAGAATGATCGCCTCCACGCGGCGAAAGCCATTGCCCTTGAGCGCCAGCACGAGCAGCGTATCCAGCGCAGTGACGGCAATGCCCGTCGTCAGGCTGCAGCCGAAGAGCAGATGCAGCGCGAGTGCACTGCCGAGCACCTCGGCCAGATCGCAGGCGATGATGGCGACCTCCGCCAGCAACCACAGGACGATATTCACACCGGGCCGATAGCGCTCGCGACACAGACGCGCCATGTCGCGTTGCGCGACGATGCCCAGACGCGAGCACAGGCACTGCAACAGCATCGCCGCGAGGCTCGACATGAGCACCACGAAAAGCAGGTCATGACCGTAGCGCGAACCGGCTTCGATATCCGTCGCCCAGTTGCCGGGGTCCATGTAGCCGACGGAAACGAGCAGGCCCGGTCCGGCAAATCGCAGCAGTGTTTTCCAGAAGGGCGCGCCGACGGGCACGGAGATTGTGCCCTTGACCTCGGAGGGACAGAAAGGCGCGGTGGCTGTTTGCGGGAGCTTGAACATGGCAGGAGTATGCAATGGAACTGTCGCCTGTTGCGGCAGGCTCACGCATTGCGATTGTCTCTATGATGCGAACTTCGCACGCCGCAACACCGCCTCAAACAATCATGTCCCTGCCCATCCTCTACTCCTTCCGCCGCTGTCCCTATGCCATGCGTGCTCGTCTCGCGCTACTGGCCGCAGGTGTCCAGGTCGAGCTGCGCGAAGTGGCCCTGCGCAGCAAACCGGCGGAGATGCTGGCAGGCTCGCCGAAGGGTACGGTGCCGGTGCTGGTCCTTCCCGACGGCATGGTGCTGGAAGAGAGCCTCGACATCATGCGCTGGGCGCTGGCGCAGTCCGACCCCGAAGGCTGGCTTGCACACGGTGATCACGCGGCAGAACTGATCGCGATCAATGACGGCCCGTTCAAGTCACTGCTCGATCGCTACAAGTACGCCGACCGTTACCCCGAACGTTCAGCCGCAGGCTGGCGCGACGCGGCAGTCACATTGCATATCGCACCGCTTGAAGCGCGCCTGCAGGAAACGCGCTTCCTGCTGGGCGAGACAGCCACGCTGGCCGACATGGCACTGATGCCTTTCGTGCGCCAGTTTGCGGCGGTGGATGCGGCGTGGTTCGATGGTGATGCGGCAGGTGGTGGCAACGCTCCGTTCCCCGCGGTGCGCAGCTGGCTCGAAGGCTTGACCGCTACTGCGCTGTTCGCGGCGGTGATGCACAAGCTGCCGCCGTGGAAAGCAGGCGACCCGGTCACGCTTTTTCCTGACAGAGGCTAAGTCTTGCCGTCATTCCCGCGCAGGCGGGAATCCAGTGTCGTTGTTGTTGCGCGCCGTGATCACGCCACTGGGTTCCCGCCTGCGCGGGAACGACAGAAAGAAAAAAGCCCGCTACGGAGCGGGCCTTTTTTTTAGAGCGGCGCTGATTAAGCTGCTGCGTCCTTGAGCTTCTTCAGTGCGCGTGCCTTGATGCGAACCGAAGCTGGCTTCGGATCGAACCAGCGATCAACACCGGTGAACGGGTCCTTGCCGAAGCGCTTTTTCTTGGCAGCGATCTGTTGCACGCCGATCTTCAGCAGACCTGGCAGTGTGAATTCGCCAGCGCCCTTCTTGTGGACGGAGCCGAGGATGGTTGCTTCGAGTGCAGCCAGCAGAGCCTTGGCTGCCTTCGGCTCGACACCTGCTTGCGTGGCGAGGTGCGTTGCCAGCGAAGCCTTGGTGAAACCTTCCTTGATCGGCTTGACCGCTGCAGGAGCGGCTGCGGCTGCCTTCGGTGCAGCGGCCTTCTTCGGCGCTGCCTTTGCGGCGACCTTTGCCGGAGCCTTCACAGGTGCCTTTGCAGGTGCCTTCTTCGCAGCTGTTGCTGGCGCAGCTGCCTTCTTTGCCACAGGGGCTTTTACTGCCTTCTTTGCCGTTGCCATAAGTATCCAATCGAAAGAGAAAAGGGAACCGTTCTGTACTTCAGTAACGATGCACTGTTCAACAGAGCATGAATGATTCTAGCGGAGTGTTTACGAAATGTCCGTGAAACAACACCGCAAATAAGCCCTCAAATTCAGGCTTTTTGTGCCGTCCGTCGGTCATGCGACCTCAGAATCGCTGCTCGTTCAAACAGCCTTTATGCATTGCGCATGGCTTGATCTGGTCCCGCGCCGCGCGTCAGAACTACTTTTGGGCACGCAGCACAGGCGCTGCACTGATCGCACGAACCTCGAATACATGCGTATCCAGCAGCTTGCCGTGCGCGTCAAACAGCTCAAGACGATGCCGTCCCGGCGCAGGCAGGGCCAGCATGCGTCGCAGCTGACCACAGCGGGCGAGTGCCTTGCCATCCAGATGCATGCATTCGCCAGCGTCACCACTGGCCTGCAAGAGAATGGATTGCAGCGCCTGCGGAATGTCCGGGTCGGGGGCAATCACAGCGCCGTCTGGTGGCATGACGAGTTGCGGGCGCGCTGCGGCGAGTCGATGTATCACCGGCGAGCTGCCGGGATGCGCATCCGGCTTGCCCGAGGTGCCCGCGATGAACCAGTCGCTGCGCGGCGCTTCGATTGCCGGCTGAAACACGACCTGCTGACGCTGCACTCCGGCAGGCGGCGCGGGTGCGCGCGAAGCCCGTGTCGCATGCAAGTGCTCGACGACATCACGCCAGACGGGAGCGGCGCCGGTGACGCCGGATACATCCCACATCGGTGAGCCGGAGAAGTTTCCGACCCACACGCCCACCGTGTAGCGATCCGTGAAGCCGACGGCCCAGTTATCACGCATGCCCTTGCTGGTGCCCGTCTTTACCGCGGCCCAGCCATGCGTCGACAGCGCGCTCGAGAATCCGAAAGTCATCTCGCGCGCGACCGGATCGGCCAGCATGTCGGCAACGATGAAGCTCGCTTGCGGACTCAGCACCTGTCGCTGCACGGACGGCGGCGCATCTGTCGCCGCCGCAAAACGCGCAGCGGACCATGTCCCGCCATTGGCAAGCGCACGATACGCATTGGCCAGGTCCAGCAGGCTGGTCTCGGCTGCACCAAGCGCCAGACCAAAGCCGTAGTGGTCCGCGTCGCGCTGCATGCTGGCAAGACCGAAGTCGCGCAGGCTGTCGAGAAAGCGATTCACGCCGACAAGCGTCAGCGTGCGCACTGCCGGCACGTTCAGCGATGAGCCGAGTGCGGCACGCACGCTGACAGCGCCACGAAAGTGCCGGTCATAGTCCTGCGGAATGTAGAGGCCGGAGGGCGTCGTCAGCGCCAGCGGCGAATCGTCCAGCACCGAGCTCGACGTGAGCCAGTGCTGATCGATGGCCACACCGTAAAGGAAGGGCTTCAGCGTCGATCCGGGCTGGCGCTGCGCCGCGACGCCGTCGACCTCCGCCGCGCCACTCAGATCACCGCTGGAGCCGACGTAGCTGAGCACTTCGCCCGTGCGGTTGTCGAGCACGATGACAGCGCCATCCTCCACATTGCGGTCGAGCAACTCGGCCAGATGCGTGCGCAAGGTCTCGCTGGCAAAACGCTGCAAGTCGCCATCAATGCTCGTGCGCAATTGCTCGCCGGGTTTGCGCAGCAGGCGGCGCGCCAGATGGGGGGCATCGTCAACGCCGGGCAGCGGGAAGGGCTTGAGGGGCAGACCGCGTGCGATGAATTCCGCCTGCTCGCAGTGCGCGGCCGGTTGCATGGCGCGCAGCGCAGCGCAGGCGCGACGGGCAACGCTATTACGCGATGCGGAAGGCGCACGGACCAGCGCCGCGAGAACGGCCGCCTCTGCATCGTCAAGCCCGTCAGGCCCCTTGGCGAGCAGTCCGCGCGAGGCTGCATCGATGCCGACCAGGTCGCCACGAAACGGCAGACGGTTGAGCCAGGCTTCCAGAATCTCGCGCTTGCTCCAGCGCAACTCGATGGCCAGCGCATCACGCGCCTGCTGCAACTTGTCGCGCCACCCACGGCGCTGCGTCTGTTCACCGAGCAGCCCGGCGAGCTGCATGCTGATCGTGCTCGCACCACGCGGACGATCACGATGCAGATTGTCGACGGCCGCCGATACAACCCCCATCGGATCGACGCCGGGATGCCACCAGAAGCGCTGATCCTCGGATGCCACGACCGCGCGCAGCAGGCTGGGCGAAATACGTTCCAACGGCGTCCAGGTGAGCATGCGCTGCGACTTGTCGAGACGCAGACGCTGGATGACATTGCCATCGCGGTCGAGGAGGTCAGCTTCGGAGCTGCGGGTGGCCGCGCGGACCTCCTCAAAGCTGGGTACGCGGGCGGCGAGGATGACGAGGGCGCTGCCGAGCAGCAGGCCCAGCACGGCGACGGGCAAGACCGGTGCCTTCAACGCGCGGGAGAGTTGCCATCGCATCAGCAACCACCTCCCTCACAGATATCGTCATCCCGGCGAAGGCCGAAATCCAGCTCGGACGCGCGGTACTGGATCCCGGCCTTCGCCGGGATGACGAGGACAAAGCGCGCGCAGCACATGCCGGTGGTCGCCAAGTATCGAAGCATTGGAAATGCCGGCCTTAACTTGACGCCACTGGATTCCCGCCTGCGCGGGAATGACGGCGAGCGCGTGGTTCGCGAACTTTCACTTCACCTCCATCTTCGCCACCGGCACTTCGGCGAATATCTCCGGCGCATACATCGCTTCCACGCGCGCAGCCGGCAACAGGAAGGTCCCCGGGTTATTCAGGCGCACGGTGTACTCCACGCTGAACTTGCCCTTCGGCACGTACTGGTAATACGCACGGAAGCCGTCGAAGGCGCGCTCTTCGAAAGCCGGGCGTTGCCAGCCGGTTTTCTTCTCACCCGCGGCGAGCTGCTTCGAGTCGCCGCCGAGGCCGCTGCCGAGCACGCTGGCGCCGGCAGGCACGGGATCGTTCACGACGACCCAGGTCATGTCGGCCTGCGCGTCGATCTCCAGCGTGACGCGGTAGGTATCGCCGCGCTGCCAGACGCCGGACTTCTGCTGCTCGACCGGCGTGACCGTGCGCTTGACCTGGTAGCCAGCGAACAAGGGCTTGTCCAGCGGCAGGGAGGCGCGTGAGGTGATGAAGGCCCAGGGCTTGCCGCTGCCCTGGTGCTGCAGCGAGAGCGGCGCCACCTTGTCGGGCCAGTCGAAGTGCGCGGCGACGCCATTGCCGATCGGTGTGCCCTGCGTCGGGTCGCCCTCATTGCGCGAGACCGCTTTCGACCAGTCGAGCGGGCGCTCCACATCGCCGAGCTTGAGCTGGCTGGTGCCGGCCACCGGGTCACGCTCGAAGCGTTCCTTGAAGTGGCGCAATGCGACGACGCCCCAGGCGTTGGTCAGGGTCGTCTGCCAGCGGCCCTCTTTCTGCCGGCCAAGTGCGCCGCGCGCGAGGCGGCCGGCGTCAGCCGCCGCAAGGCCCGGTTCGTCGGCCGCCAGGCGCAGCATGCGGATGGCATTGAGCTCGGGCGAGACCATCAGCCACCACAGATAGTCGCTCTTCTCGGTGGAGAAGCTCAGCGTCGTGCCCGAGAACATCAGGCGCGACTTGAGGATCTGGCGGGCTTCGTCGAGCTTGCGGTCGCGGTCCGGCAGGTTCTTCATGCGCGTCAGCAGCGACACCCAGTCGATGACGCCGGAGCTGGGCCACAGGTTCGGTGCGATCTCGAGCGATTGCAGCATCTCGGGTTTGGCGCGCCCGTACCGCGCCAGCGCGTCGATGGCGGCCAGCTTGCGCATGACGAGGTCGGCCGTCTGCAGCGAGCCGTAACGATGGATGCGGCCGGCCACGAAGTCTTCGAGGCCCTTCAACATGCGCTCGCGCGCATTGTCGGGGACCTCGTAACCGGCTTCGTCGGCGATGCTCAACAGATAGCTGGTCAGCGTGTCATCGCCGGGCAGCCAGTCCATCGGGAAGTACTTCGCCAGACCGTCACGATCGAGATAGGTCGGCAGGCCGTTCATGACCGCGTCCCAGCGCTTCTCGTCCTCCAGTGCGACGGCCACCGACGCACGCTGTTCGAGGCAGGTGTAAGGGTAGCGCTGCATCCATTCGCGCAAGCCGCCGAGTTCGCCACCCAGCGAGTTGGCGAGGCGGATGTCGACACCGCCACGACCGGCTATCGCACCGGCGGGACGTTGCACGGGGAAGCTCAGCGCCTTGTCCGCTTCGAGCTGTTCCAGCGTCTGCTGATAGACGTGCACCGGGTAGGCTGCGCCGACGCTCTGCGCGAAATTCAGCGCGTCCTTCGCGGGCGTGGCGTTACCGCTGCCGACTTCCGTCGCGGTGAAGTTCCACATGAGTTTCTTCGCGTCGAACGGCACGCTCGCCGGGAAGCTGACCGTGCTGGCTTCGCCGGGCTTGATGCTGATGCGTTGCGGGGCGACCGGTTTGTCTTTGTCACCCATGTCGTCCGGGGTGCCAGAAGAGACTCTGGCGGCAACATCCAGCGTCAGGGGACGATCGCCACCATTACGCACGGTGAGCATCGCAGCGAACTGGTCGCCTTCACGCACAAAGGGCGGCAGGCCGGCGAACAGCATCACTTCCTGCGAGGTGCGGATGCTGGTGCTGGCGGAGCCGAACTGCATGGCCTTGGCGTGGGCAATGGCTTCGATGCGGAACGAGGTCAGCGAATCGTTGAGCGGCACTTCGATGTGCGCCTCACCCTTCGCATCCAGCTGCACGGACGGGCGCCACAACAGCAGCGTGTCGAACAGCTCGCGCGCGTTGGCGCCTTCGCCGCCACCGCCACCCGGGGCCGCAGCCTTCTTGCCGAAGTGGCGTTTGCCGATGACCTGCGATTGCGCGGTCGAGGTCTGCACCTCGGCCGGGCGGCGCTGCATCATGGCGTCGAGCAGCTCCCACGAAGTCGGCGCTGCGAGTTGCAGCAGGCCTTCGTCGACGGCTGCGATGGCAACTTCGCCATTCGCGGCTGGCTTGCCGTCGACATCGGTCACGCTGATCTTCACCGTCGCCTTGTCGCGCACGGTGTAGCGCTCGCGATCCGCTTCGACCTTGACCTTGAGTTCGTACTGCTGCCAGCCGACCTTGATCTGCGTCATGCCCATCCGGAAGGCCGGCTTGGTCAGGTCGACGAGCGCGGTCGGTGCCGTGTTGATTTCGTGCGGCAGCTCCTTGACCAGACCGAAGAACATGCCAATGCGATAGATCATGCGGCGCAGCCAGGCGAAGCGGCCGGGCGTCTCGATGTCGACGCGGCCACGCACGACCATCACCGACACGTAGGCGTTCGGGCCGAACTCCTTCGAAATCGGCACGTCGACGAAGGGGTTCTTCGCGCTGATCGGCACGACCATGGAACTGAGTACGCCTTCGCGCTCGACGGTGACCAGTGCCGTGGCTTCGCGGAAGGGCATGCGCACCTCGAAGTGCGCGACATCACCCGGCTGGTAGGCGCGCTTGTCGGCGAGCACGTCGATGCGATCGCTTTGCGAGGCGGAGAACCATGCGTCCTCGCCCGCCACGTAGACATCCGCGCTGGCCACGCTAGTATTGCCCTTCTCGTCCTCGGCGCGCGCGACCAGGATGATGTCGCCGGAATCCGGCGCAGCGCCATCGCAGATCAGCATGCCGCGCTGATCGGTGGTGCCGCTGCAGGCCGAGCCGACGCGCTTGATCTCCTGCGTCTCTTCATAGGCGTAGAAGCCTCCAAGCAGGCGCTTGCGATAGGCATAACGTTTGCGCAGGTAGGCGTCGACGCTGATCTTCTTGCCCGCCTGGACCTTGCCGCTGGCGTCGAGCGCCAGCACCTTGAAGTTCATGTGCTCCTTGGTGGCGTACCAGCCTTCCATGCGGATGCCGAGCACCAGCGCAGACGGCAGCACCAGCACGCGCGTAGCGGAGGTGAGGATCTGGCCATTGGGATCGCTGTACTCCATCTCGACTTCGAGCGCGCGCGAATCGTCGGACAGCGGAATGCCGTCGAAGCTCACGCGTGCGCCGCCGTTGGCGTCCAGCGTCAGGCTGCGCGTACGCGCCGCGTAACCGGTGGTGGCCGCAGATGGCGCGTTCACTTCGTCATCACCTTCGTCCTCCTCACCCGAGGGATCGTACGAATAGGGCTCCACCGCCGAGAGGCCTTCCTGCGGTACCTTGCCGCCAAAGCGGAAGTCGTCGTACGCCGGGAACACCAGCGGATAGGTCACGAGGCGGCTGCGGAACTTCACCGGCGCGCCCGCCGCGACACCACCCGCGAGATAGGACAGTTGCGCGTCGACATCGACCGTGCTGGCCTTCACCGCGGTCGCGCTCGGTGGCTTGAGCACGGCCTTCATGAGCGGCACGCGGTATTGCTCCACGCGGAAGCTGCCGGACTCGTAGCGCTCATCGCCGAGCCGCAGCGTGACGCGGTAGCTGCCGAGTTTCGCCTCCTTGGGAATGGCCCAGGTGGACACGCCGGTGCCCGCGTTCCAGCTCGCCGGCACGTCGTACTCCTGGCCACTGCCCTGATGCGTCAGTACGACCTTCTTCTGCGGCGCCCCCGCTGGTGTGGCGAAGCCCTTGCTCGTGCGCTGACGCAGGAAGTGTTTCATCGACACCGTTTCGCCCGCGCGGAACAACGGCCGGTCGAATACGGTATGCGCGGCGACCTTGCCCGCCACGGCGCCGCCGCCGAGATTGAACTGCCAGGTCGAGATGCCCTCGCCCCAGCTCGACAGCATGAAGGACAGGTCGTCGTCCTTGCGCGCGACGACGAGCAGGCCGTTGCATTCGTTGTCGTAGTAGTGCGCCGGCAACTCCGCATCGATGCGGGCAATGCCCTTGGCATCTGTCTTGCCGCTCCACAGGGGCGAGCCGTTACAGGTCGACACGCTGATACGCGCATTGCCGACCGGCTCGGCGTTGTCGAGTTGCGTCACCCAGGCGAGCGAGGACTCGCGGCCGAGCTTGAAGTGCACGGCCATATTGGTCACCAGTGCACTCGAATACGTGTAGTAGGGCTTCTTCTCGTTGTGGAGTGCCGCGCCGAGGCGATTGCTGGCGAACTCGACCACATAGAAGCCGGGCTTGGGCAGCGGGATGCCGACCAGCTCGAGCACCTTATCGCCTTCGCTGCGTGGCAGGGTCAGCGCGGTCGATTTGAAATCGCCTGACTTGTTGTTGAACAACAGCGGAATTTCGCCTTCACGCGGATAGCGGTTGTACTTCTTCTCGAAGGCCTGTTCATTGGCACGCTGGTCCTGCGGCGGACGCAGTACGCGATTGAGCCAGGTGGCGATGTGTTCATCGCTGCCCGTGTCGATCTTCGCCAGATTGCCTTCACCTGCGCTGCTCGCAGCGCTGCCGCTGAAGGGCGCTGTCTGCAGTCCCTTCATCGTCGCTTCGACATTGCGCACACTGACCGGCAAGGCCGGTTGCGCCTTCGACTCGAGAATGCCGAAGTGCGAGCCGAACTTCACCAGGGGTGGATCTTCGTCGACGCGCACATCCAGCGGGAACGACGAGGCGTTCGCCAGCTCGCGCCCGGCATCGTCCTTGAAGCCGCGCGGCAGGACGATGGTCACCTCGCTGCGTGCCGGGAACGGACCCGCAAAACTCACACTGTCGACGCTCTTCGAGCGTTCGTCGATCTTCGGCGTGAACACCTTGCCGCCGCCCGTGCGCAATTCGATCTTCGCCGCCAGGCTCGCATCAACCATCCCAGTGAAATTCAGCGTGATCGGCAGCACCGGCACACAACCCGCTTTCGCATTGACGCGCTCGCAACTCTGCCTGACCGAGAATTCTTCGCGCACCCGGAACGGCAGGGTCTGATCCGCCGAGGTCGCGATACTGTCGGCCACCGCGCCGACCGTGCGCACGCCCTTGCCCCACACGAGACGCACTTCACCACCTGCGGGCAGCTTGCGTGCGCAGCGCGCGACAATCAGCGGCGCGTTCTTGAAGCGATCATCCTTGACCGCCAGCACGCCGGCACGGCCGTGCTTGGTGAGCACGGCGAAGAAGTTCCGCGCGCGCCCTTCCTGCTCCGCCAGAATCTTCTTGCGCTCATCGCCTTCAATGATTTCCAGCGGTACACGTTCGCCGACGCCCTCGACATTGCAGAAGGCATGCGCGCGCACGCTGGCGACATCGGCGACGGCATCCAGACCGAGCAGGAATACCTGGCTCTCGTCGATGTCGCTGTCGCCCTCGCCGGGCCAGGATTCGCGAATCGCCGGCCCGCCGGTGGAGAAGCTGTAGGTCGCATTCGTGACAGCTGCGCCCGCCAGCGTCGTCAGCTTCGCACGCGTGGTGAAACTGCACTTGAGGCCGGCGGGCAAGTCCGCTTCGAAATCGTAGGCCCAGTTACGCGCATCGACCCAGTGAGCATTGCCCTTGCCTTCGCACTTCACGTCAAAAGGCGAGGGCAGGCGCGGATCGCCGAAGGCCACCATGGGCTCCGAGAAGCGCGCCACGACCTGACGCACGTCCTTCACTTCACCCCGTGGTGAAAATGACTCCACGCGCGCCGCGGGCGTTGCCGTTGGCTGTGCATAGCTCAACCCGGAAACAGCGACCGCAAACCACACAGCATTTGCCAGTTTCATGCGAATCCTCGAAATGTGTAAACCGGCGCGCATGTTAGCGGCATTCGCTTCCAGTCGCTTGAACCTGCCCGCAATGCGGTAACGCACGCTGCCCGGCGGTAGATCAAACGAGGCACAGGCGCTGCCCGGCATCCTCGTACAAAGGTGACGCGGAGAATGACGGCTTCCACGAGAACATCGTGCTCGAAGGCCTCGCGACGCGCTCTGCATTCGGAAACGATAAGCCCGTGAGGCTGCACACGGGTCCTGGACGAGGCCTGCGCGTGCGGGCCATTCAGGCGCGTGTCATCACAAAGCTGTAACGCTGCCTCCTCATTCTCAGCATGGTTTTTCAAAACAACCTGTAAAGGATAGAGCGATGGATACCCCGGATTTTTCTGGATCGCGACGCGGTCTCATCAAGGGCGGCTCGGCCGCCATCATCACGGCATTCGCCGGCCCGATTGCAGCACTGGCCAGCCGCACCGCCGAGGCAGCCTGTCTGCCCGCCACAGCATCCACGCTGGGCGTGAGCCCCTACGGTGCGATTGCGCCGGTCAATGACCTGACCACCGGCCTGCCACTGCTGCAGCTGCCGCCCGGCTTCAGCTACAAGTCCTTCGGCTGGCGCGGCGACCTGATGGCCGATGGCCTGGCAACCCCCAGCTCACATGACGGCATGGGCGTGGCGCTGACCCGCAAGCTCGGCCGCAGCAGCGAACTGGTGCTGGTACGCAATCACGAACAGAGCACGTCCACCAGCGCTGCCAATATCATCGGCGCCAGCAAGGCTACGGTCGCCAAGCATGACATTGGCAGCACGGCAGGCAACTACCAGATCGGCGGCACGACCAATCTCGTGTGGCGGGACGGCAACTGGGTCGAGAGCTTCGCTTCCTTCGGTGGCACCTATCGCAACTGCGCAGGCGGCATCTCCAGCTGGGGCTCGTGGATGACCAACGAAGAGCTGCGCTCAAACAGCATCAGCACGACCGGCAAGAAGCACGGCTACGTCTTCGAAGTACCCGCCGACACCAGCCTCAACGCAGCCAACCCGAACCCCATCGTCGACATGGGCCGCATGGCGCACGAAGCCAGCGCACTCGATACGCAGACCGGCTACTGGTACCTCACGGAAGATCAGGGCAATGCCAACACGCTGTACCGCTTCCTGCCGAACAACGTCAGCGGAGGCCTGAACTCGCTGCACGCAGGTGGCCGCCTGCAAGGTCTGCGCGTGAAGAATGTGGCAAATGCCGACCTGCGCATGCCGACGCTATGCCAGGAGTACCAGACCGAGTGGGTCGACATCGCCAATCCTGACCTGGATGGCGCAAGCCTGTCGTCCGTGGTCGGCACGGTTTCTGCCAGCGGCCCCTACCTCCAGGCCTATGCCAAGGGTGCTGCCATCTTCGGCGCCAACGAAGGCTGCTGGGTTGCCAATGGCATCGTGTTCTTCACCGACAAGCAGGTGACTGCGAACCCCAATCGCCAGGGTCGTATCTGGTCACTGGATCTGGCGACGGGCACGCTCAAGGCCATCTTCGTCAGCAACGACATCACCGTCGGCAATTCGCCGGACAACATCTGCGTCAGCCCGCGCGGCGGTTTGGTGTTCAACGAAGACGGTGCGTCCTCCGGCCTCAACGCGGCAGGTCAGACCATCTCGGTCCCGGCACAACGCCTCATGGCCCTGCGCAACGATGGCAGCTCCTATGTGTTCGCCGCCAACAACTACAACTTCACGGCCGAGGAGCTGGCCGCCGCAGGCAAGCCGGGCGCCGTCACCGGAGATCAGCGCGATACGGAATGGTGCGGCTCGTGTTTCAGCCCCGACGGCCGCGTGCTGTTCGCCAACCTGCAAGCCCCCGGCCTGACTGTCGCCATCACCGGCCCGTGGGCCAGCGGCACGCTTTAAATCCCTTCAAGGAAAGATCATGAGAAAACTTCTACTCGCCGCACTGCTGTCGACCGCCTTGCCCGCAATGGCCGTGACGCTGTCCGCTTCGAACCTCAACGGCAATACCTTTACCGACTACTCGTCGGACGGTTTGCTGGCACTCGACATCAATGCCTACAACACACAGAGCCTGTCGTTCAACCTGGCTTTCAACAGCGCCGAAATCGCTGCGGGCTCGGTGGACTTCAATGCTGTCATCAACAACTTCCTCGCTGGCGGTATCGCGGGCGTTCGGCTCGATTTCGGTTTTGCGCCTGTCGTGGCCGGCAGCGCCAACTCGGCCTTCAACAACACGGCCAGCGGCGTGTTCAGCGTCTCGCAAGTCGGCAGCAGCTACATCGTGAGCAATCTCGCCGTCCCGCTCGAACACTTCGGCGTGCTCATCGGCAATCCTTACGGCGATGGCGACAAGTTCGACTGGCAGATCAACACCTCGGCGTTGAGTGCCAACACCGACTATGCCTTCTCGGTCCAGGCTGTGCCTGAGCCCGGATCGCTCGCCTTGCTTTGCGCGGGGCTGGGTGCTCTCGGGGTGACGGCGCGGCGTCGCAAGTCGGTGAAATAGACGGAACCAGGAAGCCTGCGGGAAGGGCGGCATCTGCGGAGGCCGCCCTTTTTCATTTATGGCGGTCTATCTCTGGCTGCGTAGCGGCGTGAAAAAACAGGGCCCCGCGCGAAGCGAGGCACCGCTATCGACCGTCCGCGATTTGCAGAGGCGTCAATCCCCATGACGCTGGTCTTCCGGGCGACCGGCGCCGACACGTCGTCCACCTTATTTCAGGGATCCAGCGCCGGGTGCTTGAGCGCATGCGCCAGTTCCAGCGCGTCGTGGTACGCGGCCTCGCGATCGGGCGACAGGCCGAGTTCGCCGTAGCGGTGTGCCAGCAGCAGGGTCTGGATGGCCAGAGGATGCTCGCGCTCCGCAGCCTCCTCGTACAAGGCGAGCGCGCGCGCCGCGTCGGGCGCTACGCCTTCACCGTAGCGATAGGCATTGGCGAGCAGGAACAACGCTGCGGGCTCCCTGTGCACGGCCGCCATTTCAAGCCAATGGAATGCCTGCAGCTTGTCGGCCGCGACGCCATCGCCGCTGGAATACATGCGCGCCAGGTAGTAGGCGCAGCCGGCATGACCCGTGCGCGCGCAACCCTCGAACAGCGCGAAGGCCCGCACCGGGTCACGCGTCCAGCCAGGGGAGGCGAGCAGATAGCGCTTTCCCAGCGCGAGCGCGGCCTCCGGAATACCCGCCCGCCATGCCCGTTCCAGCCAGCCTACGCCAGCCTGCACCTGGGGCAGCTCCGCACTGGCCACGAGAATTTCACCCCAGGCCAGCTGCGCCTCGCTCAGCCCGCCGCGCGCGAGTGCTTCGAGTCTGGCCCGCGCGGCGGTATTGGCCGCCGCTCCGGCCTCGACCTGCAACTGTGCGATGTAGGCCGCATCCGGTATCGATCCGCGGGCGGCGGCGTACGCGCCCACCACCAGCACGCCCACCAGCGCGAGCGCCCAACCGAGACGTCTCCACAAATCAGGAAATGGGCGCAGCACCTTACTTGCTCAGGTCAATGGCATAAACGGAGAGCTGCTTGCCACTGCCATCGTCAGCGCGCAGCAGCGAGACATTGGCGAGGCCGCTTGCCTGCGCGAGCGCCAGCATGCCCTGGGCCGAGCTGAACGTGACTGGCCCTGCAACCGCGACCGGCGTAAAGCGCCAGCTACGCGCCGCGCCGTTCGTGACGCGCGTGATCGTCTTGACCGACTTGATATACGCGATCAGCACGTCGCGGTTGGCGTCCGGCGAAGCGTAGATCGTCTTGCTGCCGTCCAGCCCGGGGAAGCTCCCGCCGCCACTGGCGCGATAGTTGTTGGTCGCGACGATGAACTCCTGCGTCGGCGAGATCGCAACGCCCTTGTAGGTCAGGTTCTTGATGCGGCTGTTGAGGTCCTGCGTCACGTCGATCTCGTAGCTGATGTCCGGGCTGGTGAAGATGTCGAAGTTGTAGCCCGGAAAGCTGCTGACCAGCGCCTGCTCGGTGGTCTTGGCCGGATCGATCTTGTTGAAGCGGCTGGCCGCCTTCTCGAGCCAGGCCTTGATGCCCGTGCCATCGATCTTCACGGCATAAACCGTGTTCGGGTACAGGTAGAGGTCGGCCGCGTTGTTGATCGCCACCGCGCCCTGGGCCACATCGGTGAAGTCCGTGCCGCCGGCGAAACCACTCTTGAACGGTGCGCTGACCGACAGCACCGGCAGGTTCGCGTATTGCGGCAGATTGGCCTTCACATACTTCTCGACGTAATCGGCCTGAGCCTGATTGACGAGCTGTATCGCGGTGACATCACCGACATCGGCGAAATAGCTGTTCATACGGAAGTCGGTCGCGCCAATCGGCGTTTTCACATACGCGATGGTCGCCTGATGCTCGTTAGCGATCACGGCGGCCACCTGCGGGTCAGGATCGACGTAGCTCTTGTCGGCCTTCTGGATCGAACGCGCCTCGACGACGGTGTTGTCCTTGTTGACGACCCACTGGCTGCCATTGAAGCTCAGATCGAGCTTGACGACGCCCAGGTGCTTGCCCCAGAAGTTCGCCATCACCGTCGGCACGCCGTTGACCGTGCCCTTGACCTTGTCGACACCGGGCAGGTTGAACTGGCTCACCGTGCTCGTCGCGTCCGGGAAAATCTGATGTGAATGCCCGATCAGCATGGCATCCACACCAGCCACTTTCGACAGGTGATAGCTGCCGTTCTCCATGGTCGGCGAGTAGGTCGAGTTGTCGAGACCGCCGTGCGAAATGACCACCACCAGATCGACGCCCTTGGCGCGCATTTCGGGGATGTACTTCTCGGCCGCCTCCTTGACGCCCACCGTGTAGACCTTGCCATCCAGCCAGCGCTTGTCCCAGCTCATGATGGTAGGCGGTGCGAAACCGATGATGCCGATCTTGATCGGCGCGACGATGGCCTTGCCGTCGGGTGTGGTCGCCTTGAGGCTGCGGCTCAGGATGGCGTAAGGCTGGAACAGGGGCTCGTTGGTCTTGACGCTGTGCACGTTCGCCAGCACCTGCGGGAAGTTGGGGCCGGCACAGCTCTTCTGCGCTGACGGGTCAGGCAGGCCCTCGATCGCGAAGCGATTGCCCGTCACCTGGCTCAAGTAGTTGAGGCCGTAATTGAACTCGTGGTTGCCGATGCCACCGCCATCGAAGCCGGCCTGATTCATGACCTTGTACATGGCCAGGGTCTGGTCGCAGGCGATGGGACTGACCAGGGCCTGAAAGTCCGACAGTGCGGTGCCCTGAATCGTGTCGCCATTGTCGAGCAGGACCGAGTTGGCGAACTCCTTGCGCGCTGCGGCGATCAGCGTGGCTACGCGTTCAAAGCCGAACGACTTGTCCTCCGCGAGCTTGAAGTAGTCGTAGCTCATGACGTTGGTATGCAGATCGGTGGTTTCCAACAGGGCCAGCTCCGCCTTGCTGCCGCTCGGCGTGGCCGCGACCGGTGCCGGGCTTGAGACCGGCAGCGACTCATCGTCGCCGGAGGAACCGCAGGCGCTCAGAAGCGCCAGCGACAGGAGGCTCGCAATACCCAACATGCACCGTTTCATCATGCCCTCGTCATTCGTTGAAGAATCAAGACTGACGAGTATTCAATCCGAATGTTGCACGGCAATTAAGGCAAGGGGACCGTCGGACTGGGAGGGAGATCGCCACCGGTGAAAAATGGTCAACGCATTCATTGGCCCACAACACCACCACCAGCGGCGTGCTTTTTGGCAATCCCTGCGGCGGTGCTAGCAAGCTTGATCAGCAGGGCGCCATCGACGATGCCGCCTTTTTTCATTCCAGGTCGCTCCTGTGGAGAGGCCGGCGGCGCTTTATCGGCAAAGCGGTCTGTCACAACCTTGGCCGATAGCGTCCGCTTTTGTTCAGGATGCAGCCAGGCGGTTGAGCCCTGCCGCGGCGCTCTACGTCCGCCGTCACGATCTCGAGTGCTGGATCTTCATGACTTGCTCCTTCGGTCCGGCGCGCTTGCAGGGCATCGCGACCGTCACCATTCAAACGGTGAACTTGATTCGGGAAAGGTCGGGCGGGTGCAACGCCCGCTTTCGCGCGAAAGCGCATAGAAGTTGTATCGGAAAGCCATTTCCGTGTCTTCGCGACAGGCGATCCCCCCATACAGGCGCGCATAGGTGGCGCGTGAGCCACTGCTGGATCGATAGCTGTCTTCAACCTCGAAGACCAGTTTTCCGTCCTGATCCTTTGCGCGCAGCGTGCCCGAGGAGGCGTTCGTCGGAATCTCGTAGTCGATCAGCATGTCGGGCCCTTGGGCGCCCAGCTGCGTGACGATGATGAACACCGCGCGCTGCTCGGCAACAAGTTGCTCTTGCGTCAATACACGCCAGGTCGCCGTGCTCTGCAGCCGAGGCCCCAGCGGCAGTGCCTTCCCCTCCAGCAATACCGCCGCCGTTTCCGGCGCCGGACTGCGGCGGGTCGGACTTGCCAGCAGCACGCCGGAAAACCTTTGCACCAGCGCTTCGAACAACTCCTGTGCGCTGTGCTTGCTGGCGTCGCGCGCGTGCAGCGGCGCCACGTGGAAACCAAACATCGTCAAAGCCAGAAAGGCGGTCAGGATTTTGCGGCTGCGCATTGCGAACGTCCTCATTGTGTCGCCACGATATTGCGTAGTGGGCGGTTGGATTGCATTGGAGCCCCACGAGTAGAAGTGAGGGGCGGCCGGGAGCCATGAGCAATGCTCGCGGCAACCCACTCGACTGTAGTGCTAGGCGGCAGCATCGCTACCAAGGGCGACGAACTCGCCACTGAACTCACCAACCGGTTGGCCAAGGTGCTCAAGCACCGACTTGACTGCAATGCGCCCCTTTCCCCGGCGCGACAGTACGCGGAGAAAGCTGGGCCACTGCTCCGGCAGTACCAATGCCGAGCGGGCTAGAAACTGCCCCTGAATCGGCAAGGAATACTCCATGGTGTTGCGCTGGATGACAAGACGGCAGCTTGCTGGGTGCTCGACTTGAAGCCGCGTATGCAAGAGCGACCAGGCCGAAAGAATTGCCAGAGCAGAAGCGCTGCCACCAAAGACGGTTTCGCGATGGTTGATGTTTGGCTCCAACGGAGCACTTAGCACCACGGACTCGCGCGAAACTGACACCACTGACACCTGCATTGCCTTCGACAAGGGTATGTGCTCGTGGAGATATTGCTGAAGCGTAAGCGTGGTCGGGGACATATGGTTTCTTGTTGCTGTCTGAGTTTGGCATGAGAGGCCACGCAAGCGGTGTCGCCATTGTGACGGCCTCTCTATGGATGGATTAAGCAGCTAGATGCAACTCATTGGGTTGCTGCTGACACCTGGGGCTTGGGTGCCACGATCGGGATTCCTGCGAGATCGTAGATAGTCTTATGGACCGCAAGAAACCTCTCGCAATGCACTGAGCTTTCATCGCACAGGATTGAGACTCCGCCTCTGTCGTCGCTGCCAGATCGAACGATGCGGCGTACTACTGCAGGATGTGCAGGATGATCAGCGGCCGTGAACGACCAGTGTGTTCTTTGATCGGCTTCGGTAATCAGGAGTTCTTTCTGCCTTTTGACGTGAATCGTGACGCCGGGCTTGCTCTTCAGGGCTGTCAATGCTTCTGATACGTTTCCGTAGGGAATCGCATTATCTCCGGCTTGAGGGTTTTTCCAGGGCGCGGCACTGACTGCTGCGGCTGCCAAGCTGAGGGCGAAGAAGACAAAGAATGCGCTCTTTGACATATGCATTCGATCTCTGAGCTGTCTGACGATTAAGCGACAAGGCCGGCTGCGCCGGCCCCAAGGAGTGGAACGCTCGATTCGAGCGACTTGCTAGCCTGTAGTCTCCAGGTACTTTATCTCCAGTACCTCTCGGTTATTTCCAAGCCTTAGCTCACACACGGCAGTCTTCCGAAAGCCATCGGAATATCCGACGATTTCAGTATGAGAATCTTCCCGCCATATAAGTATTCTCTTGTCGGCCACTCTTTCATATCTGACTTCTTCTCCAACGGTGTTTCTGTTGCACAACTCTCTTGCCAGGTACTCAAGAGGCGGATGCTTGGTGCTTTGCATGCACGATGAAGAGAGAATGCTGACAAGCAGTATCGGAAAGAATCTCATTCTGCAATCTAACGTCTGGCGTGAGAGGACTCGCCCCGACTTGCCGGGGCGAGTCCTCTCAATTGAAGGGATTGGCGACATTATCGTGGAACGGGATCTTTCAAGAAAGACGCAGCCCTTTTCATTGTGACGATCGACGCCTTGCCGCGTGCGGGGCGAACGCGCCTGACGAATCCGCGACGGTTCACACAAAGATGAAACATGAGGCAGACAAAATCGCGGGTTTTCTACAACCCATCAATTTCCTACGCCATCGTGAAAACCGTACATTCAATCTACATTCAAGTTTTACTTCCTTCGATTCTGGCCGTCAGTCTTGGCGCATGCGGCGGTGGGAGTAGTGACAACAGCGCTGAGGGCACTAATAACAGTGCTGGAAGTAGTAGCGCAGGGAGCGGCAACGCCGCGAGCAGTAGCAGTGCGACAAGCAGCAGTGCCGGAAGCAGTAGTAGCGCTGGAAGCAGCAGCGCTGCAGAGAGCAAGACTCCTGTACTGACATTTACCGATGTGCAAAGTACTTATGATTTGAACAACTATACGCAGACAGCCAGTTTTCCCCTGCAGGTGGGTAGCGGCAGCAATCTATTGAACGACGAGGCGTCCGGCATTACCTACGACAAGGATACCGACACCTTGTTTGTTGTCGGCGACGGCGCTACCTCGGTCGTGCAGATTGCAAAGAGCGATGGTCATGTTCTCGATTCGATGACGCTCAATGCCGGAGATTTCCAGGACACCGAGGGCATCACCTATGTCGGTGGTGGCAAGTTCTTGTTGCAGGAAGAGCGCCTCCGTCAAGCCAACCTCTTCACCTATATTGCAGGTGGAACGCTGCGCAGGGCAGACGTGCAGTCCGTCAAATTGGGCACGACCGTTGCCAACGTCGGTATCGAGGGGATTACTTTCGATCCGAAAACAGGCGGCTACATTGCCGTGCGCCAGTCGCAGCCGACGAACATTTTCCAGGCGGCGATCAATTTTGCAGGCACGTCGGCGACGGCCTCGGACGGTACGCCGATCCTGCCGACGACAGACAATCCGCCCGTGTTGTTCGACGCGAGCAAGGCGGGCCTGTCTGCCTTCAATGACGTTTTCTCGCTGTCGAACATCGTCCCGAGCAGCGCTCCGGATTACGATAACGTCATTGTCATCGGCGCGCCCGATGGCCAGATCGTCAAGATGGATCGTACCGGCAAGTTGCTGAGCCGCTTGTCGATGAGCACCACTGCCCAGAATGAGGGGGTGACCATGGGCTCGGACGGCACGATTTATGTGGTCGGTGAACAGGCTGCGGGCGCGAGCCTGCCCGGCTTGACCCTCTTCAAGCCAACCACCGGCAAAACCAACGTTGGCGTTGGCAGCAACCTGTACCTTACGTTCGATCAAGCGGTGAAGGCGGGTAGCGGCAATATCGTTCTCGCTAACGGTGCGGGCGACACGCGTACGATTCCTGTCACCGACACATCGCAGGTGGCGTTCAATGGCAACGTGATGAAGATCCATCCAAGGTTCTTCATGGTTGCCGGCAGCACATACAACATCACGTATCCGGCAGGCGCGATCAAGACTGCGGCGGGTGGCGATACTTCTGCCGTGTCCGATTCCTCTGCACTCTCGTTCTCGACGATCGGCACAGCTGACCATACAGCGCCGACGCTGAACGGCAGTGCCCCCGTCGATGGTGCGACAGGCATCGTCGGTAGCCACGTGACGCTGTTCTTCAACGAAGCCGTGCAGGCTGGCGCGGGTAGCCTTGTCATCAGCAACGGTTCTGACATCCGTAGCGTGTCCGTTGCCGATACGACCCAGGTCAAGTTCAACGGCGGCAAGCTCAGTATTACCCTGACATCAGCTTTGCAGGACAACTCCAGCTACAGCGTGCAATTGGCCGGCGGCGTGGTCACTGACCTGTATGGCAACCCGTATGCAGGGAAGACACTGAGCTTCACGACCGCGGCAGCGGGTGCACCGGCGCCGACCCTGCTGATCTCGGAAGTCAACTCGAACGCGGTAGGCGGCGATTTCCTTGAAATCCATAACTACGGCAGCACGGCCATCAACCTGACTGGATGGAAGTGGGGCGACAACCATGCGGACGTCAACGACGCCAACAATAGCGCGGCATTTTTGCCCGGCACGACAATCGCTGCGGGTGAACGTCTGGTCGTCATCTCGGCTGCGCCAGGATCGGAAAGTGCGTTCCGTACCACCTGGGGCCTTGCTGCCACGGTGCCGGTCGTAGCGATATTGAACGTCAATAACGACGCAGCTAACCCGATCGGCCTGGGTAAGGGCGATGCGGTGATCCTCTACGATGCGAACGGTAATGTCGCAGCGGCCCTGAACTACGGCGCGGCGATCAGTGCGACGCAGGGTGACGGCACGCTGAAGGCGATTCCAACGGCCACCGGTGCAAGTGCCGCGCTCGTTAGCGCCGGAAATCATGCCGGTGCGATCTTCGTCGGCGGCAGTGCGACCAAGTCCGCCGTGTGGGATACCGTTTCGACTGCAACGCCAAACTATGTTGCGGCGGCGGTCGGTACTGCCGGCGGTAAATCCCAACCGGGTAGTGCTTCGTCGATTGGTTCACCCGGGCAGTAATTTTCCGCTGCTTCACTGCATGCATGTCGCGAAGAAACGCCCGGCTTTGTCGGGCGTTTTTTTATGCCCATACCTGCTGTGCATATCGCGGAGAAGCGCAGCCGGCGCCGACATCTGTTCGTCCCGGATTCTTCACACGATTGTCATTCTTGCCATGCAAGCTGCGCCTTCGCCTTGGAGGCAGCGCCATGCAGGGCGTCCTGCGGCTGCGTTGCGCGAAGCCGGTTTCGCGCCATCGAAGCGGTCACGAGTTCAAACGAATTTCAGGAGAGCGTGAAGATGAGCAGATTGAAACAGTGGGCGGCGGGCCTGGCGCTGTGTGCCGGGTTGGTCGCGCAGGCGCATGCCACCGTGCTGGTGGCCGATGGCAACTGGAACACTTTCGATGTGGATGATTTCTACGGAACGCAGTGGATCGATCTCGGCGGCGATGCGCTGAGCTTCGACTTCAGTGTGGCGGCCGGCCAGGTCGCGACGCTGACCGTCGTCGATGGCGGTTTCGCCGGCGATGTCTTCAAGGTTTTCAACGGAGCGACCTTGTTGGGTGCGAGCAGCGCGGCCATCAACTCCTACCCGGACAGCCTGGGTCTGGATTTCGATGCAGCGCTGGCCGATGCGCGTTACAGCCGCGCCGTCTTCACGCTGGCAGCAGGTGAATACAGCATCAACGGCGAGGCGACAACGCTGCCGCTGGGCACCACGGTGGGTGCTGTGCAACTCGCCATCAGCGATGTGCCGGAGCCTTCCAGCCTCGCGCTGCTGACGGGCGGCCTGCTGATGCTGACGGCGCTGCGTCGCAGCCATCGTGATCGTTGAAAGGAGACCGACCATGAAGAAACAGTTGCTTGCTCTGCTGCTGTCTTCGGCCTCTGCGTTTTCCGCACAGGCCGCTACGATGACCGTCAGGCTCATCGCCTTCAACGACTTCCACGGCAATCTGATGTCGCCCGGCAACTTCGCCGGCAAACCGGCGGGAGGCGCCGACTACCTGGCCGGCTATGTCGCCAAGCTGAAAAAGGACAACCCGAACAACGTGGTGGTCGGCGCCGGCGATCTGATTGGCGCCAGCCCGCTCGGCTCCGCCTTGCTGCACGACGAAGCCAGCATCGAAGTGCTGAACCGCATCGGCCTGGAATTCAGCGCAGTCGGCAACCATGAGTTCGACGAAGGCTTTGCCGAACTGCTGCGCATGCAGAATGGCGGCTGCAGCTTTGCGGACCCGGCCAATAGCTGCAAGGGTGCACAAGTGGGTACGCCGGTGCCGTTCGAGGGGGCGAAGTTCAGGTATCTCGCCGCCAATGTAGTGTTCAACGCGACCGGCAAGACCTTGTTCGCACCGTTTGCAATCAAGAGCTTCAAGGACGCGGCCAGTGGCAAGAGCGTGCGCGTGGGCTTTATCGGTCTCACGCTGAAGGACACACCCAGCATCGTGACGCCCAGCGGCGTCGCCGGCCTGCGCTTCGACGAGGAGTCCGCGACGATCAACGCCCTGGTGCCCAAGCTGCGCGCGCAGGGCGTGGAGGCCATCGTCGTGCTGCTGCACCAGGGCACCAATGCGGCCGCCAGCGATATCAACGGTTGTGCGAGTGGTGCGGGCACCGAACCGCTGCGCAGCATCGTGGCGAAGCTGGATGATCACGTGGACATGGTGGTATCAGGCCACTCGCATCTGTCCTACAACTGCCGCTTTCCGAACCTTGCCGGACGCAACATCCCGGTGACGCAGGCGAGCGCATTCGGCCGTGTCCTGACGCAGGCCGACCTGACGCTGGATGTGGCCACGGGTGACGTGCTCGGCGTCTATGCCAGCAACATCGTGGTGGACCGCAGCGACGCCAGCATTCAGCCCATTGCGCAGATCGCTGACATCATGGCCAAGTACAACGCGCTGGTCGCGCCACTGGCGAACGTCGTGATCGGCTCCATCACGCAGGACCTGCCCAATAGCGGCGATGAAATGCCAGCCGGCGACCTCATTGCCGATGCGCAGCTGGATGCAACCCGCGCGCCCGCTCCTGGTGCGGCACAGATCGCGCTGATGAATCGTGGCGGCGTGCGCAGCCCCGGCTTCGTCTTCAACCAGAGCAGCGGGGGCGAAGTTGCCGGCGATGTCACCTACGGCGAGGCCTTCACTGTGCAGCCCTTCGGCAACATCCTGCAGACGCTTACGCTGACCGCGCAACAACTCAAGGATGTGCTGGAGCAACAATTCGCCGGCTGCCAGCTGCCCGGCGAACCGATGCAGACCACGGACCGCATCATGCAGATCTCGAAGGGCTTGCGCTATAGCTGGTCGGCCAGCGTGCCGGCATCGAGTTGCAGCCGCATCACGACGATCTCGTTCAACGGTGCGCCGCTCTACGGGGCAGGCGGCTTCGTAGCACCTTACACGGCGGCCACGCCGCTACAGGTCACCGTCAACAATTTCATGGCAAGCGGTGGTGATGGCTTCTCGGTGCTGACGCATGGTCTCAACCCCATCGGCGGCGGACAGGACCTCGACGCGCTGGTGAGTTACCTGGCGAATTTCAAGGCCCCGCATGCGCCGTATTCTCCGAGCGATCCGGCCCTGCAGACGCCACGCATCACCAAGCTGCCCTGAGGAGCTGTTCACGATCTGTGGAAAACCATCGTCATCCCTGCGAAAGCCGGGATCCAGTACCGGGCGTGCGATCTGGATCCCGGCTTTCGCCGGGATGGCGAGCTTTCTTTTTGCAGCGTTTCAAGAAAATTCCAGTCCTGTTTCACGAGTTTCCAAAGATCGTAAACAGGTTCTGGGCGCACTCGCGCACATGACGCCGACATTTCCGTAGCAGCTTCAGCCGGCGTCGCGTCAACCCTTCATTGCAATGCCGAAGGGATTGTGGCGTTGGCAGGCTACGCGTCCTCCACGTAGCCCTTGCGAAGCTTTTCTTCCACCAGCTTGTTCATCTCGCGTCGGGTGCGCTCCGGGGATTCGAACTGTTTCAGCACAGTCTGGCCGTTGGTTCCGATACGCCCGTAGCAGACACTCAGCTCGCAACCCTTGACGCTTGCCCGCCAGAATTTGCGGGAGTTGCCCTGTTCGAAGCGTAGTGATCGCACGCACTCGGCATCTCCAGTAGACGGCGCCGCTGCGGACTCTGATGATGCCTTGACTGGCATGTCCGGGACTACGGCGGCTTCACCGGGGAAGGCGTCCGCTGTGCTGATCTCGGCATCGAGGGCCCGGTCCTCTCCATTCTCGAGGATGGTTTCAATGCGGGAGATCACGGCATCGGGATTTTCGATCCAGTCGCGCCCGGGGATGTCGAGCACGCGCCAGCCGAAGCTGCGCAAGATGCCGGGGCGGAAGACATATCGTTCAGCGGTGTCGGTGACGACTTCGCCCGGCCCGTCGAGCAGTATCGCAAGCGCATAACCGGCGCCACCCTGTTCGACAATGGCAATGTCGCAACGGAATTGTGAGCGACCGACGTTGGTATGTACCGTGTGTCCGCGTTCGCGCAAGCCTGCGGCCAACGCTTCGCGGATGCTGTCATCCGGAGCTGAGCGGATGAAGGCGCTGCGCGCCCCATGGTTGAGGGCACCGAGCACGGATTGGGCACGCTCGAATTGTCCGATGGCGCTTGCCTGAGCGAATTGCAGGAATGCCCGTAGGGCGGCAGCACCGTCGTTGTGGATATTGGTGATCGCTTCCGCCTGGATGGTTGTCACCACCGCCATGCGGTGACGTGCGCGGCTGAAGATCACGTTGAGGCGCTTTTCTCCACCGCGCTGGTTGATCGGCCCGAAGTTCATCAGCATCTTGCCGTCAGGGCCAGGCGCGTAACAGATGCTGAGGATGATGACGTCTCGCTCGTCTCCCTGGACATTCTCAAGATTCTTGACGAATAGCCCGTTGAACTGGTCATCGTCTTCACGCACGTACTCGCGCTCGAGACGTGTTGCAAAATCGCTGTCCTGGGCGGCCAGCCCTTCAAGTGCATTCTCGATAGCACTCTGCTGGGCTTCCGAGAACGCTACGATCCCGAGGCTGAGCCCGGTTTCGCGGCCCAGAAGTTCTCGCACGAGTTGCGCGATGTAGTGCGCTTCCGGAGCATTGCGGCGATCAACGTACATGCCGTCAGCAAGCCGATGAAAGCTTATCGGCCGAGCGAGAAGCGTTTCTGCGCCAACGCGTCCGGCATCTTCGCTATCCGAACGCATTGCGGCCGGCTCCTTGTCAGCCTGTTCCAGTGCGCGATCGGGAATGGTAACGAGACGACCCTCGTAGAACGCCGCATTGGAAAAGCTGATGAGCGCTTCGTGCCGGCTGCGGTAGTGCCATGCCAGCAGCGTTGCCGGCAAATTGCGGGCGGCCTGGTTAAGCAGACTGTCAGAGTCCAGGCTTATGGCGATCCGCTCGCCTTCTTCCTCGACGATGATTTCGTCATCTCCTTCGGCGCCCGCGGCAGAGAAGAAGCTGGTGGGCGGAAGCTGCATTTCGTCGCCGACCACCACGACCTGCCGTGCGCGGCTGAGCGCCGGCACGGCCTCCTCGGTCGGAATCTGACTGGCTTCGTCAAAAATCACCACGTCAAACAGGTCGGGAGACAGTGGCAGCGTGTCCGATACCGACAGCGGGCTCATCAACCAGATCGGCTTGAGATCGTTGACCACGATGCCGGTCTCGTCGTCGCTGAGATCACGGATGGAGCGATAACGCATGCTCTTGCCGAACTCGTGTTCGAGCTCGCGGCGTCCGGTCGAGTAGCTCTTTTTGAAGTTCTTGCCGCTCGTATCAAGCTGCGTGGCGGAGAGCGACGAGAGCCGCACGTGTTCGGCAAACTGTCGATGCCAGATTGAGCGGATGACCTGGGCGTTGAGGGCAAACAAATCGCGCTGGATTGTCGCGACAGCACGTGCCGATTGCGCGAGGCCGGCGCCGCCGAAGCGCGCCAGCACCGGGTTCTCGCGCTCGAGCCGTCGCAGTGCCTCATCAACGGCGAGCGCCTGCAGGTTCGCCGGTGTCTGGTCGATGTTCTGCAACATGTCCGCATAGGCAGGATCGGCAGCATGGATGGCACGGAGCAAGGGCAGGAGATCAGGCAGGTCGTCCAGCGCTTCACGTAGATCGCGCAGCAGTTCGGCCAGGTCGCCAAGGCGCGTATCGCCCTGCAGTGACAGGGCCTCGTCTGCATGCCGTACCAGCCGGTCGAGCGAATCCTTTGCGCCGTAGGCCGTGCGCGCCATGACAAGCGGGTCCGCTTCGCGGCGCAGTTGTTCAACCAGAACGCGCGGCCCGCTGCCAGACTGAAGCCGCTGCGTGAGATCGGTCAGCGCTGCCAGAAAGGCTTGAATATCATTCACGCCATATTGCTTGCGACTGTCTGCTTCTGCCGCGACAAGCGCGGCAGCGGCCGTGTGCTCAGCGGCCAGGGCTTCCAGCACTCTGGTGTAACCCGGATGCACCGCATGCCGGCTGAAGTCGTAGCGGCGCTTGATCTCCCCGCGCACGCGCCACCAGGCAGGTTGCAGCCAACGCATCAAGGAAGATTCGTTGGGCCTGATAACGGCGAGTGCCGACTCGGTGTCGGCGGGTGTCAGCTTGTCGCGCCAGTGGGCGGTCGCTTCACGCGCGCGCGCCAGCGCTTCGGCGTGAAGCGCCAGGTCGGCACGAATTTCACGCAGTCTGGCTTGCGCTGGCGACTCTGGCGCCAGCAGATCGAGATGCGCCGCGAGCCCCGTTTCAAGCAGCCAGCCACTGTCAGCCGCAATGACGCAGGCATGGGAGAGCGGCGTGTCGTGACGGATGAGGCTGCTCTGACTTTCGAGCAAGGGATCGAGTTGATCAAACAGCGCCTCAACATCCTGACAAAGCTGTTCAGCGCTGCCAAAGGGGTGCTCTCCCCCGAGCAAACGGGTCGATAGTCGAGCGAAGGGGTGAGCCGCCAGGCTCTCCAGGCCGAAGCGTTCGCGCATTGCGCGATGCACGCGCTGCGTCAGTTCGCCTTGCTTGTCCCAGTTCGCGAGCGAAGGCAGGCGTTCGCGTTGTGCTTGCCCCAATGGCGGCGCCGCAGGCAACTCGACCAGTCTGCGCAATAGCGAGCGAACATTGCTTCCCAATGATTCGTGGGTTCCGGCCATCGCTGATTCAAACGCGTCAATGCGCCGCTGATGCGTGCTGAGTTCATTGACCAGGGCACGACGTTTTGCGAGTAGCTCGTCGCCGTCGTGCGCTTGTGCGACCCAGCCTTCATAGCAAGCCTTGAGATCGGCAATGAACGCTTTCTTGTCTGTCTGCGAGTCGTGGATCAGGCAACACAGCGAATCAATGCCGCTTTGCTTCAGCCGATGGAACACGACGTCCAGCGCCGCCCGCTTTTCGCATACAAAAAGCACACGTTTACCGCGTCCGGCGTAGTCCGCAATCAGGTTGGTGATGGTTTGCGATTTGCCGGTGCCGGGAGGACCTTGAATGATGAAGCTGCGCTGCGTGCGTGACAGACTCACCGCCGCATTCTGCGTGGCATCGGAAGCCACGACACCCCATTGCTCGCCCGCAGCAAGCGGAGGCGGCGCTGAAGCCTCCAGTTCGCGTGGCTCAATCGAGAAGACGCGGTCAAATGAGGGGTTGGCCTCTGGCTGGTCGAGCAGTTGCGCGTAGTCGCGCACCAGGGACATCTTCTTGTAGTTGAAGTTGGCCACGGTTACCTGAGTGAGGTCGAGGTCCCAGGCGTAGCGATGGCCCTCTGATTCTTCCAGGACATAGCCTGTCCGCTCAGTCGTGTCGTCGACGAGCTCGCTCATGCCCGGCTGGCGCAACTTGCTGCCTGGCGCGGCGCCGGCCTCGAAGCGCTGCGGCAACTCGCTCGGACGTACCCAGTGTTCAAACATTGCGCGGCCAAGCGGACGATAGTCCTCCTGGGCGTAGCTGTAGGAAGGCAGCCAGCCGGTGGCAGCGCCCCGCATCGTGTTTGCGGGACGGCGGCGTTGGTACTGCTGCATGCGCTGCAGGGCTTTCTGGCGAACGAGCCGGATCGCGGCCTTGTCGATTAGCCGGAGCTCCACTGCTGGCTCGGTTCTTCGAATCTGGCTCAGGATGTCTGCATGAACTTCCGATAGCGCAGTCTTCTCGAGGTCAATGGTCTCGGGCAGCTTGATGTCATAAAGCTGGTTGAGGTGATGGCGCAGCACCGGATTGAATTCGGCTTCGCCGCTGGGGCACTGAACCCCATATTGATCACGCACGCCCTTGCGCTTGACGAGCTCCACCGGCAACCAGAGCAGCGGCGTCATGATGCGTTCGTCCGGCTCCTCCTTGAGGTTGTGCCAACGCAGAAAGGCCACCACGAGGCGCAGATTGCTGAAGCCGAACTCTGCGCGGTCGCGGCGCGTTTCAGCAATCAGACGATCCAGCGAGGCGGGCAGATAGGGCTGATCTTCAAAACGCAACCAGCGCTGCAGGGCGACTGGCTTGCCCGCCACGACGTCCTGGGCGAATGGCCCGCCCCAGGTGCATATGTGCTCGGCCCGGATGCTCTCGACCTGCAGCATGAGCGGAACGCTCGCCACGGTGAGGTTGACCGCAGCGGCATTCGGCCGGTAGTAGAGCAGGCGATTGCGTCGTGACAGATCAAACAGGCGGTCACGCAAGTGCGAGAGGACCGCAGTGCGTCGCGGTGCCGCGCCCGACGCTCCCACCATGGCGCGTTCGACGTCGAGGCCCAGGGGTTGCTCACGCCATGTGCGCAGGCGTGTTGTCATGGCGGCCACATCGGTGGCCCGGTCATGCCGATTGACTTCCGTCATCTCGACGATGACGGCGGCAACGATGGGGTGAAGACGCGCATGCAGCACAAACAGATTGCGCCGATGGCTGACGAAATTCTGCAGATCATCTTCATCCGCAAAGTCCAGTCCGCACGCGAGGCTGGCGAGCACCAGTCCCAGCAGGAAGACGTCGGTGATTTCGTCGTGATGCCCCAGCTGGCTTTCCCAACTCAGGGGGCCCGGAAGATAAGCTGGCCGTGTAATGGGGGCCGTGATATCGCGCTGGAATGCGAGATCGGAAACCAGCCGGTCGCCATCTTCGGTATGGCGGTTCTGCAAGGTCCCGACGATGCTCAGTCCGGAAGCGGTATGCGGCTGCAGGCGGTGGACTGCGTCGAGATCCATGACCGGCAACTCGCCATCAGGACGACGCAAAGTGAGTGCGCCGCCCGTGTCGAGCAACAGCGAGTCCGGATCCAGTGACGCTACCTTTCCATGCGCATGCAAAGCTTCGACTTGCTGGAAAAGCGGCAAGACCAGAACCAGCACGTCATCCGTGGATAAGGCCTGGCCCGCTTGCGCCGCAATCAGCGTCCTGAGGCTCGCTGGCGCTTCGTGGGTCGTCAGAGGCTCACTCATGCGCGAGCCTCCTTGGCCAGCTGTCGCTTGTAACGGTCCACTTCGCGTTTGCCGAATCCGGCATCGCGCTTGAGGTTCTGTTGTAGTGCATCAAGACTGCCCAGTGTTTGTGCGACCTGACCCGCACGCAGCAGCGCCACCTCATGTTGGTCAGGGTCGGCGAGCGCGAGGTCCATCATCAGTGCGTTAAGGTACGCACGCACATTGTCATCGGCAGCAGTGGGGCTGAAATGTTCAGGCCCGATCGCGGATTCGTCGTCGTGCCAATCGGGAAACATCATGCGCAATTGCGCGACCACCGCATCGCTTGCGAGCGATGTGCCCGACAGGTAGTGCGCCAGAAAACCGCGCGTGAGCGCTTGCAGTCGGAGCTGTCCCGGAAGATCGAGTCGTTCGAGTGCCAACGGACCGTGCAGGCGAGACTCGATCCACGTCTCCAGTTCTGAGGCTTCTTCCCACCACAGCGCCAGTGCTCGCGCCCGGATGAAGGTCTCCGGATGCGAGAGCGCCGCAGTGGCCGTCGCTTCGCGTGACTCAATCTCGATTGCCTGACGCAGGTAGGCGGCGGCATCCACCATGCCGATGCCGGTCTGAACCTTTACCAATGCAGATATCGACGGCGCGATCGACTCCGTCGCAATCGCGCTTCCACGATCAGCAAACAGTTCGGTATGCAGCACGTAGCGGCGATAGGTCTCACGATGGCTCGTACCCGCTGCCGGAGCCGCCAGAGCATCGTTCAGGATCCGGTCCGCAACAAGGAACTGACCCCCGTCCCGCGACCAAAGAAGGTAGTGCGAAAGTTCGTGGCCGAATACGGCCAGCAACTCTTCCCCGGACAGGCGTTCGAGCAGCGGTCCTTGCAGAATGATGTGCACTTCGCCCGGTACGTAGACGAGCGAAGCATTCATTTCCTGTCCGGGGGATTGATACAAGGTCGCCGGCACATCGACGATGCCCAGTCGTGCCATGGCCCGGGACAAGGAAGCATGCACATCTCCATGCGCGTCTGCTTCGATACGGTAGGTATCCCGCAATAGCAACGCACGCAAGGACTCAAGCTGCTCAGCGTGTGTCGTTCGCTCGCTTGCCCATTGCCATACCTCGGGCTCGTGCTGGCGCAGATAGTTTACAACTGTGGTGTGATAGCTCAGCGGAACGAGTGCGCTGCAATCCGGCACAGACGACATGCGAGAGTTTCCCGAAGTGATGTGGGTGGAATTTTACAAGTGCATTTGCTGCGGAGCTCGTCGGTTGGCCGGAAATCCACTGCATTGGCCGTCAGCATCGTGAACAATCACACGGCATGTGCACGGCTGGATTGTGTATGCATGCTTGCGAACCGGAACGATAAAGACTGTTCACCGAGCGTCCGCTCCACAGAGGTTTGAGGGGGTGAGGATTGCACGCGAGGCACGTCGCTCAGCGGGGCTGGGCGAATCCACCGCCTGGCTTGCACGACGAAGAACGATCACTGGGTAGATCGGATAATTTCCTGAAGCTGGATAGAGGCGGCATGGCGGCCGCATATGCGCCGTGAAGCCACCATCAACCCTCTCGCGACGCGCTGGTTCGTGGACTCTTCGATCCAGGTCAAGCGACGCGATGGATGAACACCAGCCGGGGGCGCTGTGGCGACGCCCCACGGTTCACTTGCGCTTGCCCCTTTTCGGCGTGAACAGCAGCCACAGAAGGGGCAGCAGTGCCAACGTGAACAAGGTGCACAGGCAGGCGACCCACAGCGGGTAGTGATCCGGATTGCCCAGGACGAAATACTTGAGCAGCGCGTAACCCAAGGCCAGCTCCAACAGCACCGTGATGAGCGGCAGGAAAAATCGGAACAGGAAGGCCATGCCGAAGGCTAGGACGCCGGCCATGGGGTGGCCCAGGCCGTACCAGACCGTGGCCCACAGACAGTAGCCGAGGATGAACAGCATCACACCCGCCCCGAGCAACAGGCCCACGCTGCGGGCGCTGAGCTCGTTGGCCGTCCGGTCCCCCGGCGCGTACACGACCCGCAACACGGTCCCTTCGACGGGCGCCGCACCCGACGCTATCGAGTTGGGCAATTCCAGCGACTCGCCGTCGGGCCCGACGAAGCGCACCTGGGCGGTGTACATCAGGCGTCGGCCCCTGCTGACTGTGCGCCCCTTCGAGTTCTTCTCCTCATAGTCGCGGTACTCCGACGTGTACCCCACCACGGTCGCGGCATAAGCAGGCTTGGTGGCGAGCGCGTACAGCTCCTGTCCGGTCCAGTAGCTAAAGGGGACGAACAAGGCAATCAACACAAAGACGATGACCACCACCAGCGCGTTGGTCCCCGTGCCAGGGTGAGCGCGCCGCGACACGCGTCGCCCCACCCAGTACGCGGCGCCCAGGAAAACCGCGCAACTCGAAAGCAGGATCTGGCCTGCGGATGTCAATGCCATGGAATGGACCGGCTCCGGATGTGGTGCGTGAAAAGTCGGGGAGGATAGCACCACCCATTCGCGACATCGCTGCAGCCTGGCTATGACATCCGGACCGTCCAGCGCTTGCTCCGTCATGCAGATGTGAAGACGACGATGGATCCATACGCATGTCTTGGACGTCGGAGGGAGGGGCGTGCGCAGCCCCATGAGTGCACTGCCCGCACTGACACAGCTCACTCGCTCAGAAGCTGTTCGCGATCTCTGTAAAACCATCGTCATCCCGGCGAAAGCCGGGATCCAGCTCGCACGCCCGGTACTGGATTCCGGCTTTCGCCGGGATGACGAACTTACTTTCGGCGTTTCAAGAAAATTCCAGCCCTATTTTCACGAGCTTCGAAAGATCGTGAACAGGTTCTCAGTGACCGCTCGCCTGGTCCACCGTCGGTGCTGCACCGCTCAATGTATCCAGGCGGATCAATCTTCAAGCGGTGGCTCGCTCTTGGCTTCGGCCAATGACTTGTCGGCGACGAGATGGCACGAATGAGCGGTTCATCATGGGCGGCCGAGGACGATCCGTTGTGGCGACAGGGTAAGGATGACGTTGGCAAGTCCAGCTGTGCAGGCATGACAGCGTCCAAAGCGAGATGGTTGGCGAGGCGTTGTTCGTCGTCGCGGCCGCAGCGGAAGCCTTTCCAACAGTCGCCATGAGACGGGCATATGCCGGGGAAGGCTGTCGCCACAGTGGATCGATGCCAGGGTCTCTCCGGTTCGCACGCGACGCTGCCCCGACAGGTCCGGGTTTGTCTAGAAAACCCGGAGCGATTCGACTAGATTTTGAGTGACACCGCGGGACATGATCGGGCAAGCCAGCATCTGCTCGGGGCGCTCCGGATGAAGGACGGCAAGCGCCGGTGATTCTCACGGCATGCTGTCAGGATGCGCGGCCGAGGCTGCGTGAGAGACTTTCGCACGGCGACGATGGAGTGCGCGCATGACAGGGAAGATTCTCGCGCAGCAGCGCGTGGCCTCGGCGCTGCGGCACTTGCATCTGGCGCAGACGTGGCGCCGCTTGTGCAGGTGCGTGGCGACGTGGCTCGTTCTGATCGCGATGGCGACCAGTGTCGGGGCCGCGGACACAGCACCCCAGGTCCAGACACCGCGCACGGTCCTGCGCGTGGCGATCAAGCCTATCGAGCCATTCGTGTTCAAACAGGAAAGCGGACCAAGCGGGTTCAGCATCGATCTCTGGAACGAGCTCGCGCAGTCGCTCAGGGTGGATACCACATGGGTCGAGGTCGCGACCGTCAATGAGCAATTGCAGGCGGTGAAGAGCGGAAAGGTTGATGTGGCGATCGCGGCGATCACGATCACGCAGGAGCGCGACCGGCTCGTCGATTTCACGCATCCTTACTTCGACTCTGGTCTGCAGATTCTCGTGCGCGCCAAGGACGGAATGCATCTGCTGGACGTGTTCGACTCGATTCCGTGGTCGACGATTGCCGTGCTCCTCGGCGCTTTCCTTTTCATCATGTTTGTCGTGGCCAACATGCTGTGGATCGTCGAGCGCCGGAGCAACCCGTATTTTCGCAAGGGCTATCTGAAAGGGGTGGGCGAAGGGCTGTGGGGCGTGGCGCTGATTGTCGCGACGGGCGAGCACGGCGACCGGGACGCTTCGCGTGTCGCCAAGCGACTCATTGTCTTTCTGATGTGGCTGGTTGGCGTCGTCCTGGTCACGCAGCTGACCGCCATGGTCAGTTCCACGCAGACGGTCGCTCGCCTGAACTCGACCATCCGCGGCCCGGGCGATCTGGCAGGCAAGCTGGTCGTCACCGTACGCGGGACGGTGGCCGCTACCTGGCTGAAGGACCAGGGCTTGCAGCATCTGGACGTGGCATCCGCCGAGGAGGGGTGTGATCTCGTGCTGACGGGGAAGGTCCAGGCGATGGTGTTCGACGCGCCGACGGTGCAGTACCTCGTGGCGAAGCGCGGCCATGGCGTCCTGCAGGTCGCCGGACCGATTTTTGCGGCGCAGAAGTACGGGATCGCCGTCGCCGACGGAAATCCCTTGCGCAAGCGAATCAACGACGCATTGCTGGAGATGTACGAGGACGGGCGCTACAGTGCCCTCTACGCCCGGTGGTTTGAGTCGCCACGGAATCCTTAGGGTCTGCCCTCAGGCGCGAGGCGCTTCGGCCACCCGGCAGATATTCATTCGGTATATGCGGAAGGCCTGCTTCGCGCGAGTTCCATCGCCCCACACAAGCCGGCATCATCGCCCAGCGTCGGCGCAACGAGATAGCGATCCGTCGATTCAAGAATGGCCGAAGACACAATGTAGCCGTTCAGACTCTCCCGCACTGCTTCGCGCAAGCGCGCAAAGAACGCCTCCTCGCCCAAGGCTCCCGCCTTGCGCACACTGCCGCCGAGGATGATCCGTTGCGGCGAGAGGGTGAGGATGATGTTGGCGAGCGCGGCGGCGGTGTAGTGCACGACGCTGTCCCACGCCGGGTGGTCGGCAGGGAGTTGTTCGGCGTTGAGGCCGGTGCGGGCGCGGATGGCAGGACCGGAGCAGAGGCCTTCCCAGCAATCGCCGTGGAAGGGACAGCTACCGGGAAAGTCGTCGCCCTTGATGCGCGGGATGCGCATATGGCCCATCTCGGGATGCAGCAGGCCGTGGCACAGACGGCCACCCACCATGGCGCCGCCGCCGATGCCTGTACCGATGGTGATGTAGACGAAATCCGTGAGGCCTTGTGCTGCGCCCCAGCGCCATTCGCCGAGCGCGGCACCGTTGACGTCAGTGTCGATGGCGATGGGCATGCCGGGGAAGGCGCTGCGGAAAAAGCCGAGCCAATCGGTGTTTCGCCAGCCCGGTTTGGGTGTGGCGGTGATGTAGCCGTGGCTAGCGGAAGCGGGGTCGAGATCGAGCGGGCCGAAGGAGGCTATGCCGATGGCGTGCAGGGGTTCGCGCGCATGCTGCGCGGCGAACCAGTCGACGATGCGCGGGATGAGTACCTGCGGCCCGGCTTCGCTGGAAAGTTCGAGGCGGTTCTCCGCCCGGCGCAGATCGTCGGGGTAACGACCCACAGCGCAGATGCATTTGGTGCCGCCTGCTTCGAGCGCGCCTATGCGTGGGGCAGCATTGCAGACACCATCCCTTGAGACCATGGCTTTCTCCGTGCAGATCGAATGAGGTGTGGGCGATGTTACGCCGCTTGCCTGTCTTCCATCTGCACGGGATGGTGAAGCCCCGGCGGCTTGCCAAAGCAATACCGTGACATGCCGGTAAGGCGCTTGCTGCGTCAGCTCAGGCGGGCAGCTTGAACTTCTTGCGTGCGGCGGCCACTTTGCTGGCGGTCACGCATTCCGCGACGTGGTCGTTCACCAGCCCCATCGCCTGCATGAACGCATAGACGGTGGTTGGGCCGACGAATTTCCAGCCGCGCTTCTTCAGGTCCTTCGACAGCAGGATGGATTCCGGCGCCGCCGAGACCGTCTGTGGCTGCGCCGCTGCCGACGGGTCGATCTCGTACCGCCAGAAGTAGGCGGCAAGTGAGCCGTGCTCGGCCTGCAGCCGGACGGCGCATTGCGCGTTGTTGATGACGGCCTCGATCTTGCCGCGATGTCGCACGATGCCTTCGTCCTGCAACAGGCGAGCCACGTGCACGTCGCCAAAGCGCGCGACCTCGTGAAAGTCGAAGCCCTTGAAGGCGCGCCGGAAGTTCTCGCGTTTGGCGAGAATCGTTCGCCAGCTGAGGCCGGACTGGAAGCTCTCGAGGCATAGCTTCTCGAACAGGCGCGTATCGTCCGAGACCGGGAAGCCCCACTCGTGATCGTGATAAGCCTCGAATTCCGGTGCTGCGGCACACCACCGGCAGCGCGGAAGACCATCAGTGCCGGCAATGCTGGTGGGTGAGCTCATGTCACCGCCGATGACGCCGGGGTTCGGCTCAGGAGCTCTTCCAGGCCGGGGGCGATGCGCGATGGCGCAATGCCATGCAGCTCTGCGCTGACGACGCCGTGTGCCACGAACGGGTCCCGCTGCACCCGAGCCATCAGTGAATCCCTATCCACGCTCGCCGCGAGAATGGCGCCGCCTTGCGCGTTGTCGAGTGAGCCAGCCATCAGGAAGACACCGCTGTCGATGCCTTCCTGAATCCATCGTCCATGCTCTGCCATCCATTGAGAGGCCTGTGCGCGGTTAGCGGCGAACTTGAAAAAGATGACGTACATGATCCCTCGCTGATTTTGGTGGTGAGAAACGGGTCACTTCGCGCGCGGCGTGCTGGCCGTCCTGGCGGGTCGCTTGCGCTGCAAAGCGCGCAGCCAGGCCTCGATCTGGCCGACCTCGTGGCGGATGAAGTCCTCGTCATGGAAGGCATTGGCCAGCGCAGCGATACCCTGGCTGCGCGCGAGAAGATGCATGGCATGGGCATCTGCATCCTGCCTGTCGCCCAGGGCTTCGAATTGCTCGCGAAGCCATTCACGGAACTGGCCAAAGATCATGTTGGCATCGCCCTGCGAGGGGTGCTCCAGCTTTGCGAGCTCCGCGCACAGCGTCCCCACCGGACAGCCGGAGCGCTGGATGTGCTCGCGATTGTGAATGAGCATTTCCGCAAAACAGAGCAGGCGCGCGAGGGGCGTTTTCGCCTCGCTGGTCCAGGCTTCCAGCATGGCCTGTGTTCTGGCCGCACGCAGGGAAATGACGGCCGAGAGGATTTCGTCCTTCGTCTTGAAGTGGTAGTAGAAGTTGCCGCGCGAGATGTTCAGCTCGCCGCCGATGTCGGCGAAAGAGGTTCTGTCGAAGCCACGTTGATAGAACAGCGTATCGGCTGCCTGGACGATCAGCTCTCGTGTGGTGGGTTCTCGAGGGTCGGTGTTCATGCGTTGGCTCTGGATCGAAGCTGGCACGGAGAACAGTACTTACCCGCGCCCAGGCTGCTTTAGGTCAGTTGTCCTACGCAATTTAGGACGACTGACCTAATGTGTCAAGACGGATGCTGATAGCGCGACTCCTGCGTGCGTCCGCCATAGCCATACGCCGCGGCACGCACATCCTGCACGTAGATGTAGCTCTCCTCATGCAGTGGACCGAGGATCTGGCGGAAGCCGTCGAAAGCCTCGCGGATGTACTTCGCCTTCTCGTCCTTGGTGTTGGTTTCGTCCGTGATCTTGATGTCGAAGTAGAAGCTCGCCAGTTTGTGCTCGGCAAGTGAATGCCCGGCGATGATCCAGTCTTCGGGATCGATGTAGTCGATGGCGATGGCCGTGACCTTCGGGTCCTTGCGCAGGATGCGTGTGGTCAGGTCGATGAGCAGCGCGGCGACGCGTTGCGTGGTTTCGGAAGATTTCGTCGTGCCGAGTTTTACGTTGAGAATGGGCATGGTGGTTCTCCGTTGAGAAACGACTAGTTAGCTATGCAACTATAAGCAGATGAAAATGGGCTGATGCTTTTCGGCGAGGCCGGTCGGCTTTCAGCCCAGTGAAGTGCGTATTTCCTTGAGCTGTCCCACGACTCCCGCGAATACATCGCTGCCAAGCTGTTTCTTCAGCCGCCTGGTCACTGCAGCACTGGCCTCGTTGAGGCCGGTCTCGATGGTGCGCGCCTGCTTCGTCGGGTGGATTTCCCACTCGCGGCCGTCATTGGCGGAGCTGCGTCGTTCGATCAATCCCTTCTCCTGCAGGCCATCGAGTAGCCGCGTCGCCGTCGGCCGCGCGATGGTCATCATGTCAGCCAGTTCGCGTTGCAGCAGGCCCGGCTGTGCCAGCACCGTGCGCAACAGGAAGGCTTGCGGCGGCGACAGCTCGAAGGGCTTGAAGGCCGTCGTCCATTCGCGCTCCAGCAAACGGGCGAGCGAAGTGGTGTTGAAGTAGAGGCATTGATCGAACATGAGTACAGCGTAGTCATTTATAGTTAGTGATGCAACCATATTGATACGGCCTCGCCCGCCAACGGAAATCGGTCTGCCGCATTTCCGCCAGGAAGAACCGGGCTTACGGGCAATTTCCCGGCGATGCCACGACCGGCCTTGTACTTCTGTACGCCTGCGTTAAAGCGGGAGGTGTGCTGCAATCCACTCTTGTTTTGACGCACCGGTTTGAACGGTCGCAGCGTGTACTTGGGGAAGCCATGTCGATAAAAGCAGCCGGGACTTCTGCGGGATCAAACCCGGACTACATACCCGGTATTGACGGATTACGTGCCATTGCGGTTCTCTCCGTAATGCTTTTCCACTTCAAGGCAACGCTCTTGCCGGGCGGCTTCTCCGGGGTGGACGTATTTTTCGTGATCTCCGGCTATGTGGTGAGCCGAAGCCTGTACAAGGGGCCACGGGATGATTTTTTCAGCTACATATTTCATTTCTATGCCCGGCGCGTGACGCGGATATATCCCGCCTTGATCGCATGCCTGCTGGCAGTGGGACTCTTCCAGGTCTTGCTGGTCCCCGCATCCTGGCTAAGCACGGCGACCGATCAGACCGCCGCATATGCGTTCTTCGGGCTGAGCAATCTCGCGCTGGTGTGGTTCAGCGATGGCTACTTTTCACCCCTCGCCGAATTCAACGCATTCACCCACACCTGGTCTCTTGCCGTCGAAGAGCAGTTCTACGTACTGTTCCCGTTTATCTTCTTTGCCTGGCTGAAGGGGCAGGACGGCAAGCCGACTACGCGAACAATTGCGAACTATCTGTTGGGCGTCCTGCTGCTGGCCTCCCTTGTCGTTTCATGGCGCCAGACCAGTGGCGCTTCCGACCATGCCTATTACATGCTGCCCAGCCGATTCTGGGAACTGGCTGCGGGCGCGCTGCTTTTTAAGTTGCAGACACAGGGCAGGTTCGTCACCGAGACAGGGCGCGGGAGGAATAGTTGTCTGGCCTCGGGATTAGGTCTGATCGGCGCAGGCTTCTCCTTCGCTGATCCCAAGGCATTCCCTTTCCCGTGGGCCGTCCTTCCCGTTCTCGGGGCCCTCTTCGTCATCATTGCCGCCACAAGCACATCGCGAGAAAGGCGCTGGCACGACGCTCTTCTCGGCAATCCCCTGATCGTGTTCGTCGGAAAAATGTCCTATTCACTCTATCTGTGGCACTGGCCCGTGATCGTGATTTTCAGATGGACAGTGGGGCTTGAGAATCCTTACGCCCTATTCTCGGCCGCTCTGATAACGCTGCTCGCGAGCCTCTTTTCCTATTTTCTGATTGAGCGTCCATCACGCCGCAGCAAGTTCCTGCTGGCGCGAACGAACTGGCAGGTGGTTTCACTGGGGGCCGTAGCCATCGTGGCTGGCTATATCGCTTCCGCAAAGACCTTCGAGATGCGACCTCGCCTGAGCCTGAGCGTCACGAAGGACATGATGAACTGGTATCCGGAGCCGTGGCCGACATCCAGCCAACCCGAGCTTCCCTCTGCTCCCACAGACATTCATGGCAGAAAGATCTTCCTGCTGGGTGATTCACATGCTGGCGCCTACAAGACGATGCTGCAGATGCTGTCGGACAAGGAGGGCGTAGTCGTCAAGCAATATTCAAAAGGGGGCTGCGCCATTGCCAATCTGCTGAGTGCATCCAGCCCGCAATGCGCCGCGTTTGCTGGCCAGGCGACAAACAAGATCGCGAACGAAGCGTCACGGGGCGACATCGTATTTCTGGCCTCTCTGCGCATGAACCGGCTTGGTGATCAGTGGGCCACGTTCGATGAACACGAGGTCGCACGCAAACAGGATGACCCCGTGTCGGTGGCACAAAGATCTGCTGCCCTGCAGGAGGCCGATTCACTTATCTCCAGTCTTGAAAAGGCCGGCTTGACCGTCGTCATCGATGCCCCGAAACCTGTACTCAAGTCACCGCCGTTCCGGTGCTCTGACTGGTTCAATTCAGACAATCCCGTGTGCCGCGGCGGTCGCGATATCAGCCGTGACTTTCTGCTGCAGCTCCGAAAGCCCGTTATGGATTCGATGGCGCAACTGGCCAGCCGGCATCCTGGATTGATCGTCTGGGACAACTTCTCGACCCTGTGTCCGGACACGCGATGCAAGGCATTCGACAATGGACTGCCCGTGTTTTTCGATGGTGACCATCTGAGTGGGCACGGAAACGCCATGCTCTACCCATCATTCGTGGCCCTCGTCAGCAACATCTGGGGCGGTCTGTAATAGCTGCCGCGCTTTCATCGACAAGCGATATCCGGCTGGTCCATCTGCCCCGATGGGCTACTGAATAGCTGCTTGCAGCAAGGCGAGCTCGACGAGATACGGCAGCGGGTAGATGCCGCGCGAATGACCGTCGGAGAAGTGCAGGTTGAGTGCATGGCTGCCGACGGGTTCGATGCTCTTGAGCGCGACGCCCGCCGCGTCGATGCAGCCGCCGCGGCGTTGCAGGGCGGTGCACTCGGCGCAGCGACAAGCACTACGCAGGCGCCCGTAACTCAGCTCGCCTTGCGTGCCGTCGTCGAGGCCCAGCGTGAGAATGCCCCTGGCATCGTCTCTACGAATCTCGATGATCTGCATGCTCAGACGCCCTGCGGCGTGACGAGACGCCCAAGCGCGATGCGCGAGAGTTTGCGCACATCGGGGTCGGGGTCGTTGGCGGCGACTTCCAGGGCGGGCACGGCGCGTGCATCGCCGAGTTCGCCAAGCGCCACGGCCGCTTCCTTGCGCAGATTGCTGACGGTGTGGGCGAGGGCGTCGACGAGCACGTCCAGCGCGGTAAGCGCCTTCATCTTGCCGAGGGCACGCGCGCTGGCGACGCGCACCTGCCAGTAGTCGTCATTCATTGCGTCGGCGAGCCTGGTGGCGGCGCTGGCGAGCTTGAGCTTGCCGAGGGTGTGCGCCGCTTCCTCGCGCACCAGCCAGGCGGCGTCCTGCAATGCGGCTTCGAGCGCGGGGATGACTTCTTCGACGTTGGCCGGCTCGGCGAAACCGAGTGCGCCGACAGCGACCTTGCGCACGTCGGCTTCGTCGTCCTGCGTGGCGATGCGCGTGAGCGTCCATAGCGCTGCGGATTTGCGCAGGTAGGCGAGCACACCGACTGCTTCGCGACGCACCGCTGCGTCAGGGGAGGCGCTGGCGTTCAGGGCAGGCTCGTAGGCTGCGTCGACCTTGAGCGCGCGCAGGGCACGCAGGGCGGCGGCCTGCACGCCGGGTTCGCTGTCTGCCGCCATGTCCAGCAGCAGGCTGCCCCAGCGCGGCTCCTTGAGTTCAGCGAGGGTCTTGGCGACGGCTTCGCGCACGGCGGGGTCGGTGTCCTTGAGCATGGGGACGAGGGCTGCGACGACTTCTTCCTCCTCGACGCCTTCGAGGGCGTGGGCGGCCTCGGCGCGTACGCTGGCGGCTTCGTCGGCGAGCGCGGCGGTGAGGAGTTCGATGTAATCGTCTTCGTCGCTATACGGGAGGTCAAGGACGGCAATGCGGCGGACTTCTGCGTCGGGATCGGCGAGGCGGGTGCGGAGGGAGGTGGCTTCGGTGAAGGGACTGGTCATTTTCTTTTCTTTCGATTCTTCAATTCGTCATTCAGAGGACACATGCACCAGCGAGGCACGACGTTTGCCGTTCCCTCTCCCTGAGGAAGAGGGTGTCGCCGTGCGACCGGAGAGGGGGTAATGGTGGATCACCACCTGGCTTTTCCCTCTCGCGCCTCTGACGAGGCACCCTCTCCCAAGCCTGGGAGAGGGAACGGCAACCTGTCGTCGGTTCGCAACGAGCCCTCTCCCCAACCCCTCTCCCGCAAGCAGGAGAGGGGCTCAGTGTTGTGGGGCTCGGCTTACCTCAACAGATACGGAATGCTCACCCGCACCGCATCCGTCGGGCAGTCGGTCTCGCAGGGCATGCAGTACCAGCATTCGTCGTATTTCATGAAGGCCTTGCCCTTGAGCATGTCGATGGCGAGCACGTCGAGCGGGCATACGTCTACGCAAACGGTGCAGCCCTTATGTGCAATGCATTTCTCTTCGTCGATGACGACGGGGACGCTGGAGAGCGTGGCGGCTAGTGGCATGTCGTTCTTCCTCTGTTTCTCTTAGGCCGCGACTGGCTCGCGCTTCACGCGCAAGCGTTCGTAGGCGGTTTTCTCGGTGTCGTCGAGTTCGACGACGTAGGGTTCGACGGCGCGCTTGAGATGTTCCATTTCGCCGTCTGCGCCCTTCTTCAGGTGGCAGTGCACGAACCAATCGGCATCGTTCTTCTGCGGGTAGTCGACGCGGTAGTGATACAAACCCCAGCGGCTTTCCTTGCGGAATAGCGAGGCGCGGGCGGCCATCTCGGCGCAGTCGGCGATGTGATACACCTCCATCGCGCGCAGCAGCTCGTGCGGGTTGCCGGCCTGCATGAATTCCATGTCGGCGCGCACCTGCTGGATGCGTTCGAGGCCGATCTCCATCTTGCGTGTGACCTTCGGCGGTTGCAGGTAGTCGTTCACCAGGCGGCGCAGCTTGTATTCGACCTGTGCAGGCGGCAGGCCATCGCTGCGCAGCAACGGTGCTTCGACGCGTGCGCGTTCGATGTCGATCTGCGCTTGCGGGATGACCGGTGCAGCGCCGCCGGGATACGTCTCGGCGATGTAGTCCGCCGAGTTCTCGCCACAAAACCAGCCGTAGGTGAATGCTCCCAGCATGTAGTTGTGCGGCACGGCGGCCATGTCGCCAGCGGCGTACAAGCCCTTCACCGAGGTCTCGCCCTTCTCGTTGACCCACACGCCGGAGGCGCTGTGGCCGCTGCAGAACCCGATTTCGGAGATGTGCATCTCGACCATCTTCTCGCGGTAATCCGTGCCGCGCCCTTCGTGGAAGCGGCCACGGCTCGGGCGTTCGTTGGTGTGCAGGATGTTCTCGATCGTCGCGATGGTTTCCTCGGCGAGGTGGTTCATCTTGAGGAAAACGGGGCCATTGCCGCCCTGCAGCTCGTTGTAGAACTCCATCATCATCTGGCCGGACCAGTAGTCGCACTCGATGAAGCGCTCGCCCTTGCTATTGGCCGTGTAGCCACCGAACGGGCCGGTGACGTAGGCGCAGGACGGGCCGTTGTAGTCCTTGATCAGCGGGTTGATCTGGAAGCACTCGAGGTTGGCCAGCTCGGCGCCGGCGTGATACGCCATGGCATAGCCATCGCCTGCATTGGTCGGATTTTCGTAGGTGCCGAACAGGTAGCCGGAAGTCGGCAGGCCGAGGCGGCCCGCGGCGCCGCAGCACAGGATGACGGCCTTGGCTCGGATCACGACGAAGTCGCCGCTGCGGCAGTCGAAGCCCATCACGCCGGCCGCCGCGCCGTTCTCGTCGAGCAGCACGCGCGTGGCGATGACACGGTTGGTGACTTCAACGCGCTTCTGCTTGAGCTGGCGGTACAGCACCTTCTTCATGTGGTGACCTTCCGGCATCGGCAGCACGTAGGTGCCGATGTGGTGAACCTTGCGCATGGCATAGTCGCCGGTCTCGTCCTTCTCGAACTTCACGCCCCAGCGATCCAGCTCCTGGATGGTGCGATAGCTGTTCTGCGCGTAGGCGTACACCGTCGCCTGGTTCACCACGCCGTCGTTGGCGGTGGTGATTTCCTTGACGTATTGCTCGGGCGTGGCGTGGCCGGGCACGACGGCGTTGTTGAGGCCGTCCATGCCCATCGAGATGGCGCCGCTGCGCTTGACGTGGGCCTTCTCGAGCAACATCACTTTGAGCTGCGGATTGCGCTCTTTCGCTTTGACGGCAGCCATCGGCCCGGCCGTGCCGCCACCGACGACGAGCACGTCAACTTCGTGTTCAACTGTATTCATTCAGCATCTCCGGAAAAATCTGGTGCATTTCTGTCCACACGCATGCGGTACTGGAAGGCATCGCCGCGGTAGTAGAGGTATTCGAAATCGATGGGCTGGCCGGCGGCGCTATAGGTCAGGCGCTGCATGCGCAGGATCGGCGCGCCCGCTTCGACATGCAGCAAGCTGGCAAGGGTCTCGTCGGCGAGCATCGCGCCGATCTGCAACTCGGCCTTGCCCAGCGCGATGCCGAGCTCGTTTTCGAGCAGGGCGAAGATGTCGCGGTTGCTCAGGTCCGCCTGACGCAGGCGATTGCCGATGGCGCGCGCGAAGTAGCTGACGTCGAGCGAGATCGGCTCGCGATCGAGGTAGCGCACGCGACGAATCTCGGTGACCAGCGTGTTCAGCGGTACGTGCAGATGCGCGGCGACCGTGCTGTCGGCAGGTACATCGGATTGCGCGATGACGCGATTGAAAGTCTCGAGGCCACGCTTGCCCATGGCTTCGGCAAAACCTTCGAGCTGGGCGAGCTCCTGGAAGGTCTTCGGCCGGGAGACATAGCTACCCTTGCCATGGATCTTGAACAGCAGGCCTTCGCGCTGCAGGTCGCCGAGCGCCTGGCGCACGGTGATGCGGCTGACGCCGAACAGGGCCATCAGCTCACTCTCGGAGGGCAGGCGTTCATGCGGTGTGTAGCGACCGTCGAGGATGCGCGCGCGCAGCTCGTTCTTGATCTGTGCGTACATCGGCTGCGGCGACTGGCGCGTAACGCTCTGCGCGTCCAGTGGCGTTGCGAGGGCCTGAAAGTACGAATCGGGGAGGGCTTGTCGGCTTGTCATGACAAGTCACAATATGCAACCCCCATGCCATGACACCTGAACGCGTCAAGACCCGCGCCAGCTCTGGGTTTGCGCTAAGTCGTGCGGTATCGTGACGACACGGCGTGTGTTTCAAAATCAGCAGGCTGTTGCGCCAAGTGTACGGATTTGTGCAGCCGCGGCTATCCGCCGGGACGCGAAATGCGGGGAGAATGCAATCGTGCCGCACAGGTCGCGCATCACGCACAGGAGGTCTCATGCAGCAGGGCAGGAAAGATGTGCTCAGTGCCATCCTCGAATACAACGCCGGGCGTGACCCGGAACGCCTGACGCTGAAGTTCGCCGCCTTGCGTCGCGATGCGCACAGCTTCCTGCGCGGCACCTGCCACCGCTACATGGAGTGCCTGCCCGATGATCCGCTGCTACGAGGGGGGCCAAATGAGACCCCGCTGGCCACGTGCTGCGGCGATATGCATCTCGAGAATTTCGGCAGCTATGTCGGCGACAACGGCCTGGCCTACTTCGACATCAACGACTTCGACGAAGCCGCGCTGGCGCCGGTGGTGCATGACCCGCTGCGTCTGGTGACCCATCTGCTGGTATTCGGTGACAGCCTGTCGCTGAGCGGAAGCGACACACGGGACATGGCGCAGATCTTCATCGACTGTTATGCCGACACCCTGGCCAGCGGCAAGGCGCGCTGGGTAGAGCGCGACACCGCACAGGGGCTGGTGCGCGATCTGCTCGACGATCTGCGCAAGCGCACCCTCGTGAAGATGCTGGACAGCCGCACCGAGCTGAAGGCGGGCCAACGCCGCATCCGCCTCGACGGCATCAAGGCCCTGCCCGCCTCGAAGGCGCAGAAGGCCGCCGTCACCGCCTTGCTGGCGGACTTCGCAGCCAGCCAGCAGAACCCCGCCTTCTACAAGCCGCTCGACATTGCCCGGCGCATCAGCGGCAATGCCAGCCTCGGCCTGGAGCGCTACATCATCCTCGTACAGGGCGCAGGGTCGGCAAACAGCAATGCCCTGCTCGACCTCAAGCTGGCGACGCCCTCGGTGCTGGCTACCGCGGTGACAAATCCGCAGCCGGCATGGAAGAGCGAAGCGGCGCGCATGGTGGCCCTGCAGGCGGCGATGCAGGCGATGCCGGTGGCCTTCCTGCATGCGCTGCGCGGCGGCAACACGCGCAACGATGCATCCTTCGTGCTGCGCTTGCTGCAGCCCGGCCAGGACCGCGTCGAACTGGAGCATTGCCGCAACAGGCCAAAGCGCCTCGCCCGGCTGCTGGCCACCATGGCGCAGACCCTGGCCTGGGCACAGCTGCGCGGTTGCGGCCGCCAGGGCGCGGCGACGGTTGATGAACTCATCACCTTCGCGCAGCAGAAGCCATGGCGCAAACAATTGCTGACGCTGGCGCGGCAATGCGCCAGGCAGGTTGAAGCTGACTGGCGGGATTATGCGAAGGCTTACGACGAAAGCGCCAAGACATGAAGAAAGACAACAAGCATGTGCCACTGCAAGCACATGGCCACATACGACTGATCATCTCCATCATCGCCGGCATCGCCATCGCCTGGCTGCTGCCGCACGACATGGTGGGCTCGCTGATCACGCGCGTCCTGCTCGGCTGGAATATCAGCACCTGGCTGTACCTCGTGCTCGTCGCCATCATGATGCTGGGCTCGACCTCGGAGAGCATGCGCTCGCGTGCCGAGTCGCAGGACGAAGGCAAGGTGTTGCTACTGATCCTCGTCACCCTCACCGCCGTCGCCAGCCTCGTGGCCATCGTTGCCGAGCTGGTGATGGTCAAGAACCTCTCCGGCTTCGACAAGAGCACGCATGTCGCGCTGGTGGCGTGCACCATCGTCGCCTCATGGGCCTTCACCCACACCATGTTCGCGCTGCATTACGCACATGACTTCTACGTGGCGACGGCGGACGGGCGCGAGGCGGGACTGGCGTTCCCGGGCACGAAGAATCCGGACTACGGAGACTTCCTCTACTTCGCCGCGATCATCGGCACGTCCGGGCAGACGGCGGACGTGTCCTTCACCTCGCAACGCATGCGACGCATCGGCGCCCTGCACTGCGTGCTGGCCTTCTTCTTCAATACCTCGGTGCTGGCGCTGACGATCAATATTGCGGCGAGCATGTTGTGAGGTGGATGCATCGCAGAACCCGCCCTCAGCGTGGGTCAGCTAACCACCTGTTTTGGCTGAGCTTGCGAAACCCAACGTTGATGCAGCGGTAACGATCCATGCGCCGAAGCCGTCCAGGAATTCGCCCAGCTCCTGCTTGCTGTCCGAAGGCTCGATGGCTCGTGTAAGTGCATGGCGCATCTGCGGCTCCTGCGCAGGGAAGTGCCGGGAAAAAGCGGCATAGCACGGGTAGAGATCGCGGGTGTAGGTTCGCTCGTAATCCATGATCAGCTCGAATCCAGTCCGAACCACCCGCTTCATGATCCATTGACAGTCGTCCTTGATCGTCGCGACGTCCTCCATCAAGGGCAACTGCTCCACGACGTCACGTATGTCCTCTTCGATAGACAAGACATGCCATGCAAGAGCGCGCCCCGCTTTGTACCGAGGAAAGGCGGTGGCCAGATCCTCTCCGCAGAGACAAACACATTGGGTTTTGATTAGAAATCGCCAGAACTGCGCCTCCTTGGCGTCATGGATCGCGCGGTGCGGTAGAAATGGCAATTCAATGCCGGTGTGAAAGGGATATTGGACTTCCATACGCTGCTGAAAGGCAGCAACCCACGACCGGTCAACGTCCTCGCGTTCACCGTAGATCACGGCAATGGCATCAATGTCAGATACCCCGGCAATCGCGGTGCCTTTGGCTACTGATCCGCGGACATAGAGGCTATGCATCTGCTGTCCAAGCTGCTGCTGACAAGCGGTGGTGAGCGCCGCGACAACATCTGACCAAGGCGGTGTGATCAGTTCACGGCGACAGGGATTCACGAGATAGCCATCCGCATCAACGGAAAGAAAATCACCGATCGGCAATATTGGGCTCATCAAGTAGCTTTCCTGTCGCTGGAATGAATCATGAGCTCCTATGAGTGAGTAGCTTGCAAAGCCCAAACTTATCGGGCATGAGCGTTGGGTTTCACTTCCTTCAGCCCGACCTGCTCGCTGTCGCCAGCGCAACGATACCTTAGCCGCGCCGCCACTTGGATGCATACGGAAGGAAGAACAGGTACAGCCCGCTGAGCAGGAGAAATGCCAGCGGCAGCAGCGGCGAGTAGGTCAGCCAGGCAGCCGGCTCGCCCTGCGTTCTTGCGGCAAAGTTGGCAATGACGGTCAGGGTGAAAGCGGCGGACAGCCAGCGATGCGTCTGCCGGATCCAGCGGTTCGCCCTGTCGTTCGTGCTGTTGTTCAATACGGCGCTCATGGGTGTCTCCTCCCGCCTCAACGGCGCGCCTCGATCATTTTCCAGCCATTGCCCGAAGGATCACGGAAGCCGGCGTCCACGGTGCCGTAGCGCTCCACCGGCTCCTGCGTGAACTCCACGCCTGCGGCGCGCAAGCGCTCGCTGGTAGCGCGGCAGTCATCCACGAGGAGCACCAGCGGCGGCATCGCCCCTTTGGCACCGAGCGACTGCAGCGCCTGTGCCGTGGCCGCGTCGTGCACCGGCGGCCCTGGCATGAACAGACCGAGCTGGAACGTTGGCTGTTCCGGATGCTGCACCGTCAACCAGCGATAGTCGCCGTTGCGCACATCCGCCATGACGCGGAAGCCGAGCTTGTCGACATAGAACGCGAGCGCTTCATCCTGATCTCGCACATACACACCTGCTACCTGAATTCCCTGGCTCATTTGGCACTCCTCCGTTAGGTCAGGCGTCCTTTGTACCGTCGGCCGCACGACGTCGCTTCTCCAAAACTGCGGTTATGAGGTCAGGCCGTTGCGCGGCACTGAGGACGCAAGCCGGCACGCTGCCAAGCTCACGCGCTGCAGCGCGCGCAATCTCGCGGACTGCGCTCGGCGTCTCGCCGGTGATGTCGCGAAAAATCCGCCCGAACGTGCCAAGACTGCGCCAGCCCGTCTGGAATGCGATCTCGGTGATGGACAGATCGCTATCGCGCAGCAGCGTCGTGGCCCGCTCGATGCGTCGCGTAAGCAGATAGCGATGCGGCGGTACGCCGAAGGCCTCCTTGAACGATCGCGCGAAGTGCGCCTCGGAGACGTGACTCACGCGCGCCAGCCGCTCGACCGGCCAGTCCTCGTGCGAAGCCGCATCAATCCGGTCTTTGGCGCGCAGCAGTCGTCGCAATAGTTCGGGGTTCTGGTTTACGGAAAGCGTGTTCATGCCGGCTGCATGTTCTTGTGGGGAGACAGGAATGTTGCCACGAGAACGGCGCGGGCGTTGGCCATCTCGAATCGCAGCGAGAGGCCTCACGCCCGCAGCCGGCATCCTTCGGCGGCACTGGCGCGCCGCCCTACATCCGCTCTACATCACTTCCACGCCCTTCCAGAAAGCCACGCGACCCTTGACGGGCTCGGCGGCTTCGCTGGGTTGCGGGTAGTACCAGCAGGCGTCAGCGTTTTCGGCGCCGTCCACCACCAGGGTGTAGTAGCTCGCCGTGCCCTTCCACGGGCAGTAACTGTGCTTGTCGCTGGACCGCACGAAGCTGCGCTTGAGCGCCGCCTCGGGGAAATAATAGTTGCCCTCTATCATCACCAGATCATCGCTTTCGGCGATGGTGGCGCCGTTCCAGATTGCTTTCATGTTGCCTCCTTTCGCATCAGCAAATTGAGTGTGCCGGACGGGTCACGCCGGCGCTTCCAGCCAGTGCATACAGAACCAGCACTGCGCGTCGCACCAGCTGGCGCGCGGGCGGAAACCGGCTTCGACGGCGAGGGCCTGAAAGCCCTCCGGCGTGAACTTGTAGGAGTTCTCGGTGTGGATGGCATCGCCTGCATCGAAATCGAAGCACTCGCCGGCAATGCGCACACGCTGCGCGCAGCGGCTGACGAGGTGCATCTCGATACGTTGCTGCTGCGGGTTATAGAAGGCGTAGTGCGCAAAGTCGTTGACCTTGAAACCGGCGTCCAGTTCGCGATTTGCGCGCACCAGCAGGTTGCGGTTGAAGGCGGCCGTCACCCCCGCAGCATCGTTGTAAGCGGCGTGCAGGGTCAGCGGATTCTTGATCAGATCGGTGCCGACGAGCAGGCCGCCACCACGTAACTGGCTGGCCAGCAGGCGCAGGAAACGGCGCGCTTCGGCGGGGTCGAAATTGCCGATGCTGGAACCGGGGAAAAAACCGACGCGCAGACCATGACCCGGCAGGCGCGGCGGCAAGGCAACCGGGCGCGTGAAGTCGGCCACGACGGGACGCACTTTCAGCGCCGGGTAGGCCGCCCGCAAAGCCGCTGCCGAGGCATGCAGATGCTCGCCGGAGATATCGATCGGCACGAAGCGCTGCGGCCGCTCGAGCGCGTCGAGCAGCAGGCGCACCTTGCGGCTGGCGCCGGCGCCATACTCGACGATCTCGGCGTTCGGCCCGATCATTGCGGCCATGTCAGCGGCATGCTCGCGCAGAATGCCCAGCTCGGTGCGCGTCGGGTAGTACTCTGGCAGCTCGCAGATCTGGTCGAACAGCGCCGAGCCCGCCGCATCATAGAAAAACTTGGGCGAGATCTGGCGAGGTCGCGTGCGCAGGCCGGCGGCAAGCTCAAGCGCAAATTCACTCTCGCTGTCATCTGCGACGAACGACGGAAACATCGGCACCGCGTTGCTGGCTGTACTGATCATCGCCACTCCCCTCTGCTCGATTAGGTCACATATCGGCTCAAATATCCCGCGCAAGACGCAGGCCCAAAAACTGCCAGCGCGCAGCCGGCGGAAAAAAGTTTCGGTAGCTCGGTCGCATATGCCCTTCCGGCGTGACGCAACTACCGCCGCGCAAGACGATCTGGCCGACCATGAACTTGCCGTTGTACTCGCCCACCGCGCCACCGAGGGGCCTGAAGCCCGGATAAGGATCGTAGGAGGAGCGCGTCCACTCCCACACGTCGCCATACATCTGCTGCAGACCGCTGGCCGGGCTCTCCGTCTGCACGGCGCCGGGGTGCAGGCGCGCGGTATCGAGAAAACGTCCGTCGAAGACCACGCCGTAGCTGGCCGCTTCCCACTCGAACTCCGTTGGCAGGCGCGCGCCAGCCCACTGGGCATACGCTGCCGCTTCGTAGAAGCTCAGGTGACACACCGGCTCGGCTGCATTCACGTCGCGCCGGCCATGCAGGGTGAAATCCCGCCACACGCCGTCCACCTTTTGCCAGTACAGCGGCGAGCGCCATTGCGCGGTCTGGCACAGGGCCCAGCCATCCGACAACCAGAACTCGGGCCGCTGGTAACCACCGTCATCCATGAACGCAAGGTACTCGCCGTTTGTGACACAACGGTTGGCGAGCTGGTACGGGCGCAGCAGCACGGCATGGCGTGGCGTCTCGTTGTCGAACGCAAAACCCGCTCCCTCGTGGCCGATTTCCACCCGTCCGCCCGGACAGTCCACCCAGGACAGCGACAGCGCATCGTGCGTCTTACGCCTCATGCCTGCGGAATACTCGGGATTGAGCACATTGCGCGACAACAGATGCTTGATGTCGGTCAGCAGCAACTCCTGATGCTGCTGCTCGTGATTGAGACCGAGCAGGATCAGCGGTGCCGCCGCCGACCACCTATCTTCATCGGCCGCAGCGGCAAAATCGCGCATGGCCGCGTCAACGAATGCGCGGTAATCCATCACCTCTCGCTGCGACGGGCGACTCAGCAGGCCGCGTTCAGCGCGCACCTGGCGCGGGCCGAGTGCCTCGTAATAGGAATTGAACAGGAAGTGGAAGTGCTCGTTGAAGACGCGGTAATCGGGCATGTGTGCCCGCAGCACCACGGTTTCAAAGAACCAGCTGGTATGCGCCAGATGCCACTTGGTGGGACTCGCGTCCGGCATCGACTGCACGCACTGGTCTTCGATCGACAGCGGCGCGGCCAGCGTTTCGCTCAGCGCACGCACCACGTCATAGCGCCGTGTCAGCAGGGCGCGCCCATCGTGGATTCTGGTCTGAAGCAGATCGGACACCACATTCTCCTGCTCGACACCGGGACAAGACACATGGGAGGCAATACGAACAAGCGGGTACTGCAGGACAGCCGGGCCGGAGCGCTCACGCCGCTCCGTATCTGGCTTTGTAGCATCGCTTCCCCCGAGAAGCCAGCAAGCAACAAAAAGGCCCGCTGTTCAGGCGGGCCCTTCTGCAATTCATCAGTAATCAAGTCGCGTTATCGGGGATCTACGCGGAGCACTCCTTCAAAGCACTCACGCTGAATTCACCCGACTTCACAACAGATGAAAAATACTCCACGGATCACCTCCTTTCGCGTTGAACGAATTTGCATCGTTCAATAAAGTCCGGAATCCGTCAAGCCTTGCGCGTACTTATGTGAATGATGCCGCACCTGGATGGTGGCACGCGACTCATTGCAGACCGACTGCCGATAGAATCCGTCCCGTCATTCATGAGAACACATGCGGGAGATAAATGATTTCGATACGCGCGTTCATGCTTTTGCTGCTGACGCTCGCCGCACAACTCATTCACGCCGAGCCGGTCTCCTATTCATTTTCGGACGCCTTGGCCTCAAAACAAGCGAAGGAAGTTCTCGATCCAAACGTCCCACTCTTCTTCGGGGGCCAAAGCCTGCCGGCTCTGGCGGAGAAGAACCGGCCCGATATCTACACCCGAAGCGAAGGCCATTCTTGGCCCGCTAACAGTGCACTGGGGGTTGCGCCGAGCTCCAGCCGATAACGAGCGGACCATTCCCAACGACTACAGCGAGGAAGCAAGTGTCAAGGAGCTGGGGCGCGAAGGCGTCTGCCGGAAGGCCGCTCTGAATACCCTGGCTGCCATCGTCGCGGACGCAAAGAAGAAGGGCTATGACGGAATCATCAAGTTGCGCAGCTATCTGGATGAACGGCCTGCACTCAGCGACAAGGACTTCGAATGCGAGGCTGGTAGCAAATGGGCAAACGTTCAGCTGCTGGCTACGCTGATCAACGCAAAGTAGCTTTATCCAAGAGCAAGAAGATAGGAGAAAACATGCGCGCATCACATTTTTTGCTGGCTTTGCTGGCCTGTACTTCATTGCGGGTGCACGCCGGCAGCGAGTTCTATTCCATTGCAGACGTGATGGCCTCTCCGCAAGTCGTGGCTATTCTCAACCCGAATGTGAAGCTGTTCTGGAGCAATCAGGCGCTACCCGCGCTGAGTGTAAGGAGCGAGGCAAGCACCTACGAGCAGGGCATTTCCAAAAGAACGCCCTCCTACACCCTCGAAGATCAGTGTTTCGAGGCCTTTGCAGGCGCACTGGCGGATGTCTTCGCTGATGCGAAATTGCGTGAGTATGACGCGGTGGTGAACCTGCACAGCAACTATGACGGCAAGCCGACAAGCGATCCATCGAAATTCGAATGCGCGGGCTACGGACGCCGCTATGTGCAACTGAACGCCGCCTTCGCGCTGACCGACGAGGCCGCACGACTTGCCGAGCGTGCCCGCACGGATCCTTCCGTCGTGCTGCCGTATACCTTCAAGCGCACTGTTGCCCCGCGAGCGAAAGTTCTTTTCCTGCCGCTAGCGACTGTTATGAACAGCGCGCAGGTCAAAGCCGCACAGGGCTCCTTGCTGTTGCAGACAGGCAAGGACATGCCTGCCGGGTACGTGGTCCCGGAGGTGCCAGAGGACTTCACACGCAAGACCGACAACGGCCCCGCTGGGAATGAGGCCGGCTGCTACGACGCAGCGACAAGAGCCGTGCTGGGCATGATCGACGACGCGCACGCCTACGGCTACCCCGCTGTCATGCGCATTCGCAGTTTTCTGCACGAACAACCTGCACCAGAGGCCAGCGACTTTGAGTGCGAACCCGGTCTGTTCACCAATACGGTGACGCTGCTCGGCTCGTTCGCGAAACTGAAATAGCCCTGCGCAACAGGCCATCTGCCGTGCAATCAGAGCATTGCCATCGGTGTCGGACCTTTGGGAGGCGGAAACAGTACATCGAGTTCCGCAAGTTGCTCGGTACTGAGCGGGTATTGCAAGGCGCGCATGTTCTCGCGCAGGCGGTTGCGGTTCGCTGTCTTCGGAATCACCATTACATCATCGTTCGCCAGCAACCAGCCCAGCGCTGCCTGCGCCGGCGTCATGTCATGGCGGCGCGCGAAGTCGACGAGCTTCGAGTTGCGGACAAGACGCGCCTGCTCGATCGGCGAATACGCCATCAGCGGAATGCGCCGTTCGCGGCACCAGGGCAGCAGGTCCCATTCAATGCCGCGTCGCATGAGGTTGTAGAGCACCTGGTTGGTCGCTACGGCCGCGCCGCCGGGCAGGGCGCCGAGTTCCTGCATGTCGCGCGTGTCGAAGTTGCTGACGCCGAAGTGGCGGATCTTGCCATCCTGCTGCAGGCGCGCGAAGGCATCGAGCGTCTCTGCCAGCGGCACGTCGCCGCGCCAGTGCAGCAGGTAGAGATCAAGGCGGTCGGTGCGCAGGCGCTTGAGGCTGCGCTCGCAGGCGGCGATGGCGCCACGCCGCGAGGCGTTGTGGGGATAGACCTTGCTGACGAGGAAGACGTCGTCACGCAGACCTGAGATGGCCTCGCCGATGAGGTTTTCGGAATCACCCTCGCCGTACATCTCGGCGGTGTCGATGAGGCGCAGGCCGAGCGACACGCCGAGCTGCAGGGTAGCGATTTCCTCGGCGCGCTGCGCACGGCTCCCGCCGCCGTTGCCCATATTCCAGGTGCCCATGCCCAACGCGGGTACGCTCTCGCCCGAAGGTAGCCTGACGGTTTTCATGGTGCCTCTCCTGTGACTGCACGCCAGATCGTCGCCAGCCAGGGCTGCTGTTCGCGTGGCAAACCGGGCGGGCGGTAGTAGTGCTCAAGTTCGATGAAGCCTGCTGCGGTCACGAATGCGCGCCAGGCATCGAGATCATGCCAGGCGCCATAGCGACCACCGCTCCAGCCTTCTTCATTATGGCCACGCGGGTTGGAGCTGAACAGCACGCCACCGGGTTTGAGGCTGGCGTGCAACTCGCGCAGCACGCGCGGCAAGGCCTGCGTCGGCACGTGGAACAGCGAGGCATTGGCGAACACGCCGTCGAAGTACGCTGCGGGCAGTTCGAGCGCAAGGAAATCCTGGTGCAGCACCTCGCAGCCGCTATTAGCGCGCGCCATATCGACGAAGCTGCGCGCGCCGTCGAGGCCCACGGCGACGTGACCGGCCTCGCTGAAACGCTTGAGGTCGCGGCCCGGTCCACACCCGAAATCGAGGATCGTGTACGGCGCCGTGGCTTCGATATGCGTCAGCAGGGCGGCGATGTTCTGGCTCACATCGTGATCGCGCGTGCCTAGCCAGAACGCCTCGGCGGACTGGTTGTAGTGCGCCAGCGTGATGTCGCTGATCTGGCGCAGGCTGTCATCGTCATCGCTTTCCGGCATCGTATTCACGCAAACCGATTGTCATATCCGTAGAAACGACAAAGGCCCCGAAGGGCCTCTGTCACAACTGCCTGAGTGCAGCCCCGCTAGCGAGACTGCACATCGGTCAGCAATCAAGCACCAGCAACGACATCCTTCAGCGCCTTGGCGGCGGAGAAGTCAGGCACGTTCTTGGCGGCGATGTCGATTTCCTTGCCCGTTGCCGGGTTACGGCCCTTGCGAGCGGCCTTGTGCTTGACAGACAGCTTGCCGATGCCTGGCAGCGTGACTTCGCCGCCGGACTTCAGTTCGTCTTGCACAACGCTACCCACGGTCTTGAGCAGTTGCTCAACGTCGCTCTTGGACAGGTCAGCCACTTCGGCCACTTTGGCGATGAGTTCGGATTGGTTCAATGCGTGCTCCTTGAGTAATTTTCGGGTGGTTACTACGTCTAGCCTGGAGTTTGCCTGCTCACACTCGGGCGCAGCGGGCGACCTCAGGCGGTGATCGGACTCGCACGGTTGCGACGACCAGTTTTTGCCGCCATCAACAACGGATTTCGTTCCAGCAACGGGCAAACGAAAATCGGCGATGGCGATTTATAGCTTGTTTTGCGCCGTCTGTGTCATTCCACTCGGCGGCCAATCGCCCAGAACCTGAGCAATGACAAGGTTTGTCGCGCCGCAGCAATGACAAACGCGGTTTTCGTCGTCGGCGACAGTGTGCGTTCTACCAGACAGCTCTCTCCCTTTTTTCGGCAATTCTTTCAAGGCTCTACTGCTGCTTCCGGGTGGCCTGCGCAAAGTCGCCGGCAAACACGAGGCTGATTTTGGCGGGGTCAAAATAACGGCGCACCACCGCATTGAGCTCCTCCAGCGTCAGGCTTTCAAATTTCGTGTCCAGCTCGGCGGCGTACATGAAACTGCGCTTGAGGCGCAGGTTGTAGACGAGTTGCCCGGCGAGATTTTCGTCCTGCGCACGGTTCAGGCGACGCGCTTCGAGATAGCCCTTCCTGGCATCGGCAAGTTCCGCCGAAGTGAAGCCATCCTTGTATAGGCGCTGCAATTCTTCGCGCACCGCCGCCTCCAGCCGGGCACGATTCTGCGGTGCGTAGATTGCAGAAATGTAAAGCACGCTATTGGCCGAACCGGAGCTCGCGACCAGGGAGGCGTTCACGTTGTAGGAGATACCCTCTTTCTGGCGGATGCGCGCTGCCAGACGCGAACTGCCAGAACCACCGCCGAGCAGATACGTGGCGAGCAGCATGGCCGGATAGTCCGCATGACGCTCGCCCGCCGGAATGCGCAGGCCGCCATACAGATTGGCATTCTGCTTGTCCGACGTCTCGATCAGCTGCACGCGCGCGGCAATGTCCTGCCAGGGCTCGGGCAGGGCGGCATAAGCCTTGTTGCTGGTCCAGTCGGCAAAGTACTCGCCCATCAAGCGCTTGAGTTCCGCCGCATCGAAATCGCCGACGGCGGCGACGTAGGCATGATCGCCGCCGAGGTAGTCGCGCCAGAACGCCGCCAGAACGCTGCGATCGATTTTCTGCACGGTCGCGGCGTATTCGCTCTCGTCCTGCGTGTAACGAATGTCGTCAGCGGGATAAGGCGTGAGGTGACGCGCCAGTGCACGATTGGCCAGCGTCTGCGGCTGCAGAGCATTCTCCTGTGCGTTTGCCACGCGCTGACGCACCAGACGTGTCAGTTCGTCAGCAGGGAAGGTCGGCTCACGCAGGATTTCGCGCAGCAGCTTCATCACCTCGGCCACCTGCTCGCGCCGTGTCTCCACACTGATGATGAGGGACTGACCTGCCTGACGCGTCACCACGCGACTGCCGAGACGCTCCAGCTCGCGGGCCACGGCAGGGCGGTCGTGATCGCGACTGCCTTTGAGCAGCATGCTGCTGGCGAGGGCAGGTACAGTATTCATGCCGCGCAGGTTTTCCGCGTCGCCAAAACGGATGTTGAACTCGAGGCGCACGCTGCTGCCGCGCGTCTTCTTCGACAGCAAGGCCATCTCGAGACCATTGGCGAGGCGGCTCTTCTCCGTGCGGGCCTCGATATTGGCGGGACTCACATCGAAGGCCTCGCCAGCGGTCTGCTCCGTTTTTGCGCCGAGTCCGTCGAGTGCGGCGCCCAGATCGGCGCGGCCCGGTACCTCGATGCGGGCGGCTGCATCCAGCGGCACGAGTTCGCCGACGGTGCGGTTGTAGGGCTTGAAGTAGATCTGCGCCACGCGATTGACCTCGGCCAGCGTGGCATTGGCTATCTGCTCGCGGCGCAGGAAAAAGAGGCGCCAGTCACCCGCGGCAATGTATTCCGACAGGCCTATGCCGAATGCATTGAGATCTTCCAGCGAGCGTTCCCAGCGCGTCTGGCGGAAACGCTTCGCTCGCTGCAGCTCCTCGGCCGTGATCGGCTGCTGTGCGACGCCTTCGATAGTCTGCAGGAGGAGCTTGCGTACTTCGGCAGGATCATCTTCCTTGCGGCAATCCGCTTCGAAAATCATGAAGCCGGGTTCGAAACTGTTGGGGCTCCAGCCTCCAACAGCGGTCGCCTTGCCCGATTGCACCAGCACGCGGTGCAGGCGCCCGCCCGGCACCGAGCCGATGATCTGGCTGACGATGTCGAGCAGGGCGGCATCGCCATGCATCGTCGGTGGCACGTGGTACAGCACCTCGAGCACACGATTGGCTCCGACACGTGCCACCTGCACCGTGCGCTCGCCTTCCTGCGGCGGCTCTACCGTGTAGGTGGGCAGCAGCACGCGCGCCGGCTTCGGGATGGCGCCAAAGTAACGCTCGATCCAGCCCAGCGTACGCGCCGCATCGAACTTGCCAGCCACCACCAGCACTGCATTGTCGGGCTGGTAGTACTTGCGATAGAAGGCCTGCAGATTTTCGATGCCGACGTTCTCGACGTCGGCGCGTGCGCCTATCGTCGGCTTGCCATAGTTGTGCCAGCGATAGGCCGCGCTCATCACGCTCTGCGTCAGTGCACTGCCCGGATTGTTCTCGCCGCGCTCCATCTCATTGCGCACGACGGTCATTTCGGAATCCAGGTCCTTGCGTGCGATGAAGGAGTTGACCATGCGGTCGGCTTCCATGCGCAGCGACCATTCGAGCGCCTCATCGGAGGCTGCAAACGTCTCGAAGTAATTGGTGCGATCCATCGAGGTCGTACCGTTGCTGCGCATGCCGCGCCGCGTGAACTCGGCGGGAATGTCCGGGTGCGTCGGCGTGCCCTTGAACACCAGATGTTCGAGCAGATGGGCCATGCCGGTCTCGCCGTAGGACTCGTGACGCGAGCCGACGAGGTAGGTGAGGTTCACGGTCGTCGAGGGCTTGGCGTCGTCAGGCGCCAGCAGGATGCGCAGACCATTGTCGAGACGGTATTCGGTGACGCCCTGCACCTCGGTGATCTTGCGCAAGGCCGCCTGCGCACTCGTCGCGGCGAAGGACAGCGCGAAGAGGCACAGCGATGCGGACAAGATCGGACGAAATAGCCGCCCGACACTGCGCGAAATATTTTTCATGCCCCGGTTCCCCTACGACCATGCGCGGCAGCAACGCAACAGTACGGCTGCACGACGCAGGAAATTTCACAATCGATGTGTGACGACGAGCCGCATGGTGGCATATTGCCGCGGGGGACGTGCGGGCGCCGGGAAAAACCCGTAGCTCGCTCAAGGCCCTGCCAGCCTTACCGTAAGTTCACCAATATTGTTTTGCCACGGTCCTTTCTCCACGCCCTTGTCATGACCACCCCGTCGCGCTCGATCTGCGTCAGTCACCAAAGGCCGCTTCTCTCCTCTGCAGCACGTGCACTGGCGATGCTTACCCTGGCTGCGCTCAGTTGTCTGCCTGCGCTGGCCACGGCCGAAGATGTGCTGATGCTGCATCGCCGCGAGGACGCCGTGCGCACTGTCGTGCACTCCGACCTCGTACTGGAAGAAGCGCTACGCCGCACGCGGGAGAAGTACGGCAGCTACCGCATCGTCCACACCAAGATCAATCTGGTGCGCGAACGCGTACTGGTCGAGGCGATCAAGGGCGAGCAGATCAATGCGGCGACGGTCGCGACCCAGCCCGCCTGGGAGGAGCGCATGATTCCGGTGTGGATTCCGCTCGATATGGGTATCTCGAGTTATCGCATCGGCTTCGTCAAACGCGACAAGCAAGCCAGGCTGGCGATGGTGAGCAACGAAGCCGACCTGAAGAAACTCAAGATCGGCGTAGGCCTTGGCTGGTCGTCACGCCAGGTGTTCGAAGCCAATGGCCTGACACTGGAAACGGCCATCGACCAGGCCGCACTGACGCGCATGTTGCTGGCCGATCGCCTCGACTACTTTCCGCGTGGCGTGAATGAAGTATTCGCCGAATACGACGCGATGAAGACACCCGATCCGGAGCTGGTCATCGACAAGGCCCTGCTTCTGTATTCGCCCTTGCCCAACTACGTATTCATCTCGCCGAAATTCCCGCGCCTCGCCCAACGGCTGACCGATGGCCTGGAATCCATGGTGCGCGACGGCACCTTGCTGAAGATGGCCAAGCGCTTTCACGCCGACATGCTGCAACGAGCAAACCTTTGCGCGCGCCACGTCATCCGCCTGAATAATCCGTTTCTCTCGGGCAATAATCCGCTGAACCGCAAGGAACTCTGGTTTGACCCTTACGACAGGAAAACCGGGATATGCAATATAACTACAACAACGCGGACCAGCAGCAAGGCGGGTAAGCCATGAGTCGACTGCTGACGTGCCTGGCGATGACACGTCCGCGCCTGGCCGTGCCCAGCCTTTGTCTGGCGTTTCTTCTGGCACCTCTGGCGAGTGCCCGTGCCGACGATATCGTCATGCGGCCACGCCCCGACATGGCCAAGGGGGCCGAGTCGGACTTCAATGGTGCAGTGATCGACGAAGCGCTCAGGCGCACGCAGAAGCGCTACGGTGCATACAGTTACGCTGATCGTGTGCCGGTCTTCGTGCGCGAGCGCCTGCTCGACGAAATGATCCGCGGCGAAGAGATCAACGTCACCGTTGTGGCGACCCAGCCGGAGTGGGAAGGGAAGCTGCTGCCGATACGCATCCCGATCGATCTCGGCCTGTCGAACTACCGCATCTCGCTGATCCATCGGGACGGCCAGAGCAAGCTGTCAGAGGCGCGCACCCTCAAGGAGCTGCAGGCCCTCAGGCTCGGTGCCGGCGCCGCCTGGTCGTCGCGCAAGGTCTATGACGCTGATGGCTTCAGCGTGGTGACGGGCGACAACTACGAGGCACTGCTGAAGATGCTGCTGGCGGCGCGCTTCGACCATTTCCCGCGTGGCCTCAACGAAGCCTTTCCAGAATACGACGCACGCAAGGCCGACTACCCCGAACTCGCGATCGAGAAGGACATGCTGATCGAGTTCCCGCTGCCGACTTACGTTTTCGTCTCACCGAAAGCGCCCCAACTGGCCAGACGCATCGAAGAAGGCATGGAGTCCATGGTGCGCGATGGCACGCTGCTGAAGATGGTGCTCAAGTTCAACGCCGACATCATCGAGCGCGCCAATCTGTGCGCACGGCGCGTGCACCACATCAGCAATCCGCAACTCTCCGACAAGACGCCGCTGCAACGCAAGGCGCTGTGGTTCGATCCCTTCGATCCAAAGACCGGTCGCTGCCCGCACAAGCCCCATAGGCACTGATGCGACACCGATGCTGGAACAGGGCGGAGTGTTCACGCCGCGCTAGCTTCGGCGTGCCCTGTATCGTGGAAGTAAGCGGACGCCGGAGCGCGAAGCGCGGAGGGAACCCAAAACGCAGCTTTGAGTGGTCCACTTGACTTCTATGTTAGGGCTCGACACGTTCGATCTCCGACTGCACGACCTCGATGTCTCGACCACCCTCAGCTTCAAGGATGAATCGTGGCTCCGGTTCGAGTGAGAGGACGGTGACAAGAGACCCTGCGGCTCCCGCATGTTCGCCCGCGACCACCCGCACATAATCATTGTGGAAATGAAGTACGCCCGGAATTGGCTCGCGATTGAGGAAGGCTTGGCCGAGATCGATGCGTGGCACATTGAGCCCTAACTATGGATTGCTGGCGACTTTCGCCCCGCCGCTGCGCGTCAGCATGGTCAGCAGGTTCTCCAGCGCATCGGCAAGCTCCAGCGTCAGCACATGCGCGTCGTTCTGCTCACCCTCGCCGGAGTGAATCCTGTTCGCCAGCGCATACAGCTCACCCGCTTCGAGATTGCCTGACACGCCCTTGAGGGTGTGAGCGAGGAATTTCATCGCTTCCGTGTCGCGACTCCTCACCGCGTCGCGCAGTTTCTGCGGCGTTTCGCCATGTGTGCGCAACAGGGTGGCGATGAGCTTTTCGATGAAGGCGCTGCGCCCCTTGTAGCGATGCATCAAGGCGTCCCAATCGATCAGGCGGCGCACATCATGTGCCATGTGTACCGGCGGTTCGCCCACCTCCTGCGCCGGCAGGGCGGCGGCGACCTCTCCAGGCTGATTGCAATACTGCAGGATGGTTGCCACCAGAACATCCTCGTCGATGGGCTTGATGACGTGCGCAACCATGCCGCAGGCCAGGCACTTTTCGCGCTCCTCCCTCATGGCGTGCGCTGTCAGGCCGATCACGGGCAGGCGCGGCCAGGTCTGCGTGATGTTCTGGGCCAGCTCATAGCCGTCCATGACCGGCATCTGGATATCGGTCAGAACAAGGTCATAGGCGCTGGCGCCCTTGCTGGTCAGACGGTCGAGGGCCAGCTGGCCATCTTCGGCAAAGTCGACCGTTGCGCCTTCATTGGTCAGCAGGTCTTCGAGCACGAAGCGATTGAGTTCGATGTCTTCAGCCGCGAGTACACGCAGACCTCTCAGACGCTGCACACGCGTTGCCGCTACGGGCACCCGCGACTGCGCGGATACTTCGGCCAGCGGCAGGGTCAGGGTGAAGGTGCTGCCGGCGCCGACGTAGCTTTCAACGCTGACGTCGCCGCCCATCTGGTTGGCGAGGCTGCGACTGATCACCAGACCGAGCCCGGTGCCGCCGTACTTGCGCGTGGTCGAGCTGTCGGCCTGTTCGAAAGCGCTGAACAGGCGGTTGACCTGGTCGGCGCTCATGCCGATACCGGTGTCGGCAATGCGGAAGACTATGTCGCTCGACTCGCGCGAGCGCGACACGGCCACCGAGACCTCGCCGCGCTGCGTGAATTTCACCGCGTTCGACAGCAGGTTGATGAGGATCTGTTCGACCCGCAGGCGGTCGCCACGCACCCAGGCGGGCAGGTCGGTACCGATGTGCGCGTCAAACTCCAGGCGCTTGAGTATGGCCCGGTCGCGCACCAGCTCGACCGCCCTGGAAACCGCCAGCGCAAGCTCGAACGGCTGTTCGTCGATCAGCATCTTGCCGGCCTCGATCTTCGAGAAATCGAGAATCTCGTTGATGACCCCGAGTAGATTCTCGCCCGCCTGCAGGATGCGATTGGCGGCGTCTACCGAACGCGGACTGCTGTCTTCGCGAGCTATCATTTTCGCCAGCCCGAGCACCGCATTGAGCGGCGTGCGGATCTCGTGGCTCATGTTCGCCACGAAGGCGCTCTTGGCCCGGTTGGCGGCTTCGGCCACCTCCTTGGCCTCGGCCAGTTGCGTCGTGCGCTGCGCCACGGTCTGTTCCAGTTCGGCGCGATGGCGCAACTCGCTCTCGCGGATCGCCTCTTCAGCTTCACGCCGCTCGACCAGCGCGTCGCGAAAACGATGCATTGCCGTTGTCATGCGCCCGAATTCATCGCTGCGTCCCGAAGCCGGCAGAGTGATGTAGGTCTGGCCCGCCGCCAGCTGGTCCAGCCCGTTGGTGATCTCTTCCAGCGGACGTGTCAGCGAACGAAACGCCCACAGCGCCGCACACACGGTGGCAATGGCCATCAGCAGGCCGCCGATAACCGTCTCGAACATCGCGTTATAAAGCTCCGCTTCGAGGCCGGTGCGCGAGAAGGTCAGCTCGACCGTGCCAACATCCAGCATGCGCTTTGGCGTCTTGTGGGAAATCGGTTTCTGGATGGTCAACAGGACGTCGCCACCTTCGGCCGCATTGCCATGGTCGACAAGCACCTTGCCCGTGGTATCCATCACGCGCACGCGGCGTACGTCCGCGTGCGACGCCAGCGCCTTCACGCCAGCCTCCACGGCCAAGGCATTGAACTCGTACATGGGCAGGGCCAGCGACTCCGCCAGCAGGCTCGCCAGACGAGTGGCGCGCTCCTTCTGGTCCGTCTCCGAAGCACGCGCATGGTGCCAGTACAGCAGGCCGCTGTAGATGGTCACGGTCAAGGTGATCAGCACGATGGTGGCGAGAATCACCTTGAAACGGAAACTGCTGCGCCAGCGATGCGACAGAGCTTCAATCACGATCAGGCCTCCCCGCCAGTATCTGTTTGTCTGATTTGCCGCGAGCAACACATCGGTCGTGCTCCCCCGAGTCAACCGTGACCACATTAGCTCGACGACGCCCGACGTCAAAAGCCCTGGATCGGCCCATTTCCCCTCTTTTAGGGGGGGAGGGCTCGTTCACCACAAATGAATTCGTCATCCCGCTTCGAAGCGGAATGACGAACTCCGGATGCCGAATTGCGGCTTCTTCTTATGCCGAGCCTGTTGTACTACGCACTACACAGCCGTCGCAATCAATCCATCGACCTTGAGCATGCCCTTGATGCCGCGTACCGCCTGGCGGATACGCGCTTCGTTCTCGATCAGTGCAAAGCGTACATGATCGTCGCCATGGTCTCCAAAGCCGATGCCGGGCGACACGCAAACCTTGGCCTTGGCCAGCAGCTGCCTGGAGAATTCCAGCGAGCCCAGCGCCCGGTACGGCTCGGGAATGCGCGCCCAGACGTACATCGATGCCTTTGGCGTCTCCACCGCCCAGCCCGCTTCGGTCAGGCCCTTCACCAGCACGTCGCGTCGGCTCTGGTATTGCGCGGCGATATCCTTCACGCATTGCTGCTCGCCTTCCAGCGCGGCAATCGCCGCCACCTGCAGCGGCGTGAAAGTGCCGTAGTCGTGGTAACTCTTCATGCGCGCCAGCGCGGCGACGAGATCGGGATTGCCGACCATGAAGCCGATACGCCAGCCTGCCATGTTGTAGCTTTTCGACAGTGTGAAGAATTCCACGGCGATGTCTTTCGCGCCGGCAACCTGCATGATGGAAGGCGCTTTCCAGCCATCGAAAACGATGTCGGCATAGGCCAGGTCGTGCACCACGAGGATGTCGTGCTTCTTCGCCAGCGCGATGACGCGCTCGAAGAAATCCAGCTCGACGCATTGCGCGGTCGGATTCGACGGGAAACCCAGCACCATCATCTTCGGCTTCGGGTAGCTGCCGCGAATCGCCTTCTCCAGCTCGGCGAAGAAATCCACGCCCGGCACCAGCGGCACGGAGCGGATGTCCGCGCCGGCAATTACCGCACCGTAGATGTGGATCGGATAGCTCGGGTCGGGCACCAGCACCGTATCGCCGCGATCCAGCGTCGCCAGCATCAGGTGCGCCAGACCTTCCTTCGAGCCGATGGTGACGATCGCTTCGGAGTCCGGATTGATGTCGACGGCATAGCGGTCCTTGTACCAGTGCGAGATCGCCCGGCGCAGGCGCGGGATGCCTTTCGACGAGGAGTAGCCGTGCGTGTCCGGCCGCTGCGCGACCTCGACCAGCTTGGCGACGATGTGCGGCGGCGTGGCGCCATCCGGATTTCCCATCGACAGGTCGATGATGTCGTCGCCACGGCGACGCGCCGCCAGCTTCAGCTCGGCGGTGATGTTGAAAACGTAGGGCGGGAGACGATCGATGCGCGCAAAGCGGCGCTTTCCGACGGATGCGGAAGAAGACATGGTGATTCCTTACGTAAGCGCCCGGAACCGTCCGAGCGACGTGGGCTGCGCGGGTTTGCGCAGCCTGCCGGCATCTTAACCTGACATCAGCGCATCACGGCAAATCCGGCCGTCTGCCATCGAATGCGGATGTCATTCAAGTGACGCGCTCGAGCCGTGCCTCGCTCGGCGGGTGGCCGACGATGCGTTTGAACGCACGACTGAAGGCCGCCTCGGAGTCATAGCCGAGACGATTGGCGACGACGGCCACGCGCATGCCTTCGCGGGCGATCCAGTGGCGCGCCTGGAACATCTTCACGCGCGCCACATACCTGGCTGGACTTTCGCCGACGGCGCGCGTGAACTTGTCGGCGAAGCTGGAGCGCGAGGCGCCCATCAACTCGGCCAGCTCGGTGACCGACCAGTCGCGTTCCGGCTTGTTGTGGATGGCGGCCAGCACCTTGCCCACCTGCGGGCAACGCACGGCGGCAATCCAGCCGCTGGCGTCGCTGCAGGCGCATTCCACCCAGGCGCGGATGATGCTCGCCGCGAGCACGTCGGCAAGGCGCGCGAGGATGCCGCAGGCGCCGATGCGGTTCTGCGTGATCTCGCGCTCCATGGCTTCCAGCAGGGCAGGTACCGCCGGATCGCGCTGCGCCAGATCACCGGCGCGCATGAGGTCCGGCATCATCCCCATCAGGGGGTGCAAGGGGTCGAGATTGAAGCGCATGGCGCCGCTGAACAGCACATCGGCTCGCGCTGCCACCGCCGTACCGACCGGCGCATGGTCGTCGTGCACCAGATAGATGTTTTCCGACACGGTTTCACGCGTCAGCGCCTCGATGGCCACCGCCGGCACTTCGGGCGAACTGGCCAGCACGTGGGCGCTGCCGCGCGGCATCAACACGGCGTCACCGGGATTGAGGCGGATCCACTCCGCGTCCTGCATGCGCAGCCAGCAGGCGCCATGTGACACGAAGTGGAAACGCGCCGAGCGCTGTGCCGGAAAATTGACCGCCCAGGGCGTATGCAGCGCGCAGCGGCCGTACTCCACACCCTCCAGCCGCAGACCCAGCAGGATCTCCGTCAGCAGATCGGGAACGTCTTCGCGTGGCGTTATGGACGATTGAGCAAGCATTTCGGCTTATACAGCATGGAAACGCCAATATCTTACCCCTAAGCTTGGGACTCGTACCACTACGAGAAACCCCGACATGAACGACCTTGCTCGCTCCCCCTCTGCCGACGCACCGGCCCCTGCCAGCACTGACACAACGCCCGCCAACTGGGCCGGCGTCATCTCCCTCGCCCTGGGCGTGTTTGGCCTCGTCACCGCCGAGTTCCTGCCGGCCAGCCTGCTGACAGCGATGGCAACCGACCTTGGCATCAGCGATGGCGCCGCAGGGCAGGCCGTCACGGCCACGGCGCTGGTCGGTGCCCTCGCCGCCCCGACGATTCCCGTACTGACCCGTAACTTCGACCGCAAGCGCGTGATCCTGGCACTGACCTTCGTGCTGGTGATCTCCAACCTCCTCGCCGCAACCGCTGCCAGCCTGCCAGTGCTGCTCGTCTCGCGCGTCTTGCTGGGCGTCGCGCTGGGCGGTTTCTGGTCGATGGCCGCCGCGCTGGCCATGCGCCTGGTATCGGATTCACTGTTTGCCCGTGCCATGTCGGTGATCCTCACCGGGGTGTCTGTTGCCACCGTATGTGCCGCACCGATCGGCGCCTACATGGGCGATCTGTGGGGCTGGCGCAGCGCCTTCGTGGCGGCCGGCGCGGTCAGCCTGCTCACCCTCGCCGCGCAAGTGCTGGCCATCCCGCCACTGCCACCGAAGGACAACCCGAACCTGCGCGTGCTGTTCCAGCTGCTGGGCCGTAACAACGTGCGCGTTGCCCTGCTGGCCGTGCTGTTCGTCGTGTCGGGTCATTTCGCCGGCTTCACCTACATCCGTCCGCTGATGGAAGAGGTGACACACCTGTCGGTCAGCAGCATTTCTGCCGTCCTGCTCGGTTACGGCATTGGCGGTTTCTTCGGCAACTTCGCCGGCGGCTTTATCGCCGAGCGCAGCGAGCGTTATGCCATTGTCTTCGGTGGCGCGCTGATCGCGGCGCTGGCCATCACACTGTGGGCGGCTGGCAGCTCGCCGGTCATCACCGCCGTATCGATCGCGCTATGGGGCTTCGCCTTCGGCGCTTTTCCGGTCGGCTTCCAGACCTGGATCGTGCGCGCCGCGCCCGACCAGGCAGAAGGCGCGGGCGGCCTGCTGGTGGCCGCATTCCAGATCGCCATCGCCAGCGGTGCCATCGGTGGTGGCATCCTGGTGGACCACATCGGCGCGCTGGGCGGCCCCGTCTTCGCTGCCATTGCGCTGACCCTCGGCACCCTGCTGACCCTGCGCTACGGCCCGCGGCCGGTGCGCGCGGCATGACAAACACACACTGACTGCACCCGCACATTCATGGGGTCTCACCATGCCGCAGACTGAATCGATTAATCGCCGCATCGTGCTCGCGGCACACCCGCAAGGTTTGCCTAGGCTGACGGATTTCCGCCTCGAAGCAGTAGCGGTTCCGACACCAACGGCGGGGCTGGTCCTGCTGCGCACGGAATGGCTGTCGCTCGATCCGTACATGCGCAACCTGATGGAAAGGATCGGCCCCGGTTACGCCGAGCCGGTGCCCCTGGATGCCACCATGGTCGCTGGCACGGTCAGCCGCGTCGTCGCTTCGCATCATCCGCAATTCCTCGCCGGTGAGCTCGTTCTTGCGAATTCAGGCTGGCAAGACTACGCGCTGTCCGACTGCCAAGGCCTGCTCAAGCTGGGTGACATGGCCCGGCCTTCGCTAGCCCTCGGCGGCCTCGGCATGACCGGCTTCACGGCCTATGTCGGTCTGCTCGACATCGCGCAAGTACAAGCGGGTGAGACCGTCGTCGTGGCTGCGGCCACGGGCGCCGTCGGTTCGGTCGTCGGGCAGATCGCCAGACTGAAAGGTGCACGCGTGGTCGGCATTGCAGGGGGCGCCGAGAAGTGCCGATACGCCACGCAAACCCTGGGTTTCGACGCCTGCCTCGATCATCGCGAGGCGCAGCTCGCCGAACGCCTCGCCGCCGCCTGCCCGCAAGGCATCGATATCTATTTCGAAAACGTTGGCGGCACTGTGTTCGAAGCCGTCTTGCCGCTACTCAACCTCAATGCGCGCGTACCCGTTTGCGGCTTCATCGCCCACTACAACGATCGAACTCCGGCTACCGGCCCCAACCGCTTGCCGCGACTGATGGCGAGCCTTCTGTCGAAGCGTATCCGCATGCAGGGTTTCATCATCCTCGACCACTACGCCACGCGCTTCGACGCCTTCCGCCACGACATGGGCGAGTGGGTCACGAGCGAAAAAGTAAAACTGCGCGAGGATCGCGTCGATGGCCTGGAGAATGCCCCGCAGGCTTTCATCGGCCTATTGCAGGGTCAGAACTTCGGCAAGCTGGTGGTGAAAGTCAGTTAAGGCGGAAAGGAAGCATCGATGATCTTGTCATCTCACGCAGGTTCCCAGCCATAAGTCGAGAATGCCTCGCCGGAGACGCTAGACTCGATACCCTGGCGCGTATAGGGAATGATGTTCTCCGGCAGCGCATCGACTGCGTACCAGCCCATGTGATCGTGCTTGTCGGGCTCGAGCAGTTGCGGCACGCCACGCCAGCGCTCGGCAAGAAAGAAGGCACCGAGCCACTCGTCAGCGGAGTTGCCGGACTGACAGTGCAGCAGGTGCACCAGCTTCATGTCGGCCTCATTCGCGACAAGCCCGGTTTCTTCGCGCAGCTCACGCGTAGCCGCCTGCGCAAGAGTCTCCCTGCCGTCATGTCCACCGGCGGGCAGACTCAGAAAGCCGTCCTTCCAGCCGGTATTCGCGCGACGCAGGAGCAGCACCTGCGGTCCCTCACGCACGATGACGAACACACTCACGCTCAAGGCAAAACGCTGTCTGACTTGTTGTTTCAAGGAGTGACTCCCGGATTCTTATTGATGTGGAATATGTGGAATACGGCAACGACGTCATGCTGGACGCAGTCTGGCCGCGCGCAGTACCCTGCAAATCCCGAGTGCCTGCAGACAGATGCGTACCGTGAGCAATAGTAGCGACGATTCCGAAACCCGCGTCACCAGTCCCAGAAAGCCGGTGAGTGAGCATGGCGAAGACTGCCTGGTCATCATCCATTCACCCGTACCGGCCGAACTCGGGCGACGCTTCGTGCTGGACATTCCGAAGGTCAGCATCGGTCGCGACATCGACAACGACGTCGTGACCCAGAGCGACGGCGTCTCGCGCAAACACGCCTGCATCGAACGCCGCGACAGCGAATTCATCCTGCAGGACCTTGAATCCACCAACGGCACGTTCGCCAACGACGACCCGCAGCGCGTCACCGTGCGCCGCCTCATGCCCGGCGATCAGATCCACATCGGTGACACCGTTTTCAAATTCCTCGTCGGCAACGACATCGAAGCCCAGTATCACGCGGCGATCAATCATGCGGCCATCACCGACGACCTCACCGGTGTCTCCAACCGCAAACACCTCGACACACTGGTGAGCGATGAAATCCCGCGTGCCCGACGCTACGGCCGCGCCCTGTCGCTGCTGATGCTCGATGTCGACCACTTCAAGCGCGTCAACGATACGCACGGCCACCTCGCGGGTGATGCGGTCCTGCGCCAGATCGCCGCGCTGCTACGCCAACGCCTGCGCCCCAGTGACGAACCTGGCCGCTATGGTGGTGAAGAGTTCTGCGTCATCCTGCCCGAAACCGGTCCCGATCAGGCCAGACAGATCGCCGAATCCATCCGCTCAATGATCGAGGCGCACGCGTTTCTCGTCGACAGGCAAACGATCAAGGCAACGGTTTCCATCGGCATTGCGACTTTCAGCCCCACCATGCAGGCCGAAGACCTGTACCGTGCGGCCGATCAAAGGCTCTATCAGGCCAAGCACGCCGGGCGCAATCGCGTTTGTCATTGAGCCTGACGAGTCTGGCGGCAAGCACGCGGAACGTCCTGACCACCCTTCGTCATTCCCGCGAATGCGCAAATCCAGCGGCGTTTACCCGCGTGCGGTAAGTCACCGGGTTCCCGCGCGCGCGGGAACGACGAGCTTTTTTGTGATGCAAGACTTCTGTTCGCGCCGGACACGAGGCCCCGGTTCCCGGGCCTCGTACTTTTACGCAGAGTGACAACCCGCTGCCATCAGCCTCCGTTGCCGGCACCCGTGTTGTTGAACTCGTAGAAACGGCCACCCGGTACGGAATCGCGAATCACGGCCTGACCGTTCGGCGAAGTGCCATTCACGTAGTTCGACAGCGGCCCCACGCTCTCGTCCCAGGCGTGTCCGAGGAACACCGTGCCGCTCGTCGAGCCCGACCGCGTGAAGGTACTGTTGATGATAAATATGCCATACGAATTGCTGGCCACCATGCTCGGCGCGAGGATCGCACCGTTGCTCTTGCGTGCCGTCAGGTACTTGATCTCGCAGCCGTCGAACATCGCCGTGCCACGACCGAAGATGAAGTCGGTATCGCCTTCGACATAGCAGCTCTTGAAGTAGTGATGCGCCACCGTGGTCGCCGACGATGTATTGGACAGGAGCGAATCCTGATTGCCGAGCGCGCGGACGTTTTCGTAGATCTATTGATCGCCCTGTGCTCCAGCGCGACTGCCGACTCTGCTGGAATACGTGTCCTCTACGTAGTCATTCGAAAAGCTCAGGTTCTTCGCCTGGAAGCCCTGGCGTGTCCGCCGTGATTCATCTCTTTCGGTACGCCAGCACACAGACCGCTTTAGCCTTCACGGGTAGCGTGCAGGCTGAGGAAACGCCCCTCTCCCCGGGACGGCATTCCGTCGGCACCAAGCCGCGATTCCGAATCCCTGCGGCCCCAGGGAATTGATCTTGAAAGGAGCCTCGCTATGAAATGGGCTGGAATGTTTATGGTTGGTTTTGTGGTTCTGATAGGTGGTCTCCTGGCCGCGCTGTGGAAACTGGGCGTGCTGGCGAGTATCGGCACCGGCTGGACCGTCATCGGCGTCGTGATCCTGATTGGCGTCGGCGTCATGCTCTCGGTCAGCCAGAGCGGCAGCAAGGAAAGCGTCGAAATCAACCGCAGGTGAGGAATTGAATCACTCGCGAACGATCAGCCCCTGGCGAACTCCGACCGCGCAAGCTCACGCCTGCCATACGCCGTAGCCCGCCTCGCGTAACGAGATTGCCAGCTCGACCTCCATCTCGCACGCTGCGTCATACGGCATTGGATTGAAGCATTCGTAGAGCTGCGGCAAAAGATGCAGACCGTATTCGCGCACATAGCGGTTCGAACGAATCCCCGCCTTGTGCTTGTCGAAACGCTCATCCGGCGGCAAGCCCGTCATGCCGACATACACGCATGGCTTGCTGCCGTCATATTGTGGATTGCACTTCACGAAGCGCCCCTCATCCAGCACCTTGCGTGACAGTTCGACGACGTAGACGTTGTGGTGATGCTTGCGCTGGTACATGGCGACTTCGGCAAATCCTGATTGTCAGGGTGCGCCGCCGGGTTGTTCGAGCGGCCAGACCTCGACGACTCCGTAGGCGACAGCGCATGGAGTTTGCGACACCATCTTTATGGCCTCGGCCAGAGTGGGTGCCTCGATCACAGCAAATCCAGCGACGGGGAGTTTTGCGGACATGTAAGGGCCGTTCTCCGTCTGGACACTTCGTGCCTCGTGATTGCGGACCTTCACGGGTTGTCCTGCAATCCCCATCAGCGCGCCGCTCTTTTGCAGCACGTCGTCATGGGCGTGAGCTGCATCCCGCACCGCCTTGGTAGTGCGCTCGTAACCTTCGCGGTCACCGTAACCAATCGTAATGAATTTCGGCATCTGAGATCTCCGTGACCTGACCAGGGAAGCAAAATGTGCGGCCTGACGTGCAATAGACGAACAGAGAGCTTGCGCTACGCGGCGTGCTTTTCACAAGGCGCTCCTGACAGCTCGATCTACACGCCTGCGAGTCGTTCCGGATGACTTTTGCACTGTGGCTCGCATTAGGTGGTGCGTTGCTGGTGTTGATGGCGCTCGGCGGCTCCATGCTGTCGCGCATGCCCGTCAGCACGTCGATGCTCTACCTGCTGGCTGGCCTGGCGCTCGGCCCCATGGGCCTGGCACTCGCCTCGCCGGACCCCGTCGAGCAGGCGAAGTTGCTTGAACACCTGACGGAAGTCATCGTGCTGTTGTCGCTCTTCACCAGCGGGCTGAAGATGAGCGTCGGCCTGCACGACGGGCGCTGGTTCCCGCCCTTACGTCTTGCGCTGCTATCGATGCTGGCGACGGTTGCGTTGATCACAGCCGCTGGTGTCTGGCTGCTCGGGCTGCCCTTGGGCGTTGCGGTGCTCTTGGGCGGCATCCTCGCACCCACCGATCCGGTGTTGGCCACCGAGGTACAGCTCGACAATCCCGCCGACCGCGATCAGTTGCGCTTCGCGCTGACCGGCGAAGGCGGCCTCAACGACGGCACCGCGTTTCCCATGGTCATGCTCGGGCTCGGCCTGCTCGGCGCACATGAGATGGGTGAGCTGGGCTGGCGCTGGTGGGCGGTCGATGTGCTGTGGGCCTGTGGTGCCGGCATCGCCATTGGCGCCACCCTGGGTACCGGCCTTGGCCGCCTTGTGCTGTACCTGCGCCGCCACCACCATGAGGCTGTGGGCTACGAGAACTTCCTCGCCCTGGGCCTGATCGGCCTGGCCTATGGCTGCGCGGTACTCGCTCACGCCTACGGCTTTCTCGCCGTATTTGCCGCCGGCCTGGCACTGCGCCACACCGCAAAGGCCGTGACCTACGCTGCGGCGGCTTCACTGGGCTTGCCCCCTCCGACAGAAGCCGCGGCAACCGCAATCGCCGAAAAAGCCAACCACAGCACCCTGAGCGACGCCGTCGAGCAGATCGCCACCGACTCCCTGCATGCGCCTGCCTACATGGCACACGCAGTCATGAGCTTCAATGAACAACTCGACCGCATCGGCGAGATGGTGGGCGTGGTGATCCTGGGCATGCTGCTGTGGGAGGTGTCCTGGCTGCCGGAGGCGTGGTGGTTCGTGCCCCTGGTGCTGCTGCTGGTACGGCCCCTGTCAGTGGTGGCCGGCTTGGCAGGCTCGCACCGCACCTCTCCGCTCCAGCGCCGGCTCATCGGCTGGTTTGGCATACGCGGCATCGGCTCCTTGTACTACCTGAGTTACGCACTCAACCACGGCCTGCCGCCAGCACACGCACCGACCCTGGTGGCGCTGACGGTCGCGGTGGTCGTGAGCTCGATCGTCGTGCACGGCATCTCGGTAACGCCGCTGATGGCACGGTATCGGCGTCGTCCAGGCGGCAGCCGTACGTAGAACAAGTAATACGCGCAATCCGACACGACTTGTCGGGTGCCAGAGAACGTAAAAAGCCGACAACTGATTTTCCACACGTTTTCCGCTTTCTTTGGCACCTGACCATTTAGCTTTGACACGAAAACTGCAAACGTCCGGACTTCGCGCCAAGGATTCAGTCGAATGTATGAAACCAAGTACGAAGGCTGCGGCGGGGGTGCCACGTGCAATTGAAGACGTAAGCGCGCAACACCTGCGTACGCAACCACGGAGGGGCCGAGAGGCTGTTCATGATCAATTGCATGTCATGAAAATCATGGAGAATCGTAAGCCCTGCGGGCAGCTCACCACCAAGAACACAAAGAGAAACTGGCCCCTCTTTGTGCAACTTGGTGTCTTGGTGGTGAAGGGGTTTGCTTTTTCAGCGCATCGGAAAAGATCGTGAACAGCTTCTTAGAGCCTCTCTCTTTGCGCGCCCTGACATCGAAACTTGTCGCCATCGCCGATGGCGCCAGGCGAAAGCCGAGTTCGCGCTCAAGCAGCCGGGATTGTTCGCATGAATTTATTACGGACAGCAGTGCGTTTGCGCGGGAATGACGATGAAATGAAAGACCTTCATTCGCACCGCGCAAATGAAAACGCCCCGTGGTCGGGGCGTTGCTGTCCGATTGAACGATCCTGATCGATATCAGAAGTTGTAGTTCACGCCAAAGCCGACGACTGGATACCACTTCAGCTTCTCCAGTGACTCGTTCAAGCGCGCTTCTTCGGCCGCGCGGTCGGCTTCGAGCGTACCGGTGGGATCGTCAATGCCAGACACGGTAAGCGAGCCCGTCGGCGTCTGATACATCACACCGAGGCGCGCGTTGAAGCTGAGGCCGCGCGCCGTCCGTGGATTTGTCTGCCACGCCAGGCCGACATAAGGGCTCAGTTTGTTCGAGTCGAGCTTTGCCTTGTAGCGAGCACTGCCATTGGTGACGTTGTAGGTTTTTCCGTCCAGAGTGACCGTCGCTGAACCACTTTTCACGCCTTCGAGATCGACCTTGTTGTCGTTGTAGACAAGGCCCGCGGCAATGGCGAACACGCCACCAAATGGACGGTACTCGCCGCGCAAGTCGAAATTGCTTAGCTTCAGTTTGCCCGTGTAGTCGGTGCCGTCCTCATTCTGTGTGCGCGAGTAGTTCAGCCCGTTGTAACCCACGTGCAGACCGAAGTTGTCGTTCACGCCGTACTTGTAGCTCAGGCCATAGCCGAGAGTCGAGGCACCCACGCCGACCCCACTGTAGTAGTCGGTGGCGAATGCGGACGAACTCATTACGGCAACACCTGCGGCAACAACGATCAATTTGCGGATCTGCATTGGTCATACTCCTGGTCAAGTTGTATCGGGGCGTTCTGTTGTATTGGTGATGTGGCCGCCGAAGCGGAAATTTGCAATTTCACTGGTTTGGATTTCGATACCCCGGCAGGAAGATGGATGCTCGCCACTGCGTTACGCTGCGCCAGATGTGGGGAGCTGCCGGCCTCTGATTTCCTCATGTCGAATATGACAATGAGGTTTTCAGCCACGTGCCTGCCATTGGTCTCGAGCGAGAACCTCGTTCCGTATCGGCACAACTATCCGGAGGCTTGAGTTCTCCGGCGTCGTATGACCCTTTTTCACAAACACGGCTAATAGTTCGCAATCCGGTGGGCTTGATTGCGTGCCCTGATCAAGCCTGATCAGTCGGCTGGGGGCTCGTGGGCAAGGCGCTGAGCGTCATGATCGGCAATAGCCGGCCAGAAGCGAAAGTGCGAGAAAACGACCCGGAGCTGGCGCAGCTTGGCCATTTCAGCCGTTGGACTGATGTAGACGCAGTCCCAGAAAAACGGCGGCAGTTTGATGCGGGGTCGAGTTGTAGCTGGGCCTAAGGTCTCTCCGTGGTGGTCTGGTGAGAGAGGGGCTTAGTCCGTTACTAACGATGACTCAACCACCAGAACCGGAACCTCTGCGACACGACGGAGGCCTGAAACGCAAAAGCCAAGCTTCGTTGCGTGGCTTTTTTTCGTGATCAACCAATGACGTGTAATTGATGTGGAACGGGCGAAGGGAGTCGGCTCCGCCGCTCACTGAACAAAGAAATTTCCCATACGTTCAGCTCTACGACTGTCTGTATTGGAAAGCATGACGGACTCTCTCAAGCAGGTGAACGGCAGGAAAGGCCAAGGAGCGGCAGTACCTCATCTAGTAATCATCGCCGCATGCAGCAAAAAAAAAGCCCCTAAGAGGGGCCTTTTTTTGTCCGCGTGAATCTCACTAATTCTGAATTTTCAGTCTCACGAATCGGGATTTATTCTCACTTATTCGGGACACGCGCAATAACCCGACAACACCATCCGATATCGCCAAAATTACGCCGCAACTGTGATTACTTTGCTGTTTAACTTTGACGATGTGCATACAGACAGCTTTGTTGAGCCGGGCATAAGGCGCGAAACCGCTCCATGGCGGATCAACAACTTGCACGAGCCGGCGGAGCATAAGCTGCGAAATCTGCCGTCATAAGATGCGAAATCGCTGCTTGGATTGGGAGTCCATGTTCTAACACGCTGCAACGAGAGCAACCATGCTGAATATGCAAGCCTCGCGACCAAGGTGAGGAGCTCTATTTATACAGCTAAACAGGCACTATGTGCAGGCAGTTTTCTGAGCGCGGGCCGTCTCCGAGGCACCACCGGTGGATGTTCAAAGTAGGGCTCGAATCTGCGTCGCTGGGCTTGAGCTCCTACACGACGCGCTGCTAGCCGAGCTCATACATATTCCGGCCCAAACCCGGCTACGTGTTCAGAGGTCAGTTCACTCGGTTGCTATCAGGAACGCAGGAATGGACTTTTCCGTGGTCTCTTTGTGGGTGCTCCTTTGAAACGACTCGCATCAAATCGAGTGCGCTGACCAAGAAGGGCTTCGCCGTCGAGGCTCTCTGCCAAGCTTTCGATGTCGTGTGCCGACACCCCCGCTTCCGCAAAATGCGTTCGCCAGGAATTCACGACCTCGATGACCGCAGCAACTTCGCCAGCAGCCTCGTCAGGCAGAAAACCGAAGGCATCGCACTGTGTCATCGCGTTCTCGAGCGTCGACTCCGGGCCATCAGCGCCGCAAATGAATTCCTGATACCCCTGACCTGAGTTGGTCGGCAGAACGTCGTACGCAGGGGCCAGCTTCAGTCTCCCATGTTCGAACGGGTTCGCGACGAGCAGCGAGTGGTTCTTCTCATGATCGTCGGTGTTGTCCATCAGGATGTTGAACACCATGCGACGGAACAGCTCGCGCGCATCACGCTGGTTGGTGTCATCTCGCGTGATACCCACGCGGCGGAGAATGCGAGCCAGTGCGGGGTAGCCCATCTCAGGCTCATCGCCGGAAGCGGTGGCCGCGCGAATGGCGGTACCCGCCGAGATGCTGTGAATCCGCTGGCCCGGCGCGCGGTCAAAGCGGCGTATGGCAATGGCATTCGCGTCGGCAAGATGAATGAGTTGCGTCTCCGCGACGGTGATGCCTGCGCGCCGGGCCAACGCCATCGTTGCGTGTTCAATGAGTGGCGTATCAACTGGCTCATTGTTGAAGAACTTGATGACCCACTGCTCACCGTTGATGTCGATGAGCGCCTTGGGCTTTGCGCCCCCCAGTGGGCTCCCGCCCCCCGCGATGATCTTTGCCTCCATGGCGCTGAGGGGTTCGGCGGCTTCAATCTTTGCCACCACCTCACTGAGTTGCTGCACCTCATCGAGCCGAGGAAGCGGCCCGCCGACTCTCGGGCTGTACGTAGTTGCTGACGTCGAAACCCCCAAGGCCCCAAATCGGTCATCACCGGCGTAGTACAAATACTCCATCAGGGAGAGGCGCTTGGGTTTGTCCACGAAGCGAATGACCTTCTCCCCCCAGCGGTCCGGACGGGCGTCATCGACCGCGCCAACCGCACGTGGCGCATTGGTCGCCATGCGCCCGGGCGGCAGGAGCTCTGAGTCAATGAGGGGGAGGTCTTCGCTCAACGCGAATCCGTTGGCCAGCCAAGTTTGGCCGTAGTGCAGCGAGACCCCTTTGCCGGCGGCAACGAGTTTCAGTGCGCCCACGTAGCGTGGCATGTGCGGGTCGCCAAGAAACCAGAGATGCAGGTCGTCCAGGCGCATCTCAGCCCTTCTTCGCTCGAACGCGCGCTTCCGCGGACGCTTGGGCGCGCGCACGACCAAGCTGGACGGCGTCGCGGACCTCCATCTCAATGGCGCCCTGGTCATGCTCGGGGGCGGCGAGATTTCTCAGCTCGCCGTCGCGATTCAGGAGCCACAGGGCGGTGGCCACAATACCGATGCCAACGCCCGGATCGCCAGCTTCAAGGCGTTGCAGTGTGGGGACCGAAACACCCATGCGCTTCGCCCAGGTTTTCAGAGACTCTTTACGACGCAGACGGGCTACCGCAAGGTCAGCGCCAAGCTTTTCGATAGCAGCTGACGTAGCGGGCGGGAGTTGCAGGAGAGCCTTGGCAGTCTTTGGCATACATATAGAGTTTAGCTAAACAGCCACAAATGTATACATCTATATTTACAGACGGCCATGTATTGGCTGTTCAGGTACCGTCCTAGAGGATTGCTCCGTGGTTAGCCGCCCTTGAACGTCCGGCGATTCGACCAGCCGCCCTGAGTCGAGAGCAGGCGAATCCGACATGCATAGTAGATGTCTGCTTTGGCTGAAGTATTGCCGGCGTGTCATTGGGCTGGGCGACTGCTTGGCTCAGACACCTGCCATTGAGCCTCTGACGACTCGACCGACAGAAACGGGTCGCTTTGCGACGGTGACGCCTCGTCAGGTCTGATTCCAGCGTGTGCGGCTCTGCGCCGGCTAGGCCTCCGACTCGGTGCTTCAGGTTCGGATTCGAACTCGCGAACCTCGCGCAGGCTTGAGCTTATCCACCCGATCCAGATTCGATTTTTTGAGGATAACGAATGCTCCATCCTCCCGCCGGGTGAGTGTCAGCGTGTCGCCGGCCTGAACTTCAAGCGCTCGCCGAAGTGCTGATGGAATGGTGACACGGCCTCTCCCATCCATATTTCTGACCGCCATCCTGTGCCTCCTCCCCACATAGTCTTCCTGATCCAACGGGGAGCCAACTGGTTGCTTCCACCAGAATGCGTGCTTACCCGCATCTAGCGCCTCCGCCTCCGGCCTCCAGTGCGCGCAATTGAACGCTCGGTGTTTCGCAGAGCCGGCAACTTTGACCCGGCGACGAGCTTCATGAAGCTGCCCCCGGACGTACACGCTCCTCGAGTGCCTTGAGTACCTTCGCCAGGCCATCGTCGCTGTCATCAAACGGCGGCTCAAAGGGCTCCACGCGGACCCACTGAGCTTCCTGGCCAGGATGAACGTAGGTCGCGAGGTCGTCCACCAACAGAGCGTCGTCAACAGCGCAGTCAGGGATGAACGACAGGTCCTTCGTGGCTCCAGTCCAGCGCACGTACTCGATTGCGGGGAACCAGTCCGGCACGCACCCCTCCTGAGCGAGCTGCGTTGAGGGACTTCATCCACATAGGTGAGAGCCGACCGGCGAACCCCAACATCGGCCCGCTTCAGGCCGGAGCGATTCCGTACTTCTGCATGACGTTAGGCGGTGTTGCACTGGGTTTGACACCGACTGAACACGTCCTACGCCACAGCGGAATCCATCCCAGAACCCAGACATGGCGCTAGAGCTAGTCGGTTTTTGAGCACAACCTGTTGAGCCTCCGGCTTTGCACCATGTTCCACATCAAGTCTTAAGTGTTGGAGAAGATAGAAGAGCAGGGCCTGTCGACACCGAAGCACTACCTTCCCCTCTGTCATGCCGTAGTCAAGCTCGACCGCTCGTCGATGAGGCTCAGGTAGGGCAGGGTTCGCGGCCAAAACCACCTCCACAAAGTGGTTCCACTCCACGTCTTCATCGGCCGGCCTATTTGCTTCCGAAGAAGCCCTGACGGCATGGACACGAGCGATGACAAAGTCCAAGAAGCGCTCACGTGTGTGGCAATAGGCTCGCACATGCCACCGGAATCCGTCGTGAGCAATGGCGTGGGGAGAAAGGCTACGCACGGTTGGCTCCGCTCGACTCATCGACTGATAGACGACTTGGACGGTGTTGCGGTCGCGAATAGCCTTCAGCAGGCTGAAGAGGACTGCAACATCCAACTGCCTATTAGGCGTGGGAACCATGCCAATCGGTGGCATCCACCCGAGAAGGCTCGACTTGGGGTCCAAGACGCCTGTGACCGTCGCCAGTAGCTCGTTGAGATATTTCGACGGATGGCCTGTCGTCGCATACAGGGGGCTGAAGTCCGCACCAGCCACGTAGCGCCGGGTACTACGGTCATAAATTAGGTTCTTCGGCGACAGCTCGATGTACTTGGCGAGGTCCAGCGACGCCTGAGGAACCGAGATGCCGAAGAACCCTGTCAGGTCCGCCCGGTTAAGGTGCCCTTCCCAGCAAAGCCTGAAGTCAATGAACTGAAGCCTTCGGTCCTGCCCCCAGGGAGTAGCTGCAGACTTCATTTCGTTGGAGGTTCGCGACGCGTTCGAAACTGAGGGCATATGGCCGATTATATACTAGTCGTTAAATTATACGAGTCGTGTTATTGTACTAGTAGTATTAGTAGACGCTAATTCTTGGGGCTCAAGAGTTGAAACAGGAGACTGGCCTAGCTTCGATTGATGATAGCTCCGGCGAAACGGCCGGTTTCCCTGCGTCGACGGCTGAGCCGATTAACCTCGCCCAGACTCCATCACCCGGACTGCTGGACTTGTCCCGCCAGCAGCGCAACCTCCTGCTTCTACGTCCTGTCTTCCAACTCGAGCGGGACAAGATGTTGGGCGGCGACGAGGCCTACCGCGACGCGGTGCAAGGCATCGACACCCACTATCTGGCGCTATCGGCACTGGACCTGATGATGGAGGCCACGACGGTCGCAAGTGGCAGCACCTCCAGCGAAATCCTCACGCACCTGGCCGAGGTTGCGCTCCGCATCAAGCCCGAGCTTACTGCGCCGTACGCGCGCCGCATCGGAGAGGCAGTGCTGGATGGACTAGACAACAAGGCCAATAACCACCGCGAGTTCAGCTTCGACTACTTCGACGCGCCGTCGATGAGCACGCGGGCTTTCCGTTTCAGGCTCGTGCGCTTCGAGCCGGACTTGGACGATGTCTACCGGTACCGGCCCACGCAAGAAGGCTATCTCGTCTACCTAGGCATGCTGGACCTGTCGCCGGAGGACGCGCAGGAACTCATGGAGAAGATGCTCGAGCTGCTCGTGCAGCGCGGCAGCTTCAAGGCGGCACTGGACATCGCGCAGAGGGCCCGCAAGCTATCCCTCGAGTATCGGCAGCTCATCCGAGACCGGCTCTACCAGGCATACCGTGCACCGGGCAGCGTGAACTGGTCCCGCGACATGACCGGAAGGCTGGATTCGGCGCGCGACCATGTTCGCAAGCGCCAAGCCGAAGATGCGCGCATGGAAGATGCCGTACAGGGGTCCCTGCTCGAGGCTAGCGACCTCCAGACTCGCATAAGCCTAGTCGCGCTGCGGGACACGCTTCGAGGCGCCGGGCTGATTCGGATGCAGCTCGTCACCGACATCAACGTTGCACCCGAACTCTTTATTGAGGCTCAGCGGGCCGTTTTCCGGGCGCGTCGGCCCACCGGGCTGCCTGACCTGGAGTCGCAGCTACTGCCTCAGCTTCTGAACCTTTCGGCAGTGACCTTGGCGGATCAAGCCAACAACCTCATCAGCGCACTGTATCCGCCCAGCATGCCGCGGATTTACGACCTCAACTCGGTTTTCGCGTTGTTGCTAGAGCAACGCTCCGACGACGTCGTGGCCGAGGAGGACGACGGCGAGCTGGAGAAGTTTGTACCGTTGCCGGACCAGTTCCCACAGGCACTGATCCAGCGCGCCAACGACTGGCTTGCCACCATGTTCGCCCGCGGAGCTACATGGCGACTCGACCAGTTGCTGGAAGCAGCAGAAGACGCAGGCATGAACAAGACGCTGCGACGCTGCTTGGTCTTGATCCTGTACCGCGCGTTCGCACCCTCTGAATCCGAATACAAGACGGTCAGTGTTCGGCTGATGGGTGAAACCTTCCAACTCGACGTGGCGCAGGGAAGCAACCTCGAGTTCACTCCCAAGGGAGAACCAGATGACATCGCCCGAACCTAGTGTGCGCAACGCTGCCCGTTTGACCTACAAGGCCCTGCACACGGCACTGTCGCCCGTCAATGACGCCGAATACCGCGAGCTGCTGGCGCTGTATCGCGCCGACCCCGCGTTTCATCGGCAAGTCGAAGACGTCGCCACGGGCTTGGAACTGCAAATCCTAGACGCCACGGAGAGCCGTGGGCTGATCGTCGTTCCGGCCTCGCGTGAAAGTCGCTTCTCCGTGCGACTGACAGACATTCGTGCCGGGATGTCACCCGACCAGAAAGCCGCGCTCGTGCTCGCGCACGTGGCCATAGCGGCAGTCTTCTTCCCGACGACCGATGTGCTGGACGACGACAACTATTCGCCGCCACCCTCGTCCTTGGCGGCCTGCCGCGACACCTTGTACGCCCTCGCCCGGCGCCTAAAGGAGACTACCGACCTGCCTGCGGACATTCCGCCTGAGCTCGCTCCGGGCTGGGATGCCATCGCGGCCCTGCCGATGGCGATCCCGGCTGGCCAGCGGGCGTCTGCCGCTTCTGTGGTGGGCGTGGTGAAGATTGCGCTCAACCACATGCTGCAGAACGGCCTGGTACGGTTGGACCGCGAGGCCGACGACGACGCCGCGGCGACGTACACGCCGACTCACCGACTGCGCGTGCAGCTGCGCGAACTCGCACTGCGTCGCCTCTATGAGATGGCTCAGCTCGTCACCCCCATGGCGAAGGTCGACTGACATGCAGAAAATCACCCGCGTCCACCTGGCGAACTGCGGCTATCGAACCGCCTGGTACGAAGGTCTGACCTTCGAGCTCACCGACCCGAACACTGGCGAGCCCACCGATACCGTCATCAACCTCGAGAACGGCGGCGGCAAGACGACATTGCTCGGGCTGATCTTCTCGTGCTTCGAGACTTCACAGGAACGCTTCCTCAAGCACCTCCAAGCCAAGACCGCCAGTTTTTCGCAGTATTTTACCCACGACGGGGTTCCGGGCTTTATCGTCGTCGAGTGGCTCATGCCCTCGCGCACGGCCGGCGGCCAGCCGTACAGGCTCGTCACCGGTCAGGCGGTGGCGGTACGCACGACCTCCAACCCGCCGGACGTCGACCGCATGTTCTTCAGCTTCGAGGAACGGGCGGACCTCTCGTTCAAGGACATCCCTGCGCCTGGACTGACCGCGACCCCGCCGGGTTCGATGGCGGACTTCTCGCGCTGGCTGCACGACCTTCAGAAACAGCATCCTGGCAACGTCTACCTGAGCCACAACCGTCAGGCCGAGTGGCAGCGCCACCTCAAAGACGAGCGGCTCATCGACCTGGACATGCTACGCATCCAGCTGAACTTCTCCGCCCAGGAAGGTGGCTTCGACGCCGGCTTCCTTGATTTCAAGACCGAGCCGGAATTCCTGCGTAAGTTCTTGCACCTCACGAGCGATTCGGAGAAGGCAGACAAAGCACGCGCCATGGTGGTCGCCGTCTGTGAGAAGCACCGGCGCAAGCCCCAGTTCGAGAAACGTCGCGACGAACTCACCAAGTTCAGGGCCTCTCTCAACGCGTTCGCCGACGCGGCGCGGCAGTACATCGAGGCCTTCGTCAATCAGCGTGGATTGACCATCCAGGGCGCACAGCTGGTACTGGCGCTGCAGGCACGAGCCCTTGTCCGGCATGCCCAGCGCGAGACGGAACTCGAATTCGAGCGCACCCAGAAGAGCCTGGCAGGCGCTGCGGCCGGGGAGGCCGCGCTGCATACCAACGAACTCATGGCCGTTACCTGGGCGTGGCATCAAAAGTCGATGACGGTTGCCAAGACTCGTCGGGACATGGCCAACATGGCAGTTAAGACGCTGGAGCGCCAGGAACACCATTTGAAAGCGGGTCGCCTTCAGAAAGAGATTCTCGGCATCGACCAGCAGATTCAGGAGCAGGAAGCGCTGGCCGAGGCTCATCGCGCCGACCTGAAGCCTGCGCGCGACCATGTGGACATCCAAGGCGCACTGCTGCGTCGTGCGCTTCGCACGGAAGAAACTCGGCTGGAGGACGAGCTTCGTACTCTGGGCGGACGCGCCTCAGCGCGCAACGAGCGGCGCACAGCCCTGAAATCGCAAAAGGGAACGGCCGAGGGCGCCGAGCTACGGCTGACACAGGAACAGTCCAGACTGCAAACGGCGGAGGAGTCCTGCACTCGGCGGCAGGCAGCCCTGGTGCTGGACGGCTTGCTGCAGGATGAGCAAGAACCCACTGGCGAGGCGATAGCACGCCATGACACCCAGGCCACCGCGCATGCGGCCGAGCGCGATGCACTGCGTCTGTCCCGAGACGGCCGCCGCGCCCAAGCCAAGCAGCACCGTGAAGCTGCTTCGCGCGAGCGTGTCACTGCCACCAAAGCTCGCGAACAGGCCAAGTCCCTCTCGGCATACATCGCCTCCGGTGAAGCCGAGTTCGAGCGTCTGTCCCAGCTCCCCGCGTTGCTCAGCGCGGTCGAATCCGACCGCGTCGATCCACTTTCACCGGTCCTGGAGCACCGCCTCGCTGAGGTCGTAGCGGACTCGGCGCGGCAGATTTCACACGCCGATGTGCGACTGGCCGGATTGCATGCGACGCGCCAAGCCATCGAGACTACGGGCGTGGCGGGGCACGACCCCGACGTGGCCTTAGTAGTCCAGCACCTCCACCTGGCAGGCCTGCGCTCTGCTCGGGCGTTCAACGAGTACATCGCGCGCGCGCTGCCCGACGCCGAACGTGCCCGCGCTCTGGTGCTCAGCGATCCGGCACGCTATGCCGGCGTGTGCGTGGCGCAAGGCGAGCTCGAAAAGGCGCGCGGGGTTGTCTGGGGCGAGCGTCGCCCGACGCAGCCTGTCACCATTTCGGTCGCGGCGCTGGATGTCGTTGCAGGCAAGGACGACATGGTCGTAGTGCCCGCTGAGGACGACTCCGCGTTCAATGTGGAAGCTGCCAAGCGCCTTGGGGTATCGCTCAGCGTTCGGCTCGAGACCGAACAGCAGCGCCGTGCGGCCTATGAGGCCCGCTACGAGAGCACGCTCAAAGCTGGCCAAGAATTGCAGACCTTCGGCAAGACCTACGGCGATGGACAACTTGCTGCGGCAGCGGCCAAGCGGGACGCTCTGCTCGAAGACGATGCTGTGGCTTCCGCGCGAGCGGACAATTTGGAGCTTGAGGCAGGCACACTCGACGACCAGGCTGCGGAAGACGATAGGCTTGCCGTATTGGCGGATGGCCGACACAACCAGTCACGCCAAGCAGTGAAGGCTGTACGCGCCTTCCAGTCCGAGCACGAGGCAGGTCGACCTGAACGCCTCCTTCGCCTAATGCAGCTTGACGCGGACATCGAGCAAGCCCGGGCAAGCAAGGCTGAGGCTGAGGCCGGACTTGAGGCGATTCAGACGGAGCACGACACTGACCACGCACGTTCGGTAGCCTTCAATCACGAGCGTGGCATCCTCGCCGACGAGCTCTCGAAGATCGCCTACTACGACAAGGAATACCCAGCACAGGAGCAACTCGCGCAGAACCCACGCCCCCTATCGACCCTGCGCGACATGTACAAGGACGCACTCGACTTCTATCTGACGGAAGAGCAGAACAAGCTGGGGCTCCTGAGTGAACGCATGCAGAGCACGCAGGCCCTGCGTGCATCTAAGAATGCCGAGTTGGCGCGCGACTTCCCCACGGTCCAGGCCGAAGACCTGGGGCCGTATGTTGACGTCGACCACACAGTAGAGCTGGAGGGTGTGGCTCTGCAGCTGGCATCCGCCAAAGACGAGCAACTGGACGCCGCCGCACAGTTCAAGACGGCTAACGATAACGCATCGAAATGGCACTCGGCGAACAAGGCCCGCATCCCGCCCCCGATACCTGGTCACGAAGCACTTGAGGTCCCGGTCCTGGCCGGGCTGATGGAGCAGGCCGAGCAGAACGTCGATGCGGCGCAAGACCGGATGCGTGTGGCCAACGAAGAAGCCAACCGAGCAGGCAGCCAAGCCTCCGCCAGGCTCGCGGAGGCCAAGTTGGACGAGAGCACGGAGTCCATGCTGCGCGCCGGGCTGGACCTCCCGGAAAAGCCGGACCCGCTGCTCGTTGCGGCTCAGATTGGCGCACTCATCGGCACCACGCCGGATGTGCCAGACCCGCAGACCCTGGTCCTTGAACTCGACGCTTCTGCCCAGGCCAAAGCCTTGCTCGCCGACCACAGCACCCGCAACAAGGGCGTCACCCGGCTCCAAACCACGGCTCGCAACAGCTTCGAGGCACTCAAGTCCGCCGCCGCCGAGCCTGCGTTCCGCGAAGTCGATGAGCCCGTTGCCCAGCAGATGTTGCAGAACGACTTCAACTCGGCTTGCACGGATGCCGAACGCCTGCTCATGCATCTGGACGACCGCATCGCAACCACGCAGTCGACGCTGGACTCGATGAAGAAAGACTTCGATGCATGCACCGAGGAGCTTCTCGGGGTGGTGCGCAACGCCATCTCGACACTCACCCGTGCAGTGAGCGCCGACAAGAGTGTGCCGGCAGCGGCTCCTTACGTCGGCGGCAAGCCGGTACTGAAGATGCGCGCCAACTTTGGTTCTGTGCCGATGGATAGCCGGCGCCAAGCACTGGACCAATACCTGAATGTGCTGACCGACACGAATGTCTTCCCAGCTCGCGGCACCGATCTTGTCGCCGATGCGGTGCTGCGGGTCTACGGCAAACCATTGGGCATGCAGGTGCTGAAGATGTCCGTCGAGGAGACCGAGCAGTACGTCTCGGTTGACCGCATCTCCAACTCCGGTGGCGAAGGCGTAGTCATGGCCATGTTCCTGTTCCTGCTCATCAACCAGCTGCGCGCGGAAAACCATGCGCACGTTCAGCGCATCGCTGGTGGTCCGCTCATCTTGGACAACCCATTCGCCAAGGCGACATCACCAGCGATGTGGCGTGCACAGCGGCTGCTTGCTGCGGCCATGAACGTGCAACTCATCTTCGCAACTGCAGTGCAGGACTACAACGCCATTGGCGAGTTCCAGCGGTTCATTCGGCTGCGCAAGGCAGGGCAGAACACCAAGACGCGTCGCTGGCATCTGGAAATCGCGAGCTACCATCTTAACGATATGCCCGATGAGGTGGAGGCTTGAGCGACTTCCTTACCGCACTGCAGGCGTACCCTCGAAAGCGTGTTCCTCTCGAGGACCTACGGCACCACTACTTCGCGCTATACCCGGACGTGCAAAACAGCCCTGAGCGCGGCGCAATGCTGCTCGCGGAACTGCAGTCCTTGGCGGCCCAAGGTGTCCTGGTCCTGCCCGCCGCCACAAGCTGGGAGACGGTCGGAGTACCACCGCTTCCGAAGTGGGTCACGCTGGTCCGAGAGCGGACGCCTCAAGCTCTGCCGGACCTAGCTAACGTGGTCTGGGCCCCCGAGCTCGGCTTTTGGCCGGAACTCAAGCCTGCGCAACTTGCGGCGCTTTTGCCCATCAACGAATTCCTGTTGCGTCGGCGCGGAGCGTTCATGAGGGTGCCAATCAAGGAGCGCTCTCTCGAAATATACGGCGACGAAAAACGGCTGGACGCGATGTGTACCGGGGACACACTGTTCTCGGGGCGGCTGCCGCTGGAGAGGGTCGGCTGTTTTCGTGTGCCGCAGCCCTTGCCCTACCGGGCGGCTGATGCGCCAGGACGTCCCGTCCTAGTGGTAGAGAACCACAACACGTACTGGAGCTTTGGCGAGTGGAACCATGCGACACGGCGATACGCTGCCGTCATCTATGGTGGTGGGCAGAATTTTCGACTCACAGGACGTGCGCTCGACCAGGCGATGCGTGAGACGCAGGCCGTTGGAGCCGAATACTTCGGTGACCTGGACCCCAAGGGCGTCTCGATTCCGCTGGACTTCAATCGCACGGTCGAGCCAAGCTTCACAGAGGTCACTGCGGCACTTGCGCTTTACCGGTGGTTGTTGGCCAACGGTGTCCGACGGGAGAAGTCGGAGTGCCGTTCGTTCGCTGCGGGCCTGGCGTCGCGGTGGCTGGATGCGACGACGGCCATCGAACTGGAGTCGCTTTGGTCAGCTGGTCTTTGGCTCCCACAAGAGGCGCTGGGCATCGAACAACTGCAGAGCTTGTGACGGGCGTCGCCATGCCCGTCAATCACTCGGGGACAAGTCGGCTCTGTGGAGTTTCATGAACGAGATGGAGACTGCTGTGCAGCACTCCCTTGTTGATTTCGAGGCAGAGGTGAAGGCAAAGCAGTTCTGACATCAACCATCATTCGCGGAGGACCTCATGGCAACCAAACCCATCACACAGTTCTTCCTAGACCTCGAGCTTCCACTGAAAAACTCCCGCTGGTCTTGGGGCGCTCAGAACGAGAACACGGTCCTCCTGCGTACTTGGGCGGACGAGTTCTCGTTGCGCGACAAGCGCGTCGTGGTTCTGCGCGAACCGGCCGGCTATCAAGACCGCGAATCCTACGGCTTGGACGAACGAATCCGGCATCTACGCACGTTGTGGGCCGGCGGTGTCGCTGGCTACAGCGTCATTGCAACTGCCAAGGCCACTGATGTCCCCAAGCGGGAAATCAAGGAATACCGCGACGACAAAATCTTTGTGATTGACCGGCTCGAAGCTCGAGCTGATGGCGCGATCGTCGCCGTCCTCGAAGGCGTGGTGGCTGTCGACGAGCTGGCCGACCATCGGACTCAGCACGTCACAGCACCGGCGGAAGGACCGTTCCCGGTGGATGTGCTTGAGACGGGCATGTCGACGGACAGCTATAAGGCGAAACTGCCGGCAATGCGCGACTGGCTAATTGAGGTGGCGCGCAGGGAGAGCTACGTTACCTACGCCGACGTCATGGACCGCTTCGGGCTCATCTTCTTCGTGCTCAGGACGGCGATGAGCAAGCTTGGACATCAATCGGCCGACAACAACGAGCCCATCCTGACCGCGCTGATTGTCGACAAGGAAACGCTTCGCTGCTCCGATGGTCTTGCGGACGAGTTCAAGATTGTTGATGACCAGGCGGAACGTCGCAGGTTGTACGCGTACTGGGCCCTGCCTAAGGGCGGGACTGTGGATAACGCCGACCCGGCACCCGCCGCTCCTGCCGCCGATCCCGATTCGTTGGAAGAGCGCGCGAAGCGCTTTGCGTTGGTCGAAGTACGAACGCAACAAGGCGCATTCCGCAAGGCAGTTTTCCTGGCGTGTAGGGGACGCTGCGTTGTCAGTGGATGCGATATTCCAGAGGCGCTTGAGGCGGCTCACCTTGATGGACACAGTTGGAAAGATGGCCACAACTCGGCGGAGGATGGCGTTTTGCTACGACGGGACCTACACGCGTTGTACGACACAGGGCTGCTTTCATTCGCAGAGGGCCTGCGTGTGCAACTCGACCCGACCGTTCGCGAACACTATGGCGTCTTCGAAGGGGCAAATGTTGCTGCGGTGATCCTCTCAGGTAACCAGAAGACACCATGAACCTCACTACTGGTTCGGCCTACATGGTTCCATTCAATGTTGCGGATCGACTCAAACGCGTCACCATCGCAGGGCATCCTCGCTTGCCTCCACATCGGCTCGTTCTGCGTACCTTGTCCAATTCTCCGAAATCCGCCTAAGCGTTGCCGCCGTCCGGGGAGATGTCGGCATTGCCTCAGCCCACCTAAGTGACTCGGCTGCGAGGTCTCTCTCTTGTGCTCCGCCTTCCCCGATGGACTTGGAGTAGACGCCACGCATATTCACACGTGCTACCGCTAAGCCTCGCTCCAAGGAATCCGAGGCAAATTTTTCTATCGCGAGCCTGACGGCTTCATGGGGCCAAACACCGTCTGTAGCGCTCGCGGGGGCGCGGGCAAACATATGGCCAATACGCTGCTCCGCCATCGTCAAGCGATCTGCTTGTTTGGCGAGATTGCGCACCTCGAAGCACCACTTGAGCAGCTTCGCTTCGTCAATCTCATTGTCAGTTTGGCCAGGGAGCGTTCGAAGTCCTTCAAGAAGCTCATAGGCCGCAACCGCCTGCCGCTTGGCACCTTCCTCCAGCGGTTGGGCATCGCCGTGCTCTGGCTTGAAGACGGCAGACACAACTTCGACGAAGAGGCTGGCCTTCTCGACCATCATGCGATGAAGCACGAGTGGCTTCTTGCGCACGCGGAAGACCGGGAAATAGGCGAACTCAAGCTGCGCGATGTCGTCCATCGGCACGTCGTCCCGCGTCCTCACCTCGTCAAATGCCCGCTCAACGATGTAGAGCGTCACGGTCCCGGTCGACCCCTGCTTTGAGTTGATTTCCGGAATCGCGTCGCTGAGCAACCCCATCAGTAGCTTGGTCGGGATGTCCTTGAGTCGGCGGCTGGCGGCATCCAACGAGGCCAGGAAGCGTCCCCGGCTCGTGTAGTTGCTAATGGCATGGAGCAACTCTTCAGTAGTGCCGTTGACGAAGCACGAATGTTTTGTCCGCCAGTAGGTGTCTTCAGTCTCTTCGCCGAAGGTAGAAACGTAGGCCCACGTCAGCGTGTTCTCCGGCAGGGTCATCAACAGTCGGGCTGTGCGAGCCGGTCCAAGTCCGAGCGCCAACAGTTCGACGCGAACGCCAGCTTGCCCTTCTTCACCGAAGCGATGCACGCCTTCGGCCAGCACGACGGTGGCGAACGGGTCGAGCACTTCCCCTGCTTGCAGTGCCCAGTGCAACAGCCTCAGCAGCTCCTCTTGGACCAGCTCCAGGGACTTCAGCGCGTACGCAACGTGCTGGGGCAGCTTCACTTTCCCAGCCAGCTCGATGAGGCCGGCAATGCCAGCGCATGAATACACCTCCCCAATGGCCGCGGCGCGCGCTGCGTCGACGCCTTCCGTCTGGTCATCCAGGGTGTCGCCGCGTCCGGGAACGTCTGGCATCCAGTCGTCAAACAGCCAAGAGGTGAGCAGCACAGGGTCCATAGGCGCATGCGCTGCCACCAGGGCATCGAGCAGGGCCAGAGGCTTGTCTCGAAGCGCCCAGTCCGTAGACGCGAAAGCCTTGTGCCGGTTCACTTCCTTGCGCAGGTGATCCCATATCTGGAAGCTGCCTTCGTGCGATGCTTCCATCTCCATGCGCAGTGCCTCAGCGGCCTCAAAGAAGGCTGATTCCGGGAAGTGATGCAGGGCGTCGATGAGCGTGCCCCACCTGTGCGGGTCGTGACCGACCCGAGTCAGCGCCAGCCTGATGACGGCAGTTTGGCTTTCCCAAACCAGGCCGTAGGTCAGAACTTCTGGCTTGTCTTCGCCGTACTCACGGAACTTTGGCTTCTGCGTTGGGCTGGACGAATCATGTGCCTTGGGAAGCAGCTTGGTAATTAACTCCCAGGCAACTTCGGGAACGGCCTCCACGAGGTGCGTGAGAACCCCGGTCCGCTGCGCCGCATTCGCCGACGTGTTCGGCGACCACGACAGGAAAATGGCCCGGAGACTGTTGATGGGGCGATTGCTATCCGAGCCGCCTGGGTCAATGGCAGCCAGCCGGGCCAGACACATTGCTGCCCGCAGGAGAAGGCTCGGGTCCCACGCCACGACTTCAAGCGCCCATAGCACGCCGTAGTGATACGCGCGCGAAGTGACCAGTCCATCAAACTCTTCGAAGATGGGTTTGATGCCCGAGGCGTCGCCCTCGAGCAGCTGCTCGAGGGCCTCAAGGAAAGGGACGGGTGCAGCCTCCGCCAGGAAGGCCAGCTGGTCCTGCAGCGATGCAAGTAGCCGGTGGTCTTGGAATAGGCCTGGAAGCCCGCGCACGATGCCATTGACGAACACCGCCGGCGTGCTGCCGGTGACGGTGAAGTCAGCCTGCTCATGCAGCACGGCCATGTGCAGCAGGGTGGTCATGAGGCCATCCCTCAGCCAACTGCTGTGGGTTTCCTCCCGTTCAGATGCCGGCTTGAAGACTTCATTCGCCTTGGGCGGGTCACCCACCTTGGAGAAGACGGCAGTAGCTGCTGCCGCGAACCGGTTCAAATGCTTCGGGCCGAGCAGATGCGCCAGGTGAACAAAGGCATCGACGGACGCGCGCATCGACCACACGTCACCGACGCGATCCACCGGCGGGTCCTGAAGTCTTGCCAGCTTGCGCAGCGGGCCTTCAAGGTTCTCGTACTCGTCCGCTGGCGCCAAAGCGCACAGCACGTCGGTGTCAGGCTTAGATGATGCGTGCCACGCGCCGGCGAGCAGGGCTGGTATCAGCAGCTCACCACTATCCAGCCATTCAGGCTTGGCGGCAGTTCCGCTGGGCAGTAGTCGCGCTAGGACGGCTAGGCTACGGCCGCACCGCCGCGCCAGGTCGTAGCCCACCTTCTGCTCGAAGCCCATCGCGACGAATGCGTCGGCCAGCTCAGCGGACTGCGGCCGATTGAGCAACACATGACTGGAGCGCTTCTCATCGGCCCCAGCACTCACGACGGTAGGCCCGTGCTGAGCCAGCAGGCCAGCCAGGCTGCGCCCCTGGCTGCGAGGGAGGAACACGAGCCCTTTGCGGCCGGCAAGCTGGCGCGCCGCCTCATCGGAGTCGATCACCAGCGCTTTCGACTCGAGGTACGACCGCACCGCCGGGTCGGCGCTGCGGATGGCCGCGATAGCAAATGCGACCACCTCGTCCGGCGAGTCGGCGGCGTAGAGGAGTCTGCTGACGCCGTCGTTCAGCTGCTGAACCAGGGTCTTGGCCTGGGTCTCGCGGCCGGCGAGCAGGACCTTCTCGACCAGTTGCGGTGCGAATCGCGTGGAGAACTCTTCCCAGAACTCGTCCGTGCTGCGCACACCAGCGATGGGGAGCTTCTTGAGGTCGTTCTTGGCGAAGCGGGCCGCAACCGCCGGGCAATCCTCCAGCCAGGCTTCAAGAATGGAGCCGTCGATGTACTGGACGTCCTTCCACTCCTTGCGGTCGCATTTCTCCTTGATCCAGTCGACCAGCTTGAGGCCGGGGTTGTCCCAGGTCCGGGGCGTCACGAACACAAACGTGGTGTCCATGCGCGTCGCCAAATCAACCTGCTTGGTCCTCTTTTCGTAGTCGCTGGTGGCTTTCGCTGCGCCGGCTTCGGAGACACCGAACTCCCACACGGATGCCCCGTGCGGGATGTAGATGGAGTCGCTGTCGGCATCGAGCACCCCGTCAAACCCGCGGACCTGGCCCTTGTTCCCGCGCGGAAAGCGGAAGCTAGAGATGCTGGTCAACGAGGCACGGATCAGGTCGGCAACCAGCCCCGGGAGATCGGTTCGCGCCGGAATCGTCTCGGCCCACAGCTCGAGGTCGAGCGCAGTAATCCACTTCATTTGGACGGCCCTCCTATGTTTTTTTGTTGTTGGCAGGCAGCGGCCGAAGAAACCGCAACAAGACCGGCTGCGCACGCAGCGAGCCTCAATGACGTTGTGGTTGCCAGCGACCGATAAGGAGGACTCTCAGCAGAGTGACAGCATGCAAGTTGCGCTCATTGCGCCCTCGCGTCAGCAAAGACCTGTAGCTATCGAACGTGCGAGCCACATAGATTTCGCATCTTATGGCTCGCAATTTCGCGTCTTATGCCTCGCTCAACAAGCTTTAAACGTCGATATTCCGCGCATTGAGCGCATTGCGCTCAATGAAATCACGGCGCGGCTCGACGTTGTCGCCCATCAGCGTGGTGAAGATTTCGTCGGCGGCGATAGCGTCGTCGATCTGCACCTTGAGCAGGCGGCGCACGGCGGGGTCGAGCGTAGTTTCCCAGAGTTGCTCAGGATTCATTTCACCGAGACCCTTGTAGCGCTGCTTGCTGATGCCGCGTTCGACTTCGTTGAGCATCCAGGTAATGGCTTCGGAGAAGCTCCTGACCGGGCTGCTCTTCTCACCGCGGCGCATGGCGGCGCCTTCGCCGATGAGGCCGCTGATGAGTTGTGCGGCGCGGCGGATCTGGGTGTAGTCACCGGAGACGAGGAAGTCGGCTTCTATGAAGGTGCGCTTGACGTTGCCGTGATGCATGCGCTCGAGAGCGAGTTGCCAGGCTTCGGCGACGGGGTCGAACTGCGGACGCACGACGATGGCATTGCTGACGACCGCTTGCAGGCGCTTGGCGGAGTCGTTGGCACCGGCTTCGTCGGCTAGAACGATGTCAATGTCATGCGCGAGCATAGCGTGCAGGACGTCGGTGTCGATCCAGCTGGTGAGGCGGTTGATGACGGCTTCGGCCAGGAGGTAGCCACGGGCGAGTTCTTCGAGGGCTGCGCCTTCGATTTCGGTACCGCCGGTTTTCGATGTCAGCGCGGCACCGTCGAGCGCCAGCTTGAGCAGGTGAGCGGAGAGTTCGTGGTCGTCCTTGATGTACATCTCGCTGCGGCCGTGCTTGATCTTGTAGAGCGGCGGCTGGGCGATGTAGATGTGGCCGCCTTCGACGAGCTCGGGCATCTGGCGGTAGAAGAAGGTGAGTAGGAGGGTACGGATGTGAGCGCCGTCGACGTCCGCGTCGGTCATGATGATGATGCGGTGGTAGCGCAGTTTCTCGGGCTTGTAGTCGTCCTTGCCGATGCTGGTGCCGAGCGCGGTAATGAGCGTGGCAATCTGTTCGGAAGAGATGAGCTTGTCGAAACGCGCGCGCTCTACATTGAGCACCTTGCCGCGCAGCGGCAGGATGGCCTGGAATTTACGGTCGCGGCCTTGCTTGGCGGAGCCGCCGGCGGAATCCCCTTCCACGATATACAACTCGCATAGTGCGGGATCGCGTTCCTGGCAGTCGGCGAGTTTGCCGGGAAGACCGATGCCATCGAGCACGCCCTTACGGCGAGTGATTTCACGCGCCTTGCGTGCGGCTTCGCGTGCGCGCGAAGCCTCGACGATTTTTCCGCAGATGGCCTTGGCGTCGATCGGGCGCTCGAGCAGGAATTCCGCAAGCTTGGCGGCAACGACTTCTTCCACGGCCGGACGCGCTTCGCCGGAAACTAATTTCATCTTGGTCTGCGAGGCGAATTTTGGATCAGGCATCTTCACCGACAGGACGCAGGCAAGGCCTTCGCGCATGTCGTCGCCAGTGACTTCAACCTTGGCCTTCTTGGCGATCTCGTTTTCTTCGATGTACTTGTTGATGACACGGGTCATCGCGGCGCGCAGGCCGGTGAGGTGGGTACCTCCATCGGACTGCGGGATGTTGTTGGTGAAGCACAGCACCTGTTCCTGGTAGCTGTCGTTCCACTGCATGGCGACTTCGACGGTGAGCTCAACGTTCTGAACCTGACCGGTCGTGACCAGGGTCGTGCCAACAGCGTGGAACACATTCGGGTGCAGGACGGACTTGGTGCGGTTGACGTAGTCGACGAAGCCCTTCACGCCACCGGAGAAGGCAAAGTTTTCTTCCTTGCCTGTGCGCTGGTCGACGAGGCGGATGGCGACACCGTTATTGAGGAAGGACAGTTCGCGAAGACGCTTGGCGAGAATGTCGTAATGCCACTCGATGTTGCCGAAGATCTCGTCGTCGGCCATGAAGTGCACTTCGGTACCGCGCTTTTCGGTATCGCCAAGGATCTTGAGTGGCGAGACTTCAACGCCGTCACGCACTTCGGTGATGCGATCGACAGCGTGGCCTTGATTGAATTCGATGAAGTGCTTCTTGCCATCGCGCCGGATGGTCAGGCGCAGGAATTTCGACAGCGCATTAACGCAGGTGACGCCCACGCCGTGCAGGCCGCCGGAAACCTTGTAGCTGTTCTGGTTGAACTTGCCGCCGGCATGCAGGGAACACATGATGATCTCAGCAGCGGAGCGTTTCGGCTCATGCTTGTCGTCAAACTTGATACCAGTCGGGATGCCGCGGCCGTTGTCGGTGACGGAAATCGAGTTGTCGGTGTGGATGGTTACGACGATGTCATCACAGTGACCAGCGAGTGCTTCGTCGATGGCGTTGTCGACGACTTCGAAAACCATGTGATGCAGGCCGGTACCGTCCGAAGTGTCGCCGATGTACATGCCCGGCCGTTTACGTACAGCCTCGAGACCTTCCAGTTGCTGGATGCTGGATTCGTCGTATTCGTCGCCACCCTTTGGTTTCGGCGTTTCGTTGGGCTGCATATTTTCTTCGGACATGTGTCGGGATTCCCGTTTGGCTTATTGCGGTACTGAGTGCACTACAGCAGAGCCCGCGTTAGCGGGAGCGCGATTTTTTTACGTGTTGCTGTGAACAAGCTGTCGACAAGCCCGTGCACAAGCACGGTAAAAGTTGTGGATAGGCCGTCGATTTTTTGTGGATATGTTGTTAACAAGCTTGTTCAAAAGGTGTGGAGAAGATGCCCGGCCGGCTTGTGGAAAAGTTGTTCATAAAGCTGTCTACAAGCCTGTACAAGCTGTGTATCAAATCCGCATAGGCATGACGACTGCCTTGAAATTCTCGTTACCAGGCAATGTAAACAAGGCACTGGACATCGGTTCGTTGAGGTGGATTTCCACATCCTCGGTGCCGACGTTGTTCAGTACATCGAGCAGGTAACTGACGTTGAAACCAATCTCGAGGCTGTCGCCGCTGTAATCGACTTCAAGTTCATCCTGCGCTTCTTCCTGTTCGGCATTCGAACTGAGTACTTTCAGGCTGCCCGCTTCGAGGAGCACGCGCAGGCCACGGAATTTCTCGTTGGTCAGGATGGCGGCGCGTTGCAGGGCCAGCAGCAGGGCCTGGCGACGTGCCTTGACCAGCTTCGGATTGCCTTGTGGAATCACGCGGTCGTAGTCGGGGAACTTGCCGTCGATGAGCTTGGTGATCAACTCGATCGGGCCGAACTGGAAACGCGCCTGGTTGCCGATGAGGGTGATGCTGACAGGATCGTCACTGTCGGCCAGCTGGCGTGCCAGTTCCAGCACGGTCTTGCGCGGCAGGATCACTTCGGTGTGTGGCGCATCGCCTTCGAGTTCCGTGGTGGCCAGGGCGAGACGGTGACCGTCGGTGGCTACCATGCGCAGCTCACTGCCATCGGCAACCATCAGCAGGCCGTTGAGGTAGTAACGCACGTCCTGGGCCGCCATGGCGTAGGCGACCTGGGTCAGCTGTTTCTTGAATGCCTTCTGCGAGAGCTTGAACTCGACTGCAGCGCCTTCGTTGAACTGCATGCGGGGGTAGTCCCCGGCAGGAAGCGTTTGCAGCGCAAAACGGCTCTTACCGGCCTTCAGGGTCAATCGCTTGTCGTCGAGGACCAGGCTGACTTCGGTTCCCTCGGGCAAGGCACGCAGGATGTCCTGCAGTTTGCGCGCAGCGACGGTGATGGCGATTTCTTCGCCAGCACCTGCGCCTTCAGCGGTCGTGCGGATCTGGATCTCGATGTCGGTAGCCAACAAAGTCAGAGCGCCGCCGCGTTTTTCAATCAGGACGTTGGACAGGATCGGGAGGGTGTGACGCTTCTCGACGATGCCGGAAACGGACTGCAGGGGAGCCAGCAATTCGTCGCGTGAGGTTGTTAACAGAAGCATTTATATATATCTCCTACGTCTACTACTTATCGAGGTCCAAAGCTGTGGACAAGCGCATATTGTCCCAGTTTTTCAGTTGTTTAGGGCTGTGTAAGACCCTGTTGGAAAGACGCCACGAGCGGTGTGTGCAAATGGGGATGAAAAAAGGCGCCCGGGAAAACGCATGCGTTCTTCACAATTTCTACAGGCTGTCGGTTCGGCTTATCAACAGCATTTCTTTTCATCGTTTTTGCGTTCGTGATGGGAAAAAATCATGTGTTGGCGTAAGCCGTGATGATGTTTTTTCCATCAATTCGTCTTGATCTTTCTCAGCCGCGCAGCACCTGTGTCAGCACATGAATGTCATGGTTGAGTTGCTGGTCAGCAAGGCGCAGTTCTGCAATCGTGCGGCAGGCATGCAGGACTGTCGTGTGGTCGCGGCCACCAAAGCCTTCGCCAATTGCGGGCAATGAGGCAGGTGTGAGTTCCTTCGACAGGTACATGGCGATCTGGCGTGGCCGGGCGATATTGCGTGTGCGCTTGGGTGACAGTAGCTCGGACAGCTTGAGCTTGTAATAGTCGGCGACGGTCTTCTGGATCACGTCGAGTGTGAGCTGGCGGTTGAAGGCGGCGAGCAGGTCGCGTAGCGCTTCGCGGGCCAGTTCCAGGCTGATCTCGCGGCCGTGAAAACGCGCGTAGGCCATCACGCGACGCAAGGCACCTTCGAGTTCGCGGACATTGCTGCGCAGGTTCTTGGCAATCAGGAAGGCGACATCGTCATGCAGATCGAGGCCGTCGACTTCGGCTTTCTTTTTCAGAATGGCGACACGCATTTCGAGTTCTGGCGGTTCGATCTGGACAGTCAGGCCCCAGTCAAAACGCGAGATGAGGCGATCCTGCAGGCCTTCGATGTCTTTCGGATAGGTATCGCAGGTGATGACGATCTGCTTGCGTGCTTCGACCAGGCCGTTGAAGGCGTGGAAGAACTCTTCCTGCGTGCGTTCCTTGTTGCGGATGAACTGGATATCGTCGATCAGCAGCAGATCCAGCGAGCGGTAGTAGCGTTTGAACTGGTCGAAACTCTTCTGCTGGTATGCGCGAACCACGTCGGCGACATAATCCTCGGCATGCACATAACGGATGATGGCGCGCGGGTTATGGCGCAGTACTTCGTTACCGATGGATTGAACCAGGTGGGTCTTGCCCAAGCCGACGCCGCCGTAGATGAACAGCGGGTTGTAAGAGCTGCCGGGGTTCTGCGAAACCTGCATGGCGGCAGCGCGCGCCAGATCGTTGGCCTTACCGGTCACCAGTGTGTCGAAGGTGAAATCGTGATTGAGGCGCGTCTTTTCGCGATTGCCGGGCGTTGCGGGTTCTGTTGCTACGGGTTTGCTGGCGGGAATTTCGGCATCAGCAATTGTGTTTTCGCTTTCCGTTTCCTTGGGGAATCCGCTTGATTTCTGCGCTGTGGCGCGTGTATCGGCGGTAGCAGATTGGTTCGTTTTGCTTGTTTTAGAACCTAGTTCGAGCATGATTTCGACAGGTTTGCCGAAGAATTCACTACCAAGCTGTTCGATGCGATGGAGGTAGCGCTCACGCACCCATTGCAGCACGAAGCGGTTCGGCGCCGTTAGGTTTACGTTACCCACGGTCGAGTCGGGGCTCGCTTCGAGCGCGCGAATCCAGGTATTGAACTGCTGGGGTGGCAGTTCCTGTTCGAGTCGTGCCAGGCAGGCGTTCCAGAAATCGTGACTCACGTTCAATCGGTTACCGTTTGTTTGTCGCCAATTCCCGGGCCAGGAGAATCAGACGACGATAAATATGCAGGGCTGACTCTTCAGCCGCATGGAAATCAACAGGGGTTACTGCGTGAAGGTCTGTTCGGACGGGGAGAAACAGACGTTTGAGGCCTTACGTTCGTCGCAGGCGAAGCGGCAATTCACATTGAGATCGGGCTGCGGGCAAAGCTAAACGCAGGCAGCCTTGAGTTTGTCCGGATCGGGCTGAAAGAAGCTGGTCAAAAACGAAGCGAAGCAAATTGGTGCGCATACGACGAGTCTCCATCCCTGTCCTGATACTCGGGGCGTCACGGTGGCACTTTAGAACGTGCAAGTCCATGAATAAATTCGGTAAAGTATTTATGAAACCCGAAAACATGGTGTTTCTGCACGCTCTGGAGGGTGGTCCGTCACGTGTTTTGTGAAGCGCTTGTGAAGGGGTTATCTTACCCGTTTGAGGGCGAATTATCCACAGGCTGAACAGTCGGCGACCCGGCGATGAGGCCATACACCAAGCAGGCATGGCTTGACAAGAAGTGGGTAAACCGCTGTAATCGCGGGTTCTGTGCCAACTAGAGATCAGTCATGAAGCGTACCTACCAACCCTCAGTGGTTCGCCGCAAGCGCACCCACGGTTTTCTCGTTCGCCAACGTACCCGTGGTGGTCGTTCGGTGATCGCTGCACGTCGTGCCAAGGGCCGTCATCGTCTGTCGGTCTGACGCTAATCTGTTTGTCCCGGGCAATCCGGGGCGGACAGGCGAGCAATAGATGAGCGGCACCGCAAGTGAAAGCTCGAGTGGTCTGAATCGGGATCTGGAAACGGCCCCTGTGCTTGTTTCAGGGGTTTCGGCAGTACTTCCACGGAAATTTCCACCAGAGTGTCGTGTGCGAAAAACGGATGAGTATTCATCCGTTTTTGCTTTTCGGCGTAGCATTCGCGGGCGTTATTTTGTCTTGCATTACCGGCCGGGCAAGGATCTCGCGCGGCTTGGTCTGGTGATGGCAAAGAAGCTGGCGCGCCATGCGGTGACACGCAATTTACTCAAGCGTCTGGCGCGCGAGCATTTCCGTCACATTCGCGCAAGTTTGCCGGCGCACGATTTGGCGCTTCGCCTGGCGCAAAAGACCGACGGGGTATCACGTGCCCAGTTGCGTGATGATATTGCATCACTGTTTGCGAGGCTGCCGCGTTGAGCAGTTCGATGAAAGCGCAATCGTGAAGAATGCCTTGCAGGCGCTGTTCCGGTTTTATCGTTATTTCATCAGTCCCTGGCTTGGGCGGCAGTGTCGTTTTCACCCGACCTGTTCGGCCTACGCCATCGAGGCCCTTGAACGGCATGGCGCGGTACGTGGCAGCTGGTTGGCTGTGAAGCGGATTGCGCGGTGCAATCCCTGGTCCGGCGGCGGGTTTGATCCTGTGCCTTGAATTCCCGGGTTTTCCTCCCAAGTTCCTCAATCCAATAACCCCTATCTAGCCTTCGCGGTAAGCAGATCATGCCGATGGATCCAAAACGTCTTGTTCTTTCAGTCATTTTTGCCGTGTCGATGTTCATCCTGTGGGAGAACTGGAATCGCTACAGCAATCCGCCGCAGCCGGTAACGGCTGCAACGCAGGCAAGTTCCCAATCCGGTCTGCCAACGGCGACGCCGGGCCTGGGGCAGTCGAGTGCTGTGGCAGTACCGGGGGCCGTTGCTGCCGTACCGGCGGCCGGCGGTGTTGTCGACTACAAATCGCAGCCACGCGCGGTGGTGAAGACTGACCTGATCCGGGCCGAAGTGTCTGCGCTGGGTGGTGACATCGTTCATCTGGAGTTGCTGAAGCACAAGGCGACGGGCGATCTGGAACACAACTTCGTGATTCTTGACGAAGGCAAGGTGCATACCTATATCGCTCGTAGCGGCTTGCTTGGTGAGGGTTTGCCAAATCACCGCACGGTCTTCACGCTGTCGTCGAATCAGGTGGAGTTGAAGGATGGGCAGGACAGCGTCGAACTGCGCCTGCAGGCACCTGTTACTGCGGATGGTTTGAGCGTCACCAAGGTGCTGCGTTTCCACCGAGGCAGCTATGTAGTGGATGTGAGCTATGAGCTGGCGAACGCTGGTGCTGCGGCCTTGCAGACGCAGGCTTATTTCGAGCTGGCACGCGATGGTGAGGCGGCAGAGCACACCGGCGGCATGATTGGTGGCGTATCGACATTCACTGGTCCGGCACGTTATACGGAAGCCAAGCACTTCGAGAAGATCGCTTTTTCGGACATCGACAAGGGCAAGGATGACGCCAAGGAAGTGACAACCAAGGATGGTTGGGTTGCCATGGTGCAGCACTACTTCGTCAGCGCGTTCCTGCCCAAGGGTGACGTTGAACGCGTGTTCTTCAGTCGCAAGATCTCGGACAACTTTTACAGCACGGGTGTGAAGGTGCCGCTGGCAGTTGCTGCGGGTCAGAAGACAACGCTGGATATGCCCCTGTACGTTGGTCCGCAGGAACAGAAGAAGCTGAAGGAACTGGCGCCCGGGCTGGATCTGGTGGTGGACTACGGTTGGGTGACGATGATTGCCGTGCCGCTGTTCTGGCTGCTGTCCTTCATCCACGGCGTCGTGGGTAACTGGGGTTGGGCCATCATTCTGCTAACGGTGCTGATCAAGGCCGTGTTCTTCCCGCTATCTGCAGCGAGCTATCGCTCTATGGCGAAAATGAAGACGCTGATGCCGAAGATGAAGGTGATCCAGGAGCGTTACGCTGCGGACAAGATGAAGATGAATCAGGAGATGATGCAGCTTTACAAGACGGAGAAGGTCAATCCGATGGGAGGCTGTTTGCCCATCCTGATCCAGATTCCGGTCTTCATGGCGCTGTACTGGACCCTGCTGGGCGCGGTTGAAATGCGTCAGGCCCCGTGGATTGGCTGGATTCACGATTTGTCGGCGATGGACCCGTTCTACGTCTTGCCTGTCATCATGGCCGCGACGATGTTTATCCAGAGCAAGCTGAACCCGACACCACCTGATCCGGTGCAGGCCAAGGTGATGATGGCCATGCCACTGATCTTCGGTGTGATGTTCTTGTGGATGCCTTCTGGTTTGGTGCTGTACTGGGTAGTGAACAACACTTTGTCGATCGCCCAGCAGTGGCAAATCACGCGGATGATCGAGGGTGCCAAGTCCAAGTAACGCAGTCATAGCTGCCTTAGCCACGCCGCCCGGTCGCGGCGGCGTGGGTGTGGTACGCGTCTCTGGCCATGATCTGGCCGATTTCGCCCGGCGGCTGACCGGGCGTTTTTCTGATTCTTCTTCTTTTCCCAAGGTACGTCAGGCGCATCTGTGCCGGTTTCTAGCCGAGGATGGCTCTGCCCTCGATGAGGGCTTGCTACTGTATTTCGCAGCACCCAATTCCTATACCGGCGAGGACGTGGTCGAACTACAGGGCCATGGCGGTCCGGTTGTGATGCAGATGTTGCTCACGCGTTGTCTGGAACTCGGTGCTCGCCTGGCTGAGCCAGGCGAATTTACGCGACGTGCTTTTCTGAATCACAAGCTGGATCTGGCGCAAGCCGAAGGCGTCATTGATCTGATTGATGCGAGTACACAGGCCGCCGCGCGATCAGCTTTACGCTCGCTGTCGGGTGTGTTTTCCGAACAGGTTCACGCCTGGCGAGACAAGCTGGTTGATCTGCGCATGCTGGTCGAAGCGACGCTGGATTTTCCCGAAGAAGAGGTGGATTTCCTACAGGCGGCCAATGCCTTCGTGCGGCTCGATGCCTTGCACGCTGAGGTGTCATTGATGCTCGGAAGGGCACAACAGGGCAGTCTGCTGCGCAATGGTTTGCGGGTTGTACTGGCGGGTCAGCCCAATGTGGGCAAAAGCAGCCTGCTTAATCGACTGACCGGAGATGAGCGTGCGATCGTTACCGAAATTCCCGGTACGACACGTGACGTCCTGCGCGAAAGTATCCAGGTCGAAGGCATCCCGTTGCACATCATCGATACAGCCGGTTTGCGTGATACGGAGGATGCGGTCGAGCGCTTGGGGATTGCGCGAACCTGGAAGGAAATCGAGCGGGCGGATGTCGTTCTACGCCTCGTCGATGCGCGCGTGGGGATTACACCGGACGATCATGAAATTGATGGTCGTCTGCCTGCCGCGGTGCCGGTCATCTGGGTTTTCAACAAGAGTGATCTGGCGGCAACACCAGCGCACGAAGAATTGGCGCGTGAATCGCAAATCTATCTGTCGGCTAAAACGGGTAGTGGCGTTGATCTGTTGCGCTCGGCCTTGTTACGTATTGCGGGTTGGGAAGGACGCGCGGAAGATGTCATTCTGGCGAGGGAGAGACATCTTGCCGCATTGCGTAAGGCCGGGGAGCATGTGCTGACGGCACGTCAATGCACTGCACAACTGGAGTTGATGGCTGAAGAATTGCGTTTGGCGCAGGAAGCTGTAAATGCCATTACCGGCGAGTTCGGGGCAGACGACTTGCTTGGAGTCATATTTTCGCGATTCTGTATCGGAAAGTAAGGAGAGACGAATGGCTGACTTCGAAGATTTTGGCGCTACGGCTGCCAGTATTGCTCTGCAGATTGAACGCAAACTGATAGCGCTCGGCGTCGATTGGCATGATGAATCCGCACTGAAGCAACTAGCTGCGGACGCCATGCAGTACGACAGCAGCAAGACCTTTCCGGGATTGGAAAATGGCGGCGAGACGCAATTGGCGCGTATGGAACTTTGCGGGCTTATTGGCTTGATGAACGCGACGATCGCTGAAGGCGCAAATGACGATCAGCGTATTCACGGCAGCGATGCGTGGAAGGCGCTTGCGAAGGCATTGTGGTCGGAAAAGGGCAACGCTAAATGAAGTGGTTTCACGTGAAACATGGAAACTGAACTCCTGCTGTTGGGAGCCGGTGCTTTCCTGGCAGGATTTGTTGATGCAATAGTGGGTGGTGGGGGATTGATCCAGGTTCCGCTGTTGCTGGCGGTTTTCCCGGGGGCTCCGGTCGCAGTCTTGTTCGGAACCAACAAGCTATCGAGTGTCGCCGGTACGTTTACCGCGATGCTTCATTACGCGCGCCGTATCAAGATTCCCAAGGCGATCGCTGTGCCTGGTGCGATTGCTGCATTGCCAGGCGCGGCGTTGGGGGCAGCGGCCGTGTCATTTCTTCCGCCCGCTACCGTACGCCCGCTTGTGTTGGGCTTGCTGATTGTTGTGGGCACTTATACGTGGTTGCGTCCAGATTTTGGTCGCTATGAGGGACATGGGCTTGTGCGCAATTCCGTGCGTTCAGCTTCGGTCCTGACCGGCTTCGGGCTCGGTTTCTATGACGGGTTCTTTGGTCCTGGTACCGGCAGCTTCCTGGTATTTGCCTTCGTCCGCCTGTTTGGTCTGGATATGGTGCATGCCTCGGCCAGTGCAAAGCTGGTAAATTTGGCGACGAATGTGGCGGCTCTGGCTTTCTTCCTGTTACATCAAGGCGTGATGTGGAAGGTAGGGCTGGTGATGGCAGTGGCCAACATATGTGGCGCTCAGTTGGGGTCACACATGACACTCAAGCATGGAAGCGGGTTTGTGCGCTGGATGCTGCTGGCGATTGTGTGCGTATTGGTGATCAAGCTGAGCTGGGATCTTTTCCGCTAAAGCGTTGAGGGAGGTGTTTCACGTGAAACACCTCCATCTATGCCTGATCAGGCTGCCTGCAAGTTTGCAGCCGTTTCAGGGGCAGGCGTGCGGATCAGGTAATCGAAGGCTGACAAGGAAGCCTTTGCACCGTCACCCGTGGCGATGATGATCTGCTTGTAAGGCACGGTCGTCACGTCACCTGCAGCGAACACGCCCGGCACATTTGTATGGCCCTTGGCATCGACGACAATCTCGCCATGCTTGCTGAGCTCCACCGTACCCTTGAGCCACTCACTGTTTGGCACCAGCCCGATCTGTACGAACACACCTTCAAGCTCGATGTGCTTCGACTCGCTGGTCGTGCGGTCGGTGAAGGTAATGCCGTTGAGCTTCGTACCGTCACCGGTCAGCTCGGTCGTCTGAGCTTGGGTGTGGATGGTCACATTGGGCAGGCTCTTCAGCTTGGCCACCAGCACTGCGTCGGCGCGCAGTTGCTCGCCGAATTCGATGAGTGTCACCTCTGCGACGATGCCAGCCAAGTCAATTGCCGCTTCGACGCCCGAGTTACCACCGCCGATTACCGCTACGCGTTTACCCTTAAACAGCGGACCGTCGCAGTGCGGGCAATACGCCACGCCCTTGTTCCTGTATTCCTGCTCGCCGGGCACGTTCACGTTCCGCCAACGCGCACCGGTCGAGATGATCACGCTGCGGCTCTTCAGCACGCCGCCGTTGTCGAGCTCAATGGTCACGTAGCCGCCCGGCTCACTGGCAGGAACCAGCTTGGCCGCGCGCTGCAGATTCATGATGTCTACATCGTAGGCGCGCACGTGTGACTCCAGCGCAGCAACGAACTTGGGCCCTTCGGTCTCCATCACAGAAACAAAGTTCTCGATGCCTAAAGTGTCGTTGACCTGGCCACCGAAGCGGTCGGCTGCAATGCCCGTACGGATGCCCTTGCGCGCCGCATAGACGGCCGCAGCAGCGCCAGCCGGGCCACCACCGACAATCAGCACTTCATAGGGCTCGCGTGCTGACAGTTTCGCAGCATCACGCGCAGCGGCACCGGTGTCGAGTTTGGCGACAAGCTCTTCGACCGTGATGCGACCGGAGTTGTAGTGCTCACCGTTCAGGTAGAGGCTGGGCACAGCCATGATGTCGCGTGCCTTCACTTCATCCTGATACAGACCACCGTCGATGATTGTGGTTCTGACCCTTGGGTTGTAGATCGACATCAGGCTCAAGGCCTGCACCACATCCGGACAGTTGTGGCAGGTCAGCGACATGTAGACCTCGAAGTTGAAGTCACCGTCGAGCGCCTGGATCTGCTCGATCACGGCGGGCTCGACCTTGGGTGGATGTCCGCCCGTCCACAGCAGCGCGAGCACCAGCGAGGTGAACTCGTGGCCGAGCGGAATCGCGGCAAAGCGCAGGCTGCTGGTGCTGCCGATGCGTTGCAGGGAGAAGGAGGGGCGACGCGCATCGCTGCCATCGGTGCGCAGGCTGATCTTGTCGCTCATCTCGGCAATCTCGTTCAGCAGCTCGTGCATTTCGCGCGCAGAGGTCGAGTCGTCGAGCGAGGCGACGATTTCGAAGGGCTGGGTCACGCGTTGGAGATAACCGGCGAGTTGTTGTTTGAGATCTGCGTCGAGCATGGTGATTCCTTTCAGTTCTGCTTTGCGTGATCGTGTCACGTTGAAAACGTCCGCTACGAGGCGTTTTCAACGTGAGCCTGTGGCAGGTTGTTGCGCACAGGCTTCGATTGTCGGCAGCGCCGGGGTAACGACGCTGCCACTCAGGTCAAAAACTACTTAGATCTTGCCGACCAGATCCAGGGACGGAGCGATGGTCTTCGCGCCTTCGTTCCACTTGGCAGGGCAGACTTCACCCGGGTGCGCAGCCACGTACTGGGCTGCCTTGAGCTTGCGCAGGGTTTCCTTGACGTCGCGGGCGATGGCGTTGTCGTGGATTTCCAGGGTCTTGATCACGCCATCCGGATTGATCACGAAGGTGCCGCGCAGTGCCAGGCCAGCTTCAGGGATATGCACGCCGAAGGCATTCGTCAGCGCGTGGGTCGGGTCGCCCACCAGTGGGAACTTGGCCTTGCCCACAGCAGGCGAGGTCTCGTGCCAGACCTTGTGCGAGAAATGCGTGTCGGTGGTGACGATGTAAACCTCGGCGCCCAGCTTCTGGAACTCAGCGTAGTTGTCGGCTGCATCTTCGACTTCGGTCGGGCAGTTGAACGTGAAAGCGGCCGGCATGAAAATCAGTACAGACCACTTGCCCTTCAGCGACTCTTCGCTGACATCGACGAACTTGCCGTTATGGAAGGCCTGGGTCTTGAAGGGTTGTACCTGGGTATTGATGAGGGACATGACTGCTCTCCTGTGTGGCTGTTTGAAAGTAAGAACAAGGGATCGAATGATTTCGATGGCTTCATTCTAGACATGAGTTGTTGATAGCTCTAATTGATCTTGGTGATACGACCAATAGTTAATTACTATCGAATGACACTCTTCGGCGCGGCACACCTTGCGCAGCCCTGCATTGACGACCATGCTCATGAGTCTCGGGAAGAGAGGTGGTAATCATGAAAAACCCTGCGGAATCATGCCTTCGCGCTGCATGGCCTCACTTCGCCCCGAGCCTGTCCGGGCTCGCATTGAGCGTTGCCCTGCTGGCGGCGTGCGGCGGAGGCGGCGCGGCCAGCAATTCGCCGGCAGCCGCGACACCGCCTGCGACGGACCCGGCATCTTCCTCAAGCAGCGCCAGTAGCAGCGCTGTGAGTCTGGCAGCTGTGCGCTGCGATGCGCTTGCCGCTGCGCAAACAAGCCCCTCTGTGAGCGTCACACAGGCCGCTGGCGGCCTTGTTAATCCATGGGGCATGGTCTTCCTGCCGGATGGCCGCATGCTCGTCACAGAGCGTCCTGGACGCATCCGTATCGTATCGACCGCCGGTGTGCTGTCGGCGCCCATCACTGGCGTGCCGCCGGTCTATGCCCAGGGGCAGGGCGGGCTGCTCGACATCGCGCTCGACCCCAACTACGCCAGCAACGGCCTGATCTATTTCAGCTACGCCGAAAGCGGCACGGGTGGCGCTGGTACCGCCGTAGCGCGCGCCACGCTGAACACCACGACACTGGCTCTGAGCGGGCTCAGTATCATCTATCGTCAGACGCCGAAAGTCAGTGGCGGCAACCATTTTGGCTCGCGCCTCGTGTTCGGGACCGATGGCAAGCTGTATGTCTCGCTCGGTGAGCGCTTTCAGTTCACTCCAGCGCAAGACACGTCGCAATCGCTGGGCAAGATCGTTCGCATCAACTCCGATGGCAGCGTGCCTACCGATAACCCCTTCGTTGGCAACAGCAGTTCCCTGCCAGAAATCTGGACCCTCGGGCATCGCAATCCACAGGGCATGACCCGCCACCCCATGACGGGCCAACTGTGGACCGCCGAACATGGCGCCATGGGCGGCGACGAAATCAATAAGCCGGAGAAGGGCAAGAACTACGGCTGGCCGGTGATCAGCTACGGCGTGAACTACGACGGGACGAAGATCGGCGAGGGCACGGCCAAGCTCGGTATGGAGCAACCGCGCTGCTACTGGGATCCGTCGATTGCCCCGGGCAATCTCGTCTTCTACACCGGCAACAAGGTTGCGTCCTGGAGCGGCAACCTGTTCGTTGCCGCGCTCAAGGACATGTCGCTGATGCGCCTCACACTTAATGGCACGACGATCACCGGGCAGGAGCGCATCAATATCGGCAAGCGCGTGCGCGATGTGCGCGTCGGGCCGGATGGCTGGCTCTACCTGCTGACCGATGAGACTGCGGGGCAGATCCTCAGGCTCAGCGCTCCCTGATAACCGTGCCGTCGCGTTTCGGGCGCTGCAAGCGATGGCGCCGGTGCCACCACAGGGCATAGGCCAGCAGGCACACGCCCGCGGCTTGCAGGCTGCGTGCAGCGGCCATGGCAGCAACGCGCTCGATCTCGTCGAGCGGCAGCCGCGCCAGCACGCTCAGCAGCCCGGCACTCATCGGCACGATGAGAAACGCCAGCGCCCAGAACACGCGGTACTGCATCGCGCGCGCTTCGCCCGGCGAACTGCGGCTGAACCAGCGGCAGGCGTACATCGCCAACGCCACCAGACCCAGCGCGCTGCTGGCGTGCTGTAACAGATCACACACCAACAGCGGCGCTTCGCCGATCACGAAAAGCCGGTAACGCAGCATGGGCCAGGCATTGGCGACGAAGCCGTCGACGTGGGTAAAGCCGTCCCACACGATATGGCTCAGAGAGCCGATCAGAAGGGCCGCTGAGACATGCAACAGGCCGCGCGACTCCCTACCCAGCACAGCCTGCAGACGACGCTGCAAAGGGCGCGGCACGAGGTCCAGCAACGGACCCTGTAAACCACGCCAGAACAGCCATTGCACCAGCCAGCCCATCGGCAGACAGAACAGGAACAGGCCTGCGAAACCGTGACTGAGATGACGATCCAGATGCGGGATCAGGAAAGCGAAGTCCGGCACCATGCTGCCGATGACCATGGCGGTGAGCGGCAGGGCTGGCAGGTAACGGCGCAGGGGCAGGACGGCGGCGGCATGGGAGACAGTAAGGGGCATGATCAGGCAACTCCTGTGCGGGTGCGGTGACGCCGCCACATCGCGGCGGCCACCATGACAAATGCAATTTCAACGAGAAAGAACGGGTGCAGCACATAGTTCAGCCACCAGATGGCGTACCGCGGCGGCACCTCAAATAGCGAATACGCGTGTTGCGACCAGGGCGCCAGCCAGCGGATGTCGCCGACCACGCTGTCGAGCAATAAATGGGCGAAGCCGTTCAGGCAGAACACGAAACCGAGAATGGCCGCGGCACTCTGGCGGCGTAGCCTGAGCGCCAGGACCGAAGCCAGCAGCAGACCAATCCACACCACGGGGAAATGCGTCCAGTAGCTGTGGTGGTTGTGCTGCCGTGCGTCGATGAGGTGGAAGTACAGCATGTCGATATCGGGTGCGACGCTGCCGAGCACACCCGCCAGGATGAAAGCCCTGACGCTGACGACCGTAGTGGTCGCCCTGCGCCAGAGCAGGCGCGAGGCGACATACCCGAAAGGCATATGTTCGATGAGCATGGAAAGTCTCGCGATTCACGTCAGGTCGAGGAAGTCGGAGGCCGGGCGGAACTCCGCAGGGGGTTCCGCCGGGTCTGGGCCGATACGTGCATTGCGTGACGCCGCCCACCGGGCGGCTGGCGGAACCGCTTTGCGTACCGCCCTACTCACTCAAACCTTCACCACCGTCACCTCATCCTCCTTCCCGAACGCCGGCCGCTCTGCGAGCAGCGCATGCCAATCCACCTTGCGCGTGCCGAGCATCACTGCGCCAAGCAGTGCGAAGATCAGTAGTGAGCCCATCAGCAATGCGTTCTGCTCGGAGAGCAGGATCACGTAGAGCGCGCCATACAGCGACCCGAGGCCCACGGTGAAACCCAGCGCCAGGCCCTTGCTGCGCAGCAGATTGACCGAGTAAATGCCAATCAGAAGCACACAGGCACTCGCCGCAACCGTATAGGCCAATCCGAAACCCAGACGCTCGGACAGTGCCAGCAGGAGTAGGAAGAAGATCAGCAGCGCCGCACCGATCAAAAGGTAGTGGAGGGGATGCAGGCGCAGGCTGCGCAGCAGTTCGAAGAGCAGGAAACTGCCCAGCGTGATGGCGATGAACAGGCCGGCGTATTTGCCGGCGCGATCCGACATGACGTAGATGTCTACCGGGTCGATCAGCGACACCGAAAAGCTGTCCATGCGCTCCTGTTCACTTGCGGCCTTACCCAGCCAGGCCGCACGCGCGTTGCTCGCCAGCGCTGACACGCGCCAGCGGGCGTCGAAACCCTGTGCGTTCTCGCTGTGCTGGGTCGGCAGGAACCGACCGCCAAACGAAGGATGCCGCCAGCTGGAGGTTACCGTGGCGGTGCTTTCACGGCCCAGCGGCACGAGGCTCAACGAATTGGTGCCGACGAGTTCAAGCTTGATATCGAAGGGCACGTTTTGACCCAGCAGCTCGCCGACATTGTCGATGCTGGCCTCCGCACCGGCGCGCGACCCCGTTGCGCGCGGATTCACGTCCCACGCGACAGCTTCCACGGCGGCTTGTGGCTTGCTCGTGAGCGGCCCCGCAGCGTTGGCATCGATGGCCCACTGCGTATCCTTGAGCTTCATCTCCAGCTTGCGTATGCCACGCGGGTCACTTACGGCGAATACCATGCGCGCCGACGTGAACTCCAGTCGCGAATCCGCCGCTGCCCGCCGCAAGGTCTTCGCTGCGGGCAGAATGAAATTACCTGTTACGCGGCCGTCCAGCACGTAGCCAATGACGCGAAACAGACCGCGGTGACGCTCGTCTATGCCCAGCTTCCCCGTCACGTCGAGCTTGTCCGGCAGCAGTTCCAGCGAGCTCGACGAACTCTGCGCCTCGAAGTGCGTGAGCCCGGTCTTCCGGTTGCGTACTTCCTCACGATAGTGCTCGATGTAGTCGATCACCAGACTCACGCCCGAAATCGTCTGCTCGCCCGCCAGGCTCTCAGTGATGGAAGAAATCGCGACATCGCGATTTGCCAGACGATCCCTGACAACCGACTGCAACATCACGCCCGCAATCAACAACAGCAAACCGACGCTACATACCGTCAGCATTTTCATCGCGAAGCTCTTCATTGTTCTCTCCCTTGTTTGGAACGACGAGGGAGAGAATGCGTGGCGCCAGAGAAGCCCCGATGAGCTCTGTGTGAAGAACGCGTGAAGTGGCGCGGCGGGCCGGAATTCTGAACGCATGCGTGAGAGTGCCGCGAATGCTGCCACCCGCAAACACAGCCTATCGTCGGGCTACGCTGTGCTGACCCGACCTGCTTTCAGCCTGACGCGGGGAGTGACAAAGTAGCAAGCGCGCCACCTGCGGGATTATTCGCAAGCGTCACCCCGCCACCATGCAATGCGGTGACTTCGTGCACGATGGCCAGCCCCAGCCCGGAGCCCTTGCTGCCATCCGGCCGCGGCAGGCCATAGAAGCGTTCGAACAGGCGCGGCAGCGCGTAATCCGGGATGCCCGGGCCTGCATCGCAGACCTTCAGGTCGAGGTGCCCAGCGGCTTGCTCAAGGCATACATCGATGGTGCTGCCCGCCGGTGCCTGATCCAGTGCGTTGTCGATCAGGTTGCCGATCGCCAGCGCCAGTCGGTCGCGCTCGCCGCGTAGCTTTCCGCCAGCGGGCAGACGGCTTTGCAGGATGACACCGCTTGCCTCGGCACGGCCCTGACGCGTCGCAAGCACCTCGCCGACCAGTTCGACGAAGTCCAGTGTCTCGGCGTGTTCGAGCGAGCGCCGCGCTTCAAGTTGCGACAGCGCCAGCATGCGTTCGATGCAGGCCTGCATGCGTGCGCCCTGTTCCAGTACGTGACTGGCAAAGCGCGCACGGTCGGCGTCCGGCAGGTCGGGTTCGGCGAGGATTTCGCCAGCGCCGCGCAGGGCGGCCAGCGGGCTTTTCAGTTCGTGGGTCAGTGCCTGTACATAGCGTTCAACGTATTGCTTGCCATCGAGTTCGGCGCGCATCGCGTCCATGGCCAGCGCCAGCTCGCGGAGCTGCTTACCGCCTCCCGTGGGTGGGGTCACACGCTTGCCCGCTGCCACGTCGCGCGCATAGGTACGCAGGCGACCGATGGAGCCGGTCAGCCACAGAGTGACGCCGAGGCCGATCAGTGCCGAGCCCGCCAGCAGCCAGGCGCCGTCATGCAGGATGGCCTGCTCGGCGCGCGCAATGATGGGTTCGACCGTCGACACCGGCTTCGCAATCGTCAGCACGCCGATGATCTTGCCGTCGTCCGTGATTGGCGCTGCCACGTTGAACACATTGGTGCGGTCGTCCTGCGGATCGCTGCGTGTCGAGCGTGCGCCGTATTCGCCCATCAGCGTCTTGAAGACATCGTTCCATTTCGAGTAGTCCAGGCCCTCGGCGGCGTGATCCGAGTCCAGCCGAACAATGCCTTTGTCATCCGTCACGAGCACACGGAAATCCAGAGTCTGCTTGCGGAAATGCCAGATTGGCGCATCCACCGTGCGATGCCGATAAGTTCCCAGATTCCTGGCGAAGGTGCCGTCGGCGATGTGGCCGCTCTTCAGGTCATCGGCGGCTAGCACGGCGAGCATGTTTGCGGAGTCGACCATCACTTCCTCGATCGTTTCGCGCACGCTGGGTCGCACTTCGCTGACGAAGATGCGCAGCACGAAGAACGCGGCCAGGCCCAGCACCATGAAGTAGCCGAGCAGGACGCGGAGGGGAAGGTTCATGTGAAAAGTCTCGCGCCCGTGCTTACAAGACCGTCATTCCCGCGCAGGCGGGAATCCAGCGACTTTGCGAAGTTGCGATAACGCCACTGGATTCCCGCCTGCGCGGGAATGACGATTTGAGCGCTCATGCCTGAAGCGAATACCCCATGCCGCGATGGGTCTGAATCGGGTCCGCCTCGGGCGCGGCCGCGCGCAGCTTGGCGCGCAGGGTCTTGATGTGGGTGTCGACCGTGCGGTCGGTGCTGTCACGCTCGTTGCCCCATACGGCGTCGAGCAGTTGCTCGCGCGAGAAGACGCGACCGGGCTGGCGCATCAGGTGGCGTAATAGCAGATATTCGAATCGGGTAAGTGGCAGCGGTGTGCCGCACCAGCAGACGCACGCGCCGGCTTCGTCGAGAACGAGCTTTGCGGGAGCCATGCCGGCCGCGGCGGCGTGGCCGTTGCCATGGTTTGCACCATTGCCGTTGCGCCGCAGGATCACACGCACGCGTGCGACCAGCTCACGCGGGCTGAAGGGTTTAAGCACATAGTCGTCTGCGCCGATCTCGAAACCGAGCACGCGGTCGATCTCTTCGCTGTGCGCGGTGAGGAACATCACCGGTGGCGAAACAGCCCGCGCGCGCAAGCGGCGGCAGACTTCAAAGCCGGAAAGGTCCGGCAGGCCGACATCGAGAATCACCAGCGCTGTGTCGGCGTCGACCGCAGCGAGAGCGGCTTCGCCCGTCGCCACCCAGTGCGGCGCGTAGCCCTCGCTGCGCAGTGCATAGCAAAGGGTGTCTGCGATGGCGGGCTCGTCTTCTACGATATGTATCTTTGCGGCAGTCTGGCTCATGGCGTGATCTTACCGTGCCGCTCTATCTGTCATGCGCTTCCGCGCGAAATGCCTGAAGCTGTGGATAACCAAAAATCCGGCACATGCACTCGCGCGTTAGCCTTGTACTCTCGTCCAGAGGCGAGCACAGTAGCTCGCACAAGCCGCTTGCCGATTATTGACCACAGGAGAGATGCCATGCGCAGATTGATCGCAGTTGTCGCTAGTCTTGCAGTTTCCACGGTGGCCCTGGCGGCGCCGCAATTCATCAATATCCTCACCGGTGGTACCAGCGGCGTGTACTACCCGCTTGGTGTGGGGCTATCGCAGATCTATGGCAAGGTCATGCCGGACGCCAAGGCGACGGTGCAGGCGACCAAGGCCTCCGTGGAGAATCTCAACCTGCTGCAGGATGGCAAGGGCGAGGTGGCGTTCGCGCTTGGCGATTCCGTGTCCGACGCGTGGAAGGGCAATACCGAAGCGGGCTTCAAGGCACCGCTGACCAAGCTGCGGGCGATTGGCGGCATCTATTCCAACTACATCCAGATCATTGCGCGCACCGATGCCAATATCAGGACCTTGGCCGACCTGAAGGGCAAGCGCGTGTCGGTGGGGGCGGCCAAGTCAGGCACCGAGCTCAACACGCGCGAGATCCTCAAGGCCGCCGGCATGTCCTACAAGGACATGGGCAAGGTCGAGTATCTGGGTTATGCGGAATCGGTTGATCTGCTGAAGAACCGCCAGCTCGACGCGACTCTGCAGTCCTCCGGCCTCGGTGCCGCCTTCGTCAAGGATCTGGCTGCCGCGGTGGACATCACCATCGTCGCCATCCCGGTCGACGTGGCGAAGAAGATCGAAGACGCGGCTTATCTGAGCGCCGTGATTCCCAAGGAGACCTATGCCAAGCAGGCGGCAGATGTGCCGACGGTGGCGATCCGCAACATGCTCGTGACCAGCGAGGCGGTGCCGGAGGAGGTGGTCTACAAGATGACCAAGGCCATGTTTGAGAGCCTGCCGCAGCTGGTGGCCTCGCACAGCGCGGCCAAGGACATCGACCGCGCCACGGCCGCCAGCAACTTGCCGATTCCGCTGCATCCGGGCGCCATCCGCTACTACAAGGAAGTGGGCGTGCTGAAGTAAGCGTTGCGGGCGTCGCCCGCGCCCGCCCGCATGTTCCCTTTACACGCTGGAGACGATTTCGATGACTGGTACTGCACGACCCGATGCCCTGCACGTCCACGTGGATGGATCCGGCGCGCCCGTCGAGTTCGAAGAACACGGCGCGCGCCGCTCCCTGGTCGGCGCAGCCAATGTGCTGCTGATCGTGGTGGCGTTGTGCTTCTCGTTCTATCAACTCGTCGTCGCCGGTTTCCAGCCCCTGTCGAGCCTGCCGACGCGCGCCATCCACGTCGGCTTCCTGCTGGCGCTGGCCTTCATCCTGCATCCCTTCGGCAAGGGCGGTAGCCTGACGCGCTTGCCGTGGTATGACATTGGTCTGGCTGCTGTCGGCTTTGGCATCGGCCTCTATCACCAGTTTTTCGAGACCGCCGTGATCCTGCACGCGGGCGACCCGACGACACTGGAACTGGTCATCGGCACGGTCGAAGTGGCGCTGCTGTTCGAAGCGACGCGGCGCATCATGGGCTGGGCCCTGCCTGCGGTGTGCGCCATCTTTCTGGCATATGGCCTGTTCGGCCAGTTCCTGCCGGGCGATTTGGCGCATCGCGGCTACGACTACGGCCAGATCGTGAACCAGCTGTTCCTCGGCGGCGATGGCATTTACGGTACGCCGACCCTCGTGTCCGCCACCTACATCTTCCTGTTCATCCTGTTTGGCGCCTTTCTCGAACAGGCCGGCATGATCGCGCTGTTCAACAACTTTGCGCTGGGCCTCGTCGGCTCGGCACGCGGCGGGCCTGCCAAGGTGGCGGTGATCTCGAGTGGCTTCATGGGCACCATTTCCGGTTCGGGCGTGGCCAATGTGCTGACCGTGGGTCAGTTCACCATTCCGCTGATGAAGCGCTTCGGCTACAGCGCCGTCTTTGCCGGGGCGGTCGAGGCGACGGCCTCGATGGGCGGCCAGATCATGCCGCCGGTGATGGGCGCAGTGGCCTTCATTATGGCCGAGACGCTTAACGTGCCCTACTCGGCCATCGTCAAGGCGGCTGTCATACCGGCGGTGCTGTACTACTTCGCGGCTTTCGCGATGGTGCATCTGGAAGCCAGCCGCAAGGGCCTGCATGGCCTGTCGAAGGAAGACTGCCCGAACCCCTGGCAGGCCTTGCGCAAAGACTGGTATCTGGTCGCGCCGCTCGCCGTGCTGGTGGCCATGCTGTTTCATGGCTTCACGCCGATGTACGCGGGCATGACGGGGCTGGCATTGACGGCCGTGCTGATTCTCGGCGTCGCACTGAGTGCGCGCATCGGGCCGCTGCCGTTCCGCATCCTGCTGTGGGTGGCGATTGGCCTGGGAGCCTCGGCGTTCCGGCTGGAGTTCGGTGGCAGCCCGCTGGGCGTGGCGGCGATCAGCGCACTCATCGCCGTGCTGGTGCTGGCCTGTGCCTTCGTGCAGGGTGGCCGCGCGACACTGGACCGTCTGTATTCCGCGCTGATTGACGGTGCGCGGCAGGCCGTGCCCGTCGGGCTGGCTTGCGCCATTGTCGGCGTCATCATCGGTGTGCTGACGCTCACCGGCGTGGCGACGAGTTTTGCGGGCTATGTCGTGCACATCGGCGAGAAGAGTCTGTTCCTGTCGCTATTGCTCACCATGCTGGTGTGTCTGGTGCTGGGCATGGGCATCCCGACCATTCCCAACTACATCATCACCAGCGCCATCGCCGCGCCTGCACTGCTGCAACTCGGTGTGCCGCTGATCGTCTCGCACATGTTCGTTTTCTACTTCGGCATCATGGCCGACCTTACGCCGCCGGTGGCACTGGCGGCCTTTGCGGCCTCGTCGATCGCGCGCGCTTCGCCCATGCAGATCGGCTTCAAGGCCACGCAAATCGCCGTCGCCGGCTTCACCATTCCCTTCATTGCCGTGTACGACCCGGCCTTGATGCTGCAGGGCGATCCGACGGTGCTGGCGGTTGTGTATGTCGTTGTCAAATGCGTGATCGCCATCCTGCTGTGGGCGGCGACGGTGATCGGCTACGGCCTCACACCACTGCGTTGGCCGGAACGCGTCTGGACTTTGCTCGCCGCCATTCTGCTGGCGACCAGCCAGCCTTATGCCGACGAAGCCGGTTTCGCACTTACCGCGGCTTTCCTCGTCTGGCATCTCGTGCGTCGCCGCCGCAGGCCAGAGACAGCCCTGCAAACATGAGCGGCGCCGTCTGCGCAATTCTCGCCAGCGGTAGCCTGCTGATCTCGCCGGGATCATTCACGCTGGCCTGGAGTCACTCCGTGCAGCACATCCGCTGGGAGGAAGACTGGCAGGTCGAGCAGGGCCTGCTGGTCCTGCGCGAAGCCCGCGTGCGCGGCACGGGCGCCGGTATGGAAATCCCCGCGGGTGCCGAGTTCAGGGACGGCGCCTGGCATTACCAACCTGGCGTGCCACCCTTGCACGAGCTGCGCCTCGCCAATTCGCCCCATGGCGGCGGGTACGAGGTCTGCCAGGGCGTGCGCTGCGTGCCGCTGGCGCAGGATGGCCAGGTTGCCGTGTTCCAGGCCTGCGCGCAGGGCCCGGATCAAGGCTGACGGGCGAGCATCCTTGCGCCCATTCGCCGGCGCAAAGGCCCGGCAGCTTCTACAACTATAAGAACGCATGGCACATATGCCATGTTCCTAGAATGAAGCGGCCAGCACGAAACTCCTGCCTGCGCACGTGTTTGTCATTGTGAGGGGGATTTCATGACCGATCCGACGGCCAGCGCTGTACACAACAAACGCTGTACGCTGAGTGCGCCGGTGTTCATTCCGAGCATGGTGCTCATCGCACTGTTGCTGGGCGTGTGCGCTTTCGATCCCCCCGTTGCCGAACGTTTCTTCGCCAGCGGGCAGAAATGGATCAGCGCTCAGCTGTCCTGGTACTACATTCTGGTCGTTGCCGTGTTCCTGGTGTTCCTGCTGATCCTCGCGGTCAGCCCGTATGGCGACATCCGCCTCGGGCCGGACGATGCAAGCCCCGAGTACAGTTATCCGTCATGGCTGGCGATGCTGTTCGCGGCCGGCATGGGGATCGGCCTGCTCTACTTCGGCGTGGCCGAGCCGATGGGGCATTTCACCGCGCCGGTGCAGGCCGCTGCCAGAAGCGCGGAGGCGGCGCGCGAGGCGCTGCTCAACACCTTCTTCCACTGGGGTCTGCATGCCTGGGCCATCTACGCGACGGTGGGTCTGGCGCTGGCTTACTTCGGCTTTCGCTACAACCAGCCGCTGACGATACGTTCGGCGCTCTATCCCCTGCTGCGCGAGCGCACGCACGGCCCCATCGGCCACGCCATCGATGTCTTCGCCCTGGTGTGCACGGTCTTCGGCATTGCCACCACGCTGGGTTATGGCGTGCTGCAACTGTCGGCAGGCCTCCATCGCCTGACCGGGCTTGAGACCACCAGCACCGGCTTCCGCTACGTGACGATCGCCGTGGTGATGGCGCTGGCAGGCATCTCGGCGGCGACCGGGGTGGGGCGCGGCGTCAAGCGCCTGTCTGAGTTCAATCTGGTGCTGGCCATCGGCCTGATGCTGTTCGTGCTCGCCTGCGGGCCCACGGGTGCCGTGCTGAGTTCCTTCACGGAGAATCTGGGCGTCTATCTGAGCCAGGTCGTGCCGCTGAGCTTCCGCACCTTCGCTTATGGCAGCGAGCAGCAGCAGGGCTGGCTGTCTGGCTGGACCGTGCTGTACTGGGCTTGGTGGATTTCCTGGGCGCCCTTCGTGGGCCTGTTCATCGCACGTATTTCACGCGGCCGCACCATCCGCGAATTCATCCTCGGCGTGCTGCTCGTGCCAAGCGCGTTCAACTTCCTGTGGATGAGCGTGTTCGGCAACAGCGCGATCTGGTTCGATACGCACGGCTCGGCGCAGGCCTTGTCGGCCGTGGTCAGTGATACCGATGCGCTGCTGTTCAACTTCCTCGACCTGTTGCCCTTGTCATCTGTCAGTTCGAGCGTGGCCGTGCTGCTGATCGTGGTGTTCTTCGTCACCTCGGCCGACTCCGGCGCGCTGGTGCTCGATGGCATTGCCAGCAAGGGCAGCGAAAACTCACCGGTCTGGCAGCGCCTGATGTGGGCGGCCATCCTCGGCCTGACGGCGGCGCTCTTGATGAGCGTGGGCGGGCTCAAGGCGCTGCAGTCGATGACGCTGATCGCAGCCCTGCCGTTCTCGCTGATCGTGCTGGTGGCGTGCCTGGGCCTGTGGCGTGCGCTGATTGGTGACCGCCTGCACGGTTCGCGCGAACTCTCGCCGGCGACCAGCTTCTGGGACGGCTCGCAGTGGCGTCGTCGCCTCGATCATCTGCTGCGACTGTCGACGCCCGAAGAAGCGCAGAACTTCATCGACAGCGTCGCCGAGCCGGCCCTGCGCGAACTGTCGGCCGACCTGCAGGCGCGCGGCAAGGCGGCGCGTATCGACAGCCTTGCTGACGGCTCACTGACCCTCACCGTGCCACGCCGCCATGCACGCGACTTCGTGTACGGCGTGCGCTCGCAAACGCGCACCCTGACGCGCCTGAACCCGCTGCACAAGGAGCAGCGCTCGGTGACCGAGCCGGTGACCTTTTTCGAAGACGGGCGCGCTGGCTACGACGTGCAGTACATGAGCCAGAGCGAAATCATTGCCGATGTGCTGCGTCAGTACGAACGCTATCTGCAGCTGGGGCGCCTGAGCGAAACGGCCTTGATGAACAGCGCGCCGGGCCACTCGCAGCAGCAACCCTGAGGGAAGTATTTCGGGCCTGCTGCTTTGTGCGGCGCTAACTATACTCAAGCACAAACTTCACTCTTGATGATCAGGACGGCGCTATCAATCCACTTTCTCCATCTTCATCGGCAGCACCGCATGCAACGCTCGAGACCGGCCGGATCGGTCCATCGGCTCTGGTCGTGATGGGCGTGGCCGGCTGTGGCAAGTCCAGCGTGGCCGAAGCCTGTGCCCGGCGCATGGGCTGGCACTTGGTCGAGGGTGACGACTACCACTCGCCCGAAGCGTCGGAAAAGATGCGCAGCGGCACACCGCTGACAGATGCCGACCGCGAGGGCTGGTTGCAGCGCCTCGGCGCTGTCCTGCAGGCGCATGCCCTGCCTGACCAGCCGGGTGTGGTGCTGACATGCTCGTCCCTGCGCCGGCGCTATCGCGACCAGCTGCGCGCGGCGCTGCCCGGTCAGCCAGGTTTACGTTTTGCCTTTCTCGACCTGACGATGGCCCAGGCCCAGGCCCGTGTCGCGGCGCGCGCCGGTCACCTCTTCCCGGCCAGCCTCGTGGCCAGCCAGTTCGCCACGCTGGAGTCGCCCGTGGGCGAGCCCGGCGTGTTGCGCCTCGACGCGACGGAGCCGATCAGCGCGCTCGCCGAACAGGTCGGCGTCTGGCTGTCGGGTGGCGGCAAATCCTAATGCGGATCGGTGCCTTGCCAAGCTGGCGTGTGACGCCAAAGCGGCTTCTTCCCGCCTGAATCGGGGGATCTGGTTTGGCAGGAGATATCCTGCCCTGTGAAACCCTGAAAACATCGCAAGCCCATGTTTCGCTAGGCTTTTTTCATTCGAAGACGTATCATTCCGCTCTTCCCCCGAGTCAACCCGTAGCCGCATCATGCCCACTGCCATTGCCACCACCTTTCCCGAACGCTTCGACGTCATCGTCGTCGGCGGCGGCCATGCGGGCACCGAGGCGGCGCTGGCTGCAGCGCGCACTGGCTGCAAGACCTTGCTGCTCACCCACAACATCGAGACACTCGGCCAGATGAGCTGCAACCCGTCCATCGGCGGCATCGGCAAGGGTCACCTGGTGAAGGAAGTCGACGCGCTCGGCGGCGCCATGGCCGAGGCGACGGACGAGGGCGGCATCCAGTTCCGCATCCTCAACAACAGCAAGGGCCCGGCCGTGCGCGCGACGCGTGCGCAGGCCGACCGCGTGCTGTACAAGGCCGCCATCCGCAAGCGCCTCGAAGACCAGCCCAACCTCACGCTGTTCCAGCAGGCCGTCGATGACATCGTGCTGGAAGGCGATCGCGCCACCGGCGTCATCACGCAGATGGGCATCTGCTTCCACGGCAAGACGGTCGTGCTCACCGCAGGCACTTTCCTGAATGGCCTCGTGCACGTCGGCCTGCAGAACCACTCCGCAGGCCGTGCGGGCGATCCGCCATCGATCACCCTGTCGCATCGCCTGCGCGAAATGTCGCTGCCGGTCGGGCGACTGAAGACCGGCACGCCACCACGCATCGACGGCAAGACCATCGACTTTTCCGTGATGAAGGAACAGCCGGGCGACACGCCCGAGCCCGTGTTCTCCTTCCTCGGCTCGCGCGAGCAGCACCCGCGTCAGCTGCCGTGCTGGCTCACCAACACCAACACGCGCACGCACGACATCATCCGCGCCAACCTCGACCGCTCGCCGATGTACTGCGGCGTCATCGAAGGCGTCGGCCCGCGCTACTGCCCGTCCATCGAAGACAAGATCCACCGCTTCGCCGACAAGGAAAGCCACAACATCTTCCTCGAACCGGAAGGGCTGACGACGCACGAGTACTACCCGAACGGCATTTCCACCTCGCTGCCCTTCGACGTGCAGCTGGAGATCGTGCACTCCATCAAGGGCATGGAAAACGCACATATCCTGCGCCCCGGCTACGCCATCGAATACGACTACTTCGACCCGTGCAACCTCAAGTCCTCGCTTGAAACGAAGAGCATCAGCGGCCTGTTCTTCGCCGGCCAGATCAACGGCACCACCGGCTACGAAGAAGCCGCCGCACAAGGCCTGCTCGCCGGCCTCAACGCCGCACTGCAAGCACAGGGTAAAGAAGCGTGGTGCCCGCGCCGCGACGAGGCCTATCTCGGCGTGCTGGTCGACGACCTCATCACGCGCGGCGTCACTGAGCCCTATCGCATGTTCACCTCGCGCGCCGAATACCGCCTCAGCCTGCGCGAAGACAACGCCGATCTGCGCCTCACCGAACACGGCCGCCGCCTCGGCCTCGTCGACGACCGTCGTTGGGACGCTTTCTGCGCCAAGCGCGACGCGATCGAACGCGAAGTCGAACGCCTCAAGACCGTGTGGACGCGTCCGCAAGCCCTGAGCGAAGAGGAAATGCAAACCGCATTCGGCCAGCCGCTGGAGCGCGAGTACAACTACTTCAACCTCCTGCGCCGCCCCAACGTCACCTACGCGCAACTCATGGCGCTGACGGGCTCTCCAACCGACCTGCTGACCGATCCGCAAGCCATCGAGCAGGTCGAGATCTCGGCGAAATACCAAGGCTACATCGACCGCCAGCTCGACGAAGTCGCCCGCACCACGACGCAGGAAAACACGCGCCTGCCGGCCGACTTCGATTACAACGAAGTGCACGGCCTGTCGAAGGAAGTGCAGCAGAAGCTCAACCAGCACAAGCCCGAAACCATCGGTCAGGCCTCGCGCATCCAGGGCATCACGCCGGCTGCGATCGGCATTCTGCTGGTGTGGTTGAAGCGTGGGGAATTGCTGGCGAAGTCTGACGTGGCGGCCTGAGCGGGCTTAGCTTCGAGGCTCGATATGCGAGCTCAGGCTTGCGCGATGCGGCCACACGCTTGTTCTCCGGCCCAGCGCGAGCTCGTCTTCCCGCTCACTTTGCCAAACCGTGGAAGGTGTCGCGGAACTCACGCGTGAACTCGCGCCCAGCCGCTAGCTGTTGCTCAAGCGTCGGGTCGTAAGGCGTCAGTGCCAAGCCATCAGGCATACCCGACAGGAGCAGGGGGGCCGAAAGTTTGCGCATTGCTAAGGGCCTTCACCCCGAAAATCCGTACATTTTTGAGCGACGCGTAAATGCCTCTTTCGCCCCCTCAAGAATCGCGCAAGCTGCATCGCGGGTTGCAGGCCGGTCGATGGAGCCACGAGAGGCGATCTCAGCGTGATCGTTGTTTGCTTTCATCACGATGATCTGTTCAGCATCTCCCAGCACGGCGACGTTGGCGTTATGCGTGACGATGATGACTTGACGTCGTTCCTTCGCCCGACGCAAAACAGGCACCAAAGTGGAATAGATGAACTCGCCGTCCAGATTGTCCTCGGGTTGATCAATGATGAGCGGTTTGTCGCTGTTCGCGGAAAGCATCAGCGCCAAGAGGATGGATTGTTGCTGGCCAAGCGAAAGCTTGGAGAACTCGCGCCGTAGGTGCCGTAGACCGCCTGCGCCGTCAGGAACCTGCTTGCTGACCTGAAGCTTCGGAACGTCGTACAGAGCGACGCGCTCAAGCGCAAATCGAACTGCTGGAGCGGAGAGCCGCTCCAGCACAACCTTTGCCTCTGCGGTATCGAATGCTTGGGTGCCGTCCTTCGTATTCAATGCAGTGAGGGGGGTCGGGTCGTTTTTTTGGATCGCCTCAAGCAGATTGGGCACGGTCAGATCTTCAACGAGATAACTTGCCCGGACCTGTTGGTTGGTACGCCAGCCCATCGCAGCGATGATCTGCTCTGTGGCTTCAGGTGAGTAGGCGTTGCGTGCGTACTTCAGACTAACCTGAAGATCAGACAGGGCTTCTTTAAGTGTGTTCGATGCAAGGCGCCCAAAGGACTCGCGATGAGTGGCGACACGATCACGAGCAGTTCGGCGTCGCGTAAGCGCAGTTAGACGCTTGCGCTGTGCCTCGGTCAAATTCGTCTTCCATGCATTCAGGGTCTTGAGTGTCGCCTCGTGACTGGCTTCGTCGGTGGCCAGTTTCGTGATGTACGACATGTCGAACGTGACTTTCAGCGTTTCCAGCTCCTTCTTCTTAGTATCGATCTTGGCCTGGGCTTCGGCGTCTTTCGCCTTCCAAGCATTCGTTTGACCGGCAACGGCCCTCTCCAAGGTAGAGGCCCCGGCTGCAATCTTTGTCTTGGCGTCCACTACCAGCGTCTTGAAAACACCGACTTCTGACACGATCGCCTCAAACTCCTTGCGGCCCAACGTCAACGTAGTTGGGTCAGCCAGAGCTGATATCTCATCAGCGGCGTTGGCCTGGGTGGTGACGTCGCCACCGCTTTTCAGCTGTTTAAGCTTTGCGAGGATTTGGCTTCGGAGTTCGCGTTCGGTTGCCAAGTGTCGCTGCAACTCAATGAGCGTCTTGACCTCAGGTTTCTGCATTGCAGCGAGAGCATTTCGCGTAGTTTGAAGCTGCCTCTGGTACTGGGGAATCAGCGCCACTTGCTGCTCGGCCTTCTCGATTTCAGTCTGCAGCTTTAGCAGTTCATCTCGGGCTGCCTCTTCCTCAGCCAATGAAGCGTCAAGGTCGACAAACTTGTCGAGGTAGGTGAGCAGGGCCAGCGGATTAGTCTGAGCTTGGAGGCTAATGCGTGCTGCATCTCCCTGACCGAAGCAATCGATTTCGAAGGCGCAAGGGCCACCATCTGCGTCGTCAACGTTCTCGATAGGAAGGCCCTTATAACGTGCCAACAGATGACGTTGACTGGCTTTGTCTTGCCAAACAAGATGAACAACGTCTGGCCAAACCTCCGAGTCGACTACTTTTCCTGGTTCTTCATCCGTATCGACTAGACAGCGCACACCTTCGAAGGTGGTCGACTTTCCAGTGCCTCGGCCGCCAATGATGCAGTTTAGATTTCGGCTAAATTGGATTACTTGTTTGTCCAAGAAGCCGCCTTCCATGGCAATTCCGACGACATAGGGGATCGCTTGAGGGATGAGGTCTTCTATGCGAACTCTAGCGTCAGAGTCCTCCAATGCAATCTTCAGCGATGCAAAACTCGGCTCATCCATCTTGTAGCGTGTGATGCGCTTGTCGTTTGATGCGTTGCGACCGAGAGCACCCAGGGTATGCGAGTCGGAGTTCATCACGCGGGCAAGGTGCTGCCTAGCTCCAAGACCAAGACGCGCGATCCTTTGCTGCCCCATTTGGGCTCGTTCCGGTTGACCGTCGTTCGGAGAATAGTGAATGTCCGACGCGGCATGCTTGAGTTCGATGCCCGCCAAAGCCGGATGGCAAATAACATCCACCTTGTGAGGCGAAGCGCCAGGATTGTCGTGTTCGAAGCCAGAGCCTACGTCCACGTGCGCGAGGATGCCGAAGCCGCCTAGAGCATTGGCCGCGTTCAAACACTCAAGTATGGATTGTTGGCATCGGGAGGTAGGGAGTCCCTGATCGACAATGTTGAGGCCCGCAAAGAACTTTATCAGCCGAGGATAATCTGGGAGGTAGCAGAGCAAATGTCCTTGTGCCGTAGAAAGCTCTATACCAGGGATTACAAGTACATCGCTCTTACGCCCAGACTCGATAACGTGCAGGACGTTGGAGATGTCGTTGTGATCCGTAATTGCAATGATGGAGATCTTCTCGGCGACTGCTGTCGCCACAATATTCTCAGGCGACATTGAGGCATCTGAGACGTCGTGTGATCCGCCGTAAGAGTGGATGTGTAGATCCGCGCGATAGAACATAGCGCCTGCAGACTGGCCATCGATGCTATCTGATACAGACATTGCCCCCCCTTTAGCCATCGCACTCGATACGTGCTTTGGTTACGTTGTTTTAATTGTCGAGCTTTAGGCCTTCGTTGCTATAGACCATGGCCGGCAGCGGCCAATGTAGCACGTTGGCATTAGCGTCAGCCATGGCCGACATGCAGCCATTGAACTGCTAGCGCAGGCTGATCGTCGTCCGCTTCCACAGCGGGTCCTGCCACTTGTAGAAGGCTGACAGCGATTCCGGCTTGTCGGCCCAGCGTACGACTTGCAGGCTTTCCAGGCTCAGCAGTTCGAAGCTGCGCTTGTAGCGGCCGTCGATGCGGGCTTCGCGGGTGGTGAGGATCTGCTGGCTGCCTGGTACCCAGCCGGCGAATTCGATGTAGCCGATGTCCGGAATGTTTGACGCCGGAGGAATGACATCGACGTACCAGCCTTCCGGGCCTATACGGAACAACCATAGTTCGCGCCAGGTTTCGCCGGTCTGCACGGCCAGTGTGAGGGCGGTGTGCTGGGCGTTTGCGCTGGCTGAGGCGGGCCAGACGATGCCGTAGGTGCAGCGCTCGAACAGTGGTGCTTTCTGTTTCGCATCCATGAGCTGGATGCAGGTTTCGCCCGGTTGGCCGGGACGTGTTGCGACCGTCATCGAGCCAGCACGCAGCGGGCTCTCGGCGGCCCAGCGGATGGCCCCGACGCGCACGGCGGCGTCGCTGTAGGTGTAGGCGTCGTCTTCGGTGAGTTCTGTCTTGTTGATCGCGGCGAGGTTGGCGAGGGCGCGTTGAGCGGTTTCCTGCGCGAGTTTCACACCATCGTCGTTGCGACGCGCTTGCTGGTAAGCAATGGCAGAGAGCACGCCGGCGCGGCGCATGTGGATGCGGTTCTTGATGTGCTCGGGTAGCGTAGCAGTATCGACGCGGGTCAGTACTTCATAGCGCCAGCTGTCGAGCGAGGCGCGGTCCATCGGTGTTAGGTCGGGGCTGACGCATTCGTGACGTGTCAGGGCGAGCGCGGCGCGCGCTTTCTGCAGCGGCGTGCTTTGTGCCATGGCCATGACGCGGCGGAAAGCTTCGCCGTCGTAGCAGAGCTGTACGCGGCCGTCGCGCTCAAAGCTCTTGATGCCGATGCCATAGCTGGCGGCGACTTCGAGTTGTTCGGCCGTGACGGCATCACCCGCCTTGCCACGGCTTTGCGAAGCCCGCCGGGCGAGGCGGTCAGACATGGTGCCGAGTGCGTCGAAGATTTCCGGGCCGATGGCTTCGGCGGGCGCGGCCTTGATGAAGGCGGCGGCATAGCCGATGCCCAGCGCTTCCTGCCCCGGGTTGTCGCGCACGAACTGCGTAACGGCGAGCAGGGCAGGCGCATCGGCCGCAGTCATGGCGTAGCTGCGCACCTGGCTGGCGCGGATGTAGCCGCCACGTTCGCGGCGGTGGTCCCACACCTGGATGAAGTCGCCTTTCTCGCCGCGCACTTCGAGGCTGTCGCCCGACCACAGTTGTGCTTGTTGCGGGGCGGTGTCGCGCGGCGCGGCGCGCAGCGCGGCCTGGTCTTGCGAGACGATGGCAAGGGCTGCCAGAGCGGAAACGAGCAGCATCATTCAGCTCCTTCTTCGCTGGCGGCTAGAGCGGCGGGAGTCGTCGCGCCTTGATTGCCGCCGAGGAGATTCGCGCCGATGAAACCGTTGGTATGCGGCGGGGCGATGATCACCTGGATCTTGTCCGAGAGCTTGTCGGCCATGGTCTTCTGGATCAGCAGCGGGTGCTTCGACAGCAGCGCGCCGTCACGTTCCATCTGTGCGCTATTGGCCTTGCCCAGCACTTCGATGCGATAGGCATCAGCCAGCGCAAGCTTCTGGCGCGAATCCGCTTCGGCGGCCACTTCGATCTTGCGCGCCTCGGCATTGCCTTCCGCACCCTTGATGCGCGTGACCTTCTCGGCGTCCGCTTCGAGCTGGCGTTGCTGGATCTGTTTTTCCTTGAAGGGCAGTACGTGCTTCATCGCTTCGGCCTGCGCCTTGGCGGCGATGATCTGTTCGTTGCCGGCAGCCTCCGCAGCCTTTTCGCGACGCACTGCTTCCGCTTCACTTTCGAGCGCGGTCTGCTTGACCTGCTTCTCCTTCAGCTCGAGCGTGTAGCGCATCTTCTCCGTTTCGAGCTCTGCGGACAGCAGCCTGTCGAGACCGGCGCGGTAGTCCGCAGGCAGGTCGACTTTGCCGAGCATCACGCTGCGCAGGATGATGCCGTCGGCGGCGAGCTTGGGCTTCAATTCCGCTTCGATGCTCTGCTGGATTTCCGTGCGCTTGGTCGAGAAGATTTCGCGCACCGTGTAGCGCGTGAAAGTCTTGTAGATCACGCCCTGCACTTGCGGCTCGACGACTTCGCCGCCGATATTGTCGGGCAGTGCGCGTGCGGCGCTGACGATGCGTGCCGGGTCGAGCGCGTAGGTCACGGTGATCTCCGCACCGAGCGACAGGCCTTCGCTGGACTGGAAGGGCGCCTCGCCATCGGCCCTGGCACTGCGTGTAGCGCGATACACCTGGTTGCGCAGCGAGAGGCGTTGCAGCTGATGCAGGCCGGGGACGACCAGCACCGAGCCATCACCCATCTGCGTCACCTTGCCGGTGAGCTGGTTGGTGCGCAGGCCGATCTCGCCACGCTCGACCGTCTCGAAGGGAGGATGCTTGGCGATGGCATACGCGCAAATGCCGATCGCGCCGGCGATCAACACGGGGCGCAGGTAGGCGGCCGACCCCGTCTTGTCGAGCTGGCGCCCGATGCCGTTGCCAAAACGTTTTGACGAGATACGCAGTGCGCGGGCCAGTTTGCTCAAACGGGGCATTTCCATGATGTCCTCCCAGACGATGAGTAGCGTGGCGTGATTGCCTTGCCGTGATGCCATCTTCATCGCGGGGACGTGGAAGGCTCAATGACGCGGTGGACCGGCTTTCGTCCGGTGGCGGAGGAAATCTTCCGTGTGCCGTCGTGGACAAGAAAAACCCGGCTGGCGCCGGGTGATCTTCCCCCATGCAACGAGATGGGTCGGTGAGCTGTCGATCTGCAGAAGCCCGCCCCAGCGTCGTCATTCCCGCGCAGGCGGGAATCCAGCGGCTTTAGCAGGGGTACGTTAACGACACTGGATTCCCGCCTGCGCGGGAATGACGGTGAAATGCAACCCGTGTGCTTGAGCAGCAGCGGCGAACAAGGCCATGCTGATCGCCGCGGCAAAGATAAGCAGGTACAGCCACAGCGCGCGGTTGCGGCGGAAGTTGCGCATTGAAGTCGTGATGATGTGAGTCATGTTCGTCTCCGCTAACTCAGGTTCAGCAACCGCAGGCCGGTGCGCCACCCGAGAAGTGCGCAGCCTTGCCGACGAATTCGTCCTTGCCGGCCAGCGAGGACAGGTACAGGCGAACGTCGCAGCTACAACTCTCGCCCGCGATGCTCATCAGCATGTCGAGCTTGCCGTCTCCATCCATGTCGCCCACCCAGTGAACGGTCAGGGCAACGTCCTCCCCGTCACGTGTTTCAGCTGCGGTATCCAGCAGCATCTGTTGCCTGTTGCCCTGGCCGAGGTAGTAGCGGAAGCCTTCGCCATCGGGCAGTTCGCTCCAGGACAGCTCGAATGAAGTCTTGCTGTCCGGCCTTGTCCAGCGGCCCATCGTGGTCGTGCCGCCGAAGGCGCGACCGGAGGGCTCGATGCCGCGCCAGGTCGTCACCGGTCCGGTCTTGAGAGGCATGCCGTGGAAGATGGCGATCGGTTCGTCGAGAACAGCCAGTTCCTCCGTCTCCTCGAATTCGCCGAGCGCGTTTTCGTGCTCGGATGAAGCGACATTCACGCGCGTCGTACGCAGCTTGCATTCATCACCCTCACAGTACAGCCCCAGCCACGAGCCCTCGCGGGGCAGGCTGCCACGCGCATAGGTGTCGCTGCTGCCCATGGCGACGATGGGGGCCGGCGCCGCGTCGGCGACTGCGGAATATGCGAGAGCGATCAGGGCCAGCAGGATCAGGCTGATCAGGTAGTACGCCTTGCGCGGCGTAAGGCGCAGTGTCTTGAGGATGAAACCCATGATGTCCTCCCCGGACGTATCGATGGCATGGCGGGATCGCCTTTGCCGTGGTGTCATCATCGAAGGGCGCCCATGGAAGGCTCAACGCCGTCACCATCCCGCTTTGCTCCGGGGCGCGGAAGAAATCTTCACGCGCCGTCCGGACGCCGGATTTGCAGACATAATCGCGGCTCGAAACCAGGCACACGGAGCAGGGAAATGAGCAAGGTAGCGGTGATCGAAGACGACGTGCCGACGAGTAACCAGCTGCGTGGCTGGATCGAATCGGCGCGGCCGGGTATCGTCGTCGAACAGTGGTTCACGCGCGACGAGGCCGAGGCGGCAATTGCGCGCGAGAAGTATGACGTTATCGTGCTCGACATCGAGCTGGGCCGCGAGCGTAATGCCGGCGTGGCCATCATCAATGCCATCAACAAGGCCGGCACGACGCCGGTGTTGGTCGTGTCGGCCATGCCGGCAGCGATCTACCGCAGCATCATGAAAGCGCTCGACGCCTGGGACTACTTGCAGAAAACCACCTTCGAGGAGAGCGATTTCCTCGACACCTTCCTCGACATCCTGCGTGCGGCGAAATCGCGTGTGGATGCAACGCCTGCGGCGGCGGTGAAAGACGAACTGTCCATCGATCCACTACGCCAGGGCGCAACCCTGTGGCGCGGCAAGCGCGTCAATTTGCCGCTCACGGCGCAGCGCATCCTGCTGGCGTTGTACGAGCAGCGCGGCAACGTCGTGTCGTATGACGATCTGTTCCTCGTCGTGAAGAGCGGTCGCAATCGCGACAATGTGCGTAAGCATGTCAGTACGATCCGCGATGCCTTCCGCGAGATCGATCCGGATTTCGACGGCATCGAGAACGTGCCGATGCGCGGCTTCCGCTGGGCCACGGAAACACGTTGATGAATTCTCTCCCCGCGCGCGCGTTGGCATGGCTGGCCTCGATCCGCCTGCGGGTCCTGTTCCGCGTCATGTTCCTGCTGCTCGCCGTGGCGACGGTGGCGTTGGCGCTGGCTGTGTTGCAGGAAGAGAAGCAGCAGGGCTTCGACAATTACCGCGAGCGCTTCGCCAAGACGACGGACCAGATCGCTGCGCGTCTGCGTCACCCGAGCGGCCAGCTGGCCCTGCTCAACCCCGAGAGCGGGGCCACGCTGACGCCGCTGCGCCCCTTGCTGCTCCCGTATGCCGCGCTGGATTTCGATGATCCGAACAAGGTGCGCATGGCGGTCGAGATGTCGGGCTGTCTCGTGCAGTATCCGCAGGATGCGGCGCTGTGCGTGGCGGTCGGCTCGCGCAACTGGGCGGGCGCCTTCATTTACGTGGCGGGTCGCCTGCAGATGCGGGAGCTGGTGTCGCATCGCTCGGGCGAGAAGGATCTGTCGCTGGCGCACCGCATGCGCCTGCAGGTCGCCTTGCGTGGCGTGCAGTACCGCTGGCTGGCACCTTTCGAGGCGGAGGGCGAGGTTGGCAAGAGTGGTGGTGGCGGACAGCGCGGGCGCCTGACCGGTTTCGTCGAACAGGCGGATGGTGATTACACCCGTCGCCGGCCCCAACGCGATTTTCGCGGCTGGCTGTGGCAGGCGCCTGAATGCACGGCGGCGGAAAGCGGAGTAAACGAAGCTGCGTGCGAGCGCGAAGTCTTCTACTCGATCCGGCTGCCCATCGCCGTGCTTGCCGAGGAGTTCGATGCCAATCGCAAGGCGCCCTGGCCACCGCGCGATCTGGCCGATATTCGCGTGCATGTGCAGATGCTGGCGCCCGGCAATGACGCGCCGGTCTTCGACAGCAACAACGACGAAGCGCGCAGCCCCTTCCAGCTGAGCGAACTGCATGGCTTGCTGCTACCGGGTGAGACCCTGCGCATCCGCCGCGCCGAAGCACCGGCTGCCGAGCCGGACATGCTGCACATGGTTGGCATCGAGGATTCGAGTGATCCCGTGTCGCCGCTGGTGAGCGGCCTCATCCGTCGCCTGCCGGTTGATGCCGGTGCGACGAAACTGGAATCGCGTGAGCTGGTGACCACACCGGGCGGACGCTACGAGCTGTTCCTGAGCGGGGACGTACGCAATGCCAATCGCATCCTCGCACGTGCGGCGACGCGGCTGTCGTGGTTTGTCGGCGCAATGCTGTCGGCCATCGTGATCGCCTGGTTCGTCATCGAGCTGGGCATCATCCGCCGCATCGCCATCCTGACGCGGCGCACGCGCCGCAGTGCTGCACGCGGTCTCGAAGAGTTGAACGTCGCCGATCTGCGCGGCGGTGACGAGCTGGGCATCCTCGCCAGCGGGCTGCACGAGCTGCAGGGCCGTGTGCGCGAGGACATGGCGCGCGAGAAGATCCGCGCCGAGCAGGAGAAGGACATGTGGCACGCCGTCGGCCACGAGATCATGTCGCCGCTGCAATCCCTGCTCGTGCTGCACGCCGATGCGGCCGACGCCAGCCGGCGCTACTTGCTGCGCATGCAACAGGCGATCCGCGTGCTTTACGGCCATGCTTCGCCGAGCGAGGCCTTCGAGACCACGCGACTCGAAGTGGATGCGCTGGACCTCGACGCCTTCCTGCAGGCTGTGGCGGCGAACGCGCCCGCGGCAGGCATCGCCGATGTGCGCTACGTCGCGCAGGGTGACAGCGTTCCGGTGCGTGCCGATGAATTCGCACTGGAAGACGTCGTCACGCATGTGCTGCGCAATGCCGACCGCCACCGTGCAGTCGGCAGCGTCATCACCATGACGCTGACTGCTGATGCCGAGCGCATCGAGGTCGGCATTCACAACCACGGCCCACAGATCGAGCCGGCCATGCTGGAGAAGATTTTCGAATATGGTGTGTCCGATCAGGCCGAGGCGAGTGCGCCGGGTAGCCGCGGTCAGGGCTTGTTCGTGGCGCGTACCTACATGGCCAAGATGGGTGGCACCATCGAGGCACGCAACGAGGCCGATGGGGTGCGCTTCGTGCTGAATCTGCTACCGGGCAGGGCATGTTCATAGTAGGCGAGCGGTCGCGCTCCCACGAAAACAGCGCAGGTCAAGGCGTAGCAACGATGGCAGGGGGCCCCTGTCGAGGCGCTACAACGCGGAGCTGCGCTGTTTTCGTGGGAGCCCATCGGGTTGGGGGCGTTGGCTCGCGGCACTGCGTTGCACTCCTTGTGCGGGGGACCCACCCCGCACGGCGTCGTACGCCTTGTTCCACAAGCCAACGCCCTCAACGCGATCCGCTCGCCTACTATGAACATGCCCTGAAGGAGAACACTCTTGAGTTACACGGTTTACGGCGACATCCAGTCCGGCAATTGCTTCAAGATCCGTCTCGCGCTGGATCTGCTTGGTCTGCCTTACGCGTGGAAGCATGTCGATATCCTCAACAAGGAAACGCACACGCCGGAGTTTCTCGCGAAGAATCCCAACGGCAAGATTCCGGTGCTGGAATTGCCGGACGGCGAGTGCCTGAGCGAGTCGAACGCGATCCTGCATTACCTGGCTGAGGGCTCGGCGCTGTTGCCGCGGGGTCGCCTCGAACATGCGCAAGTGCTGCAGTGGATGTTCTTCGAGCAGTACAGCCATGAGCCGTACATCGCCACGGCGCGCTACATCGTGCGCTATCTCGGCCGTCCGCCCGAGAAGGAGCAGGCGCTGCAGGACAAGATGCCGGGCGGTCATCGTGCGCTGGCCGTGATGGAGCAGCACCTCGCGACGCGCAGCTTCTTCGTCGGCGAGCGCTATTCCATCGCCGATATCGCGCTGTATGCCTACACGCATGTCGCGCATGAGGGGGGCTTCGATCTGGCGGAGTATCCGGCGGTCAGTCGCTGGCTGGCGCGGGTGGCGGCGCAGCCAGGCTATCGCGGCATGTCCGATGCGCCCCCGCGTGAGAAATGACATATGGATTATCAGTGAATTGTCGCCGCCGTAGTGAGCTTGGCGATTTCTTGAGACGCCAATAGCGATCCAGTTTTACGGATAAACAAACAGGAAGAAGCCCGTCATCCCGGCGACAGCCGGGATCCAGATCGGCCGTCCAGTACTGGATCCCGGCTTTCGCCGGGATGACGATGACTTTTGGGAGAGCGTGACTGCCTTCGAGCCTCCTGGCCGCTCAATACCCCCGCTCGAGGTCGACCAGATCAGCCGGCAATTCGCCGCGATCGATCGCTTCCAGCCCGCGCAGCACTTTCGCAAGTAGCGCATCCTTGAGTTGCGGGCTGTTGGCGCAGGAATGCGGCGTGAGCTGCACTTTCGGGTGCTGGAAAAGCCAGTGGCCGTCGGGCAGAGGTTCCGGCTCGGTGACGTCCAGCGAGGCGAAGGCCACGCGGCCATCGTCCAGCGCGGCGCGCAGCGCTTCCTGATCGATCAGGCTACCGCGCGAGACGTTCACCAGGTGCAGGCCCGGCTTGGCCTGCGCGAGCGTTTGCGCGTTGATGGCATGGCGCGTGGCTGGCGTGCCGGGGGCGACGAGCACGAGGTGGTCGCTGTGGGCGAGCAGGTCCTGCAGCGACTCGGCCTCTTCCACGCCCTCGATGCCAAGGGGCGTGCGGCTCTTGCGCAGGGCGCGTACCCGCAGGCCCAGGGCCAGCGCCTTGCGCGCGAGTGCCTGACCGATGGCGCCGAATCCGAACAGGCCGAGGGTGCTGCCCGCCAATGTGGGCGCCGGGATCTGTCGCCACTGTGCGGCTTCCTGAATCGTGCGTTCGCGTAGTCGCAATGCATGTTGGATGCAGGCCAGCACGTAGTCGGAAATTGGCTGGGCCGACACGCCGTAGGCCGTCGTGACGTGCGGGCGGCGCAGGAACCAGGCGGGGTAGTTGTCGATGCCGATCGAGATCAGTTGCACCCAGCGCAGGCCCCACGGCCAGCCAGACGGCTCGTCCCGGTTCCGCAGCGCCGCGCTGACCGGCACGGCCAGCAGCGTGTTCACCTCTGGCGGCAGCGGCCATTCGAGCGTCCGCGGTAGCGAGAGCACTTCGATGTCGGGACGCGCAGTGCGCAAGCGGGCATCGAACTCGGCGCCGAACTGGCTGGCGACGACGTGGCGTGCGCTGTGGCGCGCAACGGGGTGAGCGCGATGGTGCAACAAGGGGCCCGTCATGCTGCAGGCACCAGTACCGCGCGGCCGGCGGCGATGAGGGCGCTGTCTTCCTGTGGCGTGTGGATGCGCCCGCACAGCACGTCGCGGTGATAGCGCTCCAGCGGGTTGGCGCGCGAGGTACCGTGATTGCCGCTGAGTTTCAAGGCACGCTCGACGATCTCGATGGCATTGCGCGTCACGCTCGTTTTCAGCAGTCCCGTGGACGTGGGTGGCCAGGCGCGGCCGGCATCGACGTCGCGTGCGGCGGCTTCGAGTTGGAGGCGGTTCGATTGCAGCAGCGCCTCGATCTCACCGACGGCCTCCTGCGCGCGCGGCAAGGTGGCGAGCGCAGCACCCAGCGCGCTGGGGCGGCGCTGCTGCAAGAAGTCGACCAGCCAGTCGCGCGCGTTGTGTGCCACGGCGCCATACAGCGAGCCGAGCAGCACCGCCATCCAGTGCGATACCTCGAACTCGCGCGCCGCCCATTGCGCCGGCGGCCGCAGGTCGACGCCGTTCTCCAGCGGCACCAGCACGTCGTCGAGCACCACGTCGTGGCTGGAGCTGGCGCGCAGGCCCAGGCTATCCCAGGTGCGCTCGATCTTCACGCCGGCTGCGTGCCGCGGCACCAGCACAAAGCCGGTGCGCAGCGGTGTCTCGTCGGTGCCCACCCACACCAGTAGCCAGGTCAGGCCCTCGCTGCCGGTGCTGTAGATCTTGCGGCCGCTCACGCGCCAGCCCTCCTCGGTTCGACGCGCCAGCGTGGCGGGCACGCCGCCACGCGCAGGCGTGCCCAGCTCGGGCTCCACGCGCAGCGCATTGATCAGGGCGCCCTCGCGCACGGCGCTGCGTAGTACGGACTGCCGCAACGCCTCAGGCCAGCGGCTGCCCGGCTGTGAAATCTGGCGCATCTGCAGCAGCTGCATGACCAGCACGAGCGCGGTGGCCGGGCAACCGCGCGCCACTGCGGACACCACTTCGGCCGCCCGCGTCAGACCGGCGCCCTGACCGCCATGCTCACGGCCTATGGTCAGCGCCAGCAGGCCGTGTTGTTGCAGCAGCGCGAAGTTCTCGTGCGGAAAGCTGCCTTCGGCGTCATGTCGGGCTGCCGTAAGTGCGAGCAGACGCGTCAGCGCCTGCAGGTCCACGGCGGTTGGCGCGGAGTGAGGGGATTCCACTGGCGATGGGCCAGCGATGAGATCGGAAACTGCGGCTAGGGCGGACATGGCGACGGCATACGGATGTCTGATCAGATAGGAGCGCAGTGTCAGGCGAGCGCTCTTGCCGGGTCAAACATGAAAATCGCGCATATTTATCCAAAAAAGTTATTTAACCTGCGCATGCGAAGACGCTAGCGTGTGGAGCTTTCAATCCTCCCCCTGCCACAAGGAGAACACCATGGCCGTCGAGATCATCGGCATGATCACCCCGCAGAAACAGTCCGAAATCCATGCGCCGCAAGGGCCGGGGATCGATCGCGACTACACGCGCCGCTTCGCCCAGGCGCACGAAGCGGCGGGCTTCGACCGTATCCTCGTGCCGCAGGGCTCCACCGGGCCTGATGCCAGCCAGGTCATCGCCTTCGCGGCGGCGGCCACCGAGCGCGTGAACTTCCTGCTCGCGCATCGCCCCGGCTTCATTACGCCGGCGTTTGCCGCGCGCCAGCTCGCCACGCTGGACAACTTCACCGGTGGTCGCCTGGCGGTGCACATCATCTCCGGTGGCTCCGACGACGAGCAGCGCCGCGACGGCGACTTCCTCGACCATGACGCGCGTTACGCCCGCACCGACGAATACCTCGAGGTAGTGCGCAAGACCTGGACGGCGCAGCAACCCTTTGACCATCACGGTGCGCTCTATCGCTACGAGCGCGCCTTCTCCGAGATCAAGCCGCTGCGGAAGCCGCACATCCCGATCTTCTTCGGCGGCGCCAGCGAAGCGGCGCTGCGCGTGGCCGGCAAGCATGCCGATGCGTACGCGCTGTGGGGCGAGCCGCTGGACGAAGCGCGCCAGCTCATCCGCCGCGTGCGCAGCGAGGCCGCCAAACATGGCCGCAGCATCCGCTTCTCGGTCTCGTTCCGTCCCATTCTTGCCGACACCGAGGCCGGGGCTTGGGAGCGTGCCGAGCGCATCCTCGAGCAGACCAAGCGCCTGCGCGCGCAGGCTGGTTTTGCGCGTGGCGGCCCGCTGCAAAGCGAGGGTGCGCGGCGACTGCTGGGTGCGGCCGAGCGTGGCGATGTGGTGGACGAGCGCCTATGGACGGCGATCGCACGCGAATCGGGCGCCCGCTCCAACTCCACCGCGCTGGTGGGCACGCCGGAGCAGGTCGCGCAGGCGCTGGCGAAGTACGTGGATCTCGGCGTGGGCACCTTGCTGATCCGCGGCTTTGATCCGCTGGAGGATGCCATCGACTACGGGCGCGAACTCATTCCGCGCATCCGTGCACTGGTGGCCGAGCGCGAGGCGCGCGGGCAGGACGTGCACAAGGAAGCGGCGTGAGCCTGCGTGTGGCGGCTCATCCCGCCACAAAAGACGCACGTACGAGTCGAGCCCGCGCAGTCAAAGCGAGTCATTCCCGCGCAGGCGGGAATCCAGCGACGTGGCTGTGCTGATTGACCAATCCTGATCCAGGCAAGCGGAGGTGACCGCCACCCGTAGCCCGGATGCAGCGAAGTGCAATCCGGGGATTGGGCGTGGATTGGTCGACCTGTCCCGGATTGCGTTGTACTCCATCCGCGCTACGCAAACCGTCCCGGTCGCATCGCCCGCCCACTCCCCACCTTTCCCGTGAAGGCGGGAACCCACGTGCGCCCCATAGGCAACCTCTTCGCCTGAAAATGGGCTTCCGCTTTTTTGCGGGAGCGACGACCTTATCGGCCACCGTCTAACCGCGCACCGCAGCTTATACACATTTTGCACAAGGATTTTCGCCGCGGACTGAGGTCGTTCGCTGGAAATACTGATCATGCGTCCTCCGCATAATCATGCGCAATCAGCATGAAGTTTTCATATTTAAATCCAAAAATAGTATTTTTTCTTTGTCCATGCGTATGGCCAAATCCGGTCACTACTGGCGGCACCTACAGCCCATCAGCGTCCAGGTTTGCGTTATCGGAGATTGGAATGACCTTGCAATATTTTCCTCTGGCTGCAGCACGCCGTCTGCTGTCTGTCTCGGCCGGCTTGCTTCTTGCCGCCTCGCTGCTATCGCCTGCTGCGATCGGCGCAGGCCCGACGCCCGGTGGCGACATCACCTTCCTGATCGATTCCCTGGGCCCTACCTGGATTCCCAACAACAGCGCGATTTCCAGCTTCCAGGGTCACATCTGGGGGCACGTCACCGACAAGCTGGTCTATGTGGATGCCAACGGCAAGATCAGCCCATGGGTCGCCGAGAGCTGGCAGCAGAACAAGGACGCCACCGAGTTCACGCTGAAGCTTAAAAAAGGCGTGACCTTCTCTGACGGCAGCCCGGTGGATGCGGCCGCCGTCGTGGCCAATCTCGACATCTGGTATGCCGGCCGCAAGGCCGATGGCATAAATCCGATCGGGCTCTTTCCCAAGACCTATGACCGGGCGCAGGCCGTGGATGCCAGCACGGTGAAGGTATTTTTCAAGGCGCCGACGCTGGGCTTCATTCCTACCCTTGGCTATCACGGCTCGATCCTGATCTCGCCCAAGACCCTCGCGCAACCCGCCAGCGTGCAGGCCGATCTGGGCAAGACGGTGGGCAGCGGGCCCTTCGTCGTGGCGTCGTGGAAGGAAGGCGACTACGTCAAGCTGGTGCGCCGCAAAGACTATAAGTGGGGCCCGGCAGCCGTCGGCCACACCGGCCCGGCCTTCCTCGATTCGATCACCTACAAGCTGGTCAGCGAGCCCTCGCTGCGTGTCTCGTCAGTGCAGTCCGGCCAGGCCGATGTGGCCTATAACGCCTCGCCGCAGGAGTTGGCGGATTTGAAGAAGGAAGGCTTCACGGTGGCCACGCCGCGCTACCTGGGCTTCGTTAATGGCTTTGCGATCAACACCAAAGTCGAGCCCTTCAACGAGCTCAAGGTACGTCAGGCGCTGCAGGTGGCGATCAACCGCAAGGAGATCCTTGACACCGTCTATACGCCTGACTGGAAGGCGGCTACCTCATTCATCCAGAGCAATGTGCCCGGCGCCACGGACCAGAGCAAGCTGCTGGCTTTCGACACCCAGCGTGCGGCGAAGCTGCTGGACGAGGCCGGCTGGATCAAGGGCGCCGATGGCGTGCGCAGCAAGGACGGCAAGCCGCTGACCCTGGTGCTGAATTCCAACCCCTACCTCGCCGCCTCCAAGGCGATCGATGAGCTGATCGCACAGCAACTCGGCAAGCAGGGCTGGAAGGTGACGATCCGCGCCTACGACGTGCCTACGTACGGCGAGAAGGTCAAGATCAACACGCCGACGGTGCCCGCCTACGAGGTGACTCGCAGCTTCATCGATGCCGGCACGGTGGCCTCCATCCTGACCAATGCCAATAACGGCGAGAACTGGTTTGCACTGGACGAGAGCGACAAGAAGCTCAACGAGCTGCGCGACAAGATCGCCTCGGCCGGTTCGGTCGCTGTACGTGACCCGTTGCTCAACGAGCTGCAGAAATACGTGCTGGAGCAGGGCTACTTCATTCCGCGCACGCAGATCGTGCAGCGCATTTATGTGCAGTCGCCCAAGCTCAAGGGCGAGCTCTACAACGGGGTGGCTTACGCCAGCTACTACACCGCCTACAAGACGAAGTGAGATGCCGGTATGACACAGGCCTACTCGAGCAACGCGCACTACGCGAGCTATGTCGCCCGGCGCCTGGTCCAGGCGCTGGTGGTGATCCTCCTGGCCTATGTGGTCACCTTCGTGGTGGTCAGCATCCTGCCGGGGGACCCGATCACCAATGTGCTGCGTGATCCGCAGAACGGCTTCAGCGAAAAGCAGATCCACGACATCATCGCCGCGCAGGGTCTGGACCAGCCGGTCGTGGTGCAGCTGTGGTCTTCGCTGACGCGCTTCGTCAGCGGCGATCTGGGCCTGTCGATGCGCTCGAACCGGCCGGTGACTACCCTGATCGCCGAGGTGTTGCCCTCCACGCTGGTGCTGGCCAGTGCGGGTCTGGCGGTGGCCCTGCTGCTCGCAGCGCTGATCGCCTATGGCGCGCAATTCCTGCCGCGTCGGGCCGGGCGGGGCGCGGTGCGCGGCTTGCCCTCGACCTTCCTGTCGGTGCCCAACTTCGTCATCGGTCTGGTGCTGATCCATGCCTTCGGCTTTCAGCTGGGGCTGTTCCGCGTCATCGATGCCGACAGCTTCTGGGCCACGCTGTTCGCGGCAGTGGCGCTCGGCATCCCGGTGTCGGCGCAGATCGCCGGCGTGCTCGTTGCCAACCTCGATAACGAGGCGCGCCAGGACTATGCGGCGGTGGCGCGTGCACGCGGCCTCGGTCCGGCGCGGCTGTTCTTCCTGCACCTGCTCAAGCCCTCGGCCATCCCGGTCATCACGGTGATCGCGCTTGCCGTGGGCGAATTGCTGGGCGGCTCGCTGATCACCGAGACGGTGTTCAACCGCACTGGCGTCGGCAGCCTCGTGCAGCGCTCGGTCACCTCGCAGGATCTGCCGGTGCTGCAGGCGGTGGTGTCGCTGGCAGCGGTGGTGTTCGTGGTGGTCAACCTGCTCGCCGACATCGTCTACCCGTTGCTCGACCCGCGGGTCTCGCTGGCCGGAAAGGGTGCGCGCCAGCCCACTACGGCGGATGCCGAAACGGCCGCGGAGACGCCAGCATTGCCGGTCGCCGGAGCGCTGACATGAGCGGCTCGATAGCCACGGCAGATGCCATCTGGGTACCGCGTCGCGCGCTAACCGACCGGCTGCGCTGGCGGATTCCGGTGTCCTTGCTGTTGTCGCTGGCCGCGTTGCTGCTGGTGATCGGCTGGTCGGTAGCGCCCGCGCTGTTCGCCGGCCACGACCCGCTGCAGGGCGTGCCCGCGCACAAGCTGCAGGCGCCGAGCCTGACCTACTGGTTGGGCACCGACCACCTCGGCCGCGACCTGTTTGCACGCATCGTGTACGGCACCGCTTCGTCGGTCAGCAGCGCGCTGATCGCGGTTGCCATCGCGGTGCTGGTGGGTGGGCTGATCGGCCTGCTGGCGGGTTTTCTCGGTGGCTGGGTCGACACGATGCTGTCGCGCTTCGTCGACGTGCTGCTGGCGATTCCCAACTTCCTGCTGGCGGTGATCGTGGTCACCGCCGTGGGCTTCGACACCATCAACGCGGCGATCGCCACCGGCGTGTCGGCGGTGGCGGTGTTCGCACGCGTGATGCGCGCCGAGGTGATCAAGACGCGGCAGTCGGTCTTCGTCGAAGCGGCCTACCTGTCGGGCGGCTCGCGCTGGCACATCCTGTTCCGCCATGTGTTGCCGAATGCCTCGCGCTCGGTGCTGCCGCTGGCGGTGCTGCGCTTCGGTCTGTCGATCCTCGTGATTGCCGGGCTGGCCTTCCTCGGTTACGGCGATCCGCCACCTGCTTCGGACTGGGGCCTCTTGATCGCCACCGGCAAGAACTACCTGAAGTGGCCCTGGCTGGTGTACGGCCCGGCGCTGGTCACCATCGTTACCGTGCTCGCCGTCAACAGGATCAGCCAATGGCTGCAGAAGACACCATGAGCGCTGCTACGACAAACCTCGAGAGCCCCTTGCTGCGCGTGCAGGACCTGTCGGTAGCCTACGGCACGCAGACAGTGGTTAGCCAGGCCAGCTTTGCCTTGCAGCGCGGCCAGAGTCTGGCGCTGATCGGCGAGTCGGGCTCGGGCAAGTCCACCATCGCCCGCGCGGTGCTGCGCCTGTTGCCCGGCGGCGCGCGTGCCAGCGGACAGGTTTGGTTCCAGGGGCAGGAAATCCTCGGTCTCGGCGAGCGGCGCTTCCGCCCGCTGCGCGGCCGTGCCATCGGCTTCGTGCCGCAGGACCCGGGCAATGCGCTGAACCCGGTGCGTACCATCGGCGCCCAGGCGCAGGAGGCTGCTGCGCTGGTCGACGGGCTGGATGGACGCGGTCGTCGCGAGCTGATTCTCGAGACTTTCGCCGCCGTGGGGCTGGAGCATCCGCAGCGCGTCTACGACTCCTACCCGCACCAGCTCTCGGGCGGCATGCTGCAACGCGTGCTGATCGGCCTCGCGGTGCTGCCCGGCCCTTCGCTGCTGGTGGCGGACGAGCCTACTTCGGCGCTCGATGTGACGATCCAGAAGCGCATCCTCGATCTATTGACTCGGCTGCAGCACGAGCGCCAGATCAGCTTGTTGCTGATCACGCATGACCTTGGCATCGCGGCCGAGCGTGCCGATACGCTGGTGGTGCTCAAGCAGGGCCAGGTGCAGGAGGCCGGTCCCACCGGGCAGGTGTTTGCCACCCCGCGGTCGGCCTATGCGCGCAAGTTGCACGCCGATGCGCCGGCTCTCAACCCCGAGCGCTATGAAGCCCAGCGCTCCGTGGGCGAGGCAAGGCTGCTGGCCGCTGACGGCGCACCTAGCAAGCTGGTGTTCAGTCAGGTCAGCAAACGATTCAGCATCGATGGTCAGGTGCTCACCGCCGTGGACGGCGTGTCCTTCAGCGTGGCCGCGGGCACCACCCATGCCCTGGTCGGCGAATCGGGCTCGGGCAAGACCACCGCACTGCGCATGCTGATGGGGCTGGAGCAGCCTGATGCGGGCCACATCAGCGTGGATGGCGAGCTGGTGAATGGCCGCTCGCGCGAGTCGTTGCGCGCGGTGTGGCGCCATCTGCAGCTGATCTACCAGAACCCCTACACCTCGCTGGACCCGAGCTGGAAAGTAGAGACCCTGATCCGCGAACCGCTGGACCGCTTCGGCATCGGCAACCGCGCCGAGCGCGACACCTGCGTATGTGAGGCGCTGGCCCAGGTGGGCCTTGCCGAAGAGCTGCTGACACGCCGCCCGGTAGCGCTCTCGGGCGGTCAACGCCAGCGCGTGGCGATCGCCCGCGCCCTGGTGCTCAAGCCCGATGTGATCGTGCTCGACGAGCCGACCTCAGCGCTGGACGTCAGCGTGCAGGCCGACATCGTGCAGGTGCTGCTGGACCTGCAGGCCCGGCTGGGCCTGACCTTTGTTTTCGTCTCGCACGACCTCGCCCTGGTGCGGCAGCTCGCGCACACCGTGTCGGTGCTGCACCGCGGCCGGGTGGTCGAGCATGGCAAGGTCTCCGACATCTTCGAGCGGCCGCAGCAGCCCTACACCGTGTCGCTGCTCAAGGCGATTCCCGTCGGTGCAACCGGTGCGGCCGGCGTGCGCCGCGCGGCAGATGAACCGGTCCCGTCCCAACACCCACATCAACACCACTCTCAACCTGTCACGGAAGCCTACTCATGAACGCCGAAACCCAATCAGTCAAAGCCCGCGTCAGCGACGCCGAATGGCAGGTGCGCGTGCAACTTGCCGCGCTGTACCGCCTGACCGCCCTCTACGGCTGGGACGACTTCCTCTACACCCACATCTCGGCGCGCGTGCCGGGTCCCGAGCACCACTTCCTGCTCAACCCCTTCGGCCTGTGGTTCGAGGAGGTCACCGCCTCGAACCTCGTCAAGGTGGATCTGGATGGCAAGATCCTCGACGGCGAGTGGGGCATCAACCAGGCCGGCTACGTCATCCACTCGGCCATCCACGAAGCGCGGCCCGACGCGCTCTTCATTGCCCACTTCCACACTGACGACGGCATGGCCGCCTCGGCGCATGCCGAAGGCCTGCTGCCGCTGAACCAACGTTCGCTGGCCGCGCTGCCCGACCTCGCTTACCACGACTACGAAGGCATCGCGCTCAACCTCGACGAGCGCCAGCGCCTGGTGGCCAATCTCGGCAGCAAGAACCTGCTGCTGCTGCGCAACCATGGCACGCTGGCCGTCGGCAGCAGCGCCGCTCAGGTGTGGAACCGCATCTACCAGCTGGAAAGAGCGGCCTCGGCGCAGGTGCGCACGCTGGCGGCACCGCGCGAGGCAGTGCTGATTGCGCCCAAGGAGGCGCAGGAGACGGTAGCCCAACAAGTGAGCAACCGCATTGGCCGCAGTGAAGAATCGCGCCGCCGCAGTGACGACCTGATCTGGGATGCAATCCGCCGCAAGGTCGAGCGCGATAGCCCGGGCTTTGATCAGTAAAGGGTTGCCACGCACCCCGCTCGGCGCGCTTAGAGCCTGTTCACAATCTTTGGAGACTCGTGAAATAGGGCTGGAATTCTCGTGAAACGCTGCAAAAAAAGCTCGTCATCCCGGCGAAAGCCGGGATCCAGTACCGCGCGTCCGATCTGGATCCCGGCTTTCGCCGGGATGACGATGGTTTTACAGAGATCGTGAACAGCCTCTTACGCCAGACTGGCGCAGCACGCCATGCCAGTCGCATTCTTGCGCGGGCCACCATGCGGCTTCGATCTCGCGGCCTGTCCGACCGTGACACGCTGGCAGGCGCGCGTGGCGACCCAGCCAGCCTGCCGCGGGATGGACGAGGGCTGATTGCGTCTGCTACAGGATGCAGGCCGGTTTCGCGCAGCTACCCACCCTGTCTTGGCGGAACCTCCTGTGGTGTCCAGCCTTACAACTCGATCCGCTGGAAACCCTTGCGCACGAAGGGAAGGCCGATGAGCGTGAGTACGGCAGAGATCGCCATGCCCGAGACGATAAAGCTGGCTAGATCTTTTGCCAGATCGATTGCGATTATCAGACCTATCATCAGGGGCAATACGGCAAGCATGGGCATTGCGCGGCGCAGTTCGCGGCGCAGGGACTTGCCTTCTTCGGCGGGCGCTGTGCGTCCGAGCGTGACCAATTGCCAGGTGAGGACCACGGGGGCCGAGACAAGCATCGCGATGATCATGCGGATGGCCCAGCTTGCATCACTCCAGCCGCAACGCACGAGGATGCCTAGCCCCGATCCAATGAGCAGGACGCAAACGAGCTGGGATTGCAAGGCGAGTCGCAGCGCTTGAGTGGCCAGCCCCACGCGGTCGATGCCGTTGATCCAATGCAGACGCAGGCGGGCACGCAGGGCCTCGGGGTTATCCAGCGCGAATGCATAGGGCGCCATGTAGATCACCGAGCTCGTGCCATTTTTCAAATGCCCGAACGCCACGAGGAACACAAGCATGGTGCCGGCACGGAGGAGCACTTGCGTATCGAATACTGGCAGAGCGAGCTTAGGCAAGGACCATCGGATTGGCATCGCATCAGCCCGGCCCATCTGGCGAGCGCGCCACAGTACACCTGCAACGGTGACGCAACTCGTGATCAGTAGCGGCCAGGGCGAAAGCGTATAGGCGCCGATACTTTGCGCCTGGGTCAGCAGAAGTGTCGGAGCGGTGCCGAAAAAGAGCGAAGTCCAGTATTGATCCGCAGGCGCACCACCGCGGCTCGGCAATTGCCAAGTGCCCAGCAGCAGGATGCTCGCGACGAGCATGCCCATGACGAGGGGCGCCGGGTGGCGGATCATCAGGGCGATCGTCAGCAAGGGAACGAGCAGCACAGTGACAATGCCGAACAGCGCGATGCGTAGACGCCGGCTGCGGTCCGGCAGCAGCATCAGGGATTCGCTCCGCTGCACCCGTGCGATGCGCAGGATGGCGCCGGGGAAGAACAGGACCAGCCCGATCATCAGGGGCGCAACGGCGATCACGATGCGTGTGGTAGTCGAGGCATCGAACACCGGGCCGATGACGATCGCAATGAGGATGGCCGGAATGCACAGTGCAAGCGTGAAGGGTATGCCCACCTCCTTGCCGGGCAGCCACCAGCACAGCGCGTTGTTGCGCCAGGCGCGAAGCAGCGGCATGGTTGCAGCGGCGTTCATTGCAGATACTCCACGACAAAGTCTTCGAGCCCGACCGCGAACTCGTCGATGCTGCCCGGCAACTGCTCGCGGCGGATGTCATGGCGCGTGTCGATGAGCAGAGTCGCAGTCTTGCCGGACGTCTTGCGATAGCGCAGCACGCCGTCGCGCTTGAGGCGCTCGGGCAAGGCCTGGTCGGCACTGAGCTGCCATTTGCGGAGATGGGTGCGGACGTCGTCGGCCTCGCACATGAGTTCGATCTGGCCGTCATGCAGCACGGCGAGATGGCTGGCGAGGCGTTCGAGATCGCTGAGCACGTGTGTCGAGAAAACGATGGACATGTTGCAGTCCGCCTGCAACTCGGCCAGCGTGGCAACCACGATGCGCCGCGTGACGGGGTCGAGGCCGGCGACTGGTTCGTCGAGCACCAGCAGTTCCGGCTTGTGGCCGATGGCGAGGATGAGGGCAAGCAATTGTTGTTGGCCGACCGAGAGCGCGCTGACGCGTCGCTCGCCGGGCAACTCGAAGCGGCGCAGCAGCTCGTGTGCAAAATCCGCATGCCAGTTTGGCTGCCAGTGGCCCACCAGCTGGAGCAGACCGTAGACGGTGTAGGAGGCCGGCAGGTTCGGTGTCTGCGGCACATAGCCGAGGCGCGCTTTTGCTGTTTTCGACAGCGAGACGGCGCTCTCGTTGAACAGGCGAGCCGTGCCTTCCTTCGGAAAGCCCAGCCCGAGCATGCAGCGCAGCAGCGTGGTCTTGCCCGCGCCGGTACGGCCGATGAGGCCCAGCGTGCTGCCCGGCGCGAGTTGCAGCGAGACGTCGCGCAACACGGGATTGCTGCCAGCGGTGTAGCGCAGCTTGTCGATTTCTATCAGCGGACTGCTCATGCTTCGGATTCCTTTCCGGAGGCGGTCTTGTTGATCAGACGTGTCAGGGCCTCGATCACCTGTGTGTTGTCGAGACCCAGTTGGGTTGCTTCAGCCAGCACGCGTTCGAGCGCGGGTGTCAGCAAGGTGAGGCGTGCATCGATGCCTGCCGCTTCCTGGCCGAGTGTCGTTGTGACAGCAGCTTCTGCCACGGTCATCGCTGCGCCGCGGTTGCGCAGCAGCACCCCTTCCGATTCGAGCAGGCTGTAGGCCTTCGAGATCGTCATCGGGTTGATGGCGTGCGCGGCGGCGACGGCGCGTACCGAGGGCAGCTCGTCACCCGGTTTCAGCTGGCCGGCGGCGATCAGGCGGCGAACCTGCGCCATCAGCTGGCGGAAGATGGGTTCCGGCTGTTGCGGGTCGAGATGGAAATGTTGTGGTGAGACAGGTTGAGGCATGGCTGTATATTAGTGTATTGCTTCACTAATACACATAGCCCGAAAGGGCAGCCGCATGATGCGGCCACCGGATGCAATCCGTCTTACTTGATGAATCCTAGATAGATATATCCGGCGAACTGACCGCCGTTGTAGTTCGACCATCCGAGGCCCGTGTACAGCGGCCCCATGAAGGTGTCGACGCCCAGCCAGACCGAGGCTGAGGGAATCCATGACGTGTCTGAGTGATCCAGCACCTGGTTTCGCATGCGCCCGGTTTCCAGCGATGCGCCGAGGTAGGTGCCGCTGCCCAGGCCGGTCGTCAGGGGGGCGATCTGGCGATAAATCATGGCGCGTCCGAAATCACTTTTCGTGCCGTTCAGCTGGTTGTTACGCAGGCCGGAGAGATGCAGGAAACCACCGAGCTGGGTGTAGTCGGGGCCCGGGCCGTCCGAGGCGGCATGGCGCAACGACAGCCGCAGGGTCGTGCTACCGAAAGTGGCTGCGCCGTCGCCGTTGAGCTTGAGCTCACGTGAGCTTGAGGAGCCATCTTCGGCGGAGGTGGCGGAGCCGATGCGATAGCTGAAGTTCGCCAGATAGCCGCTGCGCGGGAAGCGTGGATTGTCGAGCTGGTCAATCGTCAGGCTGGTTTGCAAGCCGTAATCGCGGCCGTTGACGCGCGTGCCGGCCCCGCTGCCAGTCAGGATTTCCGAGACGGTGTAGCGCGTGTACGGCCCGAAGCGCATTTCGCCGAAACGGCTGAGGGACAGGCCCATGTCGAGTGCCGACAGGCTGCTGCGCTGGCTGACATCCCAGAGGTGTTTGCCGTCAGTATCGTAGATGGGAATGATGTCGGCGCTGACGGAGCCATTCGGTGCGACAAAAAAGGCCGAGCGTGCAATGGGCTGGAAGAACTCGGTCGAGAAGCCGCTGTTCAGACCCAGCTGGAGATCGTTACGCCATTGGGCGCCCCAGCGGTTAAGCCAGGTCATCTGGTAGTTGGCGAGAAAGGCGATGTCGGAACTGCGATCGGTGTCGAAACGCACTTCCGTGCCCAGGCGCAGGTAGTGCGGACCGACCTCGCGCTCGATCGGCGTAACCGTGGCGACGCGTTGGCCGCCCGAGTCGCGCACGAAGTAGTTCACCTGATCAAACTCGCCGGTCTTGAAAAGCGTATCGAGACGCTCCTGCAAGCCCTTCTGGTTCTTGGGAATATCGTCGCCACCGAGCGTCTCGCGCACGATTTCCGACGGTATGGTTTTCGTTCCTGCGACTTCAATGCGGTCATAGGTCGTGCGTACATTGGCCAGGTAGCGCGTATTCAGGTCTGCATGCCAGCGCGCATAGGTGGCTGCGTCGACGGACAGTTCGCGCAAGCGCGCCAGGGTCTTCTCGTCCAACTGGCTGGCTCGATCAATGATGGCGGGAGCTTCGCGGAAGCTCGACGGCGAGTAGCCCGTCAGATCCGGCTGGACCAGGATGTCCTTCGGACCAAGCAGATTGCGCTGCTCGATGACGTTGCGATTGGTGGTGACGTTCATCGACTGCGTGATGACATCCAGCAGGCTGTGAATGTCGCTGGCCTTGAGCGATGGCGTGCCGACGTCGACGGCGATGATGATGTCGGCGCAGCGACCCTTGAGGTCTTCGACCGGCAGATTGCGCACGAACATGCCGTCGACGAGATACTCGCCATCCAGCTCGACCAGATCGAACACCCCCGGTACGGCCATGCTGGCGCGCAGGGCAATCGACAGGTCGCCGCTCTCGAACACCCTGGCGTCACCCGTGATGAGATTGGTCGCAATCGCCTTGAACGGAATGGCGAGATCGTTGAATGAGGTGGCGTAGGCGTCCGAAGTCAGTTCACGCAGGAAGCGCTCGACGTTCTGCGCACCGATGGCGCGACGCGGCAGGTGCAGGCCCTCCGCATCGAGGCCCAGCGTCATGTCGGCAAGGTTTTTGTAATCGTTGATTTTCGAGGAATAGGGCAGGGTCTTGCGCCGCGGGCTGCCGTTGAGCATCTGGTCCCAGTCGGCAGTCCTGATGCGGTCTGTGATATCGGCCAGCGGCCGACCCGTCGCGTAGATGCCGCCGATCAGTGCCCCGGCGCTGGTGCCGGCGATGCAGCTGATCGGAATGCGCAGCTCTTCGAGCTGGCGTAGCACGGCCAGATGCGCCAGCCCGCGCGCACCGCCACCGCCCAACACCACGCCGATGCGCGGGCCGGCAGGCGGGGAAACGGGCGCGGCCTGTTGTTGCTGCGCGCCAAGCTGCAGCGGAAACAGACAGGCGACGAGGCAGGTGACAAGGCCGCACACGGATTTGTGAAGTGGATTCATGCCGACTCCCTGCGAACAGTGATGTTTCACGAAGGCTCAAATGCCCGCACACGCTGTCAGCATATCAAGAGGCCGGACAAAGTTCTGCCGAAAGAAACCGGGACGAAGCCCGCGCACGCAAAAACTCATTGTTTTCATCGCGCTTTTGATCGATTTCTGCCCTGCTTGATGCTATTTTCGCGCCCTGCCTTTTGAATTCCATGCCTCACGCGCGTCGCTTCCGGCCACATCAGCCAAGCCGCCGGCCAAGGATTGAATGTGACATCCGCCCATCGTCTCGACCAGCACATCGCCGCGCTCAACCTGAGTCTCGATCAGACGGCGCGCGACAAGCTGCTCGCCTACGTCGCCCTGATCCTCAAGTGGAACAAGGTCTACAACCTCACGGCCATTCGCGACGAGATGCAGGCCATCGACCTGCACATCGCCGATTCGCTGACCCTGGTGCCGCATGTGACGGAAGATCGTCTTGCCGACATCGGCGCCGGCGCCGGCCTGCCGGGCATCGTGCTGGCGATCTGCCGACCGGACCTGCAGGTCGAACTCGTTGATACCGTCGATAAAAAATGTGTCTTCATGCGTCAGGCGGCCGGCACGCTGGGCCTGAAGAATGTCAGCGTGCACCACGTACGTGTCGAGAACTGGCGGCCCGAAGCGCCTTTCAAGGCGATTTCCTCGCGCGCCTTCGCCGAACTCGTTGATTTCGTTAGCTGGACCGATCATCTGCTGGCCGAGGGCGGCCGCTGGCTGGCCATGAAAGGCGTGTATCCTTCCGACGAGATCGCGCGCTTGCCCGCCGGGGTTCGGGTTAGCGAGTCCATCCCCCTGAAAGTCCCGGGCATGGACGTGGAACGTCACTTGATCATCCTTCAAAAACACGTTTAAAGAGGCTTTGATGGCCCGCATTTTTGCTGTTGCCAACCAGAAGGGCGGGGTCGGCAAGACCACGACGACCGTCAATCTTTCCGCCGCGCTTGCCGCTCACGGGCAACGCGTACTGCTTGTCGACCTTGATCCGCAGGGCAATGCCACGATGGGCTCCGGCGTCGACAAGCGCACTGCACCGTCGACGGTCTACCAGGTGCTGGTCGGCCTGAGCACCCTCATCGAATCACGCCAGCGTTCCGAAGTGGGTGGCTACGACGTGCTGCCGGCCAATCGCGAGCTGGCCGGTGCCGAGGTCGATCTCGTCACCATCGAGAATCGCGAGAAAAGACTGAAAGACCAACTGGCGACGGTCGATGCCGAATATGACTTTGTCCTGATCGACTGCCCGCCTTCACTGTCGATGCTGACGCTCAACGGCCTGTGCTCGGCCCACGGCGTCATCATCCCGATGCAGTGCGAGTACTTCGCGCTCGAAGGCCTGTCCGACCTCGTGAACACCATCAAGCAGGTGCACGCCAAGCTCAATCGCGATCTGAAGATCATTGGCCTGTTGCGCGTCATGTTCGACCCGCGCAGCACGCTCGCCCAGCAGGTTTCCGCCCAGCTTGAATCGCACTTTGGCGAAAAGGTGTTCAAGGCCGTCATTCCGCGCAATGTGCGTCTCGCCGAAGCACCTAGCCACGGCCTGCCCGGCGTGGTGTTCGACAAGGCTGCCAAGGGTTCGCAGGCTTACCTCGCATTTGCGCAAGAGATGATCGAGCGCATCAAGACTGATTAACCGTACGAAGATCCAATCGTGACACCACCCAAACTCAAAGGCCTCGGCCGCGGCCTCGACGCCCTGCTCGGCGGCGACACGCTCCCCTCCGATAACGTTGGCAATCTGACCACCCTGCCGGTGATGGACCTGCAGCCCGGCAAGTACCAGCCGCGCACGCGCATGGATGCGGGCTCGCTCGAAGAGCTGGCGGCGTCGATCCGCACCCAGGGCCTGATGCAGCCGATCACGGTGCGGCCGATTGGCAGTGGCCGTCACGAAATCATCGCCGGTGAGCGTCGCTGGCGCGCCGCGCAGATCGCCGAGATGACGGAAGTGCCGGTCATCATCCGCGACATTCCGGACGAAGCCGCGCTGGCCATGTCTCTTATCGAGAACATCCAGCGCGAAGACCTCAACCCGCTCGAAGAGGCGCTTGGCATCCAGCGTCTGATCGACGAATTCGGCATGACCCATCAGCAGGCCGCCGATGCACTCGGCCGCTCACGTCCGGCCACATCGAACCTGCTGCGCCTCTTGCAACTCGGCGAATCCGTGCGCGAGATGCTGATGGTGGGCGATATCGAAATGGGCCACGCCCGTGCGCTGCTGGCCCTGCCTGCGGCCGAGCAGATCCTCGTCGGCAATCAGGTCGTCGCCAAACGCCTGTCCGTGCGCGACACCGAGAAATTGGTGTCGAGCAAGCTGGCGGCGAAGGACGACAAGACCGTCAAGCGAGTGGCAGTGAGTCAGGACCTGCTGCGTCTCGAGTCGGACCTTTCCGACAAGCTCGGCGCGACGGTGAAGATCAAGGCCAACAAGAAGGGCGCCGGTTCGGTGACGATTGATTTCGGCAGCCTAGATCAGCTCGACGGCTTGTTAGAGCGGTTCAAATAAGCGCCATGAACAACCTGTGCGTCATCTTCGATCTCGATGGCACGCTGGTTGATAGCGAGGGCCTGTGCAACCAGGCCTATCTCGACTTGTTACCGCAACTGGCGCAACAGGGCATCACGCTGGATCAGCTGCTGGTGCGCTTTCGTGGCCGCAAGTTCACGCTGATCATTGAAGAGCTTGAGCAGATGCTTGGCGCGCCGCTGTCTGCGGACTTCGGCCCGCAATATCGCGATCATGTTTCCTATCTGTTTTCCACGAGCCTGCAGCCGATGCCCGGCGTGCCCGAAATGCTGGTGCAAATGCAGGTGCCGTATTGCATTGCCTCGAGCGGACCGCAATTCAAGATTCGTGACGCGCTGACGGTGACCGGCCTGTTGCCCTTCTTCGACGGACGCATTTTCAGCGCCTATGACGTCGGCTCCTGGAAGCCCGATCCCGGTTTGTTCCTGCACGCGGCACAGGCCATGGGCTTTGCGCCATCGCACTGCGTGGTGCTGGAAGACAGTCCCGTGGGTGTCGAGGCGGCGCAAGCGGCGGGCATGTTCGCGCTGCAGTACCTGCCCGCGGGTCATGCGGTTTCTGCCCATCCCCACGCAACGCCTTTCAGCGATATGCGCTGCCTCCCCGATCTGTTGAGGCAGCATGCCAATACCTTGTGCGAAGGAGTCGATCTCGCTCCCTGAACTGTTCAACCTGTTCGCCCAGCTTCCGGCTACGGGCGAGACCGAGGACTTCACGACCCTTTTCGAATCCGAACTGGTGCGCATAGAGCGTATTGTTTCGGACGAACACCGCAGCCCGCAGGACTTCTGGTACGACCAGCCGCATGACGAATGGGTCATGTTGCTGCGGGGCGAGGCGGTGCTGGAGTTTGAAAGCGGTGAGCAGCAGATGCTGTACGTAGGTGACAGCGTGCACATTCCGGCGGGCTGCGTGCACCGCGTGGCGCAAACCGCACCGCGCACCGTGTGGCTGGCGATTCACATGTTCGGCTGAAGGCGCTGACCAACAGAAAGTGGAGGGCAGACATGAGCGAAAGCTGGTTTCACTGGGCCCTGATGTCGGCCGTGTTCGCGGCGCTGACCGCCATATTCGCCAAACTTGGCCTGCAAGGCATCGATTCCGATTTCGCGACGCTTATCCGCACCGTCGTGATCCTCGTGGTGCTCGGCGCGCTGGTCCTTGCGCTCGGCAAATGGCGCAACCCTTTCATGCTCGAGCCACGCTCGCTGATGTTCCTCGTGCTGTCGGGGCTGGCCACGGGGGCATCGTGGGTCTGCTACTTCCGCGCGCTCAAGCTGGGCGAGGCTTCAAAGGTCGCGCCGGTCGACAAGCTGAGTCTGGTGCTGGTCGCCATCTTCGCCGTCATCTTCCTCGGCGAGCGGCCGGATGCGCGCAGCTGGCTGGGCATCGCGCTTGTAGCGCTGGGCGTTCTCATTCTCGGCTTCAAGCGCTGAGCACAGCATCATTCACATACGGAGATAACGCATGAAACTGATTGAGCACATGAGTCGCCGCGCCTTGTTGCTGGCCTTATCCGCAATGCCCCTGCTCGCGCACGCCGACCTGCTCGATGCCTTCAGCAGCAAGGATGCTTCTGCCGGACTCAAACAGGCGCTCGAGCAAGGTGCCACGCAGGCCGTGGCAACGCTCGGTGTGCAGGGCGGTTTTCTGGACAGCGAGCGCTACCGCATCACCCTGCCGGCCAACGTCAGGAAGGTCGAGCCGATGCTGCGCGCCATGGGCCAGGGCAAGGCACTCGACGATCTGAATCTCGCCATGAACCGCGCCGCCGAAAGCGCCGTGGCCGAAGCCAAGCCCTTGCTGCTCAATGCCGTCAAGCAGATGACGGTGCAGGATGCCAAGGGCATTCTCGCGGGCGGTGAGGATTCGGTAACACAGTATTTCCGCAGCAAGACCACGGATGGGCTGACGCAGAAATTCTTGCCAGTGGTGAGCAAGGCGACCTCGCGCCTGGAGCTTGCTGCGCAATACAACAAGCTGGCAGCTCAGGGTGCAGCGCTTGGCCTCGTGAAGGCGGAGGACGCCAACGTCGAGGCCTATGTCACGCGCAAAGCGCTCGATGCGCTGTATCTGCGCATCGGCGAAGAGGAAAAGGCCATCCGCCAGAATCCAGCTGAAGCGCTGGGCAAGATCGCTCGCCAGGTGTTTGGTGCGATGGGCTCAAAATAGGGCGTGTTCACATTCATCCGACGGATGAGCGTGAGCAGACCCTGAGCTCAAGCCTTGACGACGCGATAGTTGCGCAGCGAAACAAGATAAGCGATCAGGCTCAACGCAAGGCTCGCCACCATGCCCCAGGCCAGATGGCGCGTCGTGCCCCATAAAGCAGGGGACACCACGCCCGCGACCACCGACATCATCAAGGTCTGGATGAAGCCCTGACAGCTTGCTGCCATGCCGCGTCGTTGCGGAAACATGTCGAGCGCGCGCAGGGTCAGCGTCGGCAGTGCGATGCTCATGCCGAACGTATACAACATGATCTGCGGGATACGTGTAGCGACCGAATCAGCGAGCGAATAACTCAGTGCAAGATTGATCAGCATGGCCGCTGCCGCAATGCCATAGGCGAGTACGACGGTACCTGCCGGATGCAGCTTGCCAGCGAGTTTTGCGGAGACTCCCGAGCCGAGAATCAGGCCGGTCACGATGGGCACGAACAGCCAGCCGAATCCGGTCTCGCTCAGGCCCAGATGTTCGATCAGGAACACCGGTGCCGACATCACGTAAATGAAGAAGCCGCTGAAGAACAGCGCCATCGACAGGCACAGCATGACGAAGGGCAGGCTGCCGAGGATGCTCTTGTAGCCAGCCAGCAGATGTACGGGATGGAGCGATTGGCGTTTCTCCACCGCCAGTGTTTCGGGCATGAATTTCCATGTCATGACCAGCAGCAACACGGCGACGATGCACAGGAAATAAAAGATCGAGCGCCAACCGAGTGTTGCCGCGAGTTCGCCGCCGAGGATGGGGGCGACGGCTGGCGCGACGGCAAACACCATGGTGACGTGAGACATCAGGCGTTGCGCCTTGATGCCATCAAACAGGTCGCGAATCACTGCGCGGCCAACGATGACCCCGGCACCCGCCGACAGGCCTTGCAGGGCACGACCCAGCCACAGCAACTCGATGCTGGGGGCGACCGCACAGAGCAGCGAAGCCAGCAGGAAAATGAACTGACCGACGAGGATGACGCTCTTGCGACCCACCGCATCGGAGATGGCGCCGTGCCACAGCATCATGAACGAGAAGGGCAGCAGGTAGGCCGTCAGGGATTGCTGCAGCTCCAGCGGCGTGGCATGCAGGCCGGCTTCAATTGAGGGGAAAGCCGGCAGATAGGTATCTACCGAGAACGGACCAATGGTGTTCAGTGCTGCGAGCAGCAGCAGGAGCGTGACGTAGGGGATTTTCATGAAACATCCAGGGCGGGAGAACGGGCACTCTACGCTCTCCGCTGTCGTAGATAAACCCGCAAAGTCTCATGACGATGATGTGCAGAGCGGGACAATCGCGCGGCACAACCAGCGAAGGCGGGCTACCTCGCGTCGCCGCGCAGGCGTTCGACCTCCTGTTGCAGGCTGGAAGGATCGGCGGAATCGCTGCTCCGCACTGCGCCCACGCTCAGTTCCACGCGGCTCCACACGCCGCGCCGCATCGCGCGTAGCAGACTGGAGCCGGGCTTGCGTGCGAAGGCACTTTCCCACAGGCCGCACAAGGCCATCGGCACGACCGGTACAGGCGTGCGTGCGAGGATCTTGCCAATGCCGTTCTTGAACGTCGCGATTTCGCCGTCGCGCGTGATGCCGCCTTCGGGGAAGATCCCGATCAGCTCGCCTGCTTCCAGCGCGGCAGCGATTTCGTCGTAGGCCTTGCCCAGTTGTTCCACATCCTCCTTGGCGGGAGCAATCGGAATGGCGCCAGTCTCGCGGAAGATGAAGTTGGCGACCGGTAGTTTGTAGATGTTGTGATCCATGACGAAACGGATCGGGCGACGGCACGCCGCAGCGATGATGACCGGGTCGACATAGCTCACGTGATTGCACACGAGGATGGCCGGGCCGCTTTCCGGAATATTCTCGACGCCGCGGGTGCGCAGGCGATATACCGTATGCATGAGCAGCCAGGCGAGGAAGCGCATGAGGAATTCCGGCACCAGCTTGTAGACGTAGAACGCCACCGCGACATTCATCAAGGCCGTGATCAGGAAGATCTGCGGAATGCTCACGCCACCGGCCAGCGCCGCGCCGGCGAAGATGGCGGAGACCACCATGAAAGCGGCGTTGAGGATGTTGTTGGCGGCGATGATGCGCGAACGCTCTTCGGCTTTCGAGCGCGCCTGGATCATGGCGTACAGCGGGACCGTGTAGAAACCGCCGGAGACGCCGATCATCACCAGATCGAAAATCAGGCGCCAGTGATGCGGGTCAGCGAAGAAGGCACCAAGGCCCATTACCTGCGGCGGTGTTGCCGGGCTGGCCAGCCACAGGTCGACACCGAACACGGTGAGTCCGATCGAGCCGAGCGGTACGAGGCCGATCTCGACGTGCTTGCCGGACAGTCGTTCGCACAGGAACGAGCCGATCGCGATGCCGATGATGAAAGTCGCCAGCAAGGCCGTGACCATCAGCTCATCGCCGCCGAGCACGATCTTCACGAAGGGCGCGAACTGGGTGAGGAAAATCGCGCCATAAAACCAGAACCACGAAATGCCCATCAGCGAATGGAACACGGTGCGGTTCTCGCGCGCCATCTTGATATTGCGCCAGGTTTCGCTCAAGGGATTGAGGTTGATCTTCAGGTTGGGTGCAGCAGGCGGCGCAGCGGGAATTGCCCGGCTGGCGAAGTAACCGGCGATGGCGACGACAACGCAGGTGATACCCGCCAGCGTTGGCCCCTGCGGCTTGATGGCCATGAGCAGGCCAGCGACGACCGAGCCGATCAGGATCGCCACGAAAGTGCCGCTCTCCACCCAGGCATTGCCCGCGACGAGCTCGGCGGGGGCAAGGTGCTGCGGCAGGATGGAGTATTTGAGCGGCCCGAAGAAAGTCGAGTGCAGACCCATCAGGAACAGTGCGATGAGCAGCAGCTCGGCGTGCGAGGTGGCGAAGCCTGCGGCGGCGGTGGCGGCAATGCCGATCTCGACGAGCTTCACGATGCGCACGATCTGCGCCTTGTCGTACTTGTCGGCAATCTGTCCGGCCATCGCCGAGAACAGGAAGAACGGCAGGATGAAGAGGCCCGAAGCGATCTGCACGACGATGGCCGGTTCGAGCCCGAGGATCTTGCCGCTCTGGAAGGCGAGCAGCAGGACGAGCGCGTTCTTGAAGACATTGTCATTGAACGCGCCGAGAAACTGGGTGAGGAAGATCGGGCCGAAGCGCGGGGCGAAGAGGAGGCCGGAGAGGGGTTTGTTTTCACTCATTGTTTTTGTCTTCCGAAAATTTTCCCTCTCCCGATCCTTCGGGCCACAGGGCAGAGGTTGCCGCTAGCTCCCCTCTCACGCTTGCGGGAGAGGGGTTGGGGGAGAGGGGTCGCTGCACCCCTCAACTGCAACTCTGATCTTGTCCAGTACCGCTTCTGTCTGGTTCAGGACCTCATTGTTCCAGAAGCGCAGAACAGTGAAGCCTTGGTCATTGAGATATTTGTCGCGGGCGTCATCGTAAGCCTTGGCTTCCACATGTTGCCCACCGTCTACTTCAACGATGAGTTTTCCTTCAATGCAGATGAAATCGGCAATGTAGGGTCCGACAGGCTTTTGTCGTTTGAACTTGAGACCCAAGAAGCGATGCGCGCGCAAGTGATACCAGAGGCATTGCTCGGCTTCGGTTTGTTCTGTGCGTAGGCGTTTGGCGTTATCAAGTTGTTCCGGGTCCATTGCTCGTTCCCTCTCCCCCAGCCCCTCTCCCGCAAGCAGGAGAGGGGAGTGACTACGCCTTCTCCGCCCAAACCTTCAACGTCACATAGTCCGTCTTCCCCGTCCCCAGCAACGGCAAGGCGTCGACCACGATAATCCGGCGCGGTACCGCCAGCTCAGGCCATCCTCCCGCCTTCGCCGCAACCTGCAAGGCGTCACGCGTCAGATCCTTGTCCGTCGTAAACAACACCAACGCCTCGCCCTTCGCAGCATCAGCCACCGCACTCGCCGCATGCGCCGTAGCGGGCGAGGCCTGCGCCGCCAGCTTCTCGACCGACTCCAGCGACACCATCTCGCCCGCGATCTTCGCGAAGCGCTTCACGCGGCCGACGATCTTCACGAAACCATCCGCATCGATCTCGACCACGTCGCCGGTGTTGTACCAGCCTTCGCCCGCTTCCGATTCGGGCTTCTCCAGCACGCCGGGCTTGTCGACCTTGAGGTAGCCCGACATCACGTTCGGGCCGCTGACATGCAGGATGCCGCCATGCTCGATTCCCTGAACTGGCATCAGTCGCGACTGCAGGCCGGGCAGGAGTTGGCCGACGGTGCCGCTGCGGTATGCCATGGGCGTATTGACGGCTAGCACCGGGGCCGTCTCCGTCGCACCATAGCCTTCGAAAATGCGCACGCCGAATTTTTCGAACCAGGCCGCGCGCACCGGCTCCGACAGTTTCTCGGCGCCGGCGATCACGTAGCGCAGACGGAAGAAGTCGTACGGATGCGCGTGCTTCGCGTAGTTGCCGAGGAAGGTGCTGGTGCCGAGCAGTACCGTGCAGGCTCGGTCGTAAGCCAGCTCGGGGATGACACGGTAGTGCAGCGGCGAGGGGTAGAGGAATACGTTCGCACCGTTCAGTACGGGCAGCAGGCCACCCGCGTTAAGACCGAAGGAGTGAAACAGCGGCAGCGCGTTGAGGATCCTGTCGTCGACCGAGAACTCGATGACGGAGCGTATCTGCGCAACGTTGGCGAGCAGCGCACGGTGCGATAGCACGACACCTTTCGGCTTGCCTTCGGAGCCCGAGGTGAACAGCACGATGGCCGCGTCTTCGGGTGAGGCCACCTGCGTTGCCGCGCGCGGGAAGTGCAGCGCCCAGCCCATCAGCCACAGCTTGTCGGCGAGGCCCATTTCGCCACGCAGGTCTTCGAGATAGTGAATCTGTACGTCCTGCAGCGCGGCGATCTTGTCTTCCAGCTTGGCTTGCTTGAGGAAGGCGCGCGAGGTGACGATGTTGCGAATCGTCGCGGCCGTGCACGCCGCCTGCAGGCCGTCGACACCCGCCGTGTAGTTGAGCATGGCCGGCACGCGGCGAAACGCATTGAGGCCGAAGATCAGGCCCAGCGTTGGCGCGAGGTTTGGCAATAACAAGCCGACGCGCTCATCCGGCGCGGTGTGTTTCGCGACGAGACGGCCCAGGGCGAGGGCCATCTTGAGCAGGTCGCCGTAGCTGTATTCGATCTGCTTCACGTCTTCGATGAGACGGCGTTTGCGGCCGTGCAGCGACATGGCGTCGAGCAGGGCGTCGAACAGGGTCTGCTGCGGGCGGCTGGCGAAGACCATGTTCTGCATCACGCGGCGCATCGCCTCACCGGCGCGGCGACGGCGCTCCCGCGCGGTGCTGCCCTCGGGCATGTCGATGCGCGTCGCTTCGCAAACCGTCAGCGAAATTCGGGGGAACAGGCGTCGCGGGAAACGCCCGGACAGGCGCGAGAAGAAGGTGCGCGCGGCACCATCGATGCGGATCGGCAGCACCGTGGCGCCAGTCTTCGCAGCAACGAATGCCGGGCCGTCATAGGTCTTCATCAGGCTGCCGGTGGTGGTGATGCGGCCCTCGGGGAAGATCACCACGGGCCGTCCGCTCTCCAGCAGGCGGATGACTTTCTTCATCGCCAGCGGACTCGTCGGGTCTACCGCGAGGTAGTCGCAGAGCATCAGCACCAGTTTGAAGAAGGGGTTTGCGGCGACGCCGGTGTGTACGACGAATACGGGATTCTGCGGCAGCCACAGGCCCAGCAGCAGGCCGTCGAGGAAGGACTCGTGATTGGCAATGATCAGCAGGCGTTCGGCCTTCAGGTCGGGGTCGCCGCGCAGTTCGACGCGGAACAGCAGGGAGGTGATGCGGCGCAGGGCGGCGCGAATGAATGGACGAAGAAAGTCAGGCATCAGGTTTTCCGTTCGAAGCCGATTTTTGTTGTTGTCTGTATGCGTACGGCCGTCGTCAGACGGGGTCGCGGGCAGCGAGACGATACAGGCGATGGCGTGCGCCGTGTTGCGCGATGCGAAACGCATGGCGCTGCGTATTATCGGGCGAGGCCAGGCCGTCAAATCCAGCATTCGTGATCGACAAGAACTTTGTTTCTTGCCCTTGTGTGACCGGTCTGCACGAGTAGAATCGGTCGCCGTGCTCGACCAGCCATTCACGCTAGGCACATCTCAAAACCGGAGGAGATTTCATGTTTGAAAATCGTTCAGCCTGTCGCTCGACGCTGCTCGCATCACTGCTCACGCCTTTGCTGTTTGCCTGCGCGAGCGGGCCAAACCCGTCGACGTCGACGCGCCCGCAACTGACCGCTGCCGAAGCTGCGCGCTACAGCTACGCCGAAGTGCTCAAAACCACCGGCACGGCGGGCGCGATGACGACCGATCCGTGGGATCCGCTGGCCGATGCCTGCATGAGCGCCGGCAAGTGTGGCACCGACTACACCGTCGACAAGGCCGCCAAGGCCAGTGGCACGGTGCTCAACACCATCCAGGCCGCGGTTAACAAGGCCGTGATCGATGCCACCGCCGCCAAGCGCACCAGCCGCATCTACATCCGCGTCATGCCCGGCACCTACAACGAACTGGTCTACGTGCCCGCGCTGGCCGCACCGATCACGCTGTACAGCACCGAGGCTGACGCCAGCAAGACACGCATCGCCGCCAACATCGATGCCGGCATGCCCGGCGATGAGTTCACCGCCAAGTTCGGCGCGCAGTTCAAGGACGTCGATCCAAGCATTGCCGCCATGGCCAAGGTCCAGCTCGACAAGGGCAAGAGCAGCATCGGCACCAGCGGCTCGGCCATGGTGTGGATCAAGAACGACGGCTTCCAGGCGAAGAACATCACCTTCGAAGACACCTACAACGAAGACCGGGGCTGCAAGGAAAAGGCCAACGACAAGGGCCAGTGCCCGACCGGCAACCACCAAGCCGTGGCCTTCCTGATCGATGCGGCCGACAAGGTGCAGGTCGAGAACGGTCGCTTCATCAGCAACCAGGACACCCTGTACTTCAAGTCCAGCGCCGTCGGCAAGACCAACCGTTCCTTCTACAACAACTCGTATGTGGAAGGTGACGTCGACTTCATCTTCGGTCGCGCCACAGCGTTCTTCCGCAACACCGAGATCAAGTCGCTGGGCGGTCGTAGCGCCTCGGTCTTCGCCACCGCGCCGAGCACCAACTACGGCACGCCTTACGGCATCGTCTTCGACAACTGCGACTTCACCAGCGATGGTCTCGGCGTGGCGACCACGGCCGACACCTATCTTGGTCGTCAGTGGTTCGAAAGCCAGCGCTGCAGCCCGTACGGTGATGCCAAGGCAGCTTGCGTAATCGATGCAGCGAACACCGGCACCGAGAGTGCCACGCTGATCCGCAAGTCCACCGTCGAGACGGTCGGCAAGGTCGTCGTCATGAACTCGCGCATCGGCAAGCACATCAACAAGTCGGCATGGTCTGACTGGGAAAGCAGCTCGGCCAAGAGCAACTTCCGCAAGGCTACCTACAGCTCGGATACGTTCTTTGACAACCTGCAGGCCGCCGGCAAGGACCCGGCTGCGCTGGGTTACAAGAAAAAGACTCCGGCCGAACCCTTCCTCGCCGAGTTCAACAATACGGGCGCAGGCGCTTCGCCTAAGTGAGTTCGTTGATGAGCCACCCAAAGAGGCCGCCATGAGCGGCCTCTTTTTTTTCGGACTTTGATGAGCGACGCAGAAAATCAAGTCAGGAGCGGGTGTGAACGTCTTTGTGCATGAGCATCTGCAAAAGCTTCTCCTCTTTCGCTGGATCAAAGCCGCAGGTATGGATCCACTCCCTTGGATTTTCATAGGTACCGAACAACATGTCCCACCACGTGATATCGCCGTAGTTATTCCTGTGGCGACCATATTGATGATGAATGCGGTGCATTTCGGGACGTTGGAAAAAGAAGCCGATCCAGCGCGGCGTTCTCACATTGGTGTGATAGAAAAATTCGCCGAGCGCCGTGCATAGCGTGTAAACCGCACCAGCTTCCAATGACAGGCCCAGAACTGTGTAAACGAGCAGGCTGCCAATGATCGAGTTAACGATCATTTCCGCGGGATGCTTGTAGAAGGAGGTAATGACTTCCAGACGTTGCGGGCTGTGATGAATCTGATGAAACCCAAGCCACAGCAAGTCGTGTTCGTGCCGCCAGCGATGCCACCAGTAGAAAATGAAAGTTGACATGAAGTAAGCAATCATGCCGCCGGCCTCAGGCGCCAGATGCCTCGACAAATGAAACAGGGATGCGGAAGAAAGCCAGCGCTCCCAGCTGAGGCCTGCCAACAATACGACGCAAACCTGGATTGCGTTGATCAAGAGCACTCTTGTTGGCCAGGTACGGACCTTCGGTAACGGCCAGCCGGGGGCCAGACGTTCAAGCACGAAACAGCCCGCGAATACCGCCAGGATGATTGTGAGCACTGGTTGGCCCCCGTCAGCTAGCGGTCAAGGTATGCAAACGGGATGAGCGCAGCAAGCTATCCGGCGTAATCGTTTCGCGCTGCCATGGAATGCGTCCGAAGAACCAGATACGCCAGAACCTGAGTGAGGTTTGCGGATTGCGCCTCAACAAGGTCTCGAAGGTTTCGACCTCGCCGATTTCCTCGCCACATGCTTCAGCCAGCACCTCGTGCACGAATTTCGAACAGAACTGGCGTCTCGAACGCAATCTGAAACCCGTGTGATAGAGCTGGCCCATCCGACTGTCAGCGGCAATGCGCAGTCTGATTTGTTCGACTTCCGTCAGCGGACGCGGCAAACGGCGGATGACAAAGCTGCCGTTTTCCGAGCGAGCGACAAAGTCCTGGAAACGTCTTCGGCGCACGCATGGCAAGCAGCTCTCGGCGATGATCCAGTCCGTCCCGTCGTGACCGACAATCACGCCCACGTGGTTCGACCAGCTTTCGCTCGCTTCGGCCACTTTGAGGAACAGTAGTGCTGGAACCCGGATGAAGACGACATCACCCGGGCGCAGTTGCCCTAAACATAAAGAATCGATATTCCTAAACATTTCGATATATTCCTCAAAAAATCAGAGATGGGTCTGGAGATAGTCGGAGACGTCCCCCAGTACTTCCTGCAAAAAGTCCTTGTTTACCCAGTAGTAAACTTCCTTGCCGATCTTTTCGGACGCCAGTACGCCCGACAGACGCAGGAGCTTCAGATGGTGTGAGACCGTTGACCGCGAAAGCGTGGATACCTCGGCTAACTGACCCACGTTGAGACGTTCCCCCGGTTCGAAACTCAGCACCAGACGCTGCCTATGCACGTCGCCCAGCGCTTCAAAAACATTCGCCATGTGACGCCACTTGTCGGGGATTGCGCGGGAGTAGTTTTCGTTCATGTCGAAATAATTAAACATTTCGACTCATAGATCAAGCGTCTCTTGCCCGGCCAGGTGAAGCCTGAAGTTTCATGCCGCCTTTTCCCCGAGGGTCACGCCGTCTGCGCCGCTCATGCTGGCGCGCCAGCGATCAGGTTCTTGAGCCTTCTTTGTCCAGGAGCCTCTCACGCAAATTCCCCGAAAAGCTAGTAGCAAATAATGTCGGATCCATAAAAGATCGCGAACAGCCCCAAGAAGCCAGCGACCCAAAAATATCGGGCGGATGATGATTTCTCCACTTTTCAATTTTTAACTTTCTCTCTATGCTCTCCTGCATGTTACCGATAACTTATTGTGCGTTGCAGTAAGAATACCGGTAACACAAGCATAGATCCGATTGCCTTATGCGACAAATCGGACAACCTTTCAGGAGATAAAAATGATCCAAGTACGTGGTTGGCTGTTGGCCGGGCTCCTGCTCGCGCTGACGGCATGTGGAGGTGGTGACGGGAGTAGCGACAGTGCTCCAGCGCCTGGTGGTGCCAGCAGTTCGGTCAGCTCAGCGACAAGCTCAAATAGCTCCGTCGCGTCGAGCGCATCAAGCACGTCGAGCGCGTCAAGTAGTGTGGCGACAGCTTTTGTCTGTCCCGCAACCGGCCTGTATTTCTGTGACGATTTTGCTGCTGGCGATACCAACAAATGGGATCTCCTGAGCGCAACTGCCAATACCAGCGGGCCCAACGGCGCGTTTGGTGTCATCCCGGACAGCTCGAACAATGTCCTGCAGTTCACCGCTGCCAGCACTGGCGGCGTCTTGGCGCTGGTCAAGCCCACCGCATTCACGGGCGTGACGAGTCCGGACTATTACGTCGAAGCTCGCATCCGGCCACGCAACAACAGTACGACCGGCAACAAGTTCCTGTACCTGATCGCGCGTTATCAGGACGCCAATAACTGGTACGGCGGCGGGTTGAACGTTCAGGGCTCTACCGGGAGTACGCAGGTTGAAGTTGCGAAAAGCACAGCCGGTTCGATCTCCCGTCCGGTGCAGGGCAAGCGCGCCATCATTCAGGGAACGGCAGGCCTGCTGGACGGACAGTGGTACACCGTGCGCTTTGAATTGATTGGCACTGCGCTCACGGTTTATCTGGATGGCGAGAAAATCGGGACAACGACGGATGCCGGCTTCACGTCCAAAGGTCTGATCGGCCTCTATACGGCGAACAAGTCGTTCGAGATCGATGACGTCAAGGTGGGCGATCCGTCCGTCAAACCGGTGCAGCTGACACTCGCTCCTTCCACACTTACCTATGCCGCAGAAGCCGGCGACGCGCCGTACGCAGTAACGATTACCGCGACGAAGAACGATGGCGTCACGGCAGACACCTTCACGGCAGTCTCAAGCAATCCGGCAATCGTCACCGCAACGACCGCAGGCAATGTCGTCACGATTACGCCGGTCGGTGCCGGAACTGCCACGGTGACCTTCACCAGTGGCTCCGACGCAACGGTCAAGCGCGTGATTACCGCGACGATCTCGCCGGCGTTCGTGCAGCCAACCCAGACCTACACGCTCACCGGTAAAGCGTCCCCGGCAGCTGGGGATGCAGCGGCGTACATCGATGCCAATCTGCAACTCACTTTCGACTCCCCGCCGACCCTGGGCACTGCAGGTTCGATCCGGATCTTCAAGAAAAGCGATGACTCGCTGGTGGATGTCATCAAGGTCGCTGCCGAGACGGACACGATCGGCTACACCGCACAGACCGCCAAACGGGTGGTCAATACCACGCCGATTCGCATTTCCGGCAACACCGTGACGATCTCGCCGCACAACAACATCCTGGCCTATGGCACGCGATATTATGTAGCGATTGCCAATGGTGTCTTCACCGGTGCAAACCTTGGCGGCACGCCTTTCGTGGGCATTGGCAAGGCGGGCAACTGGTCATTCACGACCAAAGCGGATCCGGGAACCGCACTGACCACGCTGACTGTGGATGACGATGGCTCGACGGCCAACTTTCGCACCGTGCAGGGCGCGCTCAACTATGTGATGCAAAACGTTGCCGCGGCGACACCTGCCACGATTAACGTCAAGAACGGCACATACGAAGAGTTGCTATTCCTGCGTGGCAAGAACAACGTCACGATCCAGGGCGAAAGCCGTAGCGGTGTTGTCATCCAGTACAAGAATCTGGAAGCGCTCAACTCGGGTAGTGGCGCAAGCCAGGCGCCGGGTTCGGGTACCCCGGCCGGTGGCCGAGCCGTGCTCTTCGTGGAAACCTCCGACCTGCTGACGCTGGATACCTTGACCTTGAAGAACACGACCTTGCGTTCTGCATTGTCGAGCCAGGCCGAGACGATCTATTTCAAGGGTCGTTCGACTGCTGCGGCGCCGGTTGCGGCGGATGATCGTCTTGTTGCGAAGAACGTCGACTTCTTCAGTGAGCAGGACACCATCCAGGTGCAGGGCTACAGCTGGTTCTACAACTGCCTGATTGCGGGCAATGTGGACTTTATCTGGGGCGCAAATCGTGTTGCCTTGTTCGAGAACAGCGAAATCCGTTCCGTGGGCGATACGACGAATGCCACTTCCGGCGGCTATCTGGTGCAGGCGCGTAGCGTACTTGCTGCAGACAAGGGCTTCGTGTTCCTGAACAGCAAGCTGACACATGGTGTCGGCCCTGGCCCGTCCGCAGGTGATGTGCCCACAGGCGCGAACGCGGCCACCTGGCTCGCACGAAGCCCTGGCGGCGCAACGACCTGGGATAACGTGGTCTTCGTCAATACGAAGATGGACACACACATTACTGCCGCAGGATGGGCGGGGGCAGGTGTTCTGGGTCAGCCTGCGCCGAATCCCGCAGTGCCGACCGCAGTGAGCGGCTGGCGTGAATACGGGAGCATGACGCTGGCGGGCGCAGCGCTGGATGTCAGTGCACGCGTTGGCGGCTACCCGCTTAACAGCGGGGACTACAGCAGTGGTTTCTCCACACGCGCCCAGATATTCTCGGCGTATAACGCCAGCGCGGGCTGGAACCCTGCGCCCTGATGGTCGTTGATTGGGCGTAAGCCCAAGTGATAGGGAAAGGGGCGGCGTTTGCCGCCCCTTTGTTTTTGGAGCTTGTATCTCTGACTTGCAAAGCCCCCTGACTGTTAATGCCTTCACTTAAGCGTCGCGAATGACAAAACCTCGTCATCCGGCGATGGCCGGGATCCAGATCTTCGCCGGGATGACGAACGTGTTTTGGAAATTCCTTGGCTGACTGGCATTACCCTGACCGTGTTTGTGTTTGCTTGGACGCACCGCTCACATATCACCGTCATTCCCGCGCACGCGGGAATCCAGCGTCGTTCCAGCCCGTGCCAAAGTCACCGCATTCCCGACCGGGCAAAGCCCGATCCATCCAGAGCATTGCTGAAGGACGGGGGTGATGTGACCTGTACGCGTCCTGCCACGCTGCGCCCATCACGAAACCATGCACAGCGACCAACGCTTTCGCCGCTAGCCCAACGCTCACGGGGCGAGGGCAAACCAATGCCAGCCCAGGGGCGCTGAACACGTACGGATCGTGGATACGAGCCAGCTGCCCACGAAGGCGATGCGCAGCTTGTCCAAATACTCGAGCCGCGATCTTTCCGTAACACTTTTTTTCAAGAGCCCCGCCTTGTTACCGATATCACCGTATCGGTACCGGTATTGGGATCGGTATCGGAGCGAGTGAAACGGCCGCGTGAGTGCTTCGCAGGCTGATCCAGCTCGTGACATGACCAAACAAAGGAAACAAAAATGTTGAACAGCAGGTTCAGTTGGATTCTGGCCGCGGCAAGCGTGAGCTTGGCGGCCTGCGGTGGTGGCGGAAGCGACAACGCTTCATCGTCAGCGGGTGCGAGCAGCAGCGCCAGTTCATCAGTGGCGTCGTCCGTCGCCTCGTCGACGTCCTCCGCGGCGTCGTCGAGCTCCGCAACGGCCGTAGGCTTCCTCCCGCTCAATAACGAGACGGCCGCCTATACGGATACGCGCCTGCAGATCACCTTCGATGCTGCACCGACCATCGGCACCAGCGGCTATGTCTATGTGTACAAGGCAAGCAATGACACCTTGGTCGACCGGATCACGGTCAACGCGTTCACGACGGGTTCGTGGGTCGACAATGCGACTTCCACTAACCCAACTTCGTTTACCTCGAACGTACTGAATACCTTCAGTGGCACGGACATCAACTCCCAAACCGCCATTCCGGATCAGAATACGGAAGTGGACTGTATCGGCTGTAATGTCAGTGGCTTGGACAAGTTCCGTTGGGTGTTCTACACACCGTTCACGATTTCAGGCAACACCGTCACGATCAAGCTGCATGATGGCAAGCTCAGCCCGGCTACTTCCTACTACGTCAAGATGGATAGCGGTCTGCTGAATGGTTCGATCAATGGCACTGCTTTTGCCGGTATTTCCGACAAGACCAGCTGGGCCTTTGCGACCAAGGATGCTGCTGCATTGAGTTACACCGATTTGACGGTTGATGCAGCTGGCACGGGTGATTTCCTGACCGTGCAGGGTGCGCTGAACCGGATCATGGCCGGTACCTCGAAGGCAGATGCTTCGGTACCCAAGAGCATCTACATCAAGAACGGTACCTATAACGAACAGCTCTTCGTTCGTAGCGTGAACAACCTGACGATCACGGGCCAAAGCCGTGATGGTGTGGTGGTTCAGTCCGACAACTACGAACAGTACAACCCGGGTACCGGTGGTGGTCAGATTTTGTCGACTGTCCTGAACGACACTTCGAATGGTCTGGGTCGTGTGCTTGCTGTGGCGGGCGGGAACCGCCCATATCTTGCCGGTGGTCGTGCCGTGTTGCTGGCTGAAGGTGCAGATTTGCTCAACCTGACCCAGTTCACGCTGAAGAACTCCCACGTCAAGACCAGCACCGCCAACAACCAGGCTGAGACGATCTACTACAACAGTTCGACGATTGCAGGTTCGCGCTGGACGGGTACTTACATGAACTTCCTGAGTACCCAGGATACGATCCAGACCAAGGGCTGGATGTGGATCTACAAGTCGCTGGTTGCGGGTGATGTCGACTTCGTCTGGGGTGCGGTCTACGGCGGTCTGCTGGAGGAAAGCGAACTGCGTACCGTGGTGGATCCTACCAATACCTCGTCGGGTGGCTATGTCACCGAAGCGCGTACGGCCTATGGCTACCCAGGTTTCGTGATTTTGAACAGCTCGCTGACTCGCGAATTGGGTGTGCCGGATAATTCGACTTACCTGTCCCGCCTGTCATTCGACGCGGTTGGTAAAAGCTATTGCACGACGAAAGGTACCGACGGTAAGCTGGTCAATGCCAACTGGGGCTGCAACAATATTGCTTACATCAATACCAAGATGGGTGCGCACATCAACCCCCTCGGCTGGCTCACCAATGGCTACACACTGCCGCTGACAGCCACGTCGACCACCGGCTTCCGCGAAAGCGGCAGCATGGATGCGAATGGCGTCACGCTGAATGTCGGCAGCCGTCTGTCCGGTGCCAGCACGACGGTTGATCTGAGTGGTCTGGATACCCGTGCCGAAGTGTTTGGGGCATGGAACAGCAGCACAGGCTGGACTCCGACTGCAACGACTTGCTCGACGAGTGCCTGCACGACGAGTCGCTGAACCCTGATTAGGTAGCGACAAGGCCGGGCGAATGCCCGGCCTTTTTTGTTGTTGGTAATTCCTACCCAAACCGGACCAGATCCATGCTGGTCCGATGATCAAAAGGCGTCCTGACTGCAGAACGAGCAAGCCCAAGGCGTTGTCCGATGGACGACTCAGATGCCGTGCGTGCGGCAAGCGCTTTAACTGGGTTTCCGCGCGAGATTGCTTCTGCTTCAACCTCCTCAAGCAAAGCCTTAAACCCTTGCTGCGCAGGCAACCCTTACCCACGAAATCAAACTCATTGGCCCGGTTCGGGCAGGGCGTTCTTCGCCTGCGTTCTGTCCTTAAAGGTCAAGCCGCTTCGTACGCGCCGTGACATTGAGCGCACTTCACTGCAAATAGGTACCGGTCCCATGTGCATCTGTTACCGGTAACTCAGTAAATTTCTGTCTCATAAAAAGTTTTGGCCCGCGCTACCTTTTGGGGTGGCAGGCATTACACAAGGAGACAGGAAATGTTCAGTAGCAGGTTGTGGGCTCTTTTGGCCCTCAGTGTGGGTCTGTCTGCCTGCGGTGGCGGCGGTGGCAGTGACGCCAGCCCCACCAGCAGCGGCTCTGGCAGCAGTGTCAGTTCGTCGATAGCGTCGTCCGCGGCATCCTCGGTGGCGTCTTCCATTGCTTCGTCGTCGGCCTCCTCGGCCTCGTCGACTTCTACCTCGTCGGTTTCTTCAAGCAGTGCCTCGGTAGCGTCTTCCTCCTCGTCGTCGAGCAACACCTCTTCTTCCTCATCGAGCACCTCCTCGGCGGCGTCGCCCCTGACTCCCGCCAATGCTTCGACGGGCGCCTACGTCGATACAGCCCTGCAGATCACATTCGATGCCGCGCCGACCGTCGGCACCAGCGGTTTCGTCTATGTCTATAAGAGCGATGGCACGCTCGTCGACAAGCTGAGCCTCAACGCATTCACCAACGGTTCGTGGGTTGACGACGCTACAGCCAGCACGCCAGCGCTGACGCCAGCGTTGCTGAGTACCTACAACACGACGACTCTGTCGGCCTTGGCAGCCGCGAATACCGAAGTCGACAAGATCGGCAATGTCAGCACGCTCACCCAATTCCGCTGGGTGCTGTATCGCCCGATCACCGTGTCTGGCAAGACGGCGACCATCAAGCTGCACGACAACAAGCTCTCTCCTTCCACCAGCTACTACGTATTGATGGATTCGGGCGTGCTCAACGGTACGATTTCCAGCACGGCCTTTAACGGGATCAGCTCGGCGACCGCGTGGACCTTCACAACCAAGGCCGATCCTTCCTCGACGACCAGTGTGACGGTCGACGACGATGGCGCGGCGGATTTCCGCACGGTGCAGGGCGCGCTCAACTGGATGCTGAAGAATTGCGGCGGCACCAATAACTCGACTTCGTGTGGCACCAGCGCCAAGACCATCACCATCAAGAACGGTACTTATAACGAGATGCTGTTCGCGCGTAGCCTCAACAACCTGACGATCCAGGGTGAGAGTCGCGATGGCGTAGTCGTGCAGTACAACATGTACAACGACTTCAACCCGGGGACGGGTGGCAGCGCCACGCTGACAACGGTAACAGGTACCAATCTGCTATCCGGCAAGGCACAAAAAGCCAAGGACGGCCTCTACCGCGCTTATCTTGGTGGCGGCCGGCCCGTGATGTTGGTTGAAGGTTCGGACCTTCTGTCGCTGACGACTTTCACGCTCAACAACTCACACGTGAAGGACGTCAACTACAACAACCAGGCCGAGACCATCTATTTCAATGGATCCGGGCGGCTGGCTGCGACCTATATGAACTTCCTGTCGGCGCAGGACACCGTCCAGGTCAAGGGCTACAGCTGGTTCTACAAGAGCCTGATTGCGGGCGATGTGGACTTCATCTGGGGCTCGCCGTATGCCGCGCTGTTCGAGAATTCCGAAATTCGGACGGTCGCGGATACCGCAGATGCAACGTCGGGCGGCTACGTGGTGCAATCGCGCGCCTACTACGGCTATCCGGGCTTCGTGTTCCTTAACAGCGCGCTGACCGCAGCCTCGGGCGTGCCCACGGGTGCGACCTATCTGGCGCGTAGCGGCGGCGCATACTGCAATTCCAACGGCGCGAACAATGGAACCGGTGCGTATACCAAGGGAGTGGCTTTGTACTGTGACGCCATCTCCTACGTGAATACGACCATGGGCGCACACGTCGCGTCGGCAGGTTGGTACACCAATCCGATCCCGAATCTGCCCTTCAGCTCCGCGCAGTTCAATTCCTCCTTTGCGACCCAGGCCGCGCTGTACGTGGATCTGGGCAGTACCGGCAACACCAACACCGGTACGACGGGGATCTATGCGGCAAACGGCTGGTTCGAGTACAACAGCAAGGATGTTTCTAACGCGAGTGTCACCAGCCACGGAACGGATGGCACGTACTCGCAGCAGATGACCTCCGCTGTCTATAACTCGAGCTATGCCTCACGCGATCTGATCTTCAAGAGCTACAACAGCAACGCCGGTTGGTCTCCAACGACTCCTCCTGCGTGTTCGAGTGCTGCCTGCAATACATCAAGGTAGTTCGACCCGCTGCAAATGAAAAAGGATGGCTTCGGCCATCCTTTTTATTTCTGCGCTGGCATTTGAAACGGATGTTGAAGAAAACAAACCATGAAGAAGTCTTCGGAAGTTGAGGGCGTTCCTACCGTGACAATTAGCTCAACGTTAGCCACATTGCGCCGCATCTGCATTGACGTTCAGCTATCAATGATTCTAAAATTGACAAGATTTTTTGACGGCGGCAAGTGCGCTGCGCCCGGGACTAAGGTGAAGCCGATGTTCAAGTTTGTCAGGCTCCAGTTCTTCGCGGCGCTTCTAGGGAGTCTTCTGGGCGGCATTCTGTTCGGCGCGCGCGGTGCATCGAGTGCACTTTGCGGGGGCGCGGCAGTTGTGCTGCCCGGCTTCTTTTTTGCATGGAGGCTGACGCTCGCAGCGCGCCGTCCAGAAGCATCGCACGTCAATGCGTTCTTTATTGGCCAAGCCATAAAGATCGCTTCCGCGATTGGAATACTTGTTCTGGTGCGACTCTTGTTTCCTGGGGCGCATTGGGGCGCAGTGGTGCTCGGCCTCGTCGTCACCCTGCAAGCGAATTTCCTGGCCTTATTGGTAAAACCCTGATGACGACCGAAGCAGCAGCGCACGCACCCAGTGCAAGTGAATACATTGTTCACCACCTGACTCACTTCAACACTTCCGGTGAGGCGCAGACCGCGATCGTCGACTGGAACGTCTTTAATCTCGACACTTTTTTCTATTCCGTCCTGCTGGGCGTGATCACTTGCTTCCTGTTGTGGAGTGCCGCGCGCAAGGCCACTTCGGGCGTGCCAGGGCGCTTCCAGGCGGCGGTTGAAGTGCTGGTTGAAATGGTCGCTGACCAGGCCAAGGGCCTGATTCATAGCGAGAGCTCACGCAAGCTGGTCGCGCCGCTGGCCCTGACCGTATTCGTCTGGGTGTTCCTCATGAACGCCATGGACTTCCTGCCGCTGGATGTCATCCCCAATATCTGGGCATGGATTCGTGGCGCACAAGGGCACGACCCACATCACGCCTTCATGCGCATCGTGCCTACGGCTGATCTGAATGGCACGCTGGGCCTGTCAATCGGTGTGTTGCTGGTCTGCCTCTTCTATAACGTCAAGATCAAGGGTGTTGGCGGCTGGGTGCATGAGTTGTTTACTGCGCCTTTCGGTAGCCACCCCGTGCTGTATCCGGTCAATTTCGCGATGCAGCTCATCGAATTCCTCGCCAAGACCGTTTCGCACGGCATGCGTTTGTTCGGCAACATGTTTGCCGGCGAACTACTGTTCATGCTGATTGCATTGATGGGCGCGGCATGGACCGGCTGGAATTTCACCAGCGTTTCGCTGTGGATCGGTCAGGTGCTGGCAGGTTCGGTGTGGGCCATTTTCCACATCCTGATTGTGTTGTTGCAGGCCTTTATTTTCATGATGCTGACTCTGGTTTACATCGGTCAGGCCCACGAGTCTCACTAACGGGCAGCATCTGTTTTCGTAGCGTTTTTCCGTCTTTACCTTTCTTACCTTTAACCAACTAGGAGTTGTCATGGAACACGTTCTCGGTCTCGTTGCTCTGGCTTGCGGTCTGATCATTGGTCTGGGTGCTATCGGCGCCTGTATCGGTATCGGCCTGATGGGCGGCAAGTACCTCGAAGCAGCGGCACGTCAGCCTGAGCTGATGAACACCCTGCAAACCAAGATGTTCCTGCTGGCTGGTCTGATCGACGCGGCCTTCCTGATCGGCGTCGGTATCGCGATGTTGTTCGCTTTCGCCAGCCCGTTCGTTCTGCACTAATCCGGCCTGACTCTCCACTCACTTTAAGACGGGAGTAATGCCGTGAATCTGAACGCAACGCTATGGGCTCAGCTCGTCGTGTTCGCGGTGCTGGTGGGCTTCACGATGAAGTTCGTGTGGCCACCCATCATCAAGGCACTCGACGAGCGCGCCAAGAAAGTCGCTGACGGCTTGGCTGCTGCGGACAAGGCAAAGACCGACCTCGCTCTCGCTGAGAAGAAGGTCGCAGAAGAATTGCGCAAGGCGCGTGAATCCGGCGCGGATGTGCGCAGCGGTGCTGAAAAGCAGGCTGCCCTACTCCTCGAAGAAGCACGCAACGAAGCGACCCGCATTGTGGCGGCAGCACGCGAGGCCGCTCAGGCCGAAGCCGGCGCTGAAGCACAGCGGATCAAGGAAGCCCTGCGTGAGCAAGTCGCCGTACTGGCGGTTGCTGGCGCCGAGCGCATCCTGCGCAAGGAAATCAATGCCCAGGTCCACGCCGAACTGCTGGCTAACCTGAAACAGGAACTCATCTAAGCCATGGCCGAGAACGTCACCCTTGCGCGTCCCTACGCCGAGGCGGTGTTCGCCCTTGCGCGGGACGCTGGAGCACTGAACCCCTGGGATCAGTTGCTGCAGAGTCTCGCCACGGTCGCTGCTGATCCCTCAGTACGTGCCTGCCTGAGCAACCCGCGTCTGTCGCCAGCCCAGCTGACGCAGCTGCTGGCTGAGTCCTCGGGCTACGTGCTTAACCCGCAGCAACAGAGTTTTGTGGCGCTGCTGGTCGAGAACGAACGCGCCACGCTTCTGCCGGAAATCCACGCGCTGTTCAAACTGCACAAGAACGTACACGAAGGTGTGCGTGATGCGCTGGTGAGCTCCGCCTTTCCGCTCGACGCTGATGCAAAGGCCCGCCTGACTGGCGATCTGGAAACCCGTTTCGGTACCCGCCTCAATGTATCGGTGGCGATTGATCCGGAACTCATCGGTGGTGTTCGCATCGCTGTCGGTGACGCCGTGATTGACGCTTCGGTACGTGGCAAGCTCGCCACCATGGCCGCTGCCCTACAGAATTAGGAGCATTCAAAATGCAACTCAATCCCTCTGAAATCAGCGATCTCATCAAGAGTCGCATTCAGAACCTGCAACTGGCAGCTACCGCCCGCAACGAGGGTACGGTGGTGTCGGTGACTGACGGTATCGTCCGTATCCACGGCCTGACCGAAGTCATGCAGGGCGAAATGCTGGAATTCAAGAACAACACCTTCGGCCTTGCGCTGAATCTCGAGCGCGACAACGTCGGCGCCGTGGTGCTGGGTGACTACGAAGACATTTCCGAAGGCGATACGGTCAAGACGACCGGCCGCATTCTGGAAGTGCCTGTCGGCCCTGAAATGCTTGGTCGCGTTGTGAACGCGCTGGGTCAGCCAATCGACGGCAAGGGCCCGATCAACGCCAAGCTCACGGACAAGATCGAAAAGGTTGCGCCAGGCGTTATCGCCCGTCGCTCCGTTTCGCAGCCAGTGCAGACCGGCCTGAAGGCGGTCGACTCGATGGTGCCGGTTGGCCGTGGTCAGCGCGAGCTGATCATTGGTGACCGTCAGACAGGCAAGACTGCTGTCGCTGTTGACGCGATCATCAGCCAGAAGGGTCAGAACATGTTCTGCATCTACGTGGCGGTGGGGCAGAAGGCCTCGACTATCGCCAACGTGGTGCGCAAGCTGGAAGAAAAGGGCGCGATGGCTTACACCGTCGTCGTCGCAGCTTCCGCTTCAGACTCCGCTGCGATGCAGTTCATTGCACCGTACGCCGGTTGCACGATGGGTGAGTACTTCCGCGATCGCGGCCAGGACGCACTGATCGTTTATGACGATCTGACCAAGCAAGCCTGGGCTTACCGTCAAATCTCCTTGCTGCTGCGCCGTCCGCCGGGCCGCGAAGCTTATCCGGGCGATGTGTTCTATCTGCACTCGCGTTTGCTTGAGCGTGCTGCTCGCGTCAACGAGGAATATGTCGAGAAGTTCACCAACGGTGAAGTCAAGGGCAAGACCGGTTCGCTGACCGCTCTGCCGGTGATCGAAACGCAGGCCGGTGACGTTTCGGCCTTCGTGCCGACCAACGTGATTTCGATTACCGACGGCCAGATCTTCCTGGAAACCGACTTGTTCAACGCCGGCATCCGCCCCGCTATCAACGCCGGTATCTCGGTGTCGCGAGTCGGTGGTGCAGCCCAGACCAAGGTCATCAAGAAGCTCGGCGGCGGTGTGCGTCTGGCACTGGCCCAGTATCGTGAATTGGCTGCGTTCGCGCAGTTTGCTTCCGATCTGGACGAAGCGACCCGCAAGCAGCTGGACCGCGGCCGTCTCGTGACCGAACTGATGAAGCAGCCGCAATACGCACCGCTGTCGGTGGCTGAAATGGCCATCACGCTGTTCTCGGTGAACAAGGGCTACTTCGACGACGTGGAAGTCAAGCGCGCACTGGCTTTCGAGCTGGCGCTGCAACAGTTCGTCAAGGCCAAGTACGCGTCGCTGGTCGAGAAGATCGAGTCTTCGAAGGACCTCGACGCAGATGGTGAAAAGCAACTCACTGCCGCCGTTGAAGAGTTCAAGAAGAGCTGGGCCTAAGCGGAGACTCTGATATGGCAAGCGGAAAAGAAATCCGTACCAAGATCAAGAGTGTGCAGAACACGAAGAAGATCACCAAGGCCATGGAAATGGTCGCGGCTTCGAAGATGCGCAAGGCGCAGGACAAGATGCGCGCTGCGCGTCCGTACGCCGAGAAGATCCGGCGCCTGGCTGCGAATCTTTCGCAGGCTTCGATCAGCGACTACAAGCATCCATTCCTCGTCGCCAGTGACAAGGTCACGCGTGTCGGCCTGATCCTTGTCACCACTGACAAGGGTCTGTGCGGTGGTCTGAATACCAATGCGTTGCGTCTTGCCATCACGAATATCCGTGAGTGGCAGGCCGCTGGCGTCACCGACATCCAGGTTGCCGCGCTCGGCAGCAAGGGTCTTGGTTTCATGCAGCGCGCGGGTATCAACGTGGTCTCGCAGGCAATCGGTCTGGGCGATACGCCGCATCTGGAAAGGCTGGTCGGTCCCGTCAAGGTACTTACCAGCGCCTTCCGCAGGGGCGAGCTGGACAAGGTCTATGTGTGCTACACCGGCTTCGTCAATACGATGAGGCAGGACGCCAAGATGGAGCAGTTGCTGCCCCTCACCGGTGATCGCATGGGCGCGCCCGAAAGCTCCTGGGACTACATCTACGAGCCGGATCCACAGGTGGTCATTGACGACCTGCTGTTGCGCTATCTCGAGGCACTTGTCTATCAGGCGCTTGCCGAGAACATGGCGTCCGAGCAGAGCGCCCGTATGGTGGCCATGAAGGCTGCTACGGACAACGCCGGTACGGTCATCAAGGATTTGCAGCTGGTCTATAACAAGACCCGTCAGGCAGCGATCACGAAAGAAATTTCGGAAATCGTCAGCGGCGCCGCGGCAGTTTGAATTTAGTTATTGAGGATATGACAATGAGTCAAGGATCCGTTGTTCAGTGTATCGGCGCCGTGGTGGACATCCAGTTCCCGCGCGAATCGATGCCAAAGATTTACGAGGCGCTGCAGTTAGATGTCTCGGAAGAAAACCCGCTGATTGAGAAGGGTCTCACCTTCGAAGTCCAGCAACAGCTTGGCGACGGCGTCGTACGTACCATTGCCATGGGCTCATCCGACGGCATCCGCCGCGGCATGAAGGTCAATGGCACGGGCGCAGCGATCTCGGTGCCGGTCGGTCTCGGCACACTGGGTCGCATCATGGACGTGCTCGGTCGCCCGATCGACGAAGCCGGCCCGATCCAGTGCGATGAAAAGCGCGAAATTCACCAGCCAGCACCGAAGTTCGACGAGTTGTCACCGTCGGTTGACCTGCTCGAAACCGGCATCAAGGTTATCGATCTGGTCTGCCCGTTTGCCAAGGGCGGCAAGGTCGGCCTGTTCGGCGGCGCCGGTGTGGGCAAGACCGTGAACATGCTGGAACTCATCAACAACATCGCCAAGCAACACTCGGGTCTTTCGGTGTTCGCCGGCGTGGGTGAGCGTACGCGTGAAGGTAACGACTTCTATCACGAGATGGCAGAAGCCGGCGTCATCAAGCTGGACAACCTTGGCGAGTCCAAGGTTGCGATGGTGTTCGGCCAGATGAATGAGCCGCCGGGCAACCGTTTGCGCGTGGCACTGACCGGTCTGACCATGGCCGAGAAGTTCCGCGACGAAGGCCGCGACATCCTGTTCTTCGTGGACAACATCTACCGCTACACGCTGGCCGGTACCGAAGTGTCCGCGCTGCTCGGCCGCATGCCTTCCGCCGTGGGTTACCAGCCAACGCTGGCCGACGAAATGGGCAAGCTGCAAGAGCGCATCACCTCGACCAAGGTTGGTTCGATCACCTCCATCCAGGCCGTGTATGTGCCAGCGGATGACTTGACCGACCCGTCGCCTGCAACCACCTTCCAGCACTTGGACTCGACCATCGTGTTGTCGCGTGACATCGCCGCCCTGGGTATCTACCCGGCGGTTGACCCGCTCGATTCCACCTCGCGTCAGCTCGACCCGCTGGTCGTTGGCGAAGAGCACTACGACACGGCCCGTGGCGTGCAGCAAACCCTGCAGCGCTACAAGGAACTGCGCGACATCATCGCGATTCTGGGTATGGACGAACTGGCTCCGGAAGACAAGCTGCTGGTGTTCCGTGCCCGCAAGATCCAGCGCTTCCTGTCGCAGCCCTTCCACGTCGCTGAAGTGTTCACCGGCTCGCCCGGCAAGTACGTCACGCTCAAGGAAACCATCCGTGGTTTCAAGGGTATCGTTGCGGGCGAGTACGATCACCTGCCCGAGCAGGCGTTCTACATGGTCGGCGGCATCGACGAAGCGATCGAGAAGGCTAAAACCCTGCAGTGATGAGGGATGAGTGAGGAGTGATGAGTAGACGGCCAGCTTGCTGGTCGCTGACTTCAGCTCCTCCCTCCTAACTCCTCACTCCTCACTGGAGTAAAGAAATGGCAATGACCGTACACGTGGATGTCGTCAGCGCGGAAGAACAAGTGTTCTCCGGTCTGGCCGAGATCGTGTCGCTGCCGGGCGAAGCGGGCGAATTGGGCATTCTGCCCGGTCACACTCCGTTGCTGACCCGCATCAAGCCAGGCATGGTGCGCATCAAGCAGCCGAACCACGCTGAAGAGGACGTTTTCTTCGTCGCAGGGGGCTTGCTTGAAGTGCAACCGGGTCTGGTGACCGTGCTGGCCGACACCGCCATTCGCGGCAAGGATCTGGACGAAGCCAAGGCCATGGAAGCCAAGCGTCTGGCCGAGGAAGCCCTCGCCAAACGCTCAGGTGACGTGGATCTGGCCAAGGCACAGGCCGAGCTGGGCGAATCGATCGCGCAGATCGCTGCCATCAACCGGATGCGTGGCAAGCACTGAGTCAGTACCCGCATCGGCTTTGGCGGGGAACGTAAAGACGTTAATGAAAACGGCACCTTCGGGTGCCGTTTTCATTTGTTGTGAAGTTCTTCCGTGGTGCGATACGGACGGCTCTGACGATAGCGGTGTTGCGCCTCGGGCGACAATAGTTGGCGCGAAAAGCGCCGGAAGCAAGACAAGAAAAAAGGGCCAGGAGGCCCTTTTTTGCTTTGACGTTTGCCGTCCGTATTTCACGGCGAAATCTGCGAAATGCGTTTTTCCAGTCGGCCAAGGCTCTCCTGCGCAGCAGCTACCTCACTGCGCCAGCTCACCAATTCATCCTGCTGCACTACCAACCCCTGCTCGTCGCGTACGTATTCGACGAGATTGGAACCGAGGTTGCGGGCCAATTGCTGAGCGTGGGCACTGGCACGCGCCAGACTGGTTTCGACACGGTGAGCGAGCACATCACCCGTGAACGGGCTCAGCGCTGCACCGATATCCGGCCGCAGATGCTTGAGCAGTTGCGAGATCGTCTCGGCAAAGCCCGCATCACCGCTGACCGTGGCGTGCTGCGTCAGCTGATCGGTGCCGTCCTGCAGATTGGCCAGCGCCGTGGCGGGCAGCGCAATGCGCACGGCGGGCTCCGCACCGCTGGCCAGCGCTTCGACCAGACCGACATCTGTCACGCGCATGCGCAGCGTGACACCGCCAACGCATAGCTCGGCGCCCTTGCCGGCATGTGGCTTGAGCAGATCACCGGCCCACGTCTCACCCTTGAGCAGGCGATTGAGTGGGCCGAGCCAAAGTGCCTGCAGCATCGACTCAGGCTACCTGCTGGATGCCGGAGAGGACCCATCCACGGTTGCCATCAACGGGCTTGGACAAGTGCCAGACTTCGTCGAATGGTGCCGGTGCGCTGTTCGCGGCTTCACGCAGCAGGCCGTTGAAGCGCACGCTGGTGATGTAGCGGCCTGAATCTTCGACGACTTCGAGCACCTGCGCTTCGAGGCTCACAACGTCAGTCTTCTGCGCGGCGCCGCGACGATCATCGATGTCCAGCTTGATCTCGGCGAACATCTCGGGCGAGGTAAACTCACGAATGTCCTGCAGATTGCCAGCATCGTTGGCGGCTTGCAGGCGGATGAAGTTCACCTTGGCCTGGCGTGTAAAACCATCCACGTCGAAATCAGCAGGAATGTTGGCGGCAGGCGCAGCGCCACCGCCGGAAGCCTGCTGCGCTTCATATTGCGCGGGCTGCTGTTGCTGCCAGTTCGCCGGCCCGGAGGCCATCGCGGGTTGTTGTGAGCGATTGGCTCCCATGAACCGGCGCACCAGCGCAAACACGAGCACGCCGCCGATCACCAGCATCAGGATGCCGGCCATGTCACCGCCCATGCCGAAGTGCGACATCAGCGAGGCCAAACCGATACCGGCAGCCAAGCCAGCCAGAGGGCCTGCCCACTTGCGCCAGCCGCTGGCGGGTGCGGCAGGAGGTGTGGCGGGAGCCGGGCGTTGATAAGCCGGCGGTGTGGCCTGGCGTTGCGGCATCGTGCGTTGCATGCCGGTCGAACGGCCGCCACCTAGGCGGGCGGCTTCGGCGTAGTCGATCGATACGCCGACGGCGCTGAGCGCGACGAAAGCCGTCAGCACAGCGCGTTTGAAAAATCCGGATTTGAACATTTCTCTCTCCTATGGCGGGACAACGTCCCGGCGAACATGATTCTAGATCGGGGGCAATCCAAAAAGTTCAAGTAAAAAGGAAGTGACCATCAGGAAAAACCTGATGAATAGATCAAAACCTTCCGACAAATTGGGGCTAAAGGAGGCAGCTTCTCAGGCTGGAACGAGCTGGCGTACAGGCGCTTCGCGAATCGGCAGATTGCACAGCGCAGCTAGCGAGGCCAGTGCGATGTCGGCCCACCACATGAGGTCGTAACTGCCGAGATTGCTGATCGCCAGACCGCCCAGCCAGGCGCCGAGGAAACCACCGATCTGGTGGCTCAGCAAGGTCAGGCCGAACAAGGTGCCGAGGTAGCGGCTACCGAAGAGCTTGCCCACGACCGCTGCGGTCGGTGGCACGGTTGCCAGCCAGGTGAAGCCCAGCCCGGCGGCGAAAATATAGAAAGTCGGCGCAGTTTTCGGCGCCGCCAGATAGACAAGCACCAGCAGTGCGCGCGAACTGTACATCCAGAACAACACATACTTGCTGCGATAGCGGGCCACCGCCCAGCCAGCAGCCAGGCTGCCCGCGATATTCGCCAGGCCGATGATGGCCAGCGACCAGCTCGCGACGCCCGCCGACAGGCCACACAACGCCACTTCGCCCGGCAGGTGTGTGACCAGAAAGGCGATGTGGAAACCGCAAGTGAAGAAGCCGGCATGCAGCAGCAGATAGCTGCGGTCTTGCAGCGCATCGCGCACGCTACGGCCGAGGCCCGGCCCGTCGTTCAAGGCGGCGTGTTTCTCGGCCGCGCTCTGCTGCGGGCGGCGCAGCGTGAAGGCCAGCGGCAGGGCGGTCAGCGTGACGGCAGCCATCGACCACATCGCGCCCATCCAGCCCATGCTCTGGATCAGCTTCTGCAGCACCGGAGCGAACACGAATTGTCCGAAGGAGCCGCCCGCATTGATGACGCCGGAGGCCATGCCACGCCGTTCTGCCGAGATGCGGTTGGCCGTGGCGCCAATCAGCACCGAGAAGCTGGCCGAGCCCGAACCGGCTGCCGACAACAGGCCGATCGAGAAACACAGGCCCCAGGTGGAATGCATCAAAGGCGTTAGCGCACTGCCCAGCGACAGCAGCACGATACCGGCGAAGATGACGCGTCCCGGCCCGTAGCGGTCGGCAACCGCACCAGCAATCGGCTGCACCGCGCCCCACACGAACTGCGCCACCGCCATGGCCAGGCTGATGCTGGCGATGCCGAGGCCGGTCGAGGTATTGAGCGGCGACACGAACAGGCCGAGCGACTGGCGCGCGCCCATGGTGATCATCATCGTCGATGCGGCGACGAAGGTGATGAGCCAGTAGTTGAGCTTAGGTGCGGTGTTCAAAGTGTCACGTTCTCTTGATCAGGATCAGTTGCGCCGTTTTTCGATATCGCGGTTAAAGGCATCTGTCGGATAGTTCATTCCGTTGTATCGAGGTTCGTACAGAAGAGGTTTTCGCTTCAATCTTTCCCCGTTGCTGTAAGAACTGGTGGAGGTGATCCGGAGATTGGCATACCCATTCGTTGTGCTCTTGGTGATGCCGATTGCAAATGAGACATCTTCGGTAACGATCTCTCGATTCCCTTGTGCGCAGCTGGGGCCCCCTTTAATAAAGCGCCAGCTTGAAATATAGAAACCTTCAAGAATGGGTCGAAGCGTCTTGCCGTCCTGGACAAATAGTGTGCGAGCCGGACCAAAACCCCCGTCGACGCAGCCCTGGTTAAAACTGGTCGCAGTATCGAAACCGAATGCCCTGACTCCCGGCGCGAGATCGTATCGAGCGGTATCAATCCGAAAGCTATCAGGCCCAACCGTCAGTGAGGCGTCCTCTTCGATTACACCTTGATAAGAGGACACAATTTCAAGCTTGGACGTGTCAACCAGGGCGACAAGTAATCGCTTCTCGTACTCGATGCCCGCGTCGTATGCAAGAACAGCAATGGCTTTTGATTTGTCGCTTGCCCATGCTTTACATGTGGCGGCGGCGACCTCCACGTTGTTCTGGCCATTTGAAGTAATGGCGTCTCCGGGATAAACAAAGCGGCCTACGCGAACGAGTTTGCCAAGCAATGTCAGAGCTGATTGGCTGCAACGCAACGCGTCATCCGAGGGGGTGGGCCGGGCGTGTGCCGCTTGGGTAACGAGCAAGCTAACAAACGCAAAGACCAATACCTTGAATGTCATGGCATTGCCTGGCTTAACCAGGGGGCCAGCCCCAAGCCTGCAGTGGAATTCGCCGGAATGTCGGGCTTTCAAGCCGGGAGGACCTAAAACTTGTATCCGCGATGCAACGCCACTGCACCCGCCGCGAGATTGAAATACTCGGCACGCTCCAGCCCGGCGTTGGTGAGCATCTGCTTGAGCGTGTCCTGATCCGGGTGCATGCGGATCGATTCGGCCAGGTACTTGTAGCTGGCGGCGTCGCCCGCGACTTTCTCGCCGAGCCACGGCAAAACCTTGAAGGAGTACACATCGTAGGCCTTGGCCAACGGTTGCCAGATCTTCGAGAACTCCAGCACCAGCAGGCGACCGCCGGGGCGCAGCACGCGGCGCATTTCCGCCAACGCCTGATCCTTGTGCGTCATGTTGCGCAGGCCGAAGGCGACGGTGACGAGGTCGAAGTGATTGTCGGGGAAGGGCAGCTTCTCAGCGTCGCACTGCGCGGTCGGCAGCAGGAAACCCTTGTCGGTGGTGCGGTCGCGGCCAACGCTGAGCATGGCGTGGTTGATGTCGGTGAGCCACACCTGACCGGTCTCGCCGACTTGTTTGGCGAAAGCCAGCGACAGGTCGGCCGTGCCGCCGGCCACGTCGAGCACACGTTCGCCCGGGCGCACGGCGGCGATCTGGATCGTGAAGGCCTTCCACAGGCGATGCATGCCGGCCGACATCAGATCGTTCATGACGTCATATTTGCTGGCGACCGACGAGAAGACGCCTCTGACGCGCTCGGCTTTCTCGCGCTCGGATACGGTTTCGAAGCCGAAATGGGTGTTCCCGCCCTGGGGGGCGCTGGTGTTTTCGCTCATCGTCTATGTCCCGGCATGGCCGTAATCTGTATGAGCAGCATTGTAATGGGGTCCGTAAGCGACGGCACGGTTACAATGGCCGGTTCTGCGTTCCACGATTGCCTTCATGTCCGAGACAACAACACCCGCCCGCAATTTCACCAAAGGCGACGTGCTGCGCTGGTTTGGCAAGGCTGGATACACCAAGGGGCTGGGCTACGTGGGGGCGGTGAACGGCCTGCAGCTGAGCGACAGCCTGATCCGCGCGTCGGTCAAGGGAACTGCGTTGTCGCCCTACAAGGTGCGTATCGCCTTCGGCCCGAAGGACGGAGTCCAGGCGATCTGTTCCTGCCCGGTCGGCTATTCCTGCAAGCACGGTGCGGCGGTGCTGCTGGCGGCCATCGAGGCGCGCAGCGAGATGGCGGTGATGCCCGACCCGCAGGTGCTCGACTGGCTTCAGATGTTGCGCGACCTGAGCGACGCCAATGGCAGCAAGCCCACCAAGCCGGGCAAGCCGGTCAAGATCCGCGAGCAGCTCTTCTACGTGATCGACCACGATGCCACCGCGCAACGCGTGACGGTGTCGCTGCGCAAGGGGCGCACCGATGCCTCGGGCTTCTTGAGTGATCTCGCCGAACCCTGGGACAGCATCGAGCGCGCACTGGCCAAGCCGCCCAAGTTCGTCAGCGATGAAGACCTGGTGATCCTGCGGCTGCTGTGGATGATCCGTTCGCACGAGTTTTATGCGACTTTCGAGTTGCAGCGTCGCCCCAGCGACGACTTGCTGTCGCGCATGCTCGGCACCGAGCGCTGCCTGTTCGACGACGCGCAATGGCTGCCACTGCACCGTGGCCTGCCGCGCAATGGTCGCCTGCTGTGGCAGGCGGGCGATGACGAACGCATGCATGCCAATGCCGTCATCGAAGGTGTGGCGCAGGCCAGCGTGTTGCCCTGCGAGCCGCCCTGGTACATCGATCTGGCCACCGGCGAATGCGCGCCGCTGGACCTTGGGATCGGCGCGCGCATGGCCTCGCGCCTGCTCAGTGCACCGCCATTGCGCCCGCTCGACGCAGCGCTGGTGGCCATCGAACTCAGCGAAATCGCGCCCGATCTGCCGCGCCCCGACAGCGACACGGCGGCACGCCTGCGGCGCATCGAAGTGGCCCCGCGTCTGCGTCTGCGCCTGCTTACAGCGACCGTGAGCATCGCGCAAAGCTGGCGCGGTTATACACAGGCCTATCAGTTCTCCATGGACTTTGCGCAGCCTGCGTTTGATTACAGCGGCATTGTCGTCGGACCGGATGAGTCGCGCGATTTCCACATCGTCGACGGTGAGACCGTACAGCTGGTGCGCGACAAGGCGGCCGAAGCGGCAGCACTCGACCAGCTGCATGCGCTTGCCCTTGAGCGCGTGCCCGCCGAGGCCTTCGCCAGCTGGACCAATCCGCCGGGTGACTGCCTCTACGGCCTGGCCAATGCCCTGGCCTGGAGCGAGTGGATGCCGCGTCTCGTGCCGGCCCTGCAGGCTGGTGGCTGGGCGCTGCAGATCGACGAGAGCTTCCATCACCACGTGGTCGAGATCGACGAACTGCTCGCTGACGTGAAGGAGGACGAGTCGGGCTGGTTCGACCTGTCGCTTGGCTTCGATCTCGATGGTCAGCGCATCGCGCTGGCGCCGCTCCTCGCCAACTTCCTGCAGCAGCACCCGCACCTCGCCAGTGGCAAAGGTCTCGATACGCTGCAGGACACTTCGCGCATGGACATCATGCTCGACGATGGCCAGCGCGTGCGCTTCGCAGCGGGTCGCCTCAAGCCAGTGCTGCGCCTGTTCATTGACCTGTTCGACGGCAAGCTTTCAGGTAATGCAGGCCTGCGCATTTCGCGGCTGGACGCGCCGCGTCTCGAAAGTCTTGGCAAGGTTGCCAACACGACCGGCCTGAAGGCGGTCGAAGCGGCTGCGGCGCGCCTGCGTGGGAGCATCGGCGTGACGGCGGTGGCCTCGCCAGAGGGGCTCGGCCTGACCCTGCGGCCGTATCAGCTCGAAGGTCTCGCCTGGCTGCAGCACCTGCGCAATCACGATCTGGGCGGCATCCTCGCCGACGATATGGGTCTTGGTAAAACCGCGCAGACCCTCGCTCATCTGCTCGTTGAAAAACAGGCCGGGCGACTCGATCGCCCCTGCCTCGTCGTCGTACCGACTTCGCTGGTCTTCAACTGGCGACGTGAGGCCGCACGCATTGCGCCCGATCTGTCGGTGCTGACCCTGCATGGCCCGCAGCGCGACTTCGCGGCCATTCCAAAACATGACGTTGTGCTGACAACTTATCCGCTGGTGTGGCGTGATGCCGAGCCGCTGCAGCTGCACCAATACCATCTGCTGATCCTCGACGAGGCGCAGACGGTGAAGAACGCCGCCAGTCGCGCCGCCGCAGTGATCCGTACGCTGGATGCGCGCCATCGCCTGTGCATTACCGGCACGCCGATGGAGAACCATCTCGGCGAGCTGTGGACGCAATTCGACTTCCTGCTCCCGGGATTCCTCGGCGACAGCAAGGATTTCACAAGGCGCTGGCGCACGCCTATCGAGAAGGGCGGCGACAGCCTGCGCCGCGATCTGCTGGCACGTCGCGTCAAACCCTTCCTGCTGCGTCGGCGCAAGGACGAGGTGGCGGCCGAATTGCCGCCGAAGAGCATCGTGCTGCGCACTACCGAACTCGAAGGCGGCCAGCGCGATCTCTACGAAGTGGTGCGCAGCGCGATGGACGAGAAGGTACGTAGCGCCGTCGCCGAGAAGGGCTTCCGCCGCAGCCAGATCGTCATCCTCGATGCCCTGCTCAAGCTGCGTCAGGTGTGCTGCGATCCGCGCCTGCTGAGCATCGCCAGCGCGCAGAAAGTGAAGGAGCGCGCCAAGCTCGACCTGCTCATGAACATGCTGCCCGAACTGGTTGAAGAGGGCCGCCGCATCCTGCTGTTCTCGCAATTCACCAGCATGCTCGACCTCATCGTTGAAGCGGTCGAGAAGGCTGGCATCCCCTACGTCATCCTCACCGGCCAGACCACTGGCCGCGAAGCCGTCGTGCAGCGCTTCCAGAATGGTGAAGTGCCGCTGTTCCTGATCAGCCTCAAGGCTGGCGGCCTCGGCCTCAACCTGACCGCCGCCGATACCGTGATCCATTTCGACCCGTGGTGGAATCCGGCCGTCGAAGACCAGGCCACCGATCGCGCGCACCGCATCGGCCAGACCAAATCCGTTTATGTTTACAAACTGATCGTGGCGGGCAGTATCGAAGAGCGCATCGTCGCCCTGCAGGAAAAGAAGGCCGCGCTGGCCACGGCCGTGCTCGGTGGCGACGCCGAGGGAGACGTGAAATTCAGCGAGGAAGACCTGGCCAACCTGTTTGCACCATTACCTGAAGTCGATAGCAGCAAGCCGCGCTTCGCGGCACGCCAGAGTCGGCGCTGAACGTTGCCGGCATGGTTGTGTCGAACTGCGACGGCACACTGAAGGAGATCACCATGTCGAAGATGATGAACATGCTTCTGGTGGCGGCAATGGCCCTCTCGGCCAGCGGCCTTGCACGGGCGGATATTGCGGGGAAGGCGAGCGAAGCGAAGGACGCCAGCGTGCAGGCGGCGCACAAGACCGGTGAAGCCGTGTCCGGCGCCACCAGCGCGACCGTTGCAGCCAGCAAGAGCTTCGCTCACAAGACCGCCGATACGGCGGTATGGGCTTACTACAAGACCAAACAGGTGACGATGGATGCGGTCGGCACGGTGGCCGACAAGACCCGCGAAGCGGCCGGCAAGGTCGAGGATTCTGTCCGCAAATAGGCCGTCCGGGCGCCGGGCAATAACGCTGATGTCATACTTGCCCCTCTCCTTCCCTGCGTGGTGCCCGATGTTCCGCCTGCAGCTTTCCCGATTGTTCCTCCTGCCGGTTCTCATGGTGCTGGCGGCCTGCGCGAAACAGGCCGAGCCATTTGCGACGAGTACCGAACCGGCGGCCCTGATGCGCGTTGTTTTTCCGGACAGCAAGGAGGGCGCGGCGGAGCGTGCGGAGATGCCGTCCGAGCTCGGTGAAGAGCCCGGCAACGCGGGCGACGACAGCACGAAGGCGGATTTCAGCGCGGAGCTGGTGGTGCGTCTTTCGCCCGATCAGGTCGTGCTGATCGTTTCCGGCGTGCCAGTGGCTGCGGGGCATCCCACCCACGGTCTGCTCATGGCCTACTGGTTTGAGCGTCACGAAAAAAACTGGTTGCTCTCGAAGAAGGAACCGCAAGCCGTCTTCACCGGCTTCTATGGTCAGGCGGGCGACGTGAAACTGATCGAGCCGGCAGATGACCTGAAAGTGCTGGCGGTCGAGAACGGCAGCTGCTGGCAGGGCATGTGTGGGCACTGGCTGCATTTGTTTCGCGTCGACGGGCAAGGCATGACGGACTTGCTCGGGAAGGAAGAGGCGATCCAGCTGGGTACCGATGCTGATGGTGCGACGACAAGCTGCGAGGGTCTGATGAAGCGCGGCGCGGGCACACGCGTACGCGTGAGTACGGATGAGTACTCAGAGGCCTACGGCTGCGTAGGGGTGTCGGCGAAGTGGTACGTCCGGGTACGCAAGGACAAGAGTGGCCCGGGCGACATCGTGATCGAGTTCAGCGGCAAGCAGACCTCTGCAGAGCTCGTGCCTATCGAGCGGCCCGCCGTGTCGGCTTCTGCACCCGTAGCGGAGAGTGCACCGCAGGCGACAAACGCCGCGGAAAACGCCCACGAAAATGACTCTTCAGAGGTAGAGGCGCCGACAGAGGAATACCTCGTGACCGTCCATAACATCCGCGAGACGCTCGTCTACCGCTATCGCAATGGCCAGTACGAGCACCTCAGTGGCAAGAATCCGGCGCCGGAACTCTGAGCCTGCTGCGCGTTTGATCTGCAGAAAGGGGCTTGAAGACTCGGTCAAGAGGCAAGCGAGATGCTGCCTCGTCACCCGGCGTTCATGATCTTTGCAAACCCATGCCTTGTTCTTGTCTGTACGAGGTTTGGGTGTGTTGGCGTGCATTCACCAGCGTATCGACGATGGCGTGGCGAGCATCCAGTTGTTTGCGGACGAAGCTCACGTCGTAGTCCGGAAGCTTGCTCCGGGCGTATGCGCGGCCGACCAGAAAGTGTTCCTGCACGACGCATTCAAGAATCACTTCAACGTCATGCGGATTCATGAGGCGTAGATCCTTCGCGCCCCACACCACCGTTGCATCTGCACCCAGCGGGGTGAAGCGCTCGTGCTCATGGTAGATATCGATGCTGTGTGGATGGCGTTCCACGACGTTCAGCCCGGCCAGTAGTCCAAGGTGGTAGATGAGGCTCGAAAGCTGGCACAGACCACCGCCGACCTGACCCACCAATTGTCCATTGACCAGATTGCGGCCTGGCACGAAGCCGTTGCGTGCGCTCGGCTTGTTGACGTATCGCCAGAACGACCACGTCTCGCCCGGCGCAATCTGCGCCCGGTTCACGCATTGCGCGCCGTGGCGCAAATTGGCCAGCTTGTTGGCAAACAGGACGCCCGCCATGATGGGCTGACGCAACTCGGCTTGCAGGACCCAGGCATTCAGATTCGCGTCACTATGGACCGCCGACAATCGCACGCCATTCCTGGCATCGCGCATGCGCCGACGCATTTGCGAGACCGCTTGCCGCAAGGACAGTGGAAGTACACGGCGCAGCCACAGGCGAAACTGGCTCATCAGCATCGCTGTAATTCATACACGTGATAGGACGAATAACGTGCCAGGGGTGTGCGCCCGGCCAAGGCATCCAGCCCGCTGAAGAGCGGTCGTGCGAAGGACGGTATGCGATGGATCGGGAAGAACAGGATCCCGCGACGCCGGACAACCCGCCAGTTGGCCCCCGCCCAGCGCTCGATATCCTTGCGGTTCGCCGCAGTATTGCCATGCCAGCCGGGTTTGCTCGGCGGACGCCGGCCAAGCGCTCGCCGGTGCTGTGACGGAATATCCACGATGACACGGCCACCCGGCGCAACTACCCGCGCAATGGAATCGAATGAGGCGGCAATCTGCGCTGCGTCGAAATGCATGAATACGTGGAAACAGATCGCTGCGTCGTAAAGTGAATCGAGGGCGACATCCAGCGCGCTCGATGCCGCGAGGACCAGCCGATGCTGCGGATACTTCTCCGCGGCGAGCTTGAGCATCTCCCTGGAGCTGTCTACCCCTGTCGACGCGAAATCGAGCAGGCGCCCCGTGCCGCAACCGACGTCGAGCACCCGTGCAGGAGACGTCCCGGATAGCCATGCCGACAGAATCCTGCGCTCCAGAGCGTCGATGTAGCGACCATATGAATTACCAAAACGATCCTGGTCGTAGGTTCTGGCCAGCGCGTCGTAGTACTCGTTGATGGGTTGCATGGGTAATCAGGGCATTGATGAAGACGTATCGCAAGCCAGATGCATGGCCTGCAGGCTTGAAGCGAAGTCCGCCGCAATGTCGCAATGGATTGCCAGCGGCGCCCCATGCACCGGATGCTGCAAGCCCAGGTGCGTACACGCCAGCAGCAGACGCGTATGTCCGCTCAACGCTGCAATTGCGCGGTTGTGCGGGCCCTTGCCATAGGTCGCGTCGCCGATGATGGGGTGGGCGATGTGCTTGAGGTGGCGTCGGATCTGATGACGGCGTCCTGTCTGCGGTTGCAGGGCGAGCAGGGCGTAGCGGCTTGTCGGGAAACGCCCATCCGGTAGGGGCAGCTCGCATTGCGATAGACGTTGATAGCGCGTGCAGGCCGCCTGCGGCGCATTGAGTGCATCGGGATGGCCGCGATCGGTATTGTCGAGAATGCGCGGCAGCGAGTGATCGATTTCGCCCGCCGCATCCGGCCAGCCGCGTACCACGGCGCGATATTCTTTTGTCACCGTGCCGTGCTCGAACTGCGTAGCCGCCGCACGCAGACTCGTCGCATCCAGCGCAAACAGCAGCACGCCCGAAGTGCCGCGATCAAGCCGGTGCACCGGCCACACATGCTGGCCGATCTGGTCGCGCAGCAATTGCACGGCGAAGCGCGTTTCGTGGCGATCCAGCATCGTGCGATGCACGAGCAGGCCAGCGGGTTTGTGGATGGCGACGAGGTGTTCGTCGCGGTAGAGGATGTCGAGCATGGCGCGCTTTTACGCTGCTCTTCGGGCCTCGGCAAGCCTTGCCGTAAATGCAACACAATTGCAGCAGCAACACGATTGTGGTCAAATTCGCCCCATGAATGAAGCAAGCCTCAGCCCAGCAGACCGCATCCGCTCACTTGGCGCGCGTGCCACGCCGGCGCGCATTGCCGTCATGCGCCTGCTGGAAACTGCTGAACGCGCTTTGTCACATCACGACCTCGAACTAGTGCTGGAAGCCAGCGGTTTTGATCGCGTGACGCTTTATCGCGTGCTCGACTGGATGGTTGAAAGCGGTCTGGCGCATCGCGTGACCGACGCCCAGCGCGTATTCCGTTTCAGCCTCGCGGCGCCGGACGCACCTGCGCATGATCGCCACGCGCATTTTCGCTGCGAGGATTGCGGCAAGGTGTTCTGCCTCGACGAGGTGCCGGTCACGCGGCCGAATCTGCCCGAAGGTTTCTCCAGCAGCGCGGTCGAGTTGAGCATCACCGGCCACTGTGGTCACTGCGGCAAGGCCGGCGGCGCGTAGCGGCCCGACTGGCTGATGAGCCAACAAGCGCAACACGAATTCAAGAAGAGAGTGCCTGCATGACCCTGTTCAATATCATTCTGGCCACGCTGATGGGTGGTTTGCTCAGCGTGCTGGCGGCGATGCTGCTGATCGCCGGTTTTCCGCAACGCTGGATGCCACGCCTGGTGGGTTTCGCCACCGGTGTGCTGTTGGCCGTCGCGCTGCTTGATGTATTGCCCGAGGCCTTCGAGTCCGGCATTGCGCCGCACAAGCTGTTTGCCACACTGCTGGCCGGCCTGCTGAGTTTCTATGGTCTGGAGCGCATTGCGCTGTGGCGGCACTCGCATCCGGATGAGGAGGGGCATGACCATCATTGCCCGACCCATGATCACCACCATCATCATCACGGTCACGGCGTCGGTCAAAACACCGTGGTGTCGGTGATGATCGGCGACAGCTTTCACAATTTCGTGGACGGTGTCCTGCTGGCAGCGGCCTTTCTGGTGAGTCCGGTGCTCGGCTGGAGCACGGCCTTCGCGGTGATCGCCCACGAGATTCCGCAAGAGGCCGGCGACTTCGCCATCCTGCGTGCTGCGGGCATGTCGAATGCACGCGCGCTGTGGTTCAACGCCGTGTCGAGTCTGGCTGCGGTGGCGGGCGGCGTGCTTGGTTATTTCGCGCTATCGCAAACGCAGACAATGCTGCCCTACATCCTCACCATTGCTGCGGCGAGCTTTCTCTACATTGCCATCTCGGATCTGCTGCCGATGCTGCGCCGAGAAGGCCATCGCCCGACTTCGATGTGGCAGACCGGCTACATGGTGGTGGGTATTGCGCTGATTGCCGTCGTCACCCTGGGTCACGGTCACTGAGGCATCGAAGCATGGGCATTGAAGCGGACGGCGATCGTCGCATTCCGGTCACGCTTGTGACCGGATTCCTGGGCAGCGGCAAGACCAGCCTGCTTGCCACGCTGCTGCGCGATTCGTCCATGGCGGGTTGCGCGGTGCTGATCAACGAGGTGGGCGAGGTCGGCCTCGACCACTTGCTGGTGCAGCAGGTCTCAGAAGAAATCACCCTGCTCGAATCGGGCTGCCTGTGCTGCACGGTGCGCGGCGATCTGGCGCGCAGCCTGCGCGAGCTGTTCATGCGCCGCCTCAGTCGCGAGATCAAGGCGCTCGACCGCGTGGTCATCGAGACCAGCGGCCTCGCCGATCCGGCGCCCATCATCCATACGCTGATGCGCGACTTCTTTCTCGCCGAGCGCTTCCGTCTCGAAGGCGTCGTCACCACCGTCGATGTGCGCAATGTGCACTGGCAACTCGGCCAGCATGACGAAGCGGTGAAGCAGGTGGCGATGGCCGATCGCATCGTGCTGACCAAGTGCGATCTCGCCGACAGCATGCAGATTGCCGAAGCGGAGGAGCGCGTGAGCGCACTCAACCCCGCGGCACAATGCTGGCACAGCGAGCCGGGCAAGTTGCCACAGGGCCTGCTCGAAAACATGAGCCTCTACGACGCGGCGGGCAAGACCGCCGACGTGGGCCGCTGGCTGGGCGAGGCGGCCATCGCCGAACAGGAACAACTGCGCGCACGCGGCGGTGTCTTCGCTCGCCCCGTTGCCCTGCATGACGACAGCGTGAGCACTTACCTGCTGCGGTTTGACGAGCCGTTTGCGTGGCGCGATTTTTCGCGCGCCATGGACACGCTGCAATCCGTCGTTGGCGATCGCATCCTGCGTGTGAAAGGTCTGCTCGCCGTACGCGGTGAAGACAAGCCACGTGTCGTGCATGCCGTGCAGCATGAACGTTATCCGGACAGCAGCCTGCCGGCGTGGCCGGATGCTGATCGCAGCTCGCGTCTGGTGTTCATCGTGCGTGACTTGCCGCGCAGCGTGCTGGAGAAGGCATTTGCCGCGTTTTGTGGCCCTTCAGATACGGAGGCGTAACAGCCATGGCGAGGCCTACAATGGCTTACCCCGCTTGATCCCTGATGCAGTTCAGTTAAGGAATTTCTAGAACAAGTTCGTCATCCCGACCTTCGCCGGGATGACGAGGTTTTGCTATTCGCGACGCTTACGTGAACGACGCTACCGTCTGATCCCTCACCTGCGAGCCCTGCCATGATCCGTAAAAATCCCAGTGGCGACCTGCCCCTTATCCACGAGTCCGCTTACGTGGACCAGACCGCCATCATCTGCGGCAAGGTGATCATTCACGAGAACGTATTCGTCGGGCCGTATGCGGTGATCCGCGCCGATGAAGTCAATGCCAGCGGCGGCATGGAGCCCATCGTCATCGGCGCCAATTCCAATATCCAGGACGGCGTGGTGATCCACTCCAAGTCCGGCGCGGCGGTGACGATTGGCGAGAACACGTCCATTGCGCATCGCTCCATCGTGCATGGACCGGCGAAGGTCGGGAACAACGTCTTCATCGGCTTCAACAGCGTGCTGTTCAACTGCGAGGTCGGCGCACGCTGCGTGGTGCGTCACAACTCCGTGGTCGATGGCTGCAACTTGCCGGAAGGTTTCTATGTGCCGTCCACCACCTACCTGAACGCGACGACCGACCTCAGCACCATCCCCAAGGTCAGCGCTTCTGCCGCCGAGTTCTCGGAAGACGTGGCGCGCACCAATGTCGAACTGGTGCGTGGATACAAGAAGTTGCAGAACGAATTCTGAGAATCGCGGGTCAACCGCCCATGAAAATCTTCTGGGGCTCCAGCTTCTTCATTGCCAGCGTGTTTGCACTGCTGGCCGCCTGCGCGCCCCTGCCCTGGGCGAACAGCCCGCAGGCGAGGTCGACCACACCCGCCTTCTCGCAGCATGCCGAGGCCTACGAAGTCGTTGATCTGGACTGGATCGATCAGGCGCGCCAGCGTGAGGTGCCGGTACGTTTGTATCTGCCCAAGACTTCTTCCGCGGGCAAGCCTGTGCCGCTGGTGCTGTTCTCGCATGGCATGGGCGGCTCGCGCAATGGCTACAGCTACCTCGCGGACGACTGGGCCAGCCATGGCATAGCCAGCCTGCACGTGCAGCATGTCGGCAGTGATCGTAGCGTGTGGCAGGGCAGCCGCATCGGCGTGCTGTGGCAGCTACAGCAGGCGGCGAGTGCGGGTGAAGCGATGGCGCGCGCGCAGGACATGCGCTTCGCGCTCGACCAGTTGCTGGCGTCGCCTGATGCCGTACGGATAGCGCGTGAGAGGATCGCCGTCGCAGGGCATTCGTATGGCGCCAACACCGCCATGCTGGTGGCCGGCGCGCATGTCATGCAGCACGGCGAAGTGCTGGCGCTGAGCGATGCACGCATCAAGGCTGCGATCCTTATTTCGTCGCCACCGTTCTATGGCGAAGACGATTTCGCGCCCATCCTGCAGAGCATCCGCGCGCCGACCCTGCACATCACCAGCACGGCCGATGTCATCGAGGTTCCCGGTTACCACTCCGATGTCAGCGACCGCATCAAGGTGTTCAATGCCATCGGCAGCCGTGACAAGGCGCTGGCCGTGTTCAAGGGCGGCTCGCACAGCATGTTCACCGACCGAAGCAATACCGGTGGCGCGACGCTCAACCCGCTGGTGAAGCAGGCCACCAGCGAGCTGACGCGCCTGTTCCTGCTGCGACAGTTCGCAGAAGCCAGCCCGCGGCAGGACATCAACACCTGGCAACAGCTGCATGCCGACATCCTCGACAGCTTTCAGACGGCGCCCCTGCTGTCCGGTGCTGTAACGGCGCGTTGAAATGTCGGGCAGGCAGCAGCGCAATCCGGGTCTGCTGCGTATTTTCGCCAAGCCGCGATCCGTGCCAACATACGCTCTTCGCCTGAAAAGATTGCTGCCATGACTCACAACACCACCGCTCTGCGCATCCACACCTTCGCCGGTCTCGAGCCCGGCCCCAAACTGCTCGTGTTGGGGGCCGTGCATGGCAACGAGGTGTGTGGTGCGCGCGGCATTGAGCGCATCGTCGCCGAGTTCGATATCGGCGAGCTGACGCTGCTGCGTGGCCAGGTCACCTTCGTGCCGATCACCAATCCGCTCGCCTACAAGCTGCAACAGCGCATGGGCGACCGCAACCTCAATCGCAACCTGCGGCCGACGACCGAGCCGGTCGATTACGAAGACCGCATTGCCAACGTGCTGTGTCCGTTACTGGCGAGCAACGACGTGCTGCTCGACCTGCACTCGTTCCACACGCCTGGCGAGGCTTTCGCGATGCTGGGCCCGCGCAATAACGGCGGCGCTCTGGAACCCTTCACGCATGCGAAGGAAGAAGAAGCCATGGCTGTGCGTCTCGGCCCGCGCCGCATCGTTGAAGGCTGGCTTGATACCTATGCGCGTGGCGTCGCCAATCGACTCGCGTATGCCTCGGCCGATATGCGCGCGCAGATGCTCAGCACCGACCCGAGCTATGGCGTCGGCACCACCGAATACATGCGTGCGCATGGTGGCTACGCCATCACCCTGGAGTGTGGTCAGCATGCCGATCCGGCCGCGCCGGAAGTGGCCTTTCAGGCGATCCGCAACACGCTGGCCTTGCTCGGCCTGATCGACGCGCCGGTGCCTGCACCGCACCCCGCGCCGGAAGTGCTGCGCCTTGCCGAAGTCATCGACCGCCTGCATCCGGAAGATGCGTTCATCAAGCCCTGGAAGAGTTTCGACCCGGTGAAGAGCGGCGAGCCGATCGGCAAGCGCCATGACGGCAGCATCGTCGGCGCGCCGCGTGATGGCTTCGTGGTGTTCCCCAACCCGAACTCGCTGCCCGGCAACGAGTGGTTCTACTTCGCCGAGCCAAGCGACCGCGCGCTGTAAGTTTCCCGGCGCAAAGTAGGGCGGAACGCAAAGCGGTTCCGCCCGGTCAGGGCGCTTACGTTCGCGGCGTGAAGTCGCCTTTCGGCGGCTGGCGGAACCGCTCTGCGTTCCGCCCTACCGCGCCAGGTTTTCAATGCAACGGCGACAGGCTGGCGTTGAGCCCGTTGAGAATCCGTGTCCAGCCGCTGTGCGTGCGTTCGGCGTATTCCTCCGGCACGCCTTCGTGGGTCAGGCTCAGCACGCAACCCGTGCCCTGCGATTCGATCTCGACGTCGACGCGCGTCTTCAGCGGGTTGAATCTCGGCACGGCGAAATCGAAGACGATGCGATGCGGCCGTTCGATCACGATGAACTCACCGACGTGCTCGACATCTTCGCCATTGCGATGATCGACGAAACGGAAGGTGCCGCCGACGCGCGCATCAATCTCCGCGTGCAGCATCTGGCCCGTGTCCGTGGCGAATAACCATCTGCCCGCCAGCTCGGGGATCAGCCAGGCATTGAATACGCGTTCGGCGGGCTGCTTGAGGGCATAGATCACGCATACGTCGCCTGTATCAGTCGTCGGATCGGTCATCTGTCCATCCTTTGCAGAGCAGGCTTCGTTGCCTGCGCATTGAGCAATATCTGTACGGTGGCAGGAAAAACCGTCGCCGGCAATGCAATCAAACCCGGCCCCGGGCATACCCCCCAGGTAGTTTGCAGCCTTCGAACTCCTGTCTCCCGTGCCTGTAAGAGTATGGAGCACCATTTCCGGTTCCCCCTGCTCAGGTTGGACAGAAGATAACTATCGCGGCGGGAAGAACAGATAGGCCATGCATATGGCCGCGATGGCGCCGACGAGGTCGGCGATGAGGCTGCAGGTCAGCGTATGGCGTGTCCTGCGGATGCCAATCGAGCCGAAATACACAGCGATGACATAGAAGGTCGTGTCGGTCGCGCCCTGGAACAGGCAGGAGAGGCGTCCGGCGAAGCTGTCCGCGCCGAAGGTCTTCATCGTATCGATCATCATGCCGCGCGCGCCGCTGCCGGAAAGTGGCTTCATGAAGGCCGTCGGCAAGGCCGGCACGATGTCGGCTGGTGCGCCAAGAGACGTAAGCAAATTGGCCACGCCGTGCATGAGGAAATCCATCGCACCGCTGGCGCGGAAAACCGCAATGCCGACGAGGATGGCGACGAGATAGGGCACTACCATCACCGCCGTATTGAAGCCCTCACGTGCGCCCTCGATGAAGGCCTCGAACGCGTTGATGCGTCTGCGCACCGCCATCGCCATGAAGGCAACGATAAGTCCGAGAAGAACCAGCCCGCTGATCAGCGCACTCGTGGCGCCGAGTTGTTCGGCGGAAAGGCGCATGAAGTACCACAGCGTGCCGAGCACGGCGACGCTCAGGCCGATCAGCCAGGCCATGACGACGGGATTCTTCAGGCGGATGTTCTGGAAGAAGCTCACCGAGACCAGCCCGGCCATGGTGCTGAAGAAAGTCGCCAGCAGGATCGGCAGAAACACGTCGGCGGGGTTTGCCGCGCCGAGCTGCGCGCGGTAGGTCATGATGCTCACCGGCAGCAGGGTCAGGCTGCTTGAATGCAGCACCACGAACAGCACCTGCGCGTCTGACGCAGCCTCCTTGTCGGCACCGGTGCGCGCCGCTTCCTGCTCGTTGAGCTCCTGCAACTCCTTCATCGCCTTGAGGCCCATCGGCGTCGCAGCATTGTCGAGGCCGAGCAGATTGGCGCTGATATTCATCAGCATCGAACCGGTCGCCGGGTGGCCCGAGGGAATGCCCGGAAACAGGCGACGGAACAGCGGATCGACGAGGCGCCCCAGCATCTGCACCGCGCCGGCCTTTTCGCCGATCTTCATGACGCCCAGCCAAAACGAGAGGATGCCGGTCAGCCCCAGCCCGATCTCGAAAGCCGTCTTCGACATGTCGAAGGAATCCTGCACGACCTTGTTGAAGACGCTCGCATCACCGAGCACCAACCAGTGAAAGACGCAGGCGGCAAAGGCACCGAAAAAGAAGAACAGCCAGATGAAGTTGAGGACCATGGGCGGAGTGTAAATGTGCCGCCCGGTTTTCGTAGCCCGGATGCAGCGAAGCGGAATCCGGGGCTATCCACGGACAACAGGAAAAGTCCAGAAATTCTAGCTGCGCCTGCCTCCGCGCAACTCGTTCGGCTTGCTATCCGCCGCAATCGGCCGCCGGAGCGCGAAGCGCAGCTTGCAGGCGGTCCGTGTTGAGCGCAGCGGAAAGCCTCATTGTTTTGCTAGGTATCCAAGGAGACGTCATCCCACGCCTCCGCTACACCAACGACCCAGTCTGCAGCGTGTCGCCTGAAACTAGTGCGCGGAAGCACGACACCTTGATTGGGTTGCCCTTGGAGATTTGTCTCAACGGCAAGCCAATGAAGCATGTAAAGCGTATCTGCTTCTTGGAGCAGTTCGCCTATTGGTCGCAAGTGCGCGTTGGCTATGAACTGACCAGGATCAGCACCAGCCTTGGGGAATTGACTCGCCAATGCCTCGCTGCACGGGGCGAAGTGGTCGAGCGTCAGAAGACCCAGGCTCCATGCCATGAACTGAATGGCTTCAATAAGCCAGCTATGGAACGCCTTGGCTTCATCACCGGCGTCAGGATTCGTTAATAGGACTTGTTCCTCTGAGCTCAAGTGCTCCCACAGCGCAAGGCGCTCAAGATCCTTGCGCACCTTTTCGGCCGGGGCTCCAAAGCAGAAAGCAGCCACATAGCCCGCTGCAATAGCCCTTGCTGCAACTTGTGAAGCCGACTTGGGCTGTAGATCAGTCAAAGATTCGACAAGGGGCAAATGCTCGTACGGCTTTAAGCGCCAAGCGGCAAAGCGGCGAAGTGTCTCAGTTCGGAGTTCGAAGGGGTTCATGAGGCTTAAAGCTGGAGGTAACCGGACTGCTGAAGGCAGGTCCGCTTGACCGAAGCGTTAGCACGCAGCACCGACATGCTTGCAAAGAAAAGCTGAAGATGACGGACAAAGGCCAGAAAACTGTGAAGTGCCTTGAATCACAGGCGGTGCGGAAACACGTGAGGCCGACGAATAGCCCAACTCCAAGAAAAAATTTTCTGCGGTGGTTGTGAGAAGAAACAGCTCATTGATGTCACGAGCGGCGGCCTGTGACTCGACGAAGGCCACCAGTTTGTGCCCAATGCCAGAAGACCGAAAAGTGGGAGCAACAGCCAACGAGCGCAGCAAGCCAAAAGGCGGATATGTCTCAAGGCCAACAACCCCAACCAGGGTTCCGCCCAAACGAATGCCAAAAAAAGATGGGGGAGCCAAGAGCGTTATGTCGGAGACAGGCAGCCCGCACTCAACCAAGAAGGGAAGCGCATCTTCAATAGAGGAAAGTGGCTCAATGACCATAGAGGAAATGGCTAACTTGTAGTAGACGGACCCACAGGTCCGTCTACGGTTAATAGTGCAGACACGAAATATCTTTATTGAATAGCTGATTGGATTGAATCACACGCCGCGACTGTCCGTCTACGTATGCCAATAGTACGGACAGGCAATACCGTGAGGTCCATGGGCGACTCTCGACCCACCGGCGCGGGCAAGAAGCCGCAGGCCAAGCCCGCGTGGCCAAGCACGCAGACGAAGTTCGACGCCGGCCCTGCAGGAGCGGACCATGCTTGCGACATCATGCGCAAACAAGCGCCAGGGCTACATTGCGGCTTGTGTGGTCGCGGGCATGACCTGCTCCTGCATTCGCGTAGTGCTCACCGCCGTGACACGAAAGCATTCCCCTCGATGTAGAAACGCAAAGGCGCCTCCACCCACTCGCCGGCGTAGTCGATACCGATGCGTGGTCGCTTGACGATGTTGAAGTGCCCACGCACCTCTGGCTCGGCGATGTAGAAGTCGTCGCTGGTCAGGTCGTGCGTGTCGAGACTGCGGGTAATGCCCATGGCCTTGCACAGCAGGCCTGGTCCCTTCGTCTTGCCCGTCAGGTTGGCGAGCGGTTCGAGTGCGCGGAGCAACACCGCTGCGCCATTGCCTTCAGGCTCCGTCACGACGTTCATGCAGTGATACATGCCGTAGATGAGATAGACATAGGCCTTGCCCGGCGGCCCGTACATCACCTGCGTGCGTTTCGTGATGCCCTTCGACGAATGCGCAGCCAGATCCTGTGCGCCGAGATAGGCCTCGACCTCGACAATGCGGCCGATGCGTTCGACGCCGTCGACGCGATGCACGAGCAGCTTGCCGAGCAGATCCTGTGCAACCGTGATCGTGTCGCGTACGTAGAAGTCGTGAGTGAGTTTCTTCATGGTTCGATTGCGTCCGCCATTCCTCGCATAAATGCTCCGATCTCACGTATCCGTCATTCCCGCCAGCTTTACGTACGGCGAAGCCGCTCAGCGCTCCCCTCGCCCGCTTGCGGGAGAGGGGTTGGGGGAGAGGGTCTCGGCAGGAATCCAGCGGCTCAAACGTTCCCGCCAAACGCCACTGGATTCCCGCTTTCGCGGGAATGACGATGAAACAGGTCCGCTGCCGTAAGCACAGTGGCGACGTGGATATCGACGATATCGTCGATCTCATCCGCATAACCGCCAGCCATCGCAATCGACAGCGGCACGCCCTCGGCCTTGCAGCGCTGCATGACCAGCAGGTCGCGCTGATGCAAACCTGCCTTGCTTACCGCAAGACGACCGAGGCGATCGCCTGCGAAGGGGTCGGCGCCCGCGAGGTAGAGGACCAGTTCGGGTTGCGTGCGCCGGAACACTTCGTCCAGTCCGCGCTGCAGCGCGGCCAGATAGGCCGCGTCGTTGCAGCCGTCGTCGAGCTCGATGTCCAGGTCGCTGCGCTGCTTGTTGGCCGGGAAGTTCTTCGCGCCATGCAGGCTGAAGGTGAAGATGCTTGCATCATGCTCGAGAATCGCCGCCGTGCCGTCGCCCTGGTGCACGTCGCAATCGATCACGGCAATCTGGCCGACACCTTCCTCTGCCTGCATGGCGCGCGCCGCGACGGCCGAGTCGTTGAACACGCAGAAGCCGCTGCCGAAATCATGATGTGCGTGGTGCGTGCCACCGGCGAGATTCGCGGCGCAGCCCCGGCCTTGCGCGTGTCCGCGCAAGGCGGCACGTGCGGCCTCGATGGTCGCGCCGGACGAGCGCCGCGAGCGTTCGACCATCTCGGGCGTCCACGGAAAGCCGATGCGCCGCACCTCGGCAGCACTGAGCAAGCCCGCCGTGACACGCCGGATGTAGTCCGGGTCATGTGCACGCGCGAGCTGCGCATCGCTTGCCGCAGGTGGTTCGCGGAAATCATCCGTCGCAAAGCGGCCACTGGCGAGCAGGCGCTCGCGCAGACGCCGATACTTGTCCATCGGGAAGCGGTGCTCCGGCGGCAGGGGCAGAACGAAATGATCGGCGTAGAACAACAGCATCGGAGCGCCTTCGCGGGGTCTGTGTACCTGAGGGCTGACAATCACCGTCAGCAACACTGGCGTACTATCGTATCAAGGCATCAAGCTCCCGACTGTCCGCGCTTCGCCCCATTGCCATGACCACTTCGACCGCACCCCCCATCAGCGACCAGGATTTGGCGGACTATTTCGCCCGCATCGCCTATCAGGGCGATGGCAGGCCGACGCTGGAGACGCTCGCAACGCTGCACGCGCTGCATCCGCAAGCCATCCCGTTTGAAAATCTGGATCCGCTGAGCGGGAGCGTGGTCAAGCTGGACCACGAGGCGGTGCAGGCCAAGCTGGTGCATGGTGGGCGTGGCGGCCACTGCTACGAACACAACGGCTTGCTCAAACGTGTGCTCGAAAAGCTCGGTTTCACGGTGAAAGGCCTCGTGGCGCGCGTGATGTGGTTTGCGCCCGAGGGCACGCTTACGCCGCGCACGCACATGGTCCTGCGCGTCGACATTGACGGTGTCAGCTACCTCGCCGATGTCGGCTTCGGCGGACTGGTGCTGACCGCGCCGCTGCGACTCGATACACAGGACGAGCAGCCGACCCCGCATGAACACTTCCGCCTGGTGCACACCAACGGCGACATCTGCGTCAAGGCCGGGCTCGGCCACGAATGGCGCGCGCTGTACCGCTTCGACCTGACCGAGCAGCTGGCCATCGATTACGAAGGCCCCAACTGGTATGCCTGCACGCACCCTACGTCGCGTTTCGTGAATGATCTGCTGGTGGCGCGCGCACCCGTGGGCGCGCGCTACACCCTGCTCAACAATCAACTGTCGATGCGCTCTGCCGAAGGCAAGAAAAAGCAGGCGCTGCACAGTGCCGACGAGCTGCGTAGCGTGCTCGAGGATGTCTTTGGCATTGCCGTTCCCAGGGGCGACGCCACGGAGGCGGCGCTCGCCCGCATCATCTTGCGTGGTGCACATGCCTGAAGGCATCCGCGCTGCCTGGCTTGTGTTGCTGGTCAGCCTTGTCGCTATATTTGCGCTGCCCGTTGCGGCGGTCGACAAGCTCACCATAGTCAAGGTTGGCTCCAAACGCTTTACCGAGTCCTACATTCTTGGCGAACTCATTGCACAGCAGGCGCGCTCGGCGGGTGAGGCCGAAGCCCTGCATCTGCGCGGGCTGGGCAATACCGGCATCGTCCTCAATGCGCTGAAGACCGGTGATATCGATGTCTATGCCGAGTACACCGGCACCATCGCAAAAGAAATCCTGAAGCTCGACGACGTGCCTTCGCTTGTCGAGTTGAATCGGCTGCTGGCACCGATGAAGCTGGCTGTCGCCGTGCCGCTGGGCTTCAACAATACCTATGCACTTGCCATGCGCAGCGAGGACGCGCAGAAACGCCACATTGCGCGCATTTCGGACCTCGCCAACGCCGGAGCGCTGCGCTTCGGGCTGTCGCAGGAATTCATCGGTCGTGCTGATGGCTGGACGGGCCTGCAGCAGCATTACCAGCTGAGCCTCAGCACACCGCACGGGCTAGACCATGGCCTTGCCTATCAGGCACTCGCGCAGAACCAGGTTGATCTCATCGACGTTTACTCGACCGACGCGATGCTGGAGAAATACCCGCTCACCGTGTTGCAGGACGACCGGCAGTACTTCCCGCGCTACGACGCCGTGCTGCTCTATCGCAGCGACCTGCCGCAACGCTTTCCGCGCAGCTGGGAGGCATTGAAAAAGCTCAATGGCGTCATCGACGATGCCGCCATGCGGCGCATGAATGCTGAGGCGGAATTGGGCGGCAAGGACTTCGACATCGTTGCGCGCGGGTTCCTGGTGACGAGTCTGTCGCAGCAAGCGCCCGGCAAGGCCGCCGGACCGGCCTCCGCACGTTCCTGGCTGCACGAGATCTTCGCCCGGGATTTCTGGCGCCTGACGCTTGAACATCTCGCGCTGGTGTTCATCGCGCTCGCTATCAGCATCGTGCTCGGGGTGCCATTGGGCATTATCGCGGCCAGGCGCCCGAAGATCGGCGCCGCGATTCTCGCCGCGACCGGCATGTTGCAGACCATTCCCTCGCTGGCCCTGCTGGCCATCCTGATTCCGGTGACCGGCCGTATCGGTCAGGTGCCTGCGCTGATTGCGCTAGCGCTGTATGCCTTGCTACCCATCGTACGCAATACGCATACCGGCCTGCAGCAGATCGCGGTGAGCCTGAAACAGGCCGCGCAGTCCCTCGGCCTTGGCGACGGCACCATCCTCCGCCGCATCGAACTGCCGCTCGCGGCCGCCACGATCTGGGCGGGCATAAAGACCTCCGCCGTGATCAGCGTCGGCACGGCGACGATTGCTGCCTTCGTCGGCGCAGGCGGCTACGGCGAGCGCATCGTCACCGGGCTGGCGCTCAACGACAACGCCACACTGCTGGCCGGCGCAATTCCCTGTGCGATGCTGGCGCTGCTGATCGAAGCGGTGTTCAGCATTGCCGAACGCTGGATCGTGCCGGCGGGGTTGCACACGAAGTAGTTCCGACAGCAGTGAATCAGACCCTTGCCACGCGCGTTCCCGCGACAGCTGCACGCCGCTGCGGCAGGCTTACCTGATTGAGCACCAGGCTAAGCAGCACCAGTGCGGCACCGACGAGTTCCCACGCACCGAAGGGATGACCGCGCAGCAGCCCGACGACGAGGGCCGTCAGCGGCACGACATTGATGAACAGCATGCCGTTCTGGGCGCCGATGCCGCGTATGCCATTGTTCCAGCACAGCACGGCGAGGAAGGCCGCGAGCACGGTGATGTAAGCCAAGGCCGGCAGCAGGCCGGGCATCGCGCTTGCCGACGGAATGCGCAAGCCACCGGCCGCGCCCACGATGAGCCACAGCAGGCCGAGTACCAGCACGCCGCCGGTGCTGGTCAGCGCGGTGTATCGCAGAGGGGACCAGTTCGGGTAGCGCGCCGCCCCGGTGGAATACAGCACCCAGCAGGTACCGCCGGCAATCATCATCAGCGTCGGTATTACAGCGGCATGTTCGGCGAGGCGCGTGACTTCGCCATCCGTTACCAGCAACACGACACCGGCAATGGCCAGCGCGAGCGCGACGAAGCTGCGCGCGACCGGGCGCTTGCCGCTGCGCACCCACAGGATCATGGCCGCAATCAGCGGTTGCAGGGCCATGACGACAGCGCCGTGTTCGGGCTTGGTTTGGGCGATGCCGTAGAACATCAGCAGATTGAAACCGGCGAAACCGAGCGCGCCGAGACCGATCACCGGCCACACGGACAAGCCGCTGGTGCTTTGCGGCCGCAGGGCGCCCCAGCCTTCGCGCCAGGCCAGCATGAGCAGGAAGATCGGCGCTGCAATGCCATAGCGCAGCAGCGTCATCGTCAGCGCGTCCATGTCGTGCAGGATCAGCTTGGCCACGGGAAACATGGCGCCCCAGATGATCGTTGCCAGTACCAGTGCCGAAATGGCGCGGCTGGTCTGTGTGCCCTGCTGGTTCTGTGTGTTGGCCATGGCTTGCTCCTTCGCTTCTCAGACTTGATGTGAAGCAAGTTTAGGCTTCACCGTATTGCGCATAAAGCAGTACAGTGTCTCAGGATTGTTTCCTGATATGCGCAAATAGGGGTGGGGAATGGAACGTCTCATCAACATGGCGAGCTTTGCCGAGGTTGTCGACGCGGGCGGTCTGTCTGCCGCGGCCGAGCGGCTGGGCTGCTCGCGTGCCGTGGTTAGCAAGCGCCTCGCGGCGCTGGAGCGGGATTTCGGCGTCACTCTGCTCAACCGCACGACGCGCCGCCAGAGCCTTACCGAAGCGGGTCAGACGCTCTACGCGCATTGCCGCCGCATCCTCGACGAAATGCACAGCGCCGAGACGCAGCTGCACGAATTTTCCGCCAGCCCGCGTGGCACCTTGCGCGTCTCCGCGCCGTATTCCTATGGCGCCCGCGTGCTGAGCAAACGCCTGCCGGAATTCCTGCAGCGCTATCCCGACATCCGCATGGAGCTGCAGCTCGCGGATCAGCTTGCCGATCTTGCCGGCACGGCGGTCGACATCGCCGTGCGCCTGACGGACAGCCCGGCGCCGGGCCTCGTCGCCCGCAAGCTGGTCGACGTGCCCTACATCGTCTGCGCGTCACCCGCCTATCTCGCACAGCACGGCACGCCCGCGCATCCACGCGAGCTGTCGCAGCACAACTGCCTCTACTATGTCGGCGGCATTCTGCAGACGCCCTGGCATTTCGACGGACCGGACGGACACAGTGTGATCGACGTGCAGGGCTCGCTCACAGTCAACAGCGTCGACATCCTGCGCGACGCCGTCATCGGCGGTCTGGGCATCATCGCCATCTCCAGGTATCACCTGACCGACGAACTCGCTGATGGCCGCGTCGTTGAGCTGATGAGTGACTACCAGCTACCCGGGCGCGCGATCTACCTGATGACCCTGCCGGACCGCCTGCTGCCGGCCAAGACGCGCGCCTTCATCGACTTCCTGTGGCAGCGCGGAGACCCGGCGCGGGACTGAACCGACAGTCCGATCAGCCGTTCATCCCGTGACGAGCAGCGCCGTGACCGCGCGGCGGCATCATTCACCTCTGGATTCGCAATCAAAACCGGAGATGTCCGATGTCTCTTGAACAATCCGGCGGCTTGTTCCGCGGTTGGTCTTTCAGGATGGTGCTTTTCGTCACAGCTGTCGTCTGCCTTTTCAGCGCGGCAGATCGTACGTATGAGCGGCTGCAGTTCGCCATGAATGGCGTGCCGGCTTCAATCGAGAAGGCGCGCGCCGATCAGCATCTGCCGACGCGCTGGCTCGAGTACGAAGGCGTGCTGCGCGGCAGTTTCGACGTGAGGCTGCGCACTGCGGACGGCAAGGAAAGCGTAGTCGCGCTGCTCCTGCCCAAGGACGCCATCAACAGCTTGATGGACGACGGGCTGCAGAGAATCGTCTTCCTCAAGAACAAGCCGCGGCGATTCAAGATGGAAAGCGCGCCCTTGCCACCCTTCGGCGTTGCCCTGTGGGCGGCCGGTGCGGCGGCGCTATGCGCTTTTCTGTATTCGGTGCGACGCTAAGCCGTGGTTCAACGTCGGCCAGCAGTCAGCAACAATTCGTTCGGACCTTCCCAGCCCTCGCTGTTCGTGTAAGCGCTCAGTCGCTCTTCCATTTCGGCCCAGGCGGCCTGCGCCGCAGAGGCATCAAGTTCCGACAGGATCTGCTGAATGGGGCTTGCCGAGCTGTGCACGAAATCCAGATAGGCTTTTGCCGAGGGCAGGCGGAAAGGCGCGGCCAGCCTTGTCGTGGCCACGCTCTTGAAGCCAGCCGCGCGGAACAACTCATCGATCAGGCCTGGCCTGCCGAGACTGAGCAGGCCACCGGGCGTGTAGGGGTCGCGTGGCGCCAAGCCGGCATGTCTGAAGGCCGTCGACAGCAAGATGCCGATGCAAGGGTTCGCCGCCGGGTTCGAGAACACGACGGCGCACACGCCGCCGCCCGGCTTGAGCACGCGATGCATCTCCTGCAAGCCACGCAAAGGGTCGGGGAAAAACATCAGGCCGAGGCGGCACACTGCGGCGTCGAATGAGGCGCTGTCGACGGGCAGGGCTTCGCCGTCGGCAACGCGCGTCTCCACATTGTCATATCCGGCGTGCAGTGCGTTAGCCCTGGCGAATTCGAGAATGCCCGCCGACAAGTCCGTAGCCAGTACGCGTCCTGTCGGGCCGGTGCGGGCGGCAATGTCCAGCGTCTGGTCGCCTGCGCCGGCGGCCAGATCAAGCACATGAGATCCGGCCGTGACGCCTGCCATGTCGAGCATGGCGTCGGTGGCTTGTCGCAGCCAGGCGCGAAGCTGCGGTGTGTGTGCGTTCCAGCCCGGCGCGGCCTTGTTCCATTGCGCGCGGGTGGCAGCCTTGAATGCCTCCGGGTCGAAGCTCGTTGTGGTGATCATGTCGCACTCCTTTCATCCATGCCTTGGCAGCTGAATGAAGACTAGCGTTGCGTGGCGTGCCGCGTAAGCCGCAAAATTGCGCGAGGGGGCCGCACAAATGCATAGCCGGGCGACGCGTCATGTTTGACTGGAACGACCTCAAGTACCCTGTTGGCGGTGGCGCGTCACCACAGCACGCTGGCGGCGAGCCGCGCGTTGCGGGTCAATCAGTCCACCGTGCAGCGTCGTCTGGCAGAGCTGGAGCGGCGCATCGGCCGCACGCTGGTCGTGCGCCATCCGACGGGTTATCGCCTGACGGCGTTCGGCGAGGAGATGCTGCCGTATGCCGAACGCATTGAAGCGGCTGTGCTGGCCGCCGAACAACATATCGAAACGGCGCGGCGTGATCTGACAGGTGTGATCCGCGTGACCTGCCCCGAACCCATCATGTTCCGCATCAGCAAGTCATCGTTGCTGGAGCGATTCCATGCGCGCTACCCGGGGCTGCGTGTCGACTTCGTGATGAGCGACCGCTATCTGGACATCATGAAGGGTATGCGGATGTGGCTCTGCGCTCCGGCGACACGGAGGATGCCGAGCTGATTGGCCGCAAGATCGCCGATTCGCTATGGGCGGTATACGCCAGTCGGAAGTATGTCGAGCAGCATGGCAAGCCTGAAAGCGTCGAAGCGCTGCGCGAACATCCGCTGATCGGTTTCGAAGAAGGCTTGGCGAATCACCGCGCCGCCATATGGTTGAAGGAAGTCGCGCCCGACGCGAGGATCGTCGCGCGCAATAACAGCGTGCTGGGCCTTGTCTATGCGGTGAAGTCGGGCGTCGGCATTGCGCCGCTGCCGACCGCTCTCGGCGATGCCGAAGAAGACTTGGTGCGCCTGTTCGGACCGATCCCCGAAATGACGCGTATCTGGCGCATCCTCGTACATCCCGATCTCAGGCACACACCGCGCGTGGCTGCGTTTCTTCGATTTCATCGTGGAAGAGATCGATACCCTGAAATCGATATTGACCGGCTAATACGCAAACTCGAATCAGTGCATGATCTGGTCTTGATCAGCACAGGAGCATCTCATGACGAAAATCATCGGTATCGCTGGCAGCTTGCGCGCCGGCTCCTACAACGCCTCGCTGTTGCGCGCGGCGACTGGCCTGATGCCCGAGGACAGCGTGCTGGAGATCGGCACCATCCGCGGCATTCCACTTTACGACGGTGATGTGGAAGCCGCCGAGGGTGTGCCGCCTGCTGTCATCACCTTGCGTGAGCAGATTGCGGATGCGGACGGCGTGCTGCTCGTCAGTCCCGAGTACAACAACTCCATGCCCGGTGTGCTCAAGAATGCCATCGACTGGCTGTCGCGCCAGTCGGCCAATGGCGACCACACTTTCGGTAACCGCCCCTTCGCCGTGATCGGCGCCTCGCCGGGCGGCTTCGGCACCATCCTCGCGCAGAATGCCTGGCTGTCGGTGCTGCGCACGCTCGGCACGCGCCAGTGGTTCGGCGGCCGCCTGATGGTGTCGCGCGCAGGCAGTGTGTTCAATGAAGCAGGCGAGTTGGCGGACGACAAGGTCAAGGCGCAGCTCAAGCAGTTCCTGCAAGGCTTTGTGACTTACACGCAGGGCTGATTCGCCGAGGGTGGGCCGATCCGGGGTGGGCGCGGTATCCTTGCGCTCGCCCGTTTTTCTGGTTCTGCATCACCCATGGCCCTGCCCAGCATCAACCCCGCCGATTACGACGCGCAGCTTGCCGCCAAGCTCGCGCAGTTCAAGGAGTCCTTTGCGCCTTTCGGCCTGCCCGAGCCCGAGGTGTTCCGTTCCGCGCCCCTGCATTTCCGCCAGCGCAGCGAGTTCCGTATCTGGCACGACGGCGACGAGATGCATTACGCGATGTTCGACCCGGAAGACCCGCGCAAACCGGTGTTGATGGAGACCTTCCCGGTTGCAGCCGAGCCGATCTGCACGCTGATGCCGGTGCTGAAAGCGGCCTTGCAGGCGCGACCCGATCTGAAGCGTCGCCTGTTCCAGGTGAACTTCCTCGCCACGCTGTCTGGCGAGATGCTGGTCACGCTGATCTATCACCGCAAGCTCGAAGCGGATTGGGAAGGCGCCGCACGTGAACTTGCCGCCGACCTGGGCGTGATGATCATCGGCCGCAGCCTCAAGCAGAAAATCGTGCTCGAGCGCGACTGGGTGCTGGAAGAGCTGGAGGTGGATGGCCGCCGCCTGCGCTACCAGCAGGTCGAGGGCGCGTTCTCGCAACCGAACGCGGGCGTGAGCAGCAAGATGCTGGCGTGGGCGAGCAAACAATCCACAGCGCAATCCACAGCGCCCGATGGCGACCTGCTCGAACTGTATTGCGGCAACGGCAATTTCACGGTGGCACTGGCGCCGGCCTTCAACAAGGTGCTGGCCACCGAGATGAGCAAGCCTTCGGTCAAGGCCGCGCACTACAACCTCGACGCCAATGGCATAAGCAATGTGAGCATGGTGAGGATGGCCAGCGACGAGATCAGCGCGGCGCTGGCGCGTGTGCGACCCTTCAACCGCATGAAGGATATCGATCTCGACAGCTACCGTTTCACCACGCTTTTCGTCGACCCGCCGCGCAGTGGGCTCGACGCGCCGACGGTGGAACTGGCGCGCAGCTTCGAGCGCATCCTGTACATCTCCTGCAATCCGGAGACGCTGCGCGACAATGTGGCTGCCCTGCAGGACACGCACATGATTTCGGCTGCGGCGGTGTTCGACCAGTTCCCCTACACGCACCACCTTGAATGTGGGCTCTTGCTTGTAAGACGTTGATTTCCGGCGTTCCGGCCCAAGGTTCGGACAAACAGCCAGCCAGGAATCCACATGCTCATCGTCTGCCCCCACTGCCAGACCATCAACCGCGTACCCACCGAGCGCAGCGCCAGTGATCCGGTCTGCGCCAAGTGCAAGAACGCCTTGCTCGACTGCCATCCAGTCGAACTCACCGATGCCAACTTCGAACGCGTCACCAGCCGCACGGAGCTGCCCATCGTCGTCGACTTCTGGGCCGCCTGGTGCGGTCCGTGCCAGATGATGGCGCCGCATTTCAAATCCGCTGCCGAGCGCTTCAAGGGCCGCGTCATTTTTGCCAAGGTCGACAGCGACAACAACCCGCGCGCTGCGGCGCGTTTCGGTATTCGCAGCCTGCCGACGCTGGTGATGTTGCGTGGCGGACAGGAGGCGAAGCGGCAGGCGGGTGCGATGCAGACCGCGCAGATTGCGGCCTGGGTTGAGGGCGGAATCTGAGTGCTTGTGAGAGCAGGTGATAGCACTTACCAGAGGCTAAAGAAGTCCACAAAGTGGCTATCGCTTCTTAACGGCCCCCACTTGATTGAAAACGTAATGATCGCCGCACCTAGAATTACGACGATGGTGAAGATTGAATACCAGCCCGCGATGATCCGACCAAGAGGCCAGACGCTCTCGTGGAACACCAAGCCATAAGCGATCGCGCCGGAAACAGCGAATGTGAGCCAGAGGAGAGTGCGTCTTGACATGCTTTGAATCTCGGCAAATCTGAGCGACCACTGTATAGCAGCATGTCGTGAGCGGCTGGTTATTCGCGCAGCCTATTGGGCAATGGCGATTCGAAAGCAAGCAGCGGAGTGCGCCGCACTGGCCTGATCGGTAGATTGCGAGCCATCATGTGGATCGTGGAAGGGAACCGGCCATGAAAGCTTCAGACAGGAATGCCGTGCTCGCCGCCGCAACGCTGGCTGACCCGCGCTGGGCGGCGGTCGTGGCGCGCGATGCTTCGGCTGATGGCGCGTTTTACTACTCCGTGAAAACCACGGGCGTGTACTGCCGCCCTTCGTGCGCGGCACGCGCGGCGCTGCCGGAGAACGTCGCGTTTCACGCGACACGCGAAGACGCCGAGCGCGCCGGTTTCCGCCCCTGCAAGCGTTGCAAGCCGGAGCAGGCTGCATTGGCCGAACAACAAGCGGCGAAGGTCACGCAGGCTTGCCGCATCATCGAGCAGGCGCTGGCGGCGACAGAAGCGGTGCCGACTCTGGATGAGCTTGCTGCAAGCGTCGGGCTCAGCACTTATCACTTTCACCGCCTGTTCAAATCCGCTACCGGCGTCACGCCCAGGGCTTACGCGACTGCACAGCGTGCGGCACGCGTGCGTGAAGAATTGAGCCGCAGTGGCAGCGTGACGGCAGCCATTTTCGACGCAGGCTACAACTCGAATGGTCGTTTCTACGCGGAGTCGAACGGCGTGCTCGGCATGACGCCAACGAAGTACAGATCGGGTGGTGTCAATACGCAGATCCGCTTTGCCGTCGGCGAGAGTTCGCTCGGCGCAATCCTCGTCGCGCAGAGCGAACGCGGCATCTGCGCAGTGCTGATCGATGACGACGCAGAGATGCTGGTACGCGATCTGCAGGACCGTTTTCCGCGTGCCGACCTCATCGGCGGCGATGCGGATTTCGAGTGGCTTGTCGCGAAGGTGGTGGGCTTTGTCGAAGCCTCCGGTGCAGGCCTCGATCTGCCGCTTGACGTGCGCGGCACAGCCTTCCAGCAACGCGTCTGGCAGGCGCTGCGCGAGATACCGCCGGGGCAGACCCTCAGCTATACCCAACTCGCCGAACGCATCGGTGCGCCGAAAGCCGTGCGTGCCGTGGCCGGCGCCTGTGCGGCGAACGCCATCGCGGTGCTGATTCCCTGTCACCGCGTGGTGCGCAACGACGGCGCCCTCTCGGGATACCGTTGGGGTGTGGAACGCAAGCGCGCCTTGCTCGACAAGGAGTCGGCACTGCCCGTCAGCGCCAGACAGAAGCCCTCAACATGACACTGAGCCTCTTCGGCAGCGCCGATGGAAATCAGATCTGGCGTGAAGCGCTGGGTCCCGGCGCGGTCGTGTTGCGTGGCTTTGCACTGGCCGACGAGACTGCACTGATAACCGCCATCGACGCCGTCATTGCTCGAGCAGCTTTCCGCCATATGGAGACGCCGGGCGGCTACCGCATGTCGGTGGCGATGAGCTGTTGTGGCGCCTGGGGCTGGGTGACGGATAGCACGGGCTACCGCTACCAGGACACCGATCCGCAAACCGGACTGGCTTGGCCGGAAATGCCGGAAGCATTACATGCGCTTGCCGAACGCGCGGCCGCCAGCGCAGGTTTTGCGGGCTTCAAGCCTGACGCCTGCCTGATCAACCGCTACGAGCCCGGTGCGCGCATGTCCCTGCATCAGGACAAGGACGAACGCGATTACTCGGCGCCCATCGTCTCGGTGTCGCTCGGTCTGCCTGCAATCTTCCAGTTCGGTGGCATGGCGCGTTCAGACAGGGCGCTGCGTGTGCCGCTCGTGCACGGCGATGTGGTGGTCTGGGGCGCCGAGGCGCGCCTGCGCTATCACGGTGTCATGCCGCTCAAGGCGGGCATGCATGCGTTGCTGGGCGCGCAGCGCATCAACCTGACGTTCCGCAAGGCGTGGTAGGCAGGCGCGGGAACACGCCCTGCCACTGTTTGCGGACAAACGATTTCCGACAGAGTAAGCTTCGCCGCCCCGCGGCACGCTCCAGCCGCGTCGACCATGCCGTGCGTATTTCAACGCGCGATAAACAGAAGGACTTCCGGGAAATGCTCATGCCTGTCACGCGCATCTGCAGCGCAATACTTCTGGTCTTGCTGACGTCGGGCGTTCAGGCCGCGTTGATCGTCGTCGATAGCGGCCATACGCCCCTGCGCCCGGGCGCTCGGGCACCGGATGGACGAGTCGAGCATCAGTACAACCTTGAACTTGGCGCTGCCTTGACGCGTGCATTGGCCGCGCGCGACGAGCGCGTGGTTCGCGTATCCGCCGACGGTCAGGAGATCGAGCTGACGAAGAGAGCGACGCTGACGCCCGATGCCGATCTGTTTGTATCGATTCACCATGACTCGATTCAGCAGGAGTGGATAGACGCAGGGCGCCGCCGCGAATTCTCCGGCTTCTCGATCTTCGTCTCCGAGAAGAATCCCCGTTATGCGCAAAGCCTGTTGTGCGCGCAGGCTGTCGGAGAACGATTGCTGGCTTCAGGCGAAATGCCATCGAACTATCACGCGACACCTATTCCAGGCGAGAACCGGCCGTTTATCGATAAACGTCTGGGCGTGCATCGCTTTGATGACTTGATCGTATTGAAGACGGCTACCATGCCTGCGCTGCTGATCGAAGCGGGCGTGATCGCCAATCCTGAAGAGGCGCTGCGACTGGCAGGGACGGAGACTATTGAACGGCTGGCGAGTGCCATCGCAGAAGGCTTGCATGCCTGCCAGAAACCATAATGCAGAATTCTTACGGGGCGTCACATGAAGAAATTGGCAGTGGGTTTTGTATTGATCGTTGCAGCGACAGGAAGCTACGCCGCGGGCTGTGCCAAGCCGCGTAATGCTTTTGATGAAGTCTATTGCGCGGGGAATCTTTTCTCGCAATCGGACCGTGATCTGAATGCGGCTTATACGAGTCTGCGTGGGCATTTGAATACCGCACAGAAAGACTCGCTGAAACAAGGTCAGGTGGCCTGGATCAAGACGCGTGACGCGGAATGCAGTGAAGAAAAAAGCAATGGCTATTACGTGAATCTTGGCTGTGCCGTGGAGAAGACCCAGTCCCGTCTGACGTTTCTCAAGGAACGTGAGCGCGAGTGCCTCAGCACCGGCTGCAGTAACGACAAGCTGACGATGTAGCGGTATCAGGCCGGTCCAGCTTGCGGACCGGCCCGATCTTGCAGAATGCCGCGCCAAGCGCGCTAATACCATTCAGTTAGGCGCCGCGAATAACCAAACCTCGTCATCCCGGTTTTCGCCGGGATGACGAACTTGTTTTGGAAACTCCTGAACTGAACGGCATTGCGCCAAGCGCGCGGCATTGTGCGTAGTAGCGACGAGAGAGGCTAGCGCTTCCGCGCTGCAAATCCTGGACCTCAGCGATACAGCAGGAACGCCTCGCGCTCCGCCGCCCAGCTGTCTTCATCGGGGACGGTGATCGCGTCCAGGTCGCCCGGCGCAGCCTCATGATCGTCCACCCACTCACGCAGTAGCGGCGAGCCATTGATGAGGTCGATGGCGAGGCGGTCGAACTCGTATTCGTAGGGAAATTCCCGCCACAACACATAGTCCGGCTGCAGATTGCGCAGGGCCTTGAAGGCCAGCGCCTGCAGACGCCAGGGCTTGAACGCCGCGTAATCATAGGTGCCATCCTCGACGTGAATCTGGATGCCGTTGCATTGCTTGCCGGCATGCTTATGGAATGTCGGTTCAAACCAGCATTCGCGCAGACGGCAACCATCGAGCCAGTGCGGGGCGAGGCGCTGCATCTCGGTGAGCACCGAGCGCGCGTGGATGTCTGGCGCACCGAAGAGCTCGAGCGGTCGCGTCGTGCCGCGTCCTTCTGACAGGGTCACGCCTTCCAGCATCACGGTGCCGGCGTAGGCGCGGGCCATGGAGAGATTGGCGGCGTTGGGGCTCGGGTTCACCCAGTTGCGCTCGCCGAGTGGCCAGCCATAGCCGGGCGCGGCTTCGGGCTGCCAGCCCTGCATTTCAATCACTTTGTATTCGAGCTGCAGGCCGAGCTGGGCGATGAACCAGTGGCCCAGCTCGCCCATCGTCAGGCCGTGACGCATCGGCATCGGCCCTGCACCGACGAAACTCTCCCAGCCTTCGCGCAGGCGCAAGCCCTCGATTGGGCGACCGGCCGGGTTGGGGCGATCCAGTACCCACACTGCTTTGCCATGCTTCGCGGCGGCCTCAAGCACATATCTCAGCGTGGTGATGAAGGTGTAGATGCGGCAGCCGAGATCCTGCAGGTCGACGAGCAGCACGTCGAATGACGCCATCATGGCGTCGGTCGGTTTGCGGACTTCGCCGTAGAGGCTGAAGACGGGGATGCCGTGCTGCGGGTCGCGGTAGTCGGGCGACTCCATCATATTGTCCTGCTTGTCGCCGCGCAGGCCGTGCTGCGGGCCGAAGGCCGCGCTCAGATGGATCTCCGGCAAGGGCGCGAGTGCGTCGATGGCATGCCTGAGATCACGCGTGACGGAGGCAGGATGGGCCAGCAGCGCGACGCGGCGCCCGGCGAGCGATGCGCGCAGGGTGGGGTCGGCGATCAGGCGGTCGAGGCCAAACAAAACGGATGGGGTCATGGCTGTGCGGTATTCAGTACGCACTGCAGGGTGAAGGCAGCGCTAAGGTGGAAGTCGGGGCGCTCGCCGGGATGCATTAGCGCCCAGTAGCTGATCGCGCCATCGCTGGTCTCGATGACGGCGGTCAGGCCGATATGCAACAGGCCGGCACCGGCAGGTAGCAGCGTTGCCGGAATACGCGCCTCCAGAATCAGGCTGTCCGGTGTCGTACGTGTGAGGATCTGGGGTGCCTGCACGGGCTGCCAGCCGAGGTCGCGCTGGCGATAGTCCGTGAATGCGTAGGCGGCCCATTGCCCGCTCGGCGAGAAATTGAATTCCCGGTAGGCCGTGGCTCCAGTCGTGCCGACGAAGGCCTCAAGACAGGTATGTCGCCACAACTCGTCGGCAAAGCCGCCTTGCGCGCCCGCAGGAACGCGCAAGGCCTGCACATCGCCTCGCAATACAAAGCGTAATTGCAATCCGTCTTCGACCTGCGTGCAGGTGGCCTGCAGTGTGGAAACGGCGGGGCACGGGCTGGCAGGGTGGCAATGCAGGCTGGCAGAGAGGGTCACGGCAGAGGGCTGCGGGGCGTGGCTGGGCGAAGCCGGTACTGTACCCAATCGAGCTGCCTTGCGGCGCAAACGACGGCCGCGGCAGGACTCTTGCTTATCCCCAAGGCCCGTCTGGCGGTCGCGGACACCTGTACGGCTGGCTGCTGTCATCAGATTTACACCTCGTCAGGGTATCAAGACGCTCTCAGGCAGAACCGCCCGCGCATTGGGCATGCAGGCCTTTTCCCGATTTCCCGTCTATCGATTCCTCCGGTTACCGGATTTCGTCAGGCACCCCGTAATAGTCCGGAGGCACCACATGCAGCAACTCACACCGCAGGGGCAACAGATCATTCAAGGTATAGCGCAGCGCTACGGGGTGAGCTTCGATGCCGTGGCGACCATGCTGCAGGCCGTTACAAACGGGGGAGGCACCATGGCGCAGTTCAACCACCCCGAACTCGGTGGCGGCGGCCAGTGGATGCTCGGCGGCATGACGATGGTGGGCGATATGTTCAACAACGGGCTGAAGTACAAGGTCGACGGCCTCTGCACCGAACTGTCCAATCTGCTGTCCAGCCAGCCGCTTTTCGCACCACCGCCGGCCATGCAGTTACAGAACCAGTCGGGATATATGGGCAATCAGGGCAATGCCAGCATCTTTGTATCGCCCGCCCAGGCCTTCGGCCAGTGGTGGCCCGCCGACCTCGGTTCGCCCTCGTCGACCGGCGCGCAAAACGATGTGCGCTACGCTGTGTTTCCCGGTTCGCGTCGTCTGGTGGTTGAGATACAGGGCAACAGCACCGTCTATGACACGCTGGATCACCAGATTGGTGGCGTGTCGCAACAACAGGGCTATGGTTCGGACGTGACTTTCAATAGCCAGTACGGTGTCGTGCCCTGCGCGCAGTTGCCCGTGATCTCGTACAACGGTCAGGCGCCGGTAGCGCAGAGCGCGCCGCTGCAGCCGGTGCAGTACGTCCAGCCTGGCAATAGCCAGCCGGGCTACTCAGGCAATTCGGCGCAGGACGGCGATGTGTTCCAGAAGATTGAACGCCTCGGAGAGTTGCTGCAGAAGGGCTACATCTCCAACGAAGAGTTCGCCGACAAGAAGCGCGATCTGTTGTCGAAGCTGTAGGGAGTTTGCGGCAGGGTGCGTGGTCGCGTGGCTTGTTCAGGCGGCTCTGCGGTAACTCAGGCGACGCGCATGACGACGCCGCTAGCTGCGTTGAACTCCAGCAGGTATTGCCGACTCGGGCAGTCGAAACGCAGCCGCGAGCCCCGCTCGAAGTCGTTCGCCTGGCTGGCCTTGGTGGCCGGCGCAAGTTCGTCCAGACGCTCGTAGCACCAGGCGAACATGGCGCGCATCGAGGCCGCCATGCCGTGCTCCAGGTTCTTGAATAGGCGGCCGTCCAGATCCGCCTCAGTTACCAGCTTGTATGAGGCCGGCCCTGCCAAAGCGAAGACGCGGGCCTGACTATCCTTCTGGCCTTGCGGGAAGAACTTGTCGTTCACTGCGGCAAAGCCGAACCAAGCTGTTTCGCTGGGAGCCAGTTGCGCGCCATCGCATAGGTTGCGCAAAGCCGAGCATGCTGGGGAGAAATGGCGTGGAGAGGTCGGGTCTTCTTCCCAATGCTCGGCTGAGCGCACCAGTACCTGAACGCCGCCCATTGTTGATCCAGACCAACCGAAGATTGCCCCCATCTCATCGCCGGATGCCGTGAAGCCGGAGTTGTCGATGATCATGCGGAAGGTGTGCGGCGCCAGCTTGCGCAAGAAGGAGGCGATGTAGCCGCCGTAAGAGGTGCCGATCACATGCAGACGCCGCTGATCCAGCTCAGGGTAGCGCTGCAGCAGCTGGTGGAGTACCTGCAGATGCTCGAGTGCGGGCAGCAGGCCGAAGGATTGATATATGCCCGGCAGGTTGCGCACGAAATGGCAGCGTCGGTCCAGCTGCGTGCCACGAGCCTGTAGCAGGCTCAGCAGCATGCGAACGGTCGTCGTTGCATCGCGCGCCGTGAGCTCAGCCTCTGCAATCCCATAGGCCTCGGACACTTGTTGGAAGAAGTCCGGCGGCAGGCTCCAGTCAAAGGGCTGGTACAGCTCGGCGCCGAAGTAATGCACGGCCACTGCCACACAATTGTATTGATCGGCCAGCCAGGGTAGTAGCTTCTGTGCGTACTCGTTGTTGTAGGCACCACCGAAACCATGGATGTAGAAGATCACCCCGCTCCGCGGTGTTACACCCGCAGACGGTTCGGCCAGACAGAAGGGGCGCGGCAGGCGAGGCACGCCCAGCTCTATGTCGGGATGTGGGGTTTCCAGTAAAAATTGCTGTAATCGGGACATGGTGAGGCAGGCGTACGGACGGGGACAACGCATGCTACCCAAGGCGGTCGCTGGCCGGAGTCGGGAACAAAAAGGGTTTTCCGGCGGTTTCGCTATCGCTACGGTGAGCGGGCTGACCCATGGCAGTCGCTCCGCTATTCAAGCATTTGTCATCATCCGGAGTGCGCGCAACCAGCCGTGATGCGCATCGCACGGCTTCCGGCGGCACTGTCACACTACTGGTTTGCCTTCCTTCAGCGCCAGCCAGCCCTTGACGATGCGATACACGGCCCACAGACCAACCAGGCCGAAGATCAGCCAGTTGATGAGGAAGCCGATGAAGAGGAAGTAGAGCACCACGCCGATGAGCATGATGATCAGGCAGCGCCAGAAGGTGTCCGCCTGCCAGACGAGATGGCTTTCGAGAAACGAGCCCTTGAGTGCGTCGCGCTTCACGTAGTTGACGATGATGGCAATGATGGACGCCCAACCGAAGACGAAGGCGCCGATCATCGTGACCGCCTGCGATGCGGCGCCGACGACGAGGCCGATGGAATGCAGCAGGTAGAGGAGGTGTACGAGTTGTACGTCTCCCGGTTTGGCGAGCGCGAAGCTCCGGCCTTCGATCACTTCCAGCGTCTGTTCATCACTCATGTGCGTTTCTCCTGATGCTCACGTACTTCTGCGGGTGCCGAGCGCCTGATGACGCTGAAGCAGTTCCTGCGATTCTGCTGTCCGGCCTTCTTGTTTATAGCCCACGCGCCAACACAAGGTTTGCAACGGACGGGCCCAGGGCGTGTTCACAGTAGGCGGACGATCCGCCCGCCTACTGTGACACGCCCTAGTTACCAAAACAGCACCATCAGCTGACCGCAGGTTTGGGTTTGGCAGCCGGTGGCGCCACTTCGGCCGTCGCCTCACTCGCCGGCTCGATCTGCACGCGCAGTGGCCCGGTGACATCAAGATGCACATCGCGCTGCGGGAAGGATATGCTGATGCCATTCTTGCGCAGGCTGCTCTCCACCATGAAGCGCAGGTCGCTGGCTACCTGTCGGCCGATGACGCCAGCCCCTATATCCAGCCAGTAGTAGATGCCGAAGATCAGCGCATCGGGCCCGAAATCTTCGAGCAGGATTTCCGGCTCCTTGTCCTTGCTGATCTGACCGTGGCCGCGAACATCTTCCTCCAGGAGCTTCGCCACCAGGCGCAAGTCACTGCCATACGCCACGCCGACCTTGAAGCCCTGCCGCACGACACTGCTGGTGTAGCTCCAGTTGGTGACGTTCTGCTCCAGGAAGGTGCTGTTAGGCACCAGCGTATCGATGCCATTGACATCACGCACCACGGCCGCACGTACATTCATGTCGACGATCGTGCCGCGGATGCCCGCCACTTCAATCGTGTCACCCGGTTTGAACGGGCGCTCGAGCAACATCATCAGGCCACTGATCAGGTTCTTGAGCAGGGTCTGCATGCCAAAGCCCAGGCCGATGGCAATCGCGCCGCCGAGAAAGGCAAACGCCGCGAGCGGAATCTTCACCAGCAGCAGGGAGTTGACGAGCAGGACGATGAACGCCACGGACAGCAGCCAGCGCTTGGCAATCCGCACCGACACGGGCGCGTACTTCGTGCGCGTGACGATCTGACGCTCGATGATGCCGCCGAGCCAAACACACAAGGCGAAGCCGACCGAAATCAGCAGCACGGCGAGCAGCATCTTGCCGACGGTCACGCCGCGATTCACGGTCACGCTCTGGCCGTCGACACTGATGTTCTCGCTGACGCTGAACAGCTCGAAGCTCCACAGGCCCATCGCGCTGCTGCGCAGTTTCTCCTGCCAGTAGTCGGCACGCATGGTGAGGCTCTTGCTGCCTTCAGCACTCGTATTGAGCCAGCGCTGGACTTCCTGCAGCGAGCGGCGCAGATCGGTCGCCGCTTCGCGATAGGCTCGCTCGCGGTCCTGCCAGTGCTTGATGATCTCCGTCGGATTTGCCGGGTTCCTGCCGAGCCGGTCCACCTGATCCAGCGCCAGCTCTGCGCCCTGCTGCATGGAGCGCAGCATGATGTTCAGGTTGTTGCTCCAGGCCAGCACCTGATCGTTGAGCTGCCTCAGTTCGGACTGTTGTCCGGTTTGGAGATATGCCATTCGTCTGGTCAGGAAATTGTTTTCCAGCGTGTTGGCAAGAACCAGATCCGACAGGATGCCGGCGTGGATCGCATTGTTTTCTAGCCGGATCTGCAACCAGGGCTCCTGTTGCGCCAGTGTCTCGCGCTCCTTCGCCTGGCTTTCCTCGAGCGCCTCTTTCCGGTTCGGCTGCGCTTCCTCCAGCGCCGCCTGCAGGCTGTCTCGCCGCTCGGTCAGGGCAACCAGTTGCGTGCGCAACTGCTGCTCGGTTGTCTGCTGCTGGTTCTGCTCCTGCGCGTAGTGTTGTGCGCGCTGTGCCAGGCGCTGCTGCTCTTCCTGCAACAGGGCGCTTTCGGTGCTGACCGCCCCGCTGCCGGCAGGCGCCTTCTCCAGCCCGAGCACTTGCTCGCGGCGCTCCTGCAGGCGTGCGCGCGTGAAGATCTGTCGTGCGTCCACGCTCGCCAGCGTTGCCGACCAGCTCTCCACCTTGAGTTGCGCCAGGGCCACTTTGTCCGACAGGGGGCCCGTTGCAATGTTCTGCTTCACGCCCTTCTCGAGGGCATCCTGAGCTTGACGCAACTCCGCCTGGGCGCCCTGCAACTCATCGTGCACGGTGCTCAGGTAATCCTCCTGCAACTTGAGGTTCGCAGTCAGCATCCCGACTTCCTGCGCGATGAGCTGGCTCAAGACCTCGCGCTGCCCGTTGCTCGTCACCACGCTCAGATCGGCCTGCGTGGTCGGGCTGCCAGCCTGCGCCTTGAGAGCCTTGAGGCCGGACATCGCCGCCAGTTGCTGGCGATAGGCGTACACCGACAGTTCCAGCCAGAAGCGACGCGGGTCCTTGCTGGCCCCGGCGCCCGCCGTTCCCAGGCTGGACAGCTTCTCCTGAACCTGCACCAGCCGTTCGCTCAGACGCTGTGTTTCGGCATCGTCATCGAGTGGTGCACTGGCCGCTTGCGGCGTGCTTTGTGCCTTGCCGCCCAGAAGCGTATCCATTGGCGCCGCATGGGCCGCGACGCTCAGGCCGATGACGAACAGAAGACGCCATGAAGTGCGGGCCATGCAGAAGAGGCGAGTAAGCATGAATGACACATCACAAGAGGTGGGGTCGAGCAGCTATCTTACGCCCGTAGCTTGCATCACCAGGGGCTTCGGCACGGGCCGCAGCATCGTACGGAGAGATAAGCTTGATACGCCGCCGTGTGCGCAACGCATGGGAAAATCCGCTAGCGTTGTCTCTTTGCGCCTCTTTGCATTTCCGCGCGCGCGGGGCATCAGGATCATGAACGAAATGAATCGAAAGGATGGGCGTCGTGGCTAGTTATGGTTTTCTGGGTCTGGGCATCATGGGCAATGCCATGGCGGCGAATCTCGTTCGCGCCGGCTTCGACGTCACCGTGTGGAATCGCACCGCCTCGCGCTGCGCACCGCTGGTGGTGATGGGCGCGAAGCAGGCGGCCACGCCACGCGAGGTGGCGGCCAGCTGTGATATCACCATCGCCATCCTTGCCGACCCGGCCGCGGCACGTGAGACCTGCTTCGGCGTCGACGGCGTGCTTGAGGGCATCGGGGAGGGCCGCGGCTACATCGATATGTCTACCGTTGACGACCAGACCGCGCGTGACATCGGCGCGGCGATCACGCAGAAAGGAGGCCGCTTCCTCGAAGCGCCCGTGTCCGGCACCAAGAAGCCCGCCGAAGACGGCACGCTGATCATTCTCGCCGCCGGCGAGCGCAGCCTCTACGACGACGCACAACCCGCTTTCGAAAAGCTCGGCAAGAAGAACCTCTATCTGGGCGAACTCGGTCAGGGCGCGCGCATGAAGCTGGTGGTCAACATGATCATGGGCTCCATGCTGACGGCATTCAGCGAAGGCCTCGCGCTGGGCCTCAAGGGCGATCTCGAAGGCGCGCAGATCCTTGAAGTCATCGAAGCGGGGGCCATGGCCTGCCCCATGTTCAAGGGCAAGGGACCTATGCTGCTCGGCGAGACCTACAACACCAGCTTCCCGCTCAAGCACATGCAGAAAGACCTGCGTCTGGCCATCGCGCTCAGCGAAGAACTTGGCCAGACCCTGCACACGGCCAGTGCTACTAACGAACTGTTCAAGCAGGCGAGTATTGCGGGCCATGGTGATGCAGACATTGCGGCCGTGTACAGCGTGATCAAGTAGGGCGGAACCTCATTTTGTAGAAGCTCGGCGGTTCCGCCAGCCGCCGGGAGGCGGCTCCATGCAAAGTACGTCTCGACCCTGACCCGGCGGAACTCCCTACGGGATTCCGCCCTACGCTGACGCCGTGAACCTGGATTCAAAACGCCATTTGCGATCAAGCCTGCGGCTCCCACATCGCATATGCTTGTCTGACATCCCGTCCGCTCGCAAGCCGTTGCGGATAGCCATCAGACTCCGGCTCTCCATGAAAACCAGCAACCCCGCCGCATTCGTCGCCAAGTCCCTGCTGTTCTTCCTCGACACCGACAGGAAGCGCTACTTCACCCACGTGCCCATCGTCCTCGGCAGTGAGGCCGGCGAGCTGATCCTGCCCTACCTGCTGGGCGTGCTCATCACCATGCTGATGGCCTATAAGCCCGGCGACAGTCTCGTGCCCATCGCCTCGGTCATCATTGCGCTGGCCGCCCTGCGCGGTCTCATCGCCGCAGTTCGCCTGCGCAGCAAGCGCATCCTCGGTCAGGTCGCGCTCAACTGTCGCTACCGCGCACGCGTGTGGGGCTTCGAGCGCCTTGTCGGCTTCTCGATGAGCTGGCACCACGAAGAGTCCGCAGGCAACAAGGTGCAGCGCCTGATCACCGGCTCGGATGCCGTGAGGGAATGGGGCGTGTTCCACAACGAGGTTGCGGGGCCGCTCGCCACGCTGATCGGCGTCACCGTGTCGTGCTTCTTCATCAGCCCGTGGTTCGTGCTGTTCGGCGTGTGCTTCATCGTCGGCATGTCGCTGATCGAGCGGCACTACGACCGCAAGATTGCGCAGGTCAGCGCACGCATCAACAAGAGCGCCGAAAACGCCAGTGGCAGCATCGTCGAAGGCGCCACCAACATCCTCACCATCAAGGCTGCCGGTGCGGGCGCCATGGTGCGCAGCGCCGTGCAGGGCAAGGAGGCGACGACCACCGCGGCCGGCCACGAGCGCGTCGCATTGAGCACGCATAAGTGGCTCGTGTTCCAGGTCTTCACCGGCATCTCCTTCGGCATCTTCCTCGCGGCCATTGCCTGGGCGGTACTCAACCACATCATCGCTGTCGGCTTCGTCATCACCTACGTGCAGTACTTCAACGGCCTGCGTACCTCGACGACAGCTTTCACCGACCGCTTCCAGGCCATGGTCGAGCGTTACTCCGAGCTCATGCGCCTGATGCCGCTGTTTGACGACTCGCATGCGCTCAAGGCGCAAGCACGCCATGCGAAATTCCCGGCTGACTGGGATGGCATCCACGTCAGCGATCTGGCATATAGCTGGAAGACGCCTGATGAAGGCAGCAAGCCCGCCCTGCGTGACGTCAGCTTCACGATCGCGCGTGGCGAGCGTGTCGGCATCACCGGCAAATCCGGCAGCGGCAAATCGACGCTGATCAAATTGCTGCTCGGTCTGTACGAGCCGGGCGCGGGGCGTATCGACATTGGCGGCCTCAGCAATCTGGAAATCCTGCCGGATGAATTCGAGCGGCATGTCACCGTCGTGCTGCAGGACGCTGAGCTCTTCAACGTCTCGATCAAGGACAACATCACCCTGATGCGCGAGCTGGATGAAGTGCTCTACGCAAGGGTCTGCGCTGCGGCCGGACTCACCGAACTCATCGCGGCACTCCCGCAAGGTGGCGCGACGCAACTCGGGGACCGCGGTTATTCGCTCTCCGGCGGCGAACGCCAACGCATCGGCATCGCGCGTGCGCTGTATCGCCAGCCCTCCATTCTTATCCTCGATGAAGCGACTTCAGCGCTCGACGACGCCACGGAAGATCACGTGATGAGCGGCATCCTGTCGTGCATGCCGCTTGATTCCATCGTGATTGCCATCGCGCACCGCACGCGTTCTTTGAAAGACATGGGCAGGGTGCTGCATTTTGCGGACGGGAAGCTGGTGAGCGACCACAGCAGCGAAGCGATTCCTGCGTAGGGTGGGTTCGCGAAGCAACCCACCGCTTTTCATTGGGCACGACGGTGGGTTGCCGCCGATGTTGCCAATATCGCCCGAACCACCCTACTGCGTGATCGCCGTAAGAGCCTGCAACAGCGCCTCGCACTGCGCTTCGTCACCGACGGTGATACGCAGGAACTGATCGATGCGTGGCGCGCGGAAATGGCGCACGAGGATGGCGCGCTCGCGCAGGCGTGCGGCAAGTTGTGCCGCATCGTGCTGTGGATGACGTGCGAATACGAAGTTGGCCGCCGAAGGCAACACTTCGAAGCCCAGCGCCTGCATGCCGACCACCAGCGCCTCGCGGCTGGCGATGATGCGCTGGCGCGTCTGCTCAAACCATTCATGATCTTCCAGCGCTGCGACGGCACCCGCTTGTGCGACGCGATCCAGCGGGTAGGAATTGAAGCTGTCCTTCACACGCGTCAGCGCCTCGATCAGCGCCACGTCGCCAACGGCGAAGCCGACGCGCAGGCCCGCCAGCGAGCGCGACTTGGAGAGCGTCTGCACGACGAGAAGATTGGGGTAGTGCGTCACCAGCGGGATGGCAGATTCCGCGCCGAAGTCCACGTAGGCCTCGTCGACGATGACCGGGATGTCCGGCCGCTGTTGCAGTAGGGCTTCGATCTGGGTGAGAGGTAGTGCGCGACCGGTAGGTGCGTTGGGATTCGGGAAGATGATCGCGCCTGCGCCGCTGCCAGCATCGCCAGCGTAGTCCGCGAGGCGAATGCCAAACTCCTCGTCGAGTGGCACCTGCTCGTACGCGATGCTGAACAGCCCGCAATACACCGGATAGAACGAGTAGCTGATGTCCGGGAAGTACAGTGGCCGCTCGTGCTTCAGCAACGCCGCGAAGGCATGCGCCAGCACCTCGTCGGAGCCGTTGCCGGCGAACACATTCTCTTCGCGAATACCGTGCTCGGCGTGCATGGTGGCGACCGCACGGCGCAGCGAAGCGCTCTCGGCATTCGGGTAGAGACGCAGGCTGTCGCCCAGCTCGGCCTGCATGGCGGCCACCGCGCGCGGCGAGGGGCCGTAGGGATTCTCGTTGGTGTTGAGTTTGATCAAGTTGGTGATCTTCGGCTGCTCGCCCGGCACATAAGGGCTCAGCGTGCTGACCAGGGGACTCCAGTATTGGCTCATGACTTTTGTGGCTTCGGACAAAGCGTGATTTTAGGTTATCGCGACACCACGTGCCGGTGCCTGGGTGGAACTCCTTCTGAGCCTCTGCCAGCCGCCTCCAAGGCGGCTGGCGGAGCCTTGTGTGACGAACCGCACGCTCCACGTTTAACGCAGATCAAACGCTCTCCATATCCCTATGGCGGCAATTCGCCACGGGTCTAGCCTGAATTACAGGCAGGCAGAAAATGGAGGGCAACATGGAGGAGAAAAAGACAGGCGCATTGCGCGAACGCTGGAGTGGGCTCTGCCACAACTCTCACGTCTGCAGCGAATTCAGCGCATTGCTGTTGTTGATGGTGGCCGTCTTGTTGGCAACGGTTGGGCTGCATATCGGCCCCGTGGCATTGGTCGTGATGGCTTTTCTCATCGCAGGCGGCGATGCATACGAATGGTGGAAGGAGCGGCACTGACAATAGATGCCAATGGAATCACCGGACTTCATTGCGCCAGCAGTGCGATGTCCTGGGAAAACTGAGCGAGGGGAACTGCACGACGACAGTCAGTGCATTAATGTCGGCATAGTCCGGCATCTGTAGGCAAACAAACGGCCGCTTTTAGCGGCCGTTTGTTCTTTCAGATGCTCTTGTTTCAGCAACGCGCCTCAGTGGTTGGCCGTCGCCAATCGATACACCACCGACACCATACGATCGACTTCTTCGCAGGTGTTGTAGAAGGCCAGCGAAGGACGCACCGTCGTCTCGACACCGAAGCGGCGCAGGATGGGCTGCGCGCAGTGGTGGCCGGTTCGCACGGCGATGCCTTCGCGGTTCAGCGCCTTGCCGACTTCTTCGGTCGAGTAACCCTTGAGCACGAAGGAGGCGACGCTGGCTTTGTCCTGCGCGGTGCCGATCAGGCGGATGCCGGGGATGGTCTTGAGCCCATGCGTCGCGTATTCGAGCAGGTCGTGCTCGTAGCGGCCGATGTTCTCGATACCGATCCGGTCGACATAGTCCAGCGCAGCGCCGAGGCCGACTGCATCCGCGATGTTGCCGGTGCCGGCTTCGAAGCGGTTGGGCGGCGGCTGGTAGACGGTGCGCTCGAAGGTGACGTCCGCGATCATGTTGCCGCCACCTTGCCACGGCGGCATCTGTTCGAGGATGTCGCGCTTCGCGTACACCGCACCGATGCCGGTCGGGCCGAAGATCTTGTGGCCGGAGAAGACGAAGAAGTCCGCATCCAGCGCCTGCACATTCACACGCATATGCGACACGGATTGCGCGCCGTCGACCAGGGCCTTGGCGCCGACGCTGTGCGCCATGGCGACAATTTCCTTGATCGGCGTGACGGTGCCGAGCGCATTCGAGACTTGCGTAACGGCGACGATCTTCACCTTGTCGGTGATGAGCTTGCGCGCTTCGTCGAGCAGGATCTGGCCGCTGTCATCCACGGGAATCACGCGCAGCTTGGCACCGGTCTGCGCAGCGAGTTGCTGCCAGGGGACGATGTTGGCGTGATGCTCGAGATTGGAGACGACGATCTCGTCACCCTCGTGAACGTTCTGCACACCCCAGGTCTTGGCGATCAGGTTGATCGCTTCGGTGGTGCCGCGCACGAAGATGATCTCTTCGCTGGAGCCGGCACCGATGAAGCGTGCGACCTTGTTGCGTGCGCCCTCGTAGGCATCCGTCGCGCGCGCAGCAAGTTCGTGTGCGGCGCGGTGGATGTTGGAGTTCTCGTGTGCGTAGAAGTACGCGATGCGATCGATCACGGCCTGCGGTTTGTGCGTGGTGGCGGCGTTGTCGAACCAGACGAGCTGCTTGCCGTTGACGCGTTCCTGCAGGATCGGGAAATCGCGGCGTACGGCGTTGACGTCGAAGGGCGGACGCGCGCCGGCTTGCGATGCGGGCGCTCGACCGTTTTCGTTGCGGGTCAGGTCGGTGAAGTAGAACCATTGGTCCTTCTTCTTCAGATCGGGCTCCGCTGCGATAGCCGGTGCGCCGGCAGCCGGAGCTGCGGGTGCACCGCCGAGCAACACGCGCAACTCGTCTTCACCAGGCAGGCCGAAGGAGCGCGCAGTGACGCGATCTTCACGCGGCACGGCGACCTCCGGTGCTGACGACGAGGCCGCACTCGATTCACCGATGAAGTAGTAGGGCGAGTTGGGCGTTGACACGGGTGTTTGTACCGGTGCTTGCGGCAGATCGATGCTGGGCAACGAAGCCGCATAGCCTTCCGGCACGCCTTGCGCAGCACCCCCACGCGAACCTGCTGCGGGTGCACTCTGCGCCAGCTTGTCAGGCAGGCCGTTCTGCGTCTGTGCGGTAGGCGCAATCGACGGAGCGCGCCCGCCGAGGGCGAGCACAGGCTCCGGCGGTTGCGGCGGCGTCGCGAGCTGGGAGGGGCCACCGAGGTGGCTGAGTCCCAGCGGCAGGCCGTTGCTCACGCCACCCGGTGCAGCCGTGCTCGCGCTGGTGCCAGGTAAGGCCGAGAAGAACTCACCGGCCAGCTTGGCGATGTCCACGATGTCGATGGGTGGCGTCAAGCCACTCACGCCCGAACCTGCACCACCCAAGCCGCCTGCTTCCGCAGGATTACTTGTAGGTGTCTGGGTAGTCATGGAACTTGCCGACCTCCACGTCATCAAGCACAGCGAGGGCGTCGTCGGTGAGGACGGCCAGTGAGCAGTACAGCGAAATCAGGTAGGACGCGATGGCGTTGCGGTTGATGCCCATGAAGCGCACCGACAGGCCTGGGCTTTGTTCGCCCGCAAGACCCGGCTGGAACAGGCCGACCACGCCCTGGCGCTTGTCGCCGACGCGCATCAGGATGATCTTGGTCTTGCCATCGGCAACCGGCACCTTGTCCGAAGGGATCAGGGGGATGCCGCGCCAGGTGAGGAACTGCGAGCCGAACAGCGAGACGGTAGGTGGTGGCACACCACGGCGCGTGCACTCGCGGCCGAAGGCTGCGATGGCCAGCGGGTGGGTAAGGAAGAAGGCCGGCTCTTTCCAGACCTTGGTCAGCAGCTCGTCGAGATCGTCCGGCGTCGGTGCGCCGGTCAGCGGGAAGATGCGCTGCTCGTCGGCAACGCTGGCCAGCAGGCCGTAGTCGGGATTGTTGATGAGCTCGGACTCCTGACGCTCCTTGATCGTCTCGATCGTCAGGCGCAGCTGTTCCTTGATCTGGTCATGTGGGCTGCTGTACAGGTCCGACACGCGGGTGTGCACATCAAGGACGGTACTGACGGCGTTGAGGAAGTATTCGCGCGGGGCTTCTTCGTAATCAACGAAGGTGGTCGGCAACTCGGATTCATCGCGCTGGGTGCAGGTGACCTGCACGTCCTGCGGATTCTTTACCTTGTTGAGGCGGTAGATGCCGGCCTCGACGGGTTGCCATTGCAGCAGATGCGTCAGCCAGCGTGGCGTGATGATGGAAAGCTGGGGAACTGTTTTGGTTGCATTGGCTAGCTGCCGTGCGGCGTTGTCGCCCAATGCCTGTTGACCGGTGTTTACATCTGCCACGTCCGACTCCTTATCGCGAAAATTAATATGAATAGCGGTAAATTTCCTAAGGGAGTTTCTTAGGGAAGATCGATGGGCTCAACATGCTATAGCCATCAATGGTAGTGAAATGGCATTGGCATGATGGTTGTGGTTTGTGCTTGATCAACGATTTCCCCCTCCCGGCCCTGACGGGCCACCCCGCTCTGCGCCCCACGACTGGCTCTGCATAGCTAGTCGGCTACGCAGGTGAGCGACATGTCGCTTGAAACCCTTGCTATGCCCCTCAGGGAGAGGGAACTGCCGAGATCGCGACTAACCGTTGCTGTTCCCTCGCCCTGAGGGAGAGGGGGGCCCGTCAGGGCCGGGAGAGGGGGAAGGGCTCAATGCCCGTCGGAATTCCTAACAACTCGCACTCTGCTCATACCGCGCCAGCAGCGAACTCGGCGTCACCTCCAGTGCACTCGACAGCTTGATCACCGTCGCCAGCGAGGGCATGGCAACGCCGCGCTCGATCTCGCCGATGTAGGAGCGATTGAGGTCAGCGCGTTCGGCCAGCTGCTCCTGAGACAGGCTCTGCGCTTCGCGCAGCTGCCGTACGATCGAACCGAAGCGTATGCACAGACCGCTCATTGGCTCTCTCTACCGTACTTGCTGGCCTCGCTGTTCAGGCTGGCCTGAGTGACATGGCTACCGGCCGGCACGCTATGCGTGAGCCAGACGTTGCCGCCGATGGTCGATCCCTTGCCGATGGTGATGCGACCGAGGATGGTCGCACCGGCATAAATGACGACGTCGTCCTCGACCTGCGGGTGACGTGGCAGGCCCTTGGTAAGACCGCCATCCTGACCCACCGGGAAACGCTTCGCGCCCAGCGTGACGGCCTGATACAGACGCACACGCGCGCCGATGACAGCCGTCTCGCCGATGACGACACCCGTGCCATGATCGATGAAGAAGCCGGGGCCGATCTGGGCGCCCGGATGGATGTCGATGCCCGTCTCGGAATGCGCCAGCTCGGCGACGATGCGTGCCAGCAGGGGCACGCCCAGCTTGTAGAGCACATGCGCCAGACGATGGTGAATGACGGCAATCACGCCGGGATAGCACAGCAGGACTTCGTCCACGCTGTTGGCCGCCGGGTCGCCCTGATACGCAGCCTGCACATCGGTATCGAGCACGGCGCGGATACGCGGCAGGCTCTGCGCGAACTCGTGCACGATGCTGGCGGCGCGCCGCTCCAGCAGCGGCGTGTTCTCGCGTTGGTGACGTGCGGTGTAGCGGAGTTCCAGCAGCACCTGCGTGAACAGGCCGTTGAGTGCCGCGTCCAACGTGTGGCCAACGTAGAAGTCTTCGTGTTCCTGGCGCAGATCGGGCGGGCCGAGGCGCATCGGAAAGAGCGCGCCGCACAGCGCCTTGACGCTTTCGCGCAAGGCGTCGCGTGATGGCAACTCGCGGCCGCCGGTTTCACGTTTGCGGTGCTGGGCCAGGCGCCAGCGTTCGCGAACGGTGCGCAGATCGGCGACGACCTTGTCGAGATCCCAGCTGGTTACGATCCCCGATGCTTCCAGCACGGTGTTTTCATCAATGCTCATGCTGCCCCCTGTTGCTTGTGTTGCCATGCCATCCGCTTGGGGGCGAACGAGCCTGTGTCGTCCCGCCGCCGCGGAATTTCTTGTTCAGTCCTGCACCCAGGGCAAGCCGCGATGACGCCAGCCATCGGCTGTGCCGCGTTGTTGTTGCGCGTTGAGCTCTCCTTCAAACCCTTCGAGGACATTGAAGGCGTTGGTGAAGCCTGCCTTGGTCGCTGCTTCGGCTGCGAGTGCCGAACGCTTACCGCTACGGCATAGCAGGAGCAAGACCTGATCTTTCTTTACCTTGGCTTCCAGTTCGCGCACGAAACGCGGGTTGCGCGTCAGCGCCGTGCCGGTCGCCCAAGGGACGTGGATGGAGCCGGGTATGTGACCCACAAACTTGCGCTCTTCGGCGGAGCGCACGTCTACCAGGATCGCAGCGGCGGCGGAGGATATCAGCTCCCACGCGTCGTTTGGCGAGATGCCGCCCGGGTACGGAAGGCCACTTTCGCTGGCCTTCTGGCGCGCACGTTCGAGTGCCGCGAAGGACGGTGCAGTTGAGAAGTCAGCCTGGGCACGGTCATTCCGTGCCGTCGAGGCTGGCGATAGTTCTGTGTGGATCGCGGACATTTGCGTCGTCTCCGTAATCAGTTGCGTTGGCGGAAGATTACGGGGACGCGCTTACACGTAAAACGAATAAAAATTCGTCTGCTTATACGAAATAATGCAAAGCGATTGGGGAAGCTGAGCGCGCCTATTCGTTCGTGCCCTGCGACAAGAGCGGCGCGAATGAAATCGAAGCATGGGCCTGAGCGCCACTACGATTTCGTTTCACGATGTTCCACGCGAACAAGGTATTTGCATGAGCGCGATGGCAGCTTGTGGCTGCATGCCGAACCTGCCCTGATTTGCATTTGACTACCCGCAAGGGCAACAGGGGACGCATGTCTTGCAATGCAATGAGCGTGCTCTAGCTTGAATGTAGAACAAGGGCTTGCCGCCGTTCGCAAGGTGTTCCCTGTTCAAGCCAAAGTCACAATGAATACTCTGCGTGCGGCGCACGGGAAGCGGACAGGGGATAAGATCATGGGAGTGAAGCTATCGCCTGAGACGCTGGCACTGCTCGCGCCGAGTGTGCGTTCGAGCTATCGGGACGCATTTCTGGCAGGCCAATCCTGGCTGGATCGTTGTGGCATATCCGAGACGCCACTGCGTCTGGCGCACTTTCTGGCGCAAGTCCTGCACGAGTCCGGCGGCCTCTCGATCCAGTTCGAGAACCTCAACTACAGCGCGGAACGTCTGCCAGTTGTATGGCCCTTGCGCTTCCTGCCAAAAGGGCCGCTCGACCCAGCCGCATTCGCGCACGCGCCGGACAAGCTGGCGAACATCGTCTATGGCGGTCGCATGGGTAACTCCGGGCCAAATGATGGCTTCACCTATCGCGGGCGTGGCCTGTTGCAGCTCACGGGCAAGGATGGCTATCGCACTGTCACCGGGCTGCTGCGCAAACACGAGCCCGCCGCGCCCGACCTCACTGCGGCGCCGGATGAAGTCATCAGCGCCCAGTGGAGCCTCGCCGTTGCGGCGGTGGTCTGGCAAGACAAGGGTTGCAACGCACTGGCCGACGCAGACAGCGTGATCAAGGTGACCATTGCTATCAATGGTGGAAGGGTCGGCATTGCCGATCGGACCGAGTGGCTTAAACGGACCAAGTCAGCGCTGAAAATCTGATTGCCCCGAAGCGCTGGTCTGAAAAAATGCCGTCACGCCACCCCTGTGGCGCGACGGCTTTGCAACGTGAATTCTGCGTGCTTACTTGGGCTGTGGCGTCAGGCGCAGATAAGGCCGCACAGCCTTGTAACCGGCCGGGAAGCGGCGCTTGATCTCTTCCGGATCCTGCAGCGATGGGACGATGACAACGTCCTCGCCTTGCTTCCAGTTGCCCGGCGTGGCGACGAGGTGGTGCTCGGTCAGTTGCAGCGAGTCGATGACGCGCAGCACTTCGTCGAAGTTACGACCGGTGCTGGCCGGGTAGGTGATGATCAGGCGCACCTTTTTCTTCGGGTCGATGATGAACAGCGAGCGCACCGTCAGCGTGGCGCTGGCTTCCGGGTGGATCATGTCGTACAGCGTCGAAACCTTGCGATCGCCATCGGCGAGGATCGGGAAGTTGACCTGCGTATCCTGCGTTTCGTTGATGTCGCCGATCCACTTCGAGTGCGACTCGACGGAGTCCACCGACAGCGCAATAGCCTTGACGTTGCGCTTGGCGAACTCGCTTTTCAGCTTGGCCGTGAGGCCCAGCTCGGTGGTGCACACGGGCGTGAAGTCGGCCGGGTGCGAGAACAGTACGCCCCAGCTGTCGCCGAGCCATTCGTGAAATTTGATACGGCCCTCGGAGGAGTCCTGTTCGAAATCGGGGGCGGTGTCGCCAAGACGCAAGCTCATGATGATTCTCCTTGAAATGGATGGGCGTTCGTTCAGAACGCCAGTTTGTACTCATCGCCCAGTCGGGCTGTCAGTGCGCGCGCGCGCCGCGTGAGGCTGCCTCTGGCAGCGTTGCCATTACTTCCACGCCGGCCGGCCGAACCGCCGCCGCCGAGCTGACCGAGGGGTAGATCGGCCTGAGTGCGGCGCAATTGCTCGAATATCAACAAGCCTTCGGGCCACGGCCCGAAGCCTGCATCGGTATTGATGTGACCCGCTGCGCCGATGTTGATGAAGCGGCTGCCCCAGGTATCGGCGAGCCAGGCCGCGCGCATCAGGCGCACCCACGGATCGTTGCTGCTTGACACCACCACGCTCGGAAAACCGAGTTGTTCGTTCGGGATGATGCTGGTCACCTCGAACTTGTCGGGGTCGGCAGGCGCCACGAACATGGCTCCGGCGATGCGGTCGCGATAGTCCCAGGCCGCATGCGCCGCCGCGAGGCAGCCGAAGCTGTGCGCAACGATCCACACATGGCCCTTGGCACGATCCAGCTGCTGACGCACCGAGCCTGCCCAGCGCGTGAGCTGGGGCGAACTCCAGTCGCCCTGCTCCACGCGAACGCAATCGGCAACCTGACCTTCAAACCAGGTTTGCCAGTGTGCGGGCCCGCTGCCGTGCAGGCCGGGGATGATCAGGACGGTGCTCATGGCTTTGTTGTAGCGCAGTTTGCGGCGTGATTCGCAAGCGTTTCAGCTCGAACTTTCAGCTCAGATCGTGGCGATCGACACTTCGGTCGACTTCACCAGTGCCACGACTTCAGTGCCGATCTTGAGGCCAAGGCCGTCGACCGAGCGCGTGGTGATGACGGAGGTGACGATACCTGACGGGGTCTGGACATCGACCTCGCTGACGACGTCGCCACGGATGATTTCCTTGATCGTGCCGCGGAACTGGTTACGGACATTGATGGCTTGAATGGTCATTGCATTTCCCTTTGAGGTGCGTTGGTAGTTTCTTGCGACGTCCTAGTCTTACGGACCGCCGGAGACGGAGGTGATCCTCATGTCGTCCCCTCGGCTCATTGTTGAGGCAGTCGCTTGAAGCGCACTGTACGGAGCGCACTGCGTGAAGAGAACGAAGAAAAGCTGCTGTGTTTATCGCGGATAGGCTTATATGCAAATTGCGCTGGCGACTCGATCAGACGAGAGGGGTGCGCAGCCGCTACACGAGGAATATCCGGCGAGCGCGCAGGCCGCAACGATTCGTGTGAAGCCGAAAAAGAGGAGCCCGCCACGTGGGCGTAATGCCTTTCACCTAAGCGTCGCAAACAAAAAAATTCGTCATCCCGGCCTGCGCCGGAATGACGAACTTGTTTGAGCGCTTTCTCAACTGGACTGCATTAGCCATGCGGGCGGGTTCTGGTTCTGGATTGAACCCGGCTCAGACAGCCCAGCGAACCTGATCCACCGTGCGCAGCAGGGAGACGTCGCCGGACTGCTCGTCCCTGGGCGCTGCATCGTTGTGCGGCAGTTGCAGCACGCGGCGCAACACTCGTTCTTCGAGCGCGGCGAAGGCGGCGTCGCCGCGATTGCGCGGGCGTGGCAGGTCGATGCGTTCGTCCAGCGTGATGCGGCCTTCGTCGATCAGCACCACGCGGTCGGCCAATGCAATCGCTTCGCCGACGTCATGCGTGACCAGCAGGGCGGTGAAGCCGCTTTCGCGCCACAGCGATTCGATCAGGCTGTGCATCTCGATGCGCGTCAGTGCGTCGAGTGCGCCGAGCGGCTCGTCGAGCAGCAATAGCCGCGGCTTGTGCACCAGCGCGCGTGCCAAGGCCACGCGTTGGCGCTGGCCGCCGGAGAGGCGCGCGGGCCATTCAAGGCGTCGCTCGCGCAGGCCCACCTGGCCGAGCACGTATTCGGCGTTGATGTACTCCTCTGGCCGCAAGCCGAGAGCGACGTTCTCGCCGACGCGCTTCCATGGCAGCAGGCGCGAGTCCTGGAACATGATGCGCGTGTCGTGGCGGCTGTCGGTGGCGCTGCCATCGTAGAGCAGCTGCCCCTCCTGACCGGATTCGAGCCCCGCCACGAGGCGCAGCAGGGTGCTCTTGCCGCAACCGCTGCGACCCACGATCGCAACGAATTCACCCGGCTTGATGTCGAGGTTGATGCCCTTGAGCACTTCGCGCTCGCCATAGCGCTTGTGCACACCGCGCACGGACAGGGCGATGCCAAAACTCGAGACTGAGTTGGCAATTGAAGCCCGACTGGCGACTGCGTTATTTTCTTCTGGATTGATTTGCATGTTCTCTTCCTGATCGTCATCCCCGCGAAGGCGGGGATCCAGTGGCGTTGAAAGTCGCTGGATTCCCGCCTGCGCGGGAATGACGGGTATCTGGGGGCCTGCGTTTCAAAGGCTTACGCACTCGCGTAGTTCGGATTCCAGCGCAGCCAGAAGCGTTCGAGCCCACGGGCGATGATGTCGGCCAGCTTGCCGAGCAGGGCGTACAGCAGGATGCCGACCAGCACGATGTCGGTGCGCAGGAACTCGCGCGCATTCATGGTCATGTAGCCGATGCCTTCCGTGGCCGAGATTGTCTCCGAGACGATCAGCAGCACCCACATCAGGCCCAGCGAGAAGCGCAGGCCCACCAGGATAGAAGCAAGAGCACCGGGGAAAATGACATCGCGATACAAGCGCCAGCCGGTCACGCCGTAGCTCTTTGCCATCTCGATCAGCGCCGGGTCGACCGAGCGGATGCCGTGATAGGTGTTGAGGTACAGCGGGAAGAACACGCCCAGCGCCACGATGAAAATCTTCGCCGTCTCGTCAATGCCGAACCACAGGATCACGAGTGGAATCAGCGCCAGTGGCGGCACGTTGCGCACCATCTGCAAGGTCGTGTCCAGCAAGGTTTCGGCGCGACGGAAAGTGCCGGTCAGCAAGCCCAGCAGCAGACCCAGGCCGCCACCGATGGCCAGGCCCGTCAGCGCGCGCTGCAGACTGACGAGCACATGGTGATGCAGCTCGCCGGTCTTGAGCAGATCCCAGCCGGATTTGAAGATGCTTGCGGGCTCAGGCAGCACGCGGCTGGACAGCCAGCCGACGCGTGCCGAGAGCTCCCAGATGACGATCAACAACACAGGCAGCACCCAAGGCAGGATGCGGCGCATGGCCAATGAGTCAGGAGTGGATTGTTGGCTCATGATCTGTTCTTCTTTTCCGCGCTTCAACTCGCCGAGGTCTTGGGTTCAGAGTGCTTCGGCACAAAGTGGTTACCGATGACTTCGCCAAACGGGCCGGTCAGTTTCTGGCCTGGCAGCTTGTCGGTCGCGCCGTGCTCAAGCGGCAGCAGCGGGAACACCAGCTCAGCAAAGCGGTAGGCTTCTTCGAGGTGCGGATAGCCGGACAGGATGAAAGTGTCCGCGCCGACGTCGGCGTATTCCTTGAGCTTGGCGGCGACCTGCTCGGGGCTACCGACGAGGGCTGTGCCCGCACCGCCACGCACCAGGCCGACACCGGCCCACAGATTCGGGCTGATCTCCAGATCGGCCCGTGAGCGCTTCACGCCACCGGCATGCAGGGCAGCCATGCGACGTTGCCCTTCGGAATCCATCTTGGCGAAGGCAGATTGCGCACGGCTGACCGTCTCGTCGTCGAGGTGGCTGATCAGCTCTTCAGCGGCGGCCCAGGCCTTCTCTTCCGTCTCCCGCACAATGACGTGCAGACGCACACCCGCCGTGATCTTGCGGCCGCGTTTGGCAGCGCGTGCCTTCACATCGGCGATCTTCTTCGCGACTTCTGCAGGCGGCTCGCCCCAGGTCAGGTAGGTATCGGCATGCTCGGCTGCAAGGTCGTGCGCGGCGTCCGACGAGCCACCGAACCAAACGGGCGGATACGGGCTCTGGATCGGCGGGTAGAGCAGCTTGGCGCCCTTCACGGACAGATGCTTGCCCTCGAAGTCGTAAGCTTCCGAATCGTGGCTCTTGGTAATGAGCTCGCGCCAGATGCGGATGAACTCTTCCGATTGCTCGTACCGCTCGGCATGCGAGTTGAATACACCGTCGCCTGCCAACTCGTTGGGGTCACCACCGGTCACGAGGTTGATCAGCAGGCGTCCGCCGGACAGGCGATCGAAAGTCGCGGCAGTGCGCGCACCGAGACTCGGCTGCATCAGGCCCGGGCGCAGCGCCACAAGGAAGCGCAGGTTCTTCGTCGCACCGATCAGGCTGGAGGTGACGACCCACGGATCTTCGCAAGAGCGGCCAACCGGTGTCAGCACGCCGTAGTAACCGAGATTGTCGGCGGCCTGGGCAATCTGGCGCAGGTAGTCGTAGCTGACTTCGCGTGCGCCATCGCTGGTGCCGAGGTAGCGGCTATCGCCATGGGTGGGGAGGAACCAGAGTACTTTCATGATTTTTCCTGATGTTCTGTGTCGTATTGCGACATGATTTAGCGGCGCGAGACCGGGCTTCCTGTTTTCATGTTCGGCCTCGCTCCTTGAGCACGTCGCTTAGCGCTTGGGCGGTGCTGCGTCGCGCGTCTTGATCGGCTGCGGAATGATCTTCAGCTCGGCGAAGACATCAGCGATCTTCTGTTGCGAGTCCAGCACGCTGTCGGTGATCGCATGCGTGCCCGCCGGGTAACGGCTCAGGCTCAGCTCCAGCACTTCAACGGGCAGGCCCTGGATCGGTGAGAGTTGTGCCGCAGCGGCCTTGATGTTCTTTTCCACCCAGACGGCTTGCTTGTTGCTCTCTTCAAGCAGCAGCGCAACGATGTCCGGACGCTTTGCGGTGAACTCCTTCTCCGCAAGGAAGAACTGGTGGTTGTTGGCCAGGCCTTCGGCGTTCACGAGGACACGCGCACCGAGTTGTTTTTCAGCCGCCGCGGTGAAGGGATCCCAGATGACCCATGCATCGACGGCACCCTTTTCGAATGCAGCGCGGGCATCAGCCGGTGCCAGGAACGCCGGGGTGATTTCCGAGTACTTGATGCCGGCTTTTTCAAGCGCCTTGGCCAGCAGGAAGTGCACGTTCGAGCCCTTGTTCAGCGCAATGCGCTTGCCCTTCAGGTCGGCCAGAGTTTTGATCGGCGAATCCTTCGGCACGAGGATGGCTTCGGCCTTCGGCGCAGGCAGTTCGTAACCGACGTAGTGGAAGTTCGCACCCGCAGCCTGTGCCACGATCGGTGGTGCTTCACCGACGTAACCGAAGTCGATGGAGCCGACATTGAGGCCCTCCAGCAGTTGTGGGCCAGCCGGGAATTCAACCCACTTCACTTCGATGCCTTGCGGGTTGAAGCGCTTCTCCAGCGTGCCTTGCGATTTGATCAGCACCAGCGTGCTGGCCGACTTCTGATAGCCGATGCGCAACAGCTTCGGGTTGTAATCGGCGAAGGCTGGCAATGAGGCTGTTGCAAGAATTGCTGCAGCGGCGCCGACGATCTGTCGGCGGGTCCAGTTGATGGAAGACATGGTCAATTCTCCTTATGTGAAAGTGGGGTATGAAGCGAGCGACAGAGTGATGAGCGTGAAATCGTCCGCTCAGGCGGCTCAGGCCGCCTCGGCCTGCGGACGACGTGAAAATTGAGAGAGTTCTGCTGCATGCGGTAATTGCGCGCGCAGATCGGCCAGGCGTTCGCCCAGACGCTTGAGCAGAGCGGGGGCCAGTGCCAGCGTGCCGTCAGCCTGTATCTCGATGTCCTTGTCCACCGCGAAGATGCCGGGCAGCACGTTATGCGCATTGAGTGATGCGAGAACCGGACGCAGTGTGTAATCGATGGCCAGCGTATGCGCGAGGCTGCCGCCGGAGGCAATCGGTAAAACCAGTTTGCCGGTGAAAGCATCCTGCGGCAGAAGATCCAGGAAGACCTTGAGCAGGCCGCTGTAGGCCGCCTTGTAGACCGGCGTGGCGATGATGATGGCATCCGCCTCGGCGACCGCGGCGACAGCGGCTGCGATCAGCGGATCACGCGTATTGGCATGCAGCAGCGCTTCTGCCGGCAGACCGCGCAGTTCAAGATGCTCGCTGGCGACGCCACCAGCAGTCAGTGCTTCGCGGGCACGGCCGAGCAGACGCGCCGAGCGCGAGTTGGCCGACGGGCTGGAAGCAATGGTGAGAACCGACATATTCGTTCCTTTCGCTGACCACGCCGGGAATGCCGGGCGTCTGAGTGAACGGAACTGTACGGATTGCAACAGCTGGAACTAACCAATTAGTTCTGTATTGCTTATCGCGTTTGCGTGGATTGCATAGGTGAGGGTGCGACGCGCTTGCATGCCAGGTCGCGCGATGCCTGATCAGCTCGTCGAGCAAGCGCCACCGGCGTATGGCGGTCAGGGATAAGTGATTGGCGCCTCTGGCTACCGCTCGCACCATCGGGGACAGCTAGGATCACGACAAGGTATCGACGCTCGTTCCGCGCAATTCGCCCGGAGCGAAGTCGTCAAGGTCAAGGAAGGGTGTGCAATGAAAGTAGCAATGCTCCTGAAAATTGAGGATACGCAAAAATCGATGCAGCGATTCGTTCTGCTTGCCGGCGCCACGTTAATACCACTGGCAATGGCCATCCATGGGCTGTCGTTACTCCAAGGCTGACGTACTCAGCGCAACTGTCCGGTGACACGGCAGCACCCTCTCTGACCGAATTCTCAAGGGACCACCATGAAAAAATTAGTCACTCTTGTCCTCGTATCACTATCAGTCCTCAGTGGCACCGCAATAGCTCATTCCGGCGGTACCGACAAGAATGGATGCCATCACGATCACAAGAATGGCGGCTATCACTGCCACTGAGCGGTAGATTCTCTTGACCTGTGCGCGTATCGAGCGGAAAAGCAGGATGCATATTCCGACGATGACAAGAACTGGCAAAGGTCAGGAGCTGTCAGCCGGGATCGATATCAGCAGCTTGGGACGGATAGTCGTGCAACGCGAATGATGAGCACCAAAAACAAAAGCCCCGTTGACGGGGCTTTTGTTTGAGCGAGGTATTACAGACGGGAGTTGGCAGCAAGCTTGAGTTTCATGAACCTGTTTATCTGTCAGGTTCAGAGCGGAAAGCCGGAGGGCATGACTGCGCGAACGGGCGCACTGTAAGGGCTCATGCCGGATTTGAATGCATTGTCGACAAGGGCCCAGACGTACCAGAGAGTAAAACCGCTCAGGGCATGCAGGAGGAAACGGCTCAGAGGAGGTGGGATGGCGCGGGGGAAAAAGGGAAAGGGCTGCCGAGGCAGCCCTTTCCGTCGTGTTGCCCCGGCTTACTTGCCTGGCGTGTAGATCTGGTCGAACTGACCACCGTCAGCAAAGTGCGTCTTCTGGGCGGTCTGCCAGTTACCAAAATGTTGATCGAGCTTGAACAGCTTTACCGGGGCAAACTGTTTGGCATATTTTGCAGCCACCTTGGCATCGATCGGACGGTAGTAATTCTTGCCGGCTACGTCCTGACCTTCTGGCGAATACAGATACTGCAGGTAGGCTTCGGCGACCTTGCGCGTGCCCTTGCGATCGACCACCTTGTCGACCACGGCTACCGGCGGTTCGGCAAGAATCGACAGCGATGGTGTGACAATCTCGAACTGGCCCGGCAGCTCCTTCAGCGACAGGTAGGCTTCGTTTTCCCAGGCGATCAGCACATCGCCGATGCCCTTTTCAGTGAAGGTCGTGGTCGCACCGCGAGCGCCCGAATCCAGTACCTTGACGTTGCTGTAGATCTGCCTGACGAAGGCCTTGGCCGAGTCATCATTGCCACCCTTTTGCTCAAGCGCGTAGCCCCAGGCTGCGAGGTAGTTCCAGCGTGCGCCGCCGGAAGTCTTCGGATTAGGCGTAATCACTTCCACTCCGCTGCGTGCCAGATCAGCCCAGTCCTTGATCTTCTTTGGATTGCCCTTGCGCACCAGGAAGACGATGGTCGAGGTGTATGGCGCCGAGTTGTGTTCCAGCTTCTTCTGCCAGTCCGTGGCGATCAGGCCCTTGGCGGCAATAGCCTCGATGTCGTAGCCCAGTGCGAGCGTGACCACGTCGGCATCCAGCCCGTCGATCACGGCACGTGCCTGACCACCCGAGCCACCATGCGATTGCTTGACCTTGACCACTTCTCCGGTCTTGGTCTTCCAGTACTTGGCGAAGGATTCGTTGAAGTTCTCGTACAGCTCGCGTGTCGGGTCGTAGGAAACGTTCAACAGCGTGGTGTCAGCCCAGGCGGCGCCTGCGGCGATCGCCAGCGTCAAGGCCAGTACGGCGCGACGCGCCGGTTTGAAAGAGTCAGAGAAGTTCATGTGTGCGCCCCTGCGTTTGTTGTGAGTGGACGCACTGTATTGACCGCTCCTTATGAAAGGAACGAAGAAAAACTGCATTGCTTATGCGGAGGTTCTGCTAATGCATATGCCGCAAAAGCAGCTTGCAGACGAAGCCTCGCTCATTGGTTGCGCATATGGTCGGCGAGCCCGACGATGGCCTCCCAGAACTTGTCGCGATACTCGCCAGCCGGCAGGATTTCGTCGAAAGCCTGCTGCATGCAGTGCAGCCACTGATTGCGCTCAGCCTCGCCAATGGTGAACGGCATGTGGCGTGAGCGCATGCGTGGATGGCCGTTTTTCTCAATGTAGGTCTGTGGGCCGCCCAGCCAGAAAGAGAAGTACTCGAACAGCTTCTCGCGACTGCCTTCCAGCGATTGTGGATGCAGGGTGCGGATGCCGCGGGCCTGATCGTCCAGATCCATGATGTCGTAGAAGCGGTCGACGAGGGCGCGAATGGTGGTTTCGCCACCGAGGGCGGTGTAAGCGGTTTGCTGGGTCATGTGAGTTGCGGTGTTGTTGCGCGGCAGCTTGCGGGATCGGGCGCGCCGTAAGGAGCGCTATTGTCGCCGAAATCCATAAGCTGGCGTTTTCAAGCCTTGTCAGCTTGCGCCCAAAGAAAAACCCACGGCACGCCGTGGGTTTTTCTTGAGACAAGCGCCAGAAAGACCTGACGCATTGAATCGCTTACTCCATTTCGCTGGCTGCCAGCATCACGGCGCCGATACCTTGCGGCACGTTGTCACGCACGTAAATGTACTTGCAGTTTGCGGCAGGCGTCACATAAGGAACTTGAGTGCAACCGGCCGGTGCAGGCAGATCGCCCGTCGTCAGATCGGTACGGAAGTCGGCATTGACGTAGGCGTTGTACGAACCGTTCACGCTCAGACCTACGACGGTGCCGTGCACCTTGACGGAGGTACCGGCGATCTCGACCTGCTTCTTCACGCCAGCCCAGCCGCGGTCGGCCACCTCACGATAATGTGGCGCGAGGATGTCGGCGCGCTCAGCCTTCGACAGACCATAAACAAACAAGGCGCTGGCCGAGGTTTCGTTCCAGTTCGGCAGAGCCGGAACAGCCTCGTTCGGATAACCACCGTTGGCTGGCAGCTTGTCGTTGGTCACGTCGATGACCTGATTCCACAGACCGGTCTTTGGATCCTGATACTTCTCGAGCGCGATCGAAATGTTCTTGACGATCTGGCGCAGCTTGTTGCGATCAGGGTGGTCTTCGGGCAGGTTTTCCAGGACTTCGATCACGCCGACATACAGCCAGGCAATCGAGCGGCTCCACAACACGGGTGAAGTAGTTGCGCCAATGGCTGGTGGGCTCTTCAAGCCAGCCCAGACACCGTCAGCCGAGTCATTCCAGCCGTGGTAATAGAGGCCCTTGGTGGCGTTCAGGGTGTTGTCACTCATCAGCTTGAGCTGCTTGGTGATCATGTTGAACGAGACGGCAGCATCGCCCTTGACTTGCTTGTCTGCGTAGTCCTTGGCGTACATGGACAGGAATGGCAGGGACATATAGGTCGAATCCAGCCATTGCTGGTTCGGGTAGGTCGGCTTGTGCCACCAGGCGCCTTCAGGGTTGACCGACATCGTGTTGAACACGGCGCGCAGGTTGACCATGGCCTGCAGGTAGCGCGGATCCTTGGTCTTCTTGTACAGCGCAGGCAAGATCATGCCGGGCTGCATCGTGTCCTGGATGTGCGGGTCGCGTACCGCGGTACCGCCGAAGGTGTAGTCAATGTTGCCGTTGGCATCGATCTTCGAGTCGATGAACTTCTTGACGTAGTTGTAGTACGCCACGTTGCCGGTCTTCTCGTACAGCTTCCAGACGCCCATGAGTGGCACGCCATTGGTGTATTCCCAGTACTTCGGCACGCCGGTAGCCGGTACGGTCGAATAGGTCAGGTTGAAGCAATTAACGCCGCAGGTCGTATCGTCAAGATTCGGCCAGGTTGCAATCATGTAGTTGGCGACGCTGACGCCGACTTTCGGCGCTGCGTGGGCGATGCTTGCGGATGCAAGCAGACTGAGCCCGAGAAATGCCGGCACGCATTTCTTCAGGGCAGGAAGGCACATCTTCATGGTCTTACCTTTCTGGTTATAGGTATTGCTGATATCTATCGCGGCTGCGGTCTCGGTAGACCGGTCATCCCGTGCACGCACGGAAATTCCGTTCAACGCCGACCGTCCACCCTCCCCGCAAACAATCCCGTTCGACCGGGCATTAAAAAAGCCACGTAATGTGGCCATGTCAGGTCAATTGCAAAATTGTGTTGCGGGCGGGACACTAGCCCTAGGGTTGACCCGCTGTCAATGCCGCGCATCCGGCAGACCCGGAAGTTGGTGCTTATGCCACACAAAGCGCTGCGTGCCCGGCTGGGCAGGTATTTCCGTCACAAAACTGTGCTTGCCCGGGTAAGCGTTTTCTCAGCGTATGGGCATAAAAAAAGCCCACGGCATGCCGTGGGCTTTCTTCGATGCTGCTACCGACTTAGTGCTTGTCGTTTTTGTCGTGCTTGTCGTGCTTGTATTCACCAAGATGCAAACCTGGCGCGTCTTCCATTTCGCTTGCTGCCAGCAGCACAGCGCCCATACCTTGCGGCACGTTGTCGCGTACGTAGAGGTACTTGCAGTTAACCGGTGGCGTCACGTAAGCGACTTGCGTGCAACCTGCCGGTGCAGGCAAAGCACCCGTCGACAGATCCGAACGGAAGTCAGCATTCACGTACGAGTTGTACGTGCCGCCCACGCTCATGCCCACCACGGTGCCGTGCACCTTGACCGAAGCACCGGCGATCTCGACTTGCGTCTTCACGCCGTTCCAGCCTTGCAGAGCAGAGATCTCATACAGCGGCGAGATGTAGCCCTTGCGAACTGACTTTGCCAGACCATAGACGAACAGCGCGCTAGCCGAGGTTTCGTTCCAGTTCGGCAGGGCAGCAACCGACTCGTTGGCGTAACCGCCGTTGGCTGGCAGCTTGTCGTTGGTGACATCGATGACCTGGTTCCACAGACCCGTCTTGCGATCCTGGTACTTGGCCAGCGCTTGCGAGATGTTCTTCACGATGCGCTCGAGTTGCTTGCGATCCGGATGATTCTTCGGCAGCGAGTCGAGCACGTCGATCACGCCCAGGTAGTACCAGGCGATCGAACGGCTCCAGAGAACGTTGGTCGTGACCTGACCGATTGCCGGAGCTGTCTTCAGGCCCACCCAGATGCCATCTGTCGCGCCGTTCCAGGCGTGGTAGTAGAGGTTCTTGGTCGGGTTGAAGGTGAATTGATCAGCCAGCTTGATCTGCGTCGTGACGGTGTTGAAAGCCGTGATCGAATCGCCTGGGATGGCCTTGTCGGCATACAGCTTGCCGTACTTCGCCAGGAACGGCTCCGACATGTAGATACCGTCGAGCCATTGCTGGTTCGGGTAGGTCGGCTTGTGCCAGAAGGCGCCTTGCGGGTTCTTCTTGATGTTGTTGATCGCCGCGCGGACCTTGGATGCTGCGGTCAGATAGCGCTGATCCTTGGTTTCTTCGTACAGGGCGAGCAGGATCATTGCAGGTTGCATCGTGTCCTGAATCGTCGGGTCACGCAGTGCAGTCGGCGAGCCATTGGAGGTGTAGTTGATATTGCCATTGGCATCAACCACCGAATCCATCCACTTCTTGACGTAGTCGAAGTACTTCTTGTCACCGGTCTGGCGATAGATCTTCCAGATGCCCCACATCGGCACACCGTTGGTGTATTCGAAGAACTTCGGCGCAGGCGTTGCAGGCACCGTGCCGTAGCTCAGGCTGAAGCAGTTGACGCCGCAGGTCGCGTCATCAAGGTTAGGCCAGGTGTTGATGATGTAGTCGGCGACACTGACGCCAACCTTGACGCGATGATTGCCATCATTGCGATGTTCATCACTCTTGCCGGGCGCATTGCTTGCGCTGGCTGCGGATACGGCTACTACCAGGCTCATGCCGACAAGAGTCGGCAGCAGCTTCTTCAGTGCCGGAATGCACATATTCATGACAAGTACCTTTCTATTTATTACTTCAAGGTTCACAACAACAGCGGCTATGTCGTCAGTTCGTCACGGTGACCGCGATGTTTGTCTGCCTTGCGCAGGAAACGCTCGCGATGCACATGCTTCAACGCTGGCCCGACATGGCCGCTCACTTACAAAAAAAGATTCCCCGTTCGATCCGGTCCCCGCTCCGGATCGGATGGCATGACGCGATGAGAGCGCCCGCCACATTTTTTTGATCCTGTCTCAGGCTAGCTGTCGCAGCCCGGGCGGACAATGCCGCGTGTCGGAGAATATGCCGTTCGTCCCCGTGATTCACACGACATGGGCATACTTCGCGTCGTGTTCGTGACATGCAGCACATGTTGCATCGCAGCACGAATGCATTTGCCGCGTCTTGTCGGTCATCGACAATGTCAGGCAAAGTTGTAATTGACCGGACAACTGTCCCTCCTTAACCTGTGGGGGCAAGTTGTTGCCTTACAAACCAAGAGACATAAATACGAGGAGATCGAAATGCGTCATAAGGAGAGCGGCCCTATTGCCGGGCCGACAGACGGCAAACTACTGTCCTGCCCGTCTCGTAGCGCCCGCAGTTTTCTACTTCATGTCTGCATGGCTTCGGCGGCGTTGGCGTCGCATGCCGCTTTGGCGAGTTTTCATGAAGCGCCCGCTCTGACGCAGCAGGTCAAGGAAGGCAAGCTGCCGTCTCTCGACAAGCGCTTGCCCGAGAAGCCGGAAGTCATCAAACCGGAAAGCGTCGGCAAATATGGCGGCGTGCTGCGCTCCGCATTGCGCGGCAATGGTGACGGCAACGCCATCCTGCGTATGATCAGCCCGCAAGGTCTGGTGCGCTGGAACAAGGAATTCTCGGGCGTGATCCCGAACCTCGCCGAGAGCTGGACGCTCAGCCCCGACGCGAAGGAGTACACCTTCACGCTACGCAAGGGCCTGCGTTGGTCCGATGGCGCACCGTTCAGTGCGGATGATGTCGGCTTTTCGGTCAACGATCTGCTCGGCAACAAGCAATTCTTTTCGGCACCCCCCGGCCGCTACACCAGCGACGGCAAGCTGATGGAGTTCGAGAAGATAGACGACACGCACTTCAAGCTCAAATTCAGCGGCCCCTACCGGACCTTCATCGAAGAGCTGGCGACGCCTCTTGGTCAGCATCCGGTGATGTATCCCAAGCACTACTGTGGCAAGTTCCACCCCAAGTACAACCCGAAGATCGACGACGAGCTGAAGGCAACGCGCCAAGCTGACTGGGGTGCGCTGATGCGCCTCAAGTGCGGCGATATCGAAGTCGCCAGCCGCTGGAGCAATCCGGAGAAACCGGTGATGGATCCCTGGGTCATCGCGGAGCCCTACGGTGGTAGCGCTACGCGTGTGACGCTGACACGCAATCCCTATTTCTGGCAGGTCGACACGGCGGGCAATCAGCTGCCGTATATCGACAAGATCCAGTTCAACGTCATCTCGGAAATCGAGACCATTGTGCTGGCGGCCCTCAACGGTCAGCTAGACCTGCAGATCCGCCACATCTCCAATATCCAGAACCGTCCGGTCCTCGCTGACGGCTCGGCCAAGGGTGGCTACAAGCTGATGTATCTGCCTGACATCAATGCCACGGCCATCGCGGTGTTCATCAACCAGAGCACCAAGAACGAGAAGCTGCGCCAGCTGTTCCGTACCAGGGAGTTCCGCGTTGCCCTGTCGCAAGGCATGGATCGCAAGGAAATCAACGACATCATCTTCCTTGGCAAGGGTGAGCCCTGGCAGATCGGGCCGGCACCGGAGAACAAGTTCTACAACGAGAAGCTGGCCAAGCAATACATTCAGCACGACCCCAAGGCCGCGAATGAGCTGCTCGACAAGATGGGCCTGACCACGCGTGATGCAGAGGGCTATCGCCAGTACAAGACCGGCGGCCGCATCTCGATGGGCGTCATCGTCAGCCTTGCTACGACTTATCAGGTCGACATGCTGGAACTCTTGCGCAAGCAGTACCAGAAGATTGGTCTCGATCTGCAGATCCAGGCTTCGGAGCGCACGCTGTATTACGACCGTGCCAACGGAAACGACTACGACCTGAGCGTGGATAGTCTGGCTGGCGGCTTCGACCCGACGCAGAATCCACGTGGCTATGTTGCCGTGCATCCACAGGAATCGCGCCAGAGCCTGTTGTGGGTGAAGTGGTACGAGACCAAGGGCAAGAGCGGTGAAGAACCACCGGCGAGCATGAAGAAGCGCCTCGATCTCTATGACGAATGGAAGAATGCCAAGAACGACAAGGAGGCCGATGCTTTGTTCAAGCAGATCCTGGCGATCGCGGCGGATGAGTTGGAAGTGCTCGGCACCGTGAAGCCGCCGACACAGACGGGTATCCACAACGCCAAGCTCATGAACGTGTACGAGAAGATGGTATGGGGCTGGACTTATCCCTCCCCGGGCCCGACGCTGGTGCAGCAGTACTACTTCAAGTAAGTCGAAGCAGCCCTGAGTTTTTTGAAGGGCCAGTGCAGCGGCAAGCTGCACTGGCCCTTGTCTTTTCAGTCTCTTTGCTCAGGCGGCGCGTACCTGATCCCAGCTCAATTCGAAACGTGCGAGATACTTGCGCAAACGATCAGCGTCGTTAGCAAGCTTCTTCTCCTGTCGTGACTGAGCAAACAGCGCTCGTCCCGCCGCCGACAGGTTTGCTGATTTACGGCATACCTCGATGACGAAGCTGAGTTGGCATCTGTCGAACAAGTCGAGTGCATCCACACCGCCACCAAGCACTTCGCTGCACAGATCTACGGCGTCGCCGCCGGACCATGTTCGTCGCAGGCGATCTATTTCGCATATCGCGTCCTGCTCGGTAATGCGCCCGGCTTCAGCCAGTGTTGCCATGCGCGTCACCGACGCCGACAACTCGCGGAAGTTGCCCGACCACAGGGCATCGCCTGACGAAGCGAAGGCGAGATAGCGGCGCCGCGCTTCGACGTTGAAACGCACCTGCTGCCCGTTGTCTTCGGCAAAGCGCGCCAGTTCGAAGTCCAGATTCGGTTCGATGTCCTCTGGCCGTGCAGCGAGGCCAGGCAAGTCGAAGGTCCACAGGTTGATGCGCGCGTACAGGTCTTCACGGAAGCGTCCTTCCGCCACCCATTGGCGTAAGTCGCGATGCGTACCGGCGATGAGCTGGAAGTCGCTCTCGACTTCCTTGTCGCCACCGAAAGGGAAGAAGCGTTTTTCCTCGATGGCTTTCAACAGCATTGCCTGCTCGTCGAGTCCGAGTTCGCCGATCTCGTCGAGAAACAGCAAACCACCGGCAGCGGAACGCAGCAGGCCGGGGCGTTCCGTCTGCGCCCCCGTGAATGCGCCTTTCACATGACCAAACAAGGTCGACATCGCCGAGTCGCCGCGCAAGGTCGCGCAGTTAACTTCCACGAAGCGGCCTGTCATGCGCTGCTTCTGCGCCTTCAGTTCAAACACGCGCCGTGCGAGAAAAGACTTGCCCGCCCCGGTCGGGCCGACCAGCAGCATGGGCGCCTTCGAGCGATCCGCCACGCGCTCGATCTGCTCGATCATCTGGTTGAACCGCGCGTTGCGCGTCGCGATGCCGGCCTTGAGGAAGCTCACCGTCTCCTCGTGCTCGCGCTGGAAGCGCTGCGCAATCTTGTTGTAGCGCGACAGGTCCAGATCGATCAGTGCATACGTGCCGACCGTGTTGGCCACGTCCTTCTTGCGCGGTGGTGATGTCTGCACCAGGCGCGCCGGCAGATAGCGCGCCTCCGCCAGCAGGAACCAGCAGATCTGCGCGACGTGCGTACCCGTCGTGATGTGGATCAGGTAGTCCTCGTTCTCGGGGTCGAACGGGTAGCTGCGCGCGAAGTCGTGCAGCGTCGTGTAGACCTCCTCGAAATCCCACGGGTCGCGGATCTCGTTGATGACGTGGCGAACCTCCGTCTCCGGCGACACGGTTGCGATGTCGGCCTCTATGCGATCGGCAAGCTGCTGACTACGCGTGTCGTGCAGCAGTTCGAGCCGGTGCACGACCAGATCCTCCTGCTGGCACAGCCCCAGCGTCGGCCGCCAACGCTCCCAGCGTTGCGAACCCTTGCCGCCATAGTCGAGCTGGATGCCGAGAAAACCAAAGACCACGTTTTTCTTCATGGATATCTAAAAAGATAAATGACTATCTGAAAGTCTAGCAATCTTGTGTTGGTCAATGTTGTGCAGTACAGAAAGTGTTTCGTGTTTTTCTAATAAAACAATGGGTTGCAATTCATTTTGCTGCCGAGAAACGTCTTGGCACACTCCTCGCAATACAGAAGGCATCCAGACGACTGCTGATGACAAAGGAGAAACGAAATGGCCAACACCCAACTGTTCAACACCCTGTTCGCCAAGCTGGCTCCGGCAGACACGGTGAATGCCCATGCAGCGCCGGCCTATGCCCTGAGCCCGCGCCACAAGCTGGCACAGCTGGCCATGACGGGCTGCCTGAGCCAGACCTACTACGCCGATGCGGAGACGCAGCTGGCCGACGTCATGGCGCTGACCGCCGAGATGGACGACGCGTACATTGCCCGCACGGCAATCTACTGCCGCGAAAAAGGCCACATGAAGGACATGGCGGCACTGTTGATCGCGGTGCTGGCAACGCGTCGTTCTCCCCTGCTGGCTGCTGCCTTCGCTCGCGTGATCGACAGCGGCAAGATGCTGCGCAACTTCGTACAGATCCTGCGCAGCGGTGCCACAGGTCGAAAGTCGCTGGGTTCGCGTCCGAAGAAGCTGGTGCAGAACTGGCTGAATTCGGCCAGCGAGTACCAGTTGCTGAGCGCTGCAGTCGGCAATGAGCCATCGCTGGCCGACGTCGTGAAGATGGTGCATGCAAAGCCTGCCGAAGCATGGCGTGAAGCCTTCTTCGCCTGGTTGATCGGCAAGTCCTTCAAGGCTGAAGCCTTGCCGCCCGCCACTCAGGCTCTGCTGGCTTTCCGCCAGCACGGCGGCGAACTGCCGGAAGTGCCCTTTCTGTTGCTGAGCAATGAAAAGCTGAGCACCGCGCAATGGGCAACGCTGGCGGACCGCATGAGTTGGCAGGCATTGCGCATGAACCTGAACACGCTGGCACGTAATGGCGTGTTCGAGATGCCGGAAGTCGTTGCACGTGTGGCAAGACGTCTGGCCGATGCGAAGGAGATTGCGAAGGCGCGTGTGTATCCGTACCAGTTGCTGTCTGCATATCGCATGACTGGCGATGGCGTGCCGACGCAGATCCGCGAGGCCCTGCAGGACGCGCTGGAAGTATCGCTGGGCAATGTGCCACAGCTGGAAGGCCGCGTAGTCGTGTGTCCGGACGTATCGGGCTCGATGGGTAGCGCCGTCACCGGCTACCGCAAGGGTGCCACCAGCGCAGTGCGTTGTATCGATGTGGCGGCGCTGATGGCTGCAGCCGTACTGCGCAAGCATGTCGATGCGCGTGTGCTGCCCTTCGAGCAGGACGTGGTGAAGCTGCAACTCAATCCGCGTGACAGCGTGATGAGCAATGCGGCCAAGCTGGCAGCCATCGGTGGCGGCGGCACCAACTGCAGCGCACCGCTGGCGCAGCTGGTGCGCGAGAAGGCGAAGGTGGATGTGGTAATCATCGTGTCCGACAACGAGTCGTGGATTGATGCGACGCGCCGCGGTGCGACGGAAACCATGCGCCAGTGGCATCTGTTGAAGCAATTCAACCCGCATGCCCGCCTGGTGTGCATCGACCTGCAGCCGTATGGCACGGCGCAGGCACAGGAGCAGGCCGACATCCTGAATGTCGGTGGCTTCGGTGACGCAGTGTTTGATGTGGTGAGCCAGTTCGCGTCCGGCCAGTTCGGCGCCGCGCACTGGGTAGAAGCGATCGAGTCGGTCGTACTGTAGTGAGGTAGTACCGGCGCTCGCCTCCGAACGGGACGGGCGCCGCTTGAGAAAGGAAACACAGAACAGTTTTTCGACGCGGCAGGAATGTCTGCATGACTACATGGTTGAAACCCGGGAGGCTCGGCCTTGCGGGAAGGCGGGTTCGAATCCCGCGTCATGCCAAGCGGCTTGTCCTGCCGCGCCGAAGCGCGAATGCCGTCGGGTGTACATCGGAACAGGTGTCGGGCACTGCCACGGCCTGTAACTCACCCGACACATCTTTGTCGCGCCTCGTTTTACGGCGAATGCAGGTGGAACTACACCCTATCACGGTCGTGGTCGCGGGTTCGAATCCCGCCGGTTCCAGAGCACTGGGGCCGTAGCTCAGCTGGTAGAGCACGATGTTCCATCAACCCTTGTCGCCACCCTGATACAAGGCGGTACAGATAGAGATTGGTTTTGAAGTTTTATGGCGAATGCAGGTGGAACTACACACTCCTAATGTCGTGGTCGCGGGTTCGAATCCCGTCGGCGCCAGATCACCGGGCCGTAGCTCAGTTGGTAGAGCACGATGTTCCACCGTCCCTTGTCGCCACCCTCGTTAAGGGCGAATGCAGGTGAAATTACACAGGCGGGTTCGACTCCTGCCAGTCCGCCAAAGCGGGCTGTAGCCAAGCGGTCAGGCATGTCATTTCATCCAGTTTTGTCGCCCCTGTGTCAAAGGCGAATGCCGACGGAACTACTTTGTCGCGGGTTCGAGCCCCGCCGGTTTCAGAACATTGAAACCGTAGCTCAGCAGGTAGAGCAAGAACATGTTTCGTCAAACTTGTCGTCACCCGTCATGAACGCTCGGTAAAGCGTTCTCTGAGTTGGGCAATACGCCGAATGCCGGCGGAACTACAGGTAGACGCCTGCGTGCAAGCGCAGACCGGAGCAGTCCGGTGTCCGGGTTCAAGCCCCGGCCGGTGTGGCAGCAGCAAAGCCGCATTCGGTGGCGGAAGCAGTAACAGTTTCGCAATTGTTTGTTGGCGTGTTGCCTGAGTGTTTCGCGGTGAATGCAGTGGGAACTACATCGGATAGAGCGTCCGCCCCCAAGGCGGAAGGTCCCGGATTCAATCTCCGGTCGGCGCAAGCCGGTAGCTCAGCAATGTTTCTACACTCCCTTGTCACCGCACCCGTGTTTAGCTCCGCTACCATCAGCGGCGCACAGCAAGAAAAGAGAATGAAAATGGAATACAAGATCCTGGAAGTCGAGAACGGCAAGCCCATCAAGATGTGGACGCAAGGCGTGCCCGTCGAAGACGAAGCGCGGCAACAACTCATCAACACCGCGAAGATGCCCTTCATCTACAAGCATCTCGCCGTCATGCCCGATGTGCACCTCGGTAAAGGCTCGACGATCGGCAGCGTGATCCCCACGCAGGGCGCAATCATTCCCGCAGCCGTCGGCGTGGATATCGGCTGCGGCATGATGGCCGCGCGCACCACGCTGACCGCCAGCGACCTGCCGGACAACCTGCATGGCTTGCGCAGCGCCATCGAGCGCGCCGTGCCGCATGGCCGCACGATGGGGCGCGGACAACGCGACAAGGGCTCGTGGGACACGCCGCCTGAAACGGTGGACGCGATGTGGGGTGAGCTGGTGCGAGGCTTCAAGCAGATCACCGACAAAAACCCGCGCCTGAAGAACACCAACAACCACAAGCACCTCGGCACGCTGGGAACGGGCAACCACTTCATCGAAGTCTGCCTCGACGAAGCCAACCGCGTGTGGTTCATGCTGCACTCCGGTTCGCGCGGTGTCGGGAATGCCATCGGCACCTACTTCATCGAGCTGGCGCAGAAGGACATGCAGCAACACATCGCGAATCTGCCTGATAAGGATTTGGCCTATTTCGAAGAAGGCAGCCAGCACTTCGACGATTACGTCGAGGCGGTCGGCTGGGCGCAGGACTTCGCGCGCCGTAACCGCGCGGTGATGATGCAGAACGTCATCGCCGCCGCGCGCACGGTGATCGGCAAGCCCTTCGATGCGGACGTGGAAGCGGTGAACTGTCACCACAACTACGTGCAGAAGGAAACGCACTTCGGCGCCGACATTCTCGTGACCCGTAAGGGCGCCGTGTCGGCACAGAAAGGTCAGCTCGGCATCATCCCCGGCTCGATGGGCGCGAAAAGCTTCATCGTGCGCGGCCTGGGTAACGAAGAGGCCTTCTGCTCATGCAGTCACGGTGCGGGCCGCTCGATGAGCCGTAACGAAGCGAAGCGTCGCTTCACAGTGGCGGATCAAGTTGCAGCGACGGCGCACGTTGAATGCCGCAAGGACGCCGATGTGATCGATGAGATCCCGATGGCGTACAAGGACATCGATGCGGTGATGGAGGCTCAGCGCGAGTTGGTGGAAGTGCTGCATACCTTGCGACAGGTGGTTTGTGTGAAGGGGTGACAAGAATGGAAGATGCTGACGAACAGCGTGCGATCCTGGGACTAAACATACCTAGCGAGCCCATTGCCGGGGAGCGCATGTTTCGAGGAGATCTCCCCGACTGGAAGAACAATGCGTGTCCGCATTGGTACGCGGATGGCCTTAGCTGGAGTCTTATCGCTGAGGGCTATTTGAGGTCTGCAAATGTTCTGGTGGCTGCAGTTATGAGGGGAGAGGAATCTCCAGACGAAATGCTCTACCCGATTTGTTTTGCATACCGACACGGGCTTGAGCTGCGACTCAAAGAGATCATTCTCTTGGGAAATAGACTGGACTCTGGACTGCTTGAGACAGAATCAACCCATAGCCTGAGCAATCTTTGGAGAAAGGCGAGAGCCGTGTTGGCGAAACACGTTGATGTCCAAGAGGGCGTGTTGGATGCAATGGAGCCCCAAATCGATGAACTCGATGGCGTTGATCGAACCGGCGAGGAGTTCCGATATCCAAAGACATTGGCTCGGAAGGGTTCGCCAGCCCGCGTCACGTTAGCGACCTCAAGGCACATCAACCTTCGTCACGTCAGAGATGTGATGGCGTCAATCGAAGCAGTGCTCTATGGATCAATCAGCGTTCTTTGGGACCGCTTTGATCCTGTGGAGCTGGCTACCGAAAGTGGTGCCTACGAGGCTAATGGTAATGAGGCGTTGGACCTGCAAATAGTGGCAACAGTGCGGTCACGTAACCCTGACCTTGATAGCACGTAGGGTGGGTTCGCGAAGCAACCCACCGCTTATCGTTGATACACCACGGTGGGTTGTTGCAGCGCTCCGTCCCCCCTACGAAGAGAACCATGAACACGAAATCTGCGCTGTTGAGCGCTCACCCCATCGACGACAACATTCGCGCACGCGTGCTGCAAGCCCTCGACCAGATCGAAGCCGAGCACGACGTGAAGGTGTTGTTCGCCTGCGAGTCAGGCAGTCGCGGCTGGGGTTTTGCTTCGCCGGACAGCGACTATGACGTGCGCTTCGTGTATGTGCATCGCCTACCCTGGTATCTGACCGTGGAAGCGCAGCGCGATGCGATCGAGCTACCGATCAACGACGAGCTGGATGTGTGCGGCCGGGAATTGCGCAAGGCCTCGCAGCTGCTGCGCAAGTCGAATCCGACGCTGCTGGAGTGGCTGGATTCGCCGGAGGTGTATCGCGAGGACGTGCGATATGCGGCACGCATGCGCGAACTCGCGCCGCAATTCATCTCGCCTCTGCGCGGGCGTTATCACTACCTCGCGATGGCGAAGAAGAATTTCCGCGGCTACCTGCAGGGCGAGACGGTGCGGCTCAAGAAGTATCTGTACGTGTTGCGGCCCCTGCTTGCATTGCACTGGATCGATGCGGGCAAGGGTATGCCGCCGATGCGCTTCGCGGATCTGGCCGCAGGCACGCTGACGGACACTGTCCTGCTCGACGAGATCAATCGTCTGCTGGCCATCAAGATGCGTGTGGGTGAGGCGGAGTACAGCCCGCGCTGGCCCGTGATCCACGCTTTCATCGAAGCTGCACTGCTTGAGGCGGAGCACAGGCCTGAATACAAGCGGCCGGAAGGGGATGCGCACGAACTGGACCGCTTCCTGATGGACGTTGTGCTGGGCCGCGAGGTCGCAGCATGCTGAACGTGCTGTTTGTCTGCGGACAGAATCGCTTGCGCAGCCCGACGGCCGAACATGTATTCGCCGAGCATCCCGGCGTCGCCTGTGCATCGGCGGGGCTCAAGCACGATGCGGAGAGCCCGCTGACGCCAGAGCTTCTGGAGTGGGCGGAGCTGATCTTTGTGATGGAAAAGGCTCAGCGCGAGAAGCTGCAGGCGAGGTTCAGGGAATACCTCGACGACAAGCGGATCGTGTGTCTGAACATTCCGGACAATTATCGCTACATGGAAGCGCGCCTGGTGGCATTGCTCGAGAAGAAGGTAACGCCACACCTGCCTGACACGGGCAGCGAGTGACGGAAGCGAAGCTGCGTTGAGCCCATGAAGTAACAAGAACAAGAGATGGACAAGAAAATGATTGAACTGGACGGCTCGCAGGGTGAGGGCGGCGGGCAGATTCTGCGAACGGCCTTGACGCTGTCGATGATTACCGGCAGCCCGTTCCGCATCGAGCGCATTCGCGCGAAGCGCAGCAAGCCAGGCTTGTTGCGCCAGCACCTGACGGCGGTGAGCGCTGCAGCGGAAATTTGCGGCGCGCAAGTCTCAGGCGCCGAAGCGGGCTCGCAAGTGCTGAGCTTCACACCCGGCAGGATTCGCGGTGGCGACTATCGTCATGCGATCGGCACGGCAGGCAGTTGCACGCTCGTACTGCAGACCGTATTGCCGGCGCTGTGGTTTGCCGATGCACCCAGCACGGTGGTGGTCACTGGCGGCACGCACAATTCCGCTGCGCCGCCTGCGGACTTCCTGATGCGTTCGTGGCTGCCGCTGATGCGCCGTATGGGTGTGGTGACGGATATCGAGCTGTTGCGCCATGGCTTCTACCCGGCCGGCGGTGGCGAGCTGAAGGCTGTTGTCACGCCAGTGGCGAAATTGTCGCCGCTGGAATTGTGCGCGCGTGGCGAATGGGTGTCGTCGAAGGCGACGGCAGTCATCGCAGGAATCCCGGGGAGTGTCGCGCAGCGTGAGCTGGAGCGACTGAGCGCGCAGTTCGGTGTGATCGACCAGAGTGTGCGGGGCCTGCCGTCGAACGAAGGGCCGGGCAATGCGCTGATGGTTGAGCTTTGCTATGAGCACGTGACGGAGGTGTTCACCAGCTTCGGCGAAAAGGGTGTGGCATCCGAAGTCGTGGCAGATCGTGTGGCGCAGGAAGCACGGCGCTATCGTGATGGCGCGGCGGTGGCCGGTACGCATCTGGCTGACCAGTTGCTCTTGCCTATGGCGCTGGCAGGCCGTGGCAGCTTCACGACGGACGAGCCCAGTGTGCATCTGCACACCAACGCGGAGGTGATCAGGAAATTCCTGCCTGTCGATGTGACGGTTGTGGCAGACCGCGGGGCGAGCGATCAGCTGCATCGTGTGACGATTGCGTCCTGACGGGTCGGAGCACTCAGGCGTACTCCCGTTCTGTCAGGACGCGGGCAAGCGCTTCAGCGCGCTGCGGGGGCCGGCGGCAGGCCCAGGCGTATGCGTTGCGAGAAATCCGCAGCACCGTCGGCCGCGATGGCGCGGGCGGTGATGTCACTCAGGCGCGCCAGTTCGGCTTGCGGCAGGCTGTTGTTGATCGTCCCCTTCTCGTACAGCAACTCCGGCAGGTGGCTGTTGGCGTAGATGCGCCAGTCGCCGAGCACCGATACGCCGAAGACTTCGCGCACGATGCCGAAGATGACGGTGGTGCAGTTGGTGGTCAGTGCGTTGTACCAGTGCGGCTGCTCGTTCAATGCGTTGATGTTGGCGATGTAGCCGTCGAGCAAGCGGCGTGCGGAGCCGAGGCGCGAGGCGAGCGGGTAGAGTGTCACGTGTTCGCCGCGATGCCCGGTGCGGACGCCGATGACGTCGCGCTCGTCAGCCACCACGTAGTACAGCTCGTACTGCCGGAAGAAGCCGGCAATCGCCGAATAGCTTTCGCCTTTCTCCTTGCGTGTCTCGACCGAGATGGCCAGCGGCGGGCCGTCGGCAAAGCGCCAGCTCATGATGGTGTGCACGATGGGTGGCGCGCCCCAGTCGGAGAGGAACAGGTCCATGCCGACGATCTTGTCCATGTCATAACGCCGTGTTTCCCAGCGCGCGACATAGTCTGCATCGCCCGTGCCGTGATACTGGAAATCGCGCACGTTGCTGATGGTCAGGATATTGCCCAGCACCTCGGCGCGCGGCAGCTGGCTTACATCCTCCAGCCAGTCGCGGGTATTGCTGGGCTTGAGGCTCAGCCACCAGATCAGTACCACGGCGAACAGGAGCAAGGCGGCAAACAGCGCGCGGCGGAAGGGCCGTACAAACAACAGGAGCAGTATCAACGCCAGGGCATACGCGGCGGAGAGTAGCGGCACCGCTGCGTCATACCACAGTGCGGCGCAGGCCCACACGCCGGGCAGGAGGATGGCGAAGAGCACGAACAGGCCGAGGGCGAAGTATCGAAGTGGGCGCGTCATGCTGGCATCTTGCGCCCGCAAGCCGTCAAGTGAAAAGGCATATGTGCAATACACCGATCGCTATGCAGACAATGCGCTGAGCCGTTTTAGCTGGTGCAGCGCCTTCGTGTGCTCATAAATGTGTTATCTATCGGAGCACGCCGCGCCGTGCCACCAAGAATTTTTACCTGCCAAAGAACGTCTTGCCGAAACCTCCTTCTGACGACCCCAGCCGCGACAACCTGCTCGCGCCCGAAACAAGCGACGTTGCCGCGTTGACGCACTCCGACGAAGTCGTGGCGGCTGAGCTTGCGAGCTATCTCTCGCGCTTCACTGCGCGCCTGATTCACACCAATGAGAGCGTTGCCATCGAGGTGGCCGGTGAGCTACCGGGCCTGCTGACGGAAGACGATCCGCTCGCTTTCCGCCTCGTCCCTGATCAGGGCGTGTTGGCGCGCATTGCCAAGTGGCGCCGCTTTACGCCGGAGCAACGCCTTGCGCTGGTGCAGGAACGGCTCAATGAAACAACGCTGAACGCCTTGCGCGACGAGATTGTGAGCTTCGCCGTCGGCATGCAGCGCCGTGCCTTCCAGGCCGGGCTGGACGCCACAGGCCTGCTTGGCGCGCTGCAAAGCGGCCGCGAGCTGGTCAGCCGGCGCTTCCGTGTCGTCGAAGATCGATTCGCCGAGGCGCTGTATCAGAAGGAGCAGGCGAGCCACGCCGAGGCGGCGCTGCGCTCCGTGCCGCTGGCGCGCTACCCGGAATCCTTCGCACTGGCCGAGGGCATGCGGCGGCGCTTCATCGCCATTCTCGGCCCGACCAATTCCGGCAAGACGCATCAGGCCATGGAGGCGCTGGCGCTGGCACAGACCGGCGTGTATCTCGCACCACTGCGTCTGCTCGCACTCGAAAATTACGAACGCCTTGCCGAGCGCGGCGTGGCCGTGAGTCTCGTCACGGGCGAGGAACGTCGCGTCACCGAAGGTGCGACGCACGTCGCCAGCACGATCGAAATGCTGGATACATCGCGCCCCGTCGACATCGCGGTGATCGACGAAATCCAGATGCTCGAAGACCTCGAGCGTGGTTCGGGCTGGACGGCTGCGGTGTGCGGCGTGCCCGCGAAAACCGTGTACCTGCTCGGCTCGCTTGCTGCGCGCCCGGCCGTGCAAGCCCTAGCGCAGCGCCTCGGCTGTCCACTGGAAATCATCACCCTGCAACGCAAGTCGCCACTGGAGATGGAAGCGCAAGCGGTGGGCAGCCTCGGCCAGCTCAAGCGCGGCGACGCGGTCATCGCCTTCTCGCGGCGCGATGTGCTGGAGTGGGCGGCGAATATCTCCAAGGCGGGCCTCAAGGTGGCGACCATCTACGGCAATCTCTCGCCGGAGGTGCGTCGCGCGCAGGCGCAGCGCTTCCGCGACGGCGAGGCCGACGTGGTGGTGGCCACTGATGCCATCGGCATGGGTTTGAACATGCCGATCCGCCGCGTGGTGTTCACCACGGCGAAGAAGTACGACGGTATTTCCGAAGACCTGCTGCCGGCCTGGCTCACGCATCAGATCGCGGGCCGCGCCGGGCGCTACGGCATTCACGAGGCCGGCCATATCGCGGGCTTCGATGACTACACGCATCGCGCCATCGCGCGCCTGATGCGCATCTACGCGGATGATCTGCCCAAGCGCGGCTTCTTCGTCACGCCTTCGCTGGAGCAACTGGAAAACATCGCGCAGGCCACCGGCGAACGCTCGCTCGCCAGGTTGCTGGAGCTGTTCTCGCGCAACATCGACCTCTCCGATGATTTCTTCCTGCCCGGCGATCTCGGCGAGCAGATCGAACGCGCGCAGTGGCTCGACAGCCTGCCGCTGTCCCTTGCGCAGCGCTTCACTTTTTCCCTGGTCCCGATATCGAGTCGCGTCGCCATGCTCAACGAGGCCTGGCAGGGCTGGGCGCGCAATGTCGCCAACGGCAAGAGCTGCTGGCTGAGCGCCGATCTGGAAGCCTTCGAGCGCGCGCGCTTTCCGCTGCAGGCGGCGGAAGATGCCTGCAAGAAATACTCGGCCTATGCCTGGCTCGGCTATCGCCTGCCTAAGTCCTTTCCGGATGCCGAAGCGGCCGTGGCGATTGCACGCGAAACCTCCGAGCGCGTCGACCGCATGCTCGCCGCGCAGAACCAGAGCCAGAATCGCGCGAGCGTTCGTGACGACAGGTTCGGATCAAACCGTGGCCAGCGACGAAGCAACGAGCAGTCGCGTGGCGGACACCTGCGTCAGCGACGCGGAAGGTAGGGAGGAACTCCTTCGGAGGTTCCGCCAGCCGCCCAGAGGCGGCATCACGCAAGCTACGCACCGGCCCCAACCCGGCAGAACTCCAGGGAGTCCCGCCCAACGCCAGCTATCAATGCCGCGTCCCGCCCAGCGCGGCACTGACTTCATCCGGTGTTTCGAAGTCAGTGCGCGGCAGACTCTTCAGGGCCTGGCGCATTTCCTCATCGGCGCCCGATTTTTCCGCCGCCCGCAGGATGTCGTCGCGCGTCGCTGGGTAGTCAACATCGCGGATGTACTTGTGCACGTCGACAACGATTGCTCTGGGCATGCAGATCTCCTACGCAGCGGTGTGTCGGGGTGCTTCTCTACATGCGCTTGGCATGGCTTGCGCGGCTATGGGCGAAACGCAACCAGACATGTGTCCGGCGCGCTTCCAGCGCGGCACGCCGCGCTTATCCGCTATTTGTAGCTCACCCATTCCGGGCTGCAAGCTTTTCACCGCCAGCCTCGCGAACCCCACGCTTGTGTCGTTTCACCAGACATAAGTAGCGCTTCTAGTGTTCTGCAGGGCGGCCCGCTGCGTCCAAGGCGATCTGCGTCTGCCTTGTTCGGGAAATTGATTTCTGCTCTAATCGTTAGAGATCTAATGATTAGAGGCCTGCCTTGTCCACGCTCGACGAACGTTTCGCCCATGCTCTGCACAGCACCGCCCGCACCTGGCGGCTTGCGGTGGATCGGCGCCTGAAGGATCTGGGCCTGAGCCAGGCGGGCTGGATGACCATCGCCATGGCGGCCAAGGCCGACGAACCGCTGTCGCAGATCGAGCTGGCGCAGCGTCTGGGGGTCGAGGGCTCGACCATGGTGGCCATGATCGACCGCCTGATGAGCTCCGGCCTGCTCGAGCGCCAGCCATCTCCCACGGATCGCCGCGTGCGCCTGGTCGTGCTGACCGACGCCGGCAACAAGCTGTATGAGCGCGTGAAGGCCGAGGCCGAAGCCTTGCGCAAGGAATTGATGGCAGGTATCGATCCCGAGCATCTGCGCATCGCCACCGAACTGCTCGAACACCTTGAACGGGCCGCCAGCACTGCCCAATGAGGTCCGCTGAATGAGCTCCACCGCCGCCACGGCCGCCGTACCAGGCGCGCCGATCAACCGCGTCATGATCACCATCTCGATCATGCTCGCCACCATCATCCAGGCGCTCGACGGCACCATCGCCAACGTCGCCCTGCCGCACATGCAGGGTAGCCTGTCCGCTTCGCAGGACCAGATCACCTGGGTGCTCACGTCCTTCATCGTCGCCGCCGCCATCGCCACGCCGCTCACCGGCTGGCTGTGTGATCGCTTCGGGCAGAAAAATATTTTCCTGGCTGCGGTCGCCGGTTTCACACTCGCTTCGGTGCTGTGCGGCCTGTCCGGCTCGCTGGCCCAGATCGTCGCCGCACGCCTGCTGCAAGGCATTTTCGGTGCCGCGCTCGTGCCGCTGTCGCAGGCCACGCTGCTCGACATCAATCCGCGCGAGAAGCACGGCTCGGCGATGGCGGTGTGGGGCATGGGCGTCATGATCGGCCCCATCCTCGGGCCCACACTGGGGGGCTGGCTGACCGATAGCTACAACTGGCGCTGGGTGTTCTTCATCAACGTGCCGGTCGGCGCGCTGGCCTTCTACGGCATCTGGAAATACATCCACGCTGTACCGGCGGCGCGCAAAATGCGCTTCGACATGTTCGGCTTCGCCACGCTGAGCCTTGCCATCGGCGCGCTGCAGATGCTGCTCGACCGTGGCGAGCAGAACGACTGGTTCGCCTCGCGCGAGACCTGGATCGAGGCCATCCTGCTGGCGATGAGTTTGTCATACTTCATTGCACACACCGCGCTCACGCCGGCCGGAAAATCCTTCTTCGATTTCCGCCTGCTGAAGAACCGCAACTACGTCACCGGCCTGCTGTTCATCTTCATTGTCGGCATGGTGCTGTTCGCCACGCGCGCGCTGACGCCAACCATGCTGCAAGGCCTGATGGGCTATCCCGCCAAGATCGCCGGCCTCGTCACCGCACCGAGCGGGCTCGGCACCATGTTCGCGATGCTCATCGTCGGCCGTCTCGTCGGCAAGGTGGATTTCCGCATCCTGCTGGCCATCGGTTTCGGCATCACGGCCTTCTCGCTGTGGCAGATGAGCCAGTACACGCTGGTGCTGTCGCAGAGCGACATCGTGTGGCCCGGTGTCGTCCAGGGCGTGGGGCTGGGCCTCGTCTTCGTGCCGCTCAGCGCTGCCACCTTCGCCACCCTGGCGCCGGAGATGCGCGCCGAAGGCACGGCCATCTACAGCCTGATCCGCAACATCGGCAGCTCCATCGGCATCGCCCTCGTGCAGACCCTGCTGGTGCGCAACACGCAAACGGCGCACGCCTCGCTCGCCGAGCATGTCAGCACGACCAATACCTCACTGCATGACGCGAGCATTGCGCCGTTCTACAACTTCGCCAGCGGCGACAGCATCACCGCGCTCAACGCCGAGATCACGCGCCAGGCTTCGATGATCGCCTACGTCGACAATTTCTGGCTGATGCTGATCCTCACCCTGCTGGTCATTCCGCTTCTCCTGCTGGTCAAGGCGCCCGCGAAGAAAGCCCCGGTCAGCGTCGACCACGCTGCCCTCGAGTAGTCCCCCGAAACAGAAGCACTCGCATGAAAAAACTGTCCCTGTTCCCCTCATTGCTGATTGTCTGTGTGCTCGCCGCCGGCTGCGCGCAGATCCCCGAAGACCGCGACGCCCTGCCGCAGCGCGACGCCGCCAGCGCGCAGCTCGCCGGCGACATCAAGCTGGCGCGCGAAGGCTGGCCCGCCGCGCAATGGTGGACGCGCTTCGACGATCCGCAACTCAACGCGCTCATGCAGCGTGCCCTGCAGGATGGCCCGTCACTACAAGTTGCTGCCGCGCGCATTGCCAGCGCCCGCGCCGCACTGCAACTCGACGGGGCCAACAACGGCAACGACATCGCCTTCAAGGGCGCGGCCAACCGCCAGCGCTATTCCTCCAATGGCCTGTTCCCCGCACCGATTGGTGGTGCCTACTTCAGCGACTTCAATGCGCAGCTCGTTGCGACCCACGAGTTCGACTGGTGGGGCAAGCGCCGCGCGCAGTTCGCTGCTTCGCTCAGCGAGGTGAGCGCGCGCCGAGCCGAGTACGCGCAAGCCGAGCAGACCCTCGCCGCGGCCGTCGCGCAGAGCTACTTCAACCTGCACGCGGGCTGGGCGCGTCTCGACAATCTGCAGCAGATGCGCGCGGCACAGAGTGCCCTCGTGGTCGAGCGCCAGAAGCTCATCGTCAACGGCCTCGCCACCAGCGACGAACAGCGCAAGGCCGAGGGCGATCTCAATGCGCTCAAGCGCGAGACGGTCGTCATCGAGACACAGATCGCGCGCGAACGTGAAGCCCTGCGCGCACTGGTCGGTGCCGACGGCAAGGAACTCGCCGACATCGCGCCACGCCCCGTGTCGGTCGAAAACGCTGCGCTACCCGCCACGCTGGGCATCGAGCTACTGGCGCGTCGCCCCGATCTGCAGGCGGCACGCGCTCGCGTCGAAGCTGCGCTGAGTCGCATCGAAGTGAGCAAGGCCGCCTTCTATCCCGACGTCAGCCTCACCGGCGCCGTCGGGCTGGACTCCCTGTCGCTCGACAAGCTCATGCAGTACACGAGCCGCACGCCCTTTATCGGCGCCACGCTGACCCTGCCGCTGTTCAACAGCGCGACGCTGCAGGCGCAGCTGGGCATCGTGCGCGACCAGCGCAACGAACTGATCGCCGACTACAACCAGTCCGTCATCAACGCCATCCGCGATGTCGCGCAGGCCGGTGCAGGCCTGCAGGGCGTGGAACGCGAGCAGGCAGAGCAGGCCATCGCCACGCGCCTGTCGCAGGACAATCTGCGCAGCACGCAGGCGCGCTTCGAGCACGGGCTCACCGACACCAGCACGCTGCGCAACGCGCAGCTCGCCGTATTCGAACAGCATGATCAGGGCCTGCAGCTCAAGGCCCGCGCCCTGCTGGGCGAGATCAGCCTGATCAAGGCGCTCGGTGGCGGTTACCGCGCCGGGCCGACCGATGTCGCGCAGCCCATGCCGCCAAGCACCGATCCCTGACGAAAGCGCACCAAAATTTGTTCGTCATCCCGGCGAAGGCCGGGATCCAGTGTGACGTGTGGATCTGGATCCCGGCCTTCGCCGGGATGACATCGATAGATGAATGTAGAAAGAACTGACATGAGCACCCAGGACACTCTTCCCCAATCCGCCAGACGCCGCATCGTGCTGTTCGGCATCACGCTGCTGTTCATCGTCGCAGCCATCGCCTACGCCCTCTACTACAGCCTTGTGCTGCGTCAGGAAGAAATCACCGACAACGCCTATGTCGGTGGCAACCTCGTCACTCTGACCTCGCAGGTCACTGGTAACGTGCAGGAGATCCGTGCTGACGAAACACAGATGGCGACTGCCGGCGCCGAGATCGTGCGTCTCGACGGCACCGACGCCGAAGTCGCCCTGCGCCAGGCCGAAGCGAAGCTCGGCAACACCGTGCGCCAGTTGCGCAGCCGCTATGCCGATGTTTCGCAATATGAAGCCGACATTGCCCGCAAGCGCCTTGCAGTGCAGACCGCCGAAGACGACCTCACGCGCCGCGCACCGCTCGCCGCCGATCACACCGTCTCCGCCGAGAGCGTGGCCCATGCGCGACAGGCCGTGGCCGACGCACAGGCTGCGCTCGCCGTCAGCATCAAGCAGGCGGATGCCGCACGCGCCGGCATCAACGGCGTGAACATTGCCCAGCACCCCAGCGTGCTCGCTGCCAAGGCCGACTTCGTCCAGGCCTGGCTCGCCATGCGCCGCAACGCCATCCTCGCACCGGTCTCCGGCTACATCGCCAAGCGCAGCGTGCAGGTCGGCGCACGCGTCACGCCCGGCGTGGCGCTGATGTCCATCGTGCCGCTCGACCAGCTGTGGGTCGATGCCAACTACAAGGAATCGGAGCTGCAGAACATCCGCGCCGGCCAGCCGGCCGAGATCGAAGCCGACGTCTACGGCAGCAAGGTGAAGTACCACGGCAAGGTCGTCGGCATGTCCGCCGGCACCGGCAGCGCCTTCTCGCTGCTGCCCGCACAGAACGCCAGCGGCAACTGGATCAAGGTCGTGCAGCGCGTGCCGGTTCGCATCGCCCTCGACCCGAAGGAGCTCATCGAACATCCGCTGCGCATCGGCCTGTCGACCACCGTCACCGTCGACACCCACAACCGCGAAGGCGCCATGCTCGGCGCACCGATGCCGGCTACGCCGGTGTATCAGACACAGACGCTGAGCCAGCCGGTGAAGGATGCGGATGCGATTGCGGACGTGATCATCGCGAAGAATCTGGACAAGTGATGCAGGTGCGCAGCGCCATGGCGCTGCGTGTGATCAAGCTCATTTCTCCAGCGCGAATTGCGTGCCTGAACGAGAGCGTCCCGAGGGATGAGCCGGACCAGGAGCTCGGCCGCGAAGCGTCTGCCCAGAAAATAGAGAGGACAGAGCCGGGCGTTTGATCGATGCATTGGCGTGCACGCAGCAAGCTCAGGCGCCACCCACGCTTCATGAAGTGGGCAATTTCGATCACGGGGCGTGCGGGCCGGGATGATATTTTTTGCGCTCCCGATACGAAAGACATGCGCAATGAATACCGCATCACCCTGGGCTCTCCTGCTTGCAGCGCTGATGGTGCTGACAAGCCTGTCCGCATCAGCTGAGCCAGTTGCCGTCAGGCTCCTGGCAATCAATGATCTGCATGGTCAGTTGCTGCCGCCGGCAGATCCCCTGCTCGTGCGGGAAGTGACGGCGTCGGGTGCGGCGCGGCCCGTGCAAGCGGGTGGCGTCGCGCAACTGGCTACGCTGATCAAGCGCCTCGCGGCGCAGAGCCCGAATCATCTACTGGTCGGTGCCGGCGACATGATCGGCAATAGTCCACTGAATGCGCGGCTGCTGCGTGAGGAGTCGACGATTGCGATACTCAATGAAATGGGCATGGCGGTAAGCAGTGTCGGGAACAACGAGTTCGGCGGCGGATGGAGGGAGCTCCAACGCCTGCAGCGCGGCAGCTGCGAAGATGGCGGCTGCACGATCGATGAATTTGCCGGCGCGCGATTCCAGTACCTTGCGGCCAACGTGATCGAGAATGCCAGCGGCAAGCCCATTCTGCCGGCCTATGCGGTGAAGTCTTTTGGCGACATACCTGTGGCATTCATCGGAGTGACCCGCAAGAACTCCCTTGACCAGACCAAGGCATACAATTTCGATGGCATCAGTTTTCGCGATGAAGTGCAGACGATCAATGCGCTCGTGCCGGAAATTCGCGCGCAAGGTATCGAAGCGATTGTGGTGCTGCTGCATGAGGGCGCGAAGAATGACGCCGCGCCGAATGATTGCGGCTCCGCTGCTGCCACGTTGACGCCGCTCGTGGGGAAGATCGACAAGGCGGTGGATGTGATCATCACGGCGCATACGCATCAGGCCTACATCTGTCGTCTCGATGGCCGCGTGGTCACACAAGCCAGCAATTACGGACGCATGCTGACGAGCATCGATCTGCTGCTGGATCCGGTGACGCGCGATGTCATGGCCGCACAGGCCAGCAACCATCTGGTCGAGACGGACGCGGTATTGCCCGATCCTGCCGTACAGAAGCTGGTGACACGATTCGAAACGCAGGCGGCCTCGGTGTCGGAGCGGCTCATCGGAACCATGGCTGCCCCCGTTTCTCTGGCGGCCAATGCGGCCGGCGAGTCCCCAATCGGGCTGCTGGTTGCGGACAGCATGCTGGCGGCATTTCCGGGTGCGGACGTGGCATTCGTGAATCCCCGCAGCCTGCGCGCCTCGATCATGCCGGCAAACATCGCCGGCAAGATCAGATATGCGGATGCATTCGAGGTGCTGCCTCACGGGCGTCGCATCGCCACGCTGAGTCTGAACGGCTCACAACTGATCGAAGTGCTGAATCTGCAATGGAAGGGCAGGACAAAGCCAGCCATCCTTCAACCGTCCAGAGGCTTCGTTTATGCCTGGAGAAAAGATGAGACCGGCGGCTCCGTGCTGACGGAATCGATCCGCTTGAATGGGCGACCGCTCGAAGCGCAGACGAATTACCGCGTCGTGCTCGATGCCTCGCTGGCCGAGGGAGGTGAGGGCTTCGAAACCTTCAAGGCCGCGCGCGACAAGCGTTATGTAGCGGGGACGATCGAGTACGATCTGCTGGCGCGCTATCTGTCGAGGCCGGGAGTCGAAGCGCCAGCCGGCGGCCGTATCGTGCTGCGCGATTGAGCTTTAGCGAGAGGCTGGACACCGGGCGGATTGTGGCAAGCCAAGGCGCATGAATGCATGCCGAAAAAGTATTATTGATCCTCACGCGGGCCGTGATCAGATTGCCCGATTTCCTGGACAGGGTTGCATGGCATGAGCCTCAACATCGACCGACAGCTGCGCCAGATCAAGCGCTTCGGCACGCTGGCGCGCTACATCGACAGTCATCTCGATGACACGCTGACACTCGCGCAACTTGCGGAGGTGGCCTGCGTCTCGCGTCATCGTCTTGATGGCGGCTTCCATGCGTATGCGCACGAGACGCCGATGAGCCGCGTGTGGCGCCTGCGTCTGCAACGCGCCCGGCAGGCGATCATGGCGCAGCCCAAGCGCTCCTTGCTGGATGTGGCCTGCGAGGCGGGCTATGCCTCGACCCAGGCGTTCAGCCGCGCCTTCAGCCGCCTGCATGGGCAGGCGCCATCGTTATTCCGGCGGCATGTTCCGGTGACGCAGGCTGCCTTGCGTGTCGAGCTTCTGCCCGAGATGGCGATCCAGTACATTCCCTATACGGGCTCACGCACGGATCAGCAACAGGCCGCCAACGAATTGCGCGCGCGGGCCATGGCCTGCGGTATCGAGCGTGAGCGGCGCTTCGGCTGGGCGGTGAATGTCGAGGCCAATCTGTATGCCTCCGGTACGCAGCGCATCGACACCGAGGCGGCCTTGCTGCACGTGCCGCTGGCGCAGAGGATTCCCGGCCTCGATGAAGGGCGAATACGTGGCGGGGCGTATGCGGTGTTCCGCTTCGGCAGTGGCGTCGAGCTTCCTGCGGCACCCTTGCTCATGGCACGCATCGAGGAGGAAACGGGCTGGCGCGCGGTTGAAGGTCCGTGGCTGCGTCGCTGCCGCAATATGCAGCATCTGCCTTCATTTCTCGACCGTTGCTTCGAGGTGTATATCCCCGTGCAGCCTTCGGGTTGCTCACGCAGCATTCAGCCGCAGGCGTTCGTTCTCGAGCGCTAAGGACCTGTGCCCTGACGGGCAAAAGCGCCGATTGTCCGGCAAGGCAAAGCATCGAAGCCTATTGTTTCCCTGAGATGTGCAACCTCGGGGAAAGCTGATGTCCGTTCTGCTGCATCAGATCGACAAGGCCGAGAAGCGCAGCGCACACATCGATCTGCCAGCGCTGCTGGCGCAATCGCGCGGGCGGGTACCGGTTGAGCTCAATGATCCGGCCGCTCTGGCGCAGCGTAAACAGTTCATACGCGATAGCGCGGAAAGCCCGGAAAAGGCCGACCGCGTGTTCGAGCGCGTCATTGCCGGTAACGAGATACAGGACGTCAATTACCTTGCGCGTGGCGAGGTGGCTGCCCGCGCAGTCGCTCGCGTTGCCATCCGCACAGCTGCAGGTGGGTTGAGCGGTTATGGCAGTGGTTTCCTGATCGCGCCTAGTTTGTTGCTGACCAATCATCATGTCCTGCCCGCAGCCGCGACGGCGTTGAAATCGGAAGCGCATTTCGGTTATGAGCTGGATGTGGACGGGCATCAGCAGCCTGTCGTGGCGTTCGCGCTGGCGCCCGAGCGTTTCTACTTCAGCAGTGAGCCACTCGACTTCACACTTGTCGCCGTGGCGCCGCGCTCGCTGGATGCTCGCGCGGCGTTGAGCGACTACGGCTACCTGCCGCTGGTCGCTGCGCTGGGCAAGGCGGTGGCGGGTGAGTGGCTGACCATCGTCCAGCATCCGCGTGGCGAGCGAAAACAGCTCTGCGTGCGTGAGAACAAGCTGCTCAAGCGTGATGACGATGTACTGTGGTACTCGACCGACACGCTGGCAGGTTCGTCCGGCTCGCCAGTATTCACCAACGACTGGTTTGTCGTGGCCCTGCATCACGCCGGCGTACCGCTGAAGGACGAGGCGGGAAACATCCAGACCGTCATGGGGCGCGCCTTCAATGCCGACACGGATGATGAAGAGGATATCCAGTGGCTGGCCAATGAAGGCATCCGTGTCTCGCGCATCGTGGACACCTTGCGTCGGGCCATGCCGGACAACCCCTTGCTGGCTCCGGTGTTCAATGCGACGCCGGAAAATTCGCGCATCGGTGGTGCGGCACCGGATGCCCCGCAACCTGCAGGGCTGCCCGCCGGCAGCCTCGCGCAAATCAGTATCCCACCGGCCAAGGAGAGCCCGATGAACTATCCCGCTGACAGCAATCGCAGCATCGTCGTCACGCTTGGCATTGATTCTGCGGGTGGCGTGTCCGTGCTCAATTCTTCCGTCCCGGCGCAGGAGGGATTTCGCGCACTGGAGGGGACCGTGCCGAAGCCAACCAAAGCGCCGCCTGCCTTCGACGTGCCCTTCAACGACAGCTATGCCGATCGCAAGGGTTACGACCCGGCGTTTCTGGGAAGCAAGTCAGCGCATCACGTGCTGCTACCGCAACTGACGCCCGGCCTCGCGCATGACGCGACCTTGCTGGTCGGCTCCAGCAAGAACTACGTGCTCAACTATCACAACTACAGCCTCGTCATGCACAAGCGCCGCAAGTTCGCCATCTACACCGCGGCCAATGTGGACTTCGGCGGTCGTTTTGATCTGGCCCGGCCGACGGACGTGTGGCGCTATGACCCGCGCATTCCACGCGACGCACAGATCGGCGAGTACTACTACAGCAAGAACCAGTTCGATCGCGGCCATCTGACGCGACGCGAAGACCTTGAGTACGGCGCGACGCGTACTGCCGCACTCGTCTCCGCGGCAGACACCTGCCACTTTTCCAATTGCACGCCACAGCACGCACGCTTCAACCAGAACAAGAGCCTGTGGCAGGGCATCGAGCGCTACTTGCTGGAGAGCAGCATCCAGCATGAGGCTTTTCGCGCGCAGATCATGACCGGCCCGATCCTCGCGGAAGACGATCCGGTGTGGGCCAGGTACGACAAGGTGCAATACCCCGTGCGTTTCTGGAAAGTCGTGGCGGCGGTCAGCGCCACGGGCAAGTTGTTCGCGACGGCCTATATTCTCGATCAGTCAGCTGTCATAGCCGAGTTCGGCATCGAGGCAGCGCCGGTCGTACCCTTCGGCGATTACATGCACTTCCAGGTGAAGATCGCCGAGGTCGAGCGGCTGACCGGACTGAAGTTCCAGAGTGGTATGGCGAACGCGCCGAAATCACTCAGCGATGTGGATCCGCTGGCGAAGCTGACGCCACGCCCGCGACGCGTTGCCAGCCGTGTCCAGGAGGCCGCAATGGTGAATGTGCCGGAAGGCTACCGCCCGCTGCTCAGCCTTGATGATGTCCTCGTCGCCGACGACTGATCAGGTCGATGCGCCGACTGTATCGCAAGCGTCACGCTGATTTTTCGTCACGGGTCGCTGACAGGTGTGCCTTGTCATCCCAGCTCTCCACCGTCCACGCGTCACCATCGTGATGCAGCCAGTTCAGCGCGCCGTTGCTCAGACGCCAGGTGCGCTCCACATCAAACGGAATGGCCGTCGCGAGGCGATACATCATGTCGAGCACGCCGCCGTGCGCGACTGCCAGTATCGTCTGCCCGGCGTGGCGCTCCAGCACTTCTGCGAGCACGGCACCGACGCGCTGCGCGAACATGTTCACTTGTTCGCCTTCCGGCGGCGCGTAGTCCGGCCTGCGTGCTTTCAGTGGCCCGTAGGCCATCGGGAATTGCGAATCGGCCTCTGCGGGCGTCAAGCCTTGCAGGAGACCCAGATTGCGCTCGCGAAGCCTCGGTTCCGACATGACCGGAAGTTGCAGGCGGGCAGCAATCGCGTCGGCCGTCATGCGCGCGCGTGACAGGTCCGAGCTGTACAGAACGTCGAAATGACTTGCTGCGAGGCTTGCCGCGGCGGCCTCCGCCTGCCCTATGCCCAGGGCATTCAGCGGAATGTCCAGCCAGCCTTGCAGACGACCAATGACATTCCAGTCAGTTTCTCCGTGGCGAATCAGGCAAAGACGAGTCAGCATCAGCGGCAATGAAAAGGAGTGGTGGAAGGAGACAATAAGCAGCGGAAAGCTGCACACAGGATCATGCCTTATGAATCAGGCATTGCCCGGCAACAGCTTCTGCACCAGCGGATGCACCACTTTCTTTTCGGTGCCGATGGCGAAGAAATGCTCTTCCACACCTTCGGACTCGCCGATCCGCTTCACACCATAGTTCTTCACGAGCTCATCGTGCATCAGCGAAGCGACGGGATAGACGCCCATGCCGCTGGAGCCGAAGGTGTTGAGCAGGGCGCTGTCTTCGAATTCGCCGACGACGCGCGGGCGGATGGCGTGGCGTTCGAACCAGTAATCGAGACGTGCGCGCACGGCGGCCTGACCCGTCGGCAGTAGCACCGGCACATCGGCCAGTGATTGCGGAAAGCCCTCGCGTGCCGCTGCCTGATACTCGGCCGGCGCATACCAGGCAATCGGCGATGAGCCGAGGGAGTGGCTGTACAGCTTGAGGTTGGGGTTAGGGGGCGCGGCGCGGTCGGCAAGGACAACGTCGAGGCGGTGCAGGGCCAGGCCGCCGAGCATGTCTTCGAAGTCGTCCTCATGGCATACGAGACGCAGGTTGGGTTCCTGCATCACGGGTTGCAGCAGGCGGCGCACGGCCAGCTTGGGCAGGCCGTCCGAGATGCCTACGGCGAGGCGCACGGAGGGCGTGCTGATCGCGTCGCGAATCACTGCCGGCAATTGCTCGCCAAGCTGGAAGATCTGGTCTGCCTGGCGCATCGTCGCCACGCCCGCTTCGGTCAGTGCCAGTCCGCGGCCGGACTGCTTCAGCAAGGTGTGGCCCAACTCGCGTTCCAGTTCGCGTACCTGCGTGCTCACGGTCTGCACGGCCATGTCGAGCCGGGCAGCGGCGCGCGCCATGCCGCCTTCCTTGGCGACCACCCAGAAGTAGTACAGGTGCCTGTAGCTGAATGGCTGGCTCATCGGATCACGTCAATTGTCAGGTTTTACAGAAGTGTTGTTTCGCTATTATCTGCTTTTTAGCAATGAATCGACCGACTATGTTGCAAGTGTTGTCTGGTAGTTGGGGGTGTGCGGTGCAAGTGCTCTTTGAATCCCGAAATACAGAAGCTGCGCAATTGCGCGAACTGGCCGAGCGGCGCGTGAGGTTTGTCCTGCGCCGTCTCACATGGTTCATTTGGCGTGCCAGAGTGAAGCTGATTGACAGTGGTGCGCCGCCGGGCAGTGACGACAAGCTGTGCCAGCTTGAATTGAAAACGGGTGGTGGTGGCATTGTCGTGATCCAGACGCGTTCGCGTGACTCGCGCTCGGCACTGGAAGCGGCATTGAAAAGGGCTGTACGCGCCGTGCTGCGCACCTGGAAACACGGTCTCACCTATTCACGACCCCGACGCAAGGGAATCGGTCCTGGTAGTTGATTGAGGAGAAACATCATGGAAAACATCAAGCGTATCAACCGAATTCGCGCCGCTACAGGCGGTGCTGTTGGCAGCAACGAGTGGGGCGGCTCCGCCGTTCTGCGCGACAACCGCGTGCTGCGCAACACCTATGCCCTGTTGGCGCTGACCCTGCTGTTCAGCGCAGGCGTGGCCGGCGTCAGCGTCGCCATGTCATTGCCGGCTCCCGGCATGATCATCACGCTGGTCGTCTATTTCGGCCTGCTGTTTGCCATCCACAAGCTCCAGAACAGCGCAGGCGCGCTGCCTGCCGTGTTCGCGCTCACCGGCTTCATGGGCTACACGCTCGGGCCGCTGCTCTCGCACACGCTGGCCCTTCCCGGTGGCGGACAGATCGTGACCCTGGCGCTCGGCACGACCGGCGTCACCTTCCTCGCGCTGTCGGCCTATGTGCTGACTACCAGGCGTGATTTCAGCTTCATGGGAGGCTTTCTGTTCGCCGGCATGATCATCGCGCTGCTCGCCGGCCTTGGCGCCGTGTTCCTGCAGATGCCGATGCTTGGCTTGGTCGTCTCGGCGATGGTCGCATTGTTGTCCGCAGGACTGATCCTGTTCGAGACCAGCCGCATCGTGAATGGTGGCGAAACCAATTACGTGCTGGCCACGGTGAGCCTATACGTGTCGCTGTTCAACCTCTTCACCAGTCTGCTGCACCTGTTCGGTTTCGCAGGTTCGGACGACTGAACGCAGTAACCCCACCACAGCCGGAATGCCGACAGCATTCCGGTTCGTTTGATCGAGCTCGTGAAAAACGTCTGGTGCGATGCGCCGCGTTTAGTGACGTCCTGCTACGACCGATAAGGAGAAATCCCCATGCGCCCTTACCCACTTGATAGCGCACAAGCCGCAGCCCGCATCGTGGCGCTTGCCATGCTCGCCGATGGCAACCTGACTAGGGCCGAGCTCGATGCACTGGCGGATTCCGACGGCCAGCGGCGGCTCGGTCTGTGGCCTGGTGAATGGCATGAGATTGTCAGCGCCTTGTGTGAAGACCTGATCTCCAGCTCGCACCAGAGCCCCGGGGCTAACTGCAATATCGACGCGCGCGGGCTGGCGGCACTGATGGCCGAAGTTGATGATCCCGGGCTGCGCGAGAAGGTCATGGACCTGTGCGTCGCTGTCGTCGACGCAGATGCCCAATTGTCAGAAGGGGAGATGGTCGTGCTGCGCGCACTGGGGGAGAGCTGGAGCGCGCAGCGGGCGGTGTCGCAGACAGCCTGACATCCGTCATTCCCGCTCAGGCGGGAATCCAGCGTCGTTTTCGTGCGAAAGTCCCTGGATCCCCGCCTGCGCGGGGATGACGAATAGCCTCAGGCCGGAATTTCCAGCACCGGGAAAGACTTCACCAGATCATCGATCGCTTTGACCTGTGTGAGGAAGGGCTCGAGCTTATCGAGTGGCAGTGCACTCGGGCCGTCGCACTTGGCGTTGGTTGGATCGGGGTGGGCTTCGAGAAAAAGACCACCGAGGCCCAGTGCCATACCCGAGCGCGCCAGTTCCGCCACCTGCGCGCGACGCCCGCCGGAAGCGGCCGCGCCGGCCTCGCGTTGTTGCAGCGAGTGGGTTACATCGAAAATGACAGGTAGATTTCCGGTGACTTTCTTCATCACGCTGAAGCCCAGCATGTCGACCACCAGATTGTCGTAGCCGAAGCAGGTGCCGCGGTCGCAGAGGATCAGTTGCTCGTTGCCGGCCTCCGTGAATTTCTCGACGATGTTGAGCATTTGCGACGGGCTGAGGAATTGTGGCTTCTTGATGTTGATGACGCGGCCGGTCTTGGCCAGCGCGACGACCAGATCGGTCTGGCGCGCGAGGAAGGCGGGCAACTGCAATACATCGATCACTTCGGCCGCGGCGGCAGCCTGCCAGGGTTCGTGCACGTCGGAGATCACCGGCACGCCGAACTCATCCTTCACGGCCTGCAGGATCCGCAGGCCTTCTTCCAGACCCGGTCCGCGATAGGAGTGGATGGAGGAGCGGTTGGCCTTGTCGTAGCTGCCCTTGAAGACCAGCGGAATGCCCAGCTTGCGCGTGACACGCACATACTCCTCTGCGCAGCGCAGGGTGAAGTCCTTCGACTCCAGCACATTGACGCCACCGAACAGCACGAAGGGGCTGTCATTGCTGATGTTGATTGACGGGGTGATGGCAACTGTTTTCAAGGGTATTCCTCGCTATGCAAATGGGGTTTCTCGTTGAGGCTGATTGCGCCGCTCATGACGCAGTATCCTGGCGCATTCAATGTCAGGTGCTGTGCTGGCGCGCATAACTGACCGTAAGTATCTCCCACTGGTGACCATCCGGTTCGTTCCAGTAGATCATCCTGCCGCCGTAGTCCGTGTTGACCTGCCTGTCTTCTGGGCCCCGCACCGTGCTGCGATACGAGATGCCCGCTGCCCTGATGCGGCCGAGGATGGCGTCGAAGTCTGCCTCGCTCACGCGAAAGCAGAAGTGATAAACGGGAAAATCCTCGTCCGTTTCGATGAAATCCAGCGTCAGGCCTTCATTGACGAAGACTGGTGAGAACGGGCCCAGCGCAGTCTCCGCCCAAGGCACATCGAGCAGCCCTGCCAGCAGCTTCGCCGAAGCCAGCTTGTTACGCGAGGGAACAATCGTGTGGTCGAGCTCGATTGGCATCGGCAATCTCCGGCATCAACAACGGCTGCGCGACATTTTCGTCATCAAGGCTTTGGCGCTGACACGCCCGCAGCCCCGCGTGCGATGAACTCGATGGGCTCACGCACCGAGGTTCCGCTCTCGGCCTGCGTCACGAAGCGCGATTTCATCGACCACTATTCTACCGCTGTAGCGATGCGCCAGGTCCTGGCCCGGGGTCGCTAGCGTCCGGAAGCTGAACGCCAGTCCGCAGCCGGGTGCTGGCGTGCGGACCATGGCCGCCGGTGGTATGGTCAAGCCATTCGCGGTGCGTCGGGTGTTCTGACAGGAGTCTTCCGGGGCAATTTGTCCGGCTGGCCTGATCGCGAAACAAGGACAACCATCAGTCAGCGGAATGTCGTTGCCATCGTCCGCTGCCGCATCCGGGGCTGCTTGCACATGAATTCCACTGGTTCGGTTCGCAGATATCTCAGCGGGGGCAGGGGCCTGTTGGTCGCAGTGGTGTTGTGGGCGGCACCGACCGCGTACGGACAGGAGCTTGAGCCGAGGGCCTATACGAACCTGCCGATCGGGCTCAATTTCCTGGCCGTGGGCTACGCACATTCGCAGGGTGGTCTGGCGACCGACCCTTCCTTGCCCGTGACTGACGCACATCTGAAGATCCATACCGGCTTGCTGGCCTATGTGCGCTCTCTTGATCTGTGGGGCAAGTCAGCCAAGTTCGATGTAATTGCGCCGTACTCGAAGCTCAGTGGTAATGCGCTCGTTGGGGGGCAGGCGCGGGAACGCGAAATCAGCGGTTTTGGTGATCCGCGTTTGCGTCTCTCGGTCAATTTCTACGGGGCACCTGCGCTCAGCGTGCCGGAATATGCCAACTACAAGCGCGATCTGGTCATCGGTGCCAGCCTGCAGGTGACGCCCCCGGTCGGGCAGTACGATGCGAGCAAGGCCATCAACCTCGGCAGCAATCGCTGGGCGCTCAAGCCTGACATCGGCTTCTCGAAGAGCTTCCTGCCGCTTACGCTGGATCTGACTTTCGGCGCCACCTTCTTCACCGTCAACGACAACTACTTTGTTGGCGAGCGCCTCGAGCAGGCGCCGATCTACTCGACGCAGGGCAACGTCAGCTACGACTTCGGCGGCGGCGTCTGGGCGGCACTCGGTGTGACCTATTACATGGGCGGCCGGACGACGCTCGATGGCGTCACCAGGGACGATGGCCTGGGCAATTCGCGCGTCGGGCTGACCGTGTCTGCACCGCTCGACCGTTATTACTCGGTCAAGCTCAATGCCAGCACAGGCATCAGCACACGCACCGGCACGAACTTCGACACGCTGGGGCTCGTCCTGCAGTATCGCTGGGGCGGCGGCTTGTAAGCGTAGCGGCTGAATACACTGGCATATCGCGCGGTGACCGCATTGCCTCGCTGCACGTCGGGGCGATCCCGGTGTGTCCACAAGGACATATCTCCCTCAGATCTTCTTTCCTATAGTCGGAGTTCCCACAGGTAAGGCCGTTCAACAAGCCCGGAGGCAAGCCCATGAAGCTGTCCACACCCACCGTCGGCCCCATCGTGGGTTACACCACGTCCAGTGATGCACGCCTGTGGTTCAGAGGGCAGTTCGAGGCGGTGGCCGGGGGGTATCGGCGTTGCTTTGGCGCCGTGCAGTGGGGGGAGAAGGGCAAGCCGGCTTCGACCAGGCAGGTAAAGGTCGGCAAGATGTCGCCGAACTTCGACATGACGGGCGTGTTTCCGCTGACCGGGCTCAAGCCTGACAGGGAGTACGAGTACCGGGTGGGTTGGTTCCTCGCGGATGCGGATCTGGATTCGGCGCGCGCGATGCCGCAGTTCGACTGGGATGCGCTGGAGACCTTCACGTTCCGCACGGCGACGGACAAGGCGACGGCAACGCGTTCCTACGCGGTGGGTTCGTGCCGTTATCTGTTGCGCCTGTTCGGCGGCACGATTTTCGACGACCGCGGCGACAAGACTTTTGATTCGATCCTGAGCCAGCATCAGCAGAACCCGATCAGTGCGGTACTGATGATTGGCGACCAGATCTACGCGGACGATCTGAATTTCGTCGCGCCGGACGAGACACTGGACAAATTCCTCGGGCGTTACCAGACGGTGTTTTCGCAGCAGCACGTCAGCCGCCTGATGAGCCGCGTGCCGACCTACATGATTCTCGATGACCACGAGATCGAGGATAACTGGCCGAACAAGGCGACCACCAAGGACATGACGACGACGTATCCGCACGCGATCCACGCGTATCAGGTGTACCAGGCGAGCCATAGTCCGGTATTCGATCTGGACAAGGACGGCTGGATCACCGGCACTCCGACGCGCTTCTGGTACGACTTCACGGATGGCTGTGCGGACTGGTTCGTGATGGACGTGCGCACCGAGCGCATCTGGAGCGCAGACCCGGCGAAACGTCAGATGATCAAGAAGGGCCAGATGGCGGCCCTGCTCGCCTGGCTGTCGAACGGTTCGGGCCGCGCCAAGATGGTGGTGTCATCCGTGCCCTTCATTCCCGATCTGACCAGCGATGTGGACGACAAGTGGGGCGCCTACCTGCCGGAGCGTACGCAGATCCTCGATCACATCCTGACGAACAAGATCCGCAAGGTGAGCTTCGTGTCGGGCGATGTGCATTGCTCGTTCACGGCGCAGCTGACCTCGCCGAGCGACCCGGACTTCAAGGTGTTCAGCATCATCTCGTCGTCATTTTTCTGGCCTTACCCGCACATGGAGCAAAGCGACTTCGTGCTGAAGGGGGCGCTGAGCTCAGTGAGCACAAATGCGGGGTTGAACCAGTACGTGATCGGCAAGGCCTCGCAGATGTATTCCGCCGACAATTTCGCGCGCTTGGATGTGGCGCCGGACGGCGTGACAGTGGGCTATTTCGGGCGCAAGGGCGAGTCGCTGGGCAGGCCGGTGAAGCTGGTGTTCTGATTGGTCGCCGACGCGTACGTCAGAGCGCCGTCATTCCCGCGCAGGCGGGAGTCCAGTGTCGTCGGGTGAGATGGTCACGGGATCCCCGCTTTCGCGGGGATGACCATGTATGGGTAACACGGTTGGTCTTTCGTCCCGGGCCGAGATCAGAGCCCCGGATCCTTCGCCAGCTCAGGCGTGCCCGCGTAGTGGCGCACGCTGACGATCTGATACACGCCGCCGAAGATCGTTTCCTTGCGCCAGCAGAAGCGTTCCGGATGGCTGGCAAAGCTCGAGATTTCGCGCGTCCACAGCGCGTTTGCGAAAGGTTCGAGCACGCGATTCACCCAGTTGAGGATGTAGCGCACCGGTTGCCAGCGCGCGGGGCCGTGGTAGTCGATGAACAGCGCTTCGCCGTTTTCCGGCAGCTGGTTGAGGATGTTGTCGACGATGCGGTGTTTGCAGTCGTCCGGCACCTCGTGCAGCAGGAAGAAGCTGCAGATCAGGTCGTAATCCTTGTCGACGCGGTGCAGGCTGGCATCGGCATGTAGCGTGTGTGCCCAGCTCATGTGGCGCAGCTTGCTGTTGGCGTGTGCGATCTGGATGGGAGTGACATCGGTGAGGGTGAACTCACCCGTCGGGCCGCAGCACTCGGCGGCGCGGCGTACCAGATCGCCATAGACGTGGGCGAGTTGCCAGACGCGCATACCCGGCTTGATGCGCGACAGGTAGGCGCGGATCAGGCGCTGGTCGTTGCCGAACAGCAGGGTCTTGACGACGCTGTTGCGGTCGAGCCAGCGCACCCAGCTCGGGTTGACGTAGGCCCAGTCATATACCTCTGTCATGTACGCGGGCAGGCTTGGCGCTGTCCGCACGCTGTTCTTTGTCCGTGAGCCTTCGAATGTAGTGTCGTTCATCTGTTTCCGGATGCGTAGTGCGTCCGCCTGTAGTCTTGGTGTACCGGTGCGGGAGGCTACCCGCGGATCGAACTCAGTTCCCCGCCGTCGAAGGAGACGCTACGTCCTTCAAGCCATCGGCATCGAGAATCACCACGTGTTTCTGGTTAATGCTGATCAAGCCGGTTTCATGAAAGCGCGACATGACGCGGCTGACGGTTTCAAGCTTGAGGCCGAGGTAGCTGCCGATTTCTTCGCGTGTCATGCGCAGATGGAATTCGGTGGCCGAGTAGCCGCGAGCGCGGAAGCGGCGCGACAGGCTGACGAGGAAGGTGGCGACGCGTTCTTCGGCGCGCATGCTGCCGAGCAATACCATCGCACCCTGCTCGCCCACGATCTCGCGGCTCATGATGCGGTGAAACTGTTTCTGCAGGCCGGCAATCTCGCGTGAAGCTTCTTCAAGACGCGAGAAGGGGATGGCACAGACCTCGCTGTCTTCCAGCGCGATCACGTCGATGATGTGAACGTTCGTGCTGATGCCGTCGAGACCGATGATTTCACCCGACATCTTGAAGCCGGTTACCTGGTTACGCCCGTCTTCAGTCGCGATGCAGGTCTTGAACGAACCGGAGCGCACGGCGTAGAGCGACTTGAAGGGCTCGCCGGCGCGTTGCAGGCTCTCGCCCTTCTTGACGCGGCGGCGAGCAGTGACCAGTGCGTTGACACGTTGCACATCGTCCGGCGTCATGTCTTGCGGCAGACACAGTTCGCGCAGATTGCAGTTGGTGCAGCGCACGGCGTCCTTGGTTGCGCACGAGGAGTCGGAGAGGCGGGTGGAGTCGATAGTGACTTGCATGATGTGATCCTCGTTGGCTCAGGTAGGGGTGCTGCTTGTTATGGGCGATCCGTGGGAGCGGTGGAGCGGTAGTGCTTCCCGGATACGCTCGAACTCTTCGGTCTTGTCGAAAAACCAGCGGGCGCCCGCACCCATGTAAAAGCGGCGGTACTGCGGCGTGGCGTGATTGGTGAGAACGATGAATTCGATGCCGGGCGCCAGCGGATTGACCGCGCGCAGCACTTCGATGCCGGTGCCCCCGATCAGCTGGATGTCGAGCACCACGCAATCCGGCCGCGTTTCGAAGATGCCTTTGACCGCACTGGCGGGCGTATCAGCTTCACCGACGACATGCACGTCGGCGATGCTGTTGAGCAACTCGACCAGCCGGGCACGGATGGCCGGGGAGTCTTCGACGATGAAGACATTGGTGGTTGCGCTGTGGGGTAGCGTGCTTGAGTTCATGGCTGCAGTTTGGTCTGCAGCGCCTCTGCCGGCCATCAGCGCTGGCCGGGATATGACGTGGGGCAAGGCTGATTTGAAGCGGGGGATCAACCGGTGGGGGGTAGGAATCGCCCTACACGACGGCCCTGCAATGGCCGCGGGACGGGACAGTGTGCCGGCAGGGTCGGCTCGCCAAGGTAGATGTCCGGGTTGCTGTCGGCGCAAGACCCTTGATGCACATCAAGGGCGCCGGGGCCAGAAGGCCTAACGTAAAGACTACATACAGCATTCAGCCATCAAGGAGTCCATCATGTACAAACATTTACTTGTCCCCACCGACGGTACCGAGCTGTCACGCGGTGCCATCACCCAGGCGGTGCAACTGGCACGCAGCCTCGACGCACGCATAACCGTGCTGTACGTGCAGCCGGAATGCCCCAAGCCCATGGGTGGTGAAGCCTTCACCATGGGGCCGTTCAGGGAAGATTTCCTGCGCAACACGGCCGCTGCAACGAACGAAGTGTTCGAGGAGGCCAAGTCGCTGCTCGGTAACTCGGGCGTGAACTGCAAGTACGTCACGGCGACCAGCGATGCGCCATGGGAGGTCATCATCGCCACGGCCCGCTCCGAAGCATGCGACCTGATTTTCATGGCCTCGCATGGACGCAAAGGTATCGCAGGTATGTTGATCGGTTCGGAAACGCAGAAAGTGCTCACGCACTGCAAGGTCCCGGTACTGGTCTGTCGGTAGGGCGGAACGCAAAGCGGTTCCGCCAGTCGCCGGAAGGCGGCTTTACGCAGAGTACATATCGGCCCTGACACGGCGGAACCTCCTGCGGAGGTCCGCCCTACGCTTCATCCAGTGGCAGCCACAACTCCACCGTCGTGCCCTCACCGGGCGTGCTGCTGATCTGCGATTCGCCGCCGAGCAGGTAGGCGCGTTCGCGCACGCCGAGCAGGCCGTGCGAGTTGCGCTTGCGCGGGCTCTCCAGCGAGAAGCCGCTGCCATCGTCCTGCACGCGCAGGTGGATCTGCTCTGCGCTGCGTTCGATAAGAACATCCACGCGGCTGGCATTGGCGTGCTTGGCGATATTCGTCAGCGACTCCTGCAGCACGCGGAACACGGCGGTGGCGTGCGGGTCCTGCAGGTCGAGGTCACCCGTCGTCACGACGATGCATTCGGCATGCGATCGATCGGTGAACTCCTGCACCACCCACTCGACTGCGGCCGTCAGGCCAAGGTCGTCAAGCATCAGCGGGCGAAGGTCCGCTGAAATGCGGCGCGTTGCAGCGACGGTCTGATTGAGCATGGATTCGATGCGCGCAATGCGCTCGCTCATGCCCTTGCGATCTGGCGGCCCTTCATTGCCTATCTCACCGCGCAGTGCGATCACGTCCATCTTCAGGGCCGTGAGTGACTGCCCCAGCTCGTCGTGCAATTCGCGCGCGATGCGGCTCTTCTCCTGTTCGCGTACGGACTGCGCCAGCGCGGCCAGCTCGCGCAGCTCCTCCTTCGAGCGGCGCAGCGCGTCCTCCGCCTTCACGCGCTCGGTGACGTCGCGCAGGATGGTGACGTACATCTCGTTCTCGCCCTCGCCAGAGTGGGCGATGGAGGCCTCCAAGGGAAACTCCTCGCCATTGGCGCGCAGTCCGCGCAACACCATGTGCGTGCCCATGCGACGCGAGGTCGCACCGGTGTGGCCGAATCGTGTCACGTGTCCGTCGTGGGCCGCACGGAAGCGTTGCGGGATCAGCACATTCAGCGGCTGACCCAGAATGGCGGCGCGCGAATGCAGGAAAATCTGCTCGGCGGCGTTGTTGTAAAGCACGATGCGCTGCTTTGCGTTCACGACGACGATGGCATCCATGGCCGACGCCACCATGCTGCGGCCCAGTGCGCTTAATTGTTGCTGCTCGAATGAATCCAAAGGTACAGCTCCGGCAAGCGTGTCAGGAGGGGCTAGTATAGGCAATTGCCCTCCATACCGCCCCTTCGCTATAGTCGGAGCTGCTTTCCAGCCCCGCGCGCCCAATGAGCTCACTCGCACCCACCCGCATTCTCGTTGCTGACGACCACACCCTCATGCGCGAGGGCCTGCGCCGCATCATCGAAGGCACGCCCGACATGCTGGTTGCCGCCGAGGCCACCAATGGCCACGAAGTCATCAGTCATGTGCGCAAGGGCGATCTGGACCTCGTGCTGCTCGACCTGTCGATGCCGGGCAAGAGCGGCGTGCCGTTGATCAAGCAGATCAAGGAAGAATTCCCCAAGCTGCCGGTGCTGGTGCTCACCATGCATCAGGAAGACCAGTATGCCGTGCGCTCCATCCAGGCCGGCGCATCGGGCTATCTCACCAAGGAAAGCGCCGGCACGGAGCTGGTCACCGCCATTCGCCGTGTCGCCAGCGGGCGCCTCTTCATCAGCCCCGAAGTGGCCGAACAACTCGCCATGAATGTCATGCCCGGCAGCAGCAAGGAGCTGTCGCACAAGTCGCTGTCAGACCGGGAGTTCGAAGTGTTTCGCCTCATGGTCGAAGGCGCATCCGTCACCGACGTGGCCGAACGCCTCAAGCTCTCGGCCAAGACAGTCAGCACGCACAAGGCGCGCATCCTGCAGAAGATGAACATGCAATCGCTGGCGCAGCTGGTGCGTTACGCGGTCGAGCACGGCATCGTCGGCGACGGGGATCCTGCCGAGCAGTAGTGGCTGTGGTGGATCCGCAAGAACCCATGGCGCATTCTGTCGATGCGCCATTTTCTTGCCGTGCACCTGGCAGGGCTCGCTACGGCGAACTTGATGCGCATCAAGAAACGTCGCGTCACGACATGGGAAACTTTGCCATCAGGCATGACCATGCAGGAAGGTGGCCGAGATGGCCAAAAAATTTCCACTTCACCCGGCACACCCCGAGCGCAATTGCTGGGGCTGCGACAAATATTGCTCGAAGGACAATCTCGCCTGCGGCAACGGTTCGGATCGCACCCAGCATCCGGTCGAGATGTTCGGGGACGACTGGTTTGAATGGACCCGCGAGGGTGATTCTGAGCAGGGCGAAGACAGCGTCAAATCCGTCATTCCCGGCGTGAGCACGACGGGTGGGCGCGGCTAGTTCCATCGCCCACATCCGGGTCTCTACGCACAGGCAGAACGCACAAGGCAGGCTTACGAGCAATGCTTGACGCTGCGCGCCGGCGAATGCGCACTTCTTGATCTGGCTCATAAAGTTACCTGGCATGCAGTGCAAGACTGAATGCCACAACAGTCACGTTCGTCAGCCACATGACGGCGAGGCGTCAGACCAACGCCCGAAGGCGCAACGCTGTAGTTCAGATGCGTAGCGCAAGTTTCGGGCTTTCGCTGGAGCGCGAACCAATGTCTTGCAAACTGAATGTAGATGCCTTGCTGGCGGACACGCCGGTCTTCGGTGCCCTCGATGTGGCGCGTCGCGGGCCGATCGCTCGGACAGGGCATGAGCTGCAGGTGCCGAAACACCGTTTCGTGTTTCGCCGTGGCGACATTCCAGCCGGACTGTATGTGGTGGCGAGCGGACACATCAAGCTGTCCATTCCTTCGCCCGGCGGCAGCGAGAAAGTACTGGAATTTTTCGGGCCCGGTCAGGTGTTCGGCGAGTCCGGCATGTTCCTCGAACGCCCCTACAGGGTCGACGCCCAGGCGCTCGAAGACAGCGTGCTTGTTTGCATGGAGCGTGAGGAAATCTACGCCGCACTGGAGAAGGATCCGACCTTGTCCCGCTACATGCTGATGAATCTTGCACGACGCGTGGACACGCTGGTGGAAGATATCGAAGCGGTGAACCTGCAGAGTGCCGCCCAGCGTCTGGTGTGCTTTCTCCTCAGGCAGCCACGCGACGGGGCGTGTGTGCGCTTCCCGTATTCCAAAGGCATGGTCGCGTCGAAGCTGGGCTTGTCGCCCGAGACGCTGTCACGTCTGCTGCATCAACTCTCGAGCGCGGGCTTGATTTCGGTGCAGGGACGCAACGTGACGATTCACAAGCTGGAAGACTTGCAGCAGCAACAGTTCGTAAATTAAGGAGGGGCGTTCGCTCCATGCGGGCAGCGCCGGATTACGGCGCCTCGGTCCCGCATCCGGGCTACACCTGTTGCGCGGTCGACCGTGCGCAGCCTGGATGAGCGCAGCGCAATCCGACGCGTGGACTCCTTGAGTCAGCGCGAGCTAGCCTATCCCCCGATGACGGCCTGCGGCCTTGTCCAGCCTACGCGCCCTTCAACCAGGCCGGACGCTCGGTGGCGTCGAGCCAGTTCTTCACGATCAGACCGAGGTCGGTGTCGCCCGAGATCCGCAGGCGGCGCTGGAAGAACAGCGTGTCAGCGTCCACACTGCCGCGCGCCAGCGAGGCAAAGTCGACAAGTGTCGCACCGAGTTCCAGATCCATTTTCGCGTCCCTGCCATTGGCGTGCCACTGCAAACGGAAGCGGCCTTGCCGACAGGTGAAGCAGCAGCGCAGGCCCAGGTCTTCGATGCGGATGCCAAAGCTGCGGCCATCGAGTTGCGCGGGTGGTTGCAGCCACTGCATGTGGCGTGCGAATTCGAGTGCTGCGACCAGATGTGCGGAGACGAAGCTGGTCGGCAGGCGGCGTCCGATGCTCGCGAGTGGCGACAGCGTGTTTGCTGCCGCGCGTGGTTTTACGTCGTTCACATGCACTCCACGAAATCGATGCCCGCGCGGCCATGCCAGTAGCCGTTGCATCGCGCCATGCCGGCCGGCAGCGGAACTGCAGTCGAGGGCGCGCCGTCGCGCAAGGCGTCGAGCGCGCCGATGGCCTCCAGCGTGCCACGCGATTGCGGGCTGACGCGCAGTACGTCGACGCCCATCTTCACCAGCGCGGGGACTTCCTCGATCAGATCCAGGCAGGCTGCGGATTGTGTCTGTATGCCGTTGATGGTGAGGAAGTCCTGCGAGTCGCGCGTGCGCAGATCGAGCCCGTCCGGATGCTCGCTGCAGCGGAACTGGCAGTCGTCCTTGTTCAGGCGGAAATGGCGTGCCGTGAAGCAGCGCGCGGAGAACGCCAATGGCATGCGCCCCCACACCATTACCTCGACCTCCATGGCCGGCGGCGTCTCGGCGATGAGCGCTTGCAGCGCGTCGCGATCCATCTCCAGCGGTGCGACGTAACGCATCGCGCCCTGCTTGTGCAACCAGCGCAGGGTGTCGCCGTTGTAGGCGTTCAGATGCGGGCCGGCGACGAAGGGCTCGCCCTTGCGTGCAGCCACGGCACCGGTTTCGCCCGCCTCGACGGGAAAACGCTCCTGCTCGCACAGCGCGCGCATCGCGTTGGCTTCCGGCGTGGTCTCGATCAGCGTGCGGGTGGACAGCACGACGTGTTTGCCCGCATCGCGCAGCATGGTGGCGATATCCAGCCAGTCGGCGCTGCGCAGCAGGTGACGGCGGCTGCACACGGTCTCGCCGAGATAGATGATGTCGGCGGGCGAGGTGGCCAGTGCCGCGTAGAAATCGAAAGTGTCCTGCCGCGACCAGTAGTAAAGCAGCGGGCCGACCGCGATGCGGTAGGAGCTGGACGGGGACGGGGACGGGGACGGGGATGCGGATAGCGTTTCCATGGTTCTTGTCCCTGTCATTTCCATGGCCGGTCGAAAGCGCCCTGCGTGACCTGCGAGCCTTCGGCGTGGCGCGCGAGGGCAGATTGCCATTCCGGCCGCGCCGAGAAACGCGCAGGGTCGGCATGCAGACTGTCGAGCGCAGCACGCAGCGTGGCAGTGACCTGGCTGACATAGGCCGGGCTGCGCTGACGGCCCTCGATCTTCAAGGCCGAGACGCCCATTTCCAGCAGGCGTGGCAGCAGGCTCATGGCGTTGAGGCTGGTGGGCTCTTCGAGCGCGTGATCGGCCACATGCTCGCCGTCGCCATCGATGACCTCGAAACGGCCCTTGCACAGCGTCGGATACGCCGCGTGCTCGCCCGCTTCGTAACGATCGATCAGGATGCCGTTGAGGCGCGCTTCAAGCGTGTTGCCATCGTCATACCAGCGCACGGCGTGTGCCGGCGAGCAGACGCCCTTGTTATTGGGCGAGTCGCCGGTGGCGTAGGACGAAAGCAGGCAGCGTCCTTCGGCCATCACGCACAGGCTGCCGAAGCCGAACACTTCGATCTCGACGGAGGTCTTCTCGATCAGCCGGCCGATCTCGCTGAGGGTCAGCACGCGTGGCAATACGGCGCGGCGGATGCCGAACTGTTCGCGCATGAATTCGATGGCGTCGGCGTGCGTGGCCGAGGCCTGCACCGACAGATGCAGCCGCAACTCGGGGTAGCGATCGCTGGCATAGGCGAGCAGACCGGGATCGGCGAGGATGACCGCATCGGCACCGACGTCATGCGCGACGTCGATGGCGGCGCGCCATTCAGAGGAGCGCCCGGCCTGCGGAAAGGTGTTGATGGCGAAAAGCACTTTTCGCCCGAGGCGATGCGCAAACTCCACGCCCTGCACGATTTGCTCGGAGCTGAAATTCAGCCCCGAAAAATTGCGCGCATTGGTGGAATTCTGCAGTCCGAGGTAGACCGCGTCGGCACCGGCAGTCAGTGCCGCTTTGAGGGCGGCAAAGCTGCCTGCAGGCGCAATCAGCTCGATGTTGGGCGTGTGGGTATTGACGGGCTTCATCTGGTCGAGGCTAAGCGCGAGGCGGCAACAGGGTTTTGTCGCGGATCAACGAATGACGTGATGTGTCGGCGCGGCGTGTTGCCCTGACTCAGGGCAAGGTCTGCGCGATCGCGGCCAGCAGCTTCGGATCGGGTTCGACGCTGAGTTGTTCGCTGCTGCCAACGATCAGGCCATGCGAATCGACTGCGACGAAGCGCGTGCTGTGATTGATCTCACCATTGGCGGCACGGCGATACTTGATGCCCAGCGAAGCGGCGAGCTGGCGCGTCTGCGTGTCGTTGGCGGCGACGGCCAGGCGGAACTGGCTGGGCGAGAGCTCGTGCAGCTTGGCAAGCTTCGCCAGCGAGGCTGCGGTATCGACACCGGGGTTGAGACTGATCATCAGCGCGCGCACCTGTTTGCGCTGGGCCACGGGCAAGGCATCGATGGTGCGTTTGACGTTCTCGATGGCGATCGGGCAGGCGATCTGGCAATCGCCATAGAACATGGTGACGATGGTGGCCGGGCCATGCTCATCGGCCAGATGGAATGACTTGCCTTGCTGGTCAGTCAACGGGAAGGCAAGGCGGTGCAGGGATTCGCCGGGCAGCGTGCTCTCGTTTTGCATGGCGAGCATGGCCGCGTGGTCGTGTGCCTGCACAGCACTGGCAAGCATGAAGAAGTTGACGAAGAGGCTTGTGAGGAACAGAAATATGCGCATGGTGTGGCTCCTGGGCTGATTCGGTTTAGTGATTCGCTTCAGTGATCGCGCGCGCAGCGGAAGCCGACGCTTTCGAGGTTGTCACGCGCGCTGAGGGCCGAGAGCAAGGCCACGCGCATGAGGATTGCATAGTTTTCGCGGTCGCCAAGCGACAGCGCCGCCGCGCCGCAGGTCTCGAGCAACTTCTGCTCGCCCTGGTTGCGGCTGTCGACGGTGACGAACAGGCCATTGAAGTCCTCGACCCATTCCCAGATCAGGCGGTGCATGTTGTGCACGCCGTAGGCATTCGGCTTGCCCCAGCTCATTGCCGGCACGCTCATATTGGCGGGCTTCTCGTACCAGCTGATGATCTCCTCGCGCCACACCGGATCGTTGCGTGCATCGCGGCGTGTGCTGTCTGCGGCGGCAACGAACTCCCATTCGTACCAGGTCGGCAGGCGCGCGCCCTCGCTGGCGCAATAGGCACTCGCGGCGAACCAGCTGATCGAGGTGACCGGCGCTTCGGGGTCGGGTGCAGCACGTTCGCCACCCGCTGACCAGCCCGTGAGGTAGCGCTCATCGGCAAACAGGCTGGGCACCTTGCCGCGTTGCCATTCCGCATGGCTGTTGATGAAGGCCGCGAACTCGCGATTGCTGACCGGCTGGGAACGTAGGCGAAAGGGCGCGACGCTGACCGTGGGGCCATCAATGGGCAGCGCCGTGCGGAAGCTACCGCCGGGGATGGCGGCATAGGACACACGCGGTGCATGGCGCGGCGCGGCAGTGGTCACAGAAGCCAGCGACATGAGCAGCACGCAGCAGACTGCGTGCGTCATGAGTTTGCCCATACCAATGATGCGTCGCGTCTGCATGATGGCGTGCCGGGTGTGTGTCGCCTATCTACTTCGCAGCGCGCAGGCGCTTGACCTGTTCAGGTGTCCAGCTCGCCTTGCCACCGTTGAGCCCGGCGCTGACGTAGTTGAGAATAGCGGCCGTTTCCTCATCGCTGAGGGTCTGCGGTGGCATGACCGAGTTGAACCTCTGGCCGTTGACCGTGACCTCGCCGGTGAGCCCGTTGTTGAGCAGCTTCACCAGTTGCGCAGGCGTAGCCTTCTTGAAGTAGTCGGACTGCTTCAGGGGTGGAAATACCCCGGGCACGCCCTCGCCAGTGGGCAGGTGACAGGCTGCACAGACGCGCTCGAAGTGCGACTGGCCGACTTCGTTCGCGGCAGACGCTGCGCCGGATACGGCGAGGACGATGGCAGCGCCGACGAGCGTGCCGAGGAAGCGGATTTTCATGATATTGGCCTTGGCGGGTAGATGACGGGGCTACAGATCAAGCGGACCGGATGGATCAGGGCAACTTGCTGAGCACGCCCTTGCCATAGATCTCGGGCTTGTCGGCGCCACTGACCGTCATGATGCCGACCGCGCCCTTGTTGAAGGCCCGCGACAAGGAGTGATCCACCAGCGTCAGATTGCCCGGCACCTTCGTCGTGAACTCGACGATGGCGGAACCGCCTGCAGGCACCAGCGTGGTCTGCACCTGCTCCTGGAAGTGCGTGCCGCCTTCGAAGTACACCTTGTCGAAGATCGCGCCGATGATGTGGAAGCTCGAGGTGAGGTTAGGGCCGCCGACGCCATAGAACAGGCGCACCTTCTCGTCTGTTTTTGCGGTCAGGGCGTTCTTGCCGGTGAGTGCGCCATCCGCGCCGTTGAAGAGGACGTAGCTGGGCTTCTCGTCGATGGCTTTCTGCGCATCGAAGGCCTGGCGGCCGCCAGCACGGTAGGCACCCGGCGTGTAGAAATCGCCCTGCATGATGTAGTACTCATGATCAACCTTGGCGAGACCTTCTTCGGGTTCGATGAGGATCATGCCGTACATGCCATTGGCAACATGCATGGCAACCGGTGCGGTCGCACAGTGATAGACGTAGAGACCCGGGTTGAGCGCCTTGAACGTGAACACGGCCTTGTTGCCGGGGGCGATCAGGGTCTGCGCCGCGCCGCCGCCAGGGCCACTCACGGCGTGCAGGTCGATGTTGTGCGGCAGCTTGTTGCCCGCCAGATTGCGCAGCTGAATTTCCACCGTGTCACCGACGCGGGCACGAATCATCTGGCCGGGGACGGTGCCGCTGAAGGTCCAGAACACATAGCGCGTGCCCGGCGCAATTTCGCGTTCGACCTCTTCAACCGTCATGTCGACCACGACGCGTGCCGGTGTCTTGCGGGTGATGGGGGGCGGCACCAGCGGCGGTGCGAGTCGCACGGCCTGTTCGACGGGCAGGGTGTCAGCCGGGGTGTTTGCAGCGCTCTGCGCGAGGACGCTGGCTGAGGCGATACTCATGCCAAGAGCAAGGCTGGCGATGTACAAGGTCTTCATGTTGTTGTCTCCGTGTTTTGATCCTGTGTGTTAAAGATGGACGAACGAGGCATCTTTAGCATTGATCATCGTCAACGGCTGCGCGGGACAGGCAACATGATCAGGGCGTGTTCATAGCGGGCGGATCGTCCGCCTGCCATGAACACGCCCTGATCAGAAGGCTCTATGCAATGGAGTTTCGTCAGTGCGCTACAAGCGTGCAGCGCTGCGGATGCAAGAGCAGGTCACGTGTCACGCCGCCGAGTACGGCTTCACGCAAACGGCTATGGCCGTAAGCGCCCGCAACAAGCAGATCAACCTGATACTTCTCGGCAATCGCATTCAGTTCTTCAGCTTCATTTCCCTTGGAGACACTGGCGATGGGCTCGGTCATGACGCCGTGCATGCCCAGCCAGGAGCGTACCTCCTTCAGGTTGGCATACGCATCCGTCAAGTCGTCGTCGTGCACAAGTTCAACGACATGCACCTTTCTAGCGACTTTCAGGAATGGCAGAGCCAGGCTGGCAGCGAGGCGCGCTTCGCGTGCGTCACGCCAGGCGAGCATCACATGATCAAAACCGGGCGCATGCACACCTGCAGGTACGATGAGAACGGGGCGTCCGATCTGCAGGATCAGCGCGCCAATATCGACCTCTCGCGAGGCGCCGAAACGGGGGGCATCGCGGTCCGCGCCGACGATGAACAAGTCTGCAATGCGCGCTTGCTGCGCGAAATAGTCAGTAGGAGACGAGTACGTGGCAGCCGCGCGCCACTGCAGATTGCCGGCATGCTTGCCGAGGGCGTTGCGGAACTCCGCTTCGAGCGACTGCAGACCTTTTCTGACGGCCTCATGTTGCTCCTGAAGGATATCGTTCGGCAGGTATTCGCTGCCGTAGATGAGCTGGGCCAGCTGGGATGCCGCGACGCCCGTCAGGTTCGAATGGAATCGCGCAGCGAGGTTTCCAGCCACTTCGAGGAGAGCTGCGTTTGGGCGCCCGATCTCCAGATGCACCATCATGCTTGCGTAAGTCATAACCCGCACCTCCAGAATTGTCTGGTGAGCCGACTTTGAGATTAGATCCGGGACGTGTCTGCGCCTTGATTTTCATCAATCCGCAACGAGGCGATACAGCCTCCCGCGTCAGCTCCCGGCACTTACGTGGCGGGCTCTCTCGTCTGCGGCGAAGCTTTGCAGCTGCGGAAAGAAGTCGTGAAAACCCGCCCTGAGTGTGGCGTAGTTTTCTTCGAGATCGGCGACGCAGGCGACCAGCCGATCGCCGTGCTTCGACAGCCTCCGCGACATTCGCTCGAGCGCGATCTGCACGCCCGTGAATTCGCGGTAGCTGCCAAGCCAGTCCTGATCCGTCATGTACCGCGCTGCGATCTCCAGGCGCTCGGGCAGCGTGCCGCGTCGCTCGATCAGCATGCGGTAGAAGTCCGCGACGAAAGCGTCGAAAGGCTGATCGCTGTAGGTGTCCCATGCCCTGGCCAGCACATGGTCGTAAAACACATCCAGGGCGATGCCGGAAAACCGGCGGGTCTGTACGCCGAACAGGGACTTCGCCTCCAGCACCAGCGGGTGACTGTCCGTGAAGGCGTCGACCTTGCGGTGGATGTGGATTTCGCGTGCCGTCTCAAGATTGAAATCGCCGGCCTGATGCGGCTTGCAGAAGTCACCCAGCAGGGAGCCGAGCATCGCATCGTCGCTTTGCCGGGCAAGGAACACATGGGCGAGAAAGTTCATGAGAGAACGCGGGTGAGGTCCGTCGCAGCGGCACGTAGTCGAGCGACTCAGCGTGCCGCCATATGCAGGATGCGGATCAGTGGTTGTCGTCGCTCGACAAGATCGGCCAGCGTGTATTGATCGAGATAGTCGTACAGGCCGGCAAAGGCACGCGCCAGCACGCCGGCGAGTTTGCAGTCCGGCGCGATGCAGCACTGGTTCTGTTCGCCGAAGCATTCGACCACGGGCCCGTCGCCTTCGGCTTCGCGCACGACTGCACCGACCCGAATCTCGCTGGCGGGTCGCGCCAGACGGATGCCGCCGCCCTTGCCGCGCACCGATTCGACCACACCGGTCTTGGCCAGGTGGTGCACCACCTTCATGAGGTGGTTTTCGGAGATCCCGTAAGCGTCGGCAATGCCCTGAATGGTGGCAAGCCGCTCCGGTTCCAGCGCCAGATACATCAGGACGCGCAAGGAGTAGTCTGTAAAAGTCGTCAGCTTCATGATGTAGATCAATAAGGGGTATTTGTTATGTATCTTATGGTTTCCGCCGCCGCTATATTGGAAACCAGTTGAAGATTCATTTCAAAGATAGCTTATGACCGCCTCCGACGCCTCTCCCGATACAGCAATTTTGCAGGAAGCCTTGCGCCAGATCATCGATCCGGAGGTGGGGCTGAACATCGTCGATCTCGGGCTGATCTACCGCCTCGAAGCGGACGCCGAGAGCGTGCAGCTGGATATGACGATGACCTCGCCAGCCTGCCCGATGAGCGAGGGCATCCTCGCTGAGGTGGAGGCGGTGCTGAGCGCTGCGCTGCCTGAGAATGCACGCATCGATGTACAGCTCGTCTGGGAACCACCCTGGTCGCCCGAGCTGATGAGCGATGAAGCGCGCGAACACTTCGGCTGGGACGACTGATGGCGCGCTACTGCATTGACGGCGCTGCTCCAGAACGACGTCATCCCCGCGAAGGCGGGGATCCAGTGGCTTGCGCAAGACAACGACGCCGGATTCGCGTGCCCTCTCCCCCAACCCCTCTCCTGCAAGCGGGCGAGGGGAGCGCTGAGCGGCTTCGCCGAATGCAAAACTGGCGGGACTGACAGACTTCAAGAGTACGCAGCCATAGCGAGTTAGCCCGCCGACAACACACCCGATTGATCTCAACACCCCAAGGAGCCTGAACATGCAAGACACCGCCAACGCAACGAACAATGCTGCCGTAACGCTCGATGTGCGCGCCATCCAGCCGCGCGAACGCCACCCGCTGATCTTCGGCATCTTCGAAGCGCTGCCACCGGGACAAGCATTGTTGCTGACCAACGACCATGATCCCAAGCCGCTCTACTACCAGTTCGAGGCGGAGTCCAAGGGCCAGTTCAGCTGGGAGTATGTGAATCGTGGTCCCGAGCTGTGGCAGGTGCGCATCGGTCGCAACCCCGCAGGCAAGGCCGAGCCATCGAGCTGCTGCGGCAGCTGCAACTGAGCATCCATGATGAGCAGCGCCGCCGCCATGCCCCGACGTGCGACACCCGTAGCGGTGTCGGGTTGGCTGCGCGTGGCGCTGGTGCTGCCCGCCGTCATGGCACTGCTGTGCGGCATGCTCAGCGGTTTGTTGCGGCTGGGCCTGCCCTTGCCGGAAGCGCTGGCGCTATTCATTGGCCGGCTCATCGCAGTGCACGGTGCGCTGATGGTGGGCGGTTTCTTCGGCACGTTGATCGGGCTGGAACGTGCGGTCGCCATCGGCGCGCGCTGGGCTTATCTGGCGCCCTTATTGTCCGGGCTGGCGGTGATTGCCATGATCGCCGACGCCCCGCCAGCGTTCGCACCAACCCTCATGAGCGGTGCCGCGCTCGTCATGCTGGTGGCATGTTCATCGGTATGGCTGCGTCAGCGCGTGGCGCACCACATGGCGCTGGCTGTCGCCGCGCTGGCCTGGCTCGCCGGTAACGCGATGTGGGCGGTGCAGGGCAGCGTGATACCTGCGGTACCGTTGTGGACCAGCTTTCTCGTACTGACCATCGCGGCCGAACGCCTCGAGTTGTCGCGCTTCGTGCCGACGCCGAGGGCGGCGCGCATCGTCTTCGGCGTGATCGTCGCTGTTCTGCTCATCGGCGCGGCCGGCAGCCCGCTGGCCAGTGGCAGTCTGCGCACTTTCTCTGCCGCACTGCTGGCACTCGCCGTGTGGCTGCTGCGCTACGACATTGCCCGGCGCACCGTGAAGACGGCAGGCCTGACGCGCTACATGGCGGTCTGTCTATTGTCCGGCTATGCCTGGCTGGCCGTTGGCGGCGGGCTTGGTGCGGGCAACGCGCTGCTGGCAGGCCACCCGCTGCGCGACGCGGCCCTGCATGCGCTGCTGCTCGGCTTCGTCTTCTCGATGGTGTTCGGCCATGCCGCAGTCATCATCCCGGCGATCACGCGTCTGCGCTTTCACTGGCACGGCGGTTTCTACGTGCCGCTCGTGGCGCTGCATCTAAGCCTGAGCGCACGCCTGCTTGCCGGTGTCGAAGGCTGGTTTGCCCTGCGCCAGTGGGCCGCGGTGGGTAACGCCGTGACGCTGCTGCTATTCATTGCGATGGTCATTGCCAGCCTTGTGAAGGCTTCGCGCAGTGCAGGAGCCAAGGCATGAAACGCCACGCCTCACTTGTCACCCTGTCGCGAGATCATCACGCTGCGCTGGTGCTGGCCAAACGCATCGCAGATTGCGCCGAGGATGCTGCGCAGCTGCGCGCGCTATGCGAGACCGTCGCCCTGCGATTCAGGACGGAGTTGCAGCCGCATTTCGAGGATGAAGAACAACGCATCCTGCCGAGACTGGCCGGTTGCCACGACGCACAGTGGCAACAGACCCTGAGTGACCACGCCAATCTGCGCGCGCTGGCCGCACGCATTGCCGAGGGCGACGCCATCGCGCTGCGCCAGTTCGGCATCGCGCTGAATGCACATGTGCGCTTCGAAGAGCGCGAACTGTTCCCGTTGTACGAAGCCCTGATTCCGCAGGGCTGATTCTTGTTCCCCTAACAAACCCGATCAAAGGAAACAATATGAGTTCATGCGCCCACAATTTCATCGCGCCCGATGCGATCTACGGCTTCGACGCACGCGGCATCTCGAAACGTTTTCGCCACGCCGCCATCTTCGGCGCGCTGGACGTCCTGACGCCGGGCGAGACCATGCGCTTCGCTAATGATCACGACCCCATTCCACTTTTGCAGCAGATCGCGGCGCGCTTCGGCCATACTGTGATTGTGCAATATGTGCAGCGCGAACCCGGTGCCGTCATCATCGACTTCGTGCGCACCGAGGACTGAGCGAAGGAGCCAATTGATGACAGCCGACATCGAGGTCATGAAAGCGTGGCAGTGCATCGGTTGCGGCAAGATCGACGGCCCGCAGAACTGTGTCGGCGTCTGTCAGGACCGCAAGGTGGAACTTGTCTACGCCGCCGAGTACAAGGACATGCGCGACGAGTACCGCAAGCAGCTCGCCGAGGCCGACGCGCGCATTGCCAGGCTGACAGCGCAAATGCGCCTGATCGTGAATACCAAGCCGCGCGACGAGCAATGGGAACGCAGCTTTCGCGCGCTGCAGAAGTACGCACGTGAGGGATTGGCGGGCGCGGAAGACTACGCGAAGCGTCGTGCCGAGATGGATTGGCTGTAAGGCGGAACGCAAAAGCGGTTCCGCCGGGTAGGCGCGGATATGTACCTTGCATCAAGCCGCCTCCCGGAGGCTGGCGGAACCTCCGGAGGAGTTCCGTCCTACGGCTTTCCGTCGTCGATGTAGCGCTCTCGCGCCGGATAGACGCCGGCCAGGCGTGCGATGAGGATTGCGACAAACAGCGCGCCCGCAATCTGCTCGATCATGCATATGCCGCGAGCCTGTCGCGTCAGGGGCGAGACGTCTCCGAAGCCGGTGCTGGTCAGCACCGTCATGCTCAGGTAGAGCGCATCGGCATAAGCCAGTTGTCCCGGCTGCCCGAGAACCACGTAGGACTGCGGGTAGAAGTAGCCGACGATCGCGTAGAGATACGCCCACAGAACGCCAAGCATGAGATACGCCGAGGCTGCGCCGAACAGCTTGTCCTCCGTCATGACCTTCGGCCGGAAAACGTAGCGAAGCAGGTATGCGGTCGTAGCGGAATAAAGCACGGCGCAGAACATCCACGACCACGCCAGATCGGCATCGCTATCGTGCACGAGACCGAGATACTGGAACCATACGGCAGGGGCGGCGAGCAGCAGCACAATGACGAACGAGATTGTCGTGCGGCCGACGGCTGCGACCGTCGCAATGAGAAGGAATATGTTGACGCCATTGACGATCAGGCGCCCTCTGTCGCTAACCGGCACGAACGACACCGCCCCGATGAGCGCCACCAGCACGAAGAACAACCAGAAGCAACGCTGGGAAAAGATGCGCGACAGCGCGTCGCGTGTAGCGGTGATAGCCATGGTTCCCTCTCGCTCGTATGCAATGCTGCGGCCTGGTCAAGTATAGGCAAGCCGAGACGGATGCAATGCCGCACTGAGACTGGCGAGGGAAGAGCCTGATCACATGGGTGGGGCCGTGACCCCCGGAGCAATTGGCTTGGCCCTCAGGGTTCGGAGCGAAGCGACAACCCACCGCGCCTCGGGCCAAGTGCCAGATGGTGGGTTGCTTCGCGAACCCACCCTACGCGTCGGTTCGACGGGCCTTTGCGATCGCCACCATCGCGAGTGCGCCCAGAGGAGCGATCACGAAAAGATTCAGTATCGGCATGAAGAGCAAACCGAGCGCCGCAGTCGAACTGCCCGGCGCGATGAAGACGGAATGAAACATCCAGCCATCCGCCACCAGCGCGGCGAGCGCAGCACCAAAGGCGGGCTGGTATCGCTTGAAGCGCAGCCCCAGAAAAGCGCAAAGCAGATAGGGCAGCGATGCGCAGGCGAAGAGAATCAGCGTGAACCTGTTCGGCCCCTTATCAACCGCGAACAGGACCGTGTACGCGTGCAGCGCGACGCCGGCTACGCACACTGCCAGCATGAGTCCTGGGTAGAGAGCTTTGGTGTTCATGAACTTCCTCGGTGCTGTGCTCGGATGTAGGGTGGGCTCGGAGCGAAGCGACAACCCACCGCGCCTCGGCTCAAGCGGTGGATGGTGGGTTGCTTCGCGAATCCCCCTACGTGCTACCTAACTTATGGTTTTAGTGTGAGTACGGAAAGCACGATGGACAATATGCCAAACACCACGGTTCCAGCGGTCCCCCATTTCGTCCATGTCGCGGATTTCGCATTGTCACTTTGTAGTTTCAGAATATCTTGATGTTTTATTTTTATAATGTTTGCAAGCTGCAATGCCTTTTGACGTACGACTGTCTTCTCTTCATCAATCTCAGCAAACAAATCAATTAACAACGATCTTTCTGGGTCTTGAATATCTGTAAATGGTTCCTTGCTTTGAAGTCGATCAGCTTCTTTCGTGATTTCGTCCAGTAAGAACACGACACGATCTCTTAAAGCAGGAAACACCTCTTCTCTTACAGACTCTTTTAGTATTTTCCTCAGGCTGTACCGTATGCGAGCAAGCTTGCGGAGCCGGACTGCATCTGCAGAACCGGACTGTGCTCGCGCCTTTACATCGGATATTTCTTCAAGAATCCTCAGAGTAACGTCATCACGAGAAATGAGGGTGCTAATAATCTGAATCTCTTCATCATGCTGGGACAGCATTGAGCCATCGGGTCGAATTATGTAGGAGTCATAGTCGCGATCAAAGCGTGCTCGTGATAAATCCGCGCGAACTCCTCTTACTAAAAGAAACACGCCGACAAACACGACGAATGTGACAGTGATTGCAATCCAGTAGTCTGAAAGGAAAGTGATGATTGGCGTCATAAAGATGTGCTGGGCTAACGTGAAGTGGACGACACCTTGTCCGATAACGTTATCGGATTGAGTGTCAGGTTGTTATTCAGGGAATCAAAGGCTTGCTAGCTTCGCTGACGGATAAGGCAACTCCAACCTTCTGGCATATCGCCATTTTTCGTTCCTCTTGGCAGTTTAGCGTTGGACAGACTGGCTCAGGCATGAATTGCGTCACGTCACAGCCGCCAACTCGGCGAATGAGTGACGGCAACGCCGACGATGTAAGCCACAGTCAGCAGCGCAGCTGCAAACCACACCAGCCCTTCCCCCCGCGCATCCGTACCCAATGCGCGCTTGCCGAGCCACACATAGGCAAATAGCGCCAGCAGCTTGGCGGTCAGCCAACCGTTGACGAAGGGATATTGATGCAGCGTCATCGCCAGCCCGATCGCCGAGCCCAGTAGCACGCTGTCGACGATGTGCGGGGCGATGCGCAGGACGCGCCAGCGTCGCCATTCGACACCGGCGAGTTGCAGCGTGCCGCGCAGGGTGAAGAGGCTGATGCTGAGGGCGACGCAGGTGATGTGCACATGCTTGATGCTCATGTAATACCGCGTGTAGTCCATATGCTGCTCCTGAAGTGAAAAGGCCCACGTTGGTTACGCGGGCCTCTTTGGTTTTATGTAGGTCGGGTTAGCGCAGCGTAACCCGACTGGTGCACTCGTTGTTAGCGTGGTGTCGGGTTACGCGCTGCTAACCCGACCTACGTTTTCATGAGCGTGCGCCTTCGGCTGTGCCGACTGTGACGGTGACACGTTCGCGACGCAGCAGGCGCAATGCAAACACGCCGAGGACCAGCACACCCGCTGCGAAGACGATGTCACCCGGCACGCGCAGCCACACGAGGGTGGTCATCAGCTTGGAGTGGATGACTTCGGCCGAGCGTGCGTACCACAGGCCGTGACTGATGCTGGCCCAGGCCTGGTAGATGCCTGCCGGTACGAGCGAGATGAAGACCATCATCGCGAGACCGATGTTGAGCAGCCAGAAGGCCGGGCTGAGCAGCTTGTCCTGCCACAGGCTGCGTGGCGAGAGGCCGCGCAGGCAGAACAGCAGCAGACCGATACCGAGCATGCCGTACACACCGAACAGCGCTGCGTGACCATGTGCCGCTGTCATGTTGAGGCCCTGCAGGTAGTACAGCGAGATCGGCGGGTTGATGGTGAAGCCGAGCACGCCTGCACCCAGCGCATTCCAGAAGCCGACGGCGATGAAGAACAGGATGGGCCAACGGTAGGTGGCCACCCAGGGCGCGCTCTTGCTGCGACGGTAGTTGCGATAGCCCTCTGCACCGACCAGCGCAAGCGGCACCACTTCGAGCGCCGAGAACATGGCGCCGATGGCGATCACCGAGGTCGGTGTGCCGGTGAAGTAGAGGTGATGCAGCGTGCCGAGAATGCCGCCGAACAGGAACACGATGGTCTCCATGACGATGGCGGTATTGGCGGTGCTGGCGCGGATCAGGCCGAGGCGCGTGAAGATGAGCGCGATGACGGCGGTGGCGAACACTTCGAAGAAGCCTTCGACCCACAGGTGCACCAGCCACCATCTCCAGTACTCGATCATCGAGTAGTGGCTGTGCTGGCCCCACATCAGCGAACTGGCGTAGAAGCCGCCGATACAGGTGGCCGACAGGAACACCATGGCGATCAGGCCGCGGCTCTCGCTCGGGCGCTTGAGTGCAGGCCACAGCGCGCGACCCATCAGGCCGAGCCAGATGAGCAGGCCGGCGAACAACAGGTATTGCCAGATGCGACCCATGCTGGTGTATTCGAGGCCTTGATTGCCGAGCCAGAAGCTGAAGTCGTTGCCGAGGCGTTGCATGGTGCCGATCCAGCCGCAGGCGATGGAGCCGACGACGATGAGCAGCAGCGCATAGAACAGCACGTTGACGCCGAGCTTCTGGAATTTCGGCTCGTGTCCCGACAGGGCGGGCGAGATGTAGAGGCCGGTGGCAAGCCATGCGGTAGCGATCCACAACACGCCGAGTTGCGTGTGGATGGTGCGGGTCACCGTGTAGGGCATGATCTGCGCCAGCGCCAGGCCGAAGAAGTTCTGCCCTTCGACGGCATAGTGGGCGGTGACGGCACCGAAGCCGACCTGCGCCAGCAGCAGCCCGATCACGACGTAGAAGTACTTGCGCGTGGCCTTCATCGACGGCGTCGGCTTGAGGTCGAGCAGCGGATCGGTCTTTGGCGGTTCCGGATCGGCTTCTTCCTTATGCGTGCTGTGCAGCCACACCATGCCGGCAATCGCTGCGATCAGCAGGATCACGCTGGCGATCGACCAGATGCCGTTGGAGGTGGTCGGCACATTGTCGACCAGTGGCTCATGCGGCCAGTTGCTGGTGTATGACAGATGCGATTCGCCGGGGCGATTCGTCGCGGCCGACCAGGCCGTCCAGAAGAAGAAGGCGGGCAGGGCTTGCAGATCCTGCGGGTCCTTCAGCGAGGAGGCGATCATGGCGTATTGCTCGCGCAGGCTTTCGAGCGCGGGCTCGTCGCCAAACAGACCTGTGTAGTGCTTGGTGAGCACGGCGACGGCAGCGGCGCGTTCGGCGCTGACCGTGATGTTGCCGGTGGCCGGGTCATAGGTGTTATGGCGCAGCTCTTCCTTCACACGGGCGCTGACTGCGGCCTGTTCGTCCGCATCGAGCGTGGCGAAGTCCGACTTGTAGCGTGCCTGTGCAATGGCGTCGCGCAGCGCGATGGCTTCACGATGCAGCCAGTCGGCCGACCAGTCCGGCGCGACATAGCTGCCGTGGCCCCATACCGAGCCGAGCTGCTGTCCGCCCGCCGAGAACCAGGCTTCCTGACCGCGCTGGACCTGGGCGCCGGTGAACAACACCTCGCCATTGGTCTGCACGATCTGCGTCGGTATCGGTGGCGCCGATAGATAAATCTCCCTGCCCATCCAGCCGAGTACGCCGAATGACAGCAGGAAGATGGCCGCCAGCCAGTACCACAGCTTGCGTGTTGCTTTCATTTCCAATCCCCCTTCGCGAATACAGAACTGCGAAAACTGCGCCCGCACAAGGCTTGGGCGCGCCGCTTCTAAAGCTGTATTATTTGTACATCTTACAAATCAGCCGACTGTTGACCCAGATCAAACAGTGCGCGAAGTGGCGGATTAAGGTGCCGTGGGTTAGTCCGTGTGCCGAGCCCGGACCGCATTACAGTCAAACTCTTGCTATAAAGATTCAACGAGCGTCGCGTGGCCTGCATGTGGCGCTCCCAAACATCGTCATCCCCATTGCCTGTGCCTGCAGATACCGTTCTCGAACCTCCCCTGCTGCGCCCACGCGGCGCATCCCTGACGGCCGGGCCAGTATTGGCGCGGGCCGAGGCCTACCAGGCACTTGATGACGCCGACGTGCAGGCGCAGTTCAGCCGCCCTGCGGACAAGCCGCATCAGGTCGAATCCTGGCTGGTGATCGAAGGCATGAGCTGCGCGAGTTGTGCGCAGGGCATCGAGCATCGTCTCGCGGCCCGGCCCGGCGTGATCTCCATCGACGTGAATGCTGCGGCTGGCCGCGCACGCGTGGTGTGGGATGCGCAGCAGGTGCGCCTGTCTTCCCTCTTTGCGGATATCGCCGCGCTGGATTACCGACCCTTTCCGGTGCAGCAGATCGCGGCGGACCTGACGCGCCGCGACGAGCGCCGCAAGGCGCTGTGGCGATTGTTCGTGGCCGGCTTCTGCATGATGCAGGTGATGATGTACGCCGCGCCGGCCTACTTCGCCGAGGCCGACGATCTCACGCCCGACATGGCAATGCTGCTCAAGTGGGCCAGCTGCGTGCTGAGCCTGCCGGTGCTGCTGTTCGCCTCGACCCCTTTCTTTGCCAATGCCTGGCGCGATCTGCAGGCGCGCCGCGTTGGCATGGATGTGCCGGTGGCGCTGGGCATCATCATTACCTTCGTAGCGAGCACGGCCTCTTTGCTGCACGCCGGCGGCGAAGCGTACTTCGACTCGCTGACCATGTTCGTGTTCTTCCTGCTTGGCGGGCGCTATCTGGAAACGCTGGCGCGTGGCAAGGCGGCGGCGAGTCTGGAGAGCCTGGCCACGCGCCTGCCCGACTCGGTCGAGCGCCTTGCAGGCTGGCCGGCCTCGCAGGCTGCACAGCGCGTGGTGTTGCATCAGCTGCGCGTGGGTGATGTGTTGCGGATCGCCGTGGGTCAGGCCTTTCCGGGCGATGGCGTGGTGCTGGAAGGCAGCTCGGGGGTGGATGAGGCCTTGCTGACCGGCGAGGGCCGGCCGGTTGCCAAGATCGCAGGTGATGGCGTCGTCGCAGGTAGCTACAACCTGGATGCGCCTTTGATCGTGCGCGTCGAGCGCCTTGGTCGTGAATCGCGTTTCGGCGAGATCGTGGCGCTGATGGCGCGCGCTGCCAGCGAGAAGCCGCGTCTTGCCGCGCTGGCCGATCGCTACGCCGGCAAGTTTCTTGTGACCGTGCTGGTCCTCGCCGCACTGGCGGGCATCGTCTGGTCCTTCATTGATCCGGCGCGGGCCGTGTGGGTGGCCGTGTCGGTGCTGGTCGTGACCTGCCCTTGCGCCTTGTCGCTGGCGACACCCGCAGCAGTGCTGACTACCAGCGGACTGCTGGCGCGGCGTGGCGTGCTGGTGTCGCATCCGGCCGCGCTGGAGGCACTCGCCGGCGCCGGGCGCGTGGTGTTCGACAAGACCGGCACGCTGACCCATGAGCAGCTCGTCTTCACCTCGCTGAAAAGCCTGCGTGAAGGTGTCGACCAGGACTGGGTGCTCGCGCTGGCTGCGGCCATGGAGGCTGGTTCGCTGCACCCGGTGGCGCGTGCACTACAGCGCGTGGTCGCACACGATACCGTGTTGCTCGTGCTCACCAATCTGCGCGAAGTGCGTGGTGCCGGCGTCGAGGCCGCCACTGGCGGGCATGTGTATCGTCTCGGCAGTGCTGCCTTCGCGTGGCCGCATCGGGAGATCGCAGATCAGGAAACCACCGATGGCATTGCCACCTTCCTTGCCGACGAGAGCGGGCCTGTTGCCATCCTGCATTTCGGCGAGAGTCTGCGCGAGGACGCTGCCGACAGCGTGAGCGAACTGCACAAGCTGCAGGTCGAGGTTAGCGTGCTGTCCGGGGATCGCGATGCCAGCGTGCGCGCGGTGGCGGCCCAGGCGGGAATCGCGGACGCACGCGGCGCGCAGACCCCGGAGGCCAAACTTGCCGTTGTGACTGCGTGGCAGTCAGGTGAAGGCGTGGCACAGCGCATCGTCATGGTCGGTGATGGCATCAACGACGGGCCGGTGCTGTCGCGTGCCGATGTGTCCATCGTGATGGGCAGTGGCGCGCCGCTGAGCCAGTCCGATGCCGATCTGGTGCTGCTCTCCAACCGCCTCGCCGATGTGCCGCTGGCCATTGCTGAAGCGCGGCGCATGGGGCGGGTAGTCAAACAGAATATTGTTTGGGCTGCGGGCTATAACGTAATCTGTGTTCCACTGGCGCTGTTCGGCCTGCTGCCGCCCTGGCTGGCCGGGCTGGGCATGGCCGGCAGCTCGCTGCTGGTGGTGCTCAATGCACTGCGGCTGGCCCGGCCTCGGGTGCGCCAAACTGCGATGGAGTCTTGACGATGGATATCCTGTTTCTGCTGGTGCCCCTGTCGGTCATCCTGGCCCTGTCATTCGTCGTGGTTTTCTACTGGGCCCTAAAGGCTGGCCAGTTCGAAGATCTCGAAGTGCCGGGCCGCGCGATTCTTGATGACGATGACGGATAAGCAGGCAGAGCCGCAGACAGAGCCGTAGTCCGGACAGGGATGCTGCAGGGCTTTCCGCGGATCGCGCTTCGCTCATCCACGCTCCGCAAAGCGCCACCCAACACCGGCGCGCCAAGAAAGTTCCCGCCCCAATCGAGTTGCTTGACGAAGATCAATTCCAAAGACCGCGCGCGCCGCCAAACTGCGCGAAATCCAGAAAAAAGCTTCACAAGGCTGATCCATGACAAATACCGTGACCGCAGAGCAGTTTAATTACCGCGTCGTCAGGCAGTTCACCATCGCTTCCATCGTATGGGGTGTGGTGGGCATGCTGGTCGGCGTGATCATCGCCGCCGAGCTGACCTGGCCCGACATCAATATGGGCATCTCGTGGCTCTCCTACGGCCGCTTGCGACCCTTGCATACCAATGCCGTGATCTTCGCCTTCGGCGGCTGTGCGCTGATGGCGACTTCCTTCTACGTCGTGCAGCGAACCTGTCAGGTGCGACTGTTCATGGACAAGCTCGCGGGCTTCGTGTTCTGGGGCTGGCAGGCTGTGATCGTTGCGGCCGCTATCACCCTGCCGCTGGGTTACACGAGCGGCAAGGAATACGCCGAGCTGGAGTGGCCGATCGACATCCTGATCGCCGCGGTCTGGGTGGCATATGCCGTCGTGTTTTTCGGCACCATCGGCATCCGGCGCGTCAAACACATCTACGTCGCCAACTGGTTCTTCGGCGCCTTCATCCTCGCTGTGGCGCTGCTGCACATCGTCAATAGCGCAGCGATGCCGGCCTCGTTCTGGCATTCCTACTCCGCCTACGCCGGCGTGCAGGATGCAATGGTGCAGTGGTGGTACGGCCACAATGCGGTGGGCTTTTTCCTCACCGCCGGCTTCCTCGGCATGATGTATTACTTCATTCCCAAGCAGGCCGAGCGGCCGGTGTATTCCTACCGCCTCTCCATCGTGCACTTCTGGGCGCTGATCTTCACTTACATGTGGGCGGGCCCACACCACCTGCACTACACGGCACTGCCAGACTGGACGCAATCGGTCGGCATGGTGTTCTCGCTGATCCTGCTGGCGCCGTCCTGGGGCGGCATGCTCAACGGCGTGCTGACGATTTCGGGTGCGTGGCACAAGCTGCGTGACGACCCGATCCTGCGCTTCCTCATCGTCTCGCTGTCCTTCTACGGCATGGCGACCTTCGAGGGCCCAATGATGTCGATCAAGACGGTCAATGCGCTGTCGCACTACACCGACTGGACCGTCGGCCACGTGCACTCCGGTGCGCTCGGCTGGGTCGGCTTCGTGACGATGGGCAGCCTCTATTACCTGATTCCGCGCATGTTCGGCCGCGAAAAGATGCACAGCATCAAGGCCATCGAACTTCACTTCTGGATCGCCACCGTCGGCGTGGTGCTCTACATCACGGCCATGTGGATCGCCGGCGTGATGCAGGGCCTGATGTGGCGCGCCGTGAATCCCGATGGCACGCTGACCTACACCTTCGTCGAGTCCGTGAAAGCGACTTTCCCGTTCTATGTCGTGCGTTTCCTCGGCGGGCTGCTGTATCTCAGCGGCATGATCATCATGGCGTGGAACACCTTCATGACGGCACGCGCCGGCAAGGCTGTTGAAGCTCCGATTCCAGTTTCCAAACTTGCGCACGCCTGAGGACCGACATGGCTTTCACACACGAGAAAATCGAAACCAATAACTGGCTGATGATTGCGCTCATCCTGGTGGTGATCGCAGTCGGCGGGCTCGTCGAAATCGTGCCGCTGTTCTTCCAGCGCTCGACGACAGCACCCGCAGCCGGCCTCAAGCCCTATACCGCGCTGCAACTGGCCGGGCGTGACATCTACGTGCGCGAGGGCTGCTACAACTGCCACTCGCAGATGATCCGCCCGCTGCAGGCCGAGACCCTGCGCTACGGCCACTACTCGACGGCGGGCGAGTTCGTCTATGACCACCCCTTCCAGTGGGGCAGCAAACGCACCGGGCCGGACCTGCAGCGCGTCGGTGGCCGTTACACCGACGAGTGGCATCGCATCCACCTCAACAATCCGCGCGACCTGGTGCCCGAGTCGAATATGCCAGCGTACTCATGGTTGAACGAGAACCAGCTCAAGTCGTCCGACGCTGCAGCCAGCATGCGTGCCATGCGCCGCCTTGGCGTGCCGTACTCGGATGCCGATCTGGCCGGCGTGGCACAAGCCATCGACGGGCACAGCGAGATGGATGCCGTGGTTGCCTACCTGCAGGTGCTTGGCACCGCAGTGAAGTAGAGGAGGCTTGCTTCATGGACATCAACGTACTCCGCTCCATCGCCACGCTCATCTGCTTTGCGTTGTTTATCGGCATCGTCTGGTGGGCGTATCGCGGCAAGAACGCCGAGCGCTTCAATGAGGCGGCGATGCTGCCGTTTGCGCTCGATGAGTTTCCCGAAGAAGACATGACAGCTCACACCAAACAAAAGCGGGAAGGACAATAACGATGAGTGATTTCGTCAGCGAATTCTGGTCCTACTACGTCGGCGTCGGCGTTATCGTCAGTATCGTGGCCTGTGCCTGGCTGCTGTGGATCGTCAGCCGCAAGTCGCCAAAGCCCACCACCTGGGATCAGGTCAAGGCCAGCGGCGACAACAGCGGCACGACCGGCCACATCTGGGACGAGGACCTGCAGGAGCTCAACAACCCGCTGCCACGCTGGTGGGCCTGGCTGTTCGTCATCACCATCCTGTTTGGCTTCGCCTATCTCGCCATTTACCCCGGTGTCGGCAGCTATGCAGGCAGTGCCGGTTGGTCGACGGTGAAGGCTTATGAAGCGGAAAAACAGGCCGCCGACGCGGCTGTGGCACCGCTGTACGCGAAGTTCGCCAGCCAGACGACGGAACAACTCGCCGGCAGTGAAGATGCCATGGGCATTGGCGAACGCCTGTTCATGAACAACTGCGCGCAATGCCATGGCTCGGACGCGCGCGGCAGCAAGGGCTTTCCAAACCTGACGGACAAGGACTGGCTCTACGGCGGAGCGCCCGAGCAGATTCACGACTCGATCACCAAGGGTCGGCGCGGCACCATGCCGCCCATGGCGGCGGTGGTTGGCTCGGCTGATGACATTGTCAATCTCGCCAACTACGTGCTGTCCCTGTCGAACAGCGGACACGACTCGGCCAAGGCGGCCCTGGGGCGTGACAGCTTCGCACCGTGCGCGGCCTGTCACGGTCCGGCAGGCGCCGGCAACCCGGCAGTCGGCGCGCCGAATCTCACCGACAAGATCTGGCTGCATGGCTTTGGTGCGGACAACATCATTGCCGCGATCAACAAGGGTCACGCCAGCAACATGCCTGCGCATGAGAGCAAGCTGACAGCTGCGCAGATCAATATCCTCACGGCCTATGTGTGGCAGCTGTCGAATCCGACGGTGACCACGGCCTCCGCTGCGCCTGCCCCGGCAGGGACGGCTGCACCTCCGAAGAAGATGTAGGACTGTAAATGGCTGCTCCGTCGACGCGCAAAGTAGTTCCCATCGTCCCTGTCGCCGGACCAGACGAGGAGGTGTCGCTTTACGAGGCGCACCAGAAGGTCTACCCGCGCTCGGTCAAGGGACGCTTTGCCACCCTGCGCTGGTTATGCGTATGGATTACGCAGATCGTTTTCTACGGCCTGCCCTGGATTTACTGGAACGACCGCCAGGCGGTGGTTTTCGATCTCGCCGCGCGCAAGTTCTACATCTTCGGTCTGGTGCTGTGGCCGCAGGACTTCATCTACCTCACCGGCCTGCTGGTGATCTGCGCGCTGGCGCTGTTCCTGTTCACCGCCGTGGCCGGGCGCGTGTGGTGCGGCTATGCCTGCCCGCAGACGGTCTATACGGAAATCTTCCTGTGGGTCGAGCGCCATACCGAGGGTGACCGTGCTGCGCGCATGAAACTCGATGCGGGGCCCTGGACGGCCAACAAGTTCGCACGCAAGTTTGCCAAGCAGATGGTCTGGATTGGCTTCGCGCTGTGGACCGGCTACACCTTCGTAGGCTACTTCACGCCGATACGCCTGCTCGGCGCCGAGATGATGAATTTCTCGCTCGGCAGCTGGGAAGTCTTCTGGGTGCTGTTCTACGGCTTCGCCACGTACGGCAATGCCGGCTTCCTGCGCGAGCAGGTGTGCAAGCACATGTGTCCGTATGCGCGCTTCCAGGGCGCCATGTTTGATAACGACACGCTGATCGTTACCTACGACGCCGAGCGGGGCGAGCCGCGCGGCGCGCGTTCGCGCAAGGAGACGGAAGGCGCCGTCAGCGTGGGTAGCGCGGACTGCATCGACTGCACCTTGTGCGTGCAGGTCTGCCCGACCGGCATCGACATCCGCGACGGCCTGCAGGTTGGCTGCATCGCCTGCGCGGCCTGCATCGACGTGTGCGACACGGTGATGGACAAGGTTGGCACGCCGCGTGGCCTGATCCGCTATTCAACCGAGCGCGAGTTGAGTGCGCACATTGCGCCGGCGGAGCACTTCAAGCAGATGTTCAAACGCCTCATGCGTCCGCGCGTGCTGCTCTACAGCGTGGTTCTGGGGGTATTGAGCATCGCCTTGCTGACCAGCCTGCTGGTGCTGCGCAAACCTTTCCGCGTCGATGTGATTCGCGACCGCGGCGCACTGGCGCGCGTCACCGAGAGCGGGCTTGTCGAGAACACATACCGCCTGCAGATCATGAATGCCAGCGAACACCCGCAGCGCTTCAGCATCGAGGTCAGTGGTGTGCCCGGTCTGCGCATCGCATCGGAAGACAGCATTCTCGTCGCCTCAGCCGACAGTCGCTCGGTGGCGGTGCGCCTGCAGACACCGGTCGACCATGGCAAGCCGGGCTCGAATCCGATAAGGTTCCATGTGACAGCGGGCCCGACAGAGGATCTGTCTGCGCCATCAATCACCGAGAAGTCGATATTCCTGGTGCCGCTGTGAAGCCCACCATCGAGACGCCACGCTGAGCAGAAAGCATTGCCGCAGCATCACGGAGACGGAGCATGAACCCAGCTGTAAATGCCGAAAAGGCTGCACGCACCCCGCCACCCGGCAATGAAGCGCCGTGGTGGCGCCAGGCCTGGTGCTGGCTGGTCATCGCCGGGCCGCTGGCGGTCATCATCGCGGGCACCATCACCATGGTCATTGCCTATCGCGATGCAGACACCTTGTCGCCGGTGTATGTCAGTGACCATGTGCGGCTGCATCCGGATCGTCGCGTTGCCAACAGCCTGCTGCCGGCTGAAGCCGTCAGCAAGGGCGCTGCCGTGCAGGCCGCCCCGACGAAATAGCTGCCCCCAGCCGCCCCGCCAGAGGAGACGCAGATGACGCCGACCACACTTGCCCGTGCCGCATGGCCCGCCTTCCTGATGGCTTGTGTGCTGGAGCTCATGGTCTTTGCGATGGTCGACCCCTCCGATGTGCAGTGGCTGGGCCATCCTCTGGAGATCAGCCCCATCAGCGTGTACTCGCTGGGCTTCTTCCTGTTCTGGGCCATCTGCTTTGCCGGCAACGTCCTGATGATGTTCCTGAACTGCACGACCTGCCCGGGTGCCGCCCGCCGTTAGGCAAAAAACATGCATCGGGCATGCCGCAGGAGGCGGTTTGCAGACCCGGCGCGATGTTCATTGACGTAGATCAATTCCCGCCGTGCGGCTTTGCGCCACTGTCAGGAAAAGTCGAAGCAGCACGCGTCGAAGGGGAACTCATCATGAAAGAAATACGCAGCATGCAAGCCACGCGCAGCCTGCCAGCCGAAACACCGCCAGCGGCCACCCGGTCGCAACTGCCAGTGGAGTTGTTGCAGCGCTTTGATATTTCCGGGCCACGCTATACCTCGTACCCGACTGCCGACCGCTTCATCGAAGCCTTCGACAGCGGCACGCTGGAGAGCTGGCTGCACGCGCGGCGCGTCGGCCCGCGCATCACACCGCTGTCGCTCTACGTGCATATACCGTTCTGCGAGTCGCTGTGCCACTACTGTGCCTGCAACAAGATCATCACGCGCGACCACGCCAAGGGCGGCGCCTATCTTGATGATCTGGCACGCGAGATCGATTTGTACCGCGAGGTTTTCATCGCCGGCGGCGCGCCCTCTTCCGCGCCGACAATGGGGGTCGCGCACCTGCACCTTGGAGGGGGCTCGCCGACTTTCCTGAACGACGCGGAACTGGCGCGCCTGATGAGTCTGCTGGGCAATGCCTTCACGCTTGATGCCGGTGGCGAGCGCTCCATCGAAGTCGACCCGCGCACCGTCAATCGTGCGCGCATGGAAGCCCTCGCCGGGCTCGGTTTCAACCGCGTCAGCTTCGGCGTGCAGGATTTCGACGCCAATGTGCAGCAGGCCGTGCACCGCGTGCAGTCCACGGAGCAGGTGTTCGACCTCGTGGCGGCCTCGCGCGAACTTGGCTTCCGCTCGACCAATATCGACCTCATCTACGGCCTGCCGCGTCAGACCGATGCCTCATTCAAGACCACTCTCGCCACGCTGCGCGAGCTGCGCCCAGACCGCATCGCGCTGTATGCCTACGCCCATCTGCCGGCGCGCTTCAAGCCGCAACGGCGCATCGTCGAAGCGGAACTGCCGCGTGCCGATGACAAGGTGCGCATGGTGCAGCAGGCGATGGAATCATTGCTGGCCGATGGCTATGTCTACATCGGCATGGATCACTTCGCGTTGCCCGATGACAGCCTCGCCATTGCCAAGGCGCAGGGCCGCCTGCATCGCAACTTCCAGGGCTATACGGACCAGCCTGATGGTGATCTGATCGGGCTTGGCGTGTCGGCCATCGGCAAGGTCGGCCCGACCTATAGCCAGAACGCCAAGACCATTGCCGAGTACCGCGATTACCTTGCGCAGGGGCGCCTGCCTATCATCAAGGGCATCGAACTGTCGGCAGACGACATCCTGCGTCGCAACCTGATCATGGCGCTGATGTGCCAGGGGCGCGTGTCCATCGAGGCGATGGAGATTGCGCACCTCATCGACTTCCGCAAGACCTTCGCCAGCGAACTGCTGGAGCTGAAGCAGTTCGAGGAACTCGGCCTGCTCGAGTGCAGCGACGAGTGGCTGCAGGTGACCGATCGCGGCTGGTTCTTCGTGCGCGCCATCGCCATGGTGTTCGACCGCTACCTGCGGGCCTCACAGGAGCACGCGCGCTTCTCGCGCATCTTATGAATCTGGCACTGATCCTGTCGGGTGCGGCGCTGGGCCTTGCCAGTGGCGGTCATTGCATCGCCATGTGCGGTGCGGGCAGCTCGTACTTTCTGGGATCACGTGCGGCCCTCACGCCGCGCGACGCAGCATGGCGTCTCGGTACGTTTCATGGCGGGCGCATCGCTGGCTATGCCTTCGTCGGTGCGCTGCTCGGCGGCGCGGCGGCGGCCTTCCAGGCGCTGACGGAATGGATCGCGCTGCTCAGGCCGCTATGGACGATGGCCAACACGGTCATGTTCCTGCTCGGCGCGGCGCTGCTGATCACAGCGCGCCAGCCGCAGATTCTGGTGACGATAGGCGAGAAGGTCGGCCACTGGTTTCGTGGTGCGGCGGCGGGCGGGACAGAGCAGCCTGTGGTGCTGCACCGTGTGCAACTCGCGCGTTTGGCCACTGAGTCGCCGCTTGCGGGCCAGCCTGTCGGCGTTGCGGCGGCAGGCAGCGCCACGGGCGCGCAGCGCTCCGCAAAAAGAGGTCTCGCCGTCGGCCTGAGCTGGGCCTTCATTCCCTGCGGGCCGCTGTACTCGGCATGGACGCTGGCGCTGTTTGCCGGCGATCCGCTGTCGGGTGCGCTGACGGCCGTGGCCTTTGCCAGCGCCTCAGGCATGCAACTGGCGCTGGCCCAGTGGTGGTTTGCGCGCTTCGGCCAGGGCAAGCGCGATACGCACTCCGTGCAGGGCGGGCGCTGGGACAAGATCGGCATACGCGTCGCAGGCGCCGCGCTGTGCCTGTCGGCGGGCTACTCCATCGCCATGCTGGTAACGAGTGACAATGTTGCCGCCTGGTTCTGCCTGTGAGCCATCGCCCATACAAGAGCAAGCACAAGAAACAGGTGGAAGATCATGAGCACCGTTAATACCGTCGTCATTCCCGGATTTGAAGATCCGCAAGCCATGCTGCTGGCCTGTCACGAAAAGGTGCGCCATTTCGCGCGGCTGGCGGCACGGCTTGGCCAGCACGTCAGCGAAAAGGGGGCGGACGCCGAAGCGAGCCAGGCCGCCAAAGCCATCCTGCGCTACTTCGATCTGGCCGCACCCCTGCATCACGACGACGAGGAGCTGGATCTGTTTCCCGCCTTGCGAGCACTCGACAGCAGCGAGCTCAATAGCGCCATCAATCGCCTCGAGGCTGAGCACGAAGAGCTGGCCGTACTATGGGAGTCGATCAGGCCCTGGCTGGACGCGACCGCACACAACGAGCTGATGACGCCGCCGCCGACGGTGGGCGAGTTTTCGCGGCGCTATGTGCTGCACGCTGGTGCCGAGGAAACCGAGGTGTACGGCGCCATGGCTGACCTGCCAGCGAAAGTCATTGCCGCCATTGGCCGCAGCATGTGCATGCGACGGGGGCTCAGCCAGTGAGCAACGTCTTTTCACGCCTTGCACGCATTGTCGGTCTGAGCAGCAGCGAACCCCATCGCATCTTCTTCGCGGCCGGCGTAGGGGCCGTGCTGCTCCTGTCCGTGTGGTGGGCGCTCGCGCTGAATACGGTATCGGCCTACCCGCCCAGCCTCGTGCACGCAGTGCTCATGCCGCTGGGCGTGTTCCCGCTGTTCATGCTGGGCTTCATCTTCACCGCCGGCCCGCGCTGGCTGCAGGTAAGCGGCCCGCAGCGCGGTGGCTGGCTGAGCCTGCTGTATCTGCCGGGCCTGATCTGCGCTTTGCCGGGATTCGTACTCGGACCGCCATGGCCCGCCGTCGGCCTGTCGTTGATGCTCATCGCGTGGATCGTCGCGACCGTGCGCTGGTGGGGTCTGGTGAAGCGCAGCCAGGCACCGGATCGCCGCCACGGCCAGCGTCTAGTGATTGCCATGCTGGGCGGTTGCGCCGCACTGACGGCGACGCTGGCCTGGGCGCTGTTCGCGTATTCGAGCTACGGTGCCCAGCTCTGGCTGTGGGCGCGCCAGCTTTCGCTGTGGGCCTTCATCCTGCCGGTCTTCCTGATCGTCTGTCACCGCATGATTCCCTTCTTCACGGCCTCGGCATTGCCGCCGCTGACGGCATGGCGGCCCTTCTGGCTGCTCGATGGCTGGCTGCTGTGCTGTGGCGTGATTGCCTCGGTGATGCCATCAGATGTGGCACTCCCCTGGTCGCACATACAGGCCGCTGTGGCCTTCCTCATGGCCATCAGCCTCGCAATCGCGACCGTGCGCTGGCACATCTTTGCCGCCGTGCGGAATCGGCTGCTGTTCATGCTGCATCTGGCGTTTGCCTGGCTGCCGGTGGCGTTGCTGCTGCAGGCGCTGGGCCTGATCGGTGTCGGCGTCGGCAGTGCGCCTTCGCATGCGGTGGCCCTCGGCTTCTGCGTCACCATGCTGATTGCCTTCGTCACGCGCGTCTCGCTGGGCCACAGCGGCAGGCCGCTGGTGGCCGACAACGGCATTTGGGCGATCTATCTGGCGCTACACCTCGTCGCGATCATGCGCGTGCTCGTTGCGCTGCTGGGGCTGTCCGCCATCTGGCTGCACCTTGTCTCGGTGCTGTGGGTGCTGCTAATGCTGGCCTGGGCGGCGCGCGTGCTGCCGATCTACTGGCGCGGGCGTCTCGAGGCATAGGTGTTCCTGGCAGACCGGATCCGCCCCCTTCCGGGAGCGTGCCCCATGATTCGGCCGGTGACGCCAACGGCTGATCCGCGCCCGCCAAAAGCGCGGGGATAGTCCGTAGATTTGATCCCGGTCAAGGTCGTGGCCCCCAAACAGCCGTAGCCTGCACGTCATACATTACGCACAGGCCCTCGCTCATGTGGTTCAAATCTCTGGAAATGGTTGGTCGTCAGCTCCTGCCCATCGTGCAGGGCGGCATGGGCGTCGGCATTTCGGCGCATCGTCTGGCCGGTGCGGTGGCACATGAGAATGCTGTCGGCACCATTGCCAGCATCGACCTGCGCCATCATCACCCCGACTTGCTGGAACAGACCCACAAGTGCCGTGACGGTGCGTTGATCGACAAGGTCAACCTCACCGCGCTTGATCGCGAGATCAAGGGTGCGCGCGAAATCGCGCAGGGCAAGGGCCTCATCGCCGTCAACGTCATGAAGGCCGTGCGCGACTACGCCAATCTCGTGCGTCAAGCCTGCGAAAGCGGCGCCGATGCAATCGTCATGGGTGCCGGTCTGCCGCTGGACCTTCCTGAACTGACCGCCAATTTCCCGAAGATCGGCCTGATCCCGATCCTCTCCGATTCGCGCGGTGTTGGCATCGTGCTCAAGAAGTGGCTGCGCAAGGGCCGCAACCCGAACGCCATCGTTATCGAACATCCGGCCCATGCTGGCGGCCATCTCGGCGCCAACAACGTCGCGGGTCTGCGCGATGAGCGCTTCGACTTCGAGCGCGTCCTGAGTGAAGTGCGCGACCTGTATCAGGAGCTCGAACTCGGCAAGGATGCGCCTCCGCTGATCGTCGCGGGCGGTGTGGATAGTCACGAGAAAGTGCGGCACTGGCTCAGTAACGGCGCGGATGGTGTGCAACTCGGCACCGCCTTTGCCGTGACCGAAGAGGGCGACGCCCATCCCGACTTCAAGCGTGTGCTGTGCGAAGCGAAGGCCGAAGACATGGTCGAATTCACCAGCGTCGCCGGTCTGCCCGCACGTGCCGTCGCCACACCCTGGCTCAACAACTACCTGCGTCGCGAAGCCGACCTGCAATCCAAGGCCAAGGCTGACCCGCGCCGCTGCACGCAGCGCATGGACTGCCTGACCCAATGTGGATTGCGCGATGGCCTCGGCAAGATCGGCCAGTTCTGCATCGACCTCAAGCTCGCCTCGGCAGTACGTGGCGAAATCGACAAGGGCCTGTTCTTCCGCGGCAACGGCAAGCTGCCGTTCGGCCAGTCAGTGCGTTCAGTGGCTGAGCTGATCGACTACCTGCTGTCGGGCCGCATGCCCATGCTGGCGGCCGAACCATCCCGCGCTCACGCGCTAGCCTGAGCGGCACGTCTCTCTGACTGCTGACGCGGCCCGGTTTGCCCGGGCCCCGATCAGCTCGAGGGCTGGCGTCACGAATATCAATTCGGGCCACTTGTGGTCCTGAAGAGCCGCTGCCGGGCCCACGCGGCCGCACGCTTTTGATGAGCTGACTGGCAGGGCATCGGCCGGATCGGACCTTCAATTATCTGCGCCAGGCCGGACGCATGTCCCCGCGGATCCTCCGTTGAATATCGCGCAGATCCTGACGCGGCAGCACGAGGCCCATGCCGGAGCTGCCCGCCAAAGCGGGCTCACAAGGTTTTGTATTCAAGTCGTCGAAGACGTCCAAAGTGCCGCCTGCGATCCACCACCATCAACTCCCTCTTCTCTGGAAATAGCCATGTCAGGCCAGGAAACCTCCTTCGACGAAGTTGCAGCCACGGCCAAGCGCCTGGTCAATGATGGCTCGCCTGTGACCGTCGGTGCTTTGCGCGACGCTCTTGGCAGCGTTTCTCTTTCCTCTGTCCACAAGCATCTGGCTGCGTGGCGAGCCAGCCAGGCTAAATCAGAGGAGACGTCAAAGGTCGAAATCCCCGAGTCCATCACTGCCGGCCTGGTCCACTGGGCGCAGCAACTCGCGGAGGAAGCGCGTACCGGTCTTCGCGAAGGCCTTGCGCATGCCGACGGCGACCTGGCATCGCTGCTCCATTTGAATGAACAACTCGAAGCCGACCACGAAGCGTTGCGCGCACAGCTGCTCAAGGTCACGGAGGAGCGCGATGGGGCCGCGGCCACCCTGGCAGAGTGCGACGCCCATATCGAACGCCTGAGAATCGAACTGCGGCATGCGCGCCATGTCGCGACCGACGCATTGGTCGGTAAAGCAAAAGATCAATTGGCCATTGAAGGCAAGGACGCCCAGCTCGCGGAGCTGCGCCAGCGGCTTGAGCGCAATGTGGCAGCGTCATCGGCCGAATCCGATGCGCGCCTCGCCGCCGAGATGGAATTGGTTGGCGCGATCACCGCTCGCGACAATCTGGCGGCTGAGGTAAAGGAACTGCGGAGCCAGCTTGATACCAGCCGCGTGGGACGCAGCACCCCTTGAAACAAGCCCCGGCCTGTTGTCACAGGTCGGCACGAAGGGTGTAGTGCGTGTTGGACAGTCACGGCAGGTCGCGGGCAGGCTGTTCCGCGGGCTGGCCAATGACTTCGCCGCCCCGGCCTCCTAATATTGAGTAGAGAAGGTGCGGAAGCCGATCTCCCCGGTCCGAGTATTCGACGGATGCGCACTGCGCAGCACAGGAGCAATCAGGATGAATATGTTGGGCACGTCGTTCCTGTTGGCCGCAGCAGTCTTGACTACAGGCTGTGCTCATTACGAATGGCAAAAGTCTGGATCGACCCAGACGGACCTTGGTAAAGACAGCTACGACTGCCACACCGAGGCAGCGAAAACCTATCCGCCACAATCGGTGACGCGGCAAGTCATGCAGGGATATTCGAGGAACTGTCAGGGCACGGCCTCGATCTACGGGAATGGCGGGTACCAATATAGCAATATGGACTGCACAACCAATCCCGGCCTGAGAGTGGAGGACACAACAACAACCGAAGACCTGAACGCTGGCAATCGAAATGAAGCGTCGAAGCAGTGCATGTACGCCCGTGGGTGGCAGCTGATTCAGGCTAAGTAAGCCGCCAGTTCCATAAACCGGGCCGAGCGCCTGTCTTGGCCGAAACTGCGTAAATCTGAGCGCCCATCTTGGGCCAGTCGTACATCGCGCCACTGGACGGGGCGCGCAATGTTTTGCGTTTCGCCCCTTGGAAAAGCGAGGAAAAGAAAACACGCCCTTCAGCGTGAAGTAGTGCCAGATCGGTTCCGCCGTGGCTTGAGCAGACTCAAGCCCGCAATATTTTGAACGGAGAGAATGTCGTCTCCTTCAAACACTTGTCGTTCGCATGTCCGCATCAGAAATCAGTTTCGGCAGCCTTGAGTCGGTGCCGCCTCACCCCGAGAAGCTTGGCGTAGCCATTCATTGGTTTGTTTCGGGCGCCATTGTTTTGTGCCTGATGGCGGTACTGCTCGCACGGTGGCCAGAGCATCGTGTACCGCGACACGCTGGCTCCGGGATCAGTTCCGGTTGCAAGCTCGTGGCTTTCCCCAACGCAGGGGTGCCGTACCAGGCCGGGTACCAGTGCGCAGACGGCAGCGTCTACTACCCAGCGAAGCTCAGCCTGCGATAAATCACCCGCACTTGGCGCAGCTGAAGCCGGATCCTGAGAACGCCCTGTGTGTTCTAAGAACCTGTTCACGATCTTTCGAAACTCGTGAAAATAGGGCTGGAATTTTCTTGAAACGCCGAAAATAAATTCGTCATCCCGGCGAAAGCCGGGATCCAGTACCGGGCGCGCGATCTGGATCCCGGCTTTCGCCGGGATGACGATGGTTTTACAGAGATCGTGAACCGTTTCTCATCGATCATCGTTAATGACGAAAATTGGAACGATGCATCCAATAGCCTTCCCCTCACTCCCCGTCACCAGTGACATCGGCATCCGCCCGGGCATGCTCGTCAACCCCGCCCAGCTTTTGCTCTGAGCCTGTGACGCCAAGGCACACTTCGAGTTTTTCAGTCCTTCCTGGCTTGCCTTCAGCGGAGCGGATTTCGCTTGGGAGCAGGGGCAGGGCTGGCTGGAGCGGGTTCTTCCGAAGGATCGTATCCTCCTGTGGAGCGATATTCTCGAGGCTCTCCACCGGGAAAGTGCATGGCGGCGAACGTTTCGCCTCAAGCGTCACGACGGTGAGCATCGCCGGGTCTTGATGGACGGCATGGTGCGCCACGGGGCGGATGGCTGCTTTGTCGGTTTCATGGGCTATTGCGTAGACATTACCGAATTTGAAAAGGCTAATAGCGCTTCGAATCTCGCCGCCTCACAGATCACCAGGCTGCTGGAGCAAACCCATCTTCTGGCACTGATGATTGATCCCAATGGGACACTCGCCTTCACCAACGAGCGGGTAAGCCGCTTGTTGAGCAAGTCAGCGGAGCATCTCCACGGCTCTTCCCTTTTCGATCATTTCCGCTGTGACCATCCGGTTGTTCAGCCGGACAGGCTTTTTTCGAATGATGAGAAGGCCCTCAACTTTCCCTCCGAGTTCGAAACGACGCTCCTGGGGCAGAGCGGCTCCGTGATTCTCTGGCACTCCATGGTGCAGAAGGATTACGCCGGCAATGTGACCTGCGTGGTGCTGGTCGGCGAAGATGTCACGGCGCGACGCGTCGAGGAAGACAAGCTCAACCTGACATCGATGGTGTTTGAAAGCTCGAATCTGGCCATGGCCATTACGGATGCCAAGGGCATCATGCTGTCGGTCAATAGCGCCTTCACGCAGCTCACCGGCTACAGCCAGGAGGAAGCCCACGGCCAGAACCCGCGCATCCTGCAATCTGGCCGCCACGGTCCTGAATTCTATAAGGACATGTGGCATTCGGTGACCACAACGGATCACTGGCATGGTGACATCTGGGACCGCCGCAAGGACGGCAGCATTTACCCGAAGTTCCTCTCCATTACTGCCATACGCGACAAGGATGGCCGGATCACGAATTACAGCAGCATTTTTTCCGATATTTCCGAGCGCAAGGCGATTGAGGAAAAGCTCAGCAGCCTCGCGCATCTCGACGCCCTCACCCAGTTGCCCAACCGGATACTCTTGCGAGAACGACTGGGCGAGGCCATTGCCGCCGTAGCGGGCAGTGCCGACCGGGTCGCAATTCTCTATATCGACCTGGACCGCTTCAAGCGGTGAACGACAGCATGGGCCACCAGGCGGGGGATCAGGTGCTACTGGAAGTGACGCGCCGAATGAAGTCCTGCGTCCGCTCCTCCGATACGGTCGCGCGTGTGGGTGGAGATGAATTCGTCGTGCTGCTGCCCCGTATCCGGGACATCGAGAGCGTCGCCCAGGTCGCCGGCAAGATCGTCGAAGCGCTGAAGCAACCTGTCGCGCTTGGGCAAGAGGAGGTGATCTGCACGCCAAGCATTGGCATCAGCCTGTGCCCGGACCACGACCACGATATCGACGCCCTGATCCATTGTGCCGATCAGGCCATGTACAAGATCAAGACAACAAGCCGCTGCGGCTACCATTTCTACAACTCTGGCGCGCGGTGAAAGCGTGGAGGTCGATCATCTGTGATCACCTGTGCTGGCCTTTGATGATTGCCGTGCGGCTAGCCAGCTGATCGTTGCCATGAGGCCCGGCGAAGGCCCTGTTGCTTCAGCCATGCAGGGCGTGCAAATCGCATTTTTGCGGATGCTGCCTGCTTCGCCAGTTATCGCCTGTGGCACATCGCACCTCTGCGCGGTGCGCGACGCCAGGCGTGGCACACCCTGCAAAAGCCGCGCCTCGTCAGCAGCCTCTTAGCCCGGGCAGTTCAAGCCATGCCTGCGGAATATTCCACGCGCGAAATTGACGGCATCCGTGTCGGGTGTCGCCGTTTTCGCCAGTTCGTATTTCATGCCGAGGGCTTCCCACTTGAATTTGCCAAGCTGATGAAATGGCAGGACGTCGACGCGTTCGATGTTGCCGAGGGTGGCACAGAACTCCGCCACGCCGTCGATGTTCGCCGGGTCGTCGGTGAGGCCCGGCACGAGTACGAAGCGTAGCCAGGTCGGGCGCTTCAACTCGCCGAGACGGCGTGCGAAGGCGAGCACGGGTTCGACCGGTTTGGCGGTGACGCGCATGTGCGTTTCCCGGTCCCAGCTCTTGATGTCCAGCAGCACGAGGTCGATCAGTTGCAGGTCTTCGTCGCTGAGCCTGTCGCCGAGAAAGCCATTGGTGTCGAGACAGGTGTGGATGCCCAGCTCCTTCGCCCCGCGCATCATGTTCATGACGAAGGGCGCCTGCACCAGTGGCTCGCCGCCGGAGATGGTGAGGCCACCGCCGGCGAGCTTGAGGAACTTCGAATACTTCTGCAGCTCGGTGAGCAGGTCGTCGACACAGACCAGCTTGCCGTGCTTGAGCTTCCAGGTGTCGGGGTTGTGGCAGTAGAGGCAGCGGAATTCGCAGCCGGTGGTCCAGAACACGACACGTACGCCGGGGCCGTCGACCGAGGAGCCGGTCTCCTGCGAATGCACGAAGCCCCAGCGCCCTTCGCGTGACAGGCGATCGATCTCATTCTCGTCGAGCTGGATGTCCTCGTCTTCCTGAGTCAGTTCGTAGCGACTGCGGTGCAGAATGGCTTCGTTTGGCATGGCGTAATCTCTTGATCGATATCTGCGACGGTATCGCAAAAAGCGAAGGCCCGGTTGCGCGTGAGCGCCGCCGGGCCTTCAAATGATTCCAGTGTTCGTCATCCCGGCGCAGGCCGGGATCCAGACGTGCCCGGAGAGGGCTGGATTCCGGCGAATCTTCCAGAACTCGCCGGAATGACGATGAGTGGCGTGCAGTCGGTCAGAACTCTCCGTGGAAGGTTCTGTTGATCACATCCAGCTGTTGCTCGCGCGTCAGCTTGATGAAGTTCACCGCATAACCCGACACGCGAATCGTCAGCTGCGGATACTTCTCCGGATGCTCCATGGCTTCTACCAGCGTGTCGCGGTTGAGCACGTTCACGTTGACGTGGAAGCCCTCGGTGCCGAAGAAGCCATCGAGCGAGCTGGCGAGATTGCCGACCTGGTCACCACGCGTCGAGCCCATGGCTGACGGCACGATGCTGGAGGTCATCGAGATACCGTCCTGGCAATGCTCGTACGGGATCTTGGCGACCGACATGGCAGAAGCAAGGAAGCCGAGCTTGTCGCGCCCGTGCATCGGGTTGGCGCCCGGTGCGAAAGGCTCGCCCTTGCGGCGACCGTCCGGCGTATTGCCGGTGGCCTTGCCATACACCACGTTGGACGTGATGGTCAGGACCGATTGCGTGTGCAGGGCATCGCGATAGGTGCGGTGCTTGCGCAGCTTGTTCATGAAGGTCTCGGCCAGCCACACCGCGAAATCGTCGACGCTGTCGTCGTTGTTGCCGAATTTCGGGAAGTCGCCTTCGGTCACGTAGTCGGTGATCAGACCCGTCTCGTCGCGCACGACCTTGACCTTCGCGTACTTGATGGCCGACAGCGAGTCGGCGACGACGGACATGCCGGCGATACCGAAAGCCATGGTGCGCAGCGGACTGTAGTCGTGAAGCGCCATCTCGATACGCTCGTAGGCGTACTTGTCGTGCATGTAGTGGATGACGTTCATGGCATTGACATAGGTCTTTGCCAGCCACTCCATGGCCACGTCGTAGCGTGACAGCACTTCGTCGATGTTCAGCGTATCGCCCTGGATCGGTTCGAAGGCCGGCATGACCTGGTCGCCGGAGACTTCATCGCGGCCGCCGTTGATGGCGTAGAGCATGCACTTGGCGAGATTGACGCGTGCGCCGAAGAGCTGCATCTGCTTGCCGACGCGCATGGCGGAGACGCAGCAGGCAATTGCCGTGTCGTCGCCCCAGGCCGGACGCATCAGCTCATCCGATTCGTACTGGATGGAGCTGGTGTCGATCGACACCTGGGCACAGAACTTCTTGAAGCCTTCCGGCAGGCTCGGGGTCCAGAAGACCGTGAGGTTTGGCTCAGGTGCTGGTCCGAGGTTGTAGAGCGTCTGCAGGTAGCGGAAGCTGGTTTTTGTGACCAGCGTGCGGCCGTCCGAGGCCATGCCGCCGAGCGATTCCGTCACCCAGGTCGGGTCGCCGGAGAACAGGTTGTCGTATTCCGGCGTGCGCAGGAAGCGCACGATGCGCAGCTTGATGACGAAATCATCAATGATTTCCTGTGCCTGTGTTTCGGTGAGCGTGCCTTCTGCAAGGTCGCGTTCGAAGTAGATGTCGAGGAAGGTCGAGGTGCGGCCAAGCGACATGGCTGCGCCGTTCTGCTCCTTCACTGCGCCGAGGTAGCCGAAGTACAGCCACTGCACGGCTTCCTTGGCGTTGGCAGCGGGCTTCGAGATATCAAAGCCGTATTTCTTCGCCATCGCGGCCAGTTCGCCGAGGGCGTAAACCTGCTCGGAGAGTTCCTCGCGATCGCGGATGATCTCGTCGGTCGAATGTGCGCCATCAATGCTGGCCTTCTCGGCCTTCTTCGCTTCGATCAGGCGATCCACGCCATACAGGGCCACGCGGCGATAGTCGCCGATGATGCGGCCGCGACCGTAGGCGTCAGGCAAGCCCGTGACGATGTGTGAGCGGCGTGCCTTGAGCACGTCGGCCGGATACGCATCGAACACGCCCGCGTTGTGCGTCTTGCGGTACTTGGTGAAGATGTCGCGCGTCGCAGGATCGACAGGGAAGTCGTAAGCCTTGAGACTGCTTTCGATCATGCGCCAGCCGCCGTTGGGGAAGATTGCGCGCTTGAGCGGCGCTTCCGTCTGCAGACCGACAATGACTTCATTGTCCTTGTCGATATAGCCCGCATCGTGAGCGGTGATCGACGAGGGAATGGGGGATACGTCCAGCACGCCACGTGCGCGTTCTGCGACGAATAGTTCCGAGAGCTTGGCCCACAGAGCGGTGGTGCGGGGTGTCGCGCCAGCGAGGAAATCCGCTTCGCCGACGTAGGGTGTTACGTTCTTGTGAATGAAGTCGCTGACATCAATGGCGTTCTGCCATTCACCATTCTTGAAGTTGCGCCATACAGTTGTTGCAAGGCTGCCAGCGGGGATTGTGTCCCGTTCTGCCATGATCGGTTCTCCGTTAAGTACCGTTATTGCCGTTTAGGGGGCAGGCATTGTTGCAGCCTGCAACTGCATACTACGACTGCGGGTCAGCCGGATGTTTGACTTGCATCAACTCTGGCAGGTAGTACGCACTGCAAAGGGCCCGCAGTGCCGAAAGCCACGAAGCTTGCGCTGTAGCCACCTTGAGTACGGCAGAAACGGTAATAATTTGCGGGCGCACTTTCGATCAGCATAGCCCTGCAGGCCGTTTCTGACCAGAATTTCGCTCATCACAAGATGGCATGTCGGCACCCGCAGCAGCTGGCCACCTACACAGGGAAAAGAACTCATGAACCACGATGCTCCCTTGCGTTTCCTGCAAGGCGCTGCGCGCCTGTTGCTGCAGTACAACATGCGGACCGCGCTGCTCGAGGAGCGCCTGCTGCAGACGGCGGCAGCCCTCGGGCAGGACGTGCAGATACTCACAGGCTATCGCCAGCTCAGCATCCATGTCGCCGACGGCACCTACGCGCACGTGAAGGTGCACGAACTGCGTATCAACATCGCGGTCGTTGCGCGCGTGAACTGGATTATCGACGAGCTGTGTGGCGGGCTCATTACGCTGCCCGAGGCCCTGCGACGCCTCGATGATGTCGAGCGGGTCGCCGAAAAGCATGGCCGCGGGGTGCTGGCGCTCATGTTCGGCTGCGCTGCTGCGGCGCTAGCTGCGTTGCTGTCGGCAGATGTGCCTGCCCTGCTGGTGATCGGCGTCTCGTCGGCGCTCGGCCTACTGGCGCGCCAGCAACTGGCCAAACGCCACGTCTCGCTGTTTGCCTTGCCCTGCGTGGCGGCGTTCATCGGCGCTCTGGCGGGCGGTCTGCTGATCCGCATGGGCTGGACGACGACGCCGGGCATCTGTCTCATCGTGCCGGCATTGATGCTGGTACCCGGCCCGCATTTGATCAATTCGCTGCACGACATCGTCGAGAACAATATGACAACGGGGCTGGCGCGCCTGGCTCTGGCTAGCGCCATCATGTTGTCGGCATCGATGGGCATCTTCCTTGGCGGCTGGCTGACGCTGGGCATGATCACCGTGCCACCGTGGGACAGCAGCGCGGTGCACATTCCGCTATGGGCCGACGTGATCCTTGCCGGCATCGCCGCCTGTGGGTTCGGCGCGGTCTACAACGCGCCCTGGCCGGTGCTGTGGACTTCCATCGTGTGCGGCATGCTGGGGCACGGTATCCGTTATCTGGGGCTGGATTACGGCGCGGGGCTGGTTCTGTCCACCTTTGCCGCCTGTGCTGTCATCGGCGTCTTCGCGGCGGGTTTTGTCGAGCGCATGCGCGTGCCTTTTGCCGCGGTGGCTTTCGCTGGGGCGGTGACGATGATGCCGGGCGTACTCATGTTCCGGGCCATTGGCGGTGCCATGAACATCTCGCTGGCCGGCACGCAGGCTTCGCCAGCACTGGTCTCCAGCACCTTCGCCAATATCTTCACGGCAGCCTTCGTGGTGGGCGCCATGGGCGTGGGTCTGTTGCTCGGGGCGCGCTTCGCGCCGACGCGGCTGGCGAAGTCGGCGTAGGGTTGGGGCCGATACGTACTTTGCGTAAAGCCGCCTCGCAGCGGCTGGCGGAACCTCCTGCGGAGTTCCTCCCTACAGCTGTCGCGCCATATAGCAGCTTGGTCCGGTGTAGCTCATGAGCTTGGCGCGCTCGTCGTCAACAAGCTCATCCCATATGTCATAGCCGAGCGCGCGCCAGAAGCGCTGCGAGTCCTGCACGGACACCAGCGCTGAATAGCTCAATCCATCGCCAATTGCGAGGGTCCAGGCATGCTCCACCAGCCGGCGTGCCATACCGCTGCCTTGCGCACGCGGGCTCACGGCCAGATCGTGCAGGTAGAGGCAGTCCGGTACGGGAGCAGGTGCGAAAGCGCCGCCCAGCAAGGTCAGTTTGCCAAGGCGCGAGCGATACGCCACCAGGTAGGCCAGCGGGCCTTGTGTATCGGCGGCCAGCCAGGCCGAGTCGGGCGCGGCGATAAGGCGGCTGCGGAAGATGGCCTCGCTCTCGTTCATGCCGATGCCGTAGCACTCGGCCTGCAAGGCAAGTACGGTGGGGATGTCATCCTGGGCCATTAAACGGAAACTGTGCATGGCGCGCATTGTCAGTTCTTTCCGTGCGCCATGACAATCCGGCGCCGTGCGGCAAAGTCTTTGCCATACTGGAATATGCCGTCGCGCCGATCGCTTATTGATCTGTGTCTAGTTCCGGCCCGCGAAAAAGCATTAGGCTTCAGCCATCCCACAAGGAATGCTTCATGGATACCGACACCGTAGAGAAGGCCGCCACGAGTGGCCGCAAGAAAATAAGCCTGCTCGCGCAAGATGCCCCGCGCTACTGGTTGCGCTCGGTGTTGGCCGGCATGTACCTGAGCATCGTGGTGCTCGTGTATTGGACGCTGACCCAGAACCTGCACGACAGCCCTTTCGGCAAGGTGATCGCCTCGGCCTTCTTCGGCGTGGGTCTGTCCATCATCGTGTTCACCAACTCCGAACTCTTCACCAGCAACAATATGTACCTCGCCGTGTCGTCCGGTGCGCGACGCACGACCTGGGGACAGACCGCGTGGCTGTGGACGGCATGCTGGCTGGGTAATTTCGCCGGAGCGCTGTTGTTGGCGCTGCTCTTGCTGGGGGCTGGCGTACTTGGCGATCTGCCTGCCGATCACGCCCTGCACGTTGGCGCCCTGCACAAGGCGCATCAGACGGCGACAGTGATCTTCTTCAAGGGTGTTCTCGCCAACTGGGTGGTGTGTCTGGCGGTATGGATCGCGCTGCGCGTGAAGGAAGACATCACCAAGATCGTGGCGATGATCCTCGTCGTCTTCATGTTCCTCTATCTTGGTTTCGAGCACTCGATTGCCAATATGGGCACCTTCCTCATGTCGATGCTGGGTGGCGGCACGCTCAGCGTCGCCGATGCGGCGTTCAATCTGGTCTTCAGTACGGTAGGCAATATCGTCGGCGGTGCCGTATTCATCGGACTGGCCTATCAGTACCTGAGCCCGGGCGAGCAGGCAGCGGCGGCTGTCAGCAAGCCTGCCGTCGCGGCACCATCGCAGGAAACCCGCAACGCCTGACGGCAAGCCGCGGCGGCGCGCACCCGGTGGCCTATGATTCATAGGGTCGCCAACGGCCTTGCGGGAAGTTTTCATCATGGACGCTGTATCTGTCCTGCCAGCGGTTTCTGTCAGCAATAGCATTGCAGGCCTTGCTGCGTCCGGGGCCTCCGGCAGCGCACTGACGCCCGATCTTTCGGCCACCGCAGCGGCGCTCGCTGCGCAGCCTTCGACGCAGGTACTGCTCTCACAGTTCGCGCAAGGTGTGCTGGCACAGCAGGCCGGCAACCCGGCGCTCAATATCGACACCGCCGTCGCCACGACCCTGTCCAGCCTGCTGTCTGCCAGTAGTGGCCCGCTGTACACGGCGACAGGTCAGCTGCAGCAATTCGCCGGCGCATCGCTGCTCACGCAGGGCACATCCGCAACGACTGCAAACGCACAGACGCAGCAGCTTCTGGCCGATGCCGCCCGGCCTGTTGCGGCCGAGCCGGGCTCACCGGCAAGCGCGAACAGTGTGCAAGCGCTGCAGGACGTTGCCGATGCGGCGCGCCAGGCTTTTATCGCCAGCCAGTTGACGGCACTCGACGCCGCCGGCACCGACTCACTGACCAGCACTGCGGTACAAACCGGTACTGCCCCCAATTCGGTGGCGGGCACGCAAATCAGCAGCGGAGTCATCACTGCGACAGCGGCCGGCGTCGTTGCACGGGGAGCTACCGCTGTCGCCACCCCAACCGCCGCCGTGGCGACGACGCCATCGGCGACAGGCGCTGCGCTCCCGGCGACGCCAGAGCCGGTTCCGACTGCCGTGGCAGATGCCCTGCCGACGACTTCCGACGTGCTCGACCCCTATCAGCAGGCTGCGCTCGCAAGTGGTCAGACGGTGTTTGGCAAGGAGCTGAACAGCTTCGTGCCGGGTTCGGCCGAGGCGGACTTCCCGGCAGAGGTGCGCGCGCTGTCAGCGGTCAGGCCGGTTGTGCCGCGCCGTGACGAGCCGCAAGAGGCATCGGCCGACACGCCTGGCTGAAGCGCCTACGGAAACCCGTAGCAGCCCCTCACATCGCCGCGCCGGCTGACAGAAGTCGACGCCTTTCAGGGCGTACGATGGTCGCGAAGACAATCAGCAGCGCACCCGCCAGCATTGCCGCGCTGACCGTCAGTGATGCGCCCACACGCTGTGCCAGCAGTTCGCGCAGGCCCAGCGCATCCGAACCCGCCGCAGCGAACACCACGACCAGCACACCCAGCCCGAGCGAGCCGCCAAGCTGGTGCGCGACGTTAACCAGCCCCGAGGCGGCGCCCGCGTCCTGCGGTGCGACGCCTGCCACGCCGGCGATGGTCAGCGGACTCAAGGTGCCACCCTGGCCGATGCCGATCAACACCATCGGCAGCGCGATGCCGGTCAGGAAGTGTGTGTGGGACGTTAGCAGGCTGAGCCAGGCCATGCCGAGCAGGGCGATCACGAGGCCACCGGCCAGTACCTGCCCGTTGCCGAAACGCCGCGTCAATTTCGGCACGGCCATGGCCGCGGCGAAGTTGGGCAGCGTCGTGGCAAGGTAGGCGAGGCCCGCTTCGAACGGGCTGAAGCCGAGGACGATCTGCATGAACTGCGTGGTGAAGAACCAGAAGCCCAGCATGGCGCCGAGGAACAGCATGCGTGCGGCATAGGCGCCACTGCGCTCACGGCTGGCGAACAGGCGCAAGGGCATGATGGGTTGCGGCGCGCGCGCCTCGTTCCACACCAGCAGCACGATCAGCAGCACGCCTGCCGTGAGGGAAGCGAGCGTCTGCGTGTCGTGCCAGCCGGCCGCTGCGGCGTGCACGAGGCCGTAGACAAGCGCCGTCATGCCCAGCGTCGAACTGATCGCACCGACGAGGTCGAACTGCCCGGCATGGCGCGTGGTTTCGCTGAGGTAGCGGCGCGCACCGGTGATGACGACGACTTTTCCTTCGATGTTGTTGCTCATGATTCACTCCCTAAAGGTCTATTCGCCTGCCAACAAAATGAATTTGTCATGCGTGTTCTTTCATACCATGCGTCACTCAGCGACCGACCAGCTTCTGCCGGTCTGCCGAATAGCGATCGCCGATTACGGTGATGCCTGCGATGGCGCGCTCGATGTCACGCAGATCGTCAGCAGTCAGTTCAAGCGCGGCGGCACCGATGTTCTCCTCGAGACGAGGCTGCTTCGTGGTGCCGGGAATCGGCGCGATCCACGGTTTCTGATGCAGCAGCCAGGCCAGCGCGATCTGCGCCGGCGTCGCCTGCTTGCTTGCGGCGATGCTGGTGAGCAGCTTGACCAACGCCTGGTTCGCCTTGCGCGCCTCGGGCGTAAAGCGCGGTACGGTATTGCGGAAGTCCGTGCTGTCGAACGTCGTGTCCTGTGTAATCGCGCCGGTGAGAAAACCCTTGCCGAGCGGGCTGAACGGCACGAAGCCGATGCCCAGCTCTTCGAGTGTAGGCAGGATTTCCTTCTCGGGCTCGCGCCACCATAGCGAGTACTCGCTCTGCAACGCTGCGACGGGCTGAACTGCGTGCGCGCGACGGATCGTCTGCGCCCCCGCTTCCGACAGGCCGAAGTGCCTGACCTTGCCCTGCGCGATCAGCTCTTTCACCGCGCCCGCCACGTCTTCGATTGGCACTTCGGGATCGACACGGTGCTGGTAGAAGAGATCGATGTAGTCCGTGTTCAGGCGCTTGAGCGCCGCATCGGCCACTTCGTGAATACGCTCGGGTCGGCTGTCCAGACCCTTAGCCACTTCGCCATCGCGAAAGCCGAATTTCGTGGCGATCACGACCTGCTCGCGAAACGGCGCGAGCGCTTCGCCCAGCAGCGTTTCATTGGTGAACGGGCCGTATGCCTCGGCGCTATCGAAGAACGTAACGCCTTTGTCGAAGGCCGTGCGGATCAGCTTCACGGCGTCGCGCGCATCCGTTGCCGGGCCGTAGCCAAAACTCAGGCCCATGCAGCCGAGGCCGATTGCCGAGACTTCGAGACCACTCTTGCCAAGTTTGCGTTGCTGCATGTTTCATCTCCCGCGTGATAAGAATTCAACAGCCGGCATGATGGAAAGCACCTTCAGTCCAGTCCCTTCTGCTTCAGGAAGCGCGACATTTGCTCAGCGACTTCGACGTTGTTCAGATCTGAAAACGGGAAGTGCGTGTTGCCGCGAATGCCGATTTCCGGCAGATGCACGACAGTGGCATCGCCACCGTGGCGCTTGATGGCATCCGCCCACAATCGCGCCATGGCGAGGCGCACGCGCCAGTTATCCTGACCCGGATTCGCGGAGGGCTCGGTCGGAATGTTGTCGCCGTAGTAAATGACAATCGGGATTCTGGTGAGCTTCATGAAGTCGGCCAGCGGGACGCTGGCCGCCTCCAGCGGACCCGCGGAACTTGCCATCGGTGGCGGCACTTCACCTTCCGGAAAGACGAAGCCGCTGCCCGGCTCATAGGCCACGATGGCGCGCACGTTCGCGTTCCTGATCGCTGTCAGCCAGCCGGGACCACCCGCCTGAGAATGCGTGACCAGCACGCCGGGGCCGATCTTCGTGAACAAGGCGGAGGTCGCAGCGGAAATGACTTCGGCATCGTACGGGCCGGTGTTGGGCACCATCTGGCGGAAGTACTGGTTCAGCGCTTCAGGATCACGCGAGAACTGCACGCCGTCGAAGAAGGCGGGCCAGATGCCGACGCGGAAGGTGTCGAACCAGAGCTGCTCGTCCGGCGTTGGCGCAATGCTGATCGGCGAGGTGCTGCGCGCGGCATTGCCGCGTCGCGGCTGGTCGATGAGGTACACCGCGAAGCGCTGGCGCAGGAAGATGTTCTGGAAACCTTCGCGGCCATCGGGCGTGCTCTCCCAGGTCTTCGAGAACTGCCCGGCGCCATGCCAGAACACCAGCGGCAGCTTCCGCGCTTTCACCGGGATCTGATAGAACGCATAGGCATGATCGCCGTGAAAGGTCTGGCCTTCAGGTGTCGGCTTGTAGGGGTCGAAGGTACCGGGTTGGGTGATCACCGTGCCGCCGACTGCGAAGCTGCCTTGTTCCTCGATCATCAGTGGCGCAGGTTTCGAACCCGGTGCGGCGTGTGCCGACAGTGACGCGAAGACGCTCAGCGCAATCAGCAGCGCGCGCGCGATTTCCAGATTCTTGAAATGCATGAACTCCTCCGTGATTTTCGGGCGTGGCTGTTTGTCTGGCGACCGGGCAGGGCCAGCACGCTCTCGGGCAGGCGTGCGCCCTGCAGCGCTGTCGATGTAGCGCGATAGATCGAGATAAACTGCTCCGAGGTTTTCATCGAGACGATGGTGCTTCGTCGGAGCCGGAATGAGGGCTATCGTAGTCAGTACGGATCCATTTGATTAGACGCTAGAATCCGCATGGGCTTATGAGCGGAGTTCATCAATGGCGCATGAAAGTGGATTACGTCCGGGCGCATCACGCCAGAACCTCGGCGACCTGCAGGCCTTCCTGGCGGTGGCGCGCGAAGGCAGCTTCACGCGTGCGGCGGCGCAGCTGGGGGTGTCGCAATCGGCGCTGAGCCACACCGTGACGGCGCTCGAAGCGCGCTTGGGTGTGCGCCTGCTGACCCGCACCACGCGCAGCGTTTCGCCCACCGAGGCGGGCCAGCGTCTGCTGCAGGGCATCGGTCCGCGCTTCGAAGAGATCGAGGCCGAGCTCGCCGCCCTCAGCGATTTGCGTGACAAGCCGGCCGGCACCATCCGCATCACCACCGCCGAGCATGCCGCCGACATGTTCCTGTGGCCGCGCCTGCGACCGCTGCTGGCCGAGTACCCCGACATAAAGATCGAGATCAACCTCAACTACGGGCTTACCGACATCGTTGCCCAGCGCTTCGACGCGGGTGTGCGTCTTGGCGATCAGGTCGAGAAGGACATGATCGCCGTGCGCATCAGTACCGAATTGCGCATGGTGGTCGTCGGCTCCCCGGCCTACTTCACGCAACACCCGGCCCCGCAACAGCCACAGGAGCTCGCCGCGCACAGCTGCATCAATCTGCGCCTGCCCACTTACGACAGTCTGCTGAGCTGGGAATTTGAACGCGAGGGCCACGCCCTCAAGGCGCATGTGGATGGCCAATGGATCTTCAACACCGGCAGCGCCATCCTGCGCGCCGCGCTGGCGGGCGTCGGCCTCGCCTATGTGCCTGCCGACCTGGCCGCGCCGCACATCACGAGCGGTGCGCTGGTGTCGGTGCTGCAGGACTGGTGCCCGACCTTTCCGGGCTACCACCTCTACTACCCGAGTCGTCGCCAATCCTCACCGGCGTTCAGGCTTGTGGTGGAGGCCTTGCGCCACAGGTAAGGCACCCCGGCGGGGCATGTGCCTGGCTTCTAGCCGGTTGGCAATTCGAAGCTGATGGGGGCCAGGGTTTGCAGAGGCAGGCTCACGAGCAATTCGGTGGTATTGCCAAGGGTGTCCACCGCAACTTCGACCGTCCCGCCCAGGGCTTCGGTCAGCCGCTTTGCGGCGCAGGCGCTCGTCGCGGCGGTGTTCTCAGCAGGCGGGCGGAGCGCGACCGCCTACTGTGAACAGGCCCTAAACCTCAGCCACCATGTGTTGCGGCTCTTCGTAACAGTTCTGGCGCGCAATCGTGAAAAGGCGTTCCTCCTGGCGTTCGAACGCGGCGACGATCGCCGGGTCGAAATGCTTGCCGGCACCAGTGCGGATGATTTTCGCGGCGTCGTCGTGCGCCATCGCCGGCTTGTAGCAGCGGCGACTGATGACTGCGTCATAGACGTCGGCTACCGCCATCAATCGCGCAGACAGAGGAATGTCACATCCCTTGAGCCCCAGCGGGTAACCACTGCCATCCCACTTCTCGTGGTGGCTGTAGGCGATCTCCTTGGCAACGCGCAGTGACTCGATTGGCATGCCGAGCGTTTCCTCTGCCTTCTCGATCGCGGCACGGCCATATTCAGTGTGACGCTTCATGATCTCGAACTCTTCCGGCGTCAGCTTGCCGGGCTTGCGCAGGATGGCGTCGGCGACGCCGATCTTGCCAATGTCATGCAGCGGTGCTGACTTGCTGAGCAGCTCGATGTAATCCGGCGTCAGCAGCGTGGCGTACTCCGGCTGCGTGCTAAGGCCCTCGGCGAGGGCTCGTACGTACAGCAGGGTGCGTTTGATGTGATTGCCGGTTTCGTTGTCACGGGTTTCCGCCAGTGAAGCCATGGCAAGGATGGTCGCATCACGTGCGTTGACCAGATCCCGGGTGCGTACGGCGACCTCCTTTTCGAGCTCGTCGCCGCGCGACTTGAGGCGGTCGGCCATGTGTTTGAGCGCCAGGTGATTCTTGATGCGGGCGCGCAGCAACTGCGGATTGAATGGTTTGGCGATGTAGTCGACGGCGCCGCAGGACAGGCCGATGTGCTCATCGCTGTCAGTGGCATTGGCGGTGACGAAGATCACCGGCACGCTGCTCATGGCGGGGTGCGCCTGCATGGCGCGGCAGACAGCGTAGCCATCCATCTCCGGCATGGCGACGTCGAGCAGCACCAGATCGGGCAGCATGCCCGTGTCCATGATCTCCAGTGCGCGGGCACCTGAGTTGGCCATCCTGACGCGGTAACGGTCTGACAGGATGTGATGCAGGACAGCCAGGTTTTCCGGCACGTCGTCGACGGTCAGGATCGTTGGCCGGTCGGTACTACGGTCTGTTTCATTGGGCAGGTTCAAGGCTATTCCTCGCGCGTAGGTGGGGGCGTATTCGATGCGCCGCCCAAATACCGGCAGGGCAAGCCGTACAGTCTCGCGCAGACTGGCGATGCGTTCATGCCCGAATGCGCCAATGAACCCTCCCGGCGCGCCAATCGCCCGGGCGACCTCAGGCCGGAACAGCGTGTCTGGCGCGCAGCTCGCGTACGATGCCCAGCGCGTCATCGAAGCGGAAGGCCCTGACGAAGCGCACCACGCGCTCGCCGACCTCGTTGAAGGCGGCATGTAGTTGCGCAGCGTGTTTGTCGACGAAGGGGCGGGCTTCCGCTTCGCCGGCGGCAAGCAGTGCCTCCAGCTCAGCGAGCAGCGTCTGCGTGTGTGACAAGTCAGCAGGTGAGGCTGCAAGGTGATGCGCTGGCGGGCTGGCGGGGAGCGCCTGGCTGATGGCGGTGGTGAGTCGCAGCAACTCCGTCCCGGCGGTCTCGATACCGGATGCAATGCTGACCACATCGTCGGCCAGCAGGGCTGTTTCGAGAGGGTTGGCCAGTGTCGCCAGGTGATCTGCTCCGATGGTTGCTGCCAGCCCTTTCAGGGAGTGGGCGAGCCGCGCGGCTGTGCGGCGATCACCTGCCGCATGGGCTTCGGTGATGGCTTCTGCGCAGTTGGCCTGGGTCGACACGAAGTCGGTCAGCAACTCTGCGTAGAGATCACGGCGCCCCATCACGCATTCCATGCCCTGATGTGCGTCGAGACCGGCAATTGCGAATAACGGGTCGCGTGAGGATGTCCGCAGTGCCTCACTGATCGCCGCGTACAGCCGCGCCGGTTCAACCGGTTTGGTGAAGAATCCATTCATGCCGACGGCATCACACAGCGCACGCGCATTGCTGCCCGTATTAGCCGTCATGGCGAGGATGGGGGTGTCGGCCCAGCCGGGAAGTTCGCGCAGCGCGCGGGTGGCTTCAGGGCCGTCCATGTGCGGCATCTGCATGTCCATCAGCACGATGTCGATGTGATGCTCGGCACTGAGGGCACGGGCCCGCTCAACTGCGGCGAGCCCGTTGTCGGCGGTCTCCACACGCATGCCTTGTGCTTCCAGCAGGCCGCGTGCGACTCGTTGATTGAGTTCGTCGTCCTCGACCAGCAGTACCGTGAAGCCCGCCAGATCCAGCGGCGCGGCTGGTTTGGGCGTCGCGGCCGTGCTGGAGTGCGCCAGCACGGTCGTGGCGGCGGACAGCTGCGCCGTAAACCAGAAGCGGCTGCCATGACCGATCTGGCTGTCCACACCGACTTCACCGCCCATCTGGCTGGCCAGACGCTTGCAGATTGCCAGCCCCAGGCCGGTGCCGCCGAATCGACGCGTCGTCGAGGTGTCGGCCTGCTCGAAGGAGCGGAACAGGCGCCCTTGTTGTTCGGGCGTGATGCCAATGCCTGTGTCGTTGACTTCGAAGTGCAGCATGCCGTGCCTGCCATGCTCGGGACGCACGCTGACGCGAATGCTGCCTTCTTCAGTGAACTTTACGGCGTTGCCGACGTAGTTGATCAGGATCTGGCCCAGACGCCCGGCGTCTCCATGCAGGCGCGTGGGCGTGTCCTCGCTCATCTCCATGCTGATCGTCAGGCCCTTGTCGACGCATTGCGGTGCCAGCATTTCATAGACATTGTCGAGCAGCTCGCGCACGTCGAAGTCCTGCGCATCGAGCTGCAGGGCGCCAGCCTCCATTTTCGAGAAGTCGAGGATGTCGTTGAGTACGCCCAGCAGGTGCTTGCCCGCGTGCTCGATCTTCTCGATCTGTGCGTAGCGCTCTTTCTCGTCGCCCTGGTTCTTGGCCAGATAGGCCATGCCGATAATCGCATTCATCGGCGTGCGGATTTCGTGGCTCATATTGGCGAGGAAATCCGCCTTGGCGCGCACGGCCAGTTCGGCGGCATCGCGGGCCTCGCTCAGCTCGGCGCTCTTGGTGAGCAGGTTGGCATTGAGGGCCACCAGTTCGTCCTGGCGCTGCTCGAGTTGCACCCGGTGCTCGACGAGTACGGCCGCCTGCTGCAGGCTGATGTCCAGCATCTGGTGGGTTTCCACGTTCTGCTCGAGCAACTCGACCAGCATCGACAGCGGGCCGCCGAGCATCTCCAGCATGACTTTCACTTCGGCTCCGGGCGCTTGCATGAAAGCCATTTCGATCACGACGGAAACCTCTCCACGCTGCAGGATCGGGATGGCGCAAGCGTGCGGCAAGGGCAGCGAAGCACCACGGGCGTGCAGCACGGCTGCGAACTGGGGATCAGCATGGCGGAAGATGGCTCGGCGCTGCTGCGCGGCGAGGCCCGCGAGGCCATCACCCCAGGCAGTTTCCTCCGTGGTGTGCAGCGACTGGCCGCCCACGCAGGCGATGCAGAGCAGCCGGTCGTGCTTTGCGTTGGCGCTATGGAAGGCTGCGAAATCGGCTTGTAGCGCTTCGCTCAGGACGGCAAGCGTGTCACGGGCAAAGTCGTCGAAGGTGTGCCTGCCCTGCAGGCGTTCGATGATGCGTGCAGTGGTGTCCTTGCTGCGCTCGCGCAGAGCGTTCTCCACAAGGGTGTTGCGTAGCTGTTCAAGTGAGTGCGCGGCTTGTCCTGCCTCGTCGATGCGCTGTGCGCCGAGGACGGGCTCATCGATCTCGCCGTGCGCCATTTCCACGACACGACGCCGCATGTAGCGCAGCGGGCCCATGACGGAGCGCGACAAGGTCAGTGCCATGAGGCCCAGCAGGCCCAGCAGTGCGGCAGCGGCAACGCCTCCCTGGCGGGCAAAGTCGCGTTCCAGCTCCACGATCATGGTGCGGGTCTGCTGCGCCGCTGTGTCATTGAAGGCTAGATGGCGATTGATGGCGGACATGACGTACAGCAGGTCCGCGTTCTGACTCACGATCAGATCCCGTGCGTTCTGGCTGTGCCCTTCGCGCTGCAAATCGGTCGCGCGCTCGATGGTCGTCAGGGCGCTGGCCACGGCGGCCGAGGTCTCGCTCAGGTATTTCCCGTCGTCCGTGTCGAGCACGTAGTCCGCCCGGTATTCGCCGAGCAGGCTGCGTACATTGCGCGTACTGCGGACGATGTCTTCCCTGTAATTGACGGTTTTCGCAGGATCCTTGTCGAGGATCAGATTGCGCGTAATGGCAAGAAGCGAAACATATTCCGCATAGGTGCGGCTGAGCAGCGAGTAACTCGGCAGGATGTTGACCGTAAGGCGCTGCTGCAGGTCTGACAGGCGATAGAGCTGAAAGCTCGCCAGCGCGCCGAAGCCGCCGATCAGCAGTCCGCAGGCGACCACCATGGACATCAACTTGCGCCAGATCAATGGCTTGTGGCGCCGCTCTTCTTTCTCGTGTTCAAGATTTGTCATGGCGATTTCCCTTTTTGGGGCGGAGAATGTCAATTGCATGACAATTGAAACGGCGGTTGAATTCGAGCGAGGCGGCTGCTTTACTGCAGTACTGCGGAGGTAGCGCCAAGCAGATCTTTGCAGCTGGCTGGAAAATCGGCATGCCTGCTCGCGCCAGACTTGGCACCGAACACGCCAGATTTGCGCCAGATTTGCGCCACATTTGCGTCAAAATCAGGAGCGCCGTGCACACGTTTCTCTCGAACTCCCTTGAATTGCTTGACCGTCTGGCACGGGCGTACGGCCAGGAACTGGATATCTCTCGTGGCAGGACTCGCCTCACATGCGACGCCTATGACCGCGCCTGCGCGACCCTGAGCGCGCGAATTGCCGACCCCGCCTTCGCGCTGCGGGCGGCCGAGCTGTGGCACCCCTCCGATTTCGGCACCTTGGGTTATGCGTGGTTTGCCTCGACTTGCCTGCGCACGGCCCTCGAGCGCCTCGTGCGCTACCGGCGCGTCATCGGCGAGCGCGGCGTGTTGATGGTGCGCGATGCGTCCGAAGGGCTATGGCTGAGCTACGCGCACGGACGTGCTGACGACGCCACCAACCGCCTCGGCAGCGAGATCGTCCTGTCGGTCGTACTGGCGCTATGCCGGCGCAACTATGGCCAGCCACTCGTGCCGGAATGGGTTTCCCTGCGCGGGCCGGCGCCGGCTGATCGCGCACCTTATGACGCATTTTTCGGTTGCCCGGTCGAGTTCCAGGCGCAGCAGAACGCCCTTCTGCTGCCATACGCTGTGGTGGATGTTCCTTTGTCCACATCAAACCGCGAAGTCGCCAGCGCGCTGGACGTCTTGCTGACGCGTCAGCTGGCCGAACTGGACAGTCAGGACCTTGTGGCGTGCTGCCGATCAGTTTTGCTGGAGGCGCTCACCAGCGGCACGCCCGACGCAAAAACCATTGCACGCCAACTCTTCGTGAGTGAGCGCACCCTGCAGCGGCGCCTTGCCGAGCAGCATACGAGCTTTCAGGAACTGGTCGACGAGACGCGGCGCGACATGGCAATGCGTTACCTCGAAGATGGCAGCTACACCGTGACCGAGGTGGCTTTCCTGGTCGGGTTTTCAAACTCGAGTGCCCTGTCGCGTGCCTTCGTACGTTGGGCTGGCATGTCGCCTACACATTGGCGCGAGCGTGCGGTGAAAGCCGAGGGTGGCGCAGCACAAATCCAGAAGCCAGCTCTGCGCCGTCATGCCGGCAAAAATGGCAACCCGGCGCTACGCGCACCTGCCGGCTTCCCACCCGGTAAAACCGGTTTGTCCTGAGTCTGTCGGAGAGCGGGGATGACGACGCTGTGCAGCAGCGTCAAGTCGAAAGCACACCACTGACATGACGCGGGTGTGACGAGGCTGAAAAAGCCAGCGTATCGCCTTGGGAGAATGGCCATGACGGCCGGCGTGATTTTCCGCACGAGCCGTTGCTGAATTGTGAACGAACGGATAAGGTGCTGTTTCAGACATCGGCACCCGCTACGGTTGGTGGCATACATTGCGCTTGCATATTGGGCATGCCAATGTGCTCACGTTCAAGTTTGCGGCTGCGCGATACAAGAATTCCGGAACAGTCGGAATCCGGAACAGTCGTTGCGCCATCTCTAATCCATCAGGAAGTTTTGCCCCCTGTGTTCCGTGTTTTTTTGCAGATCTTTTTTTGAAATCATAAAAGGAAGCAACGCCATGCGCTCTATCTGCACCCTCTCCCTGCTTGCAGCCAGCCTTCTCGCCCTCCCGGTCCATGCTGCCGATGCCCCGCCTGCGGCATCTGCGTCCGCGCATGCGACGAGTGCGCCCGCACTGGTCGCCGCCTCGGTGGAGTTCGAAGCAACCATCGTTGCCGTCGACCACAAGACACGCGTGGTGACGCTGCGCACCAAACAAAACGAAACCGTCCAGGTAACTGCTGGTGATGAGGTTCATAACTTTGATCAACTGCATCCCGGCGACATCATTTCCGGCAAATATGCCGAAGCTGTCGCCCTGCAACTGAACAAGGTCAAAGGCGAGGCTCACACGACAGTGGACACCACGGTCGGCCATGCGCCGAAGGGCAAGAGACCGGGTGGTACGTTTGAACGCCAGGTTAGCTTCGTGGCCGATGTGACGGCGGTCGATGCGGCAGCCAAGAAAGTCAGCCTCAAGGGCGCTGGTGGCCACGTCGTCGACGTGGCGGTGAACGACCCGGCCAAGCTGGCCGAAGTAAAGGTCGGCGATCAGGTTAAAGGCGTGGTCACTCAGTCGCTCGACATCACCGTAACGAGTAAGGCCGCCGCCAAGAGCAAGGGGTCGGCCAAGGCCAAGAAATAAGATCGGCAGTTGGCATGCAATAAGGGCGCCACGGCGCCCTTATTTTTTGTGTTTCGTGCCGTGACGATATTTCCGGGAGACCCTGTCAGAAGCTGACTGCGAAGCCCACCGAAGTGCCTCGGACGTTCTGCCCGAAGCAGTAGCGGAACACCAGCCGGGTGCGCGTAATGATCACGCCATATGCACTGGAGTCCAGTTCCAGACCGGTGCCCAGTGAGGTCAGGTGATTGAAGCCGAGCAGCCCCCCCTGATCACCGAGGTAGGTGGTGTGGGCAAATTCCAGCACGTAACGCACAGGCCTGCTCAGTGCTGTCATGCCGGTGGGTGCCCGCCAGCGTGCCCACAGCATGGTTGACTCACCGACGGCCGAGCTCTGGAATCTGCTGTCGTAACTCTGCAATTGCATATTGGAATAGCGCCATTCGATATCGATTTCACGCTCGGGCTTGTAGTCCTCATAATCGAGCATCAGCGAGCCGCCCACGCCATAGGCAGTCATGTGCCCGTCCTGCAGGAAGTCAAAGTCCCTGCCGGTCTTGGCTTCCAGGAGCCATGAGCCCGCGGTGATATCGCTGGCGAGCTCGCCGATCATGAAGTTGAAAATGGGACGCAGCTTCAGATTTTCGGCAATCCGGAAGTCCCAACCGATCCCGCCGCTGGCGCTCACCGAGGTCCACTTCAGCGGCACTTCGCGCTTTTCCAGGCCGTTACTGGCGACAAAGGTCGGGTCGTAACGCGAATAGGCCACGCCGCCTTCGAGGTACACGGGGAAAGTCTTGCTGATCGTATCGCCCCCAGCCAGCTGCGACATGATCAGGGAGGCTTTTTCCGAGCTGCCGGTGCCAGCACCCATGCTCAGATTGCTGCTGGTCATGTCGGGCACCGCTGAAAAACTCATCAAAGCCAGCATGCTGTCGGCACGGCGGCCGACGTTCGGCGTTTCGATGTGGAATGCCCGTGAGCTCTGGGCGTGTACTGAGCTGATGCACAGTGTGATGAGCAGGCCGGGGAGGCCGATTTTTCTCACGATGGTCATTTTCATCTGCGGGCTCCGGATGATCCGGCCCAGGTTGTGTGAATAGCCCCGGGCACCACGAAACATTATTTTCGTAGTCTATCGGACTATGCCTGTGCGCAGAATACGAAGTCGCTTGCTGGCCCCCACGAGAATCCGCATGGGATATGGTCGCGTGACGCGCAGGTTTTGCGTGGGCCGCAGTAGCGCTTTCGGCGCGTGTTTTGGCGCTTCGCGGCCCAGCCGCGAGACGAAAGCGGCGAGCGGGGTGAAGTGCGGACGGGTGTCACCCGAGAGGGCGATGAAGGTGACGTGCTCGCAACAAAGCCGCTCGATGCCACGACGGCTCCCAACGCCTTCGGCGTAGGCGCAGAGGATGACTCTGAGAAGCATGCGCGGGGGATAGGCTGCCGCCTCCACGATGTCGTTGCAGTAGCGCTCATCAAAGCCAGAGAGGTCGAGGTCGTGTTCGAGCAGGTGATGTACCGCGTGGGCGAAACTGCCGGGCAGGTGCTGGCGCTCAAGATTCACCGCAAGGAAACGCAGACTGGTGCCGATGGGTTTGTCACGCACCATGTGTCGCTCCCTGTTTACCTGAGCATGGGAGCGTTGATGTTCCATTCGGTTCACGGCACGATCAGGCTATGAATCGTATTTTTCTACACCTTTGTTAGCCATTTCTCTCTCTTCATATCCAAGGAAAAAAATGAGACTTTCACGAACTGTTTTCTCTGTAGTGATCTTAAGCACGTACCTGGCAACTACCCCGGCGTTGGCGGGTGTATATGCGGACGATCTTGGAAAATGTCTTGTGAAATCCACAAGCTCTGAAGACAGAAACGCATTGGTCACATGGATGTTCGCTGCTGCTGCATCTCATCCAGCAGTTAAATCAATTGTTTCAGTCACAGATACACAACGGACTGAGATGGACAAAAACATGGCAGCGCTTTTTGAGCGGCTCCTCACCAAATCTTGCTTATCCGAGGCTCAGCTGGCAGTTAAATACGAAGGTCAAAATGTCTTTGCATCAAGCTTTGAAATTCTCGGTAAAGTTGCTGGCCAGGAAATGTATTCAGACCCGTTAGTTTCAAAAAGCATGTCTAACTTTACGCAATACATGGACAAGAAGAATGTTGAAAAAGCATTTGGGGCTACAAAAAAATAATTGTCTTTAACATGGCTAACGCTACAGTCGAGAGGAACAGCCACAAGCTGCGCCTGTGGTTCCCTCGGCTGCCCCTCACTTCCCCATTGAAACCGACAGGAGGTATGGTCATGGACTTCGATGAAGAAAAGATTGATCGCTCCGTTCTTGCGCTTTTGTATCTGACGCTTCATGACAAGCATCGCGCCTGGAAGTCATTCGATTGGGACGCCATGAACCGGTTGTACGAGAAGGGGTACATCCATGATCCGGTGAGCAAGGCCAAGTCAGTGGACTTCACCGAAAATGGGCTGGCAGAAGCGAAACATCTCTTTCAGGAGCTGTTTGGGAAAAGCTAATCGAGCGCGGAAAGTCGCGCCGAGGCGTCAGTTGCCGGGCGCCCCCATTGCCGGCTTGTGCTGGCCGCTCGGCAGTCCCAAGTGGAACGATCGGCCGAATTGAGTGCACTTGCTTGCTCGCCAAGTGCTCGGCAGCGCCCTGCAATTGCTCGAAGCTCGCAAAAACATCCGACCCCTCGAAACCTGAAACACCTGCTCAGCGCCGGTGTGTTGTGCCCGCCACTCTTGGCCGCCTCAGCCTTGGCAAGCGCTGGAATTGTAATTAATTGCCAACATCAGGCAGCTGTTCCGGGCGCCTTTGATGCAGGTCAATTCTGCGGCGAGCATTTCCTAGCTAATTAGGGTTTTCGGCGCACGTCGTGGCCAGCCTGGCTAGCCGAGTTGTGGAGATTAGTGCGCCCTTGGTACCAGCCATCCGGAGGCCCCATCAAAATGGGGCAGGCGCAGCTTCATGCAAAACTTCCCTTTTGTTGTCCCAGGCGATCCGAGCCATCTGATCCACGGTAGTTACCCGCTATTGCTGGTGCTGCTGTCGGTGGGCATCGCAATTTTCACGTCGGTCATGGCGATGCAGATCGCGGGCATGGCACGCCGTACAGACCTGCGCCTGCATCGACACGTGGCCGTGCTCTCGGGTGCGCTGACGCTGGGTGCTGGCATCTGGGCGATGCACTTTGTCGGGACGCTGGCTTTGCGCATCGGCACGGTGGTGAACTATTCGCCCGGCCTCACCTGGTTGTCCGTACTGCCCGGCCTGGGCTCTGCTTGGGTGGTCCTGGCGCTGTTGGTGCGGGCGCGCGTCACGCGCTGGCAGCTGGTGTTCGGCAGCCTGCTTGTCGGCAGCGGCATCGAGACGATGCACTACATGGGCACGGCGGCCATGCAGATGTCACCGCTGCTGCGCCACGACCCGCTGTTGTTCGCAATGTCCAGCTTTCTGAACGCCGCGCTGGTCATGCTGATCCTGAGTTTGCGTCTCGGCGGCGAGGGCCGAGGATGGCTGGTGGATTTGATCGGCGAGCGCAGAAGCGGCGTGCCGAACGGCATCTTCATGGGCCTCGCCATGGCTGGCATGCATTACACGAGCGTGATGACGGAGCGTTTCGCCAATCATGCTGATCCCGCCGTAGCGTCCGCGGCGCTGAACTCGGACTTTGTTGCGGCGGTCGTCGCTGTGATCGTGATCGTGGTGACGCTGCTCGCGGTGGCGGCCAATGCCCTGCTGCGCATGCGCGAACTCTTCCTGCGCCTGAAGGACAACGAGTCGCGCATGCAGACCGTGTTCGAGACGATCGCTGACGGCCTGCTCACCGTGGATGTCAGGGGCACCGTGGTCAGCCTCAATGCCGCCGCCGAGCGCATCTTCGGCTGGAGCGCTTCGGAGATCGTGGGCGGGCCGGACGATGTGCTGTTTCCCGACCAGGCCACGGCGGATGCGCATCACGCCCGCCTGCGGGCTTTTGCCGACTCCAGCGATGGGCGCTCGCGGGTGCGCGAGGCAGTCATCCGGCACAAGGACGGGCACCACATCACTGTGCGCTCGGCAGCCGGCCGCATCTACGCGGGGGATAAGGCGCTGTTCGTCATTGCGCTGTCCGACATCAGCGAGCAACAGGCCATGGAGCGGGCCTTGCGCGACAGCGAACAGCAGTTGCGCGCGCTGATCGGCAACATGCCCGGGGTGTGTTTCCGCGCCACGCGCTGCGAGAAGGGGGCTCCCATCCCGTGGCAGGCGGTCTTCCTCAGCGAGGCTGTGACGGCCATGACGGGCTATGAGCCCGAGGAGTTCACTGTCCGCGGGCGAGCCTGGCGCAGCATGTTGGACCCGGACGACATCGAGCGCGTTGCGGCGGAGCGGCAAACGTCTGCCCGGGAGGGCCGCAGCTACGAGGTGCTGTATCGCATCCGCACCCGCGATGGCAGCGTGCGCTGGGTATGGGAAACCGGCAAGGCGCATCTGGATGAACAGGGCGTTGCGCAAGCGCTGGACGGCGTGGTCTTCGACGTGACCGAGAACCGCCTGCGCAATGCCGAGTTCGAGAGCATCGTGGACGCCTTGCGTCGCTCCCTGGTGGTGGTCGAGTTTGACCTCGAGGGACGCACGCTCAACGCCAACGACAATTCCCTGCGTCTGAGTGGCTACACCCTGGAAGAGTTTTGCGGGCGGGCTCACGCCGAGGACTGGGGCGAGTCGCCTGATGCGCCGAGTCCAGCGCTCACGGACTTCTGGGCGCGTTTGCGGCGTGGCGAGTACATCAGCGGAGAGTTTCAGCGCTTCGGCAAGAACGGCAAGCCCTTCTGGATACAGGCCACCTACAACCCCATCTACGGGCCCGACGGCAGCCTGCAGAAGATCATGTGCTTCGCGAAGGACATCACGGCGCGCAAGCACATGGAAGGCGACCTGCGCGAAGCGAAGGCGCGCGCCGAGCAGGCTGCCGCTGCGCGTGCGGCCTTCACGGCCAACATGAGCCACGAGATCCGCACGCCGATGAACGCCATCCTCGGCTTTACCGACGTGTTGCTCGACGGCGAACTGGCGCACGAGCAGCGTCGCCATCTGGAAACCGTGCGCAGCGCCTCGCACAACCTGCTCAGCCTGCTCAACGATGTGCTGGATACGGCCAAGCTCGATCGCGGCGCGGTGGAGCTGGTCGTTGAGGAATTCAATCTGCGCGCGCTCATCGTCGAGACCAGCGCCACGCTGGCGGGCGGTCTGCGCAGCAAGGGCCTGCGCTTCGCGCTGCACTATGACGAACAGCTGGTCAGCACTTATCGCGGCGATGCCCTGCGCGTGCGCCAGATCCTCACCAACCTGCTGGACAACGCCATCAAATTCACCGAGCGTGGTGAAGTGACCCTGAGCGTGAGGCCGGGCAGCGGGGGTGACGCGGGCGCGCTGCACTTCACGGTGCGCGACACCGGTATCGGCATCGCGAGCGATCGCCTGGCCTCGCTGTTCGACCCCTTCGTTCAGGCCGATGCCTCGATGAGCCGTCGTTTCGGTGGCACCGGCCTCGGCACCACCATCAGCAAGCAGCTCGTCGAACTCATGGGCGGGCGTATCTGGGTGGAGAGCCAGCCGGGCGTCGGTTCGGCCTTCCATTTCGTGCTGCCACTGGCGGCCGTGGCGCAAGCGGCCCCCCCGCCCGGACTCCCGCACGACACGCCCAGGCTACCGCCGCTGCACATCCTGGTCGTTGACGATGCGCCGCAGAACCGCCAGTTGCTGGGCATCTTGCTTTCTCCGCATGGCCATACGGTCACACAGGCTGAGGGCGGCGAAAGCGCCATGGCGCTCACCGCCGAGGCGCGTTTCGACCTGATCCTCATGGACGTGCAGATGCCAGACGTGGACGGCCTGGAAACGACGCGACGCATCCGCGCCCGCGAGCAGCGCGAGGGCCGGCCGCGGGTACCGGTGATTGCCCTGACCGCCAGTGTGATGAAGGCCGATCGCGAGGCCGCAAGCGCAGCAGGCATGGATGGCTTTGCTTCCAAGCCCGTCGACTTGTCCGTATTGAATTGCGAAATGGCACGCGTGCTGGGTCTTGGCGGCGCAGCACACCCGGCGCCTGCAAGCGTCAGCCGGACACTTCGGGCGCTCGACGCGCACACCGCCCAGAGGCGCTGGGGAGGCAAGCGTGCCGACTTCGTGCGCATCCTGCTGCGCTTTGCCGGCGAATTGCCGGCGGCCTTCCGCACCCTGGCCACGCATGCCGCCCAGCAACGCCCGGCGGAGGCGCGAAACGAAGCCCACCGGCTCAGGGGGGTGGCAGCCAATCTTGGCCTGGATAGCCTTGCCGCCGCACTCGCCGGATTCGAAGCCGCGTGTGCCGCAGCCGCGCAGGAAGCCACCCGGTCGGCCGAGCTCGATGCGGCCCTGCAAGCGGTGGAGCGGGCTCAAGGCGAAGCCCTGGCAGCGATTGACGCAGAGACGGCACCAGATCGCGCAAGGCTACCCGTCGCAGTCCAGGGCAAGCTGGATGTTGCGGCGTTGGGTGCCGCTGCCGCCGCGCTCATGCACGCCATGTCACGCGGGGAGCTTGATGAAGAAGCCGCGCGAGCCTTGGCTGCCGCGCTCCCTGCTGGCCATCCTGCGCTGGCAACACTGCAGGAACATCTCGACGACTTCAATTTCGCAGCTGCGCAGGCCTGCCTGGCAGAGCTTCTGAGCAGCCTGCAAGACACTTCCGAAGTGATGCCATCATGACTCAGCACCACAAAGACTCCTTGCCCTGTCTGTTGCTCGTCGATGACGAGCCGGCCAACCTGCAACTGCTGCGCCAGATCCTGCAGCACGAATACCGCCTGCTGTTTGCAGTCGACGGCGCCAGCGCCATCGCGCTGGCGCGCACGCAACAGCCCGACCTCGTGCTGCTCGATGTGATGATGCCGGGCATGACGGGCTACGAGGTGTGCTGCGCGCTCAAGGCAGACGCTGCGACGGCGCACATACCGGTGATCTTCGTGACGGCGCTGGCGGATACCGGCGACGAACTAGAAGGCTTCAACGCCGGCGCCGTCGATTACGTCACCAAGCCGCTGAGCCCGCCCATCGTGCGCGTACGCGTGCGCAACCAGCTGTCGCTGGAGCACATGCAGGAGCTGCGCGACACGGGCCTGCAGATCATTGAGCGCCTCGGCATCGCAGCCGAGTACAAAGACAACGAAACCGGGCAGCATGTCATCCGCATGAGCCAGATCGCGCGTCACCTGGCCCTTGCGGCGGGCGCGAGCGAAAAGTTCGGGGACGATCTGCTGCATGCCGCGCACTTGCATGACATTGGCAAAATCGGCATTCCAGACGGCATCCTGCTGAAACCGGGCAAGCTCGACGCCAACGAGTGGGAAATCATGAAGACCCACGCGACCGTCGGCGCGCACATCATCGGAGAACACCACAGCGGCATCCTTGCCATGGCACGCAGCATCGCCCTGACCCATCACGAGAAGTGGGATGGCAGCGGCTACCCGGCCGGGCTGGCTGGCGAGGCCATCCCGCTGGAGGGGCGGATTGCGGCGATTGCCGATGTATTCGATGCGCTGACTTCGGAGCGCCCCTACAAGCGCGCCTGGCCCGTGGAGGAAGCCGTAGCTCACATGCGCGAGCAGGCTGGCCGCCATTTCGATCCGCAGCTCATCGACATCTTCCTGGGTGAACTACCGGCACTGATTGCGCTGAGCAAGCGCTGGCAAGAGCCAGCGACTCTCCCTGAACCTGCCTGCGTTTCCTGACTGACCGCGATGCGCACATTCCCGAGAAATGCAGTGGTGGGCAAGATGAGGCGTCTGCCCATGCTCCAGTACCTGACGGGCTGGCTGTCGATGCTGCTCTTGCTTGGCTTGTTTGCGAGTCCCAGCTTGGCGGCAGAATCGCCGCCGCTCGCCGGCTCCCGCCCGCCGACGATTCGCGTCGGAGGATTGGTTGGGGAGGGGTGGCCGCCGTTTGCGATCGTGCAGAACGGGCAGGTGAGCGGCATGAGTGTCGATTTCCTGCGCGCGGCGCTGGGGGCTGACCAGGCGCAACGCATCGTCTTGATCACATTCCCGGACATGCCTGCCCTGATCGCAGCCGCCTGCGCCAACCAGGTCGATGTGGTGATGAATATCGTCCAGACGATCGAGCGCGAGCGTTGCCTGCGCTTCTCGATCCCATACTTCAGCGCGAACACCGTGATCATCGGCCGCGCGAGCAGCCAGAACGGGGGCGACCTCGCGCATGCCCGGATTGCGGTCGAGCGCGGCTATTTCGTGGAAGAGTGGCTGCGCAGCCGGTTTCCCCAGGCCCGCTTCGTACAGGTCAAGAGCGTCGAGGCAGGGCTGCAGGCCGTAAGCGATGGCAGCGCAGACTCCTACCCGACCATGCAGCAGGTGGCGGACTTCTATCTGAGGCGGCCTGAGTATGCGGGGCTTGCCGTCCAGACCAGCTACTTCGGGTCCGGCAGCGACGTGCGTTTTGCCTTCAGCCCTGCGGCGGCAGGCCTGAAACCCGAGATCGACCGGGGCCTCTCAGCCATCTCGCCGGAGCAGCGCCGCGCCATCATCGGCCGCTGGGTGACGCCACCGTTGTCCAAGGCGGCTACGGCCCCGGAGTTTTTCCTTACCAAGGAAGAGCAGGCCTACCTGCAAGCCCTGCCGGCGCTGAAGGTAGCCTTCGACGACGCCGCGCCACCCTACAGTTACCTGGACGAAAATGGCCGGCCCAGTGGCATGGCGGCCGACTACCTTTCCTACCTGAGTCGCATGCTGGGCCTGCGCTTCCAGCGCGAGGCTTCCGCGCCCTTTATGGAGGCCGTGACGGCGCTGCGGCAAGGCAAGGGCGATCTGCTGGCGGCTGGCGTGAGAGGGGATCCGGCACTCGCCGGCATATACCTGAGCCGCCCCTACGCCACCTTTCCGCTCGTGATCGTGGGGCGCCAGGCGGCAGTGGCGGTCGAGGGCGTCAAGGATCTCGTCGGCAAGCGCGTGGTGGTGAGTGACGGTGGCGGTGTGCAGGGGCCGCTTCTCGCGGCTGCACCCGGCCTGCAGGTGACCACCATCAGTTCAGTGCATGCCGCGATGGAGGCCGTCGCCAACGGCGAGGCTGATGCGTATGTCGATGAGCTTGCAACCGTGGATGGGGAGTTGCAGCGCAACTATGCGGGCACGCTGCGCGTCATCGGTTCCGTTGGCCAGACCGTGGATATCACCTTTGCCATCGCGCCAAAACTCGGACCGCAACTGGTGGCGCTCGTTGACCGCGCCATGGCGCATATGCCAGAGCAAGAACGCCTGGCCATACAGAACCGTTACGTGGCCGCGCCCAATGCTGTGGAGATGTCGTGGCGCGAGGTGTTCAGACGCATAGCCCCCTATCTGGCAGGCGTGGTCATCCTGATCGCCATCCTGCTGGGGGCGTATCTGCGGTTGCGGCGCCACGCGCGCGCCACGCTGCAGGCCCAACGCAGACTGCAGACGCAACTGGATTTCCAGCGCACCCTGGTCGACGCCATCCCCTTCCCGATTACCGTGAAGGACAGCGATGGGCGCTACGCCGAAGTCAATGTCGCTTACGTCGCCCTGTGCGGAAGGAGCAGGCAGCAGTTGATCGGCACTCTCCCCACGGACACGGCCCATCTGAGCCATGGCGTGGGCGTTGCCTTGCACGCCGGATTCCTCCAGGCGATGGCGACGCGCCAACTGCATCAGTTTGCAGTCGATTGCCCGCAAGACGATGGGCGGCTCCTGCACTTTCTGGTTTGGGCCCAGCCCATCATGGAGGAAGGCGAGGCTCCCAGCGGCGTGATCTCGGCCGCGGTGGATGTGACGGCCATCCGCGCGGCCGAAGCCAAGGCCAGGGCGAGCGAGGCCATGCTCATCGACGTGACCCGCCATCTGCCGACCACGGTGTTCCGCCTGCGCGAGCACGAGGGGAGCTACACCTATGATTGGGTGAGTGGCAATGCCATGGAGATGTTCGGCCGCCCGGCCACGGCCCTGATCGGCCAGACCGATCCGCTGAAGGATCTGGTCTTTCCGGAGGATGACGCCCGCGCCCGGACCAATATTGCCCTGGCCCAGCTCACGCAACAGTTCGTGACTGAAGACCGGCGCTTCCTGGTGCGCGGGCAAATGCGCTGGATCCGCGTGCACGGCATGCCGCAGCACGAACCCGACGGCAGCACCCTGTGGCACGGCTATTTCGCCGACGTCACCGAAGAGCGCGCGCGCGCTGACGCTCTGGCCCAGGCGAAGGACGCGGCGGAGGCCGCATCGCGGGCCAAGGACAGCTTCCTCGCCATGATGAGCCACGAGATCCGCACGCCCATGAACGGTGTCCGCGGCCTCGTTGAATTGCTGCAAAAGACTCCGCTGAACGCCGAGCAGCATCGCATGCTCGCCCTGGCGGGCGAATCAGGCCAGGCGCTGTCGCAGATCCTCGACGACATCCTGGACTACGCCAAGCTCGATGCGGGGCGCCTGAAGATCCTGGCGGCGCCGGTGGATTTGCGCGGCCTGTTCGACGGCGTCATGGACTCGCTGCTGCCGCAAGCCCTCAGCAAGGGGCTGCGCCTGAAGCAGTGGGTGGCGGTCGACGTGCCGGCAGAAGCCGAGATCGACAGCATTCGCGTGCGCCAGATCCTGTTCAACCTGCTGGGCAACGCCATCAAGTTCACCCCGCAGGGGAGCGTGATGCTGCGCGCCAGCGTGGAAGAAGGCGAGGGGGGCGAGGGCGGCGCGTCGACGCTGGTGGTGTCGGTGGAAGACACCGGCATCGGCATCGCCGCAGAGGAGCTCGAGCGCTTGTTCGAGCCCTTTGTGCAGAGCGAGCGCAGCAGCACGCGCAAGTTCGGGGGCACGGGCCTGGGCCTGTCCATCAGCCGCAGGCTGGCCCAGCTGATGGAGGGCGAGGTGAGCCTCGCGAGCAGTGATGGCGTGGGGACGAGAGCCGTGCTGCGGGTGCCGTGCAAGGTAGCCCGCCAGGACTACGACCTGCCCGGGCTGCGCCAGCGACCGCTGGCGGTGCGGGTCGCGGATCCCGTCCGGCGGCAGGCCTTGCTGGCCTACGGCGAGAAGGCCGGCATGCGCTGTCTTGGCGAGAACGAAGTGCTCCCGGCGGAGGGTGTGCTGATCGAAGAGACCGTCGAAGCGCCTGGGTCGGCGAGCGGGCAGGGCAAGCATAGGATCAGTCTGTCCGATGACTTCCTCCCGCTGGGTTATCGTCAGGAGGCCTCCGGCACCGCGCTGAGTGTCAATCCACTGCGCTGGACGGCCTTCGTGACCGCCCTGGAAATGGAGCTCAAGCTCACCATGCCGGCCGCGCAGTCCTCTACTCCGGGTCATGAGGGCGACGTCACCGAGTCCGCCCCCTGCGGACCCAGCGTCCTGATTGTCGAGGACCACCCCATCAACCAGGAGGTCATCCAGCGGCAACTGTCCGTCCTCGGTTATCGCACTACGGTGCAAGGCAATGGGCAGGAGGCCTGGGCCGCGCTTAAGACCGGCACCTTCGATCTGGTCCTCACTGATTGCCACATGCCACTCATGGACGGGTTCGAGCTGACCCGCCTGATCCGGGCCAGTGAGCAGCCTGCTCTGCGCAGATTGCCCGTGGTCGGCCTTACCGCGACGATCGCCCGCGAAGAGCACGCCCTGTGCCTGGAGGTCGGCATGAATACCTTCCTGGTCAAACCCACGACAATGGAAGTCTTGCAGCAGACGATAGAGACGGTCTTGCAGGAAAGTGCCGGGGCCAAGGCCTCCGTGAGCGTCGCAACGGCTCAGGCCCCCCTGGCCAGTCAGGGCGTGTCCGGGACGGAAGAGTCTTGCCTGGAGCGAATCGACATAAACAAACTGCGCGCGCATCTGGATGTCATGTTGATGGGGCAAGACATGCGACAGGTCTTCCATCGTGCCCTGCAGGATGATTGCGATGCCTTGCGCGGCCTGCTTACGGGGCCTTTGCCCGGCGAACTGGGCAAGTGGTGTCGTCGAGCCAATCGCGCCTTGTCCAGTCTGGATCAGCCCCATCTCGTGGAACTTGCACAGAGGCTGGAGGCACGTTGCAAGGAGGGGGCTCCTGCCGGTATCCAGGCGGCCGCAGCACCGCTGTTGGCGATGTACGAGCAGCTTCTCGAATTGCTGGCGCAGCCTGGCACCGCCTGCGCCGCTAACACCACACAGCAGCCGACTGCAACAGGCCAGGACCCGCTGGCAGAGATCCGTGGGCTGGACCTGAATACCGGCCTTCGTCACGTCATGGGTGACCGGGATTGTTACGAGCGCCTGCTGCGCCATTTCGTCGAGCGCGAGGCCGGTGCCGGCGCCGCGATCATGTCGGCGCTAGCCCGGGGCGACCGCGAAACCGCCCAGCGTTGCGCTCACTCCCTCCGCGGCGTGGCCGCCACGATGGGTGCCGAAGCACTCACTGCCGCCGCCGCGCGAGTCGAGTCCAAGCTCGCAACGGGTCAGGACGTAGACCCGTCCGGAGAGGCGCTTGGCGCGCTGGAGGTAGAACTCTCGCAGCTCACGAACGCAATCGCGGCCGTGGTGCCGGAGCAGCATTCGATCGCGCCGGCAGACGAACTGCCGGCCGCAATCATGCAGAGCATCCTGCAGGAGCTGGGCGCCTTGCTCGACGCAGGCGACGCGCAGGCGCTTGCCCTCTTTGCCGAGCACCATGCGGTCTTGGCGGCCCGCTATGGCGAAGCCCTGCACGCGCTCGCCGAGACCATGTCTGCCTGCGATTTCGAAGCCGCGCATGGCGAACTGCTGCGTTTGACCTTGAGCATCGCCGGCTGAGGCACGCTGCATTCTCTATCGTGGCGTAACCCTGACGCCACAAATGGGCCGTAAGCGGCAGGCCGCAGCCCGCCTCGAAACACAGGTTCTCGGTTGGGCGTGGAGAGCCTTGTGCCACCACGGCGGGACTGGCCTTTTCATCTGTCGACGAAGCCCCCTGAGCAGCAATGTGGCCGGTAAGCAACATTCCCATCCAGCAAGCGACGTTGTTATTCAGTAAGCGACTTTGTTTTCTGCACACAAAGCTGATCGCAGCCAACAAAGTCTGTCGCGATTGCTAAGGGTTTGACACATGTAACGAGGTGCTAACAATAAACCCCGTCGCGGCCCATCAATGCGAGTTCGACTGTGCGTCATGTTTCCGTTTCTCGGCGAGGCTGCGTGAAAATGCGAACTTCCGGGGGCTCCCGCCGACCATGCCTATGGCATTTACAGATAGGCGCACGAGAGGTTCGCGTTTTCACGCAGCCTCGCCGATGACTTGTCACATGACGTCTTCAAAACCATTGCTCACTATTCGGTCGAAGCGGGCGATGGGTAGCATGGCCTGAATTGCGGCCAGCCGACGGACGCCTGTTTCTCAAGCGGCCGCTGCTGGTGGCCACTTGACCTTCACCACTACGACGGCGCGGTTGCTCGTAATTCTCGACCTTCATGGTATGCGAACGACATTTACGATGGCCCCTTGCCTCGATTCCGTCGGCCCTGATACCACTCTTCCTTCTGTTCGGCTGGACGGCCTCTAATTCATCCCTGCTACTTCTCTGCGGACCTCGTTTTGTTCAGCCTGTAGCCATCTCGACTTACACAGGTACTAGTACTTTTGGCTAGGTGTCTGCCGAAGAAAGTCCGACCTATGCTTCAGCCGTGTTCCGACATCCTGTGCAAATGCAGCGCTGGCGTGGAGGAACTGGAGCAGGCGGATTTTCCGTGCCGGCCCTGATCCGTCTCCCGACGGGTGCTCGCTTGTGCCTGCATTCCGCCTTCATTCGAAATGCTGCATCGTTGATATTGAAAGCGACGGAATCATGGTTGCTCAAAAACGGTTCACTGTTCGGGTGCTTCAAGGAATGCATGCCGGTGCGTCGGCAGCGCTTTCGGAAGCTGAGCGTTGCGTGATCGGCAGCGACACGATCTGCAATATCACCCTCGCCGATGAGGGGGTCATGCCGATCCACTGCGTGCTGTATTGGCAAGACGGGCGCCTCAAATGCGATGCCATACAGGGAGCCGTGCGCAACGGTCCAGAACGCGCCGGGCCCGGCGAAAGCCTGCGTGTACGCACCGGCGTGCCGCTGCAATGCGGCGTGACGCAAGTGTTGGTTGAATCGCTGGACGCGGCATGCGTTGGTGAGGCTGACCCACTAACCGGAGCGGACTCCCTCGCGGGAGGCCGGCGTCGATTTTCAGTCCCCTTGTTTTCGGGTGCCACCAGTATCGATGTCTCGCGAAAGTTCCGGCTCTTCGCGCTCGGCGCCTTTCTCGCACTGGGGCTCTCGGGTGTGGCGGTGGCGATCGCCAACTGGAGCGATGACGCTCAGACGGATCCACATCTGCTTGGTGACGTACAGGCCTGGCTGAGAACAGTGTCTCCACCGGGTAGTGAGCTGCGCGCGATTTACGACCGTGAAGCGCGCCGTTTTGCCATCGCCGGCTATGTGCCCACTGACTACCAGGGCGAGTTGCTGAAGCGCTCGTTGCGCGAGTCAACATATTTCCCAAGAGCGGACTTCATTTCGGCCGAAGGCATGATTGGTTCCTTCGTCAGGCTCGTCCAGATGGAAAAGCTGATGTGCGTTGCGGAGTACGCCGGTAACGGACATCTCAAATGCAGCAACCCTGTCGCGACACAAGAGCATGCAACGCGGATGCGCATGCTTGCGCGGCAGGTGCCGGGCGTGACGGAGGTCGATCTGCAACTGGCCCCTGCCGTGCCGCCGACACCTGCACCGGCCATCGCGGCTGTGCCTGCTGTATCTACTGCGGCTGCGACGCCCGAATCGAGCGTCGTGCCGCGCTGGGACGGCCCACAACTCAAGGGAAAGCTTTCCGTCTGGATTCTCAAGAAGGACCGGTTCGTTCTCGATTGGCGCGGCATCAAGTATCGCCGGGGAGACGTGATCGACGGCATGACGGTGGACAAGATCACCGTCGACGAAGTTGATCTGTCACGTGACGGCAATCTCTACTCGGTCATCGTGGCCTCGCAATGACAACGGCACATCTTCGCCCTTCCCTTACGGAGGTCGCAGCCCTCGTCGCACTCAGCCCGATGGCGCAGGAGCTTCGGGCCGATGTCGAGGGCGTGAGCCGCGATGGACTTGTGGCCTTGTTCGACGAACTGGCAGCGCGTGCCGGCCATGCCTGCCGCAAGCCACAGAGTGCCGTCGAATTCGAAGCCAATTCTGCCCTCATGGATGCCGCGACATTGGCCAGGGAGATCGTGACTGTCTATTGGGCCCGACATCATCTGAATGACTGATCGCAGAGAGCGTAGCTACAGGTTTGCCGCCGTCGGCGGCGTTTCGCGCATCACTGCGCATTTGCAAAGAGGAGATTGTCATGTTTGACACCAGCGGAATTACAGCCTCACTGAATTCAGCCGCGAGCGGCGTTGGTAAGGCACTCAACGATCTGACATCCAACACGGACAAGGACAAGGCGCCGGGCCTGGCGGCGATTCTCGCATTCAACACCGAGTACCTGAAGCTCCTCTCCGAGGCCATCACCAATACGGCCAAAACGGATGGCGAGTCCACGGCCAAACTCGCTTCGCGCTGACCGCAATCATCATGATCGAGGTTGCCATGGAACCAGTGATGACAGCGCCTTTGCATGCGTCGGCAAGATTGTCGCAAGAGGCGTGGGAACGGTTTATCCAGACCGGTTTTCTCGCCTGCGATGCAGGTCTTCACTCCATGGCGACTGATCTGTTTTCAAATCTTGCAAAGTTGAGACCGGATTTGCCGCAGCTGGGCATTTACCAGGCAATGGCGTTATTGCAGTGCGGCCAGGGCGCGGAAGCCAGAGACCTGCTTGCAGTCTTGCGCAGGAAGTTTCCGGAGAGTCAGTTGGCAAAGGCCGTGTTTGCGGTGAGCCGTCTTCCTGACGATCCGCAGGAAAGCGTGCGTCTTTTCGAAGAGGTCCTGGCGGATGGCAGCGAGCGTGTTGCCGCCGACTGGGCACGTTTGTTCATAGATCAGGCACGCCGCGACGCGAGGCCTGCGCGGACGAATGCCCTGCCAACCGAAGGTGTCGAGTTTCTTCGGCACTTCAACCAGCGCAGATGAATTCTTCATGCGCCATTGAAAGGAAGGAAAGATGGCAAATCTGATCGTCGGCGCCATCCCTCCGGTCATGGAGGCGGGTGCGGCGCAAGCAACGGGCGTGCACTGGTCCGAACAGTCCGCGAGCAAGGCAGACAAGGCCAGCCTGGTGCGTCTGATCAACACGGGGGCCGCACAGTCAGCAACACCTGCTGCAGCACCTGCGCATGCAACTCCTGCCATGAACCCGGGAGGCGCTGCAGTCACCGGGCAGTCATCGCAGCGCGATGTACTGGGTCGCTCACAGCTTTACGCCGCACTCGAAAAGCTGCGTAGCACCCCCATGGAGCTCATGCCCGGTGCAGCCGCCCAGCTGATGGTTCAGTGCTACGAATATCAGTTCAACGTGACGGCAGCCACGCACGCGGCGAAGACCTTCGAAGAAAGTGTGCAAACCATGACCTCGCGGACCTGAGCGATGCGCGCTCAATACAGCCTCCATGGCCGTTTCCACGCCATCGTCCGCTGCCTGGTCATCGGGGCGATCGTCCTCCTGACGGCCTGCAAGGAAGAGGTCTACACCCATCTCTCCGAGCGGGACGTCAACGCCATGATGCTCACCCTGCTCAAGGGTGGCGTGTCGGCGGACAAGCGCCTTGGTGCCGACAACAGCTTCAGCCTGATGGTCGATGAGTCGCAGATTGCGCTTGCCATCGAGGTGCTGGCCGCCAACGGCCAGCCGCAGGAAACCTATGCCTCGATGAAGGACATCTTCTCGGGCAACGCGATGGTGGCAACGCCGACCGAGGAGCGTGTGCGCTACCTGTATGGCATGGAGCAGTCGCTCGCCAAGACCTTGTCGCAGATCGATGGTGTGCTGGTAGCGCGCGTGCATGTCGTGGTACCGGCGAACGATCCGCTGGCCGTGGCGCAGAAGCCGGCCTCGACGTCGGTATTCCTCAAGTATCGCGCCGACATGAACATGCAGACGGTGGTGCCTGCAGTGAAGGACCTCGTCGTCCGCAGTGTGGAAGGGCTGACGCCGGACAATGTGTCGGTGACGCTCTTCCCCTCGATGGTGACGTCGGCTGTGCCTGCCCAGGTGCCCGTCACGCGTTTCCTCGGCACGCTGGTCTCCGCTTCCAGCTTGCCAAGCTTGCGCTGGATGGTGTTTGCGCCCTGGGTCGCAGTAGCGATCCTGCTCGTGCTGCTGGCGCGGGCTACAGCGATCCGTCAGTGGTGGCAAGTGCGTGCGGGGCTGCGTGACGAAGCCGGCGGAGGGCGCTTTGCTGCGCGCCGCCCGAGCCGCTCGCCATCCAATGTCGTGGCGCCTGTCACGCCCTTTGGCGGCCAGCCTGGCGGCCTGTCACCGCAACCACCGCGGCCAGTTCCTTCGTCGCGTGCGAATGGCTGAGAGCGCAGGAGCCGTCATGAGATCAGGTCACAGCAGGAGCGTAGCGTCATGAGCCGCATGAATTCTTTCGGATCACGCGTTTCCCGGGAGCTCACATGGGCGCCCTGACCGATATGCCCGGGATGCTATCCATGGCGGAGTGTGCCAGCCACCCGGAGGGCGGTCCTCCTGCTACACCGGAGTTGCCTGCCGTTGCTTCGCCAATCATTGCAAGCGATGCGCTGTTTGACCTCGTCATGCGCTTCAATCTCTTTCCTGCTGAATACGCACATCCGTCCTGGCTGATCGCTCCCGATGCGTTCTTGGAGCCGCTGGGACTTGGTGATCTGAGCATCATGCATGCGGCCGCTCAGGGCTCTGCGCAGTGCCCCGATTTTTCACTATCTCCGGTACCTTCGTATGCCACGCCGATGTGGATGCGACACATGTCTATCGCATTGCTGGGGCTGCGCGATCTGGAAAGCCAGTACGACTTTGATTATTCGGACACGGGCAAGCGTCTGGCATTGCTGGATACGCCCAGCCTGCTGTCGCTCGCGCGCCAGGCCGCAGCGCTTCTGGCGCGCCCGTTCCTGCAAGGGCTGATACGCGGCGACGAGGTCGCGGCGGTGGATGCGGTGATAGGCCGCGCTTTGCGCATACAGACCCTGGCACAGCCCGCCGGCGTCGAGCATATCGCGCTAGCGCTGAAGAAGATCCGTGACCTGGCGTGTGGCGCGATGCTGGATGCCGGCATCTGGTCCACCTTGCCAATGCAGATCGCCTTGTCGGTGCTGCCGGAAGATGCCGCCGGTACGCGTGCACGCCTGCGCTTTCGCTTCCCGCATGAGCATCGTCGCCTGCCCAGGTTTGCACTGAGTGAATTGCAGCGCAGGGAGCTCGTGCAGGTCTGCCTTGTTGCGGCGCCAGCGCTTAACGACGCGACAGTGGATGCGATGCTCTGCCATCGCGCGAGAGCCGCAGAGGGTGCCTCGGACGGGGGCCCGCTGCCCGCTCAAGCCGGGGAGGGCGTATGAACCTGGCACTCGTTCTGGATCGCGCAAAACTGGCCCGCTCGGTTGGCAAGGTCATACCGGCTGACACCTACAGTTGCTGGGTCGAGGCGCGCCAGATTCTTCGCGAAGCGACCGCACATCGCGCGCACGTACTCGCAGCACTCGACGAAGAAATGGAGAGCGTGCTGACCGAGAGCTATGCCGAAGGCATGGCGCGCGGCAGGCGCGACGTGGCCATCGCTATGGCCGAAACCACGGCGCGCATGGAGGCCGCCTTCATGGGCCTCGAGACACGTATCGTCATGACCGTGATGCAGGCGCTCGAAGGCATGCTTGGCGAACTTGGCCCGCACGAGGTGCTGGCGCGGCAGATTCGTCGCGTGCTGGAGAGCGCCGGCACGGAGCCAAGTTTGCGCCTGCGTGTGCCGGCATCTGCCTATGACGTCGCCAATGCGCTGGTGCCGGAGATCACACGCGATTTCCCGCATGTCGATTTCATCGACGTGATCAAGGATCCCTCGCTCAGCGACGGTGCCTGCCTGCTGGTCACCGAGTACGGCATCGTCGATGGCAGCCTGGGCGCGCTGCTGGATGCCGTGCGAGAAGGCCTGGTGAGCAGCATCGTCGGCAAGCGTACGAATCGGGAGGCGGCATGATGAATATGCCGACCGGGCCGGCGAGGGATGGGCGCCTGACGGCGCGCGAACCCACGGCCCACGCCGGCTTGCCTGGCAGGGTGCCGGCGCCACTCTTCAATGAAGCTGCGGTCGCGCCCTACCTTGACGAAGCGCTGGCCGCGCTGGCCGGTGATGTTTCCCGGCCCGAGATGAGAGGCCGTGTTCTTGAGGCGGTGGGTACGCTGATCAAGGCAATCGGCGTTTCGGCACGCGTGGGCGATGTGTGCGAGCTGGTCAATCCCGGGCGTACCTGGCGCATGGCGGCGGAGGTGGTCGGGGTCATGCGCGAAGTGGTCTTGCTGGCCCCCTATGGCGAACTCACGGGCATCTCCACGCAGACGCAGATCATCCATCGCGGTGAGCAGCCCCGGGTGCGCGTCGGTCCGCAATTGCCCGGACGAATCCTGGATGGATTTGGCGAGTTGCTCGATGGTGGTCAGGCTTTGCCTGCGGACTGCCTTGCCTATCCTGTGCAGGCGCATGCGCCCAAAGCCCTGGGCCGGCCACAGGTCACCGAACTGCTGCAGACCGGCGTGAGAGCCATCGACGCCATGCTCAGTTGCGGGGTAGGGCAGCGCATGGGCATTTTCTCGCCGGCGGGCGGCGGCAAGAGCAGCCTGCTCGGCATGCTGGCGCGGGGCAGTGACGCCGACGTGATCGTGCTGGCGCTGGTGGGCGAGCGTGGTCGTGAGGTAGAGGAAATACTCGCCGTGCTGCGCGAGCGGGGCTTGATGACAAGGGCAGTCTGCGTCGTGGCAACTTCCGACAGACCGGCAGCGGAACGGGCGCGCGCACCTTGCGTGGCAATGGCCATCGCCGAGTATTTTCGCGACGAAGGCAAGTCGGTGCTGCTGCTCATGGATTCGGTGACGCGCTACGCACGCGCCTTGCGCGAGATCGGACTGGCTGCGGGCGAGCCGCCCACGCGCCGTGGTTTTCCGCCCTCAGTGTTCGCTGCATTGCCACGTCTCTTCGAGCGTGCAGGGCGGACTACGCGCGGTTCGATCACCGCCTTCTTCACTGTGCTGGTGGATGACGACGTCCTGAACGATCCGATTGCCGAAGAAGTACGTGCCACGCTGGACGGGCACATCGTGCTGTCGGCGAAGCTTGCCGATGCCAATCATTTTCCGGCGATCGATGTGCTGGTCAGTCGCAGTCGCGTCATGCGCCACGTCGTCAATGAGCAGCATGCACGGCTTGCCGGCACGGCGCGCGAGCTGCTGGCCAGCTATCAGAGCGTCGAGATGCTTCACCACATGGGCGAATACCGGCAAGGCGCGGATGAAGTGGCTGATAGGGCCATTCGTATCCACGCACAGTTGCAGGCATTCCTCGAGCAAGCGGTCGATGAGGTCACGCCGGTCTTTGAGTGCGTAAATCGCCTTGCGGGGATCGTGGCATGAGTGCGCCGCTCGCCCATCTGTCGATCAATGAAATCGCGGCTCAGGACCGGCAACTCGTCGATCTCTGCGTGGTGCATGACATACGCCTGGCGCGTTGTCAGCGTGCGCTTGACGATGCATTGCGCGAAGGGGAAGAGCTTGATGAGCTGCTGGACATGCTGCGCAGCGATCTTGCGCGCGTCGACGAGCAGCGTCGGTACTGGGTTCAGCGCTGGCAGGACTGGCTGGAAAGCGGCGGCACCGTGCAGCACGGACGCGGCTTCACCCAGCGACATGCGGAGTTCGGCGAGCTGGAAGGCGTACTCCTGCAGCACCAGCGCGAGATCGGCGGCCAACGTCAGCAGGCGCAGTCGCGCATTGACGCGGCGCGCGCAGAACGCCAGCGCCACATGCGCCTGCGCGATGCATTGCGTGACAAGCGCCGTGCCCTATTGCGCGCAGGCGAATCGCGGCGCGAATCGCAGCTTGACGAGCTGGCCACCGAGCACGCGCTTGCGCGCTGGCACAACCAGCGATCAAGCGATGGCGCTATCGCCGAGGGAGTGCTCTGATGACACAAGTGGACCCCACCACCCCTCCCGCACCGGCATCGACAGGCGTGGATACGGTCGCGCAACGCATGCCTGGCGCGGCGCGGCCAGACTTGCCTGCTTCGCTGCAATTCAGGCGCCTGCTCGAAGCCTTGCCGACGGCGACTGGCGCGCATGCTGGCGATGCGAGCGAGAACGTCGGCAGAGATGTGCTTGCCAGGCTGGCGTTACGTGCCCAGGGGCAGCACCAGCCAGATGCGCGCCTGCCGTCAATGCCCCAACGCAATTCGACGCCAGCAGATTCTGCGAGCGGTGATGGCGCCGCCGGGCATGCGGACAAGGCTGGCAACAAGCACGCTGCAGCGAACGACGAGCCTGTCCGTGATTCGCTGCCCGTGAGCAGCTCTGCCGGGCAGCTGCCTGGCGTCGTTGCGGTGTCGCCGCTACCTGCACAGGCGGCCTCGGGCACAACTGCCACAGGCAATGCGACGACGCCGACCAGCATGGGCGAACTCGCGCAATTGCTGTCCGCGCATTGCCAGGGCGTCTATGTCGGCGTCGGTGCAGCGGGAGACGCTGCAGGTCGCGTCATGTTGCGTCTGGGCGGTGCGATGGCGGGCGTGTCCGCGGAGATCATCAATATTGCCGCAGGTTTGTGCGTCAGGCTGCATGTCGCCGACCATGACAAACGGATTGAACTGGCGGCGCACACAGATGAGCTTGAGCGGCTTCTCTCCGCCAGCGGTCAATTTCCCGTTCGTGTCGAATCCGTCTTGGCAGGAGGACGCTCATGATGCGCGAAGCCACACCCCACGTTGCCGTGTCGACGCCCGTCTGGCCCGCCGTGGCCCCCGGTTGGCAAGGCCGCCTGAATAGCTGGATTACGCGCTATCCCGAGATCGGATTCCGCCTCGGGGCGCGTGACGTGGCGGTGAGGTGGACGGCCCCGCGCCCTTTGCATCTGCCCTTGTCCATCCGCCTGCAGTGTGCTGGCTACAATTTTTGCGTGAGCCTCTCCGGGCTTGATGCAATCGATTCGCGCCTTGTCGGCGAGCCCTTCACGGGCATGCCGCGCAATTTGCGCACGTTGGTCGTCAGCCGTCTCGTCACGGAATGTGTAGCCGCCCTGCCGAGTGCGTTGGCGCAAGGTATTCAGCTGCTTGGCATCGACTGGCACGAGGAGGATGCAGACGATGGCGCAAGCAGCGTCGCATTCGCACGCCGCGAATTGCCGGGTCTGCCAACGCTGGCTTTCGAATGCTGCAGCGGGGCGACTGGCGCCATAACTTCCGGCGCGATGGCCTTTGCCGATGCAGGCATTCTCGACTGGGTGCTCGATCGTTTCGGCGCGCTGGCTGTACGCAAGCTGGATGGCAAGGCGCTGACCGGAAGGCTATCCCTGCGTCTTGGCAGTTCCAGGCTTGCGCCTGCAGAACTGGCCCAGCTGGAAACGGGCGGTTTCGTATGGATCGATGATTCGACCATCGGCGCGCCCGGCATTCGCGCGCGTATGCAAATCAGATCGCAGGAGCGCACGGCTGGCGTTCATGCCTTCATCAAACAACGGCGCGTCATGGTGACGGATTCATTGTTCGTTGCGGCATCACCCGCAACTGGCGACCGGCCGCAACGCATTCCGGACACGCAAGTACAGGACACGCAAACCACGGAGGCCTCCATGAAGATCGATCTTTCAAAGCTGGAGCTGCAACTCGATTTTGAACTCGGTGATGTGATGCTGCCGGTCGGCGAGATCGAGAAAGTGGGACCGGGTTACGTCTTCGAGCTGCCGCAGGATGTGGCCGACAGCGAGGTGCTGGTGCGCGTTTCCGGCAAGGTCATTGCTGTTGGCGAGATCGTCGCAGTGGGGCGGCGCCTCGGTGTGCGCATCACGCGCATGGAGGCTGTCGGCAATGCGGTCGCAGGAGCCGTGACGCCGGATCGACACGCTGGTGGCGGCCACGAGCACCCCGTGGCGGGCAACTGAGCACCCCGTGGCGGGCAACCGAGCTGCTTCGCGATTACGCACACGAATCCTCCCCACTCTGGCCAGACATCACAACGAACGATGCAGAACATCTCGTCTCCCGACCCGATCTTCACGCTGGTGGCACTCGGCCTGCTGGGGCTTGCGCCCTTCCTGGCCGTGATGGTGACCTCTTTCGCCAAGCTGGTGGTGGTCATGGGGCTGGCGCGTAACGCCCTGGGTTTGCAACAGGTGCCGCCCAACCTCGTCCTGAATGGTCTTGCGTTGGTGATCTCGCTGTATGTCATGGCGCCCGTGGCGGGGCAGATCTATTCGCAGGCCGGCGGCCTGCTGACGCGTGGCGGCGCACAGGCAGGCAATCTGGTCAGCATATTCGACAGTGCACGCGAACCGCTGCGCGCTTTTCTTGCCAAGCACGCACAGCCTGCCGAGCGCGAGTTCTTCGTGCGCTCCGCACGCAAGATCTGGCCGGAGAAGGATGCCGCGGCATTGACGCCGGACGACCTGCTGGTGCTTGCACCGGCCTTCACGGTGACCGAACTGACGGCCGCGTTCAAGATCGGTTTCCTGATCTATCTGACTTTCGTCGTCATCGATCTTGTCGTGGCCAATGTGCTGGTGGCACTGGGCATGATGATGTTCTCGCCCACGGTGGTGTCGACGCCGCTCAAGCTGCTGCTCTTCGTGTTGCTCGATGGCTGGGCGAAGCTCGTGCACGGGCTGATTCTCACTTATCAGTAGAGGACGACCATGGATCTCGCGACGCTCGCCAATTCCGTTCGCCAGGCCCTGTGGCTGGTGCTCCTGATCTCCATGCCGCCCGTGCTGACGGTGGCTGTGGTCGGGCTGATCATTGCCTTTCTGCAAGGCGTGACGCAGATACAGGACCAGACGGTCGGCTTTGCGCTGAAGCTCATTGCCGTGGCCCTGGTGCTGATCTTTACCGGCTCGTGGCTGGGCGGCGAGCTGTACGTGTTTGGCGAGCGCATGTTTTCATCCATCGCGGGGGTGAGGTAGTCAGAATGAATGACGCCTATCTGCAGTTCATGCCGCAATCCATGCACGCACTCACCATCGTGGCCTTGCTGATGGTGCGCATGCTGGTTGCCTTCTCCATGTTGCCGATGTTTGCTGCGGCCTCCGTGCCTGTCACTGTGCGTACGGCCTTTACGGCAGGGCTGGCGCTGTGCCTGTTGCCCGTGGTGATCAGCCGCGTGGAGCTGCAGGCGCTGACGCCGGGGATGCTGATGATGCTGACGGTCAAGGAGGCGGGGATCGGGGCGGTGCTGGGGTTGCTCGGCAGTCTCGTCTTCTACTCGCTGCAGGTGGCTGGTTCGATGATCGAGATGCAGTCCGGTCTGAGCATGGCGGCGCTCATCGATCCGAACTCGGGTCATGAAAGTTCGCTGATCAGCAGCCTGTTCCAGCAACTCTTCAGCATTCTTTTCATTGTCACTGGCGGCCTGCTGGCCTACATCGGCATGCTCTTCGAGAGCTATTCGGTGTGGCCACTGCAGACGCTTGTTCCTGCGTTCGACAGCGCCAGGCTGGCGACGCTGATCGTGAGCTCCTTTGCCGGAATGTTGTGGCTCGCCATCAAGATTGCGGTGCCCTTCGTGGTTCTGCTGCTGCTTGTCGAACTGGCCGTGGGTTTCCTGTCGCGCATGGTGCCGCAGGCCAATGCCTTTTTCCTGTCACTGCCTCTGAAGGTGTTGCTGCTGGGTGTGCTGTTGCTTGCGTTTTGCACCGTGCTGGCCGGCAGTCCCGCATCGGTCTTCAACGCCACGACCTATTTCCAGGACGTGCTGTTCAAGGTCCGGGCCGTCGCAGGTGGCACCTGACAGAAACTGAGGACAACTGCACATGGCAAACAACTCAGGCAGCGGCTCGCAAAACAAGACCGAGCAACCCACGCAGAAGCGCCTGCGCGACGCACGGCGCGATGGTGATGTGCCACGCAGCGCCGACTTCACGAGTTTTGTCGGCTCGGCGACGGGCGTGCTCGCGCTCGCCATTGCAGGGGGCTGGATGCTCGATCGCCTGCAGAAAATGATGACATTGGCAATGACTACCGATTTCCGGACGCTACAGGATTCGGCCGTGCTGCTCGACTGGACCCATCTGCTGTTCAGGGAGTTGGCCATCCTGAGTATTCCGCTGGCCGGCGTCGTGGCGGTCGTGACACTGCTGGCGGGCGGCATCCAGGTCGGCGCTGTCTTCTCCCCGAAAGCGGTCATGCCCAAGTTGTCGCGCGTCAGTCCGATGGCCGGACTGCAACGCATGTTCGCGATGCGCACCTTGATCGAACTGCTCAAGGTGATCGTCAAGTTCGCTGCGCTTGCCGCTGTCGTGTGCGTGCTGTGCCGTCACCTCATGCCGGTACTTTTTACGGCGCGCTATCTGCCCGAAAACGCCATCCTGCCGCTTGCAAGCAAGATGCTGGCTTATCTCGGGTGGACCGCGGTGGGCGTCTACGCCGTGTTTGCCGCTTTCGACATCTGGTACCAGCGCATGGACTACCGGCGCCGTCACCGCATGAGCAAGGACGAGGTGCGGCGGGAGCACAAGGAGATGGAGGGCGACCCGCATGTGCGCGGCCTGCGCAAGCAGTTACAGCACGAGGTGTCCATGCAGCAGATGCTGGAAAACGTGCGCACGGCGAGTGTGGTGGTGGTGAATCCAACGCATATTGCCGTGGCCTTGTTTTATGAGCAGGAGCTCACGGATCTGCCGGTTGTCGTGGCCAAAGGCGAAGGCGAGATTGCGCGTGCGATTCGCGAGACGGCGGAGGAGGCAGGCGTGCCGATCCTGCGCGATGTTCAGCTTGCGCGTCGGCTGAACGAGCAGGCCCCGATTGACCAGTTCATCCCGAGTGAATTCATCGAGCCAGTCGCCGCGGTACTGCGCTGGGTCAGAGAGGTATCGAAATGAGATCAATCACGGCATCGATGGAAGCCTCGACGCAGACAACGATAAGGACGACGAAGAAAGCCGGGGCCGGGATGTCGCCCATGACATATGGCTCGTGCTGTCTTGCTTGCGAGGAGGGCTCACTACCATGCTGACTGCTGCGCGCCGCCTATTGCCCGGGTCTTCGTCCTTCTCTGCAGATGGGGTGATACGCCGCATCAGCGCCCAGCAGGATCTGCTGCTGGTGGTGTTGATCGTGGCGGTCATCGCGCTGATGGTGTTGCCGCTGCCGCCTTTCCTGCTGGACACGCTGATCGCCATCAACCTGACGATCTCGATGGTGCTGTTGATGGTGGCGTTGTACGTACGCGGTGCGCTGGAACTGTCTACGTTCCCTGCGATCCTGCTGCTCACGACGCTCTTTCGTCTGTCCCTGAACATTGCCTCGACGCGCCAGATCCTGCTCAATGCTTACGCCGGCGAGATCATCCTGACGTTTGGCAAGATGGTGGTGGGCGGCAGCGTGATCGTCGGCGCTGTTGTCTTTGTGATCATTGCCGTCGTGCAGTTCATCGTCATCGCCAAGGGGGCAGAGCGCGTCTCGGAAGTGGCTGCCCGTTTCAGCCTCGATGCCATGCCCGGCAAGCAGATGAGTATCGATGCCGACCTGCGTGCCGGCGTTGTCGACAAGGACGAAGCGCGTCGCCGCCGCTCGATCCTGGAGCGCGAAAGTCATCTCTATGGCGCGATGGATGGCGCAATGAAATTCGTCAAAGGCGATGCGATCGCCGCGCTGATCATCGCTGCGATCAATATCGTCGCCGGCATCGGTGTGGGTATGGTGAATCACGGCATGAGCGCAAGCCACGCGCTGGAAACCTATTCCGTGCTGACCGTTGGCGATGCGCTGGTATCGCAGATCCCGTCGCTGCTGATCTCGATTGCTGCCGGCATCGTCATCACGCGCGTGAGCAACAGCGAACGCACGGACGGCAATGTGGGGCGCGAAATATTCAGCCAGATCCAGGCACAGCCCAAGGCCATGGTCATCGGCGGCACGGTGATGTTCGCGATGCTGCTCGTGCCCGGTTTTCCCAAGTTGCAGTTCATCGCGCTGGGCTGTGCCGTGGCGTTTGTGGGCTGGCGCCTCTTGCCTGCGCAGATACTGCGGCAGGGTGGCAACGGCGCACGCCCGATGCCGTCGTTCCGAAGGGACGGCGGTGTCGGAACGCCTTCCTTCCTTGAGGACACGCCGTCTTCGATTGCGACACCGCTGGTGATCTCGCTGCATGCGGGCATCAAGGACGATCTCGACACTGAGGAGCTGGATAACGAAATGATGCTCGCGCGGCGCGAATTATCGGTGCGTCTCGGGCTGCCATTTCCCGGGCTCAGTTTGCGTGTCGATGATCGCCTGCCGGAGCAGGCCTATGTCGTACTGGTCAGCGAGGTCCCTGTGCTGCAGGGTGAGGTACTAGGCGGCAGCCTGTACGCCTTCGCATCGCCGAAGCGGCTTGAGGAGGTTGGTTGCGAAGTGGTGATGATCTCCACCTCAGGTGCGGGCGCTTGCTGGGTCGACCCTCGCTTCGCCGAGGTACTGGACGAACACGAGATCGCCTGGCTCAGTGCCGAGAAATTGCTCACGCAGCAAGTGTTTCGTGTGATCGCTCATCACGCAGCCGACTTCCTTGGTGTGCAGGAGGTGCTGCATCTATTGCGCGCACTGGGCGATCGGTATCCCGATCTCGACAAGGAACTGCGACAGGCTGTGCCCATACCACGTCTGGTGGATGTGCTGCGTCGACTCGTGCAGGAGCAGGTGTCCCTGTATGACATGCGCAGCATTGCGCAGGTGCTCGTCGAATGGGCCGGTCGTGAGAAGGACAACGCGACCCTTGTCGAGTACATCCGCAACGCGCTGTCACGGCAAATCACTTTCTCCTACATGTCGCAGAGCGGCACCTTGCCGGCCTTCGTCATGGCGCCGGCGCTCGAAGAGCAGTTGAAGAAATACCTCATGCAAAGCGGCGTGGGGAATGTGCTCGTGCCACCGGAAGCATTGAGGCAGGGCATTGCACGGCAACTGGCAAGTGCTGCCAGCCAGGATCATGGCGCGGGACCGACAATCCTGCTGGTGAGCGGACCCGATTTGCGTCCTCATGTTCGTGCCTTGCTGATTCCGGATGTGCCGGACCTCGTTGTGCTGGCCGTGCCCCAGCTTGAGCAGAGTGTGCGCGTGCAGGGCAGGGGGCAAATACAGATACACGCCTAGTCCGTTGACCGGGCAGGGTTGGGCAGGCAGCGGGCGAGCACGGATGTGCGGACCCCGGCGAAGAGTCATTGCATAAGGAGTTTGCGAAATGAGCTTCATCATGTGGGATGCATATGTGCCGGTGACTCTGGAGCCACCCCCTCCACCTCCGCCGCCACCTCCACCTCCACCACCGCCGCCGCCACCACCACCGCCGCCGCCGCCACCACCACCACCGCCTCCGACCAAGGAGGAGCTGGACCTGAAGGAAGCGGAGGATATGCTGGCTGCTGCGCGGAAGAAGACCGCGGAGGACGCGCAGGCCTATGAGAAAGCGCTCAAGAAGTACTACGGCGATCAGTCGAAGGAAAACGGGGCGGCCGTTGACAAGGCGGGCGAAGACTATGCCCAGAGCATTGCGCATGAATCGCGCATCGCTGCGTGGAAAGCTGCGCTGAAAGGTGAGGACGTCAAGGCGGCTGTGGCGAAGGAAGTCGACCATGCCTCGAAGCTGGGGGGAATCGACCCGAGACTGTCGAAGGAAGTCAGCAAACTCATGACACCGCCCGCGCAGGCCGAGGTGGCGGGGCAAAGTGCCGAGGTCCTGGGCCTGCGTGCCAAACAGATGGATTGGCGTCGTGCGAACAATGTCGACCCGGCAGCATTGCAGGCAAACCTGCCCGCCCTGATCGCCAAGGCGGATCAAGACGCGGCGACGCTGGCGGCCACGAATGGCCATGCGGGCGTCTATGTCGAGCAGACGCTGGCGCAGGCTGCGGCGGATTCCAAGAAGGCGCTCGATGACGCACTCGCCGTTGTAAACAAGGATCTTGAATTTGAAACCGAGATTGCAAAGCTACGGGTGGAGGACACCAAGACCACGTACCTTGCCTTGTCGAACGCTTCAACCTATGCGGGCGTCTATGCACCTGCACCGGAAAAGGTAGCCGCCGCCAAAAAGGCTTACGAGGATGCGCTGGAAGCTTTCCGCCAGACAGGGAACCGCCATGACTGGGTCCAAACCAAGCTGAATTTGATAAAGGCCAACGACCGCGTGACCTTGGCACAGCAGGGCTACAGCAATGCCCAAGGGGATTTCATTCCGCTCGACTGGAATGCTATCGACTCGCTGCACGGCGCTTACACCAACGGTTATGACCCCACGACGGAGATACTCCCGCCTGCGGATTTCGCCGACAAGGTCAAGAGTGGCAATAGTGGCGAGCAAGGCAAGGCCGGCACGACGGGCAAGGGACCTGATCAGTTCCAGCTGGCGGACGGCACGCTGGTCATCCGTGGTCCGGACGGTCAGTGGCGCGTCAAGAATCTGATGATGTACACGGCCGAAATGAAGAATGAATACGGCTATGGCGCACCCGATGCACATCAGAATGGTCAGAAGATGAACGCGGCCACGGCCGAAGTGTGGGAGGCTGCGTATCAGGCGGCCAAGGCCGAGCGCTCCTTCCAGGATGCGTCGGCGGCCGCCGGCAAGGGGATTGTTGGTGCTGATGGCAAGCCGCTCGGTCTCTCGTCCGACCCGAATGCGCTGTTCGGCAACATAGCGGACCCGGCCAGCAACGTGGCGCTCACCGGTCCGCAACAAGCACTGAAGGACAAGTTTGTCGCCTGGCAGGAGACTGAAAAGGCCTATCAGGACTTGCTTGCCTCCGGAGCCAGCGGCGCACCGCTGGCCCAGATAAGGGAGCGGGCTGACGATGCCTGGGCGGAGGTCCTGAAAGCCTATGCCGGTCTCATGGACGCAGACGCCCAGCAGGAGCTCGATGAGTCGAAAGCGGTGCTGGACGCATCGGGTCGTTTTTCCCTGACCCCGACGCTACAGAAGACAAAGCTTCCCGCCTTGATCGAGAAGGCTGAACACGATGCAGCGACGCTGGCGGCCACCAATGGCCATGCTGGTGTCTATGTCGAGCAGACGCTGTCGCAGGCCGCGGCTGATTCCAAGAAGGCGCTTGATGATGAACTCGCCGCTGTGGCCAAGGATTTCGCGTCCAAGACAGAAGCTGCGCGGCTGCATGTCGAGGAGACCAAGACGACCTGGCTTGCCCTGTCGAACACCTCGACCTATGCCGGCAACTACGCTGTCGACCCGAAAAAAGTGGAGGAGGCGAAGAAGGCTTATGACGACGCGCTGGCAAGCTTCCAGCAGACAAAAGACAGTCACGATGTGGTGCAAACCAAGCTGGATACGATAAAGGCCGAAGACCGACTGAAGCTCGCGCAGGAAAGCTACAACGCGGCCAGCGTGGATTTCATCCCCTACGACCCAAGCAAGATTTGCCTCGCGCACGGCGCCTACACCAACGGTTACGACCCGACGACGAAAATCCTGCCACCCGCAGATTTTCGCGACAAGGTAATGAGTGGTAACAGCAAGGATGAGGGCTCCGCAGGCACGCGCGGAGCGGGGACGGACCAGTTCCTCCTTGAGAGTGGCGCGCTGGTCGTTCGCGGTCCTGACGGGCAATGGCGCGTCAAAGGACTGGGCATCTACACCGCCGAGGTCGACCTCGGTGACGGTCGCTATGGCGCGCCGGATGCATTCCAGAACGGCCAGAAGATGAACGCGGCGACCGCCGAGTTGTGGGAAGCCACGTATCAAGCGGCCAAGGCCAATGACGCCTTTGCGGATGCGTCGGCAGCGGCCAACAAGGTGATTCCCGCCGCTGATGGCAAACGGCTCGGGCTCTTGTCCGACCCGAATGCCTTGTTCGGCGATGCCGGGGTCCCGACCACCACGTCGCAGCAAGACCTGAAGAACAAGTTTGTCGCCTGGCAGGAGACGGAGAAGGCCTATCAGGATCTGCTTGCCTTCGGGGCCGGCGGTGCATCGCTGGACAAGATGAAGAAGAGCGCGGACGACGCGTGGGCACAGGTCCTGAATGCTTATGCCATCGTTCTTTGCGGGGATGACCCGGCGGAACCCGACGAGGTGAAAGCCGCGCAGGATGCAGCAAAGCGTCCTTCGCTGAGCCAGATCTCCTTTTGCGCCGCATCCGATGCGCAAGTGCAGCGTTACATCTATGCGGTCGCGCGCAAGAGCGAAACGGGCAAGGCCCTTGAAGCGGCCACCATGCAGGCGACATTTGCGCAAAAGCTCAATAGCGACCAGCTCTACGATGACGCTGCGCTCCTCAAGGCACTGCAGCCTGAGCCAGAGAAGGCTAACCGCTGGCTCACCGGACTGGAAGCGGTCGGAGGCGTGCTCGAAGCGGTCGGTGGAGGCTTGTTGATCACCGCCGGGGCTGGGCTCAGCGAGATCGGCATCGGCATCCCCATCATGGTCCTGGGTGGCGCCGTGATCGCTGACGGCGCACAGCGCGCGGTACATGGGCTCCAGGACACGATTACCGGAGAGACGAGTGCTGGCTACATTACGCAGGGGCTGGTGGCAGCCGGCGTGGACCAAAAGACTGCGAGCCGTTGGGATACAGGTATCAGTGTCGTCGGCATGGCCGCTGGTGGCGGAGCAGGCCTCGCCAAGGGCGCCGCCACGTTGGGCGCGAAGGGCGTCGTGGCCGCGACGACCGAAGGCGCGGCAGTAGCAGGCGCCGAAGGAACGGCAGCGGGCGTGCAGGTGACTGCCAGCAGTGCGAAGACCATATTCGGCCTCGCCGCCAATGGAACGATGCTTCTGGATCAGACCGCGCCTGGCGCCTACTACGCGGCGACCGGCAATGACCCCTGGACGCCCTTCACCGTGCGGGGTGTTTCGGCCGGCGTGCAGCAGCTGGGCGTATCTGCAGAGAACGCTGAGGTCGTTGGAAACTACGTCCTCATGGGAGGCGGCCTGGGCTGGGGCGTTCTTCGTGGTTTGAAAGGCCCACATACAGCGTCCTCGGGAAAATCCGGTAACGCAGTCCGTTCAGAGGGCGAACCAGAAACCATAACGAAGACCGGTAGTACGGATAAAAGCGCGGATGTCATATCGTCCGGGCGGGCACCGACGGTCAAGCTGACAGCGCCTGTGGAACTGACGACGGCCGCTGATCAGACCGGCGCTGTGTCCGGCAAGCCGGCAGAAATCAAGACCCCCGTTGTCACCCATCCCCCCCAGCACACGGATTCGTCCTCTCACCCGGCCACTCACCATGGGGGCGCCGAGGCGCAGCCACTGGTGCCAAGTACGACGGCGATGCATTTCGTGAGTGACATGTTGCGTACAAAATCGCATGCGTCCGAACGCGGTTCGGGAGAGGATGGCCCGACAATTCCGGTCGCGGTGAATGAAGGCAGCGCCACGGTCGTACCGCACGGCGAGCCCTCGACAGCAAGCAGTAGTAACGCAGGCAGCCACGCCGTGAGCGAGCCCGCAGGAACTGACAGTGGAGCCTCTGCTTCGCCCCCCGTTGTGCCACCCGCACTGGAGCCCGTAGCTGAAGGGGCAGGAGGTTTTATCGTCTCTCGCGCCAGTCCGCTGGACATCGGCTCCCGCGGACCGAAGGGCAAGGTTGCCGTCACTATCGAGGAGGCGATGAGCTTGGTAAGTCCAAGCGAGCACCAGTTTGCGGGCGGCAGAATATCGCTCGTAACGCCTTCGCCGCGACGTTACATCTATGCAGTGGAGAATCCACTCCGGCCGAGGTGGAGAGAAGTAAGGACGCCATTGAGCGAGGTCAAAGGCGTGATCAGCGTTGATGCCAAGGGACGTGTCTTGTCGGTAGAGGGCCGCAATGCAATCAATCCGACGGCAATTGACGAGGCACGCGCGAATCCAGCAGCCAAGGATCCCGATCACAACGTCCAGTCATACCGGAAGAAAGGCAAGGCGGAGTGGGGGACCGGCTTAGGAAAGGCCTTGAGGACGGTGACAACGGAATTGCCCGACTCGGTTGCAACGGTCCGTCGTACGGCCCGCGATGTCATGAAATGGCGGCCTGTTCACCCGGGCGTTTCCGTCGTCAGGCAGCTTGCGACCGTGTTGGGCCTGGAGGTCTATGCGCACGCAAATGTGCCCGCGTCGGGGGCGGTGCTAGGAGCCATCAAGAGCCCCGAGTCAGTGCTGACTACGCAGTTACGCACACCTTACTCCCGGGGGGCTAGCCGGTTCGTGCTGAATCGGCTGGTCGACGCAACGAGAGCTGCGTTACGGGGCGATGTTGAAGGTACTTCGAAGGCCATATCGCGCATAGCAGGCAGGACGTTCATTGGCGTTTCAAGGCGGGCTTTTCTGGGGGTTGTCTGGAAGGCCGAGCTGACCCAGATCATAGGCGCACTCAACAAGGCATTCGTCAACTTCGCCGAGAACGTGAAGGCGTACAACGAGAAGCTGGCAGCGGCAGGGTTGAATCCCGATGACATACGCTTGAAACCGCGCTTGCCGCATGAATATACGGAAAAACGGGGAGGGGGAGACCGAGCTTCCAAGCCGATGGTCAAGGTGCCTCCGGGTTATTTGATGTATTTGCACGCAGACATTTTTGGCGAGGCAATTTTCGATATTCCCGGAGTGACTCGCGAAATGGTGGCTGCGCAAAACAAACTATCGGTGCTGCCGCCAGCCTTGCAACTCAAGCTCAGTCAACTTGTGGCCGGAAGCGATGAAGTTCTGACATCTGCCGAGCGCGCAGACCTGGTCGAGGTGCTAGGCAGCGGAGAGGTGATCTCCGCGAGCGGGGAGCTGCCCGCAGGCCTTCGGCGAACCGTGGAAAATGCCGACGCAATGATGTCGGCATTTTCCAAAGCGGTCGATGATCATGCGGGCGCGGAGAGGATACCCGGCTTGAACGAGCGTCTGACCGAACAAGTGAGGTTCCTGCAGGAAGCTGAGGGTATCTACGCAAAGGTACAGAAGGGCCTGCACCTTGCCTCGGATGAGGTTGAAGGAACGTCTCTGAAGCAAGGCGAACTCACCTCAAAGGACGCCGCGGGAGCTATTGGGCCCATCGTCAACCTGGAACATCCAGGCATAGGCGGGGCCGCCAAACGGCTCTCGTTTGTGGGGGCCTTGCTCAACGCCGCCAGCAGAGCGATCGATATCAAGACTGGCAATTTCCAGCTGCCCCAAGGATCCGTGGAGCGTGCTGTTACACAGTTGTCGCTTCCAGGTGAAATCGTCGGAAATTTTCCCGGCGCTTACGCGCAAGGCTGGTACCAAGTCGCTCAGCGACGCGCGAACAGGTTTACTGAATATGCCCAGAGGATTGCAAAAGAGGGCGACGAAAGACAAACGCTCACCGCACTCGAAAAGCAGGAAGTCATTGCATACCTCGAGCGGCGAGGCAGAAAGATGCAGCGACTCGAGCGATTCTGGTCGATCTTGTCCGGAGATCTCCCGCAAGCGGTGCGGGACAGACTCCCGCAGAAACTCCATATTCGCGCTGGCGCCGCCGAGAAGCTTGCCGCTGAACGCGCGAAAAAGGCCGCAGGCGAAATGGACAAGCCTGCGGTGACGCCCTTCCTGCCCAAGTGGTTGGTAGAGCGACAGCAGCTTTCCGCAGCCCGCGTGCAGACGCTTTACGACACCCTGATCTCGGTGAAAAAGGAAGCCGGCATTGTTGGAAAACTGAAAGCTGATGATCTTTCCAATGATGTGCTCATAAAGCGGCTCGTCGATCTGGCCAGGGAGGAGGCGGTTAAACAGAAAGGTGCGTTGCAGACAGCCAATGACATGATGGTATTCACGAGCATGTACCGCTACACGGCACTCGCTGCGCTAATGTTTATGGATCGCAGCTACATACTCTCAGGGGTGCTGCTGGCCAATGCGACGCTTGGTAACAGCGGGTGGATGCGCATTGTGCCCATGTCGGGCAACAAGAAGCTCTATCTCCCGGGCATGAAGTATCTGCCGGCCCCCGAGCTTACGTTTGGCAGCAGGAAGTTCGGCGGCAAGGATCTCACGGGCGGGTTTGAAACCGGAGTGACAGGTTTGTACGAGGGGAGCGGGGTGCTCTTTCTCGGTAAACGCCTTGGACGGCTCTGGAACAAGGGCATGGAAAGTCCCCGTGTGCATGGCAATGAGACTGTGTACGCCGACCACAAATACGTTGGGCTCAGCGACCCGAATCGCAAGGAAAACAGGTTGGGGCGCGTGAGCAACTTCCTCCATCTGACAGCCGGAAGCGAGGCTGCAGCACGCCGAAAGGCACGCCGTGCCGTTGCCTTGGGACTTACTGCTGCCTCCATGTATTACCTGCACAGGAGGGGCGACGGGAATAACGTTGTCGAAGACGTGAAGGGTACAGCCGATGACGTGAAGGGCGTGGCCAATGACCTGAGGAATTTTTTCGAGTGGCTGGCGAAGCAGCTTGAGGGTGACGACGAAAGTGTTCCCAGGCAGCCAGTGGTCACGACGAGCGCGTCGCCGACTACGCCTTCCACAACGCCTCCGGTGACAACGCCGGGTACCGGGCCCGAGACCAAGCCCCCTCCACCCCAAGACCACTTCTGGACCGTGGATGACACCTTGGGCGGCGGCACCTTCTTCGGTATCGCCAACAGTGCGGTGAAACAGGGCTACCTGCTGTCGCAAGACGAGATCGACACAGCTCGGAGCGGCAAGGGTGATCTGCCGGGTGGTTACCTCGGAGTCAGGCGCGCAGCTATCGGCAAGTTGTACAGCCTTAATACACGCTTCGACCCCCTGCTGGCGGATGGCAAGGTAACGACGAGTCGTGCTGATCCGGACCTTCTCGTCACAGGGGAGAAGATCAACGTGGGCCCGAGGTTGAGGGCCTGAAGCTGAGGGCATGATGCTGATATCCCGCATCGCCTTTTCGGGCGCTGCGGGATATCAGCAGGATCAAGCGTGGATCTGTGAGGCCGGGCGGTCCGGCCGTGCAGCCCTGGACTTCAGGGTATCTGGGTCAGTTCGCGTTCAAGCCGTGTGGCGGCTGCGTGCGCCGCGGTGCGACTCTCGCGTGCATGCAACCAGCCGTAGTGATGTGCAGCCATGACGGCTTGTGTGCGATTGGATACGCCAAGACTTCTGAAGAGCACCGCGATATGCGCTTTGACTGTGGCTTCCGCCACTTTCAGGCGTAGCGCGATTTCCTTGTTGGGTAGCCCCTGGTTGAGCAGCACGAGTATTTCCCGCTGCCGCGGCGAGAGGGCCGGTAAAGATTCGTGAAGGATCTGGCAGGCACCATCGGCCGTGATCTGTGTCGACGGAGGTAGTTCGCCGGCGAGGACCTTTTCGAGTAATTCCGTGAAGCGTGCCGGCATCAATCCCTTGGAGAAACAAGCGCGGACGCCTGCCTGGAACAGTGCAGCAGCCTGACGTCTGTCGTCCGCGGCGGACACCGCCACAATGATGGCCTCGGGGCACTCGCGCGCGAATGCCTTGGCGGCCTCTGCGCCACTCAGGCCCGGCAGGCCCGGATCGAGCAGGATGAGGAAGGGAGCCGCTCGCAGGTCGAGATTCTTGAGCCCTTGCTCTGCGGAATAGGCAAGCTGAATGTCCCATCCCGGATGCTGATATCCGAGTACGTGCTGGAGCGCTTCGGCATAGAGGGGGTGGTCATCGACAATGAGGACGTCGTTCGTCTTGATCATGGTGTGCTCTCTCCAAGTATCCACAAGGTCAAGCTGCGGTTGCCTTCTCAATTGGGGCAATCTGTCAGCTGTGCTGGCGCGGTCAGTGATCCGGAATGGCCGTTACTCCTTTTGCCTGCAGGGTCAATCGCACGGCGTCGCCAGGCAGATGGCGGTGGTGCACATCCATGCTGACGGCAAACAGATCGCCGATGTCGCTCTGCAGGGTGTACTCCATGGCTCCACCAAGGTACGCCGATTTCTTTACCGTTGCGGGAAAGCTGTTCTCGGGAATCTCGCTATTGAGAGCGTGAATTTCTAGCGCCTCGGGTCGTATCGAAACGACCACGTCGCCGTTGCTCAGACCGCGATGGGGCAGTACCGTAAAGGTGGCGCCAAGCATCAGTTTGCCGCGGCGTTCGTCAATCCTGAGCAAGGTACCGTGCACCTGGTTGGCGTCGCCCATGAAGCCGGCGACGAATGAGTTCGCGGGGATTTCATAGAGTTCGTCCGGTGTGCCTTCCTGTGCGATCACCGCCTTGTTCATCACGATGATGCGATCTGACACCGCCATGGCCTCGGCCTGGTCATGGGTGACGTAGACGACGGTTAGCTCGAGGCGCTGCTGCAGCTCGCGGATCTCCTCGCGCATATGCCGTCGAAGCCTTGCATCGAGATTGGAGAGAGGCTCGTCGAACAACAGCACGCCTGGTTCGAGCACCAAGGCTCGGGCTACCGCAACGCGCTGTTGCTGGCCGCCGGAGAGTTCACTCGGCAGACGTTCCCCAAAGCCTGCGAGACCGACCGTTTCCAGCGCGGCTTCGGCGCGGTCCTGTGTGTCCTTCTTCGACCGTCCTTGCACCTTGAGCCCGTAGCCGACGTTCTCGAGCACATTCATGTGCGGAAAGAGCGCGTAGCTCTGGAACACCATCGACACGTCACGCTCGCTGGCGGGCACATGCGTGACGTCCTCATCGCCGATCAGGATGTGGCCCGAACTGGTCATCTCCAGGCCGGCAATCATGCGCAGCGTGGTCGTCTTGCCGCAACCAGATGGGCCCAGCAGCGTGACCAGGGTGCCTGCCTGAATCGTGAAGCTGACATTGTCCACGGCGCGGCTCTTGCCGAAGGCCTTGCTTACGTTTTCGAAGCGGATTGATTTGGCGCTCATCGCATTCACCTCCTGTGATTTTTCTACGTCGGCGTGACGGCCATGTTGTTGGCGGGCACCATCATCGGGACCGTCTTCCGCCGCCCGAGCCGACGCTCGCCAACCAGCAGATTGATCAGCCCGATGGCCAGCAGCATCAGGACGATGAGCACCGAGCAGTAGGCGATGGCCACGCCATAGTCGCCCTGCAGTACGCGGTTGATGATGTACACGGTGGCCATTTCGTGATCTGCTGAAACCAGAAAGATGATTGCGCTGACCGTCGTAACCGCGCGCACGAAGCTGTAGACGAGGGTGCCGATCACGGCGGGTTTGAGCAGCGGCAGCACGATGGAACGCAGCGTGCGGAAGCTGGAAGCACCGAGTGTGATCGAGGCCTCGTCGAGGCTCTTGTCGAGCTGGCTCATGGCGGCCATTCCTGCGCGCACACCAACCGACATATTGCGGAAGACGAAGCACAGCACGAGGATCAGGGCTGTGCCGGTGATGTCAAACGGAGGCACGTTGAAGGCGAGGATGTACGAGATGCCGATGACGGTGCCCGGTACTGCATAGCTCAGCATGGTGCCGAACTCGAACAGCGAGCGACCGACAAAGCGCTGCCGCGTGAGCAGATAGGCCGTGATGATGCCGATCGCGGCCGTGAGGGGTGACGCCAGACTGGCCAGTTCGACCGTCGTCCAGAAAGAGTTCCACGCAGCACCCGTCCATACCAGGCCGCCGACACCGAAATCCACCGAGAAGGCCTTGGCGTAGTGACGCAATGTAAAGCTGAAATCGCGGCCCCAGGTTTCCACGAAGCCGCCACACAAGGCTGTGAGATAGACAAGAATGGTGAGCACTGCCCAGGGCAGGGCAAGGCAGTACGCCAGCTTCCTGACGCCATTCGGCAACTGTGCGGGCAGCCCGCTGTCACCCTTGCCGGAGAGGGCGGTGTAGACCTTCTTGCCGAGGATGCGACGCTGGATGAAGAAGGCGCCAAGGGCGAATGCCAGAAGGATGAATGCCAGCGTGGCAGCGCGCCCTTGATCCAGCTGCGCACCGACAACTGAAAAGTAGATCTCGGTCGACAGCACGCCAAAATTGCCGCCGAGAAGAATGGGGTTGCCGAAGTCCGTAATGCTCTCTGCGAAGGTCACGAGAAAAGCATTAGCCATACCTGGCAACATGAGGGGCAGGGAGATGTCCGCGAAGGTGCGCCAGCGGCTCGCGCGCAGCGTCTGTGCCGCTTCCTCCATGCTCGGTGCGACGCCTTCGACGACACCGATCAGCACGAGGAAAGCGATGGGGGTGAAGGCGAATATCTGGGCCAGCAACACGCCCTTGAAGCCGTAGATCCAGCGTGAAGGTGGTATCCCGAGCGTCCATTCCAGCAACTGATTCAGAAGCCCCGAGCGACCGAAGATCAGGATCAGGCCGAGACCGATGACGAAAGGCGGCGTGATGATCGGCAATATCGTCAACACGCGCAGGAATCGCTTGTATGCGAAACCGGTACGTGTGACGACGAGGGCGAAAGCCAGGCCCAGCGCGGTCGCGCCAATGGCGGTGCAGAATGCCAGGGTCAGCGTGTTCCAGGCGACACCGCAACCGGTGCCACCCGTGAGGCAACCGAGCCCCCAGATCTTCGCGGAGAACAGGCGCCTGGCGAGCAACTGGGACACCGTCATGCCCTCCGAGGGCTGTAATGCGGTGATCAGGATATTGCCGACAGGAAAGAAGGTGAACAGCAATACGAGTGTGGCCACGCCGACCACGCTGCCCGCCACGAAGGCGTCGCCCTTGAAATAGCCGCGCTGCGCCAGGCCAATGGAAAACAGCATCAGCAAGCACACCCCGACGACGATGCCGCCAATGCCAACGCCATACTGTCCGCGCGTCAACGGTGAGAGTGTGTCCTGCAGGGCCGGGGTCCAGCCAGTCGGCCCGATTGCAAAGGCCTGTGCCAGCCAGATTGCAACACCGAGGCCGCCGCCAATAATGATTGCGTGGGCTCGGCCGTCCCGGGAGCGAAAGAGCAGCGGTGTCAGGCTGCAAAAAAGGAGGGCTGCGAGGCAGCCCCCCAGCCACGGACGACCGTGCAGGAGACACTGTGCGAAACCGGATGCCATTTCGTCATTGCTGTAAAGGCCGGGCGAGACCCAATGCAATGACAAAAGGCCGTCCTGAAGTGCATACCAGGGCAACGTCAGGAAACCGAGTACGCCTGCGGCGACCCAGCAGAAAACAACGCGGGATTTCATGATCGACACTCACCGAAGCGGAGGCTTATTTCGGCAGACTGGCGACTTCGTTATCCCATCGTTCTATCAGGCGTTTGCGCTCGGCGGAAGTACCGTATTTGGCGAAGTTGTAGTCGATGAACTTGATCTCACTGAATTTCGGTGCCTGCGCTGGCAGCGGTGCCTTCACGTTGGACGGAACCTGATATTGCTTGTTGTCGCCGCCGATTTTCTGCACGGCGGCCGTGAGCGCCCAGTCGTACATCTTCTTCGCCCTGTCGAGATTGCGCGCGCCATTGATGAGGCTCATTGAGCCAATCTCGTAGCCGGTGCCCTCGCAAGGGGTCACCACCTTCACGGGGAAGCCGGCTGCAGCTTCTGCAATACCGTCATGAATGAAACTGACGCTGATTGATGTTTCGCCACGCGCCACGGCTTTCACCGGTCCAATACCGGATTTGGCGTACTGATTCACGTTCTTGTGCAAGCTTGCAAGGTACTTGAAGGCCTCGTTCTCCCCCATCAGCTGCACCAGCGTGGCAATCGCCACATAGGCTGTGCCGGAGGAGTTCGGGTTTGCAATCTGGATTTCGTCGCGGTATTCGGGTTTGAGCAAATCCTTCCAGCATGCTGGCGTGGGCAGCTTCTTCTTGGCGAGGAGTTCGGGGTTGTAGCCAAAGCCCAAGGCGCCGGCATAGATGCCCACGGTGCGGTAATTCGATTGCTCGGCCTGACGTCTGGCCCAGTCGTGAAGCTGTGGCAATTCCGGCGATTTATAGCTGACGGTAAGACCTTGCTCCGCCGCCTGCAGGTGTGGATCGCCGGTGCCGCCGATCCACAGATCGAGCTTGGGATTCGTCTTCTCCGCAGCGATTTGCGCGAGTGCTTCGCCAGTGCTCTTTTGCGCCATATTGACGGTGACGCCGGTTGTCTTCTCGTACTCATTCTTGATGGCTGTACACCACTCGACAGCCATGCTGCAGATGACGTTCAGGGAGCCTCCGGAGCGCTCCGACGATCCCTGCGCATTGAGGGATGTGCAAACCACGCAGAGTGCAACCATGGCTAACGCACGGGCCGCACGAGGCAGATGTTCGCGCCGGGAAAGCGGATGTGTAATATGCATTTGTCCTCCTCCTGTGTGTGGCGCGGCCGCTACAAGTTCTGGCCAAGCGCGTTGTGTGACAGTTTTTGTCACGAATTTTCCGACTGAGTCAGTGCTCGGGTTCTGTACGCACTGTAGTCAGCTGGATCGGGCGATGCGAAGAAATGTTACGGTCTGTTACGTTCGGCCCTGGGCCCGGCGCTGATCGTTAGCCGGAGCCAATACATTTGCGGGCGGCAGACTCAGGTGGCACAGGCCTGCGAACAATACGCATTGGAGAAATGCGCGAATTTTTCAGATTTGTAGTTGTGTTTCTTGCACATCACTCTGTGCGTGTAGCAGGGGGCGAGGCGGGATAATCCGTGCCTTCTTCACGTGACAGTTCGAGTCGATAACCTGCGCCGTATACCGAATGAATCTGCCAGTCCGCCTGCAGCTGGCGCAATTTCGTGCGAAGGCGACTGACATACATGTCGACGGTGCGTGTTTCAATGTCGGGACTGAAACCCCACACCTCGGCAAGGAGCTGTTGTCGCAATACGACCTGGCCGACACGCCGCGCGAATTGCCATGCAATCGCCATTTCCTTGTCGCCAGGAGCGAGTGTAAGCGCGCTGGTTGCCAATGTCTGCGAGCGCTCGTCCAGCGTCACGTTGCCCACTTCCAATGTGTTCTGACCGTCAGAGAGAGACGGTGCCCTGCGCATGACGGCGCGTACGCGTGCGAGCAGCGTGAGCTTCTGCAGGGGCTTGACGAGGTAGTCGTCTGCGCCGGCGTCGAGAATGCGTACGATGTCCTCTTCGCGGTCGTGCACCGTCTGGAATATAACGGGCAGCGACCCGTGACGTCGCCCGCGTATCCAGCGCAGCAAGTCCTCGCCGCTGATGTCCGGGAGATTCCAGTCGAGAATGAGGAGATCGGCAGTCGCCGATTCGAGAAATCTGATCAGGCTGCGTCCATCCTCGAAAGCCTCGACGCGATGCCCTTCGCCTTTCATCCATAGTGTAAGCAGCGCGCGCTGTGATCGATCATCTTCGACGATCAGTACTTTCATTGCGTCACCCCTGGCGTGTTGTCAGCTGTGTCACCTCTGCTGCGGGAGCCATCACATTCAAGGGCAGGCAGGCGAACCGTCACTTCGGTGCCTCGGCCGGGTTCGCCGTAAATGTCGATTTTTCCGCCGTGTTTGGCGACCACGACGAACACGAAGGATAGTCCCAGCCCTGTGCCCTTTCGCTTGTCACCGAGCATGCGGCGATAGGGCTGAAATACATTCGGCAGGTCCTCGGGAGCGATCCCCTCTCCGTTGTCGGAGACCCGGCATAGCCATTCATCCTCTTCGCGGGAAAGGGAGATCAAGATGCTGCCATCTGAGGACGTAAACTTGACGGCGTTGTGCACGAGGTTGGCGACCATGCGCCCGACCAGATTGTGGTTGCCGCGTATGACAGCGGTTTCCGGCAACTGCAGGTCTATCTTTACGTGGCGTTCATGCGCAAGAGGCCTGACCAGGTCTACGCCTAGCTCGACAGCATTGATCAGATCGATCAGATCAAACGCGACTGGTTTGCTGCTCGTCGCATACGCCAGTTGCAAAAACTCTTCTGCAAGAGAAAGTGTATGCCGTGCATAGCGTTTCACCTCATCAAAGCGCTCATTGTCATTGCTCTGTTCGGCCGATTCCTTGCGTAGTTCTATCAGGGCAAGGATGGAGGCGAGTGGTGAGCGCATGTCATGTGAGAGAAAACGTAGCAGCTCTTCGCGTTGCGCTTCAGTCTCCCGCAATTCAGAAATGTCTGTCAGGGCGATGACCGAACCCGAGCGACTGTCGTTGTCGCCCACCAATTGCTGGCAGGCCAGCCAGTAAGGCGTTCCTTGAGGGGTACGTATTTCGCGTGAGTGGTTGACCGCCCAGTCGGTGCGTGAAAGATCGGGGCCATCGACGCACGAAAAGCCCTCAAGGACGACGTGCAACTCCTGGCCGGTCAAAGTGTCAGCGCTGGCCTGCTCCTGGTTTGCGCAGACAATTCCGACGACAGGCTGATTGGCCAAGACAATTCGTCCGTCGGCATCGATCACGATGACACCGATGGGCAGCCCCTCGACGATGTCACTGACGAACTTCCGGGCGACGCGCAGCTTTGCGGAGGCTTCCTGGATCGCCCCCAGTTGCTGGTCGATAAGCGTCGGAGCATTAGCCGTTTCATCCATGCCGGTGTGCGTGATCGGAGGTGTGGTGCCCACAACGCCTGGCTCGGCGCGCATGCGGTCAAGCTCCAGCGTCACGAACCTGTAGGTCGCGGCCAGTCGCCGCCAGGCCCATAAGGGATACGCTAGCGCCGCAGTCGCCGCGAAACTCGCAAAGGGAAACCAGATCCCGCCGATGCTGAGCAGCGCCCAGTCCAGCAGGGCCACCAGCGTAATGGCAGAAACGCTGATTGCGAACGCACTGCGATCCGGCAAAGCAAGAAAGGACAACAAGGTCACGAGGGCGAGTCCGATCGTGATCCCTGCCCCGAGCAGAGGCGGCACAACGCTTATCCACGCATCGTGACGCAAGGTGTTGATGGCATTCGCGAGGACCTCCACACCCCACATCGTTCGCTCGGCGCGCCAGCTGCCAGGCACGGCGACCGCCGCATCCGCCAGCTTGGAACCGATCAAAACAAGCTTGCCGTGAATGGCCGTGGGCGGAACCTCACCGTTGAGAACCTGTCTTGCCGTGTAGCTGATGAAGGTGCGTTCGGATCCGGTGAAACGCAGATACAGGTACTGCGTTTCGTGCCAGCCTTTTACTTCCTTCAGAGGCGTCGCTGTCGGGAGGTGGGAGGGCACCGCGCCTGTTGCGGTTCTCAGGATAGACAGCACGACATGTTCCCAGCTGATGTCGCCGTTAGTGACGATAAGCGGGATACGACGCATGACGCCACCAGGGTTCGAAATGGCTTTGTCATGGCCAAGCGCGCTGGTGAAATTGGCCAGTTTGGCTATCGGGAGGCGGAAGCCCTGGATACTCCCACGTTCAATCTGCAGGGAGATCGGCAAGACGACTTTGCCACTGGCTCGAATCGCCACGGACAGAGCTTCTTCTCCGGCTGGGTCGCGTGGGTCCGATGCGGCCATGGCAACATCCAGCAGGACGGCCGCTGGTTTTCCGGGGGTTAAGCGTGCGAGCAGTTCGGCGCTGTCGCCTGCATTCCAGGTACGACGGCTCAGGTCGTGTCGGTCGAGCGTATCGGGCTCGATGGTAATGAGCACAAGGTCGTGGGGAACCGGCAATATCTGGCGCGCGATGATCGAGTCGTACCACAGGGCATCGAGGGGCGAGAGCGTCTGGGACAGGGCCAGGGCGCCGCTGGCGACGCAGAGCACGACGGTGAGCAGAAGCCACTCGCGCAGCACCGACGCAGGTACTCGCCTGAAACGTGTCATCCAAAGGTTCGTATGCCAGCGCATGAGTCAGTGTAGTGCCTGACAAACGGACTGACTCATCCGAGCTGTCGATCTGCATGTCAATTTAGTGGGAAGAATTTGGCATGAGAGCCATGGCAACCCGACAGCAGATGGGGCCGTGCTGAACCATAACGGCCAATCGGCCAGACCCATCGACGACAGCTGGTAAGGGCAGAGCGGTAAGGGATACGGCTACGGTAGCCACCTGGTTTGCGGCAAACCTGATCGAGGACGTTCCGACTGGATTCCGGGGCGGACTTGCCGTTGACATACGCGTCACCGCAGTTCAGTGCGAAACCGGCGACGCCATTGATGACGTAGTTGTGCGTGTCACAAACGGCGGCAGCACAATTGTGCAATGCAAGGCGCATCCAGACCTTACTGCGGGGGGCTGATTCTCCGTTGGCGAGTGCCCTGGAGCCGCTCGCCAAGCTGTATGCCAGTGGGGGTTTGTGGATTACCCCAAGTCAGCCTGGTGTTGCTCTTCTAGCTGTATCGGATGCAGCCACATCCGGAAAATCGTAAAGCGGTGCTTGCGTGGTAACAGTCGCTCGCGCCAGCCTTTTAGACAATGATTGCCAGTAGCTAACACTGAAGAAGGTTGCCGGTCGAGGCCTTTGGCGCGGAGTGACAGGTGTTTGTAGCGGCAGCCCTCCAGGGTCTCCGGCCGCGGACGTTTCAGATGCTCCGTGAGCGGGCGTTCGTGGGCTCAACATCGGCTGACAGCTTTGGCCGAAAAAACGCCAAGAGTAGCAACGCGAGTGAAAAGCGCACGGTCGCGCTTAGCACGAATCCCGACAAGGCTATTGGCGACAAACACCGACAGACTTTATCGTTCTCCGACAGACTTTATTGTCCGTGATCACAATGTGAGAAAAATGCCAATAGCATTACTCGACAGTGACGCTCTTGGCCAGGTTACGGGGCTTGTCAACATCTGTGCCACGCGCGCAGGCGGTGTGGTACGCCAGCAGTTGCAGCGGCACGACATGCAATATGGGTGACAGGGCGCCGTAGTGTTCAGGCAGGCGGATGACGTGCACGCCGGCTTCGCTGTTGATGTGACTGTCGGCGTCGGCGAAGACATACAGCTCGCCGCCGCGTGCGCGGACTTCCTGCATATTGCTCTTGAGCTTGTCGACGAGTGCGTCGTTCGGTGCGACGGTCACGACGGGCATCTCGGCATCGACGAGGGCCAGCGGGCCGTGCTTGAGTTCGCCTGCGGCATAGGCTTCGGCGTGGATGTAGGTGATCTCTTTGAGCTTCAGCGCGCCTTCGAGGGCGATGGGGTAGTGCAGGCCTCGACCGAGGAACAGCGCGTTGTGTTTCTGCGCAAAGTCTTCCGACCAGGCGATGATCTGCGGCTCCAGTGCGAGCACGGATTGCAATGCTGCAGGCAGGTGACGCAGGTCGCGCAGCCATTGTGCTTCCTGCTTGGCGCTGAGGTGACCGCGCAATTTGGCGAGGGTCAGTGTGAGCAGGAACAGGCCGCCAAGCTGGGTGGTGAAGGCCTTGGTGGAGGCCACGCCGACTTCGACTCCGGCACGTGTGATGTAGGCGAGCTTGCTCTCGCGCACCATGGCGCTGGTCGATACATTGCAGATGGTCAGCGTGTGTTCCATGCCGAGGCTGCGCGCGTGCTTGAGCGCGGCCATGGTGTCGGCAGTTTCGCCGGACTGTGAAATGGTGACGACGAGGGTGCGTGGATTCGGCACGCTGTCGCGGTAGCGGTACTCGCTGGCAACTTCGACCTGGGTCGATATTTTCGCGATGGATTCGAGCCAGTATTTGGCTGTGGAGCCGGAGTAGTAGCTGGTGCCGCAGGCGAGGATCAGGACGGAATCGATGTCCTTGAGAATGCGATGGGCATTATCGCCGAACAGGTCGGGCTCGAAGCCTTCAACGCCTTCGAGCGTGTCGGCCAGAGCGCGCGGTTGTTCGAAGATTTCCTTCTGCATGTAGTGGCGATACGGACCGAGGTCGGCCGCGCCGGTGTGGGCGTGCACGGTGCGCACTTCGCGTTGCGCGGGTTTGAAACTCAGTTGGGGGCCTTCGCCGCTGCGCGCGACGATCCAGTGCTTGCCCATCTGCAGGTCGACGACGTCACCTTCTTCGAGATAGACAATCTGGCTGGTGACGCCGGCCAGTGCCATGGCGTCGGAGGCGAGGAAGCGTTCGCTCAGTTGCGTATCCTGGCCGACACCAAGAATCAGTGGCGAACCGAGGCGCGCACCGACGACACGGTGTGGCTCGTCGCGACAGAATACGGCGATGGCATAAGCGCCCCTGAGGCGAAGCGTGGCCGCTTTGACCGCTTCGAACAGGTCGCCGTCGTAGAGGTGATCGACGAGGTGGGCGATGACTTCGGTGTCGGTCTGACTGAGGAATTCGTAGCCTTTGCCCGTGAGTTCGGCACGCAGTTCGTCGTGGTTCTCGATGATGCCGTTGTGCACCAGCGCGATGCGCCCGCGTGAGAAATGCGGATGAGCGTTATGCACAGCGGGTGCGCCATGTGTGGCCCAGCGCGTGTGGGCGATGCCAGTGCCACCGCTGACGTTTTCAGTAGCGACCTGCGCTTCGAGTTCGGCGACGCGCGAGGTGCTGCGTGCGCGGCGCAATTCGCCATCCTGATGCACGGCGACGCCGCAGGAGTCGTAGCCACGGTATTCGAGCCGCTTGAGCCCTTCAACAAGGATGGGGACGATGTTGCGGGTGCTGACTGCGCCGACGATGCCACACATGAGGGACTCCAGTGTTCAATTGGGATGTGCGGATCATAGGCGTCGCGATGTGAAATTAAATTGCAATGTTTAAACGAGATTGAAATCTTGTTTTGTCGTACCATTGGTATGAAATTTAATTTCACATTTGTGAGATTTGTGATCCATGAAAACGACTTCTGACAAGACTTCACAGGATCTGGATGCGATCGATCTGCGCATCCTCGAGCAGTTACAGCACGACGCTGCGCTGTCCAACCAGGCCTTGGCCGAGAAGGTACACGTCTCGTCCGCGACTTGCCTGCGACGCGTCAAGCGCCTGACCGAGGCCGGGCTGATCGAGCGTCAGGTGGCGATCCTGTCGCCGCAGCACATCGGCCACGGCCTGACGGCCATTCTCGAAATCACCCTGGATCATCAGGCGGTCGAGCATCTCGTCACCTTCGAAACGCGGGCCGCGGCCGACGTGTCGGTGCAGCAGTGTTACCGCGTGTCGCCGGGGCCGGACTTCGTGCTCATCGTGCAGTTGGCCGACATGGCCGACTACAACGCCTTCGTGCAGCGCATGCTGTCGCTGGATGCCAACGTCCGCAATGTAAGGAGTTTCTTCGCCACCCATCGTGCAAAATTTGGCACGCAGGTGGTGTTGCCTGCGTTGTAGGGCGGAACTCCTTCGGAGGTTCTGCCAGCCGCCGTGAGGCGGCTTTACGCAATGGACGGACACGCCCCAGCCCGGCGGAACCGCCGAAGGCGGCCCGCCCTACTGCCCGTCTGCAGAAAGCGGTTGGGGGGTGTTGGTGCCGTTTGCTACCAGCACTTCAAAATCCACTTCATCCATGACTTCGTCGCGCGGTCCGAGCAGGATGATGTGATGGCGCCCGGGCGTGGGAACCCAGCTTACTTGCGCGCCATAGCCTATGACGTTGTCGTCAAGCTGCCAGTGCGCGGCTTTGGCCAGCATGGCTTCCAGCGTCCATGGCTGGGCGGGTAGCTGGATCACGTACGCCTGTCCGTGGCCCGGCATCCTGATGCGCCCGCCGCGAGGCAGGGCTTCGGTCATGACGCGGTCCAGTTCGGTGCCCCGGATGAACCATTCGCGGCGTACCGCTTCGCCGGGGGGCTCGAAGACGACGATGCTGTTGGTCACGCCGTCAGGTACGGGCGGGCTGCGTGAAGGCTCTTTTTGCAACGCGCTGCTGACGTCCTTCCACAATTGCAGGGTAAGACGTGCCACGTCGTCGGCATGCTCAAGAGGTCGGGTCAGCGAGAGCAGCACGCTGAAGCGATCGGTATTGCCGACGACGATCTGTGCGTGACCATCGAGTGAGCTGCTCGTCCAGTAGCTGCGCCAGCCGCCACCGGTGGTGTCGGTGAGCATGTCCAGTGTGATAAAGGCGGCCGCGGGGGTGAGTAGCTTGCGTGCGGCGCTGCCATCCATTGGCAGTGCAGAGACCGGCACATAGCCCGCGCCACTGGCGAGGCCGTGCCAGGCGCCGGCCAGTTGGGCCAGCGTGGTGTCACTGACAGGCACATCAAAGTTGGCGGGGGCATCGAGCCCTAACTGGCGCAGACGTTCATTGAAGGGCTCGCTGCCGACATCCCTCAATAGCTCGCGCAATTGCTCACGCAAGGCGCCGGTGTTGCGTGCCTGCAGGGCGGCGCGCAGTGAGTAGACGGCAGCGCTATGCCCCGCGCGTGCATCGTTTGCATCCAGCACATTGTGTGCATCGATCAGCAGGCTGGCCGCCGTATGCGTGCGCTGCTCGACGCCGAGCTCGGCCGCGTAAGGTAGCCACCATCGGGTGATCGGTTGGCGCAGCAACAAGCCATCCGGTTCGCGCGCCTGCAGGGCGCCGACCCACGCCAGCACCTCACCGCTGGCATTGTCCATGACGATGACGGCGGCATTCTGTGGGCGCGCGTAACTGACGACGCGGGACAGCACGGCGAGGACGCTGCGTTGGGTGTTTGCGTCCAGAGTGGTGGTCACACGCTGACCAGGCTGATGGAGCAGACCGCGGGCAAGCTGCGGGGCCAGCCCGAAGCGCGGCAGGTTGCGTGGCATGTCGAGCCGTGCGTTGGCCAGTTGGCTGATCTGCGCGCATTGCTGGCGCTCCTTGAGCAATTCGGCAAGGATGCAGGCACGCCGCGCCACGATGGCTGGCTTGGCGTTCGGTCCGCGCAGCAGGGCGGCGAGGATCACTGCTTCGCGGCGCGTCATGCTCTGTGGCGAAACACCCAGCAGGATCTGGCTGGCCGCGCCGATGCCTTCGAGGTCGCCGCGAAACGGCGCGAGGTTGAGATAAGCCTCGAGGATCTGTTCCTTGCTCCAGCGCTTCTCAAGCTCCAGAGCAGCGAGGCTCTGGTCCCACTTCTGGGTCAGGTTGCGACGCGACGTGCCCTTACCGGGCAGTTGTAGCTCGGGCTCCAACAGGCCTGCGAGCTGCATCGTGATGGTCGAGGCGCCGCGCCGCGTGTGTCCCCACAGGTTTTGCCAGGCTGCACCAAGGAAAGCCTTCCAGTCGATACCGGCGTGCTCGAAGAAGCGCTTGTCCTCCGCGGCCAGCAGGGCTTCGCGCATGGCGGGCGACAGGGTGTGCAGATCGGTCCAGGGAAGGCGGTGTACGTCCGGGTTGAGGCGCAGGTCAGCCAGTGGCTCGCCATGACGGTCGAGCAGGAGTGCGTCGGAAGGGATGTAGGCCGCCTTGACCTGTTCGAAGCTGGGTAGCACCTGTGCCGCGTGCAGCGGTGCACTCAGCAAACCGCCGCAGACAAGCGCTGCAGACAGCGCGGCGGGGAAACGGATCTTCATGAACGTGACGACGATGGCCTGCGGCAAGGACACGCATTGTGCCGCAGCCACGTGGTGTGCGCAGCATCCGTCGGATCAGGGGCGAAACTGAAAAAGCCGACACATGTGTCGGCTTTTTGTCTTTTGGCGTGCCGAGGATTCAGCTGCGCTTGCGGCGGCTCACGCCCAACGCGGCCAATGCCAGACCAAGCAGCGCGATGCTGGCGGGTTCTGGAACATCGTTTGCATTGACGATATTGCGCGTGGTGACCGAACCGCCGGTGACCCAGCGGATAACACTTGTTGTGGGGTAGTCGGTGGCTTCCCACGAGCCGGTCGTGAAGTTCGTATAGCTCTGGGCGAGTTCCAGCGCGATCGAGCCACCCGCTTGCGTCAGGGGCGCGACGAAATTGAGGTTGATGTAGCGGCTGTTGTTGTCGTTGTTGTTCTTCACCAGCAGTTCGATGGCGCTTGAAGCACCCACGACGGATGCATTGCCCGTGTTGTAGTTGTAGCCGCCTGACAGGCCGCCATTTTTCACGCTCAGCACCCAGTTCGAGTAGAGGTTGGCTGATGCATCGTAGAAGAACGAGCCGGTCAGTTGCGTACCGTCGTCAAAGCTGACGTTCGACAAGGTCCATTGGATTGGCGTGGCGTTGGTGGCGCTGGCAAAAACCAGGGCGCAAATGGCAAAAAGGGAGACAGCAAGCTTTTTCATTGTTTCTACCCGGCAAGTGAAGAGGTCATCTGGCTTTGCGATGATCTGCAGTGGCAGCATTAATGCAATTGATGTGCCAGAACGCCGACATATATGATTTTGTTGATTTTTGTGTTTATGGCTGCAGGTCTTGGGGGCCGGTTTGTAAAATGGGCCGACGCTCTCATGTGAACAATGTCACGCTCGCAATAGAACGTAGAGCCTTATTCCGTGCGGATTCAGGGGCGTCATCACAATTCTAGTTGGTGCCTGTTAATGCAAATGACATTGTTTGGCGCGAAGACAGGCACAAAAAAAGCCGGGTCTCCCCGGCTTTGTTTCCATAATTTATGTTTATCCAGAGTCGGCTTCACTGCCCGTCAGCGCCTGGTCGGAGGCTGGGATATGCGCAGGTCAATCAGCCGCGCTTGTGGCGGCTCACGCCCAATGCTGCCAACGCCAGACCAAACAGGGCAATGCTGCCTGGTTCCGGCACCTCATTGCTGGCGTTGTAGACCAGATTGTCGAAACTTGGCCAGAAGCCGCCAGTGGCCGCGAACGAGATGGTGTGCACGTCTTCCACGAAGTTGGAATAGGTGACCCATGAGCCATCCGTCGGCAGGACGATGAATGCGTCGAGCAACAGATTGTTGGCGAGCCCCAGGAGTTGCATGTGCAGTGTGGTTTTGTTGCCACCCCCGTAGCCATCCCATGGCCAGTAGCTGAAATCGATGCTGTTGAAGTTGAAGGTGCCGGCCGCAGTGATGCTGTGCGCCTGATTCCAGTTCTCCAGGTAAGGACGACCTGCGGTGTGGAAGAAGCTGTTCGAGCTGAGCGAAAAGCCGTCGATGGTGCCGCCGTGCTGGTTCGCCGCGCCGTTGAAAGACTCGACGGTGGCGTACGCGCCGCTAGCGGTCAGTAGCGAAAAAAGCGCGAGGGCGAGGAGTGCGATGCGTTTCATTATTTTGAGCTCCTGGTGGTGTTGAGGGTCTCAAGAGCGAAAACTGCGCCACATTGTTGAATGTATTGATTTTGATGTATTAAGTCCGCAAGCCCCCGTGCGGAACGCACCCGCCTGTAAAACATATCGACGCGTAAGTGGTTGATTCTGTGATAAAAATCACGATTTTTAAGCGTGATAAATGTCACGCCCGGCAGGGCGGCCGGGATCCTTGATTGGGCGCAGCCTTATTCAGCCAGCGCCGTTTTCACGGCCTGCAAACGCTCGGCCTGTATCAGTACCGGGATGCTCGCCTTGTCCGCCGCGTTGCGCGCGATGGCCCCCGCATCGACGCTGCTGAAAGCCCGCAGGGCGGTGCGCAAGCGCTCGGCCTGCGGGTAGGCGTAGTCCTCAAGACCGGTGCGACCACGGGCGTCGCAGAGGCACACGGCAATAAGCTGCTCGGCGCGCTCGGGGCGGCGCAATACGTCCAGTCGTTCGAGAAACTTCGCCACCGTGTCGGGGCGCATCTGCATGAGCTGATGCATGCTGCCGTGTTCGCGTGCCGCCAGCACCGCTAGGTCACGGCACTCGGTCGGTACCTTGAGGCGCTCACAAACGGTCTCCACCAGCTGCACGCTACGTGCTTCGTGGCCATAGTGATGTGGCAGGACGTCGGCGGGCGTCGTGCCCTTGCCGAGGTCATGCAGCAGGGCGGCCCAGCGCACGGCAAGCGTTTCCTTGCGGCGGGCGGCCATGTCGACCACCAGCATGACGTGCACGCCGGCGTCGACTTCCGGGTGATGTTGCGGCGGCTGGGGCACGCCGAAGAGTGCATCGAGCTCCGGCAACAGGCGTTTGAGGGCACCGCACTGGCGCAGCACTTCGAACATGCGCGAGGGCTTGTCGTACAGCAGGCCGCGCGCGATTTCCTGCCACACGCGCTCGGCGACGAGGTGGTCGACCTCGCCGGCGGCGACCATCTCCGTCATCAGGGCGAGGGTTTCCGGCGCCAGTGTGAAATCAGCGAAGCGCGCGGCGAAGCGGGCGATGCGCAGGATGCGCACCGGGTCTTCGGCGAAAGCCGGGCTGACGTGGCGGAAGACGCGTGCGGTCAGGTCGCGTTGGCCACCGTAGGGGTCGATCAGGCTGCCGTCAGGCATCTCGGCGATGGCGTTGATGGTCAGGTCGCGACGGATCAGGTCGTCCTCAAGGGTCACGTCCGGGCTGGTGTGAAAGGTAAAGCCCTTGTAGCCCTGACCGCTCTTGCGCTCGGTGCGGGCCAGCGCATATTCCTCGCGAGTCTGCGGGTGGAGAAAGACCGGGAAATCCTTGCCGACGGCCTTGAAGCCTTGCGCCAGCATGGCATCCGGCGTGGCGCCGACGACGACCCAGTCGTGATCCTGCACCGGCAGGCCGAGCAGACGGTCACGTACGGCACCGCCGACGACGAAGGCCTGCATGGGCTGTGGCAATACGGGATCGCGGGTCGTCTGGTCGGTCATGATGCGGGGGAGAAGAATCGGGTAGCGCTGTCGGCATGCTACGCGACTTGCTCCTGCGCTGCAGGTCGTCGCCGGGCGGCCCGCATTTGGGGGCTGCGTGGCGTAGATCAGCGCTTTATCCGGGGCCCTGGTCAGTGCTCCGGAAGTGGCGGTGGTCTCAGGCTTTCAGCGCGAGACCATTGCGGGGTGAGCCGTTGCGTCGGACTGGGCTTCAAGCTGTATGTGCGGCAGCATGAGTCGACCTTGCGCACGTAGTGACATGCGGCGATTGCGCAGCCCGGCCAGCGTCTTGTCGTTGCCCGTCACGCGTGTATCCAGCAACAGGTTCATCTGTCCGCTGGCGTAGTGAAGTTCGCCAGTGCCACTCAGCGCCAGCGCCTCGTTGCGCGCGGTGAGCTTGTCGACCACCAGCAGCGGACCCTTGATCTTGAAGGCGGCAGCAACCTCGCTCAGCGCCGTAGCGGCCTGCGCAATACCTGCTGCGGGTTTGCCAGCGTCGAGCGCCAGCATGTCATGCGTCAGGTCGCGGCCTACCCAGTGTGCATTGCTTGCGTAGAGGCGCAAAGCGCCAGTGGCGCGCTCCGGCATGGCCTGAAGCTGCGCGCCCGTACTGCGCACGTCCAGGGTGGCATTGGTGATACCGCTTAGCGGCAAGCTTATTTTCGTGTCATACAGCAAGGTGTCGAGCTGCACCTCGCGCAAGACCTCGAGCCCCACCAGCTCCTGCTTGATGGCGTTGTAGCCGAGGCTGCCGTTGAGGCTGCCCCCATACATGCGCACCTCGTGGTCCGGCAGTGTGAGCGCGCCGTCGGCAAGTTTGACGGGCATGTTCAGCGATGCCATCTGCATTCCAGCAGCCTTGAAATTGTCGGCATGCACGAGGCCGTCGAGCGACCAGCCCTTGAGTTGATCCGCCGTGGGCAGGGTCAGTGCATGCAGGTCGATGCTGAGCACGCGATCCAGATCGAAGCGCTTGCTGTCCACGCGGGCCGTGATGTGAGGCGCGGTGGCGTCATTGGCCAAGCTTGCTGCAGTGTGCACCAGATCCTTGCCGAACCTGGCCGTCACATCCAGCGCGCCGCGCTTTGTTGCCGCTTGCGGCGTGAGCAGCCAGTCGGCCTGCCCCTTGAAGCTGGCCTGTACATTGCCGCCCCTGAGGGAGGGATGACTTATCGACAGTTCGCCGCTCAGGTCCTCGAAGTCGAGTTTCTGCAGCTTTGCGTCGTGCTGCAGGCGGGCGCGCAACTTGCCGAAGGCGCTGTGGCCGGGGCTCTTGAAGTCCCAGCTGCCATCAATCTGCGCGACGCTGACACCCTCGCCGTCTGGCTGCAAGTCCGGCGCTGTCAGGCGCAGCTCGCCCGCTGTCAGGCCCGTCAGATCCCCGCGCTGCAGCGCGAGTGTGGCCGATATGCCGTTGGCCTGCAGGCGCTCACGCCAGTTTGCACTCGCCAATGTTGCACTCCAATCCACGGCGAGGGTGTCGTGCCTGGCGCGGCCGCCCAGTTGCAGCTCGGCGAACTGCCAGGCCTCTCCCTGCCAGTCAGCTGTGCCAGCGTTCAGGGTGATGTCGACGGCCTGCAGGCCTCCTATGTCGCCGACATAGTGCAGCTGCGCCCCGCTGAGCCTGCCGCTGGTCAGTGTGTTGCCGAATCGGTAGCGCGCGGACAGGCGCAGCTTGCCTGCGAGGGTCGCATCGGGAGCGACCAACTGCGCGACCAGACGCATGCGCCCACCCCGTTCGAACTGCACGGCATCGGTGTTGAATTCCAGCTCACGCCATTCCTGCGAACGGCCGCTGATCGCATCGTCGAGCACGACGCTGGCATGGTCCAGCGCCAGACCTTCCAGCTGCAGGGCCAGCGGGCCGTTGCCGTCATTGCCCGCCCACAGATCGGCACTATTCCAGATGCCCTTGCGGCCACGCGCCAGATGTAGTTTCAACCCGTCGACGCGCGCATGACGGATCACCAGCCGGTGGCGCAGCAGGGCCAGTACGTCAAGTTCGAAATCAGCGCGCTGCCAGCTTGCGAAAATCTCAGACCGATCCGCTTCGGACAGACTGGCGCTGCCGGTTTGCAGGCTGGGCCAGGGCAGCAGGGCAAGGTGGATGCTGTCCGGTGCTTCGAGGGTACGCCCGTATTCGGTCGCGATGAATTCGTGGATTTCGGTATTGATCTGCTTGTCGTTGAAGCTGATCAGAATGAACAGCAGCAGGGCGGCCAGTGCCGTGGCCAGCATGCCTAGCAGGAAGCCGCTGGCACGTATCAGCTGGCCGAGGCGGCGCGTCAACAGTGATTCGCTCACCTGTCTGATCGTCTGCATCGGTTCGGCGCTGCTATCGGGCATGGTCGACGTGGGTGGCTGGACAGGCTGCAATGAATAGCGAATAGAACAGTTATCAAGGGTGGCGAGCCCGCATCTTTACGTTAACAGCGGGCAGGCAGGTGGGCAATGTGCATGCGCCGGACGGATTGTTGTCAGCAATTCGTGTTGATTCCATCCGCAATGCTGGCCAAACTCCTTCTCCAGGATGGACTGTGGTTTAACTGACAGGAGGCGTTGGCATGAGTCTGGTCTCGGAATTCAAGGAGTTTGCTCTCAAGGGCAATGTGGTCGATCTGGCCGTCGGCGTGATCATTGGCGCGGCTTTCGGCAAGATCGTTGATTCGGTGGTGGGCGATCTGATCATGCCTGTTGTCGGCGCTGTCGTTGGCAAGATTGATTTTTCGGCGCTTTACCTGGTGCTCGGCACCGTCCCGGCTGGCGTGGAGAACAATCTCGCCGCACTGAAGAAGGCAGGCATTCCGGTGCTGGCCTATGGCAATTTCATCACGATCGGCATCAACTTCCTGATCCTGGCCTTCATCATCTTTTGCATGGTCAAGCAGATCAATCGGCTCAAGCGCGACGCGCCTGTCGTTCCGGTCGCAGACCCGGAGACGCCGGAAGACGTGCTGCTGCTGCGCGAGATCCGCGACGGACTCAAAGCCAGGCCGTAAGCATGGCCCAAATAAAAACGCCGACCACAAGGTCGGCGTTTTTATTTGTACTTGATCCGCGTCAGCTTTCGGCTGCTTCGGTGACAGTGCCCGCTTCGTTGATGTCTACGCGTTCAAGACGATAGCCGTAGTTGTAGGTGGGTGTCAGGCGGAAGCCGTTTTCCGGGCGTAGCTGCAGCTTGCCGCGCACGCGCGAGATGTGGGTGTCGACTGTGCGCGTCGCCAGGTCAGGCGAGCGGCCCCACACGGACTCCAGCAGATGACCGCGGGACAGCAGGCGGCCGATGTTGCGGAACAGGAACAGCGCCAGGTCGAATTCCTTCTCGGTCATATCTACCGCGGTGCCATTGAGCATGAAGTGCTTGGCATTGGTGTCGACGGTGTAGGGAGGCAGGTCGATGATCGCATCCGGTACTTTCGGCTTGCTGCGACGCATGACGGCCTCGATGCGTGACAACAGCACGCGCTGGCTCGAAGGCTTGATGATGTAGTCATCAGCACCGGCCTGCAGGCCCGCCACGATGTCGTCTTCCGCTTCACGCGCGGTGACGAAGATCGCAGGTGTGGTGTCATGCCGTTCCTGGCGCAACCAGCGCAGGAAGGTCTCGCCGGGCTGGTCAGGCAGATTGCAGTCGAGCACGTACAGATCGACGCTTTCGCGCGAGGCAAAGCGCGTCAGGTCGCGTGTCAGGCCGAAGGCGTGGACATCGTGCCCCTCGGCCTGTAGCCAAGCGGTGACCAACGCTGTTTGTGTCGGGTCGTCTTCGAGTAATGCGATTCTCATGCAGCGATCCTTTCCGGAGCCTGGCTCAAATGTACCTCAAGCACCCAGTCCGACATAGGGATTGGTACGTCGCTCAGTACCAAACTTCGACATCGGGCCATGACCCGGTATGAACTCTATATCGTCACCTAGTGGAAAAAGTTTATGCCGGATGGCATGCAAAAGCTGTGCGTGATTTCCGCGAGGGAAGTCGGTGCGGCCAATCGAGCCCGCGAACAGCACATCGCCGACGACGGCCAGATGCGAGGTCGCATGGTGGAAGACGATGTGCCCCGGCGTATGGCCCGGGCAGTGAATCACGGACAGGGTCTCGTGGCCGACCGTGACCGTGTCGCCGTCCTCGAGCCAGCGCGTCGGCGCGAACGGCAGGGCGGGTGGGAAGCCGAACATGCGACTCTGCTCGGCCAGCGCATCGATCCAGAAGGACTCCTCGCGTTGCGGCCCTTCGATCGGCAGTTGCAGCTTTGCGGCGAGCGCACCGGTGCCTCCGGCATGATCGATATGCCCATGCGTGAGCAGGATCTTGACCAGTTTGAGGCCGCGCTGGGTAACCGCCGCCTCGATCTTCGGCAAATCACCGCCGGGATCGACGACCGCGCATTCGAGAGTTTCATCGCACCACAGGATGCTGCAGTTCTGCGCGAACTGTGTGACGGGAACGATGTGATATTTCAATGGCATTGGCGCGTACTTTCAATGCAGCTTCAGTTTGTGCTGTCTGGCAGAGCGCTTCACAGGTGGGCGCTACGACCGCCATCGACGGCGAGGATCTGCCCCGTCACGTAATGCGCTTCGAGTAAGAGAAAACGTACGGCGACGGCGACATCCTCTGCGCGGCCTTCGCGTTTGAGCAAGGTGTGATCGACGATGGCCGTGCGTTGCTCAGTGGAGAATTGTCCGTCCTCCGGCCACATGATGGCGCCCGGCGCAACGCCGTTCACGCGTACGTGCGGCGCCAGTTCGATGGCCATGGCGCGGGTCATGCCTGCCAGCCCGGCCTTGGCCGTCGAATACAGCGGGTAGCCCGCCAGCGGGCGTTCGGCGTGGATGTCGATGATATTGACCACGCTCCCTTGGGTGGCACACAAATGAGGCGCGGCGGCCTGACACAGAAACAGGGGCGCCCGGAGATTGCTGCCAATCAAGTCATGCCAGCTGGCTTCGTCCATCGAGCCAAGCGCCGTCGGGAAAAAGCTGGAGGCGTTGTTGACCAAGCCGTCAAGGCGACCAAAGTGTGCCATCACCGCCTCGACCAACGCATTGATCTCGGTCAGTTCCAGCAGATTGGCTGCAAATGGAAAGGCCGAGCCCGGGCGGACGGCGTTGAGGCGCTCGCATAGCGCATGCGCTTCCTTGCTGGAAATACGGTAGTGCACGGCGATGCGGCAACCGGCGGCGTGCAGGGCCTCGGCGGTGCGGGCACCGACGCGTCGCCCGGCGCCAGTGACGAGTACGACGCGCCCGTCGTCAGTGGCAGTACTGCTCAACTTGCCTCCCAGATGACGGGTTCCTTGTCGCGCAGGGCGTACTGGCACAGCTCAAGCAGTGGCACGATGCGCTGCGCCAGCGCGACCGGTGCCCCCATGCCTTTCGGCGCGTCATCGTCATCATCATTCTGGACTGCAACGGGTCTGGCGCGATCCGCCGCAGCGGCCGCGCTCAGGGCCGCAATGGCGGCGGGAAGTTGTTCGACAGTGACGATGCCGCGCGCATCCTGCGCATCCTTGCCGATGATGCCGAGCATTTGTTGGCCGTTCTTGCCCAGCATCAGCACATCACCCGCAGCGCGGGATTTGAAGGTAATCAACATGAAGAGACCTCTTCTGCGAGCCATGCGCAAATACATGGCGGATCGGCAAAGATAGCCGAGATTGGCCGCACGCGGGGCTGCTTCGCCTCTGCGCAGGGCTGTCAGCTAATCGCAGCGATTGCCCTTACGATGGATCAGCACCGGCCACACGTACTTGAAGGACTCAGCGCTGGTGCATGAGGTGGCGCATTGCGAGAACGACACCACGGCTGTTTCGCCTTGCTCCCACATGCGCGCCGTGCAGCCCGTCGTGCGATTGTTCAGTTCGACGGAGGGCTTGGACTTGGTCTGCACCATGCCCGTCATGTCGAAAATGCAGCGACCCTTGTTTGGCTCGGGCACATCGATGAGCACGCGCATCTGCCGCACCACGCCTTCCTTGACCTCGACCACGGCGTCGCCCTTATAGCCGGTTTCATTCGCGAAATTGCAGCGCGAGTTGACTTCCAGAGCGCGCGTCGGCGGCAGGGTGAGGGTGCGGGAGCCGAGCAGGCGCGAGCGCACACCGACGGCGCCTGGCGGGTTGTTCGTGGCCGAAGGCGCTGGCGGCGTGACGCCGGCCTCGGCGCCCGACGAGGCCGAACTCGCTGCAGGCTTGGGCCACAAGCTTTCGCAGCCGCTCAGGCACAGCAGCGAGAGTGGGAGTACGAATAGCCAGCCAGCGCGGGTGAGGGGGGCGTGCATGTCCAGATGTCTCCATAATTGAACAGACAGGCTGGGCTGCGCACAGTTTCATAAGCTGTTTCGCGCAGCTGGCAGGACGGCCGCTTACATTGGCAGATCCGGGCGCAATTGCCTGAGAAGGTCTGCAGGCAACTTACCGGCGAGCTCGCACGAAAGCACCGTCCGGTCGCCATCCGGTCCATCCGGACGGATGACCAGCCAGCGATGCGGCGTCGGATCAGTCGGGAAGTCCTCGTCGGCCGTACAGGCGTGCGGCGCCCATTTGCCCTCCTGCCAGGTCTCCTCGACGCAGAACACGCCCTCCTTGGGCGCCGTGCTCGGCTGCAGGCGTTTGCCGATGGCCGGCGCGATGCGGATCATGGCGTCGCGGATATTGGCCGGGCTGGCCGAGACGTAGAAGCCCCAGCCGATGAAGCCGACGCCGGCATCGGCGAAGCGTGACCAGGCGGACAGGTCGGCATCAAACCAGCCTTCAAGCGGCAGGCCGCCAATCTGTGGCGGCTTGGCGAATTCCGCCGTAGCCTTTGAGCTATTACCGCTGTATTCGCGTGGCTTGCGGTCTTCGACCTTGAAGCTGGCGAGCTTGCCGGCACGGATGAAGGACGGCTCCTTCTTCCAGCGTGCCGCATCGGCCGCCAGCGCCTTGAACAGGCTGCCATCGCAGGCCGCGTGGGCGGCGAGCATGGTGCGGCCGGTATCAGTCGCGGCGTGGGCGGGCAGGCAGCAGAGGCTGCAGGTAGCAAGCAGGGTACGGGGACGCATAAGCAAGGCTCCTTGATGTTCCCGGCGGGCACGGCATGCCCACGCGTTGTTTTGTGCCTACTTTGGCTGCTGCAAATGCCAGTCCGTGGCCTGTTGCAAACGATGTGCGACGCCCAGCAGGTGGGCTTCGGCAAAGTAATTGCCAATCAGTTGCAGACCCACTGGCAAGCCTTCCGCCGAGAAACCGGCGGGCGTCGACAGGGCGGGCAGGCCGGCCAGATTGACGGCGATGGTGTAGATATCAGCCAGATACATCTGGACAGGATCATCGGCCATCTGGCCAAGGCCCCAGGCAGCGGTCGGTGCGACCGGTCCGGCGATGACGTCGCAGGATTGCAGCGCCTGCTGGAAGTCCTGTGCGATCAGACGGCGCAGTTGCTGGGCCTTGATGTAGTAGGCGTCGTAATAGCCGTGCGACAGCACATAGGCGCCGACCAGGATGCGGCGCTTCACCTCAGCGCCGAAGCCTTCGGCGCGGCTGCGCATGTACATGGCATCCAGTGGCGAGGTCTTCGGACCAACCAGATCCTTGTAGTCGGTCGCACGATGGCCGTAGCGCACGCCGTCGAAACGCGACAGGTTGCTCGAGGCCTCGGCTGGCGCGATGACGTAATAGGCGGGAATCGCCAGGTGCGTGTTCGGCAGACTGACTTCCATCGTCGTCGCGCCGAGCTTGCGCAGCTCAGCCAGCGCGCCTTCGATGGCAGCACGCACGTCGGCGGCGAGGCCATCGCCGAAATATTCCTTTGGCAGGCCGATGCGCACGCCGTCGAGAGGCTTGTTCAGATCGGCCGTGTAGTCCTCTTTGGCGCGCTCAAGACTGGTCGAGTCACGCGTGTCGAAGCCCGCCATGTGGTTGAGCAGCAGCGCGCAGTCTTCCGCCGTGTGGGCCATTGGCCCGCCCTGATCGAGCGAGCTGGCGTAGGCAATCATGCCGTAGCGCGACACCACGCCATAGGTCGGCTTGATGCCGGTGATGCCGCACAGGCCCGCAGGTTGGCGGATCGAGCCGCCGGTGTCCGTCCCGGTTGCGGCTGGCACCATGCCTGCTGCGACCGCCGCCGCCGAACCGCCCGAGCTGCCGCCGGGTACGCGATCGAGATTCCACGGGTTTTTCACCGCACCGTAGAACGAACTCTCGCTGGTCGAGCCCATGGCGAATTCGTCGAGATTGGTCTTGCCGAGGCTGATCGTGCCGGCCGCCTTGAGTTGGCTGACGACCGCCGCGTCATACGGGCTGACGAAGTTCGACAGCATCTTCGAGGCGCAGGTCGTGAGCACGCCTTCGGTACAGAAAATGTCCTTGTGGGCGATCGGCACGCCGGTCAGCGGCGCGGCATTGCCTGCCGCAATCGCTTTGTCGGCAACGTCGGCGGCCGCCAGCGCGCCGTCCCGATCCACCGTGATGAAGGCATTCACCGACGGATTGGTCGAGTCAATGCGCTCGAGATATTGGCCGACCAGTTCGCGGCTGGAGACTTTTTTCTGCGCCAGCGCATCGGCCAGCGACTTGAGGGTTTGCACGGTCATTTCGTCTGCACGTAGCCCAGCCCGATCTCGACGTGGTCGATCAGGGCGTGGATAAACTTGATGTGGATTTCCTGAATGCGGTCGGCATAGCCGAAGTGCGGCACGATGATTTCCGCGTCAGCGAGGCCCTTCATCTTGCCGCCGTCCTTGCCGGACAGCAGGATGACCTTCATCTGACGCTCCTTGGCGGCCTTGATTGCGGCGAGGATGTTGCCGGAATTCCCGCTGGTGGAAATGCCGAGAAATACGTCGCCAGGGCGGCCAAGCGCTTCGATCTGCCGCGAAAAGATGAATTCGAAGCCGTAGTCGTTACCCACACAGGTGATATGCGACGGGTCGGAAACGCATAGCGCGGCGAGGGCCGGGCGGTTGTCGCGGTAACGACCGGACAGTTCCTCGGCGAAGTGCATGGCGTCGCAATGCGAGCCGCCATTGCCGGCGCTGATGACCTTGCCGCCGGCTTTCAGGCAGGCGACCAGCAGATCGCCGGCCTTGGTGACCTGGCCGAGCAGGGCTTCGTCCTTGACGACGCGTGCCAGCAGCTCGCTGGCCTCCTGCAGATGTTCGGAAAGACGGGACATGCTTGCTCCTTGTGCCGGATTCCGGGATAGCTGGAACCAGCGGCATTGATCCTTGGTTACTCGATGACTTTCGGGACGAGATACAGGCCGCGCTCGGCTTCTGGCGCGACGGACTGATAGGCTTCACGGCGGTTGGTTTCGGTCACGGCATCGGGGCGCAGGCGCTGCATGACGTCCTGTGGATGCGACATCGGTGCGACGCCTGAGGTGTCGACAGCCTGCATCTGTTCGATGAGACCGAATATGCCGGAGAGCTTGGCTTGGGTGGCTTCCGCGTCCTGCGGGGTGAGTTCGATGCGTGCCAGTCGCGCAATGCGACCGACTTCTTCGAGGGTCAAAGACATGATAGGCGGGCCAAAACTAGGTAATTGCGGGCTTATTTCGCTGGGTCTATTAGGGTAACATAGCCGACTATTTTGATAGTCCGGCGCCTGTATCTGCTGGCGCTACGTCGGCTCTGCCTGCGGCGGTGTTCTCCGGCGAGGCTGCAAGGCCAGATCAAATCAGTACCAAACTGCCCCAACTGCTATTGGACACCTCATGTTCGGACTCCTGCGCTCCTACTTTTCCAACGATCTGGCGATTGACCTGGGTACTGCCAATACCCTGATTTATGTGCGCGGCAAGGGCATCGTGCTCGATGAACCCTCGGTGGTGGCAATCCGCACCGAAGGCGGCCCTAACCAGAAGAAAACGATTCAGGCCGTGGGCGCGGCCGCCAAGCAGATGCTCGGCAAGACGCCCGGCAATATCACGGCCATCCGCCCCATGAAAGACGGTGTTATTGCCGACTTCACGGTCACCGAGCAGATGCTCAAGCAATTCATCAAGCGCGTGCATGACACGCGCCTGTTCTCGCCCAGCCCGCGCATCATCATCTGTGTGCCCTGCGGCTCGACCCAGGTGGAGCGCCGCGCGATCCGCGAATCGGCGCTTGGTGCCGGTGCTTCGCAGGTGTTCCTGATCGAAGAGCCGATGGCTGCCGCGATTGGTGCAGATCTGCCCGTGTCGGATGCAACCGGTTCGATGGTGGTCGACATCGGTGGCGGCACCACCGAAGTCGGCGTCATCTCCCTCGGCGGCATGGTGTATGCCGGCTCCGTGCGCGTCGGTGGTGACAAGTTCGACGAAGCCATCGTCAATTACATCCGCCGCAACTACGGCATGTTGATCGGCGAGACGACGGCAGAATCCATCAAGAAGGAAATCGGTTCCGCTTTCCCGGGCTCCGAAGTCAAGGAGATGGAAGTCAAGGGTCGCAACCTCGCCGAAGGCATTCCGCGCAGCTTCACGATCAGCAGCAACGAAATCCTCGAAGCGCTGACCGAGCCGCTCAACTCCATCGTTTCCGCCGTGAAAAATGCGCTGGAAAAGACTCCGCCGGAACTTGGTGCGGACATCGCCGAACGCGGCATGGTGCTCACCGGCGGCGGTGCGCTGCTGCGTGACATTGATCGCCTGCTGATGGAAGAAACCGGCCTGCCGGTGATTGTCGCCGAGGAGCCTTTGACCTGCGTGGTGCGCGGCTCCGGCATCGCCCTGGAGAAGATGGACAAGCTTGGAACGATCTTTGCATCCGAGTGAGGAGTCAGGAGTGAGGCGTGAGGAGTTCTCCGGTGGCCATGCCGCCGTCTGCCGTTCGAGAGGCAAGTCGCGTTTGAAGGGACACGTTCTTACTCCTCTCTCCTCCCTCGTCACTCCTTACTGATCTCAATGGCCGCTTCCACCGGACACCAGCCGCCACCCTTCTTCCGGCGCGGCCTGCCGCCCTCGGCCAAGCTGACGATCTACGTCGCCCTGTCGCTGGCCTTGCTGGTCGGCGATCTGCAGATGAGCTACCTGACGACCTTGCGTCAGGGTGTGGCCATCCTGACCTACCCACTACAGATTGCTGCGGCCACGCCGGCCGAATTCGCGCGTAATGTCTCGAATTACTTCAATGGCCTGATCTCCCTGCAGCGCGAGAACGAGCGCTTGCGCGCTGATCGTTTGCAATCGGCGAAGCAGTTGCTGCGCAGCAGCCAGCTCGAGCACGAGAACACCGAGTTGCGCGGTTTGCTCGACATGCGCGCGCGCGTCAAGGTGCAGGCCATCGCGGCAGAAGTGCTGTTCACGGCGCGCGACCCGTTCTCGCGCAAGGTCATTCTCGACAAGGGCGGCAACCAGGGCATGGAGCCGGGGCTGGCCGTTGTCGATGCTGCAGGCGTGCTCGGTCAGGTGACGCGCGTATTTCCCCTGCATGCCGAAGTGACGCTGCTGTCTGACAAGGAGCAGGCGATTCCGGTGCTGATCGAGCGCAGCGGTTTGCGAGCCGTGATGTTCGGCACCGGCTCGGGCCTGACCGAGCTGCGCTACCTCGCGGCAAATGCTGACGTACGGGTCGGCGACCGCATCCTCACCTCGGGACTCGATGGCGTGTTCGTGCCGGGCCTGCCGGTCGCAACGGTGATCCGCGCCAGTCGTGACGCCGCAGAGTCTTTCGGGCGCATCCTGTGTCTGCCGATTGGCGGCGTCGAGAGAAGTGGTGACGTGCTGGTGTTGGGTCGAGCCGGCGGGCTGCCCCAACGACCAGCGGAAGAGGCGCTGGACCCACGCCGCACGGCGGTCGGACGGATCAGCCAGCGCCATGAACCCGAGCGTGCACAGTCGGCGCCGCATGCCGCGAGCCCTCCCGGTGCGTCTGCCAGCGCGCCAGTAGCGATGCCGCCGGCGCGCGCTGCTGTACCGCGCGCTGCGGCCAGTGCATCCGTAGCCGCCAGCAGTGCGCCACGTGCCGCGCGGTCGAGCGCCGCATCGGCAGCAAGTCATAGTGCGGCTCAGAGCGTCAGCCAGGGGTCGGCTCAAGCCGTGGATAGCGCGCCGAAAGGAGGCAACTGATGATGCCCACCCATCGTTCCAGCCGCATCCTGTTGCCGGTGCGTGCCAATTTCATAACGATCTCGCTGATCGTTGCGCTGGTACTGCATTTCATTCCCATGGGGCGCTTCTACGCGGTGCCTGATTTCGTCGCGCTGGTCCTGGCGTTTTGGTGCGTGCGAGAGCCGCTGCGCGTCGGCATGGGCACGGGCTTCGTGCTCGGCGTGATCGTGGACGTGGCGCATGGCGCAGTGATGGGCCAACACGCGCTGGCCTACGTACTGCTGGCCTATGCCAGTACCGTGATGTCGCGGCGCCTGCTCTGGTTCTCGCCCGGTGCACAGGCCTTGCACATGGTGCCCCTGATCCTGATGGCGCAACTGGTCATGCTGGTGGTGCGTATGCTGGTCGGCGGCCGCTTCCCGGGATGGGACTATTTCTTCTCCACCTTCACCACGGCCGCGCTGTGGATGCCGGTGCACTTCATCCTGCTGATTCCGCAGATGCGTCCGATCAACCGTGACGATAATCGCCCCATCTGAGTGAGGAGGGAAGAGTGAGGAGTGAGGAGTTGACCTGTGTGGCGCGACCAGCGGGCTCGGTTAGCGGGTCCGGGCCGTCCGCGCGTGCCGCTTCTGCTTCTCGCTCCTCACTCCTCACTCCTCACTAAGAAGCATCATGGAATTCAAGCCGCCTGAACAGGAACTCAACCGCTTCCGGGCTCGTGTCGCCGCGGCAGGCGTGTTTGTGCTGATCTGCTTCGGCCTGATCCTGTCGCGCTTCGTCTTCCTGCAGATCATCAAGCACGATTACTACTCGACGCGGGCCGAGGAAAACCGCATCTCGCTGGTGCCCATCGTGCCGAATCGTGGCCTGATCGTGGATCGCAATGGGGTTGTGCTCGCGCGTAATTACTCGGCCTACACGCTGGAAATCACACCGTCCAAAGTGCGTAACCTCGAAGGCACGATAGACGAGCTGGCCGAAGTGATCGAGGTGCAGCAGAAGGATCGCAAGCGCTTCCGCAAGCTGCTCGACGAGAGCAAGAACTTCGAGTCCCTGCCGATCCGCACACGCCTGACCGACACGGAAGTTGCCCGCTTCATCGCGCAGCGCTATCGCTTCCCCGGCGTGGAAATCAAGGCGCGTCTGTTCCGCCAGTATCCGCAAGGCGAGCTGGCCTCGCATGCGCTGGGCTACATCGGCCGTATCAACAAGAAGGAAGCCGATGTCATCGAAGAGGATGATGAGCTGGCAGCCAATTATCGCGGCACGGACCACATCGGCAAGATCGGCCTCGAGCAGAGCTACGAGAATCATCTGCATGGGCAGACTGGCTTCGAGCAGGTCGAGGTGGATGCCTCCGGCCGCGCCGTGCGCGGACTCAGTCGCACGCCGCCGGTGCCGGGCGACAACCTGATCCTGACCATGGATGCCGAGCTACAGAAAATCGTCGATCAGGCTTTCGGTGACCGGCGCGGCGCGCTGGTGGCCATCGAACCGGGCACCGGCGGCATCCTCGCGCTGGTATCCAAGCCGACCTTCGATCCTAACCTTTTCGTCGATGGCATTGATCCGCAGAACTGGGATGTCCTCAATACCTCTCCGGACAAGCCGCTGCTACATCGCGCGATCTATTCGGCGTATCCGCCCGGCTCGACCTTCAAGCCCTACATGGCCCTCGCCGCGTTGATGACGGGCAAGCGCACGGCATCGCAGACCATCTACGACCCTGGCTACTACGTGTTCGGCAACAACACCTTCCGAGATGACAAGAAGGGTGGTCACGGCTCGGTGGATATGTACAAGTCCATCGTGCAGTCCTGCGATACCTACTACTACATGCTGGCCAATGACCTGGGCATCGACCTGCTGTCGAGCACTATCGGCCAGTTCGGCTTCGGCGCGAAAACCGGCATCGACATGCAGGGCGAGGCCGAGGGCGTGCTGCCATCGCCGGCCTGGAAAAAGAAGCGCTTCAAGAAGCCTGAGCAGCAGAAATGGTATGCCGGCGAGACGATTTCCATCGGCATCGGTCAGGGCTACAACTCCTACACGATCCTGCAGATGGCGCATGCCATGGCGACGGTGGCGGCCGGTGGCGTGATGTTCAAGCCGCACCTGGTGCGCTACATCGAGGATGCCAGGAGCGGCAAGCGCACCCCGATCGAACCGACGCCGATCAAGACCATTCCGATTTCGCCCGAGCATCTGGCGGTGATCAAGAATGCCATGGTCGGTGTGAACAAGGCGGGTACCGGTGCCCGCGCTTTTGCCGGCGCTGAATACGAATCGGCAGGCAAGACCGGCACGGCGCAGGTCTATTCTCTGAAAGGCGCGAAGTACAAGGAAGGCGATGTGATGATGCATCTGCGCGACCATGCGCTCTTCATTGCTTTCGCGCCGGTGGATAATCCGAAGATTGCGCTGGCCCTGATCGTCGAGAACGGTGGTTTTGGTGCGGCGGCAGCGGCGCCGATTGCGCGCCAGGTGCTGGACTACTACCTGCTTGGCAAGCGCCCGGCTGGCCCGGCAGCCGAAGTCGACGCGGAGGACGAGTGATGAATTTTGATCCCATCGCGTGGATTCGCCGCCTGTTTGCCCCGATCGATCCCTGGCTGTTCGGCATTCTGACGGCGACGCTGGCAGGCGCTTTCGTCGTCATGATGAGCGCCTCGCCGGAACGCTTCCAGTCACACTGCATGAACATCCTGGTCGGCATGGCTGTGCTGTGGCTGACCGCCCACCTGCGGCCGCAGCGGCTTTATAACCTTGCCCTGCCGCTGTATGGCCTCGGCGTATTGCTGCTGGTGGCAGTGGCCGTGTTCGGCGAGAGCTCGAAGGGTGCGCAGCGCTGGCTGAATCTCGGCGTGGCGCGCATCCAGCCGTCCGAACTCATGAAGATCGCCATGCCCTTGATGCTGGCCTGGTACTTCCAGAAGCGCGAAGGCAGTCTTAAATGGCGCGACTTCGTCGTGGCTACGGTGTTGCTGGCCATTCCGGTCGGCCTGATCGCCAAGCAACCCGATCTCGGCACCGCCATCCTGGTGCTGGGTGCCGGGGTTTTCGTGATCTTCTTCGCTGGCCTGTCGTGGAAACTGATTGCCCCCGCCACCTTGCTGGGCATTGCCGGCATTGTCGCCATCATCATGTACCAGACGCAGATCTGCGAACCCGGCTTGAAATGGCCGGGCTTGAAGGACTACCAGAAGCATCGTATCTGTACCTTGCTCGATCCCTCTTCCGATCCGCTGGGCAAGGGCTTCCACACCATCCAGTCGACCATCGCCGTCGGCTCTGGCGGTGTTTTCGGCAAGGGGTGGCGTGAGGGCACGCAAGCGCATCTGGATTTCCTGCCTGAGCGCCATACCGACTTCGTGCTGGCCGTACTCTCGGAAGAGTTCGGCCTGATCGGCGTCGTGGTGCTGGTGATTCTCTATAGCATGCTCATCGCGCGCGGCCTGGCCATTGCGGCCAATGCACCCAACCAGTTCGGGCGATTACTGGCCGGTGCCATCACCATGACCTTTTTCTGTTATGCATTTGTCAATATGGGAATGGTTAGCGGCATCCTGCCCGTCGTCGGCGTGCCGCTGCCATTCGTGAGCTATGGCGGCACCGCGCTGGTGACGCTGTGTCTCGGCGTCGGCGTGCTGATGAGCGTGCGGCGCTATCGTCTGCGCCCCGGCGGTGCCTGATCGCATGTGCGCCCAAGTCCGTACACTCTTTCTGGCGGTACTGCCGCTTCTGCTCGCCGCCTGTGCGGGAACACCCACTGCCGATGTGGACTCGCGTGGCGGAAAACCGGCGACGCCGGCTACGGCTGCGCGGCCCGGCGAAGTACGCTCGACCCCGCCTGCACCCATGCCGTCGACGACGAAGAAGGGCGGTGGCTACTACAAGGACGATGGTCCCGGCGACAATCCGCCGCCCGACATGGCAAGCATTCCGGATGCCGAGCCAAAGGCAGAGCCACTGCATCGTTTTGCCAACCGGCCTTACGCCGCGCTGGGACAGAACTACGTGCCCCGGCAGGAAGTCGTACCCTACAAGGAAACCGGCATCGCCAGCTGGTACGGTCGGCGTTTTCACGGCGCACTCACCTCCAGCGGCGAGCGCTACGACATGTATGGCATGACTGCAGCGCACCCGACCTTGCCGATTCCGAGCTATGCGCGCGTCACCAGTGTTGATACCGGCAAATCGGTGGTGGTACGCATCAACGATAGGGGCCCGTTCCACCGTGATCGCGTGATCGACCTGTCCTACACGGCTGCCTGGAAACTCGGCTATGTTTCAAAGGGCTCAACGCGGGTCGAGGTCGAGGCCCTCGTGCCGGAAGGCGTGACTGTGCTCGACAAGAACGTGCCACCCGTCTCGCGGAAAGCACAGCCCCCTGTGGTTGAGACCGTGGTTACGCAAGACATGACCAGCGCTATGTCACAGCCTGTAGAGGCCGGTGTGCAGGCCGCGGCGCCATCGGTTGCCGAGAGCGTGGCTGCGCCGGCACCGGCAGGTATCTATCTGCAGCTAGGGGCTTTCGGGAGCAACCGCAACGCCGAGGATTTTCGCGCTTACGCCAGACAGGAGCTTGGCAACCTGCAGCAACAATTCCTGATCGTTGAAGATCAGGAACGATTCCGCTTGCAGCTGGGTCCATTCAGCAACGCCAACGCCGCGCGGGAAATGGCCGATCGCATTGCAGGCAAGCTCAAGCTGAAGCCTTTCCTCGTGCAGCGCTGAGTCCGCGCGTTTGGACATTACGGTGTGCGACGGGCCGTTGTGCTGCAGACGAGTGGATTCATGTGGCGCGTGGTAGTCCCGGCATTTGGAACCCTTTCTTTCTTTGTAATTTTTTTCTGGTTCTCCTGCGTATGAAGTCTCTGATCTGTATTTCCCTCGCGCTGAGTCTTGCGCTGACCGCGCCCGTCGAGGCTGCGACGAAACACGCAGCGCCTGCTGAAAAGAAGAGCGCGACGCGCAAGGCGGAGCGTGCTGCGGAGGCCGCACCTGCCGCCTTCGCCGCCGGTACGGGCCTCGCTGGCGTAACGCCGCCGGTGCTGGCCGCGCGTTCCTGGCTATTGCTGGATACCGGCAGCAATCAGGAGCTGGCATCCCTGAAACCGGACGAGCGTGCCGAACCTGCCTCGCTGACCAAGCTGATGACCGCCTACGTGGTGTTTGGCGCGCTGCGCGCCAAGACCATCAAACTCGACCAGCAGGTGCCGGTGTCGGAAAACGCCTGGCGCATGGTCAAGTCCGGTTCGGCGATGTTCATCGAGCCGCGCAAGCCGCTGACGGTGGATGAAGCCCTCCATGGCGTCATCATCCAGTCCGGCAATGACGCCTGCGTCGCGCTGGCGGAGCTTGTGGCGGGCAGCGAACAGAACTTCGTCACCCTGATGAACCGTGAAGCGGTGCGGCTGGGGCTCACCAACACGCAATTCAAGAACGCGACGGGTCTGACGGAAGAGGGCCACTACAGCACGCCACGCGACATGGCGAAGATCGCGGCGGCCATCATCCGCGACTACCCCGAATACTTTCCGATCTATTCGCAGAAAGAGTTCACCTACAACAACATCAAGCAACCCAACCGCAACGGGCTGCTCTTGATCGACCCGACCGTCGACGGCATGAAGACCGGGCACACTGATGCAGCCGGTTACTGTCTGGTCGCGACCGCCCACCGCGACCAGCGCCGCCTGATTTCGGTGGTGATGGGGACTTCGTCGATGCGCGTTCGCGAGCAGGAGTCGCAGAAGTTGCTCAGTTTCGGTTTTTTCGCTTACGACACGACACGCTTCTTCGCCTCCGGTCAGCCGATGCGCAGCCTGAAGGTGTGGCAGGGCAAGACGGACAGCGTGCCGGTGGGCTTTACGCGTGACGTGACGATCACCTTGCCGAAAGACCGTTCCAAGGACGTGAAATTGCAGTTCGAATCGCGCCAGCCGCTCAAGGCGCCGCTGCCTTTCGGCACCGCCGTAGGTACGGTGCGCCTGACGCTGGACGGGCAGTCTCTCGGCGACTTTCCGGTCGTGACGCTGGAAGAAGTGGTACAGGCCAACTGGTTCGGCCGCATGTGGGATGCCATTCGTTTGTGGTTCCAGTAATCCAGACAAGTGGCCAGCCTGCGCTGATTCATACCGGCATGCGGAACGTTCGCTGCCGGTAATTGCTGCGCATTCAATCAGGAAAACTGCAGAGCCCATAAAGCCCTTTGCGTTGTTCTTGAGCAGCTATTGCGCGAAAATGGCCGTCTTTACAGCGCAGTAGCAGCGGACGCACGAGCATGAATCTCCCCGAACGCAAAGACACGCTCCTCGAATTCCCCACCGACTTCCCCCTCAAGATCATGGGGGCAACGGTGGATGGCTTCGCGCAGACCGTGCTCGAAATCGTGCAGCGCCATGCGCCGGATTTCGACGGCACCAGCATGGAGATGCGCCCTTCCAAGGGCGGCAAGTACCTGTCGCTGACCTGTACCATCCGCGCGACCTCGAAGCCGCAGCTCGACGCGCTGTACATCGAGCTGTCGTCTCACCCGATGATCAAGGTAGTCCTGTAAGCGTGAACGAGTCCGCCTCAGGAGCCTTGCTGGTCCGCTCGCGTGGCGTGCTGCCGTACGAGCCGACCTGGCATGAAATGCAGGCGTTCACGGCGGCGCGCGGCCCGGAAACCCCGGACGAGTTGTGGTTGTTGCAGCATCCGGCGGTCTATACACTCGGCCTCGCCGGCAAGGCCGAACACCTGCTGGAGCCGAGCGAAGTGCCCGTCGTCAAGATCGACCGCGGCGGCCAGATCACTTACCACGGCCCCGGTCAGGCGGTGATCTATCTGCTGATCGATCTGCACCGGCGCAAGCTCATGGTGCGCCAGATGGTTCGCCTCATGGAGCAGGCACTTATCGACGTGCTGGCCGGCTGGGGTATCGCCGCGGAGCGGCGTGAAGGTGCGCCCGGCGTGTATGTCGGCGAGGCCAAGATTGCGGCGCTGGGTCTCAAGATCAGTCGCGGTTGCAGTTATCACGGCCTCGCGCTGAATGTGGATATGGACCTCACGCCCTTCGACCGCATCAATCCCTGCGGGTACGAAGGTCTTGCCTGTACCAGCCTGCGCGAGCTGGGTGTGGCGGTAACGCTTGAGGAAGCGCATGCGCAGCTGGCTGCGCGGCTTGTACAGTTGCTTGAGCAGTTGCCTGTGACAGCCCCGGCTATCGCGCAATAAAGATTTTTGAAACGCCGTCGTACTTCGCATGACGGCCATGAAAGCAGAAGACCATGGATCAGGAAGTCAAAGACGGCGTGGCCGCAGTGGCAGTGGCCGACCCGATGAAGAAGCAGCGCGGCGAGCTCAAGACGGCGCGCATCCCGATCAAGATCGTGCCTGCCGAGAAGCTGCGCAAGCCGGACTGGATCCGCATCAAGATCGGCAACGCTGAAGAGACTTCGCGCTTCAACGAAATCAAGGACACGCTGCGCGAGCACAAGCTGCACACCGTCTGTGAAGAAGCCTCCTGCCCGAACATCCACGAATGCTTCGGCAAGGGCACGGCCACCTTCATGATCATGGGCGACATCTGCACGCGTCGCTGCCCGTTCTGCGATGTCGGTCACGGCCGTCCCGATCCGCTTAATCAGGACGAACCACGCGATCTGGCCGAGACCATCGCCGCCATGCGTCTCAAGTACGTCGTCATCACCTCCGTCGATCGCGATGACCTGCGTGATGGTGGAGCGCAGCACTTCGTCGACTGCATCCAGGAGACCCGCAAGGCCAGCCCCTTCACGCAGATCGAAGTGCTGGTGCCGGACTTCCGCGGCCGCATGGACATCGCGCTGAAGATCTTCAGCGAGGCTACGCCCGACGTCATGAACCACAATATGGAAACCGTGCCGCGCCTCTACAAACAGGCTCGTCCCGGCTCCGACTACAAGCACTCGATGATGCTCCTGAAGAACTTCAAGGCTGCTCACCCCGAGGTGCTGACCAAGAGCGGGCTCATGGTCGGCCTGGGCGAAACCGACGAAGAGATTCTCCAAGTCATGCGCGACATGCGCGAGCATGACGTCGACATGCTCACCATCGGCCAGTACCTGCAACCTTCGGCAGGTCACCTGCCGGTGCTGCGCTACGTGCATCCCGACACCTTCAAGATGTTCGAGACCGAAGCGCTGAAGATGGGTTTCAAGAACGCCGCCTGCGGCCCGATGGTGCGCAGCTCCTACTGGGCCGATCAGCAAGCGCACGGCGCTGGCGCATGACGTCCTGAGCGAGCGTCGCCCTCATCAAGGCCCGCCGCGTGCGGGCTTTTTTGTTGCGCCGATCGAACCGCGTCGGCTCGTGCAACAGCCGCCACACTTTCCGGCGTTTGCGCGGACTCAGATGCGGTACTTGCTGACCGCCTCTTGCATCTGCGTCGCAAGCGCCTGCAGGCTTGCTGCCGCCGAAGCGGTATGCGACGCGGTGGCGTTGGTCTCATCGGAAACGCGGGCGATGCGTTCGACCTGCCGGGCGATGTTTTCGCTCGCTGAACCCTGCTCGCGGATGGCATGGGAGATGTCGCCGACCATGTCGACGACCTGGGCCGAGCTGCTGCGGATTTGCTGGATCGCCGTTCCCGCCGCTGTCGCCTGCTGTACCCCGACATCAACCCGCACGACGACATCGCGCATCTGCCCGACCGCATTTTCGGCACTGCCCTGAATGAGCGTAATGAGCTTGGCGATCTCCTGCGTGGAGAGCGCTGTGCGTTCGGCGAGTTTGCGTACCTCGTCCGCCACGACCGCGAAGCCACGTCCCTGCTCGCCGGCCCGCGCAGCTTCGATCGCCGCGTTGAGTGCCAGCAGATTGGTCTGGTCCGCCACATCCTTGATCACCGTCACGACGGTATTGATGTTCTGCGCTTCGCCGGCGAGTTGTTCGATGCTCCGCGCTGCCGCATGGATGCGCTCGGACATGCCATTGATCTCGCCGACCGTGCCCTGGATGACGACCTCACCCTCTTCAGCATGCCGCCCCGACTGGCGCGTTTCGACGGCCGCGTCGTTGGCGCGGTCGGCCACATGGTTGATGCTCACAGTCACCTCTTCGACCGTCGCGGCCATGGCTGACGATGCATCGCTCGCCACGCGCGCGCCCTCGCTCATCCCTTGCGCGGCTCTGGCGACATCGTCCGCCTGTTTGCGCACGCCGCTGGATGCCGTGAGGATGTCACGCAAGCTCTTCTGCAAGGTGTCGAGCAGGCGATTGAAAGCGAGCACGGTGAGGCCGATCTCATCGTGGTTGCCCACCGGAGCGCGGCGCGTGAAGTCGAGATTGCGTTCGATATCTTCGACAGTCTTTTCCATGGAGGCCAGCGGCCCCTTCACGGCGCGGATCACGAGAACGCCGAAGACCAGCAGACCGATGAGCGCACCCGCCGACAGGGCGGCCGTCACACCCTGTGCCACGTTCTGCGTCGTCGTGATCGCGCCCTCCGAACTCTTGAAGCTGTCGGCACTGTATTTGGTCAGCTTGGCCAGTGCGGCCTCCACTGCCGCGGCGCTAGGCATCACCTTGCTGAACATCAGCATCGTGGCTTCATCGCCCTTGCCGGCGATCGATGCCGCCTTGGTCGTGTCCCAGGCCTCTGCATAAGCCTTGAACGCCGTCTGCAGCTCGCTGTAGATCTGCGCTTCCTCCCCCCCGTCCACGAGGGTGCCGTACGCCTCTACGGCGCGCCTGGCCTCGTTGGCAGTCTCGGTGGCCTTGTTGCTGAAAGCCTTCTTCAGATCGGCGTCCTGCTCCATCAGCAGCGATAACAACTGCGAGCGCATGTCGCGGTACTTGTTGCCTGCGTCGCCGACGGCGATGAGGCTGGGTGCCGCGTTCAGGGTCAGGTAGTCGACCTGACCCCGCACCTTGCTTAACGAAACCAGTGACACCGCAGCAATCAGCAGCAGCGCAGCGGCAGCCAGCGCGAGAAGCAGGACGAGACGTTTTGAAATGGACATGGCTAACCTTGGTTTCGAGAGTATTTCCCCGTCGCGCGGACGGCCTGTCGCGCAGTAAAAACGCAGCGCGCTGCGGCCCCACTTCGACCGATTTTGGCATTGACGACGCGAAGGCACAGGTTCTTTAAGGGCGAACCCATACCTAGATCAAATCGGCCTGCAAAACAGTATCGCGACATGCAGGTTCTCCATCGCGACGCCGCTAACCCAGTGAGTCACCCACCTTGAACCGGGCGACACATTGCAACAGCAAGCCGGCGCAAGGGCCGGACGCGGCGGCATCACGTTGCCGCGGGACAGACTTGGAGCATAAAAATGTATAAACACACGGCAAGCGCCCTGGCGCTGGCGATCTCGCTCATCGGCGCATCCAGCGCACGAGCCGAGGATGGACAGTTCCCGTGGCTGAATTTTTCCGGCTACGGCACCCTGGGTGTAGTCAAGACCGACGACCCGCATGTCGGCTTCCAGTACCCCAACCAGGCAACCTCCCGCGGCAACACCTGGAATTCGGACGTTGATACCCGCATCGCCACCCAGTTCGATATCAACCGCGGTGGCCCGGTCAGTGGCGTGCTGCAGCTGATGGCCATTCAACGCGAGGACGGCAGCTTCAAGGCTGCGGTCGAGTGGGCAAATGTCATGTGGACCGTCAACGACAACTGGCGCGTGCGCGCCGGGCGCATGGTGACCCCCGTGTTCCTGCAGTCCGATTACCGCTTTGTCGGCTACTCGCTGATCCCGGGTCGCTACAGCCCGGAGATGGCCGGCAATTACCCCCTGTCGAACCATGATGGCGCCGAAGTGATCTACGGCACCGACCTGGGTAGCGGTCATCTGCAATTGCAAGGCTACGGCGGCACCACGAAATTTCAGACCGCGTCGCTCGATCTGAAGGCCACGTACCTGTTCGGCGGAGCGGCCACCTATACCACCGGGCCTTACACCTTCCGCGCCAGCGCCACCAGTGCCGATCTGAAGGCCGTCGGCGCAACCGCCACCGACGCGAGGAACCTCGCTTCCCTGTTGAACAGCGCACCGGTCGCCAGCACCTGTACCGGTTGCGCGACTAGCGCCCAGTACTTCCAGAATGCTACCGAGAGCGTCAAGGGACAGTTCTACGGTCTCGCGTTCGCCTACGACGAGGGCCCGTGGTACGGCCAGGCCGAGTATGGCTATCGCAACGTGGATGACGGCATCCTGCCTCGCACCTCCGGCTGGCTCATGTTGGGCGCTTACCGCTACAACCGCTTCACGCCTTTCGTCAGCTATTCGGGCTTCCGCACCCATTCGGCCAACGAAGCCACGCTCTCCGGTACCGGCTATGGCGCCATCGGCGCAGCGGCGGTTAACAACCTGTATCTGAGCAATGCGTCCAATCGCGACGTCTTCGGCGTCGGCGTTCGCTGGGACTTCTATCGCAACGTCGCCCTCAAGCTGCAGGCCGAGACCGTCAAGCACGAGCACAAGGATGCGCCCTTCACGGGCAGCTATGTGAATCTTGATCCGCAAAGCTATGACGGACGCACGAACCTCTACACCGCCACGATCGACTTCGTGTTCTAAGGGGGCACATCATGCAAATCAAGAAAGTACTCCTCTGTTCGGCCATGTTCGGACTCCTGGCCTCGACGGCCAGCGCAGAAGTCGTCATCGCAGCGGGCGCCAAATCGCCACTGGCCGGCGTGAGCAAGGCGCAAGTTGCCGACGTCTTCCTCGGCAAGACCAAGAGCGTTGGCGGTAACCCCGCCAAGCCACTCGACTACGCTGGATCGCCCAAGGACGAGTTTGCCAGCGCCATCGTCGGCAAGAGCAGCGATCAACTCAAGGCGCACTACGCCAAGCTGCAGTTCACCGGGCTTGGCGGGGCACCCAAGGAAGTCAGCTCCCTGGCCGAAGCGAAAAAGGCAGCAAACGAAGATCCGTCAGTGCTGATCTATCTCGAAAAGAGCCAGCTTGACGCATCCCTGAAAGTCGTCACCCCCTGACGACGCCCCTTGCCGCGCGGGGTGCATTCCGATGTGCCCTGCGCGGCAAAAACATCGTCCGTCCTGATCTTCCAAATGGCGATGGGTTCATGGACCCTGATCCCGTCCGGCAGTTGAAAGAAAAGGTCAGACGTTTTCTGGCTGGATGCGTCTGGTCAGCGCCTGCGCCCTTGTGACTGGCGCTGATAACTGCGCTGCAACTTGCGCGCAAAGGCCGTGAAATCCAGGCCGTGCTGTTGCTCCAGTTTCTTCGCATCGCGCTCGATCGTTGGCCAGTCTGGCGAGAAGCCCGGTTCGTTGAAGGCGAAGGCCACGCGGTTGCCGTCGGCACTGACGTCCTGCACGATGACGCGGTCAAGAAAGGCTTCAGAGATCAGGCTGATGTGCGCGCGTGAGGTCTCGCTGGCACCAACCAGATTCATCACCAGCATGCCGCTCGGCTTGAGACGTGCGCGCACGTCCTGATAAAAACCGGCATCGCAGAACACGGGCGCCACGCCGTTCCTGTCGCACCCATCCAGCATGATGACGTCTGCGCGTTCATCCGTTTTGGCCAGATACGCTGTGGCGTCGGCGTGGATGATGGACAGGCGCTCATCTGCCGAGGGCACGCCGAACAACTCGCTCAATGCGATCACATCTTCACTGATTTCAATCGTGCTCACGCGCGTGCGCGCCAGCTGTCGATAGCAGAACTTGGTCAGAGAGCCGCCACCGAGGCCGATGATCATTACGTGCTTGGGCCGCGGCAGGAATAGCAGGAAGGCCATCATCTTGCGTGTGTAGGCGATGTTCAGCGCATCCGGTTCCTTGAGCTCCATTTCACTCTGCACGTAGGACAGGCTGAAGTAGAGCTTGCGCGTCAGGCCATCGTCGACGACGAAGGGCTTCTTGTACTTGCCTTCCAGGAGGCTGACGAGCAGGGCTTGCGGATTGCTGTCCGGCGGCTCGCGCAGCAACACGACGCCACTTTCCTGCAGGAAGCTGGCGGGCATCTCAAACCACGTGTTTGCAGGCGTCGATGCCATCAGAACCTCACTCCGTCACAACGCAGACCGAGAAAATCCGCGTGGCGCCGTGCGGCGAGATTCAAGGCTTCCATTTCATCGTTCGCCAGTTTGCGGAACGGCTGCGAAGCGACAGAGACCGCGCCCTTTTTAAGCGTGCGCGCCCAGATGCCGACAATCTCGCCATCGACCAGCATGGTCGGGCGAAAGATGCCGTTGTTCGTCATCACTCGTGGGAAGTGCCGGGATTCGAGTGTCAGCGTGCGATTCGCGTAGCCGAGAAAGTACTCGTCGAAAGCGGGTAGCAGATGTGCCGAAGGCGAGCCCGCATCGTCGGGCAATAGCGATTGAGAGAGCCAGCAGGCTTCCTCGCCAATATGCACTTCGCGTAATGAGAGCCTGGCCAGTGACAGCCCGCGGCGTGCGTCGATCAGCGATAGCCCTGACCACCAGGCAAAGTCGCGCAGGCTGGCCGGACCGTGGCTGCGGAAGTAGCGCAGTGCAAGCTCGCCGAGCGCCGCATCGCGGTCCAGCAGGTTCTTCACCGGCACCCACTCATCAAGCAGGGCGTAGGTCTGCTGTTTGCCGCGCAGGCTGGCTGGGCAGATGCAGCCACTCAAGGCCGCGCGATAGAGAATGCAGGCACCGCGCATGCCGGTGGTGTCGATAGCACCTTGTTCCAGTGCTGCGAACAACTCCTCGCGCGTGAGTTTCTGCCCACCATGCAACACGATGCGAATGTGCGCATCGACCTTCTCGAAGCCGGCTGCGTCGAGTCCGTACTTGCGATAACGCGCTGCATTGCGCGCCAGCATGACCGGCCCGATCAGACCAATCAGCCAGTGCACGTCTCTGGCGCTGATCAGTTGCAAGGTATTTCGCAGGGCCCAGGTACGTACGATCCTGCCCTCTTCGATTGCCTGCATGACGGCGGCCTCGCTCAGTGCCGTGCAACGCACACCCAGCGCCCATCGCGCACTGGCGTAGTCCTGCGCCTGCATGGCACCGAACCACGCCAGCACATCGGCGGGCGAGCCGCTGGCCAGATGGGCGAAGCCGTGATTGAAGCGCCTGTGTTGGCGATGTTCGGTCAGATGCATGCTGGGCGGGAAGCTGAAGGCAGAAACGACAGATCGGGGGAGTGGCAGTGCGCTTCGACTGCTCAGGATGCAAAAGATCATACATGTTGGCCATTTCGTCGAATGGGCTCTCGCCAAAGTTCATCTCGTGCCCGCGGGCTTCATCCCCAGCACTGGCGCGGGATGGCGTGTTATTGCTACCGTGCGCACTGAGACCGGTAACAATCGGTAACAATCTATCCTCAACTTCATTGATGATTTTGACGATTTCACTACTTGTCCCATAAGGGAAAACCGCTAGACTGCGCGCGCAACCGCCAACCCCTGATGGCAACCATAGAGATGGAGAAGACAATGTTGGTCCGAGATAGCCTGACTGCGCTCGCAGTCGTAGCCCTGTTGTCCGCGTGCGGCGGTGGAGGCGGTGGAGGTTCGTCCAGCGACGCGGGGAGTGCACCTGCGTCGAGTTCCAGTAGTTCGGTGGCGACTTCGAGCTCAAACAGCTCAAGCGTTACCAGGTCGTCATCAAGTAGCACTGCGACTGTTATCTCTTCACTCGGTGCCGATGGCTGGGCCAAGGTTGGCACCAACAACTTGAGTGCAACAGGTACCTCCGGCGGCGACGGTGCAGACGCTGCGCATACGTACACGGTTACCAACCGCAACGAATTGCTGGCGGCGTTGTATACGGGTTTGACAATCAATGCTGACGGTAGTTTTTCAGGCACGCTCGACACCACAAAGAAGATTGTCTATGTGGCGGGAACTATCAGCCTCAATGTCAACAAGACGCTTGTCGAGAATGTGGAAGCTGACTACATCTGCGCGTCGGGCGCTGCGGTGAGTTACAAGAACGCTAGTAATACAACAGTCAATACCACGGTTTCGGTGGCATACAGCTATAACGCCTACAAGACTCAATACGATCCAAATGGCGCATGGGGTACCGCAGCCGTGGATACAAGCGGTGACCCTCTGGAGCTGGCGCGAATCTGCGCAATGAACAAGCAAAAGGCAGTGGTGAAAATCAAGGTGCCTTCAAACACGTCGCTGATTGGCGTGGGCAGTACAGCAAAGCTTGTGCGCGGCAATCTCAGCCTGGCGGCGGGCTCCGACAACATCGTGATCCGCAATATCGCGTTTGAAGATTCCTTTGACATGTTCCCTGCGTGGGACCCGACGGACTCAGGTGGTCGCTGGAATTCGCAGTACGACACGATCAGCGTTGAAGGCGCGACGCATGTCTGGATTGACCATTGCGAATTCAGTGATGGCACAAATCACGACAAGCTGTATCCGCCGGTCTTCGCCGCGCCTTACAACATGAAGGAAATGAAGGTTCAGCATCACGACGGTGCGATCGATGTCGGCAATCAATCGAACTACGTGACGATCTCGAACAACTATGTGCACGATCACGACAAGACTCATCTTGTCGGCGGCTCGGACACGGTGTCGGCCACCAATGGTCCGACATTCCTGAAGGTCACGATGCACCACAACTACCTCAAGGATGTGACGCAACGTCTGCCACGCGTCCGTATGGGCCAGGTGCATGTCTACAACAACTACTTCAGCGGACAGAACTACCCGACCGACAGCTCGCGCGACTATTCCTTCTCGGTGGCGCTGGCGACGGGGCAGTTTGCCAAGATCTATGCGGAGAACAATTCCTTCGATATCGATGCGGCCAGTGGCGGGAGCGCTGCTGTCGTGACGAATCTGTGGAGCGTGAGTTACAAGTCAGATGCCACGACGATCAACAAGTGCCTGTCCGGCACGGGGTACACAAACTCGAGTGCTGACTGCGTCACCCTGTTTTACGACAATGGCAATTCCTTGCTCAATGGCGCGGCAATCAATATTCAGGCTTCTGTGACAGCGGGCTACCCGGCGCTTGGCAGCTCCACCATGCTGTGGACGCCGCTGGCTAACTATAGCTATTCGGCAGACGATGTTGCTCTCGTCAAAGCCAAGGTTATGGCCGGTGCAGGCGTCGGCAAGCTCTAAGCAGACACGCAGTACGCAGCATTGAAAAAGCCCCGTGGTTTCCACGGGGCTTTTTTCATCAATCTTGCTCAGCGTGCCTGCCACCACAGCCAGAGCAGCCGCAGCGCCAGAACCCATACCAGCACGATCATTACCGCACCTGCCCACATGCGCGGTTTGTGCAGATGACGTTCGACCCAGCGCTGTGCCTGACTGCGACAGTCGCGCAGCAGGTCGGGTGGCAGCATGCGCAGCGCCAGCCAGATCAGGGCGGGCAGCAGGATGGCATCGTCGAGATAGCCGAGCAGGGGGATGAAGTCGGGAATGAGGTCGATGGGGCTCAGCGCGTAGGCCACCACGAGCAGGCAGACGCCTTTCAGCCATATCGGCGTCAGCGGGTGGCGCCAGGCGAACCACAGTGTCAGTGCGTCGAACTTGAGGCGGCGTGCCCAGACCCGGATGGATTTCAGTATGGCCACGGCACCCGGTCAGTTGCGCGTTGCCACGGCACCGAGCCAGCGACGCATGGCCGCCGTGACCTCGGCGGGCCTGCCGAGCGTCGAGTTATGCCCGCACTTGCCGATGAGGGTCAGCATGGAGCCGCGAATGCCTGCCGCCATCTCTTCGTGCATTTCGACGGGGGTGAGAAGGTCTTCGCGGCCACACAGCACGAGTGTCGGGCAGCGGATGCGGGCGAGGGTCGGGCGGCTGTCGATGCGGCCGATGATGGCGGTCTGTTGGCGCTTGAATACTTCTGCGCCTGCGTCCATTCCCATCTGGACGAGCAGGCCGGTCATGGTTTCGTCATGCAGCTGGTCGGGGTGTACGAGTTTGGGCAGCAGGTCGGTCAGCACGCCAGCAAGGTCATTGTCGGCGCGCGCCATGGCCTTGTGGCGATTCTGTGTGGTTTCCGGCGTGTCGGGGCGCGCCGTCGTGTCGAGCAGGGCAAGGCCGAGCACGCGCTCGGGCGCCTGACGCATGATTTCAAACGCGACATAGCCCCCCATCGACAGGCCGGCCAGCGCGAATTTTTCCGCTGGCGCCTTGTCGAGCACCGATGCGGCCAGCGCTTCCATGCTGTGGGCGAGGCTCAGATCGCTGACCGACGTGCTCACTACGTCGGCAAGGCCCCTGACCTGTGGTGCCCACATGCGCGCATCGCATACGAGGCCCGGCAGGAGAACGAGGTGCGGCAATGCGGCGGGCATCTGGCGACCCCTTTGCGCTGCGTGGTGACTACTTGCTTGCGCGCAAACTCACGTTCAGCTGGTCGACGGCGATGGCCCAGTCGGAATCGGACTTGAGGCTTTCGCGGATCATGTGCGCCTGGGATTCTGTCCAGAACGGTGCGCAATGCAGGTCCACTGTGTCGGGTAGTGGCGAATGCATCTCGATGAAGGCCTGGATGGAGACTTCGTCATCGGGCAGGCCGAGCTGGGCAAACAGGTTTGAGAAGGAATGGCTGTTTGTTTCCATGATGACTCCTTGAGGGTTGCTTCAACTGTAGACCTTGCGGCTGGATTTTTGCGTGCGCTGGCGCACTGACCACGCCAGCACCCACCATTCAGCCTAGTAACTGTCCGCGTCCTTGTGTGTAGCACGTAAGGCTGTCGCCACGCGCGAAGCCCACGAGTGTGACGCCGGCTTCGCGCGCCAGTTCAATGGCCAGCGAAGTCGGCGCCGAAATCGCCGCCATCAGTGCGATGTTCGCGCTGGCCGCCTTGTGCACCATCTCGTATGACGCGCGCGAGGTGACCAGCAGGATGCCCGGATGGAAGTCGTTGCGTTGCATGGCGCCGATCAGCTTGTCGAGCGCGTTGTGGCGGCCGATGTCCTCTCGCACCAGACAGCGCTGCCCGTCGAACAACGCCGCTGCGTGCACTGCGCCAGTGGCGTGGTTGAGCACCTGTTGGCGCGCCATCTGCCCAAAGCCCTGGTGAATCATCGCCGGCGTGGCCTGGATGCTTGCCGTGACATGCGCAATGGGGCGAATGGCCTGCTCCAGCGATTCGGTGCCACAAAGCCCGCAGCCTGTACGCCCGGTCAGGTTGCGCCGCCGCTCGCGCAAGGCCGCCATGCGCCGCTCCGTGATACGAACTTCCAGCGTGATGCCATCGGCAGATGCCTGTTGCGTGATGTCGGTAATTTCACCCGCGTGGCCGACGATGGCTTCGGACAGCGAGAAACCGATGGCGAAGTCTTCCAGGTCGAGCGGCGTGGCCATCATCACCGCATGCGAGATGCCGTTGTAGCTCAGCGCGACGGGGCGTTCTTCCGCGACTTGCTCGGTCGTTGCCGACGCGCCTTGTGCATTGATGCGGCGCGCGGCAAATGACAAGTGGCCGGCACGCCCGACGTTCTGATCCTCAATCGGATCTGCCTCAAGGGGGAAAGCTTCGGGGTTCATCGCTCGTTCTCCTTCGTGGCGGCCGCTGCGTGACCACCCTCCGTCAGGAACAGCAGGGTGCGTGCGCCATCTTCGCGCCGCATGACAAGATTCAAACCACCCACCGCAGCATCGTCGCCGAGCAGGGTCAGCAGACGCATCATTTCACTCATCGACAGCCCCAGCTTCTTGCAGGCCTTGTGTATGGACATGCCATCGTCATCTCGCAACAGACTGAGCAAGGCAGCGGCTTCCTGCATGTGTCACGCCGCATGCAGGGAGAGACGCACCGGCACCGACTTCGAAGCCGGTGTGCGTGCTTCATCCGCAAACGCCGACAGCGGCACCAGCGCATTGGTCTCGGGGAAGTAGCTGGCGAGGCAGCCCTCGGGAATATCGTAAGCCACCAGCAGGAAGCGCCTGGCCGTGCGCTCGCCATCGGCCCACACGCTGGTCAGGTCCACCCAGTCACCCGCCACGAAGCCGAGCCTGGTCAGATCATTGCGGTTGATGAAGCACACGCGGCGGTGACCCCAAACGCCCCGGTAGCGGTCGTCCATGCCGTACACCGTGGTGTTGTACTGGTCATGGCTGCGTACGGTCATGAGCTTGAACAGCGCGCTATTGTCCTCGGCCTGCGGCAAGGCATGCGCCTTGAACTGCGCGCGATTGTTGAGCGTCTGCCAGTCGCGCTCGCGTGCGCTGTTGCCGAGGTAGAAGCCGCCGGGCGTCTTGAGACGCGCATTGAAGTCCGTGAAGCCATCGACGACCTCGGCGATCTTGTCGCGGATGCGGCTGTAATCCTCGACCAGCCACAGCCACGGCGTCTTGCTCTTCGACAGCGTTGCAGTGGCGAGATGCGCAACAATAGCCGGCTCCGACATGAGCTGCTTCGACGCCGGCGCGTTCATGCCCAGCGAGATGTGCACCATGCTCATGGAATCTTCCACCGTCACGCCTTGCGGCCCGCTCGCCTGAACGTCGATCTCGGTGCGGCCGAGGCAGGGCAGAATCAGCGCCTCCTTGCCGTGCACGAGGTGCGAGCGATTGAGTTTGGTGGTGACGTGCACGGTCAGTGCGCAATTCCGCAGCGCGGCCCAGGTCTGCTCGGTGTCCGGCGTTGCTGCCGCGAAGTTGCCGCCCATGGCGAAAAACACCTTGCCGGGCTCACGCGCCATCGCCTCGATAGCCGCCACCACGTCATGACCATGCGCGCGCGGCGGCTCGAAATCGAAGGCCTTGCCGAGCTTGTCGAGAAAAGCCTGCGCAGGCTTCTCGTAGATGCCCATGGTGCGATCACCCTGCACATTCGAGTGACCACGCACCGGGCAGGCGCCCGCACCCGGCTTGCCGATATTGCCGCGCACCAGCAACAGGTTAACCAGCATCTGGATGGTGGCCACCGAATGCTTGTGCTGGGTGATGCCCATACCCCAGGTGCATATCGTTGCATTGCTGGCGATATAGATGCGCGCGGCTTCGAGCAGCTGGCTGTGCGACAGGCCAGAGGCAGCCTCGATGGCTGGCCACGGCTCGGCCAGCACGTCCTCCATGAGGGCATCGAAACCTTCCGTATGCTCGGCGATGAATTTCCTGTCCTGTGCGCCCTGTTCCAGAACCGCCTTGATCAGCCCCTTCGCAACGGCCAGGTCGCCGCCGATGCGCGGCTGATAGTAGTGCGAGGCGATCTTCGTCTCGCTGCCAAGTACATCGACGGGATTCTTCGGGTCGGAGAAACGCTCCAGCCCGCGCTCGCGCAGCGGATTGAAGACGACGATCCTGCAGCCGCGCTTCGATGCCTCGCGCAGTTCGCCAAGCATGCGCGGGTGATTGGTGCCGGGGTTCTGGCCGAATATGAAGATCGCATCGGCCTTGGTGAAGTCATCCAGCGTCACCGTACCCTTGCCGACGCCGATCTGCGGCTTCATGCCGACACCCGAAGGCTCGTGGCACATGTTCGAACAGTCGGGCAGGTTATTGGTGCCGAACTCGCGGATGAACAACTGGTAGAGGAAGGCCGCTTCGTTCGAAGTGCGCCCCGAGGTGTAGAAAATCGCGTCGTCGGGCGTCGGCAGGTCGTTGAGATGCTTCGCCACCAGCGCGAACGCGTCCGGCCAGGTCAGCGGCACGTAACGGTCACTCGCCGCGTCGTAGCGCAGCGGCTCGGTCAGGCGGCCGTGTGACTCCAGCGTGTAATCGTCCTGCGCCATCAGCTCCGACACCGTGGCACCAGCGAACAACGCAGGCGTCGCACGATGACTGGTCGCCTCCGCCGCCACCGCTTTCACACCGTTCTCGCAATACTCGAAGCTTGAATGCTGATTGCGGTCAGGCCAGGCACAGCCCGGGCAGTCGAAGCCCTCGGGCTGGTTGGCGTTGCGCAGTGTCGCCAGGCCCTTGGACACGATGCCCTGCTCCTGCAGCGCGGCCAGCGAGGCTTTCAGCGCGTCGAGACCGCCGGCCGGCTTGGGATAGTAGGCGATGCGTTTGCTGCTCATGGCTGACCTGATGCGCTGTGATCGAACGGCGATTGTCCGGCGGCGACCATGAGAGGGCAATACGTTGTTTGCGCAGCCTGCGTGCTTGTGCGATTGCCGCAAGCGTTGAAAAACATTGCGGGGGATCAGGCAAAGCGCTACGCCCTTGCCTATCCTTATTGCATGTGCACAATCGGACCGGCAATCGCCGGCCAACCATACGAGGCCCCCATGAGCGAAGCCAGCTTCATCGAGAACCGTACCTACGACGAGATCGCCATCGGCGAATCCGCCAGCCTGCAGCGCCACGTGCGCCATGAGGATGTGGTGTTGTTCGCCGCCCTGTCAGGCGACATCAACCCCGCCCACATGGACCCGGACTACGCGCGCGGCACGCCGTTCGGCGAAGTCATCGCACACGGCATGTTCGCCGGCGCGCTGGTGTCCAACGTACTGGGCATGCAGCTGCCGGGGCCCGGCACCATCTACCTGTCGCAGAACCTGCGCTTCCGCCGCCCGGTAAAGCTCGGCGACACGCTGACGGTGACTGTGACCTGCGCGGAGAAGCAGGAGAAGAAGCGCGTCAAGTTCGACTGCGTGGTCAGCAACCAGGATGGCGAGGCCGTGGTGAAGGGCGAGGCCGAAGTCATCGCACCCGGCGAGAAGGTGCGGCGGCCGCGCCCTGTCGTACCCGAGGTGAGCCTCGACGGTGTGCCTGTCGCGCTCTAGCCCGTAAAACGCGGATGTTCAATGCAGGGAGTGAAACGGGTAGCGTTGCGCACCTTCCCGTGGCCGCGTGCGCAAAGAAGATATCTTGCCCACCCCGTTTGTGCGACAGCGTACAGACCGGCATGCCACTGACGCACGACCCTATCGCAATGAGCAGAAATCCGTGCAAGCTGCGGCAAGCTGCGGATAGACCGGAGAACCACCATGCGTGCCGCCATGTGTGCCGCCAATACAAACCAGAGCGAAATCCGGAGTGCCAGCATGAAGTCGCTCAAGCTCTGTTTGCCGGTCGCTGGTTTTGTCGCCTGCCTGATGGTGTTCCCAGGCTGCAGCCCACAAGAGTCTGCCAACGCGAATCTCGAGACGCCGGCGGCCGCGTCGACCATCGGCACGCGCGTCGATGACGCAGTCATTCTCGCCAGGCTCAAGGCTGCGTTGGTCGCTGACAAAGAGATTGACGGCCTCGATATCAAGGTTGAAATACACAATGGCAATGTGATGCTGAGTGGCTTCGTCGACGATCAGGGTCAGGCCGATAAGGCTCTCGCGCTGGCGCGTGGCACGGAAGGTGTCCGTCAGGTCGAGAGCGGGATGAACATCAAGGTCGGCAAGGAGAGCGTCGGTGAGGTGGTCGACGACAGCATCCTGACCAGTCGTGTCAAAGGCATCCTCCTCGCAGACCCCGACATTCGCGGCGCCGACATCAGCGTCGTCACGCGGCATGGACGCGTGCAGCTGAGCGGTTTTGTGAATGACCAGGCGCAGATCGACCGGGCCGTCGAGGCCACACGCGTAGTCTCCGGCGTGCATGACGTGGCCAATCAGCTAAGCATCAAGAAATAGCGCCGAGGCCATGCAGGCCACGGCGCTGCGCGTCGGAATCGCGCTGGCGCTCGTCGCGTCATGCAAACGGCTTTCTGCCGATCAGCGCAAACACCCGATGCGGCGTCTGCAAAGGCTCGTGCGGAAAGCTCTCTGTCAGCATCTGCGCATGCACGGCATCGAATCGCGCTACCGCCTCTGGCGGCAAGCTCGCGGCAACGCCTGCGCTGGCGCGAATACGACCACGCCAGGCTTCGTGCGTGTAGGGCACGTCCTCATCGAAGCTGAAGGACTGCAGCGCCCGAAAGCCCGCGCCCGTGAGGTCGGCGAATTCCTTGTAGTGGATGCCGTGACCGCCATGCGCCGGCCACGCCGGGTTGTGTTCGAGGATCAGCTTCTCCGTCGCTTCGACGACGCTGCCCGGCCAGGGCAGCCAGTCGAAGTTAGTGCACAGCACGATGCCGCCGGGACGCAGCAGGCGGAAGCACTGCGCGGCAGCGCGTGGCCGCTCGAACCAGTGCCAGCATTGCCCTGCTGTGATTACGTCGAAGCTGGCGTCGGGTAGATCGTTGTCTTCGATGCGTGCGGTGATGTAGTCCATGGACACTCCTGCCTCCTGATCAAGCTCGCGCGCCTGAGCGGTGAGCTTGGTTGAAGGGTCAAGGCCGGTCACGTGACAACCGCGTTTCGCAAAACCGCGTGCGAGGCTGCCGGTGCCCGTGCCGATGTCCAGCAGGCGCTGTCCGGCAATGCCAACGCCATACACGGCGAGGCGTGTGAAAAGTGAATCGGGAAAACCGGCGCGGTGGCGACGGTAGTCGTCGGCGGTGCGACCGAAGTCGATATTGCGGGTCTGCATGTCCATGCTGCGCTCCTTGTTGATCGGCAAGAGTCCATTGGAGAGCCGCGCGCTGCCTGGGGTCAATCTTGATCGACTCAATCAAGTTGGCCCCGCAGTGTGGGTGGTGCGATGATTGCGGCATGCAACTCATTGACTCGAGCGAAGCGGCGCGCCTGCTCGGCGTGACACGCCAGACGCTTTACAGCTACGTCAGCCGTGGCCTGCTGCGCGCCCAGCTCGCGCCCACAGGGCAGGGCAAGCTGTATTCGCGCAGCGATGTGGAGCGTCTTGCCACGCGCGCCGCGCAGGGCCGCAAGCCGCGTGCGGCTGCACGGCGCTCTCTCGATTTCGGTTTGCCGGTGCTCGAGTCTGCCCTGACGCTGATTGCTGACGGCGAGCTGTGGTATCGCGCACAGCGTGCCACCGCGCTGGCGGATCGCTGCACGCTCGAAGAAGTGGCGGGCTTGCTGTGGGGTTGTGACGGTGCCATCCAGTTTGAATCTGCAGTGCCGGATATCCATGTCGCGGCGCTCACCGAAGCGCGGCCGCTGGAGCGTGCGATGGCGGCATTCCCCGCGATGGCCATGCAGCTGGCGCATTTGCCAGGCGAGGCCTCGGTGGCCGCAAGACATGCGCGTTGCATCACGCTGGTTCGCTGCATGGCGGCGGCCTTGCTCGGCACGTCCGTTTCCGCTGCGCCATTGCACGTGCAATGTGGCGCTGCATGGGGCGTGGATGGAGCGGGTGCTGCGAGTCTGCGCGCGGCCCTGGTGCTGTGTGCCGATCACGAGCTGAACGCCTCGAGCTTCGCTGCACGTGTTGTGGCCTCCACCGGCGCGCAATTGCATGCGGCCATGCTCGGCGGGCTCGCGGCTTTGTCCGGGCCGCGTCATGGCACGGCGAGCGAACCGGTCGAGACCTTGTGGGATGAACTTGCAGGCAACTCGGCTGACGCGCTCGTCGCGCGCATCCTCGAGACGCGTTCATCCGTGCCGGGCTTTGGCCATCGTCTCTACCCGCAGGGCGATCCGCGCGCCACGAGCATTCTTGCCCGCCTGCCATTGCAGCCCGAGCTTGTCGCCTTGCGACGCTCAGTACAGGAGCGTTGTGGCGAGTTACCCAATCTCGATCTCGCACTGGTCGCCATGCGTCGCGCGCTGGGTCTGCCGCGCAGCAGCGCCAGCATCATCTTTGCGCTGGGGCGCAGCGTGGGCTGGCTCGCACATGCGCTCGAACAACAGGCGCAGGGCGAGCTGATCCGGCCGCGCGCGAACTATATCGGCGAGCCCGTTGCTCACGACAAGGTCAGCGTGCCGAATGCGCGTATCGTGCGCATGAAGCATCGCCAGCGCGCGTGAGATCCTGAGAAAATAACAGGGAACGAGATACGCTGATTGCATGAGCGGAGGTCCGGAATGAAGCGTGTTCATATCCAACTGATGAGCTTGGCACTGCTGCTCGCGGCATGCGGACAACGCGACGCTGATACGCTTAATGGTTACGTCGAGACTGAGCCTGTGCGTGTCGCTTCGCCCGTCGGCGGACGCCTCCTGAGCCTTGCCGTCCAGCGCGGTGACGAGGTCAAAGCGGGCATGCCGCTGTTCGTGCTCGAACAGGACAACGAGGCGGCCGGATTGCGTGCAGCGCAGGCGCGCGTCGAGCAGGCAGAGGCCCAGGTGAGTGACCTCGCCAAGGGCAAGCGCAGTGACGAGCTGGCGCAGATCGCCGCCGGGCTTGAAGCTGCGCGTGCCGCAGCGCGCGAATCCGCAAGCATCCTGCAACGTCAACGCACACTCGCGCAGCAAGGCTTTGTTTCCGGCGCAGACCTCGTCAACCTCGAAGCCAAGCGCGACGCCGATGCCGCGCAGGTGCGCCAGTTCGAAGCACAGCTGCGCACCGCGCGATTGCCGGCAAGGTCGGACAACCGCGATGCCGCGCGCGCCGAAGCGGCCGCGGCCAAAGCGCAGCTAGCGCAGAGTGCATGGCAACTATCGCAGAAGGCTGTCGCCGCGCCGGTTGCCGCGCGCGTCGACGACACGCTTTACCGCGTTGGCGAGTGGGTGCCTGCGGGCAGCCCGGTGGTGAGCCTGCAGGAGCGCGCGGCCGTCAAACTGCGCTTCTTTGTGCCGCAGGCGCAGCTGTCCGCCGTGCAGCCTGGTAGCGTCGTGGAGGTCAGCTGCGATGGTTGCGGCGCGCCGATGCAGGCGACGGTTAGCTACATCGCGCACGAGGCGGAATTCACGCCGCCGGTGATCTACAGCAAGGAGAGCCGGCAGCAGCTGGTGTTCCTCGTCGAGGCACGGCCTGCGGCGCAAGATGTGGCGCGCCTGCATGCGGGGCAGCCGGTGGACGTGCGGCTTTCCGTCACTGCAAGCAAATGAGCGAACTGGCCATCGATGTCCACGGCCTCACCAAGCGCTACGGCAGCAAGACCGTTGTCGATGGCCTCGATCTGCAGGTCAATCGCGGCGAGATCTACGGCTTCCTCGGCCCCAATGGTTCGGGCAAGACGACCAGCATCCGCATGATGTGCGGCCTGCTCACGCCCGACGCGGGTGAGGGCCACACGCTCGGTCTCGACGTGGTGCGCGAGGCGCAGGAAATCAAGCGCAAGGTCGGCTACATGACCCAGCGCTTCGGGCTCTACGACGACCTAAGCATTCGCGAGAACATCGACTTCGTGGCGCGCGTGTACGGCATGGATAAGCGCAGCGCACGCGTCGATGCCTCGCTTGAACGTCTCGGTCTCGCCACGCGGCAGAAGCAGCTCGCGGGCAGTCTGTCGGGCGGCTGGAAGCAACGCCTCGCACTCGCCGCCTGCATGCTGCACGAGCCGGAGTTGCTGCTGCTCGATGAACCCACGGCCGGCGTCGACCCGAGTGCGCGGCGCGACTTCTGGGACGAGATCCACAAGCTTGCCGCCGACGGCGTGACCGTACTGGTGTCGACGCACTACATGGACGAAGCCGAGCGCTGCCACCGCCTCGGCTACATCGCCTACGGCAAGCTGCTGGCGCACGGCACGCCGACCGAGCTGGTCGAGCAGAGCGGCTTCGCGACCTGGAATGTCAGCGGTGCCGACACGCACGACCTTGCCGACAAACTCGAAGGCCTGCCCGGCGTGCAATTGGTGACGCGCTTTGGCATGTCGCTACATGTCAGTGGATCAGATGCGGCCGCGCTGGATGCGGCACTCGCGCCGTTTCAGAAGGACAGCCGCTACGAATGGACTCGCAGCAAACCGGTGCTCGAAGAGATCTTCATCAAGCTGATGCGCCAGAGCGCGGATAACTTTTCATGAAGACCTCAACGGTTCGTCATCCCGGCGCAGGCCGGGATCCAGCACTACGCGAGGATCTGGATCCCGGCCTTTGCCGGGATGACGATGCATGGTTGTTCAGCGGGGACCTTGCATGCACGTTCTGATCGAAGCCGTCGGCAGCGCCGGCGATGTACATCCCTTTCTCGCAATCGGGCAGGCGCTACAGGCGCGCGGTCACGAGGTCGACATCGTGACCTCCGTTTATTTCGCCGAGCGCGTCGCGCAAGCGGGGCTGGGCTTCATTCCCGTCGGCACGCGGGAGGACTACCAGCGGGCTACCGCGCAGCCGGATCTGTGGCATCCGCGTCGTGCTTTCGCAGTGGTCTGGCGCGCATCGAACAAGCAGATCCTGCCCGTCTACGAGTTATTGCAAAAGCATATCCGTCCGGGCGAGACGGTGCTGGTCGGCAGCACCCTGGCCTGGTCGGTGCGCTTCGCGCAGGAGAAGCTTGGCGTGCCTGCTGCGACGGTGCACCTGTCGCCGAGCTGCATCCTCTCCGCCGATGCCCCACCGCGCTTGCCCGGCATCGGTAGCTGGTTCGGGCATCTGCCCCGGAGCTGGCGACGCGTGTTGATGGACTGGGTGGATACGCGCGTGCTCGATGGCGTGGTGCGGGGTGACATGAATGCCATGCGTGCACAGATCGGCCTCGCGCCAGTGAGCCGCGTCTTCAGGCAATGGCAGCACTCACCCCAAGCAGTCATCTGCGCTTGGCCGGACTGGTTCTGTGACACGCAGACGGACTGGCCGGCGAACAGCATGACGACAGGGTTTCCTTTGTGGCGTGCAGCCAGAAAACCAATTGCTGAACGTTCTGAGCCCGAAACGCCGTCATTCCCGCGAAGGCGGGAATCCAGCGGCTTTGACGAGGCTGAGCTAACGTCACTGGATTCCCGCCTCCGCGGGAATGACGGCGAGGGGATGCGGGATGATCTTGAGGATTTCCTCGTTGCAGGCGAAGCCCCCATCGGCTTCACGCCCGGCTCGGCGATGGCCTTCGGTAAGCCCTTCTTCGAGCGCGCCCTCAAGGCCTGCGAGACGCTGGGCAAGCGCGCTCTGTTCATCACGCCGTTCGCCGAGCAGTTGCCCTGGAGCATGCACGGGACTGCACCGGAATTCGTGCATCACGCTCGCTACGTGCCCTTCGATCTGCTCGTGCCGCGTCTCGCGGCTTTCGTGCATCACGGCGGTATCGGCACGACAGCGCAGACCATGGCCGCCGGTGTGCCGCAGATGATCACGCCCTTCGCGCATGACCAGTTCGACAACGCCGGGCGCGTCGAGCGTCTTGGCTGCGGCGCGCAGCTCAGCGCCAAGGCTCCGCCGAAGAAGTGGGCGAATGCGCTGGCGCATCTGTTGCACGATGTCGAGGTACGCACCGCATGTCAGCGCGTGCAGGCTCTGATGGCGGATGAGGCAGGCGTACTGGATCAAATCGTCGCACGCATCGAAGCGCTGCAACCAGGAGCCGGGCAATGAACCTGGGGCGCTTCTACGCCATCATGCTCAAGGAGTTCATCCAGTTGCGGCGCGACCGGCTGACCTTTGCCATGATGATTGGCATTCCGATAATTCAATTGACATTGTTCGGATTCGCCATCAACAGCGACCCCAAGGACTTGCCGACCGCCATAGTGGCACAGGAGCAGGGCTCGTTCACGCGCAGCATCGTGCGCGCGCTGGAGAATTCCGGCTACTTCAAGGTGGTCGCCGGCGACGCCAGCATGGCCGAGGCGGATCGCCTGCTTGCCGAGGGCAAAGTACAGTTCGCGCTGACTATACCGGCCGGCTTCGCGCGTGCCGTCTCACGCGGCGAGCGGCCGGCACTATTGCTCGAAGCCGACGCCACCGACCCGGCGGCTACCGGTAGCGCCATCGCCGCGGTGCAGCAGCTCGCGCAGACGGCGCTGGCACACGACCTCACCGGACCGCTGGCGAGGCCGGTTGCGGCCAGCCGTTTCGAACTGCGCATCCATCGCCGCTACAACCCAGAAGGCATCACGCAGTACAACATCGTGCCCGGCCTGATGGGCGTGATCCTGACCATGACGATGATCATGATGACCTCGCTTGGTGTCACACGCGAAGTCGAGCGCGGCACCATGGAAAACCTGCTTGCCACGCCGGTGCTTCCCATCGAAGTCATGATCGGCAAGATCGCGCCCTACATCTTCATCGGCTATGTGCAGGTCTTCGTCATCCTGCTGGCGGCGCGCTACGTCTTCAACGTGCCCTTCGAAGGCAGCTTCATGCTGCTGATGCTGTGCCTGCTGATCTTCATCAGCGCCAATCTCGCCGTCGGTATCACCATCTCCAGCGTGGCGCGCACCCAGACGCAAGCGATGCAGATGACATTCTTCGTGTTCCTGCCGTCCATCCTGCTATCGGGCTTCATGTTCCCGTTCCGTGGCATGCCGCAGTGGGCGCAGGCAATTGGCGAAGTGCTGCCGCTGACGCACTTCCTGCGACTCATCCGCGGTGTGATGTTGAAGGGCAATGGCGTGGTGGAGCTGTGGCCCGAAGTGTGGCCACTGCTGTTGTTCATCACCGTCGTGATGGCAGTGGGACTCAAGCGTTTCAGGGCAACGCTAGACTAGCCGCATCTCAACAATGCGGAGGCTCAGGCCGCCTCGCGATTGGCCTCGCGTGCCGCCTCGATCGCATCCGACTCGAACAGCGAGCGCAGCTCTTCCGCCGCCTGCTTGGTGGTCTCCACCAGCAATGCCTCGTCCTGATACACGGCATGCTGACGCAGCAGGTTGGCCTCGTCGAATTCCCTGAAGCGTGCAATCGCGGCATCTACTTCGCTCTCCGGCAGCTTCATGCCCAGCAGCACTTCCTTGGCCAGTGCCACGCTGCTATGCCAGGTTTCGCGCACCATCAGCTTCACGCCAAGGTCCATCAGCTTGTAGGCATGAAAGCGATTGCGGGCACGCGCATAGATCAGCAGCTTGGGGTAATGGCGGCGTACCAGTTCGGCGGTCTTGATCGAGGCTTCCACGTCATCGATGGCCAGCACGAAGATCTTTGCGTGTTCGATGCCGGCGGCATGCAGCACGTCGAGCCGCGAGGCATCGCCGTAGTAGGCCTTGGAGCCGAACTGGCGTACGTAGTCGACATGCGTGGCACTGGCATCGAGCACGGTGAAAGGAATTTTCTTCAGCGCCAGCAGGCGCGCGACGATCTGGCCGACGCGGCCAAAGCCGGCGATGAGCACGGCGCGGCTCGGGTCTTCGACCGTATCGAAGGGGCGTTGCGCGGCCTTGTCGTCGAACTTCGGGGCGAGGAATTTTTCCTCGATGAGAAACAGCAGGGGCGCGGCGAGCATCGACAGGGTGACCAGTACGATCAGCCAGTCGGTCTGCGCCCGGCTCAGCACGTCGTTCTGGCGCGCCAGCTGGAACAGCACGAAAGCAAATTCGCCGCCTTGTGCCAGCGCTACGGCCAGCTTGCGCGAACTCTTGTTGGAGCAGTCCGTCACGCGGCCGAGCCAGTACAGCACGGCGAACTTCACCACCATCAGCAGCAGCACGATGCCGATGATGGGCAGGGCTTCCGTGCGCAGCAGGCCGAGGTTGGCGCTCATGCCGACGGCGATGAAGAACAGACCCAGTAACAGGCCCTTGAAGGGTTCGATGTCGGCTTCGAGTTCGTGGCGGTATTCCGAATCGGCCAGCAGCACGCCGGCAAGAAAGGCCCCCAGCGAGGCGGTGAGGCCCGCCACTTCCATCACCAGCGTGGTGCCGATGACGACCAGCAGCGCGGCCGCCGTGAAGGTCTCGCGGCTACCCAGCGTGGCGATCCACTTGAAGGCTGGCCGCAACAGGGTGCGCCCGCCGATGATCACCGCCGCAATGAGGGCAATGGCCTTGAGCAGCGTGAGCACTTTGAAGTCCACATCGCCGTTGCCCGCCATCATCGGCATCAGGGCCAGGATGGGAATTACCGCCAGATCCTGGAACAGCAATATGGCAAACGCATCGCGCCCGTGGCGTGCGGTGAGCTGCTGCTTCTCGGCGAGTGACTGCAGGACCAGCGCGGTAGATGACATGGCCAGCGCCAGGCCGACGATCAGCGCCGCACGCCAGCCCAGACCGAAGAACAGCGCGATGCAGGCAATCGCCGCCATGCTGACCAGCACCTGCGCACTACCGAGGCCGAACACCTGACGCCGCAGCACCCACAGGCGCGAGGGCTGTAGTTCGAGACCGATGACGAACAGGAACAGCACGACACCGAACTCGGCGAAATGCAGGATCGCCTCCACATCGTCGATCAGGCGTAGCCCCCAGGGCCCGATCAGCACGCCCGCGGCGAGGTAGCCGAGCACAGCACCCAGCCCCAGCTTGCGGGCAATCGGCACCATGAGCACGGCGGCGGCGAGGAAGATGGCGGTCTGGCTCAGCATGGTGGGTTCCGTCCTGGCAAGTGGATGTGTGACTGGCACGCTCGGTGTCATGCTAGCAGCTGTATCCCTTTGGCAAAGTTCGCAGCGCGTGCCGTTCCTTCTCCTCTGGGAAGAGAGGGGAGCTGCAATGCCTCGTAGCGGACGACGAAGTGCGGCTGCCGCTTATGCCGGCCGGCCCACAACGCATGGCTGATTTGGGGTGTCTTGGTTACAAACTGGACCAGGCTGGTTAAGCCAAGCGCTGTGTGCGCCTGTGAGAATTGGCGCGAAGGCACTTACGTAGTCGCGTAAGTTCTGCGCACATGACGCTAAACTCCAACGAAATGGGGGACGTCGAGGTCCGCGTGGTGAAAAAAGGGAGACATAAATAAATGAGAATGAAGAATTACGTTCTGATGCTGGCCTCTTCGCTGTGCTTGGGGTGGGCAGCATCGGCTCAGAGCGCGCTGACGTTCTGGAAGTCCGGCGATCTGATGATTGTTTACGGAACTATTGATCAGGGTGATGTCGAGAAGGTAAAGCGGGAACTGACAACAGCGATAAAGACGGTTGTCATCAGAGCGCCGCTGGGTATGAACTTTCGCGCTGCCCGAGATGTTGCCAAAGTCATCGAGGACGCTGAGGTGACTACGGTTGCGCACGGCAATTGCACAGAGCTGGTTTGCCCAATGTTGTTTCTGTCCGGAAAACGGCGAATGTTCAGCGGTGCCGGACCTGCTTCTGCGCACACGCTCACGATTGGTATTGGAGAGCCCACACATGTGCTGAGCGACGATTCAGGTGTCAAGATTGAAACGATTCACGAGTGGTGGCGCGAACATACCAAGCTGACCCGGAGCGATGTTTCCCTCAGTCGTGATGGTTTTTTCTCGACTACCGGCAACACCTCAAAGTTCGACAGAAAGGTGTTCTTCCCCGCACAAGCGAAATTTTCAAAAGGAAATGTTCTCCATTGCTCAGGCACAGCCAAGTCCCAGCAGTTGGTTGACTGCAGGCCTGTCCCGGACGCGACTGCCTTGTCGAAAGGCATCGTGACGACGGACGAGTTGTTCGTGGATTCACGGCTGACCGAGGCATCAGACGTCGCTGTTCCTGCCCCGACCAACTTAGTGGCGCTGGATGCCGGGCAGACATTGCTGGCAAGCGACAGGTGCAAGGAGATTTACAGGGACTATCTGAAGCAGGATCTTCCGCGAGCATTCGTTGTCAGTAATAAGGAAGGCTGCCACTGGGCATCCATCGGAATTCGCCCCTTCGAGCGAGCGATGAAGGCTTGCGAGAAGGAAGTGCTCGCAGGAAAAGAGTGCCGTTTCTATTCGGTCGACAACGGTATTGTTTTCACGCCGTTTGAGCAGGCACAGCCGCCAGCAGTCATTGCGACAAAGTCGGAGGTTGCGAGGGCCAAGGTAGTGTCGCTCGACCAGAGCAATACGAGCCTGCTGCTCGCCCGCAACGCGACTGCTGAAGACGGACCGTCTGGAGTCAACGATCGGTTCTCCGTCGAGGGCAAGATCATTGCCTACCTCACCTTCAAATGGGATGCGGACAATGCACCAAGCGGTGCACAGCGCGTGGAAGTGCGCTGGTTCAGTGGGGACAAGCTTGTCTCCAGTCAACAAAGTGAGTTTGTCCTGAGTGCGTCTCCGCACCGAATCTGGATGCCGGTGCTGTCTGCTGACATTGGCGCGGGAAAGAATCGTGTGGATGTTTTCGCAAATGGGACGCTGATCGCGAGCAAACCCTTCGAAATCGTCGAGAAGCTCTGAGCACTTTCGGGGCCGCCAATGCGCTCGCCCCGGCGAGCGCGAGCTGCGAGATAATCGACGCTGATCGAATCGCAGGCCCCGTCATGAACCACACCTTCACCCTCAATTCCGAATACATCGAGCTCGACAAGCTGCTCAAGCTGCTGTCCATCGCTTCGTCCGGCGGGATGGCGAAAGCCATGGTGGCGGAGGGTGTGGTGACAGTCGATGGCGAGCCGGAGACACGCAAGACGCGCAAGCTGCGCGCCGGTTGTGTGGTGGTGGTGGATATCGGCGAGGGCGAAACCGTGCACGTGGTGGGTGCCGATGCGGGCTGAGGGCGCCGCCGTCGCAGAGCGCGAGCGTCCCGCGCGGCTGGATGTGACGGCGCTCGGCCAGGTATTCACGCCGCCTGCGGTCGTCGCGAAGATGCTGGCCTTGCGCCGCAATCGCGGCCGCACGCTGGAGCCTTCCTGCGGTGATGGTGCGTTCTCCTCGCAGATTGCAGGCTGCGTCGCCATCGAGTTCGATGCGCGCGTGGCGCCGCATGGTGCGCGCGTGATGGATTTCTTCGATTTCCCGGCGAGCGAGACCTTCGAAACCATTATCGGCAATCCGCCGTATGTGCGCTTCCAGGATATCGGCACAAGCACGCGCGACAAGCTCGACATGCAGCTGTTCGATGCACGCAGCAATTTGTCCTTGTTCTTCATTGAGAAATGCCTGCGACATCTTGAACCCGGTGGCGAGCTGATCTTCATCGTGCCGCGTGACTTCATCAAGGCGACGGCTGCGCGCAAGCTCAATCGCCTGCTGTTCGAGCAGGGCACGATCACCGACTTCATCGATCTGGGTGATGCGCGTGTTTTCGATGGTGCCCTGCCCAATACGGCCATCTTCCGTTTCGAGAAGGGGCGCATGGATCGGCGCATGCACGATGGCCGCCTGTTCGATTGCCACAACGGGCAACTCGTTTTTCTCGGCGGCGACTACACGCTGCCGTTTGCCTCGCTGTTCAGCGTCAAGGTCGGTGCCGTGTCCGGGCTGGATGGGGTATTTGCGCATGCAGAGGGAAATGTGGAGTTCGTCTGCTCGAAAACGGCTAGCAGTGGCGAGACGCGCCGCATGCTCTACGGTGTGCAGCACAAGCATCTGGCCGCCCACAAGGATGCGCTGCTGGCACGCCGTATCCGTTCCTTTAATGAGACTAATTGGTGGCACTGGGGGCGCGATCATCACAAGTCCGATGCGCCGCGCATCTATGTCAATTGCAAGACCCGCCAGGCGCAGCCCTTCTTCGTGCACGACTGCAAGGACTACGACGGTGCGGTGCTGGCGATTTTCCCGCGCGATGTGCGCATCAACGTGCAGCGCGCGGCCGAGCTGCTCAATGCCGTCGACTGGGCCGAACTGGGCTTTGTCTGCGATGGCCGTTTCCTGTTTGCGCAGCGTGCGCTGGAGACCTGCTTCCTGCCTGAAGACTTCGCCGGGCAACTCGGCGTGCGCTGAGCTAGGCTGATCATGTGTGCCGCAGTGTGCTGCGGGTTCGCACGCATCGGTTCAGCCACGCAGGAGCACATCATGTCGAATACCCCTCCCACATCCGAGAAAAGCGATAGCGAGGCCGCGAGCAGCGAGCGTCCGAACCTGAGCGGGGGGCAGGACGATGCCTATGCCACGGAGAGTAATCCCGAAGGCCTGCGCTACGGTGAAAAGCCGCATAAGCCGGGCGAACTGCCGCCGCGACCGGTGACTGAGCGTGGCGAGCGCCATGACCCGCCGATCTCGGTGGGTGGCGAATAGACCCGCTGACGATGCAATGCGCATGATCGATACCGGCGGGCTGGTGCTCGTCGCCCAATCCGCTTGAAGCCTCCATGCGCGCTTCTGGCATAAGGAAAGTTCTGTTGCGCACAAAAGAAAAGGGCCGCAATCCTGCGGCCCTTATTCATTTTTCGGACTCTTTTGCTGACTATATGCTCTTGCGACGTTCGATCTCGGCGACCTGGTCAATGCCCATGACTCGCAGCAAGGCGGCAACCATCGCGTTTGGGCGGTAGAGCATGGTCTGTTTGCCCTGACCCTGCAATTGCGCGATCTGGTTGAATAGGGCGCCCGCGCTGACGAACTCAAGACGCTTGAGTTGCGTGCAGTCGACTTCGATGCGTGTGCGCTGTGAGGCATACACCGCAAGCTGACGGAGTGCGTCGGGCTGGTTACCTGCGACGATGCCGGTCATGGCGAAACGATCCGCATCTCGTTCAGGTTGAGGTGCCGCAGCGGCGGCTTCCGCCAGTTCCTCGGGCGCGACCACCGGTGGCGGCTCGTAGGCAGGTGGTGATTCTTCGAAGGTGATGGCGTAATCCAGCGCAACCTGATCAAAACGGTCGGCGTCCGCAGTCTGCTGGATCAGGCTCAGGGCCAGCATCCAGTAAGGCTGGTCGGTGCGCTCGCCGACCTTGAGTCTCGGTTCGATAAGCGTAATGGCGTGCGGTGCGCCGAACAGGACGACTTCGACACGGGCGCGCTTCAAGGTCGCAAGTGTCTCGTTAAGCAGGGCGCAGCCGGCTTCGTCGATACCCTTGAGGCGCGTCAGCTCGATGCGCAGCTTGCCCATCTTCTGGCCGATGCGTGCGAGCTGCTCGAATTGCGGACGGGCATTGCCCGATAGCGTGCCGGAAAGGTTCACCGCCGGTGCGGACTGGCGGCGCTCCGTTACGGGAGCCGGAACTGCTTCGTCCCAGATCGGCGGCGAGATTTCGAATGTTTGCGTGAATTGCTCGGAGCGAGCATCGAAGGCGTCTTTCTGGCCTGTCAGGCGGTACAGATCGAAGAGCATCAACCACAACTCTTCGGAGGCTTTGCCTATCGCGCCGTCAATGGCCGCTTCAAGTACGGCGCTAGCGCCGTCGTCACTGGCATTGGCGTAGAGGATGGCCGCCTCTTCGACAGCGGCGTGATCTTCGTTCGAGCCTTCGGAAACCTGGATCTTGCCGGCTGCGGCTTGCAGTGCGCGCCCCATGTCCCCCGCATTGGTGAGGTCCATGGTGGTGGTGATTTCATCTTTGTTGGCGCGAGGCGCGCCCGACGTCGGGCCGCTGGCACCCTTTTCCGGGGGCTTCTTGCCGAAGAGAGACATCGCCATGAGTTATGCTGAGCCGATATGTCCGGTTACAAGAGGCACGTCAAAAGTGACGTGCCGGGCGAGACTCGCGGATGCATTGCGTTTGTCACGGCATCCGCGCGTTCCTGTCAGTCTGCGTACATTTTCTGCATACGCTCGCGACGCGCTTGTGCTTCGACCGACAGGGTGGCCGTCGGGCGTGCCAGCAAGCGGGCTAGTCCGATCGGTTCGCCGGTCTCTTCGCAGTAACCGTAGTCTTCACGGTTGATGCGATCAAGCGCCTGATCGATCTTCTTGAGCAGCTTGCGTTCACGGTCACGCGTGCGTAGTTCGAGTGCGTGCTCCTCTTCAACGGTGGCGCGGTCCGCAGGATCGGCAACAGTCTCCTGCTCACGCATGTGCTCCACCGTTTCATCTACCTTGCGCTGCAAGTCGTCACGCATGGCAAGCAGACGTTCTTTGAAGAACGTGAGTTGCTTGTCGCTCATGTACTCCGACTCCGGCATAGCCAGCAGCTTGGCTTCGGTCAGCGCCATGGACATTCCCCTATCTGTAGGTCGAACATAAAAGCGGCATTCTGCCCCAGTCTCACCCGGTTTGACAGTAGCGTCATCATCCTTGCGGTAACGGTCTGTCGACAGCCGGGTTTTTGCCTCAAGGTGGCTGCGCTTGGGCGCCGCGCCTTCGGGCAAGGTGTGGGAGGGTACAATACTTTCATGCGAAATCATGAAAAGTCGGCCGCCGGGTTCAGTTGGCCTGTCAGGGTCTACTATGAGGACACCGACGCGGCCGGGGTTGTCTACTATGCGAACTACCTGCGCTACTGCGAGCGGGCGCGAACCGAATGGTTGCGCGCACTCGGTGTGGATCAACGCAATATGCGTGCCGAGATGGGGCTGGTGTTCGTCGTAACGCGTGTTGAGGCAAACTATCTGCGTGGCGCGGAACTCGATGACACGCTTGAGGTTCAGAGCCGGGTCGTTCGCGTTGGAGGTGCCAGCGTTATATTCGAGCAGTGCGTTGTGCGCCCGGGTATCGAAACGGCAGAACGCCTGTTTGTCGCAAAAGTTACCATCGCATGTGTTGATTGGAACAAGAAGCAGGCTGTACGCCTGCCCGATTTATTGAGAGAACTCCTGGAACCCGCCGCATGAATGTATCCCAAGACATGTCCATCCTCAGTCTGGTGCTCAATGCCAGTCTGGTCGTCAAGTTCGTACTGGGTATCCTGATCGCTGTTTCCTTCTCCTCGTGGTACTGGATTTTCCGCAAGGCCTTCGCCATCCGGAAGGCGCGCGCCGCTACATCTGATTTCGAGCACCAATTCTGGACCGGTGGTGATCTCACGACGCTCTATCGCAGTGCGTCGCAGGACCGCGACGAGGCGGGCCCGCTGGGACGCATCTTCGAATCCGGCTATCGCGAGTTTGCCAAGTTGCGCGGACAGAGTTCGCTGGAGGCGTCAGACATCATCGACGGCGCTCGACGTGCCATGCGCGCCAACTTTCAGCGCGAGGTTGATGATCTCGACGCGCATCTGGCCTTCCTTGCGTCGGTCGGCTCCGTCAGTCCCTATGTGGGTTTGTTCGGTACGGTGTGGGGCATCATGAATGCCTTCCGCGGTCTCGGCGATGTCGGTACGGCTACACTGGCGCACGTTGCACCGGGAATTGCCGAAGCGCTGGTGGCAACGGCCATTGGCCTGTTCGCTGCGATTCCGGCGGTGGTGGCCTACAACCGCTATGCGCACGACATCGATCGTCTGTCGATCCGCTTCGAGAGCTTCATCGAGGAGTTTTCCAACATCCTGCAGCGCCAGTTGCGCTGAGCAGGGCGAGGGCTGAATCATGCGCCAGCGCCGTCTGAAAAATGAAATCAATGTCGTCCCGTATATCGACGTCATGCTGGTGCTGCTCGTCATCTTCATGGTGACCGCACCGATGATGCCGACCGGCACGGTCGATCTGCCCAGCGTCGCCAAGTCGTCGCAGACCAAACAGCAACCGCTGGAAGTCGTCATCCGCAGTGAGCGTGAGCTGGCCCTGCACGATCACGGCGCAGCTGGCGGTGGCGCGGAAACCAGCATGAGCCGTGACAGGCTCGTAGCGCTGCTGAAGGCTGCACAGGACGCCAATCCGGATCAGCCGGTTGTGATCTCGGCCAACAAGAACGTGCGCTACGAGATCGTCATGCAGATCATGGATTTGCTCCAGCGCAATAACATCAGCAAGATCGGCTTGCTGGTACAGCAGCAGGCCGCCAAGGCAGAGTGATGTTCGAGTGATAGGCGCGCAGCTCAACCCCGCGTTCAATAACCGCGAAGACCCTGGTAAATGGGGTTCGCTGCTCTTGACGCTGTTCATTCATGGCGTTTTGGTACTGGTATTGTTCTATGGCGTGCAATGGCAGCGCCACACGCCGGAGCCGGTTCAGGTCGATCTCGTCCGGTCACTGCCTGCGCCTATCCCCGAGCCGCCCAAACCTGTTGTAACGCCAGAGCCTGCGCCGAAACCCGTACCGAAAGAGGTCGCCCCCCCGCCGGTGAAAAAGCCGGACATCGCGCTACCCAAGCCCGAAGAAAAGCCGCTCAAGAAGGAAGAAAAAAAGCCGCCCGAGCCGCCCAAGCCGGTTGAAAAACCGCAGCCGAAGCCGCAGGAAAAGGCGCCTGAACCGGCCAAACCCCAGCTCGACCCCCGCGAGCGTGAAGCGCAACGACAGCGCGATCTGTTGAATATGGATCTGGATCGCCTAAGGCGCCAGGACCAGGCGCAAGCCAATGCGCGTAATAAGGCAGATCGCGACGCGACAGCCGGCAAGGCAACAGACAAGGCTCGGGGAGAATGGACGGCCGCAATCAGTCAGAAAGTTCGCGGCCATCTTTCCGCCGCAGTGCCGCCAGGCGACCCCACTGCAGAATTTGCGATTGAACTGTTGCCCAGTGGCGAGGTCGCATCAGTCAGGCTGACGAAATCAAGCGGCAACAAGGCGCTGGATGATGCGATGTTGCGTGCAATCTATGCATCATCGCCCCTGCCAAAACCGTCTCAGCCAGACGTTTTTGTGCGCAATCTGAATTTCGTTTTCAAACCGGGTGGCGATTAAATCGACGTACCGTCGGACGCCGCAATATAATTCAGCCCCCATGCAACGCAAATCATTCATGCAACGCAGACATTTTATTCAGTCAAGCTCCGCACTCGCGCTGGCGCCGATGTTGGCGCAGGCTCAGTTGACGGTCGAAATTTCGGGCGTGGGCAATGAGCGTATTCCCGTCGCGATTGCCATGTTTGGCGGCGAAAACGTTCTTCCCAAGCCCATTTCGGATGTGATTCGTTCCGATCTGGAGCGCAGCGGCCTGTTCCGTTTGGTGGACACAGGCAGCCAGCCGCTGCCAGATATTGTCCGGCCGGACTGGACCGGGTGGCGAGCCAAGGGAGCTGACGTGTTGCTGGCAGGCACCGTTCGGCGTTTGCCGGACGGTAACGTGGAGGCTGTCTTCCGCCTGCATGACGTCGTCAAGCAGGTCGAGTTGAAGAGTGCCGTGCTGTCATTTCGCTTCGAACTGGGCCGCAATGCGGGGCACTGGATCGCGGACCGCGTCTATGAGCAACTGCTTGGCGTGCCCGGCATTTTCTCGACGCAGATCAGCTACGTACAGAAGGTTGGTCGCAACTACATGTTGCAGATCGCTGAGTACGACGGCACCAATCCGGTGTCCGCCTTCACTGATGATGAGCCCATTATTTCCCCGGCCTGGTCACCGGATGGCAAGCGGCTGGCATATGTTTCTTTTGCCTTGAAGAAGCCGGTCATCTATGTTCAGACCATTGCAACCGGCAATCGTCAAGTCGTCGCCAATTTCAAGGGTTCGAATTCGGCACCGGCATGGGCGCCTGATGGCAGGCGGCTTGCGATTGTGCTGACCAAGGATGGTTTGTCGCAGATCTATCTGGTCAATCTGGATGGCAGTGGTTTGCGCAGGCTCATGCAAACGAGTGGTATCGATACCGAACCATGCTTTTCTCCGGACGGCAAGTGGATATACTTCACATCTGACCGAAGCGGTGGCCCGCAAACCTATCGCGTGTCCGTCGATGGTGGCGAAGCTCAGCGAGTGACTTACGAAGGCAGCTACAATGTTTCACCACGAGTCTCTCCAGACGGTAAAACTTTGGCCTACATTAGCCGTAACAGCGGGAAATTCCAGCTGACGGTGCAGGATCTGGCTAGCCAGCAAACGCTGGTGCTGACCGATACCGACAGGGACGAGTCGCCCTCTTTTGCACCAAATGGTCGTCTCCTCCTCTATGCAACCGAAGTTGGAGGGCGAGGCGTGCTGTCAGCGGTGTCGCTTGACGGCAAGATTCGCTACAAGCCCCTGCAGGGCAACGGAGACATCCGCGAGCCTGCTTGGGGGCCTCTGGCGACATGATGGGTGTGGGCTGAAGTAAATCAGTACAGCAAGACAACGCAACAAAGACATCATCTAATAACCTGAACCACGGGAGTAAGCATGAAAATCGCATTGCCAATGAGCATTCTGCTGGTCGCCACACTGGCCGCCTGCAGCACAACGCCGACTCAAGAACCAGCCCCCGTGGCGCCTGCTGCACCTGCGGCGAAGGCTGCACCGGCGCCGGCTCCGGCTCCGGCACCGAAGGATCCCTTCGCTGAGCTGAAGGATCCGAAGAGCTTGTTGTCGACGCGCAATGTGTACTTCGACTACAACAGCTACGAAGTCAAGCTGGATTACTTCCCCCTCGTGGAAGCTCATGCCAAGTTCGTGAAGAAGAACCCGACTGCGCATGTTCTGATCCAGGGCAACGCCGACGAGCGCGGTTCCAGCGAGTACAACCTGGCTCTGGGCCAGAAGCGCGCTGAAGCAGTTCGCGCCTCCATGAAGGTCCTGGGCCTGAAGGATGATCAGATTGAAGCTGTGAGCCTCGGCAAGGAAAAGCCGAAGAACCCGGGTCATGACGAAGCTGCATGGGCAGAAAACCGCCGTGCTGACATCCTCTACAAGGGTGAGTACTGATATAGATTTTCGGACACTTCGCGTCAGCCTGAATAAACGGGCTGCGCGGGGCCGTTTGAAGAACTACCGGCCTTGGTGCTGCTCCTGCGGGGTGCCACCAAGGCCGTAGCACTTTGGCGCTGCCATTGTCTGAATCTGGAGATTGCCTTGAAGAATCCTTTGCCACTTCTGGCGACCTGCCTCTTGTTCGTGATGCTGCCGGCGCGTGCGGGGCTGTTCGACGATGACGAAGCACGTCGCCGCCTGGAGCAGGTGCGTGTCGAAATGGATGCGCGCATCGAGAAGCTGGAAGGTGCGTCGCGCGCGCAGTTGCAGCTCGTCAATCAGATCGAGGCCTTGCGCGCCGAGATTGCCAAGCTGCGTGGCCAGCTTGAAGTCGCTACGAATGATCTTGATCAAGCGCAGAAACGTCAGAAAGACTTCTATGTTGATCTCGATACGCGCCTGCGTAAGATAGAGTCCAGCGTGCCGAGCGGAGGGGCGAGTGCCTCTGCACCGCTTGCGGCGAGCACGCCTGCTCTTGATCCCGCGCAGGAGACCCGTGACTACGAAGCCGCAGTGAATCTGCTGCGTTCGGGCAAATATGTCGATGCGTCCGTCGCTTTTCGTCAGTTCATCAAGAATTGGCCAAAGAGCAGTTTCCAGCCCGGCGCAAATTACTGGGCTGCTTCGGCGCTGTTTCAGGCGCGGGATGTCGGGACCGCCAGCGAGTATTACGGCAAGGTGGTGAATACCTGGCCGGACGATGCTCTCGCACCGGATGCCATGCTGGGTCTGGCCAATAGCCAGCAGGAACTGGGCGACACCAAGTTGTCACGGACGACGCTGACCAACCTCGTCAACAAGTATCCGAAAAGCGATGCCGCGAAAACGGCCAAGCAGCGTCTGGGCAAGAAGTAAAAGTGACTACTGTTGCAAACCCGGCGCCCACCAGTGGCGCCGATGCTGTTCCTTCCGAAGTCTCGCGTGGCGAGCGTCTGCGCATTACCGAAATCTTCTTCTCTGTGCAGGGCGAATCCAGCCGCGTCGGCTTGCCGACGGTGTTCGTGCGCCTCACCGGCTGTCCGCTGCGCTGTACCTGGTGTGATACGGAGTACGCCTTCAACGGCGGCGCCTATCAGAGCATCGATGAAATCCTCGCCGAGGTCGAGCGTCACGGCACGCCTTATGTGTGCGTCACCGGTGGCGAGCCGTTAGCGCAGAAACCTTGTTTGGCGCTGCTCTCCGCTTTGTGTGAAGCGGGTTACAACGTGTCGCTGGAAACCAGTGGCGCGCTGGACGTCAGCGTGGTCGACTCGCGTGTTTCGAAGATCATGGATCTCAAAGCCCCCGGTTCGGGTGAGGTCGACAAGAATCTCTGGGATAACCTCGCGCACCTCACGCCGCGCGATGAGCTGAAGCTGGTGCTGGCTGACGAGGCTGACTACCAGTGGGCGCGCGAGCAGTTGCAGACGCATCGACTGATCGAGCGCTGCCCGGTGCTCTTTTCGCCTGTTCAAGGCTCGTTGAAACCGGCGGATCTGGCGGAATGGGTGCTGCGCGACAAGCTGGCCGTGCGAATGCAGGTGCAATTGCACAAAGTCATTTGGGGTAATCAGCAAGGACGCTGACAGTCCGCAGGGCTTACTGCGCAGGCTTGCCGCCTGCGCGCTCTGTCTCGTAATCCCGATAATCCTGCTTCTTCAGGCGCTCCAGGCAGCGCTGCATTTCGTCGCCCGGTTTGCGGCGACACTCCTGTTCGGCGCTGCTCTGCATGCCCGCGTACCAGGACTGCGTCGTACAGCCCTGCAAGGCAATGACAAGAACACTGGTCAGTACCCTGATACGCATCGCAGGCTCACAGATTCAGCATCGCCTCGTGCTCTTCGGGTAACAGCTCGAAGCCACGCTTTTCATAGTGCTTGAAGATGGCGGCGACGATTTCTTCCGGTTCGTCGATCACCTGAATCAGGTCCACGTCTTTCGCGGCAATCATCTTCTCGTCGATCAGCGTGGTCTTGAACCAGTCGAGCAAACCGTTCCAGAACTTGCTGCAGACGAGAATCACCGGAATCTTGCGGCCCTTGTTGGTCTGGATCAGGGTCAGAGCTTCCGACAGCTCATCCAGTGTGCCGAAGCCGCCCGGCATGACCACGTAAGCCGAAGCAAATCGCACGAACATTACCTTGCGCGGGAAGAAGTGGCGGAAGGTCTGCGAGATGTCCTGATACGGATTGCCGCTCTGCTCGAAAGGTAGCTGGATGTTCAGACCCACCGAAGGCGATTTGCCGTGGAAAGCGCCCTTGTTGGCCGCTTCCATGATGCCTGGGCCGCCGCCGGAGATCACCGAGAAGCCTGAATCCGACAGCAGTCGGGCGATTCTCTCGGTCAGCTCGTAATAGGGATGATCGACCGGCGTGCGCGCCGAGCCGAAAATGCTCACTGCCGGTTTGATGGTCTGCAGGCGCTCAGAGGCCTCGACGAACTCTGACATAATGCCGAGGATTCGCCAGGCCTCACGCGCCACACGCGTTTCAGTTTCCACTGAAGGGGCTGTGAACGGCGGAAGTTTGTTTTTCAAGCTCATGTTTTTCGGTCGTCAGGTGAGTGACTTTTCTGCGTGTGCAGGAGTGGCATGCGCCTCGAAACCGGCGACACATCCTTCAGTCTCGTCATCCACCAATCAGTGATTTGTCATGCCAACGCTACTACTCGTCGACGGCTCTTCTTATCTGTATCGCGCCTTTCACGCCCTGCCGGATCTGCGCAACTCGCAGGGAGAGCCGACGGGCGCATTGCGTGGCGTGTTGAACATGCTACGCGTGCTGCGTGAGACCTACAAGGCAACGCACGCCGCCTGCGTCTTCGATGCCAAAGGCAAAACCTTTCGCGACGACTGGTATCCCGAATACAAGGCGACGCGCGCCTCCATGCCGGAGGATCTGGCACTGCAGATCGCGCCCATTCACGCCTGCGTCAAGGCCATGGGCTGGCCCTTGATCATGCAGGAAGGGGTTGAGGCCGATGACGTCATCGGCACGCTGTCGCGCATTGCCAGCGAGCAGGGTTACGAAGTCATCATCTCGACCGGCGACAAGGACATGGCCCAGCTGGTGAACGCCAATGTGCGACTCATCAACACCATGAGCAACGAGACGCTGGACGAAGCGGGCGTGCTCGCCAAGTTCGGTGTACCGCCCAACCGCATCATCGACTACCTCGCACTCATGGGCGACACCGTCGACAACGTACCGGGCGTTGCCAAGTGTGGCCCGAAGACGGCCGTGAAATGGCTGCAGGAATATGGCTCGCTCGACAACGTCGTCGCCAATGCCGACAACATCAAGGGCGTCGTCGGCGAGAACCTGCGCAAGGCACTCGACTTCCTGCCGCTCGGCCGCAAGCTGGTCACCATCGTTAACGACGTGCCGCTGGCGCAGGGCCTTGATGAACTGAACTGGGCCGAGCAGGACAAGGCGACGCTCATCGAGCAATTCCGCCGCTACGAATTCCGCGGCTGGCTGCGCGAGCTGGAAGGCAGTGTGCAAGCCGATGTCGCGCCTGCGCCAAGCGCATCGTCCGGCAGCATGCGTGCCAGCACTCCCGTCGAAGCTGCACCGGTCGAACGCGTCGAAAACGACCGCAAGAATTACGAATGCATTCTCGACTGGACGGCTTTCGATCGCTGGCTGGGGAAGATCAGTGCTGCAACGCTGACCGCTTTCGACACCGAAACCGACAGTCTCGATCCCATGCTGGCGCAACTGGTTGGCCTGTCCTTTGCCGTGACCGAGGGCGAGGCGTGTTATGTGCCAGTTGGCCATCGCTATGCGGGTGTGCCCGATCAACTGCCCTTTGATGAAGTGCTGGCAAAGCTCAAGCCCTGGCTGGAGTCGGCCACGCATCTCAAGGTCGGCCAGAACCTCAAGTACGACATGCACGTGCTGGCCAATCAGGGCGTCACCTTGCGTGGTGTGGCCCACGACACTTTGCTGGAATCGGCGGCGCTGGAGAGCGACAAGAATCACGATCTCGAATCGTTATGCAATCGCCATCTCGACCTCACGGTGTTGAGCTACGCCGACATCTGCGGCAAGGGGGCCAAGCAGATCAGCTTCGCTGAGGTTGAGCTATCGCGTGCGGCCGAATACTCAGCTGAAGACGCCGATGTGACCCTGCGCGTGCACAACGTACTGACGCCGCAGCTCGCGCCGGAAGAGGGCCTGCAGCGCGTCTACCGCGATATCGAAATGCCGGTGGTCGAAGTGCTGCTCGATATGGAGCGCAATGGCGTGCTGATCGACACCTTCCTGCTCGCCCAGCAGAGCACTGAGCTGGGTCGGCGCATGATGGAGATCGAACAGGAGGCCTACGCCGTGGCCGGTCAGCCATTCAATCTCAACAGCCCGAAGCAGATCCAGGAATTGCTGTTCGATCGCGACAAGCTGCCCGTGATCAAGAAGACGCCGAGCGGTGCGCCGTCGACCGATGAGGAAGTGCTTGCGCAACTCGCGTTGGACTATCCGCTGCCGAAACTGATCCTCGAAAACCGCAGCCTCGCCAAGCTCAAGAGCACCTACACCGACAAGTTGCCGCGGTCGGTGAATGCGAAGACGGGCCGCGTGCACACCAGCTTTTCGCAGACCGGTGCGATCACCGGCCGTCTGTCCAGCTCCGAGCCGAATTTGCAGAACATCCCCGTGCGCACCGAAGAAGGCCGCCGCATTCGCGCGGCTTTCATCGCGCCGCGTGGCAGCCACATCGTTTCCGCTGACTACTCGCAGATTGAGCTGCGCATCATGGCGCATCTTTCCGACGACGAGGGCCTGCTGAGCGCCTTCGCCAAGGGTGAAGACGTGCACCGCGCCACCGCTGCCGAAGTGTTCGGCGCCACGCTTGCCGAAGTAACCAGCGAGCAGCGCCGCTATGCCAAGGCCATCAACTTTGGTCTCATCTACGGCATGAGTGCACATGGTCTCGCCAAGCAGATCGGCGTTGAGCGCAGCGCGGCCCAGCTCTATATCGATCGCTACTTCGCTCGCTACCCCGGCGTGGCGCGCTACATGGAAGAGACGCGCGCGTTGGCGCGTCACAACGGCTATGTTGAGACGGTCTTCGGACGCCGGCTCTATTTGCCCGAGATCAAGTCATCGAATGCCGGTCGTCGCCAGGGTGCGGAGCGTGCCGCCATCAACGCGCCGATGCAGGGTACGGCGGCAGACATCGTCAAGCTCGCCATGCGTGCAGTTTTCGACTGGCTGCCGCGCGAGAAGCTGCAAAGCAAATTGCTGCTGCAAGTGCATGACGAACTCATACTCGAAGTGCCCGATGCCGAGCTTGAGCGCGTGCGTATCGAGTTGCCGGAAATAATGAGCGGTGTGGCGCAACTGAAAGTGCCGCTGCTGGTCGAAGCCGGTGCTGGCGCCAACTGGGATGAAGCGCACTGACACGGCAACATCCCAAGGATCCATTCCTTCCGATGTGTGAAGAAAGATTCCGGCCGCGCGCCATGCTTCCTCCGGACGCTGTGTGACATCATGCAGCTGCTCCTGTTTAAACCTGAATGAGTCGTATATGTCTGATCTGATCGTCCATGGTGGCCGCCCACTGCGCGGCAAAATCCTGCCTTCTGCCAATAAGAACGCGGTGCTGCCCATCCTGTGCGCCACGCTCCTGACGGACAAGCCATTGCGCCTGCTCGGCGTGCCGGAGATTACCGACGTCCGCAAGATTCTCGAGATCTTCGAGTCGCTTGGCTCAGACGTGCACATGGACTACGCCACGGGCGTGCTCGAGCTGCATCACAGCCGTACGCATTTCGATCCGCAGATCAATCGCCTGCCGGAGGAGATGCGTTCCTCCATCATGCTGGTGCCGCCGCTGCTGGCGCGCTTCGGTGTGGCACGTCTCGAAGACGACGTGAAGGGCTGCACCTTGGGTGTGCGCGAGATCGACCCGCACGTCGAGGTCTTCCAGCACTTTGGCGCATCGGTAGAGCGTGGTGCCGGCTCGCTGATCGTGCGTACCGAGAGCCAGCTCAAGGCGGTCAACCACTGGCTGGACTACGCTTCCGTGACGACCTCCGAGAATTTCGTGCTGTGTGGCGCATCGGCCAACGGCGTGTCGACCCTCACCAACGCCGCTTGCGAACCGCACGTGCAGGAATTCTGCCGCTTCATGCAGATGATTGGCGTGCCGATTGAAGGTGTCGGCACCTCGCGTCTGCGCGTGCAGGGCGTCAGCAGCTTCAATGGTGGCGAATTCCGTTTCGACGAAGACTTCCACGAAATCACGACCTTCCTCGCGCTCGGTGCAATTACCGGTGGCGAGATCGTCGTCAAGAATTCCGCGCCCGAGCAGTTCCCGCTGATTGATCGCACCTTCGCCAAGTTCGGCATCATGGTCGAGCACAAGGACGGCTGGACGACCGCCACTCAGAACGGTGGCCTGCGTGTCAAACAGCCTTTCACGCCGAACATCCTGACCAAGGTTGAAGCCGCGCCGTGGCCATACTTCCCGGTTGACCTCTTGCCGATCTTCGTCGCGCTGGGCGTCCAGGCCGAGGGCAGCGTCATGTTCTGGAACAAGGTGTATGACGGTGCCATGGGCTGGACCAGCGAACTGTCGAAGTTCGGCGCGCATGTGTTCCTCGCCGACCCGCACCGCCTGATCACCTTCGGCGGCGGCAAATTGCGCCCGGCCCAGGTCGAGAGCCCCTACATTATCCGGGTGGCCATCGCGCTGCTGATGGTGGCGGCCAGCATCGAAGGCAATTCGCGCATCCGCAATGCCACGCCGATCCGTCGCGCGCACCCGCGCTTCGTCGAGAACCTGCGCACCGTGGGCGCCGACGTGGAGTGGATCGAAAGCGCCTGATCGCGCCCAACGCGTAGCGAGACTGCCCGAAGAATGGCCGAGTTCGGCCGAATGTTTTCGCCCTGAACTCGCCCGGCGCAGGCATGGCTCTTCGCCGGCCCGCCAATGGCTCCTCCGGCGGATGCGCCGACTCCCTGACAGGCCGACACTGCGAACCTGCTTCGTTTCCGAAGCGTTTCGATCTGTCAGGAGATGCAATGAGTGCAGCCGCCGATCTGTCGCGCGCCCGTTCGCCAGCCAGTTTGCTGGATCGGGCGTTTGCCACGCGCGTCGATCTCTATTCGAGTATTCACAAGGCGCTACGCCTGTTCATGAGCGACACCCTGGCCGTGCTGGGGCGGCTCGACGCGGGCGACGAGGCCTGTCTGCGCGATGCGCTGGAGCAGCTCGAAGCCTTGCTGTCGCTACTGCGCCGGCATATCAGCCACGAGACGGACTTCGTGCACGTCGCCATCGAGGCGCGCCTGCCCGGCGCGTCGTTGCGCGTGGCCGATGAGCATCTCGAGCAGCTCTACATCCTCAGCGAGCTGGAGGTTGCGGCGCACACCTTGCGCCTGAGTGCCGAGGCCCAGCGACGTTCACAGGCGCACCAGCTTTACCTGCGCTTTGCACTCTTCGTTGCCGACAAGCTGCGCCATATGCACAGCGAGGAGATCGGCCTCAATGCCGCGCTGTGGGCGCACTACAGCGATAGCGAACTCATGGAGCTGCACGGGCGCATGGTCACGAACCTGAGCCCGCGCGAGCTGGCGGCCGTGACCCGTTGGCTGGTACTCGCGGTTACCCTGCCCGAATTGGCGGATTTCGTCGGCTGCATGCAGGGCAAAATGTCAGCTGAGGCGTTCTCAGCCTTCGAGGCGCACGTGCAGCGGTGTTGCGATACGGCGCGCTGGGCACAGCTTGCAGCGCTGCGGCAGGCACGGTACGAGGCGGCCGAAGCGCAGCCTGGCGGGCTGCATGACAAGGGAGAGAAAAAATGAATCGCTGGATCAAGCGCGGCCTGCTCGCCGTGACTGCAGTACTCATCGTGCTGGTCATCGCCGTGGTCGGCGCGGTTCAGTACAGCAAGGTGAAGAGCCTGCGTACGCTGAGCATCGCGGCGTATTCCGTGGCCCTGCGCGACGACGCAGCCAGCCTGGAGCGCGGGCGCTATCTCTACGAGTCGCGTGGCTGCACGGATTGTCATGGGGTGAACGGCGGTGGCCGCACCGTCATCGACGATGGCAAGGGCATGCGCGTCGCGGGACCCAATATCAGCCCCGGCCCCGGCTCGGTGGTGGCGCACTACAAGCCCGAGGACTGGGAGCGTGCGATACGTCATGGCGTCAAGCCGGACGGTCACCCGGCCTTCATCATGCCATCAGAGGAATACAACCGATTTACCGATGAGGATCTGGCTGCCCTCGTGGCCTGGTTGCGGCACATGCCGCCGGCATCCGGCGGGGCGGCCGTGCTGGAGCTGCCGCTGCCGGTGCGCGCGCTGTATGGGCTCGGCGTGATCAAGGATGCGGCCGAGAAGATCGATCACAGCCTGGCGCCGCAGCAGCCGGTGGCTGAAGGCGTGACCGTCGCGCACGGCGAATATGTAGCCAATATGTGCAAGGGTTGCCACGGCCCCAATCTGTCCGGCGGCAAGATTCCGGGCGGGCCGCCGGACTGGCCGGCTGCGGCCAATCTCACGCCGGGCGAGGGTACGGCGATGAAGCATTACGCCGCAGCCGAGCAGTTCATCGCCATGTTCCGCAGCGGCAAGCGCCCCGACGGCACGATTGTCAGCAAGGTCATGCCCTTCGAGGCCCTCGGCAAGGTCAGCGATACGGATGTGCGTGCGCTCTACCTCTACCTGCAAGGCATTTCCCCGCGTCCGGCGGGCGAGCGCTAACGCATCAGTGGCCTTTCGGGTGGATTTGCAGAATGCGTATGTCGTGGCAGGATATTTGCATTGACGAGGGCAGCCGCGGTGCCGAAGTGCGCGGTCTGCCCCTGCCACCAAACAACGTCCTCATGCACATGCCCGCCGCCGACACGCCGCCGACACGTATTGCGCCTGCCGACACAGCCAGTCGCACCTGGAGTGGCGTCGCTGCGACCAAATTCCGCGCGCCGCGCCAGCGCCGCGATCTGGTGTTGCGCAGCGCGCTCTTGCAGCGTGCGCGCGGCTTCGCGCTGGACCGGCGCGTCACCCTGATCTGCGCACCGGCCGGTTTCGGCAAGAGCACCACGCTGCTGCAGCTCCTCACGGCAACGGCGGCTGACGCGGAAAGCGCGTGGCTGTCGCTCGACGAGGACGACAACGACATCAACCGCCTGTTCGTCTCCCTGCTCGGCGCCTTGCGCGAGGTCGCGCTGGAGTGGGAGGTCGATCCGCACATTCTCGCCTCGCAGGTGCAGGTGTCTGGGCCGCAGTCGCGTGCCGCCATCGCCGCGCTCATCAATGCGCTGAGCAGCTATCAGGGCGAGCGCCTGCTGCTCGTCATCGACGATCTGCACCGCGTCAGCGATGCCGATGCCCTGCAACTGCTCGGCGAGTTCATCGAGCGCCTGCCGCCGGAAGTGGGCGTGGTGCTCGGCTCGCGCATCTCCCCGGCCCTGCCGCTGGCGCGCTGGCGGGCGCGCGGCGAGGTCGGTGAATTGCTCATGGCCGACCTGCAGTTCGATGCCAACGAGGCACGTGCCCTGGCCAGCGTGCGCCAGCTGGCCGGCCTGTCGGGCGAGCTCTCGGCGGAATTCCTCGAACAGGCCCTGCAGCGCACGCAAGGCTGGGCCGCCGGTCTGCAGCTTGTGTTGGGTGCCATCGACAGTCACGCGGTCGAGAGCATGCGGCCCGCCGTGGATCGCGCCGCGGGGCGTCATCTCTTCGATTTCTTCGCGCAGGAGGTGCTCGCCGATCTGCCTGCCGACCTGCGCGATTTCGTACTGCAGTGTTCGGTGCTGCCCGAGCTCACGCCGACGCTGTGCCAGGCCGTGACCGGGCGCGACGATGCACATGACATTCTGGAGTCCCTGTACCGCCGCAACCTGTTCCTCAGCGTGCTTGACGAGAGCGTGCCGGTGCTGCGCTTCCACGACCTGTTTGCCGAGTTCCTGCAGACCCGTCTGGCGCAGCGTCACCCCGGCCTTGCGGCCACCCTGCATGCGCGCGCAGCGGCGGCGGAGGACACGCCCTTGCGCGCCGTCACGCACTGGCTGCGGGCCGGTGAGTGGGATCAGGCTATTGCCCTCATGGGGCGCTGTGTCGAGCCCCTGCTGGCGCAAGGTGGCCAGGCCACGGTGGCGCGCTGGATCGCGCAGCTGCCCGAGGCCATCGTGCGCGACGACCCGGATGTGGCCTGGCTGCAGGCTCTCTGCAACTGGGCGCGCTGGGACTTCGTGCAGGTCATCGAGACCCTCGAACGTGCGGCGCGTGGCTTTCGCGCGCAGGGTCGCGAAGAGCGCTACATGGAGTGCCTCGTGCGCATGCCGCGTGCATACAACGCGGTCGGCCGCATCGAGCGCGCGACGCAGCTGCTGGCCGAGGCCGACAGCCTGTCCCTGCCATTGACGCTGCGTGTTATCAATGACGGCGCGCATGCCTGGCAGATGGCGGCGATTGATCCGGCCGGGTGTGCGGCGGCGCTGGAACGCATCATCACGCAGGCCGAGCAGGACGCGGATCTGCTGTTGCCGGCCTGCGACGATATGTTCAACCCCTTCATGTTTGCAATGCCCGGTGCCTTGCCGCCCATGCTGCGCATCCGTGCGTTGTGCCGCCGGCTGCTGCAGGAGGGGCGCAGCCACTGGCAGCTCGAAGCCATGGCCAACACCCCCTGGCCGGAGCTGTGGCGTGGCGAGCGGGCTGCGGCCGAGCAGGCCGTCGAGCGCGCGGCGCAAATGACGCAGCGCCTTTCCGTCGTGCCCATGCTGGCGCTCAACGACAATTCGGTGCGGGGTCTGCTGCTGGCCATGCAGGGTGAGTACGATCGCGGCGCGCTGCTGCATGATCGCAATAGCGAGATCTTTCCGGCGAATCCCGGACTGCAGGCTACCTGGTGGCGCTCGTCGCGCTTCTCGGTGGCGCACATCTACTGGATGGCGGGCAATTGCGATGCGATCGAGGCCTGCTGGCCCACCATCAGCATGCCGCACGCTGCCGAGATCGAGTGGCCCTACATTGCCACCTCGCGCGAGCTGTTGCGCGGCCGTCGTGCGCTGCTGGCGGGCCGACACGACGAGGCGGAGGAAGCTTTGCGCGACGCGGTGCGCCTGCAGCTGCACTGGCGCCAACCGAATCTCAGTGGCGATGCGCGTCTGAGCCTCGCCGCGCTGCTGCTGGAACGTGGCCAGAAAGAGCTGGCGCTGCACGAGGTCCATGCCGTGCTGCAGGACGCGCTGGCCGACGACTGCGTCGGCATGTTTCTGCTGGAGTCGCCGCGCCTTATCGAGAGGCTGTTCGCGCTGCTGCCCGCGGCACAGCGCGAGCGCCCCGCCGTGCAAGCCATCATGCTGCGTCTGGCCGCCTGGCAGGGCATGCCCGACGGTCTCGCCGAGGGCGCGGCAGGACGCGTCGCGACCGCGCTCGATGTGCTCTCCGGCCGCGAACTCGCAGTGCTTGCACGCATCGCGGCGGGCGACAGCAACAAGCTCATTGCGCGCGAGTTCGACCTGAGCCCCCACACCGTCAAGCGGCATGTCGCCAACATCCTCACCAAGCTCGACTGCGCCACGCGCGGCCAGGCGGCGGCCGTGTGGCGCGCGACGCAGTCCTGATCCGCCTTACTCGTCTTCCAGCACCGTTGCCGTAGTTGGGTACCCACTGACTGCCCTTTCGAGCATGGCTCTTCGCCGTGCAGGCAGTGGCTCCTCTGGCTGATGTGGGGCGGGTTGCGGCCTGCCACAGTACAGACTCCCCAATCGACAACAAGGAGTGTGTACATCATGCGGATCAGAAAATTCATTGCAGCCGGCGCGCTGCTGTTTGCAGGGCTGGGCACGGCGCAGGCCAGCCTCAGCTGGGTCTGGGATCTCGAAGATTGGGCTCCGGTCGTGCACCAGTCCGACACGATTACGCTGCATGCCACGCTGTACAACACCACGCTGTCCAACGAGAACATCACAGCCGACTCGCTGGTGAGCTGGGTCTTCGACAGCGCCGGCGACCTGCCCTATACCTTCTCGTACCCTGATAGCGATTTTCGCAAGCAGTTCACCGGCCTGAACCTTGCGCCGGGCGAGCTCTTCTCCTTCATCTTCGGTTACTACACACCGAATCCAGCGCCGGTGCCGATCGGTAACTATTCCGGCGATGCCTTCGCCATCGTGCTGCAGGACGCTGCGGGGCTGGAGAGCAGTTGGTCGCCCGACCACCAGTACCGCCTGACCGTGGTCGCGGACGAGAGTGAGCCGACGACCGAGGTGCCGGAGCCTGCTTCGCTGGCACTCGTCGCGACCGGGCTGGCGGGTGTCTGGTGCTGCCGACGCAAGCGCGCCAGCTCTGCTGTCATGGATGCCTGAAGAGTGGCAATGGCTGGACTTCTCCAGCCATATGCCAATGTGATTTAGCCTGCATGCGGCCGCTGGCCCGGCATGGCGACAGAGGTCCGGCCAGAGCCAGTCTCCGGTCGGTGCCATTACGGCGTAGCCTCAGCGTGCTTGCATGCAAGGCCAACGCAGAGCGGCCGGGACGTACAATGGACGATGATTCTCCGAGCAATTTTTCCGGGAGTGCATCGTCATGGAATACCGTCGTCTCGGCCGTTCCGGCCTCAAGGTCAGCGCCCTGTCCTTCGGATCATGGGTCACCTATTCCAACCAGCTCGACACGAAACTCGCGCGCGAATGCATGGCTGCCGCGCGCGATGCCGGCGTGAACTTCTTCGACAATGCCGAGGTGTACGCCAACGGCGAGTCCGAGCGCATCATGGGTCAGGCGCTGCGCGAGCTGGGCTGGGCGCGCGAGCACTACATCGTCTCCAGCAAGTTCTTCTGGGGTTTGAGTGACGACCCGAATGGCAAGAACACGCTTAATCGCAAATACCTCCTTAACGGGATCGATGGCTCCCTGAAGCGCTTCGGCCTCGACTATCTCGACCTCGTTTTCTGTCATCGCCCTGATCCGGAGACGCCGATCGAGGAAACCGTGTGGGCCATGCACGACATCATCAGCCGCGGCAAGGCGCTGTACTGGGGTACCTCCGAATGGAGTGCCGAAGAGATCCGCGCCGCCTGGGAGATCGCTGAACGCCACCACTTGCATAAGCCGGTGATGGAGCAGCCGCAGTACAACCTGTTCACCCGAAAGCGCGTCGAACAGGAGTACCGCCGCCTGTACGAAGACATCGGCCTCGGCCTGACGACCTGGAGCCCGCTGGCTTCCGGCATGCTCACGGGCAAGTATCTCGATGGTATTCCAGACGGCACGCGCGGTACTTTGGCCGGTTACGAGTGGCTGCAGGAACGGCTCAACGACGAGGCGAAGAAGCATGCCGTGCGCAAGCTGTTGCCGATTGCCCAAGAGTTCGGTTGCACGCCGGCGCAATTGTCGCTGGCCTGGTGCCTGCACAATCCGCGCGTGTCGACGGTCATCACCGGCGCGTCGCGACCAGCGCAGGTCGTCGAAAACATGCAGGCGTTGGAAATCCTGCCGCGCCTGAGCGATGAAATTGTGGCCCGCATGGATGCGGCGTGCGCCGAGATTGCGAGCTAGGATTGAAGTGATATGAGGAAACTTGTACTTGCATCCGGCAACCCCGGAAAGTTGCGTGAATTCCAGGCTCTGCTGGCCCCGCTGGGCTGGGAGGTTATCCCGCAGAGCGCACTGGGCGTGACCGAGGCAGATGAGCCGTACCAGACTTTTGTCGAGAATGCCCTGACCAAGGCGCGGCATGCGTCGGGAGCAACGGGTTTACCCGCCCTGGCCGATGATTCCGGCATCTGTCTGGCCGCATTGAAAGGTGCGCCGGGCGTGCATTCCGCGCGTTTTGCGGGCGAGCCGAAGTCGGACGCACGCAACAATGCCTTGATGCTGGAAAAGCTCTCTGGCGTGGCGGATCGACGTGCGCACTATGTGTGCGTGTTGGTCTTCGTTCGTAGTGCTGATGACCCGCAGCCTCTCATCGCCGAAGGCGAGTGGCACGGTGAGGTGGTGGACCGGCCGAGCGGTGAGGGCGGTTTCGGCTACGACCCGTATTTCTGGTTGCCGCCATACGGCATGACCGTGGCGCGCATGCCAGCTGAACTGAAGAATGCCGTCAGTCATCGCGGCATTGCCTGCAAGGCGCTATTGCAACGCATGGCAGGTCTGGAGTGGTGATGTGTTGCGCAACGCAGCCGCGGACGTTCCGCGATGCGCTGCATGTGGAGGTGGTGAGATGAGAGTCCATATGAAAATGCCGGCTCTGTCGCTGGTGTTGATGCTCGCTGCGGGCAGCGCGGTGGCGGCAGAGGCGATAACGCTACCGCCCAAGCTTGACCCCATTCCGGAGCCGATTGCGGGTGCCGCGCCCGCGGCCGATGAAGACGATGTGACGGTGGTGAAGCGCGGCAGTGATCGTATCGAGGAGTTCCGCTACAAGGGACACCTCTACATGATTCGCGTCACGCCTGCGGTGGGTCTGCCTTACACCATGGTCGATGATCGCGGTGACGGGGTGTTCAATCGCAAGGATTTGCGCGGCACGCCGATGAAGGCGGCACAGTGGAATGTGCTGCGGTGGTAAGACCCATGGAGTGCCGTTCAGCGGGCAGAGTCCGCGATCAAGGTCCGTTTCGGCGGTAAGATTTCGGACCTCCCGCATTGTCGTCGCGCTACCCTAAAACAATGGAATTCAAGCGCCCACCTACCATCCGCGATGTAGCGAGCGCCGCCGGCGTATCGATCGCAACAGTTTCCAAATTCATCAACGGTCAGCAGCGCTTCTCACTTGAAGTAGAGCAGCGCTTGCGCGATGTCATCGCCACGCTCGGCTATCGCCTGAACCAGCAGGCGCGCAGCATGGTGACTGGCCAGACGCGCACCTTTGGTCTGGCGATTCTCGACGTGCGCAATCCGCATTTCGCCAATATCGTCAAGGGCGCCAATCGCATCGCGCTGGAGAACGACTACAACCTGCTGGTCGTCGATCTTGAAGAGCGCCCCAGCCACGAGCGGCATTTGCTGGAGGCGCTATCGGGCCGGGTTGATGGACTCATTGTTAGCTCACGCATTCCGGACGACTCCATCGAATGGCTTGGCGAACTCGGCAAGCCGGTGGTCTTCTTCGGCCAGCACAAGCGCCCTGGCGTGCGCTGTGTGCGTACCGACGGCTATCGTGCGGGTTACTTGATGGGCCGGCACCTTGTGGAGACAGGCCGTAAGCGAATTGCATATCTCGGTTTTCCGAAGGCACGCTGGAATAGCGAACGCCTGACAGGCGTGCGCGTGGCGCTCGCGGAATCCGGCTTAACGGTGCAGGACTATGCCGTCGAGTGGCCGACGCTGGAGGGTGGGCAGAAGGCTGCCGCCTCCCTGTTGCGCGCCGAGCCGCCTCCCGATGCCATCGTCGCCTACAACGATCTCGTTGCCATCGGCTTGCTGCACGAGGCGGCAAGCATGGGCATCAAGGTGCCTGACGAGCTGGCGATTGCGGGCTTTGATGACATCCCTGTGTCGCGCTTCATGCAGCCGCCGCTCACCACCGTCAACATGCGCAGCGAGGAGCAGGGCGAGGCTGCGATGCAACTGCTGCTCGAAGCCGTGCGTAACAAGACCAGCCCGGGGCGCGACATCCTGTTCGAGCCGCAACTCGTGCCGCGCGCTTCCACGGCAGCGAGCAGTTCAGGTAACGAGGAGTAACTGCGCCGCTTGCCTGCATGACATGCGGGTGGGCGCGCTGATTCAGTCCTTGCAATCAAAACCGGGAGACAAAAAAAGAGGGCCACCGAAGTGGCCCTGCAATACGACTTGGAGGAGAGACAAGACAACAAACAACGGACTACACCAACAAAATCATGCAACCCCTGCAGCAAGGCCGGCACTTGCGATCAAGGCCGCGCGCTGCATGAGTTACCTGCGTTTGAATCAGCCCGGCGCATTTAGTTCCTGGCAGATCGCAGGAAATCCCAATCTGCCCGAACGTACAGGTTTCCGCGCGCTCCTCGGTTGCCAACTTAGTTGGCCAATCAGTTGGTAGGAAGCGCGATGAAAGCCCGACTTTCGCCGCGCTGGATCAGCAGCAAGACCTTGCCGTCCTTGGCGCTGCTGACCTGTTTGCGCAACTCGTCGACCGTCGTGACTGGTTCGCCATTGGCCATCAGGATCACGTCACCGGTGCGCAGACCCGCCTTGGCCGCTGCGCCATTAACGTCCTCCAGCACCAGCCCACCTTCCACGTCGAGCCTGCGCGCCTCCTGTGGTTGTAGCGGACGGGCTGACAGCCCCAGTTTGGGCGGCAACTTCTCTTCGCTACCGCCGCTACTCCGCTTGCTACTCTTGGCGCTCGTGGTGCTTGGTGCCGTGCCCAGCGTTGCCTTCATGGTCTGTGTTGACTTGTTGCGCCAGACCTTGAGCGTCACCGTTTCGCCCGGGGCACGTTCGCCGATCAGGCGCGGCAGATCGCTCGGGTCATCGATTTTTGTCTCGTCGACCTGGAGGATCACGTCACCCACCTTGAGGCCCGCCTTCTCGGCACCAGAGCCCTTGGTGACATTGGTCACCGCCGAGCCCTGAGCCTTGTCCAGCCCCAGCGACTTGGCCAGCTCAGCGTCGACCGGCTGGAAGGTCAGTCCGAGGATGCCGCGTACCACCTTGCCGTTCTTGAGCAACTGGTCCTTGACCTTCATCGCCACGTCGATCGGGATGGCCAGCGAAATGCCCGCGAAGGAAGCCGCACCGGAGTTGTTGATCAGGCGCGAGTTGATGGCAATCACCTCGCCATTCATGTTGAACAGAGGGCCACCGGAATTGCCCGGGTTGATGGCTACATCGGTCTGGATGAAGGGCACATAGCTTTCATCCGGCAGGCGACGTGCCTTGGCGCTGATGATACCGGCCGTTACCGTGTTGTCGAGGCCGAGCGGTGAGCCCACCGCGATAACCCATTCACCGACGCGCGCCTTTTCCGGATCGCCGATTTTCAGGAAGGGCAGACCCGTTGCGTCGATCTTGATCAGGGCCACGTCCGTGCGCTCGTCCGAGCCGATCACCTTGGCCTTGAACTCGCGTTTGTCCGTGAGCTTGACGACCACTTCGTCCGCGCCATCGACGACGTGATGATTGGTCATCACATAACCATCGTTGCTGACAATGAAACCGGAACCCACGCCACGCTGGATGCGGTCAGGGCGATTGCGTTGTTGGGGTTGCTGGGGCATTCCCTGGAAGCGGCGGAGGAAGTCGTAGAAGGGATCCTCGCCGAAGGCGTCTTCGCCGCCCTTCTGCACGCTGGTGACCGAGATATTCACGACGGCCGGGCCGACTTGCTCCACCAGGCTGGCGAAGTTCGGCAGCGTTACGCCGGTCGGTGCATTCGGCGCGGCCGTTGCCGCAGCGGCAATCGCTGCAGGCGCGCCCGCATGCGAATTCTTGATGCCTGAATCCTGAAAGCAGCCGGCGAAAGTCACTGCGGCAATACCCGCTACGAGCAAGCTGCGGGAAAGGGTCCACTTCATTTAGGTCTCCTTGAAATCGTACGAAGCAAACAAGAACAATCTGGGGCTATGAACGAGGCTGTTTTGCACTGGTTCCGGGGCATTACAAACGCTTACAAACTGGGGGCTTTGCCCCGTGTTTCAAGGCCCGCACGGCTGGTCCGCCCACGGCCGAACTTTTCACATGCGCAACCACTACAATCAGACTTTGCGAGGGCGCTTGCGCCGGCATGTTCCGGCAAGCACCCCAAGCATGACCATACACTGGAGCTGCCGCCATGACGCTGACGGATTTGCGATACATCGTTGCCCTGTCGCAGGAGCGACATTTCGGCCGCGCTGCGGAAAAGTGCCATGTCAGTCAGCCAACGCTTTCGGTGGCTGTCAAGAAACTTGAAGACCAGCTCGGCGTGATCCTGTTCGAGCGGAGCGCTGCCGACGTGAAGATTACCGAGATCGGGCGTCAGATCGTGACCCAGGCAGAACGCGTATTGCGTGAAGCCAACCAGGTCCGTGATATCGCTGAAGCGGGCAAGGACCCACTGGCCGGCCCCCTGCGGCTTGGTGTGATCTACACCATAGGCCCTTACCTTCTGCCTGCGCTGATCCCGCAACTGACCGAGCGCGCTCCGCGCATGCCACTGGTGATCCAGGAAAACTATACGGCCAAGCTGGCCGATGCGCTCAAGCGCGGCGAGATCGATGTAGCCATCATTGCCCTGCCTTTTGACGAACCCGGGATCGTGACCCAGCAGATCTATGACGAGCCGTTTCGCGTTGTCTTGCCCGCCAGCCATCCGTGGAGTGATGCAAAGCACATATCAACCGAACGCCTGCAGGAAGAGCCCTTGTTGCTGCTTGGCGCAGGAAACTGTTTCCGTGACCAGGTGCTGGCGGCCTGCCCGCTATGCGCGCATGGCACAGGTTTGCAGAAAACCCTCGAAGGCAGTTCGCTGGAAACCATTCGGCATATGGTCGCAACCGGCCTTGGCGTTACCGTGCTGCCAAGCACTGCTGCCGACCCGCTGGTGGGCAGCCAGAAGCTCGTCGCCGTGCGCCATTTCTCTGCGCCGGAGCCATCACGCCGCGTGGCGCTCGCCTGGCGAGTGACATATCCACGCACCAAGGTGATTGACTTGTTGCGTGGCGCGATACTCGATAGTCATCCTCCTGGCGTCAGTGTCCTGCGTGGCGGCCAAGAGCCTGTTTTGCAAGGATAAAATAACCACAATTATGGACGTCATATTTATTCATCTATTGGTGGATAAATAAATTCGAAGAGCCTTTTTTGGATGGACAGGAAATTCTATATCCGCATTGCGGGTATTTATGACCGACGCAAAGCATTGATGTACATCAATAAAAACAATGCTTGCCATATAAATAAAAGCCTCCCTTGTTGCAGCGCAAGAATTGCTTATGACAAGATCAAACACGCGAATTGGTCAGCCTGATTGCTGCTCTCTATGATTCAAACATGCGCAGAGCAAAGCGCCTTTTGAATGAAATAAGTAGTTAGAGAGAGGTGGTTATCATGACTCCAAGTTTTGAATTCTTTGATGTGGCTTCCAGCCGTCGTGCTTACCTTAGTGCCGCCGATCAGGAGCGCGCTGGTTACATGGCCGAAATCACTCACGGCAGCGGTTTCAAGCCAGCGTCGTATGACAATGGTGTCGAGCTTGGCGCGGAAAGCGCTACACCTCGTCTTTCCACGGTCGGCATGAGCTGAATGGTGTGTGTCTGCAGCGGGTGCCGTCGTTAAGGCGGGACCTCTCGCTCAGTCGTTTTGTGACATGCCGACGGTAACTTGTCTGCACGCGTCGTGCGCCTAGATAGTGTTGGATGCCGCTGCGACCAGACAGGGACCAGAAAGCAAAAAAGCCAAGCTCGGAAAGCTTGGCTTTTTCTTTTGCAGCAAGTACTTGCTGCCGGTGTTCGTGGAGCGGGCGATGGGAATCGAATTCTCCACTCTGGGCGCATTACTGCGGAGAATGTCGCCGAAAACTCAGCAAAATACTTGAACTGCAAGGCAATCTGACCACCGGCGCTAGGCGGTGTATTGGTCGCCGCTGGGTTCGCTTTGACTGGACTTCCCGCTGCTGCGACCAGACCGTGACCAGACGAATACCTGAGGGCTAGGTAGTGGGTTTGTCGGTAGGGTCTAGTTGCGCTGCGACGTCCATTGCCCAGGCGGCCCAGTCGGTCTTGTTCTCCGGCGGGGCGGAAGGGGTCTGCAAGATGTGTTCGACATAGGAGCGAACCAACTGAGCGCGCTGCCAGTTGATGGCGTCGTTGATCAGGGCGTCCTGCTTCCGCTTCTCCTCTGCCGCTCGTGCTGCTGCCTCCTTGCGCTGGCGCTGCTCTTCCGCCCATCGCGCTTCCTGCTCCTTGCGCCTTATCGCCTCCTGTCGCCGCTCTTCCGTTGCAATCTGTTCCAGATGAATCCGCCGGGCGATGCTTTTAAACATCGTGTTCAGTTGGGCCTCAAGCGGAGAGCTTGGTTTGTCCACGAACTGTTTCTCTGTGTAGCCGTTCCCCATGTAGAGCGACAGAATGCCGGTCGCCGTGCGGATGGTCTGATAGAAGAATGCGGTCGGGTCCGGGTTGGGCGTTTTCAGCACCTTCTCCGAAATGCGAAGGGATGCATGTTCCTCATGCATCTTGAGTTCAAGACGCCCCTCTTCGGCATTCATGCTTGCAACGAAGCCACGCCGCTCTGCTTCAATACAGATCGTGTTGAGAATGCGCAGGGCGCGGGAGCATGACTCTTCGGAGACCCTAGCGGCGTAGCGTTTGTGACGTGTGCCGAGAAGCGGTTCGGTGCTATCGACCAGTATCAACTCGGGTTCGAAGCGCAGACGCGGACGAGCTTTTGCCTTGCGTGACGCTTCGCGCTGGGCGATCTCATCCAGCAGCTGCTGCCGAAGTGGTGCAATTGCGGGATGCCATTTCGTCACCCCGCTGGGAACTACTATCTCGTTCTCAGGGCGGTCTTCAGCGGCCAAGTGATGCGAGAGCCAGTTGGGCGTGTCGGAAAGCGGGTTCTGGTGGCTCCAGGAGATGCCGGGGCGACTCACGAAGTGCGTTCGCTCCGATACCGGTGGTAGTGGCGTTCTGGGTACGTGATGGCCTGCGGCGACTTTGGCCCAGTGTCCTGCCTTGGGTAGCGGGATCGACATTGCCTTGCATATCTTGCGGATGCCGTTGTCTGAGAGGCCATACTTCTTGCCGAGTGTGGTCAGGGGTGTGCTCCAGACTTCGTCGTAGAGGGCGCCTCGCTCGAAGACGATGTCGGATCGTTCGGTCGTTGCCGGGGCAAGCGACGGGGTCTCGGTTGCAGGCATGTGTGCTCCCGTAAAGGGGTAGATGGGCCGGAACAATCGTCGATTCCTGTCGTCAAAGTGATTGGCATCAAGCGCTTGACAAACGGGCGAGATATTGACCAGGGCTGTGCATGTACCATACTATGGTGCAGTTTTTCTGAATTTTGGCAGCAGCAATTGCTGCCTGCGCCAACGCTTTGGTCGTCTGGTGGCCTATGTTCGATACGTAGGCTGAGGGAAGCCCTCTTTGATTCTTCCTGAGCACACACCGTGGCTAATGCAAATCGAAACCGCTTGATTAACGCAATTGTTTTCTTTGCAGAAAACACGCAGCACTGCGGCAAAATCAAGCTGTTCAAACTCCTTTATCTTCTTGATTTCGAAAATTTCCGTCAGACGGGTAAAAGCGTGACGGGGTTCGAGTACCAGGCTTGGAAGTTTGGGCCTGTGCCTTTTGAGCTTATGGAGGAATGGGAGGAGTTTGGTCCGGACATGGCTCAGGCGATTCGCATAGAACCCGAAAAGATTTACGACCACACGCGGATGTCGGTGAGGGTCAATGAAGGAGTGGCATTCGATCCAGAGGATTTCACTCCGCGCCAACTTCGAATCATGGAAGAGTTGGCAACCAAGTATCGAACGAACTACTCCCTGCCAATGGTTGAGCTCACCCATGAGGAAAATGGTGCGTGGGATAAGGTTTGGCATAACGGCGCCGGGGCTCAGAAAGTAATCCCGTATGACCTGGCTGTTGGTGACGTGCCGGAGCGAGACGAAGTGCTATCCGTTGCTGCTGAACGCGCCATGTATCAGGCAGCACTAGAGGCAGCACGCAACGCAGCGACTGCTTAGTTTCGAGATGAGCGTCGCGCCGAGCCAGATCTGGCAGGATGACTGCTATACCTTGACCGTGTTACAGGTGAGTGCCAACGCAAGTATCGACTGGTGCTCGCGGTCGATGGTAGCGGTGACTTGCTGACAGCCGTTTTCACCTCGAAATCCCACGGTTTGACAGAAGCCCCTGCATGTTCGCTAGGGCCGCCTCGTGCTGGATATTTTGTCGGGGCATTCGGCGGCGCATTCGTGCTGCCAACTTGGGTGGACTTTAGTAGCGTCGATATGCTCGACAGTTACGACCTTAATTTGCACGTTAAAAGCGGTCGGACGCGGCGGCTGAATCAAGACCTCGATGCGGGTCTGTTTTGCGCTGTGCTACGTTGTTTGGTTCAGAGCGAAGACATCACACGCCGCCAGATGCGCTTGGTTGCAGACACCATTGCTCAACTGAACTGCCCATAGCCGGTGATGGTGTAACTTTTTGGTAGGGGATGGAGAAAAACCATCCTCCTTACACCGGCGATCATCATCTTCTCCTGATCTATCTGCATCGATCCGATGCGCCTCTGATTCCTCTTCTAGGTTGGTGTAGCTTTTGCGTAGGGGAAGGGGATATTTACTTCCACTACACCAACTTCGTTGACGGGGTATGCCGTCGTCTTCGGACGGATTCGGCTGTATCCCGCTGTGCGACCTGCTCATGCCTAGCCGGTAACCTTGTTGCTCCCCTACTTCGCAACAAGGATGACGGTATGTCTTTAGAGAACTTCCCCGCCCCAGCAGACCACAAGTGCGACGCCTGCGCTAACGCCATAACTGCCAAGCACATAGTTGGCGTTTTCCGTCAGGTCGAGCAGTTCGTACCTGTCGATGGATCTGACGAGCATGAGATAGCGGTCCATGACTCCGAATCGGTGCATGAATACTGCTCGCATGAGTGCATGGCGTCGTGCCGTGATGAAGTTCTCGCGCAAGAGGGCGTGCGCGCGGTGATGTCCGGTACGCGGATAGTCGAGCGCTGTGGCTGTTGTGATGCGCTCATCGATATCCATGAGCCACACACGGCTTGGGTGGAGGAAGTCGGCACCCTCGCCGATGAGGATGGCTGCATCACCAGCAACCATAGCCTTGTTCTCGCTGTCGCATGCCAGAAGTGTCGGTCATGCTGATGGCATGTAGAGATTGACCAGTATGGCGCGTGTGTGACGCAGGTGCTATCTCGCCGCATCGTGAAGTCATCACGCCTCCCAAGGCTACATCCTAGATTGAGCTGTATGCCGCTTGTGTCACAGCGGAGGAGCAATCCGTAATCTCTTGCTGCCAGTCCTATTCGAGGACTGACCCTATGAGCAACACGAGTGGCAAACAGCGCAAGACCCCTTTCGGGACGCGGTTTGCGTTTTCCAAGCAGCGGCTGAAACAGGCACTCCATGACCTCAAGCGTTATGGCTTGAAGCAAGTCGAAGTTGTCGATACCAATTCGCCGGGGCTGCATGCGGTGATCTACCTGAGTGGCAGGATCACCTTCTTTGCGGACTACCAGTTCAGAAAGAGGTCGCGGCGTAAGCGACTGGGATCTCTGGATACGCTTAGCGTGGATGATGCACGTGCAAAGAATCGTGAGATTCGGCGCTGCCTTGATGATGGCGTTGATCCAGGCACGGTCGGCGCGAAGAAACTCATCTATGACGAATTCTTCGTCCAGCGCTATGTCCCGATGGCTGAGAGCAGAAACAAGAAAAGCGTGGCCACCGACCAGAGTCGCCATGCGAACCATATCAAGCCAGTGTTCGGCTCAGTCTTGCTCGACGAGATTACCCCTGATGCGGTTTGTTGCTTCTACCTACAGATGCAAGAAAAGGGTTTATCCCTCACGACCGTCAAGCATGTGATGGATCAGTTCAAGGGCTGCCTGAATCTTGCAGTTAAGCTCGGCCTCATCGATCGCAATCCGGCGTCCTTCCTGGATCGACTGCCACGTGCACCCCAGAAGCGAAACTTTCCGACGGTAGATGTACTAGCCCGCTTCAGGGCGAGCGCACGCGCGGATAGTGCGGTGGTGCCGGCACGCATGCTGGAGTTGGCGGAATTGACTTGCGCCCGGATTGGCGAAGTCATGGAATTGCGGTGGGCCGACCTGGACTTACCTAACCGCCTCTGGTGTCTGTCAGCGCAGAAGTCCAAGAAGCCTGACGGCGAGATCCATCTATCGTGCGATGCTGTGGCCCTGATTGAGGAGATGCAGTACCGTGTGAATGACTTCGTGTTCCCTAGTGAAGACGGAAGCGGGCATCGTTCGCGCCCAGTCCGTGCTTTTGCCCGCATCTGCAAGCGTGCCGGATTGGTCGATGGCGACGGCAAGCCCACTTTCACGCCTCATGGATTGCGTCACGGCTGGTGCTCCGCCGCGTTGCATGCCCAAGTCCCGATCGAGACGGTCAGCCATGGGGCACGGCACTCCAGCGTAGCGGTCACGCGTATCTACTCGCACCCCTATCAGGAAGACCTGCGCGCTGCGAACGAAAAGGTAGCTGCCCTTACCCGAGGCTGAGCCCATAAAAAAAATTCATGGATGGTGGTTTTGTCGTCGACGAAAGCATTTTGTGATGCTGGTGGCATTTTATGTTCGACTCGCGGCTGAAAGTCGAAGGAGTTGGCAGACAGGTCTGTGCCGACCAGCCAGCTCGTGCCTTCGTCCTGACGGAAGGCAATCACGTGGGCGCACATTATGTAAAACCACTCAGGCTTCTGACCCGCTGGCCACGGGCGTGGCATAGCGGGTGCAGTAGTCGAGCAGCGCATCGAGTACGCCTGTCAGCGTCGGCACGTAGAGCGAGACCGCCTGATCCCCGGCCAGCATCCACACAAGTTCGAAGACCTCGCCGTATGCCCACGCGGTTTCGAAGCAGGGTGGCTCGCTCAACAGCGGCGCAAAGGTCTTGTCCACGTAGAGAGTGTTCAGATACTTGGAGTCAAAGCCAGTGAGCAGCATATCCACGACGATGGTGATATCGATCTTTTGCGCCGGGGGATACCGTACCAGTTCCGCGAGGAGGAGGCGCGCTACTCACGCAAGGTGGGGATGGCCGAGATCGAGAAGAACGATTTCAACCTGAACATCTCACGCTACATCAGCACGGCTGTTACTGAGGAAGAGGTCGACCTGAAGGCGGTGAATCAGACGCTTCTCGATACCGAGAAAGAGATTGCCAAGGCCAAGGCCAAGGCCAAGCACAACGCCTTCCTCAAGGAATTGGGGTTGCCGTTGTTGCCTTAAGGTTTATGTGGCTGGATGTCGCTGCGACCAGACAGGGACCAGAAACGCAAAAGCCAAGCTCGATAGCTTGGCTTTTTTCTTTCATGTTCAACCAGTTATGTGAGGTTGATGTGGAGCGGGCGATGGGAATCGAACCCACGGCTCTAGCTTGGGAAGCTAGGGTATTACCATTATACGACGCCCGCCAGAAACCCGTTTCAACCGGGCTCGCGCAGCGGATTGTACGGCACCCCAATAGCGCGCTCAACTGTGCGCCGAGCCTTCGCCCCATTTATTTGTTGCTTCGTCGCGGGCTCTGATGCGTCTGTCTTCCTTGTCTTCTGCTTGGGTGGCTGGGGCTGCATGTTAAAATCAATGCGATCAGCAGATGCTGATACGACACAAATTCGGTCACAGGCAATTGCCTTGTGCCGCGCAGGCAGGAATGTCATGTTGCAAATAACCATCAACGGTGAACGTCGCGAGTTTGCGACGCCCATGAGCGTCGCCGAACTGCTCGGCGAATTGTCCTTGGTTGGCAAGCGTCTGGCCGTTGAGCGCAATGGCGAAATAGTGCCGCGCGGCAGTCATGCAGACACAGCCTTGAGTAACGGCGATCAGCTGGAAATCGTGGTCGCAGTGGGTGGTGGTTGAGTCGCAGGATCACGAAGCAGTTTCAGGAAAACATCATGAATGACCCACTGTTGATTGCAGGCAAGGCCTACAACTCACGCCTGCTGGTTGGAACCGGCAAGTACAAGGACTTTGACGAGACGCGTCGCGCAGTCATCGCATCTGGCGCGCAGATCGTGACCGTGGCGATTCGCCGTACCAATATCGGTCAGGACCCGAAAGCGCCGAGCCTGCTCGATGCGCTGCCGATGTCAGAGTTCACTTATTTGCCGAACACTGCCATGTGTTACACGGCTGACGAGGCGGTGCGTACGCTTCGTCTGGCCCGCGAACTCCTTGATGGCCACGATCTTGTGAAGCTCGAGGTGCTGGGCGACCCGCACACCCTGTTCCCGAATATGCCTGAGACGCTCAAGGCGGCAGAGACCCTCGTGAAGGACGGTTTCAAGGTCATGGTGTACTGCTCGGATGATCCGATCCAGGCGAAGATGCTCGAAGAAATCGGCGTGGCTGCTGTCATGCCTTTGGCATCCCTGATCGGATCCGGCATGGGTATTCTGAATCCGTGGAATCTCAAGCTGATCATCGAGCAGTCGAAGGTGCCGGTGATGGTCGATGCCGGCGTTGGTACGGCCTCGGATGCGGCCATTGCACTTGAGTTGGGTTGCGATGGGGTGCTCATGAACACAGCCATTGCTTCAGCGAAAGATCCGGTGCTGATGGCGGGCGCGATGAAGAAGGCCGTAGAGGCGGGGCGCGAAGCTTTTCTCGCCGGACGCATGCCCAGGAAGTTTTACTCAGCGTCATCGAGCTCGCCGGCCTCCGGCATGATCGGTAGCTGAGCGTGCAAGGCATGACGGAACTTGAGGCGCTCCGCCAGGAGATTGACGCCATTGATGCGCGCATCGTTGCGCTGATCGGCGAGCGTTTCGCCTGTACGGACAAAGTTGGTTACCTCAAGAGCGCGCACCAGCTGCCTGCTGTCGATGCGGCGCGTGAAGCGCGGCAGATGGCGCGTTTCGAAACGCTGGCACGTGAGCAGGCTATCAAGCCGGAGCTGGTGCAGCGCCTGTTCCGCCTCATCGTCGACGAGGTTGTCGACAAGCACAAGAAACTCGGCGCGGCCGATTGATCACTTGCGCTTCGGCGGCTTTCTGCCAGTTGCGCATCACCTGTTTTCATCATCATGACTGAACCGATTCCACGCTTTTCCAATCAGCCCATTCGCAGTTTCGTGCTGCGTCAGGGGCGCATGTCCGACGCACAGAAGCGCTATATCGATGAGTTGTTGCCGCGCTTCGGCATTACGTATCGAGGCGCGCCGCTTGATTACGCGGAGGCGTTTGGTCGTAGCGCGCCGGTTGTGCTGGAGATCGGTTGCGGCATGGGGGATACGACGGCAACTATCGCCGCGGCAAGACCGGAAACTAACTTCATCGGCATCGAAGTGCACGGGCCCGGCGTAGGCAATCTGTGCAAGCTGGTGGAAGAGCAGGGGCTGACGAATCTGCGCGTCATGCAGCACGATGCGACCGAGGTCGTGCGTGACATGATTGCGCCGGACTCCCTAGCCGGCGTGCATGTGTTCTTCCCAGACCCCTGGCCGAAGAAACGTCACCACAAGCGCCGCATCCTGCAGCCTTCCTTCGTGACCGAGCTGGCAAAGCGGCTGGCCCCGGGGGGGTATCTGCACTGCGCAACGGATTGGGAAGAATATGCCGTGCACATGCTTGAAGTGCTGTCGGCCGAGCCTCTGCTGGAGAACACCTCAGCCGATTACGCGCCCCGCCCGGACTACCGGCCGCTGACCAAGTTTGAGGCCCGCGGCTTGCGACTCGGACATGGTGTGTGGGATCTCATTTTTCGGCGCAAGGCCGGATAGTTCGCGGCGCTGGCTAACCGGACTTACAAGGGCAAGCCACGTGGCTTGCGCTTGGCGCCCGCCAGCAGCCTGTCGAAAATCCAGTTAGGGATCAGCGGCATGGCTTTGGCGACGACACTCATTTGCCATGGAATGGTCGCCTGTGATGAAGCTTTGGCAATGGCTAGTGCGAAGCGCCGAGCTGCCTCATCGGCTTGCAGGATGAAGGGCATGGCGTAGGGGTTGACGGCCGTCATCGGGGTGGCGATATAGCCGGGGCGGATATCGATGACGTGCACGCCTGTGCCGCGCATCTCGATGCGCAGGCTTTCCAGATAGCGGCTGGCGGCGGCTTTCGATGCTGAATATGCTCCGGCGCCCGGCAAGCCGCGCACACCCGCCACTGATGAGATGCCGACCAGCTTGCCGCTGCCGCGACGGCGCATGGCGCGGGCAAAAGGCATGAAGGTTCTGACCATGCCGAGCACATTGGTGTCGAGCACAGCTTCGAATACTTCGAGATCAGAGGATTCGTCGGTCAGCGAGCCGGTCGAGATACCGGCATTGGCGATGACGATGTCGGGCAGGCCGAAGCGCGCCATGTATTGCTGCGCGGCGGCGTGCATGGCGTCCGCATCGTTGACGCTGGCGACCATCGCCATATGTGCTTCCTCGCCACCGGGCAAGGAAGCGCACAGTGCGGCGAGCTGATCGCTACGCCGCGCCACCAGGCCAATGTGAGCGCCTTGTGCCGCGTAGTGCCGCGCCAGCGCTTCACCGATGCCACTGGAGGCTCCGGTCAGGAAGACGCGCAACGGCGTAGTACTGGTCAGGTCATTCACGTCCTTGTTACGTATGGCCGTTTATTTCTTCGGCTTCTCGGCGCGGGCCTTGGCGACCAGCTGATCGGCATTGACGAGGACGCGTGAGTGACCCGCCTCTTCGCCTTGCACGCCGCTATCGGTCGGAATGTACTTGCCATCCACAATCAGCATCGGCACGCCTTGCACACGATAGGTTTCGGCCATTTGGTCGGCGCGGCGCATCTGTGTTTCCACGCCGAACGAGCGCCAAGTGTCATTGAATTTCTTGACGTCAATGCCTTCCTTGGTTAGCCAGTCGTTGCGAACTTTCTCGTCTTGCAGTTTCAGATATTCCTTATGCACGCCGTCGAAAACCTTGCTGTCGTACTTGTCTGACAGGCCCATGGTATTCAGGGTGATGTACAGGCGACCCAGCGCAGCCCATTCCGGGCGACCGAAGCTCACCGGCACGCGTTTGAAGACGACGTCCTTGCTCTGTGCCGCACGCCACTTGCTCAGCTTCGGATCAAACGCAGAGCAATGCGGGCATCCGTAAGAGAAAAACTCGATGACTTCGATCTGCCCATTTGCGCCACCGGGTTGAGCGGGTTGCAGCAGGGTGTAGTCTTTGCCAGCGTCCAGCGCGAAGCTCAGGGGAGCGGCTGCGATGCACGCCGAGGCGATGAGTAGTTTGAACAGACTGCGGCGAAGCATGGGAATTCTCCTGTCTTGTTATTCGTACGTCATTAACAAAAAGTGTTGGTGAGGTCTTGCTTTACTTGCGTGCCTTGACGCGCACGATGACGGTCTCGATGCCTTCCTGAGCCAGCTTGGCATGAGCGGTATCAGCCTCGCTCTGCCCTGGGAACGGCCCGACGCGCACGCGGTGCAGGACGCCCTTGTCGGCGGTGTCCACCTTCTGGACACCAGCCTCCAGTCCCATCAACGCAAGTCGAGCCTTAAGGTTGTCGGCTTCCGCCGGATCCTGGAAGGCGCCAGCCTGCAGATAGAGCTTGTCCGGAGCGGCGGGTTCCCCGCTTGGTGCAGAAACAGGCACGGAGGCCGCATCACCACCTGGCAGGATCTTGTAGAAGTCGTAGCTGGGTTTGTCGGCCTGCTGGGTTACCGGCTTGTCGCCCGGCTTGCCCGGTAGCGCGATCGGTTCGCTGGACGCGGTTGCGACAGGTGCGCTGGGTACGACAGTCGGCGCTGCCGTCTTGCTCTCATCCTTTTGCGCGAAAGGCTTGGTCCCGAAATTGATATAGAGCGCAATGCCGACGGCAATGAGGATGCCGATCAGGAGGCCAATGGCGACACCGACGACGGTATTGCCGGACTGGCGGGCGCCGCGGTGACAGGCGTAGCGGGAATGGCTCATGCGCAGGTTCCGGTGTTGTGCTGATTGCGACGGCGAGTATAACTGTGGCGCAAGTTCAACTGTTAGCCGCTTGCTGGAAGGACTCAAATGCGCGCTGTCAGGCTGGAGATGGCGTCCGTGTAGCACGTCAGTGCCTCGTCGTCGCGCGATACGCTGACTTTCAGATCGGTCAGAAGACCGTCAGCGACACCATAAATCCAGCCGTGCACGGTGACTTGCTGGCCACGCGCCCAGGCATCGCGGAGCACGGTCGTTTCGGCGACATTCAAGACCTGCTCGACGACATTGAATTCACACAGCCGGTTGATGCGGCTGGGCTCGTCATCGACGATTTCCAGTTGCGTACGGAACTTGTCGCGTACGTCCTGTACGTGCCGCAGCCAGTTGTCGACCAGACCGTACCGCCGGTTCAGCAGGGCCGCCTGCACACCGCCACAACCGTAGTGGCCGACCACGAGGATGTGCTTGACCTTGAGTACGTCAACGGCGAACTGCATGACAGACAGACAGTTCAGGTCGCTGTGCACGACCACGTTGGCAATATTGCGATGAACGAAGACTTCTCCGGGGGCGAGGCCGGTGATTTCGTTGGCCGGGACGCGACTGTCGGAGCAGCCGATCCACAGGTATTCAGGGGTTTGTTGCGTGACCAGGCGTGAGAAAAACTCGGGATCATGCTCGATAGCGTCGCTCGCCCAGGCACGATTGTTCGCCAGCAGGCTGTTAACGGAATTGTTCATGATGTAGAGGCCCCGTAGCGTGTTTTCTGCATTTTACCCGACACGTCGCGCGTCTTGCCGAGGTGCTGCCTCACGGGAATAGCGTGGCGCCCTGCCAGCTGCCGTCCGCCTGTCTTTCGTAGCGCTGGCGATCATGCAGGCGGAAGGGCTTGGCTTCCCAGAACTCGATGACGGAGGGTACGATACGGAAGCCGGACCAGAATTCCGGCCGCGGAATATTACCGACATTGAAGCGCAAGGCTTTCTCCGCCACACGTCTTTCCAGCTCGAAACGTCCCTGCATGGGTTGGGACTGCTTCGAGGCCCAGGCGCCGATGCGCGAATCGCGCGCGCGGCTGGCGAAGTAGGCATCCGCCTCTGCATCGCTGACCGGTTGTGCGCGACCTTGCACGCGCACCTGACGTTGCAGGCTCTTCCAGTGAAAGCACAGCGCGGTCTGCGGGTTATCGTGCAGTTCCGTGGCTTTCTGACTGCCGAGGTTGGTGTAGAACACGAAGCCGTTTTCGTCAGCGTGCTTGAGCAACACCATGCGTACCGACGGCATGCCATGTGCATCGACAGTGGCGATCGACATGGCATTCGGATCGTTGGGCTCGGATTGCCCGGCTTCTTCCAGCCAGCGCTGGAAGCGAGCGAGCAGCTCGGCCGGCGTCGCTTTCTCGGGCACGGCCATTACAACAGCACGCGTTCGATGCCGCCGTTGTTGGCGCGTTCGACGTATTCCGGCATCCAGTTCTCACCGAGTATGCGCTTGGCCATCTCGATGACAATGTAATCCGCGTCGATGCCGCCGGCGATGTCGTCCTCATAGCGTTGCAGGCCCTGCATGCACGCCGGGCAGGAGGTCAGCATTTTCACTTCACCTTCGAAGCCATCGGCACGCAGCTTGTCTACACTGAGCTTGATCGAGGCCTCTTTCGAGTAGCGCACTTGCGTCGAGATGTCGGGGCGCGCGACAGCCAGCGTGCCGGCTTCACCACAGCAGCGATCCGATTTCACGACCTTTGTACCGTCGTCCGTGGTGATGAGCTGGTTCACCGTCTTGGTCGGGTCCTGCAGCTTCATTGGCGAGTGGCACGGGTCGTGGAACATGTAGCGTGTGCCCTTCACTCCTTCCAGCTTGACGCCCTTTTCGAGCAGATATTCGTGGATGTCGATAAGGCGGCAGCCCGGGAAAATTTTCTCGAATTCGTACATCGCCAGCTGGTCGTAGCAGGTGCCGCAGCTCACCACGACGGTCTTGATGTCGAGGTAGTTGAGTGTGTTGGCAACGCGGTGGAACAGCACGCGATTATCCGTGCTCATCTTCTCGGCCTTGTCGTACTGACCGGCGCCGCGTTGGGGGTAGCCGCAGCACAGGTAGCCCGGTGGCAGCACCGTCTGTACGCCGACGTGATAGAGCATCGCCTGTGTGGCCAGACCCACTTGCGAGAACAGGCGCTCCGAGCCGCAGCCGGGGAAGTAGAACACCGCCTCGGAATCGGCCCGGGTATTTTGTGGGTCGCGGATGACCGGCACGATCTCGGCGTCCTCGATATCCAGCAGCGCACGCGCTGTCTTGTTGGGCAGCTTGCCAGGCATCTTCTTGTTGATGAAGTGGATGACCTGAGCCTTGATTTCCGGCTTGCCGAGCGAAGCGGGCGGGTGCGCGGTCTGCATGCGACCAAACGTGCCCAGCACGCGATTGCCAAGGCGCTGCAGCTTGTACGCCCACTGGATGCTGACCTTGCGCAACACAGCGATGTGCTTGGGCGAGGATGCATTGAGGAAGGCCATCGCCAGCGTCTTCGCCGGGTTGAAGCTCTGCTTGCCCATCTTGCGCAGCAGGTTGCGCATGTTCATCGATACGTCACCGAAGTCGATGTCCACCGGGCAGGGGTTGTAGCACTTGTGGCACACGGTGCAGTGGTCGGCCACGTCCTCGAATTCTGCCCAGTGTTTGATCGAGACGCCGCGACGCGTCTGCTCTTCGTAGAGGAAGGCCTCCGTCAGCAGCGAGGTGGCGAGGATCTTATTGCGCGGCGAGTAATGCAGATTGGCGCGTGGCACGTGCGTGGCGCACACCGGTTTGCACTTGCCGCAGCGCAGGCAGTCCTTGATCGAATCCTGGATGCCGATCAGGTCGCTCTGCTGCATGATCAGCGACTCGTGGCCCATCAGGTTGAAGCTTGGCGTGTAGGCGTGCGTGAGATCGCCACCCGGCATCAGCTTGCCCTTGTTGAAGCGGCCTTCCGGATCTACTTTGTTCTTGTAGGCACGGAACGGCGCGACTTCATCGTCGGTGAGGAATTCCAGCTTGGTGATGCCGATGCCATGCTCGCCCGAGATCACGCCGCCGAGCGAACGCGCCAGCGCCATGATGCGCACGACGGCCGCATTGGCTTCCTGCAGCATTTCGTAGTGATCGGAATTCACCGGCAGATTGGTGTGCACATTGCCGTCACCGGCGTGCATGTGCAGTGCGACGAAGACACGACCGCGCAGCACGTCCTTCTGGATGGCTTCGAGCTTTTCCAGCAACGGGCGATACAGATTGCCCTCGAAGATTTCTTCGTTGGCGTGCTTGAGCTCCAGCTTCCACGAAATGCGTACGGAATAATCCTGCACGCGATGGAACAGGGTTGGGTTATTCGTGCGATTAGTCAGCTCACCCGCTTCGATGCCCAGCTCCGCAAATTGCGCCTCGGCCTCGGCCAGCGGCGTGTCGAGGTTGTCGAGAATCCATTGCCAGCGACGGCGCACCAGCGAGACGCTTTCCAGCGCGCGCGCGCGCCGGTCGCCGATCAGCACTTCCTTCTCGATGTTCGAGTCATCGACGCGCAGTGGCAGATCGCCGTCGAGGAACTGCGAGATGGCGTCGGCCAGCTTGAGCTTGTTCTTGATCGACAGCTCAATGTTGATGCGCTCGATGCCGTCGCAATAATCGCCCATGCGTGGCAATGGAATTACCACGTCTTCATTGATCTTGAAGGCGTTGGTGTGTTTTGCGATGGCGGCCGTGCGGCCGCGGTCGAGCCAGAACTTCTTGCGCGTGTCCGGGGTGACGGCGATGAAGCCTTCGGCGCCGCGTGCATTGCAGATGCGCACGACTTCCGAGGTGGCCTTGGCAACGGCGTTCTCGTCGTCGCCGACGATGTCGCCGATCAGTACCATCTTCGGCCGACCATGACGCTTGGCTTTCGTGGCGTAACCGACGGCCTTCACATAGCGCTCGTCGAGGTGTTCGAGGCCGGCCAGCAGCACGCGGTTTTCGCCGGTCTTGGGCAGGCTGTCGATGTAGTCCTTGATCTCGACTATGGCGGGTACTGCCTCGCGCACCTGACCGTAGAACTCCAGGCAGACCGTGCGCGTGTGGGCAGGCATCTTGTGCAGGATCCACACGGCCGAGGTGATGATGCCGTCCGTGCCTTCCTTCTGGATGCCGGGTACGCCGCCGAGAAATTTATCGGTGACATCCTTGCCCAGCCCGACCTTGCGGAAGCTGGCGCCAGGCAGTGTCAGTTTTTCCTCCGACAGCAGCTTGCTGCCCGAGGTGTCAAAGCGCTTGATGAGGAAGTCGACGCTTTCCTGGTCGTGGATCTTGCCGAGGTTGTGGTTGAGGCGTACAACCTCCATCCAGTTACCATCCGGCGTGACCATTTTCCACGACGCGAGATTGTCGAGCGCAGTGCCCCACAACACGGCCTTCTTGCCGCCGGCGTTCATGGCGACATTGCCGCCGATGCAGCTGGCGTCAGCCGAGGTCGGGTCGCAGGCAAAGACCAGTCCGGCTTCCTCTGCGGCCTCCATTACGCGGCGCGTGACCAGTCCCGCGCCGGTAAACACCGTTGCGTACGATTCCGTGGTGCCGGGCAGGGTCTGATAAACGACCTTGCCCATGTCGATGAGTTTTTCGGTGTTGATGACGACCGAATAGGGCGAGAGCGGCACGGCACCACCGGTGTAGCCGGTGCCACCGCCGCGCGGGATGATGGTCAGGCCGAGCTCGATACAGTCACGTACCAGCTGGCCGATCTCCTCCTCGGTGTCCGGATACAGGACCACGAAGGGATACTCCACGCGCCAGTCCGTCGCGTCGGTTACATGCGAGACACGGGCGTAGCCATCGAAACAGATGTTGTCCTTGCGCGTGTGGCGCGACAGCAGCTTCTGCGCGCGCTGGCGCAAGTCGTAGGTCTTTTCGAAATGTCGTGCAAAGGCGTCGACGGCCTTGTTGGCTGCCTGGACCAATTGCGCCACCTTTTCGGCGCGCACCGGGTCCGAGGCTTCCGATTCGCGGCGGCGTTTGTCGACAGCTTCGAGGCGGTGGCGCAGGGCTCCGATCAGCGCGCCGCGCCGGCCGCGATTATCGAGCAGGTCGTCTTCGAGGTAGGGGTTGCGCTGCACGACCCAGATGTCACCGAGCACTTCATAAAGCATGCGTGCGGAACGGCCCGTGACGCGTTCGTTGCGCAAGGATTCGAGCACTTCCCACAGCGGTGCGCCGAGCAGGCGAATGACGATTTCGCGGTCGGAGAACGAGGTGTAGTTGTACGGAATCTCACGCAGGCGTGGCGCCTGAGTGGTGGGCGAAGTAGCGGCAAATTCTGGGCTGGCGTGCATGCGTGGCGACCGGAAGGGGACGTCGCTCGTGTCGAGCGGAGCCCTCTATTTTAAGCCGGCCGGGGCGAGCGTGCAGCTTTTCGACGCGCAGCTGGCGAAAAGCTTTGAAAACACTTTGCAATGCTCATGTGACGGGACAAAACCATGTCGTGCGCAGGGCGATAGAGGCGCGCTGGAAACGGGCGTCCAAAAACAGGCCGCCGAATTACGTTCCCAAGGCCGACTACCGCCGGATGCAGCGTGAGCACGCGGACGTCGGTACGACGGGATGCCATGATGGATTTGTTGCCGGAGGAGCTGCTCGATGGTCAGGCGGGCCCGGCTGCGGTGAGCTGCGGTGTGGCGTTCCCGGTGTGGCGTTCCGTTTCGTGCCGCTTGAGTGCCTGACTGGCCAGCCCAAGGTCCGGCTCGACATGTCTTCCTGCACTACCTGTAGCTGCTTCAAGCAATGACCGCCGCCGTCACGGCTATTTCCACCCGCCACCCGGGCCGTGCGAGCCCGGCAACTTTCACGCAGGCGCGCGCCGGTGCTGTGCCAGCGCTCAGCCAGCGCTCCCATACAGCATTCATGCCATCGTAATCAGCCATGTCGACGAGATAGACCGTTGCCATGAGCAGACGATGCTTGCCGGAGCGGGCGGTAATCAGCGTGCGTTCGAGGGCTTCAAGCAGGCTGAGAGTCTGGCTGGTGATATCGCCTTCTTCGCTGGCAGGCACTTCGACTGCCTGCACCAGACCACTGAAAATTGTCGCATCGGCGTAGCGTGCCGTGCAGCCAAAGCGCTCGATCATTGCGTCAGCACCTGGGTCAATACCTTGCTGAAGTGTTCGGCGCGTTGATAACCGATCACGCGCACATCCTTGCGTTCCTGGGCTTTCGCGTCAAAGAAGATAATGCCGGGCGGGCCGAAGAGGTCGAAGCGCTTGAGCAGGGCACGGTCCTCCGCGCTGTTCTTCGTCACGTCGGCGCGCAGCAGCGTGAAGCCTGCCAGTTGCGCGGCGACTTTCGGATCGCTGAAGGTGTAGTGCTCCATTTCCTTGCAGCTCACACACCAGTCCGCATAGAAATCCAGCATCACCGGTTTGCCGGAGGCCGCAATGCGGGTGTCGAGTTCAGCGATGCTGCGAACCTGCTCGAAGGGCGGCTCCTGCGCGCTGCCATTCAGGCTTGCCAATGTGTTCGGGCGCAGCAGGCCGCCGATCAGGACGGCGATGCTGATGACTACCAATACCGCCGCAAGGCCAATACCGATACGACGCGAAGTGGTGTTGCGCAGACCACGTCCATTGCGCCAGAGCAATGTTGCAGCGCTGGCAATCAGCAGCGCCAGCAGGCTCCGCGCTACGGCCGGAGGCAGAACCGGGGCAACCAGCCACAGTGCGGTGCCGAGCAGCACGATCCCGAAGAATTGTTTGACTCCATCCATCCATGGGCCGGGTTTTGGCAGCCAGTGACGCGCCATTACGCCAATGGCGATCAACGGAGTGCCCATGCCGATGGCAAGGGCGAACAGGGCTGTGCCGCCAAGGGTCGCGTTGCCGGTCTGTGCGATGAAAAGCAATGTGCCGGCCAATGGCGCGGCCATGCAGGGGCCGACGATCAATGCCGACAGCGCGCCCATGATGGCGACGCCCCAGGGGGAGCCGCTCTGGCGATTGGCGAGGCCCGACAGGCGCGCCTGCAGGCCTGCCGGCAGTTGTAGCGTGAACAGATCGAACATTGACAGAGCAAGCACGACGAAGATCAGCGCGAAAGCGCCGAGCACCCAGATGTTCTGCAGCCAGGTGCTCAGCAGCGTGCCCGACATGCCGGCCGCGATACCCGCGACCGCGTAGGTGATGGCCATACCGATGACGTAGCTACTGCTGAGGCGCAGAGCACGCTTGCGGCTGATGTCCTCGCCATGACCGACGATGATGCCTGACAGGATGGGAATCATCGGCAGCATGCAGGGCGTAAAAGCCAGCAGCAGGCCGAAGCCGAAGAAGCTCAGCAGTACAGGCAAGGTTTTGCCCGCGCGCAGCAGGCCGGCAATGCTTTCGGTGTCGTCTTCGCTAGCTGTTGCCGGGACATTGTCTTGTGGAGGCGCGCCGGGACGATCCATTTGTGCTGGCGCATTGACGCCAAGGCCGCCGAGCATGCCAGTGCCCTTGGCTGTGGCGTCGGTGGCGATCACGCTCATATTGGCGAGTTTGAGATCAGCGGCGAAATCATTCGGCGGATAGCAGACGCCGAGGCGCTCGGTGCAACCCTGGGCGGTCACGATGATCTTTGCTGTCTTGCCCTCCAGCAGCGCTACCGGCAGGCGAATGACGAGGACATTGCGGAAGATGGTCTGCTTGCCGAAGAACTTGTCTTCGTGCATTTCGCCCTGCGGGTACTGGGCCTCGCTATTGACGGGGCCGCCGGGGTCGGTGGCGTACTTGAATTTGTTGAGGTAGAGGTAATAGCCCGGCGCGATGTTGAAGCGGATCTCGGCGGTGTGCTCGTCGATCAGCGAGGCCGTCATGGCGAAGGCTTGCTCAGGTGGCAGGGGCTCTTCGGTGGCGAAGGCTGCGCGACCCGAAAAGATCAGGCTCAGACTGAGAAGACAGGCAAACAGAAAGCGCAGGGCGGACATGTGGAGCAAGGGGCTGAAAGGGCTGGAGTGCAAAGGCGCGGATTGTCCTGCGCGTGATTTTCTTCTGATTGTAAGACGCTGCAAGTGTCAGTCGTGATGCTGTTCGTGACGGGTTTCTGTGGCGACCCAGCTGAGGTATTCCGGCAGGCCATGCGTCAAGGGCAGGGCGACTATCTCCGGCACATCATAGGGATGCAGCGCTGCTATCGCGGCTTCGAGCACGCCGTAACGTGCTGCCGTCGTCTTGATCAGCAGCGGAATTTCGTTCGAGTCTTCCACTGCCCCCTGCCAGTTGTATACCGACTGACAGGGCGCGAGGATATTGACACAGGCTGCGAGCCGACGTTCCACGAGTGAGCGCGCAATTTTTTGTGCCGTATCGGCATCGGGCACGGTGGTTATTACCATCAGGACGGAATTTGCTTGCATCTGCACTCGCTCCCGTGGGTTGGCTGTGGCGTCAGCGTCCTGACTGGGTGGCCGGCGGCTGCATCACGCTCGGCGGAGGCGTGCCGGGTTGTGGCGGCTTGATACCGGCCTTGGTCAGCGCGACATCCACACGCTCCTTGATTTCCGGTGCCAAGCCATTGAGCCACTGCTGGCTGACCTCGATGGCGCCGCGGGTCACGTCACCGGATTGTGCGACCAGTTTCTTGCCTACCGGGCTGTTGTAAAAGGTCAGTAGCTGTTTGATTTCGGCGTGCGTGAAATTTTTCTGATAAACCGGCACCTGCTGCGCAAGCAGGCCCGCGTCACCATCAACATGGGCGCCCAGCACGGTTCTGGTCTCGGCGCGCACGACATCGGGAATCTTGGGCGAGCAGTTCGTGCAGTTGCGCAGCGACTGCATGTAGCTCTGTGTGACCATCAGCGACAAGGCGTCCACGACACGTTCCGTGCCATTCGCGTGCAACAGCTTGATGATGTCGGCTTTTTTGGCTGGCGTGAGATCGTCAGCTTGCGCGCAAGGAGCGATGACCAAGGCTATAAGTGCCACCATAACTGCGCAATTCACGTGGATTTTATTCATCATGCTCATCGTCCTTGTCGGAGTTTTCTATCGGGTTTGGCTGCTTGACGAGACTGCCGGCATGGGGAGCTTGGCTTGCGCAAATGCGGCCTTGAAGCGAGTTTCGAGGTCGGGATTGAGAGACTGCCCCCATTGCTGTCCTGCAATCAAGCCTTCTTGCGCGATCAATGGTGTTTCTGTCAGGACTCTTTTGCCGAGAGGCGTTGTGTAGAACACAAGTAATTGTTGTATTTCCGCGTGGGAAAAGTGTCTGTCATAAATAATGGTCATTCGCTCAATCAAACCACCATGTGAATCGGCGCGCTCTCGATACAGGCCGAGCGTTTCGCGCTCAATGAGGTTAAAAGTCTGTTGCGTGCAATTGTTGCAACTGCGAAGCGATTGACGCAGGGATTGGGAAGTCAGTGTTGCCATCTGATCAGCAATGCGAGAAATGTGCATGACTTCGAAAAGCTTACGTATGTCTGCCTTCTTGGCGGGCGTGAGCTCTTCAGCATGGGCTGGACTGACAGAGCAAAAGAGCAGACAGGCCGCAACCATAATTTTCACAAGATGGTTCATAGGGGATCTGGCTCTGTTAGGCGGGTGGAGTGGTGTGCTGAAAACTCGGGCGAGCGGCGAGGGTTTCGACGAGTCTGGCAAGTGCCGGATGACTTGCACGCCACGCCAGATCAGTCAGGCGTAGATCAAGCCACAGCAGCGTGCAGCACGCAGCAATGTCAGCCAGATTCATGTTGTCGACGCCGAGCCAGGTGGCGGCTCTGGCACGGCTCTCCAGCGCATCGAGGCCGCGTGCGATCTTGCCTTGCTGACGTGCGATCCACGCAGCGTCCTGTTTGTCAGCCGGGCGCTTGCGTTCGAGGAAAATGGCCACGCCAGCGTCGCTGATGCCGTCGGCGAGCATGACCAGCTGCCGGACACGCAGGGCTGCAGCCCGCTCGCTCGGGAGGAATTGCGGCGTGCCGGCTGGCGAGGCGAGTGACTCGATGTATTCGGCGAGGATGTTTGAATCGAACAGGGTTTCGCCATCGTCCGTGACCAGTGCCGGTACCTTGCCCAGCGGGTTGAAGTCGGACACGCGCGTGCTCGGCTCCCACGGCGAGTCGATGACCAGTTCGAAGGGAATGTTTTTCTCAAGTAGCAAGACACGTATCTTGCGTACATAGGGGCTGGTCAGCGAGCCAATGAGTTTCATGCAGCTTTCTCCTCGTTGCGCATTGCGCGATTGATGATGTCGCGAATGTTCTGCAGGCGGCCGTGGAAGAAATGATCCGCGCCTGCCACGACGACGACGGGCAGCTCCAGTGGTTCGGCCCAGGCAAGTACGTTCGGCAAGGGCACGGTTTCATCCTTCGAGCCGTGGATGACCAGCGTATCGGCAGCGACTGCGCCGGTGTCGTACTGTCGCGCACCCTCGACATGGCCGGCTGCGGTGCCGACGAGAATCAGCCGTCTGGCAGGATGACCCGTCTCGGCCAGGTGAAGGGCGACACGCGTCTGCACATAGGCGCCGAACGAGAAGCCAGCCAGCAGCACCGGCTCACTGGCCAGTTCCGGCCAGCGCTGTTTGGCCCATTCGAGCACGGCCAGCATGTCGTCCGTTTCGCCCTTGCCGTTGTCGTGTGCGCCCGCAGTCTTGCCGACGCCGCGAAAATTCGGGCGCAGGGCGATGTAGCCGAGATCGCGCAAGGTACGCGCCAGCGTGTAGGCCACCTTGTTGGTATTGGCGCCGCCGAACAGCGGGTGCGGATGGGTGACCAGCGCAATGCCGCGTGGTGCGGCAGCGAGGTCGATGAGAACTTCGATGGCGCCAACCGGGCCTTCGACCAGTGCGGGACCTGCCTGGGTTGCAGATGTCATATTTTCAGGCGTTCCACGATGCGACCGTGCTGCAGGTGTTCGCTGATGATTTCGTCGATGTCCGACTGGTCCACATAGGTGTACCACACACCATCCGGGTACACCACGAGCACCGGGCCGTCGTCGCAGCGATCGAGGCAACCTGCCTTGTTGATACGGATATTGCCCTTCCCTTTGAGGCCCAGCGCCGAGATGCGGCTCTTGGCATAGGCCTGCAATTCGCTGGCGCCGTGATTGTTGCAGCAGCTATCGGGCGCTTCGCGCTGATTGCAGCAGAAAAAGACGTGATGCTTGAAGTATTGGCTCATGGGTGTGTCAAAGCGGGGTTCGGGCAAAAAACAAGGCAAAAAACGAAGCGAAAAACCGGCAGCCCCCATTATAGGGCGCGCGCCGATCGCATCGTGCGCCTTGCGTGATAGAGATTTGTTCGTGTGCTCATGCAATGCAACATGGCGCTACGGTCAGCGCCGTCAGCGCCATAACGTACATGGAGTGCCCTGGATTGCTGCGCTGCATGCTGAACGCGTAAGCTGGCAGTAAGCGTGGACTCCTAGGCTGCGGCTCAGGCATAGCTCGGATCGGCCAGAAGGCAATTCGTGCAATTGATCCGGTGCCTGGTCGGAATAACAACAAGGAGGAGATAATCATGGCGCAAGCTGGCATTACCAAGGAGGAACGCACAGTCATTTTTGCGTCCTCACTCGGTACCGTATTCGAGTGGTATGACTTCTATCTGTATGGTTCGCTGGCGGCTGTCATCGCCAAGCAATTCTTTTCCGGCGTTAACGAAACCACCGGTTTCATCTTTGCGCTGCTGGCTTTTGCTGCGGGTTTTGCCGTACGTCCTTTCGGCGCGATTTTCTTTGGCCGTCTTGGCGATCTGATCGGTCGCAAATACACCTTCCTCGTGACCATTCTGATCATGGGCTTGTCGACATTCATCGTCGGCTTGCTGCCCTCGTACGCTAGCATCGGCGTCGCGGCGCCGATCATCCTTATCTCACTGCGTCTGCTGCAAGGTCTGGCGCTGGGCGGTGAATACGGTGGTGCGGCGACCTATGTGGCGGAGCATGCGCCCAAGGGCAAACGCGGCTTCTTCACGAGCTGGATCCAGACCACGGCTACTCTTGGTTTGTTCCTGTCCCTGCTGGTGATTCTCGGTGTGCGTACGGCCATCTCTCCTGAGGACTTCGATGCCTGGGGCTGGCGTATCCCCTTCCTCCTGTCCATCGTCTTGCTCGGAATTTCCGTGTGGATTCGCCTGCAGCTTTCCGAGTCGCCGGTGTTCGCCCGCATGAAGGCGGAAGGCAAGTCCTCCAAGGCGCCACTGACCGAATCCTTCGGACGCTGGGGCAATCTGAAAGTGGTGTTGCTTGCCTTGTTCGGTGCCACCGCCGGGCAGGCTGTAGTGTGGTATACGGGCCAGTTCTACGCCCTGTTCTTCCTCACGCAGACGCTGAAGATTGACGCAACCACCGCCAATCTGCTGATCGCTGCCGCGCTGCTGGCGGGTACGCCGTTCTTCATCGTCTTCGGTTCGCTGTCGGACAAGATCGGTCGCAAACCCATCGTCATGTTCGGCTGCATCATCGCTGCGCTGACCTACTTCCCTATCTTCAAGGGCATTGCTGCTGCAGGCAATCCGGATCTGTACGCGGCCCAAGCCAAGGCGCCGGTCTCCGTCGTGGCCGATCCGGCGTCGTGTTCCTTCCAGTTCGATCCGGTGGGCAAGGCGAAATTCATCAGCTCCTGCGACATCGCCAAGAGCACTCTGGCCAAGAAGTCGGTGAATTACGCCAATGTGGCGGCTGCACCGGGCGCCGTATCGCAGATCAAGGTCGGCGACGTCGTGATCGAAGGCTACGAGGGCCAGGGTCTCTCCAAGGATGACGCCAAGAGTAAGGGTGATGCGTTCAACAAGGCACTCGGTACGGCCTTGAAGGATGCGGGCTATCCGGACAAGGCCGATCCAGCGAAGATCGACAAGCTGACCGTATGGGCCCTGCTGACGGTGCTGGTGATCTACGTGACCCTGGTGTACGGCCCGATCGCCGCCTGGCTCGTCGAGCTGTTCCCGGCAAAGATCCGCTATACCTCAATGTCGCTGCCGTACCACATCGGCAATGGCTGGTTTGGTGGCTTCCTGCCGACCACGGCCTTCGCCATGGTTGCGGCAACCGGTGATGTCTATTACGGCCTGTGGTATCCGATCGTGGTGGCAGTCGCCACGGCGATCATCGGCACCTTGTTCCTGCCGGAAACCAAGGATCGCGAGATTCACCACGAGTGATCCGAACCAGTACGCGCGCTCGTTTCGAGTGTTGCGGTGTTAGCATCGCAATGGCCCGCACCTTGTGCGGGCCATTTTTCTTTCTTGATGGGCAGCACGCAGTGACGAAGTACGCATTGATTGCCGACATCCACAGCAACATCGAAGCGCTCGATGCTGTTCTCGCCCATGCCGCTGCGCAAGGCGCTGATCGTCATGTGTTTCTCGGCGATCTGGTTGGCTATGGGCCAGATCCCGTCGCCGTAGTCGAGCGCGTCCAGCAAGCTCTGGCGCAGGGAGACGTGGCTGTGCTGGGCAATCATGACAATGCGGTGGCCCTGAATATCGTCAGCACCATGAACGAGGTGGCACAGCTATCCGTGAAGTGGACGCGCGCTCACCTTGCTACGCAGCAGCTGCGTTTTCTGGCGGATCTGCCGCTGCTGCTGCAGGAAGACGACATGACCTGGGTGCATGCCAGCGCAGCTGCACCCGAGAACTGGACCTACATCTACGACGGCGACGCAGCGGCGCGCAGCTTGCGCGTGGCCGGCACGCACTGGGTATTCAGCGGGCATGTGCATGACCCGGCGATCTACCATGCGGGTGACCATGGTTATTTTTCACCGATACGTCCGCGTGAGGAGGTGGAGATCCCGTTGCCCTCGCATCGCCACTGGCTGGCCATTGTCGGCTCTTGCGGTCAGCCGCGCGACGGTCAGGTAGGTGCGCGTTATGCGTTGTTTGATCGGGAGCGGTGCCGCCTGAGTTTTTTCCGCGTGCCGTACGAGTACGCCAGAACGGCCGAAAAAATACGCGCTGCCGGCTTGCCCGAGCGACTGGCGCGTCACGTTGAAGGGCTGGCCTAAGCGTTTGCCCCGCATAAGGGCCGTTCCGGAATTCGGCGATGCCTCATCCGGGCTACACTTGGCGACCATTCCCTCCCTTTCGTCCGCCATGCGCATCCTGATTGCCGAAGATGACGAACTCATAGCCGATGCACTGACGCGCGCGCTCAAGCGTGCAGGCTATGCGGTTGACCACGCCGCCACAGGGACGGAGGCAGACGCGGCGCTGGCCTCGCAACCCTACGATCTGTTAGTGCTCGACCTGGGCTTGCCGCGCATGTCGGGCATCGAGGTTCTGCAGCGCTTACGCAATCGGAAATCTCCCTGTCCTGTGCTGATTCTCACTGCGCGCGATGCGGTGCAGGACCGTGTGACGGGCCTCGATGCAGGCGCTGACGATTACCTCACCAAACCCTTTGCGCTTCCCGAACTCGAAGCACGCGTGCGTGCCTTGACGCGTCGCGGCACGGGGCAGGCACGCGTCGTTACGCTGGGGGCCCTGCGCTACGATCAGGCCGACCGCACCGTGACGGTCGACGATCAGCTGCTTGATCTGTCTGCACGCGAGGCCGGCGTGCTGGAAGTACTGCTGCTGCGCGCGGGCAGGCTGGTCAGCAAGGAACATCTGGTGGATCACCTCTGCGGCTGGGGCGAGGAGGTGTCACTCAACGCCATCGAAGTGTACGTGCACCGCTTGCGCAAGAAACTGGAAACGAGTGGTCTGCGCATCACGACGGTGCGCGGCCTGGGCTATTGCCTGGAAAAGCCGGATGCCACTCACAGCCTGTAGGCCGCATTCCTGGCACTCCCGGGTCAAGCATGCTGGCTAATCTGCGCCTGTCCCGCCTGCTCTACCGCTTGCGCGATGGGGGAGGGGCACGCACCGCTGATGGTGCACCTTCGGGCTCCTACTCGCTGTTCGGCGAGATTCTCGACTGGATGCTCGCGCCGCTGCTGTTCCTGTGGCCCATCTCCATCATCCTGACGTATGACGTCGCGCAGCACATCGCCAACCAGCCTTACGATCAGGCTCTGGCGGATCAGGTGCGCGCCTTGTCGCGACAGGTGCTGACGGCCAGCGATGGCAGCGTGAACATCGAACTCTCGAGCTCAGCCAGTCGTCTGCTGCGCTCCGACGCCGAAGACACGATTTACTACCAGATCCTCGCGCCGGATGGTCGTCTACTGGCGGGTGACAGTGAAGTACCGACGCCCGATGACGAGGTGTTGCGCAGCGTCGGCAACATCGTTTTCCGTGACGCCGACATCCACGGCGAAGACATCCGTGTGGCCGCGCTGGCCCTGCGCGGGGCGACGGCAAAAAGATCGGCTTTCGCTGCGGACGAGCGTTACACGGTGGTGCAGGTCGCCGAGACGCGCAACAAGCGCAGCGGCCTGTCATCGCGCATCGTGTCGGGTGTGCTGCTGCCGCAGTTCGCCATCATTCCACTGGCCGTGCTGCTGGTGTGGTTCGGCTTGTCGCGCGGTATCGCGCCGCTGGGGGGGCTGCAGGGGCTTATTCGCGAGCGGCGCCCCGGCGACCTGTCGCCGATTCCGCCGGAGAGCGTGCCGGAGGAGGTGCGGCCGCTGATCGTCGCCTTCAACGACATGATGGCGCGACTCGACAGTCTGCTGCACGCACAGCAGCACTTCATTGCTGACGCGGCGCATCAGATGCGTACGCCGCTGGCCGGCCTCAAGATGCAGATTGAATTGGCGACCTCTGAGGCAGAACCCGATCAGATGCGCGCTGCACTGCAGCGTGCCTGGGTGGGTGCCGAGCGCGCGGCGCGCCTGATCAATCAACTCCTGTCCCTGGCACGCGCCGAAGCCAGCTCCGAGAACGTGCACAGTTTCAGCCGTGTCGATATGGCGCAACTGGTACGTGAGTCGGTATCCGACTGCGTGCCGCTGGCGCTCAGGAAAGGGATCGATCTCGGCGTCGATCTTGGTGCGGAGGTCTCTGCTTCAGGCGAGCGCGCGGAGCGTTGCATCGATCTGGAAGGGAGCGAGGTACTGCTGCGCGAACTGCTCACCAATCTGGTCGACAACGCCATCAAGTACACGCCCGCTGGCGGGCAGGTGACCGTGGCTCTGCGGCGTGCGCCGTGGCAGCGCGACACACAGGACGGTGTGCAGGGTGATGCCGCGGAATGCGCCATGCTGAGCGTGATGGACAATGGCCCGGGCATCTCGGTCGAGGAGCGTGGCAAGGTGTTTCAGCGCTTTTACCGCGTGCTGGGGACCGGTGCGGAAGGCAGCGGCCTGGGGCTGGCCATTGTGCGTGAGGTGGCGGAACGGCATGGCGGCGAAGTCTCGTTGCATGACAACCCGGCCGGCCGTGGCCTGCACGTGCAGGTGATGTTCCCGCTGCGGGATGTCGTCATGCAGGCGCGCGAGGTAGCGGTTGAGGCCTTGCCGCTCCGCTGAGCGGCGTTTGTTGTCATTTGCCAGCCCTTGCTCGACTTGGACGGCAAAGCCCCCGATAATTGCCGGTCTTTATCTGCCGCCCTTGTGGCGCCCCTCCTCGATGCAGCAAGCCTCCTCTGAGCAACAGCGAGTCGATACGCAGGCTTTTGATACACAGGCCTTTCGGCGTGCGCTTGGCATGTTTGCCACAGGCATTACCGTCATGACGACACGTGCAGCCGATGGTTCGCCGGTCGGGCTGACCGTTAATTCCTTCAATGCCGTATCGCTGGCGCCGCCGATGATTGTGTGGAGCCTGTCGCGTCACCTTGCCCAGCGCGACGCCTTCGAACACTGCCAGCATTACGCCGTCAACGTACTCGCCGCTGACCAGGTGCAGCTGTCGCGCCTGTTTGCGGGCAAGACGCCTGACCGTTTCAACGGGCTGGACTGGGACGAAGGCATCGGTGGCGTCCCCTTGCTGCGCGACTGCTGCGCTCATTTCGAAGTGCGCAATACGGTGCGGCATGATGGGGGTGATCACCTGGTGTTTCTCAGCGAGGTGTTGCGTTTCGAGCGGTTCGAATCTGAGCCCCTGCTGTACTTTTCCGGCGCCTATCGTCATCTGGAACCACTGGCCTGATGTCGGGTCCAGCGTGCAGGGACAGGGCTGGCCCGGACGGATTCAGTGCTTTCCTCTGGCCGTTTTGCCGGGCTCTTTCCGCCTCATCCGGAAGTGGCAATCGTGGCATGATGCGCGCGGTTGTGTGTGCCTTTGCGAGGGTGTGGTGAAGGAGCGGTATGTCCGACGATGATGAGCTGCAGTTCACCGACGACGATGTGCCGGATGGCACATCGCTGACGCTCGAGCGCACGCAAGTTGCGCCTTGGCGCGTCCTGATCGTCGATGATGATCCTGACGTGCACGCGGCAACGGAATTTGCGCTGCGTGACGTGCTCGTCCTCGATCGGCCCCTGCAGTTTTTTCATGCCAATTCCGCAGCGAGTGCCCAGGCCCTTTTGCTGCAGGAAACCGACATCGCCGTCGTCGTGCTCGACGTGGTCATGGAGCAGGATGACGCGGGTCTGCGTCTGGTCCGCATCATCCGCGACGAGCTGCAATTGCGCGAGACACGCATCATCCTGCGCACCGGTCAGCCTGGATACGCGCCCGAGATGCAGGCCATCCGCGATTACGACATCAACGACTACAAGACCAAGTCGGAACTCACGCGTACCAAGCTGTTCACCTCGCTGACCTCTGCGATCCGTTCCTACGACCAGATCCACTCCATCAACCGCAACCGGCGCTCGCTCGACAGTGTGGTGCGCTGGACCAGCGAACTGATGGCCTTGTCGGGCATTCACGAATTCGCGGCAGGCGCCATCGAGCGTCTTGCCGAATTGCTCGGCGCACAAGCGGATGGCCTGATCTGCGCCCAGTACGTGCCCAGCCAGTATGGTGGGCATGATGGCATCGTCGTCATCGCAGCGGCGGGGCGTTATGCGGACCACGCCAATCGTTCTTTGGTCGAGCTTGATGATCTGGCGGTGCGCGACGCCGTGCTGAATTGCGTGGAGACTGAGCGGAACAGTTATACGCCGACCGGTTCGGTGTTGTTCCTCCTCGGCCGCGAGCGCTGTCGCCTGGTGGCGTTCATCGATGCCGGCACGCCCATCGACGCCGACAGCCGTGCGCTCGTCGATCTGCTGTGCGCAAACATCGCAGTCGGGCTCGACAACACCTTGCTGTTCGCGCGACTGCACAATCACGCGTACACCGATCAGCTGACTTCGCTGCCGAACCGGCTGAGTCTGATTGAACAACTCGATCAACGTCTTGGTGCGCAGGACAGTGCGCGCTATACGCTGGCGCTGATCGATATCGATCATTTCGCTGAAGCCAACGACGCACTCGGTCACGCTTTCGGCGACCAGTTGCTGCGCGCCGTGGCGCAGCGCCTGCTCGCTGCTCTGGGTAGCCGTTGCCAGCTCTCGCGTATCTCGGGCGACACTTTTGCTGCGCTGGGGCTCGTCGAAGACCTGATGCCCGCACACTTGCTGGCGCTGTTCAGTGACCCCTTTCTCATCGATGGTCAGGAGATGATGCTGACCGTGACCATCGGCGTTGCGCACCTTGCTGATATTGATGGCAATGGCATAGACGCCGTGAAGGGCGCAAATATCGCCTTGCGGCGCGCCAAGACCGGCAATCGCGGCGAGTACAGCTTCTACACCCGAGACATGGCAGTCGACATCCGCGAGCGGGTGCGCCTGCTGCAGGCCTTACGCCATGCCATCGAGCGGCAGCGCCTGTTCCTGGTGTACCAGCCGCAGCTTGAACTAAGCAGTGGCAAGGTCTGCGGTATCGAGGCGCTGCTGCGCTGGCGCACCGAAGATGGCCAGCTCATTCCGCCGGACCGTTTCATTCCGATTGCCGAGCACTCCGGCATGATCGTCAAGATCGGCGACTGGGTCATGCGCATGGCCTGTTTCCAGCAGGCCGAGCTGGCGCGACATGGCTTCGGCCAGCTGCGCGTCGGCATCAATGTCTCTGTCATACAGCTGCGGCATCCGAAATTTCTCTCCTCCTTGTCGATGGCTCTGAGCGACAGCGGTGCCGACCCCGGCTTTGTCGAGCTGGAAATCACCGAATCGGTGGCGATGGAAGAGGCTGACTTCATCAGCCGCATGCTCGACCAGATCAAGGCGCTCGGCGTACGCATTGCGCTTGACGACTTCGGTACCGGTTTTTCGTCGCTCTCGTATCTGCAGCGTCTGAATATCGATCGCCTGAAAATCGACCGTGCCTTCATCAACGACATCTGTTCGCATGACCGTGCGCGGCGCATTCCTGAACTGGTCATCCAGCTCGGGCAGAAACTCGGTTTCTCCGTGATTGCCGAGGGGGTGGAGGTGCAGGAGCAGGCCGATGCGCTCAAGAGCATGGGCTGTGACGAGGCTCAGGGCTACTTCTACGCGCGACCGATGGAAGTACGCATGCTGGTCGAATGGCTCTCGGCGCGGAAAGCGTGATCGTGCCGTCACGACAGTGCGCAAGCAGATCAAGGCGCTAATCCATTCCGGGAAGGATTGAACGCATGGGCGGTTCACTGTCAGGCCTGACAGTTCGGCGCGCCATCGTGGCTGCGGTGTTGCTGGGCGTCACGCTGCCAGCCACGCTGATCGGCGCGCATCAGGCGCGCCAGCTCTATCGGCGCCTTGGCGAGAATATCAACGAGGTGCTGGCGCGAGAAGCGAGTGTCGTTGCGCTTGGCGTGCGCGAAAGTCTGTGGGCTCTGGACGTCGATAGCGCACGCACCCTGGTCGAAGCCGTGGCTGACGATCCTGCCGTGGTGAGCATCGAGGTGCAGGACCTGCAGCACGGCAGATTCGCATTTGCCGAGCGTGTGTCGCGCCGGGGCGTCGCCAACGTGCATGCCATCGTGAAGGTGGTCGCACATCGCGGTGAGGAAATCGGCCGCGTGCGGCTTGAGATTACCGAAGAGCCTTTCGTTCAGCAGTTGCGTGGCCAGTTACTGGCACTCGGCAGCACCATGCTGATCCAGATCGTCGGCAGCATCCTGTTGATCCTCGCTGTGCTGCACAAGCGCATTTCATTTCCCCTGCAGCGCCTCGCGCGGGAAGCCGCACGTCTGGCACGCGGCGATTTGAATGATCCGATCGTAGCTTTGCGTCGCGACGAAATCGGCGAGGTCGAATCACAACTTGAAATCACGCGGCGCGCGCTCAAGGGGCTGATTGCCTCGCTCGAACAGAAGAATCTGGCGCTGGAGCTTGACCTGCGTGAACGCACCAAGGTTGAAGAAGCTCTGCGCGACAGCGAGCAGAAGTTCTCATTGCTGTTCCATCAGTCGCCTATTCCCCTGGCATTAATGCGTCTGGCAGACGCAAGCTATCTCGACGTCAATAGTGCTCTGGCCTCCGAACTGGGCATGGCGGCAGAGGACATGATCGGTGCGACGTCCGAGAGCCTCAAGTTCTTTGTCGACCCAAGGGACCGGAAAGAGCTTCATGCGCTCCTCGAGACGGAGGGACGGGTCGACGACTATGAGGTACGCCTGCAGAAGCGGGATGGTACTGTCGTCGACTGCCAGATCCATCTACGGATCCTGCAGATGGACGAGCCCTGCATTCTCGCCGCTGTGGTGGATATCTCGCCGCTGCGGGCTGCGCAGCGCAAGGTAGAAGAACTCAACCTGTCGCTGGAGCAGCGCGTCGTCGAGCGCACGCGCGCGCTGGCAGATGCTAATCATGAGCTCGAAACGGCGGTGGGGCGCCTGCAACGCACGCACACCGAGCTGGTTCAGTCCGAAAAACTGGCTGCCCTCGGCTCCCTGGTAGCGGGCATTGCACATGAACTCAATACGCCCATCGGCAACAGCCTGATGGTGGCTAGCACCCTGCGCGATATCGGCAAGGATTTTCGCCTGGGCATGGTGGCCGGGCTCAAGCGTTCGACGCTGGAAAACTTCGTCACCGAGACGGAATCCGCGGCGGACATCCTGGTGCGCAATCTCGTCGTGGCCGGTGAGCTCATCGCCAGCTTCAAACAGGTGGCGGTCGATCAGACCAGCTCGCAGCGGCGCAGTTTCTCCCTGCGCGAAGTGGTGCGCGAAATTGTCGTGACGGTGCAGCCGACCTTTCGTAAGACACAGTACGTCATCGAGGAAGAAATCCCCGAAGCCATCTGGCTCGACAGCTATCCGGGCCCGTTCGGCCAGGTTGTCACCAATCTGCTCAACAACACCTTGCTGCACGCATTCGACGGCCGCGAACGCGGCATCGTTCGCCTGACGGCCGAGGCGGATGACGCCTTTGTCACGTTCAGGTGTACCGATGATGGTGTGGGTATAAACCCGGCGCACCTCAACAAGATCTTCGATCCCTTCTTCACCACCAAGCTCGGCAAGCGCGGCTCTGGCCTCGGGCTAAACATCGCGCACAACATCGTGACGGGCGTCCTGGGCGGTGAAATAAGCGTCGATAGTGAACCGGATTTCGGCACGAGCTTCACGTTACGCATGCCATTACGTGCGCCGCGGCGCGGCAGCGGCGAGACTGCGGGCGTGGAAGACAGCGAGATCGCCTGAATCACTGCCCAGAGAACAAGACGCCCTGGCTGGCATTGTCGCCATGACCAGGCTGTGTCAGCCAGCGCTGCAATAGTCGGTATTTCTCGGCGTCGAAGCGACGCTCGGGCTGCGCCATGCATGTGATGGCTTCCGCATGCGTGTCGAAGGAGCCGAGGTGGCACCAATGATCGAATACGTGAAAAGCGGAGCGTGAATGGGCGTCGTCATGCTCGGCAAAAATGGTCGGGCCCGCATACGGCCACGCGCGCAGCTTCAGACCGCTGAGCGCCGCCAGCAGACGCAGATCGTGTTGGGCGGCAGTCTCCTTGCCTGCACAGACGCCGAGGCATTTGCCCAGGGCATGTGAATGGCATGTTCCGCTGCCCAGCTCCAGGCCAAGGCGACGCGGGCATAGCCGATTCTTGGCGACGAGATCGCGTAATAACTTCTTCGCTTCGAGCTCGCCGCGCAGGCAACCGAAAGTATCGCCCCAGCCAAGCGGATCACTGGCGCTCAGTTCCTGCAATTGCAGCAAGGGTTCGCCCTGCAGATTGACACGCCAGCCCCATGCCGCCTCCTGTCGTGGCTTGAGGCGGGGCTCATTACGGGCGACTTGCAACTCCTTGAGCAAAGCATCCAGCTCGCCCGCTGTAGGGAAAGTTTCCACATGCTGCACGCCAGCCGTACGTTTCTTGGTGCGTGCATCGGCCTTGCGCGAAGTGAACAGGCCCAGCACATCGGCGCGCAGATTGCGCGAGCGGCCTATTTCAATTGCGTGGCCGTGCGCATTACGGAACACGAAGACACCGGCGCATTCAGGAAGCGCTTCCAGATCGCCTGCGGGCAGGCGTGGCTGCGGCGTGTCCGATAGCGCGCGCGACCAGGCACGCGTGATGGCTTCGACAGGCTGGTCGCGACGGCTTTCTTGCAGGAATTGCCACACGACTTGCGCGTCATCCAGCGCGCGATGGCGCGAGGAAATGGCATAGCCATGGCGTTCGATGATGGCGTCGAGCCCGTGCCGCGGGAATTGTGGATACAGGGCACGCGAGAATTTCACCGAACACAGGGCCGGCGCGTGGAAGCTCTCGCCGAGTTGCTCGAAGGCGGCACGGAGGAAGTTGTAGTCGAAGCGCACATTATGCGCAACGAATATGGCCTCGCTGAGGCGTTGTCGTACGAGTGCCGCAACATCGGCAAAGCAGGGGGCGTCGGCCACCATCTCGTCGCTGATGCCGATCAGGTCCTGGATGCGCCAGGGAATCGGCATGCCTGGATTGATCAATGTGGACCACTGCTCGATCAGCGTGTCGCCTTCCGTGATGAGAATGGCGATTTCCGTAATGCGATCCCGTGTCGGGTCCGCCCCTGTGGTTTCCAGGTCAACGATGGCGAGGCGGGGATAGTGCATGCAGGTTGCGGCGACTCAGTAGCGGACAAGCGCCGATTGACGATGCTGGGGCGCGGTGCCTGCGCCCTCGGCTAGGTTGTCGAAGTCAGACTTCGCTCTGGTAGGGATAGGCCTTCTGTGCGACCTGCGACTCGCGCTGCGCTTTCAACGTGGCGAGCTCCTGTGGCTTATCCCACCACATTGCGCGGCCCTTGCGCTGTTCTTCACGCTCTTCGGGATGAGCATCCATCCATTCGCGCATGAATTTGGTGTGTTCGGATTCGTAGATGGCCATGATTGTTTCGCTGCTTCAGTAAGTGATCGGATTCAGTTCTTGCGTTCGGCGGCAGGCTTGTCCGCCGGTTTGTCGGCGCGGATGCGGTTGATGCGCACCACTTCCGGGATGCGTCGCACGGCCCGCATGATACGCGCCAGATGCAGGCGGTTATGCACCTGCAAGACAAAGTTGATGATGTTGTGCGGACCGCGCTCGCTGTCCATGGCGACGGACTGGATGTTCGATTCCTGATCGGCAATCGCTGCGGCCACGCGCGCCAGCACGCCACGACGATGTTCGACGAGGACGCGAATGGTGACGTCGAACATGCGCTCGGTACCCAGCTCCCATTCCACGTCGATCCAGCGGTCGCGATCCACAGAGTGGTTGCGCGTCAGCACCGGACAGTCATTGACGTGCACTTCGAGGCCTTGGCCCTTGCGAATCATGCCGACAATCGGGTCGCCCGGAATCGGCCGACAGCAGCGTGCCATCTGCACGGCCATGCCTTCGCCGCCGTGGATCAGGATCGGGCTGCTGTTGCGCGGCTTGGCGACTTCACCTTCGACAGCATTCGCTGTGAGACCCGCTTGCAGGTCTTGCAGTCGGCGCGCCACGACTGCCGCCAGGCGTTTGCCCAGACCTATGTCAGTGAGGAGGTCATCGCGTTGCTTGATGCCGTTTTCCTTGAGCAGCTTGTCCCAGGCTGTCGTGCCAATGTCGGCAAGAACGTAACCATGCGGCCGCAGGGCTTGCACCAGCAGACGCTCGCCAAGGCTCGACGCTTCTTCCTGCTGAGCGCTCTTGAGAAAGTGGCGAATCTCGGCGCGAGCCTTGCCGGTGCGCACATACGATAGCCATGCAGGATTCGGGCTGGCGTGACCGGCGGTGACAATTTCCACCTGGTCGCCATTCTTCAGCTCGGTGCGCAGCGGCAGCAGCTCGCCGTTGATGCGGCAGGCAACGCAGCAGTTGCCGATGTCGGTGTGCACGGCGTAGGCGAAGTCCACCGAGGTAGCGCCGCGTGGCAGGTTGTAGATCTTGCCCTTGGGCGAGAAGATGAACACGTCGCCGGGGAACAGGTCGATCTTCACGTGCTCGAGAAACTCGCTGGAGTCACCCGAAGCGGTCTGTAGTTCGAGCAGCGACTGCAGCCAGTTATGCGTTTTGCGTTGCAGGTCGGACAGCGACTGCGTGTCGTCCTTATACAGCCAGTGCGAGGCGACACCGCTCTCCGCGACCGTGTGCATGTCGACGGTGCGGATCTGCACTTCCACCGGCATGCCCATCGGGCCGATGATGGTGGTGTGGATCGACTGGTAGCCGTTCGCCTTGGGAATGGCGATGTAGTCCTTAAACTTGCCGGGCACGGGTTTGTACAACTCGTGCAAAGCGCCGAGTGCCAGATAGCAACTCGGCAAGTCATTCACAAGTATGCGGAAGCCATAAATGTCGAGCACCTGCGACAGCGACAGACGCTTCTCGACCATTTTGCGGTAGATGCCGAACAGGTGCTTCTCGCGCCCATACACTTCGGCGTCCACGTTCCACGCCGGCAGGCGTTCCTGAATGCTGCTCATCAGCCGCGCCACGACTTCGCGACGATCGCCGCGCGATTCCTTGAGCGCCTTGGTCAGCACGCGATAGCGCATCGGATAGCTGTTCTTGAAGGACAGCTCCTGTAGTTCGCGGTAGAGCGTATTCAGGCCAAGCCGGTTGGCGATTGGCGCGTAGATTTCCAGCGTCTCGCGGGCAATGCGGCGGCGCTTGTCCGGGCGCACAGCACCGAGCGTGCGCATATTGTGCAGACGGTCGGCGAGCTTGATGAGGATGACGCGCACATCGCGCGCCATGGCCAGGAACATCTTGCGGTAGTTCTCGGCCTGGGCTTCTTCATAGGAGCGGAATTCAATGCGATCAAGTTTCGATACGCCATCAACGAGATCAGCTGCGATCTTGCCGAACTCATTGGCGATATCGTCCTTCGTGATGTCGCAGTCTTCCATCACATCGTGCAGCAGGCCGCCGATCAGTGCATGTGCATCAAGATGCCACTGGGCAAGGATTTCGGCGACGGCCAGCGGATGCGAAACGTACGGATCGCCGCTGATGCGGAACTGCCCGGCGTGGGCGCGCACCGACATCTGGAAGGCCGCTTCCAGCCGTTCCACATCTTCGGGTTTGAGGTAACGCGAGGCCTGCAGGCGCAGGCGCGAGAATTCGATGGCTTCGTTCGAGGCCAGTTCGGCATCGGCCGGGGCCGTGTCATCGTTGGCCTGAACCAGCGCGACGGCAGGCTGCAACGTTATGGGGGCGCTGGGCTCGCGAGCGGCGGATTTCACGGCGCGCTCGCTTCCCGCCCCTCACCCGCAGGGCGAGGGGGACAGATCAGGGCTCGGGAGAAGGAATGCGGGCGGACACCCAAGCTACGTCCTCCAGATGCCAAGTTGCGATCAGGACTGACTGCGCCCGAGAACTTCGCGGCCAACCTTGCCCGCAGCAATTTCGCGCAGGGCGATCACGGTAGGTTTGTCGCGTTCTGCTTCCACCAACGGCGTGCTGCCCGAAGCGAGCTGACGTGCGCGGTAAGTTGCAGCAAGGGTCAGTTCGAAACGGTTGGTGAACTTGTTCAGGCAATCTTCAATGGTGATACGGGCCATGGTGTACTCCGGGGGAAAGCGAATCAGCAGATAAACAACTAACAAGACAACAGCGGCACGAGCCGCTAGGGCAACTCGTGCGACACAATAAATACCGCCTCACGTCCATCTGTTGTGGACATGAACTAGCTGTAAGAGTGCCTCTATTGACCCAGGTTGTCGACGAATACCTCAGGGTTGCGCGCTCGTGTCTGCGTCGTACGCAGCCGAGCGGCGCGAACAACGACACGCAGGTCACTGAGCGCTTCCTGCAAGTCATTGTTAATTATAGCGTAGTCGAATTCCGTTACGCGCCGCATTTCGTCGCGTGCGGCTGCCAGACGGCGCTCGATGACTGCTGCGCTGTCCGTGCCACGACCACGCAGGCGCGCTTCGAGTTCGGCATAGGAGGGCGGCAGGATGAAAATGCTTACCGGCTCGACGAATTGTTCGCGAACCTGCGCGGCGCCTTGCCAGTCGATTTCAAGTAGAACGTCCTGTCCTTTGGCCAGTTGCGCTTGCAGCCAGGGGCGTGAGGTCGCGTAGAAATTGCCATGCACCTCGGCCCACTCCAGAAATTCGCCTGCGTCGCGCATGGCCTCGAAGCGTTCGAGGCTGACGAAGTTGTAGGCCGCACCATCGACTTCTCCCTCACGCGGCTTGCGCGTGGTGTAGGACACGGACAGGCGGATGGCCGAGTCGTTTTTCAGGAGTGCCCGGACCAGCGTGGTCTTGCCTGCTCCTGAAGGTGCAGAAACGATGAAGAGGATACCTGTCATAGATGCGGGAGTCCGTGCCTGAAGCGGGCCTTCAAGCGATTGATCCAGTGGGGATTTCTGGCCTGTTTTTCCAAGGGCTCCACGGAATTTACTACACAAGCGGCGTGCGTTGGGGTGGCGCCTGTAATCCAGGGACCTGCTTGCGTCGCTTCAGTTTGGGGTAAGGGCACTTGGCGGCATGCCGTGCGGTGCGGGCCAGGTCGCGTAATTCGCCTTTGCGGGCAAGGGCGCCGTTGCGCAGCGTGTGGGTGGGTGTGCCTGCACGAACTGGTGGAGACTCGAATTCGCTGCAATAATCAAAACACAAAAATACACAGATTCAGGTTATTGTCATTCTGACACGTAGTGCTTCACGGTAAGGTTTTGGCATCTAGGCAGGCAGTGATCCAGTAAGTCCACATGGTGGGGGATTCGATGCATCGGCATGGCACAACCAATTTACGAATTGCGATGACGCGGTTTGCTGCGTTTTTGTTTTTGATTGTATGTACGCCGGCGCGAGCCTCATTCCTTTCGGGCGATGCACTCGACGCCGCGGCGACCGGGATAGCGTGGTTCGTCGTGTTTGTTGTGCCGATCGCTGTTGTCATCCTGTTCTGGATGGTGCACGTCCTCCCCGAAAAGATCGCTCACAAGCGACATCATCCACAGGCCGAGGCGATCCACACGCTCTGTCTGCTCTCGCTGGTATTCGGCGGCTTGTTGTGGCCGATTGCGTGGTTATGGGCTTACACGAAACCCGTGGCATATCGGCTGGCTTACGGCACCGAGAAGCACGACAGCTATTTCCACGAAATGGGAGACAAGGCAAAAGCAGGCGAGTTGCCGGCAGACGAGATTGCTCATCTGCAGCATGAACTCGATGCAATGGCCGCCAGGGGACAATTGCCGCCAAAACTCAGGTCGCTGCGTGATGAGCTGACTGAAGCGAGTAAGAGCATCGATAGCAGGAAGGTGGGAGACGCATAATGGATTTGCTGATACTCGGGATCTACTCGTTTTTCGTCTGGCTGATCTTCATCAAGTTCAAATGGCTTCCCTGGAATACGACCTCGCAAGTCACGGTCGTCATCATCCCCATTGTCGGGCTGGCGGTGATGATCCTGACACTCAACGTGGTGGCGCCGTCGTCAAATGATGTTCGGGTAGTCAAGTATGTCGTTCAGATCATTCCGCAGGTGAGGGGGCGCGTGATCGAGGTGCCTGTCGAACCTAATCGACTGGTCAAGAAGGGTGAGCTGTTGTTCCGGATTGATCCGACGCCGTATCAGAATGACCTGAACGTCGCCAGGGCCAAGCTTGCTGCGGACGAGGCCCGGCTCGAACAGAGTGGCGCCGCGCTGGCCGATGCGTCTGCCGGGGCACGTGAATTGCGCGAGCAACTCAAATCCGCCAGTGGGCAGGTAGCGGCATTGCGCCCCAGGCTCGACCTGGCGCGCTTGCGCGTGACCCAGAATCGCGAGCTCGTGGCGTCGGGTGCTGGCGACAGGTTTTCGCTGGAACAAGCCGAAGCCAACGTAACCGAGCTTGAGGCTCAACTTGCAACCGCAACGGCGAACGAGGCTCAGGTAACGCAAAGGTTGTCAGGTCAGGTGAACGGCGAGCAGGCCTCGGTTGCTTCGGCACGGGCTCAGATCGTGACCGCCAAGGCGCAGGTCGATGCGAGCCGCGCCGAAGTCGCAAGTAAGCAGTGGGATCTGGATCAGACCTCGGTCTACGCGCCGACAAGTGGTTACGCCATCAACGTACAGTTGCGGCCCGGTTCATTTGTTACCGCATTCCCGGTTGCTCCGGCGATGAGCTTCGTCGAAGAGACCTACCAGGTTATCGCCCTGTATGCCCAGAACGAGCTGGTAAATGTCGAGCCCGGCAATGAGGCCGAAGTTGCACTGGTGAGCCAACCGGGGCGGGTCATCAAGGCGACGGTTGATTCCATCGTTTGGGCCCAGGGTCAGGGCCAGGTCATGCAGTCAGGCGCGCTGCCGACGACCGGCGCCTATCCGCAGGTGCCCGGCCGCTTCCCCGTCAAGCTCAACGTAGCCGAGAGAGATCGCGATCTGTTTCTGGCGGCCGGCGCGTCCGGTGACGCTGCCATCTTTACCGATCACGTCGCAGCCCTGCATATCCTGCGCAAGGTGCTCATCCGTGTCGGCTCGATTACCAACTACCTCGTTCTGAAGCTGCATTGATGCGTACCCATCACGTCATGAAGCGTTGGTCTGTGCTGCTGGTGGCGGTTGCTGCCGGGGGCTGTATTACCAATTCGCCGCCGTCAGCACTCGACATCCAGAAAGAAGCGCTGCCGCACACGGTTATCCCGGCCGACTGGAAGGGCACAGCGGGTGGTGCGCAGCCCGTGATGGAGCGCTGGCTCGATGCGTTCAACGATCCAGCGCTCGTGGCCTTGGTCAACGAAGCCTTGGCCTATAACGCCGATATCAAGGCTGCGGCTGTCCGTGTTGAACAGGCGGCGGGCTACGTGAAGGTGGCGGGGGCCGCGCTGTTACCGGCGGTGGATGCCCTGGCTCACGGCGGCGGCAAATTTGGTGGCGATGGCTCGGGGCTGCAGGGCGTTTTCCTCAGTGCTTCGCTCGAACTCGATGTGTGGGGTCGTGTGCGTTACGGTCGGAACGCAGCCCAGGCCCAGTACGCATCGGTTGAGGCCGACTATGCGTTCGCGCGGCAATCGCTTGCCGCAGTCGTCGCGAAGAGCTATTTCCTGGCCATCGAGAGCGGGCAACAGCGCCTGATTGCGCAGGACATGGTGACTGCATCTGGTGAGTTAATGCGCCTTGCGCAAGAGAGGCTGCGCATCGGCGCTGGCGACGAAAGCGCGGTAGCGGAAGCGCGGGCGAACGCGGGTACTTTCCGCGACACCCTGCGTCAGGTCGACTATGCGCGCGAGCAGGCCCTGCGCGCACTTGAGCTGTTGCTGGGTCGCTATCCCTCGGCTGAGATCGCCGTCGCGCAGCAACTGGCGAGTGTGCCGGCACCCCCTCCAGTCGGTTTGCCCTCTGAATTGCTGGAGCGGCGCCCTGATGTCGTTGCCGCGGAGCGACGTGTTGCTGCGGCCTTTGATCGAGTCGAAGAGGCGAAGGCCGCACGTCTGCCGCGCATCAGCCTGACGATGTCTGGCGCCGATGTGTCGAGCGAACTCTTTGTGCTCCAGAATCACGACAACCCCGTCTGGAGCTTTGGGGCCAACCTGGTCGCGCCCTTGTACAGGGGCGGCGCGTTGCAGGCGCAGGTAGAGATCCGCAGCGCCGAACAGAAGCTCGCCGTTGCCGACTACGCCCGCATCGCACAGCGTGCTTTCAGTGATGTCGAAGGCGCGTTGTCAGCCGAAGGCGCGCTGCGCGACCGCGATGCGATCCTGATCGATAACGTCACCAGCAGTCAGCGCGCACTGGATCTTGCGAACATCCAGTACAAGATTGGCAAGGTTGACCTGCGTGTGGTCAGTCAGCGTCAGCTGGCGCTGTATGCAGCGCGCACGTCACGGCTGCATGTGCAAAGCGAACGGCTGGCACAGCGCGTCAATCTGCATCTGGCACTCGGCGGTAGCTTCGAAGCACCCGGAGACAAGACTGCGGCGAACTGAGTGCAGGCGCGCTACGCGCCGATTGGTGCGTAGCTCGGCGATCTTTCATTCAAGGTTTTGTACTTGCTCACGCATTTGCTCGATATAAACCTTGAGGTCCACCGAGATACCCGTCAGCTCGGCTGAGACCGATTTTGAGGCCAGTGTATTGGCTTCGCGGTTAAGTTCCTGCATGAGAAAGTCCAGCCGCTTGCCGACTGCTCCGCCGGCCTTCAGTACACGCTCTACTTCATCGAGGTGCGTGGAGAGGCGAGTCAATTCTTCGGCCACGTCCACGCGCTGCGCGAACAGTGTTACCTCCTGGCGGATGCGTTCGTCGTCCTGAGTTGCCATCGCCTCCTGCAGGCGTAGCGTCATGCGCTTGCGATATTCCTCGACTGCCGCCGGGATAAGCGGCTCGACGATGACCAGTTTGGCGCGAATCGAGGCAACGCGTTCGCGCAAGGCAGTTACCAGCTTGGCGCCTTCGCGCGCGCGGCTGTCGCGTAATTCTTCCAGCGCTTTCTTGCCGAGCTCGCTCATGGCTTCGGCAAGCTTTTCCTGTGACAGCGTTTCTTCTGCCATTACGCCGGGCCAACGCAACACTTCGCCGGTCGACAGGGGCCTGGCGTCGGGCATCAAGGCGCGAACCTGCGCCTGCGCTCCGGCGAGGCGCTGCAGCATTTCTGCATTCACAGCAAGCTCTGGCGCGACTTGGGCGGCCGCCTGTAAGTTGGCACGGCATTCGACCTTGCCCCGTGTTAGGCTCGCGCCGATAAGATCGCGCAACATCGGCTCGGCAAAGCGGAGCTCTTCGGTGACGCGAAATGTGGGATCCAGATAACGGGAGTTGACGCTGCGCAGCTCCAATTGCAACGACACGCTGCCAAGATTGCGGGTCAGCGCCGCGTAACCAGTCATGCTATATACCATTGGGATATTCCGTAAGGTGATGGGATTGCTCAGCTTGTCTTCAAGGCAGCCCCTGCAGGATGCGACGGCATCAAAGTTGCTATCGGTAGTCAGTCTGCGGCGCCAGTTTTTTGTGCAACGCAGAACCTGCGGATACTAACTCATGGCTACGCTGTCTCAAATAAATAGCCCCCTGCCACCAGGCTTTCAACTCGAACAATATCGCATCGAACAGCAGCTGAGTCTGGGTGGATTCTCCATCGTCTATCTGGCGCTGGACGATCAGCAAGTGCCGGTTGCCATCAAGGAATACCTGCCGAATTCGCTGGCACTGCGCAAGGCGGGTGAGATCGAACCGCAAATCACCGAGGAGCACCAGGCCGCCTTTCGTTATGGCATGAAGTGCTTTTTCGAGGAAGGGCGTTCGCTTGCCAAGTTGCTGCACCCGAACGTGGTGCGCGTGCTCAACTTCTTCCGCGCCAACGGCACCGTTTACATGGTGATGCAGTTCGAGCGGGGTCGTACGCTTCAGGATTTCATTCACCGCAACAAGGGTCACATCAAGGAGCGCTTCATCCGCGGCGTGTTCACGCGGCTCCTGAACGGCCTGCGCGAAGTGCACGCCCACAAGTTGCTGCACCTCGACATCAAACCCTCCAACATCTACCTGCGCAACGACGGCACGCCCGTGCTGCTCGACTTCGGCGCCGCGCGCCAGACCCTCGCGCAGGACACGCCGATGCTAAAACCAATGTACACACCGGGCTTCGCCCCGCCCGAACAGTTCAACGATCGCGACAATCTTGGTCCGTGGAGCGACATCTACAGCGTCGGCGCCTCGATGTATGCCTGCCTGTCGGGTTCCGCGCCGCAGCGTTCCGATGAGCGCATCAAGAAGGATCTGCTTGAGCCGGCCACCAAGCGCTGGGCCGGCGAGTACTCCATCCACATGCTGGAAACCATTGACTGGTGTCTACTGATCAATCCGCTGGAACGACCACAGAGTGTTTATGCGCTGCAGAAAGCCTTGCTGACACGCTCACGCCATATCGCCCCCAAGCCGCCGACCACCTTGATCGGCAAAGTCAGCACCCGCTTGCGCTCCTTGCTCAAGAAGTCATAAACGCGTCATGAGAACGTCATGAAATTCACCATCTACCAGGAAAGCCGCCCAGGCTGCCGCCCGAATAATCAGGACCGCGTGGCCTACAGCTACTCGCGCGAATCCTTGCTCATGGTCGTTGCCGACGGCATGGGCGGGCATCTGCATGGCGAGATCGCTGCGCAGATCGCTACCCAGTATCTGATCGAAGCTTTCCAGCAGGCTGCCCAGCCGCAGATTCGCGATGAACTGATGTTCCTGTCGCGCGCGCTGACCAATGCGCACAACGCGATCGTCGATTACGCCTATGACAAACGCCTGCCTGACGCGCCGCGCACCACCATCGTTGCCTGCCTCGTGCAGAACAGTGTGGCTTACTGGGCGCATGCCGGTGATTCACGCCTCTATCTGATTCGTCGTGGCCGCACCGCAGCGCAGACGCGCGATCATTCGCGCCTGCAGCTGATGATTGACCAGGGCTTGATCACTGAAGAAGAAGCGCAGCATCACCCCGCGCGTAACCGAGTGTTCAGCTGCCTCGGCGGCACGCACTCACCGCAGGTCGAGTTCTCCAGCGCAACGCCATTGTTTGCGAATGACGTCATTGTCATGTGCACTGACGGCGTGTGGGGAAACCTTGAGGCAGAGGAAATCGTAGACATCATGGGCGAGGCCAACATCCTCGAAGCCTCGCCGCGCATGCTGGTACGCGCTGAAGCGCGCGGCGGTCTGACCTGCGACAACCTCTCCATCATGGCGCTGCGTTGGCATGACGACTATGCCGATGAGCATCCCTCTTCGATCTCGACGAACACCATGCCGATCGACACCATCACCACCAAGATGGATGGCTTCGGACGCGGTGGGCGCGACACCAATCCGCTGTCGGAGAACGAAATCGAGGCGGCGATCAAAGAGATCAACCAGGCGATCAAGAAGTACTCCCGCTTCGACCCGGGTCGATAAGCGCGTAAGCCTACTGCGCGGACCGGGCTTGAAGCTGCGATGCTCGACGTACTTGTGTACGTCTGCGCTTCTCGCTTCAATTGCGGCCCGCTCGCTACGGCTTCCGCGCTATCGACCTGCTCGAGGTGAGCTTGGATTTTTCTTTCGTTTCATTTGAGGCGGTTGTTGCTGCCGATGCCGATGAGCTGGGTGCTATCCGCATCGCCGCGATGCGCGAGAGTCTTGAGCGCATCGGGCGTTTCGATCCGCAACGGGCGCGTGAGCGCTTTCTCGCCACTTTCGATCCGCGACGCACCCGTTACATCGTCGTGGATGGCGTGCGTGTCGGTTTTGTCGTGACGCGTGCCGAGGCTGATTGTCTGTTTCTCAATCATCTCTATGTGTTGCCAGAGCATCAGGGGCGTGGCACGGGTGCGCAGGTGTTGCAGCATGTCTTTGCCGAGGTGGATGCCCTCCGGCTGCCAGTGAGAGTTGGTGCCTTGCGCGATAGCGCGTCAAATCGTTTCTACCTGCGTCACGGCTTCGTGAAGACACATGAAGACGCTTTCGATATTTACTACCTGCGCCCACCGTGCTGAGCCGTACAATCGCGCTCACTCCTCACTCCTCACTCCTCACTCCTCACCATGACCATCAGACCTTCCGGCCGTACCCCCGACCAACTACGCGAGGTGCGCATCACCCGCAACTTCACGCGCCATGCCGAAGGCTCGGTGCTGGTCCAGTTCGGCGACACGCACGTGCTGTGCACGGCAAGCGTTGAAGAGGGCGTGCCGGGTTTTCTCAAGGGCAAGGGGCAAGGCTGGCTGACGGCCGAATACGGCATGCTGCCGCGCTCGACGCATACGCGCATGGCGCGCGAAGCGGCCAAGGGCAAGCAGAGCGGGCGCACGCAGGAGATCCAGCGCCTGATCGGCCGCAGCATGCGCGCGGTGGTCGACATGGCCGCGCTGGGCGAGCGCCAGATCATCATCGACTGTGATGTCCTGCAGGCCGACGGGGGTACGCGCACGGCGGCTATCACGGGCGCCTGTGTGGCGGTGCATGACGCACTGCAAGGCCTGGTTACCAGCGGTCTGCTGGCAACGTCTCCATTGCGCGACTGGGTTGCCGCGATCTCGGTAGGCGTTTATCAGGGCGTGCCGGTGCTGGATCTGGACTACCCGGAGGATTCCGACTGCGACACTGACATGAACGTCGTCATGACCGGCAGTGGTGGCTTCGTCGAAGTGCAGGGCACGGCAGAAGGCGCAGCTTTCTCGCGACAGGAACTCAATAGCCTGCTTGAGCTGGCCGAAGGCGGCATCGCACGCCTGATCGCCCTGCAGAAGCAGGCAGTGGGTGCGTAAGCCTGCTGATTACGGCTTCTTGCCAGCCCTGTAATCGGTGATCGCCTCTTTCAGGTCCTGGTATTCCTCGCAACTGCTATTGCAAAGCTTGGCCAGCGTAGCGAGGTTGTTTTCAGCCTTCGCAGGCTGGTCTGCCACGAGGAAAGCCTCGCCCTGATACTCATAGGCGCCGCGATGCTTGGGGTCGAGGCTTAGCGCCTTGTCGTAGTATTTGAACGCTGCGTCCAGCTTGCCGCTTTTGCGGCTGGCGTAGCCAAGCCAGTTGTACGCATCAGCGTTTTTGCCGTCTTGCGCCACAACCTTTTCGAATGCACTGATCGCTTCCGGCCAATCCTTGCGATCGATGGCGGCGCGGCCGCGGCTGAAATCAGCGGAAGTCGACGCTTTCGCTTGTGTCGGCGGGGAATCTTCGCCCATGGCGGACGATAGTGAAGGGCTGACCGTCAGAGATAGCAGGACGGCAAGTGCGATGGCAGAAGTGCTCGTTTGCATGATGGCTCTCCCGGGTTGGAGTGGCGACGGGAGTCGTCGCCATCATGTCAAACATCTGGAACGCGAGGCTTATTCCAGACCCTGGCTCGACAAGTACTCGTCGTAAGTGCCGCGGTAGTCGACGATCTGGCCATCGGTCTTGATTTCGATGATGCGCGTGGCCAGCGACGACACGAATTCGCGATCGTGCGACACGAAGAACAGCGTGCCGCTGAAATCCATGACGCCACCGTTGAGTGACTCGATGGATTCCATGTCGAGGTGGTTGGTGGGCTCGTCCATCAACAGCACGTTCTTGCGTTGAAGCATGAGCTTGCCGAACAGCATGCGACCCTGTTCGCCACCGGAAATCACCTTGACGGATTTCTTCACGTCGTCGCCCTTGAACAGCAGACGTCCGAGCGTGCCGCGAATCAGCGTCACCGCATCGTCGCCGTCGTAACCGCCTTCTCGCACATAGCCGCTGATCCAGTCGGTGAGATTCTCGCCGCTGGCGAAGTCGTCGGCATGGTCCTGCGCGTAGTAGCCGAGCTTGGCTTTCTCCGCCCACTTGATCGTGCCCTTCTGCGGCGTGAGCTGACCGACCAGCAGCTTGAGCAACGTGGTCTTGCCGACACCGTTCTCGCCAATGATCGCCACGCGGTCGCCCGCGTCGATGGTGATGGTGAGCTTCTTGATGACCGGCTTGTCGGCTTCGTAGCCAAAGCTGAGGTTCTCGACTTCGACGGCCTGGCGATGCAGCTTTTCCTTCTCGTCGAAGTCGAAGCGGATCCACGGGTACTGACGCGACGAAGGCTTGAAGTCCTCGATCTTGATCTTGTCGATCTGCTTGGCGCGGCTGGTCGCCTGACGTGCCTTCGACTTGTTGGCCGAGAAGCGGCGCACGAATTCCTGTAGCTCAGCGACCTTTTCCTTGGCGCGCGCATTGTCCTTGGCTTGCTGTTCGCGAGCCTGTTGCGCGGCCTCCATGTAATCGTCGTAATTGCCCGGATAGGACTGGATGCGGCCGTAGTCCAGATCCGCCATGTGCGTGCACACCTGATTCAGGAAGTGGCGGTCGTGGGAGATGATGATCATCGTGCTGTTGCGGCCGTTCAGCACGTTCTCCAGCCAGCGGATGGTGTTGATGTCGAGGTTATTGGTCGGCTCGTCGAGCAGCAGGATGTCGGGGTTGGCGAACAGCGCCTGACACAACAGCACGCGCAGCTTCCAGCCTGGCGCCACTTCGCTCATCGCGCCTGTGTGCTGCTCGGTGGGAATGCCCACGCCCAGCAGCAACTCGCCAGCGCGCGCTTCGGCTGTATAGCCGTCGTATTCGGCGAACTTGCCCTCAAGCTCGGCCGCATGCATGTAGTCGTCTTCGGTCGCCTCGGGATTGGCGTAGATCGCATCCTTTTCCTGCATGCAAGCCCACATCTCGGCATGGCCTTGCAGCACCACGTCGATAACGCGCGTTGACTCATAGCCGAACTGGTCCTGCTTGAGGAAGGCCATGCGCTCGCCGGAATCCAGCGCGACATTGCCGGCAGACGGTTCCAGCGTGCCGGCAAGAATTTTCATGAAGGTCGACTTGCCCGCGCCGTTGGCGCCGATCAGGCCGTAGCGATTGCCATCGCCAAACTTGATGGAAACGTTCTCGAACAGGGGCTTGGCCCCGAACTGCATGGTGATGTTATTGGCGATGAGCACGACGAAAATCCTTATTGCGGACGGCAGGGGAGGCCGTTTTGACGCGAAGCCGAGGATTGTACCGTGCCGACTTGAGGCGCTGGTAGGAAGCGCCGTGCTTTTGCCTGACTAGCCTTGGGGCGGCGAGCCCCAGCGTGCCATCAGGGCATGCTGGACGCCAAGCTGGTCAAGGATGCGCGCCACCACAAAGTCGACCAGATCGTCGACGGATTCCGGATGGTGATAGAAGCCTGGATTGGGCGGCAGAATCACCACACCCATGCGCGACAGGCGCAGCATGTTCTCGAGATGCAGGGTGGAGAAGGGGGTTTCGCGGGGAACCAGAATCAGCTTGCGCCCTTCCTTCAGGCACACGTCGGCAGCGCGCTCGACAAGGTTCGACGACAGCCCGGCCGCGACGGCTGCCAGCGTGCCCATCGTGCACGGGCAGATCACCATCGCATCCGGCGGATTCGAGCCGGAGGCCAGCGGCGCGAACCACTCTTCCCGCCCATATACCTGTAGCTGCTCCGCCGTGGTGCCAAAGCGCTCGCAAAACCAGACCTGTGCGTCTGCCGCGCGGGCCGGTAGCGCGATGTCCAGCTCCTGCCGCGCTACCACCTGAGCGACCTGCGTGTACAGCACCTGAACCCGCCACCCTGCAGTAATCAGGCATTCGATCAGGCGCAAGCCATAGGACATACCCGAAGCGCCCGTCAGTGCAACAGCAACAGTCTTCTTCACAAGCTTTCCTTTTCGATGGTGTTCGACATGCCAGCCATTAATTCACTTATTTGCGCCGTCTGTAAAAAAATATTTAACCGCGGTGTTTTTTGGAGAGAGCAGGAAATGTGCGTACGCAGCAATTGAAAACAAGTTCCCGGTAACAACAAAAACGACAAACGCCGATGTCGTACGTTGCGCTGCAGCACGTTTTTGTGTGTAAGAAAAATGCGTACAAGATCACGAGCGCATCCAGAGACACCTTGCTGCCCAAAACTCCCTTATGGCAACATCAAAAAAACCAATGCTGGTTTTTAGTTGGGCCTTATAAGCATCGGCGGATTTTTACCGCCAAATGACACAAAAATTGAAGGGGGAAGGCATGTATTCAAGTTTGAAAATGGGGAAAGCCGGTACGGCGAGCGTCCTGATTCTTGGTTTGATGGTTGCTGCATGTGGCGGCGGCGGTGACGATAGCCCATCTACTCCTCCCGCAGCGGCCTCGTCTTCCTCGGCCGCAGCTAGCTCGGTAGCTTCTTCTGCTGCGGCAAGCTCGGCAGCTTCTTCCGCCGCGGCAAGCTCGGCAGCTTCTTCTGTTGCGGCGAGCTCTACAGCCTCTTCGGCCGCGGCGAGCTCTGCAGCAGCTGGCGCAACTTTGGTCATGAATTTCCAGTCGTTGGGTTCTACTGGCCTGACGGAGAACACCGATGCTACTCTGCCAGCCCCGGTGGATGCGCCTACTGTCACCAATACCAAGTCTTATTCGGTCAAGCTTGAAGGCAAGCTTCGTATCAATACGACACAAGCTGCCGCTGCCGGCACTGACGCGACGTGGTCAGTGGGTGTCGTGCAGTTTGCGAATGCGACAAGCTCCGTTGGCAAAGTTACTATTGCTTCGGTTCAATGCCCGTTCAAGTTGACCATTAACCATGCTCCTTCGAGCAGCGGAGATGCCGCTCGCAAACTGCGTGTCACCTTCGGCGGCAACGAGGTTTACCTCGATGGCAATGGCAACCCCCAGACCGCAACCTTGGACTCCAAAACGACGTCCACAGCGTGCGCGACGGGTTCGACCAACGTCGAGGCTTACGGTTGGAATGGCACACAAGGAGCTGGCGTCCGGATCTTCGATCTCAAAATCGAACAGTGATGTAGTTGTTTTTGATGCTGAAAAACCCCGTTTTACGGGGTTTTTTTTCGGGGGCGTAATTTGCCCTGTTTCTTGATGTGAGCAATGCCTGCATTGTTGTCACCCGGTCCGTCTTGCGACGGCTATCGGAGTCCGCGTGGCGCATTTGCCAGCGCATCTGTGATGCGAAGCGGTTTTGAAGACGTCACCGTCTCATATAACTACATCGATGACGGCAAGAAGGTCGGTCTGGATGGGCATACCGCCAGCGCCGGCATTGCGGATTTCCAGCGCCATATCACCTACCACCACAACGTCTACTACAACGTCAATGGTCGTCTGCCGCTGCAGTGTGGTGGCTGGACGCATCTACAACAACACCTACGACAAGATCACCTGCTCCGGTATCAACGTACGTTCGGGGGGGCCTATTCGCTGATCGAAAGGAACTGGTCCAGAACTCGCGGAACCCGATGACTTGTCGTTATGACGTCGTGAACTGCGGCAAATGGGATCTGCGCGAGAACAACCTCACGAGCTCCGCGGATAACGCCAAGTACAACATCACCTGGGATGTCGCTGAAACGGGCGACGTGAATGCAGACCCCTGGACCACAACGGCGGCGTTTCCAATCGCTATTCCCTATATTTACACGGCGGATACGGCCGATTGCGTGAAGGCAAATCTGGCCAAGGTGGCGGGTGTTGGCAAGGGCCTTGCAACGCTCAAGTGCAGCTGATCATCTGAGCGGGCCCGCCAACTTCTGGCGCAGTCATACAGGGTTGCCTTCGGGCAGTAACGGGAATTTCTAGAACAAATTCGTCATCCCGGCGAAAGCCGGGATCCAGTCACTACGCGTGGATCTGGATTCCGGCCTCGTCGGGATGGTGAGGTTGTGCCATTCATGACGCTTAAGGGAACGGCATTAGCCTTCGGGCGACACTTCTTGCCTGCGCGGGATCATGGTCAGGTGACTGCATACCCGCCAACACCCGAGCACCAGATCAAAGCGCTGCAAGTGCAGCGGCGTGCCGCCAAAGAGAAGGCGCGCCTGACTGACGGGCGATTGCGCCTGAATCAAACCTTCAAAGATCGCGAGCAGGCTCTCGGGACTCCTGCGCACTGAGCCTGCCGGACTGTCGTCGGGGCCTCGTAAAGAGCGCCATTACGCGAAAAAAGCGGTGTCCGGCGCCTCGGCAGGTGCTTGCACGCGTTCGGGTCCAAGGCGCCAAAGCCCCGTGCTTTGCGGATTCCCGGATAAAACGGGTCTTGTCGAGAGAGAGCGCGACAAATGTTTTCATTTGCGCACCTGTGCCTTGACTTATGCGCGGATTCCGCGACCGATTCTGTGCCAGTATTGATTCGTCAAAACTATCAAATTCTCTATGCGGAGATTTTTCGTTGCCACGGGGTAACGGTCCGTGTCGAGCGAATCAAGGAGCACATTCATGCAATCACGTTTCAAATTGGGCGCCGCCGCCTCGGCTAGCGCACTGGTCCTGTCGTTGTTAGTCGCTGCTTGCGGCGGTGGCGGGGATGATTCCACACCAGATTCGGCTGCGCCGCCGTCAGCGTCGTCTTCCTCGGCAGCAGCCAGCTCAGCCGCGGCAAGTTCAGCCGCGGCGAGCTCCGATGCCGCGAGCTCCGATGCCACGAGCTCGGCTGCCGCACTTGTTTCTTGGTTGCCAACTTACACGACGCTATCCAGTGTTGTCGCAAGCGACCCTGCTACAAACGCCAGCGTGAATTTCAATGCCAGCACGTTGGCGACGATCGGAGGGTATGAATTCAGCTCCCCGACTGCCGGACATTTGCGTCTCTATAAGGACTCTGCCGGAACTTCGTATGCAGTCAATTTCAACGGTGATTCTGTTGCCAGCTTAGGAGCCGCTGGTACAACAATCACGATTCCGAGTTCGTTCCGTTATGTTGCATTCCCCAGCGTTGCGGCCGGCTCGCAAGTGGCTGTTTCTTATTCGTACGCCAACAGTGCTAGCTGTGACGCGACCTGTACGGTTCCTAGAGTCGCATTGGTGGATGCCGCTGGAAACGTGTTGGCGTCGGATCTTGTGTATTCCGCGTCCACTGTGACCCAGATGACTGCAACTGCTACTTCGACGGGCAAGGTTTACGTTGTCTTCAGCCGAAATTTCACTGGCACCGGTACAGCTGGCGGAGGTTTGAGAATCTGGTCGTTGGAGAAATAAACACCACACAAATGTCATGGTGGAATAAAAGCCCCATCCTAGGATGGGGCTTTTGTCGTTTGCGCAGAGCTCGGCATGAAAATACGATGTAATGTTCTAAAGTCGCAGCAGGGGGGCATCCTTCCGCAAGGGCAATCGTTCGCAGGATATGGCCGGTATCATCGGGCCATGTCGTTACGCTCACGCTTTGCCAATCCCTATCTGCTCTTGACTATGACCGTGCTGTTCTGGTCAGGCAATTGGGTCGTAGGCCGCGGGTTTCGCGGCGATGTGCCGCCGGTGGCGCTGGCGTTCTGGCGCTGGATGATCGCTTTCGGTTGTGTGCTGCCCTTCGCCTGGCCGTATCGCGACCAGATGCGGCCCGCCCTGCGCGGGCATTGGGCGATTCTTGTGGTGCTCGGTCTGCTCGGGATCTCGGGCTATAACACGCTGGCCTATGTCGGGCTGCAGACGACAACGGCCACCAATGGCGTGCTGCTGAATTCCTTCATCCCCATTGTCATCATCGGACTGTCCTGGGCTTTTCTCGGGCAGAAACTGGTGCTCCGCGAAGGGCTGGGGATTGCTGTGTCGTTGGCGGGGGTGACGATCATCGTCGCGCACGGCGAGCTGGCGCGGCTGGCTGGCCTGACGTTCAACGTCGGCGATCTGTGGATCATGGCCTCGGTCTTCGTCTGGGCGGGCTATACGGTGCTGCTGCGTTTCAGGCCGCCCGGCCTGCATCCGATGGCGCTGCTGTGCCTGCTGACGGGGATCGGCATCCTTGGCATCGTGCCTTTCTATGTTTACGAGTTGATGCAGGGGCGCTTCATTCATGCCACGCCGGCGGCGCTGGCGGGCATGGCTTACACCGGCATCTTTCCGGCCTTCCTCGGCTACGTCTTCTGGAACCGTGCGGTGGCGCAGGTCGGCGGCCCCATCGCGGGGTTATTCATTCACATCATGCCGGTGGCGACGCCCATGCTGGCGGCTATCTTTCTCGACGAGTCGCCGCATCTGTACCACTTCGTCGGCATGGCCCTGATTCTCGGCGGCATCTTTGTGGCCAGCCGCCGCAGCGTCAGCAAGTCTTAAATGGCGTAGTCGATGGTTAGCGGCGCGTGGTCGGAGAAGCGCTGCGCCGTGTAGATAGATGCCGTTTTTGCGGTTGCGGCAATGGCGGGCGTGGCGAGCTGGTAGTCGAGACGCCACCCGACATTATTGGCGCGGGCCTGGCCGCGGTTCGACCACCATGTGTAGCAGGTATCCGTCGCGTCTGGATGCAGGCGACGATACACGTCGACCCAGCCTTGCTCATCCTGCACCCTGGTCATCCAGGCGCGTTCTTCGGGCAGGAAACCGGAATTCTTCTGGTTGCTCTTCCAGTTCTTGAGGTCGATCTGCTGATGCGCGATGTTCCAGTCGGCGCAGACGATCACTTCACGGCCGCTGGCAAACAGCGCTGCCATGCGCGGATAGAAGTGATCCATGAAGCGGAATTTGGCCAGCTGGCGCTCTTCAGAGCTTGAGCCGGATGGCATATACAGCGAGACCACCGACAGGGCTTTGCCCTTGTAGGTGAAGTCTGCCTGGACATAGCGGCCTTCGGCGTCAAACTCGCCCGACTCGACACCGCGCACTGTGCGCTCCAGCGCATGCCGGAAATAGATGGCGACGCCGCTGTAGCCGCGTTTCTCGGCACAGAAGAAATGCCCCGTAAACCCGGGTGGATTGAGCATTTCGGGGCTCAGGTCGACTTCCTGTGCCTTGACCTCCTGCAGGCACACCACGTCGGCCTCCTGCGTGGCCAACCATTCGAAGAAGCCTTTGGTCGCAGCGGACCGGATGCCGTTGAGGTTGGCAGTGATGACGCGTAACATCGCTCGTTCCCGTCCGTAGAAAAAGTTACAAATCGTGCATTTTAGTCAGGAATTCCTCGCCCTCGCCGTGCGCAAGGGCGTGTTGCGCTTCGGCGAGTTCAAAACAAAAGCCGGACGCCTGTCACCCTATTTCTTCAACTCGGCATTGTTTGATGATGGCGAGTCGTTCGCGCAGCTGAGCAACTACTACGCGCAAGCCATTCGTAGTTCAGGCATTGCAGTGGATACGCTGTTTGGCCCGGCCTACAAGGGTATACCGTTGGTGGCCGGCGCGGCGATCCAGTTGGCAGCACAAGGCGTGAATCTGCCGTTCTGCTTCAACCGCAAGGAAGCCAAGGATCACGGTGAAGGCGGTACGCTGGTGGGCGCGCCGCTCAAGGGGCGCGTGCTGGTGCTGGATGATGTGATCTCCGCCGGTACTTCGGTGCGTGAGTCAGTGGACATCATCCGCGCCAACGGCGCCGAGCTGGCCGGCGTGGTCATTGCAATTGATCGCATGGAGCGTGGCACCGGCGAGAAAAGTGCGGTGCAGGAAGTGCGTGACAGTTTCGGCGTGCCGGTCGTTGCCGTTGCGACGCTGGATGATTTGATGACGTTCATCACGGATAGCCCGCAATTGATCGATAAACTCGACGCCGTGAAGCGCTATCGTGATGCCTACGGTGTTCGCTGAACCTGGCCAACAAGGGGAGTGGCTGATTCGATGCTGACGCGTTTGCTGACTATTGCTGCGTTGCTGATGGCCAGCCCGCTTGTGCTGGGCCAGACACGCACCTACTGCTGTACTGACGCGAGTGGTCGGCGCGCCTGCGGCGATACCTTGCCGCAGGTTTGCTATGAGCGCGCTTACCGGGAGGTGACGCCCGGTGGTCGTGTCGTGCGGGAAGTGGAAGCGCCACTGACCTCGGAGCAGCGCACCAAGCGCGATGCCGAACTCAAGGTACAGCGTGATAAGGCCATCAAAGAGGCCGAGGCCAAGCGTCGTGACCGGGTGCTGCTGGACAGTTATGCCTCGGTTGCGGAAATCGATGCACGACGCGACCGCGAAGTTGCGAATATCGCCTCGGACTTGAAACGCGCCAAGGCGCAAGAGGCCGAGTTGCTGCAGGTGCGCGCCAAGCTCGAAAAACTCAAACCGGCGACCGGTGCGATTCCGCGTGACGTGGTCGAAGATCTGATGACGAATACCGCGGAGCTTGCCGCCGTACGCTCCATCATCGACAGCAAGCAGCATGACATCGATGCGACGCGTGCGCGTTTCGATGCGGATCGTAATCGCTTCCTCGAGCTCTCGCAGGCGGCGCCCACCCCGCGCTGAGCTTTGTTGCGCGGCGCGGCGGATGTCGTCGCTGCTGCGCTCCGGCTGTGTTCCGAAATCCCCGCAATTCCAGCCTGCCCAATGGTCTTCCCTAACCAGACTTCGGGGCAGGCTCGCGATTGACCTTCATGTTCATTGACCATCATTGGAGCCCGGCCCAGAGCATTTTGCGAGGCATGGGGGACTCCGCCACGGTGCGTGACGCAGTTTGCATCCCGCCCCGAAACTGGCTTTCAACCTTTAACGCTTTGGTTCGTTATAGAGGGGTGAGCAGATGATGGATCACTACTGCTCACAGCCGATCCGGAACCCACGAAATGGTGAACATCATGGATATGACATCAGGCACACGCCTCACCGATGCAGAGCTCTACGGCGAAGAAGTCTTGAGTGCCAACTGGTTGCCACAGGAAACTCTGGCGCTGGGTTTGCAGGCAGCTTGTGAAACAGGTCCCCGGGCACGAGCACCATTAGTGCCTGCACTGGCCGACATTGAAAGCTTCATGTTGCGGCTATACAGCGCCCAGGAGTAAACAGCCTTGCTGATGCGTGCGGCGCCCGCCGCGCGCATCAAGTCTTGCAGCTCACAAAGCGTGCGTGCGATCGCCGCGCACGAAGCCCAGCAGCGGCGCCTCGATTCTTTTCCCTACTGCCAGAACCTTGAACATCTCGCCCATCTCGTGCGGGCCGATCAGCCTTTGCAGCGCGCGCGCCGCGCGCAGGTAATTCACGCTGTCCGACGGACCGCGCTTCTCAAGTAATTGCAGTACGCCGCAGTTGACGAGGAAGCTGGCTTGAGTGGTGTAACCCAGTACGTCGAGGCCGGCTTCGAACGCAGCTTCGGCCGTGGCTGTGAAATCCACGAAAGAAGTGATGTCGTTAAGACCGGGCCAGAGGAAGAGGTCAGTGTGCGCGCGGTGACGGTAGTAGCACTGCAGCGTGCCGGTGCTGCGCGTCGGCAGGTAGTACTCGGCCTGCGGGTAACCGTAGTCGATCAGCAGCAGGGCGCCGCATTGCAGGCTGCGTGCCCATTCGCCAAGCCACGCGCGCGAGGCAACACATATCTCACTGGCATACTCGTCGGGGCCGCTGATGTGCACCGGTAGCGCCCGGGCCGCAACCTGCAGACTGGCGTCGAGCGGCTTTTCGGCCCACACGAGTTGCCCGTCCGCCAGGCTGACGCCGCGCTCCAGGCATGTGCCGTCACGCCACACGAGGCAATGTACCGGCATCACGTCGAGTACTTCGTTGGCAACCACGCAGCCTGCGAAACTTGCTGGCAGGGCGTCTAGCCAGCGCACGCGTGCGGCGAGATGGGGCACGCGTGCCTGCAGCGTGTGCAGTTGACGTTCGCGTAGCTCGCCGGAGAGTTCGAGGATGTCGTAGCTGTCCGGCAGCATGTCGCATGCTTCCAGCGCCGTCAGCAGATCGGCCGCAAGCGCGCCCGTGCCCGCGCCGACTTCAATCAGTTGGCGTGCCGACAGCGACATCACCTGCGCGACCTGTGCCGCCAGCGCTGCGCCGAACAGCGGCGAGATTTCGGGTGCCGTGATGAAGTCGCCATCTGCACCGAACTTGCGCGAGCCGCCGCTGTAGTAACCGAGACCGGGGGTGTATAGCGCCTCTTCCATGTAGCGCGCAAAGCTGATCCAGCCGCCGGCATCGGCGATTGATCGGCTTAACCGCTGCATCAGTGCATCAGAGTGCGCCTGCGCGTCTGCGCCCGGCGGCGGGAGTTGATTGAGTTCCTTCATACGTCGGATTGTAACGGCGGGGGGGCCGGGCCGACGGTTACAATCTTGGGGATTCGGTCGGCGCTTCGATCCGATCAGTTTCCGCCATCTTCTCCAGTCGCTTGCAGCACACCACCCATGAGTGAAACCCAGAAAGAAACCTCCGCCGAAGTCACCCGCGAAATTGAGAAAGAGCGCCTGCCGATCTTTCCGCTGGGCAATGTCTTGCTGCCACAAGGGCGCATGAAGCTGCGCATTTTCGAAGCGCGTTACATGGACATGATTGCAGCCTGTATGCAGGCCAACAACGCCTTCGGTATCTGCCTAATTGAAAAAGGCAGCGAGGTGGGCGAGGCAGCGCAGCCGCACCGTGTGGGCGTGGAGGCGCGCGTCGTTGATTGGGACATGCAGCAGCAGGGCATGCTCGGCATCACGGTGAGTGGTGGCCGACGCTTCCGTATTGCCGACTACGTGGTCACGCCGAAGAACACGGTCGAGGCGAGTATCGACTGGCTGACTGAATCCGAGATGGAAGTGCCCGCGCAATACGCCAGCATGCAGTCACTGCTGCAACTGGCGGCTGCGGACAAGGGACAAGATGTAATTGCCGCACCCTATCGGTTTGACGACGCAAACTGGGTGGGTCACAGGTTCACGGAGATTTTGCCGATACCGCCGCTGGCGCGCCTGCGCCTGCTTGAACTGGAAGACCCGGCCTTGCGGCTGTCGATCATCTTCCAGTACCTCAGCGATCACAAACTATTGGGTCGGTGAAGAGCCGCGTTGCTTGGCGAGCGAGTTTGCCAGGGAGTCATCCCAGCCAACCAGACCGAGTTCGTGCAGTCTGCGCAAATCTTCGGCGGCCCCTTCGCCAATGGTTGCTTGCAGATCGCCGACTCGTTTGTTGCCATCGATCTGGATGAGCAGCGCACGCAGACGTGCCTCGAGCTTGTGCGCACGGGTGCGGATTTCCTCAGCTCCGGAAGTTGTTTTGCGGGGAACGAATGTGGGGTCCAAGATCACGTCCTGATATGCCAATGGCAAGATAAATGCAGATGGACAGAGGTTACCGGACGATTGCTGCGCTGCACATCAGGAACAACCCTTGTCAGCGTGCGTGATGTCACGATTTGACACACATTCATGGGCGGATTTTGTGACGTTTTTCGCGGGCGTCAGGACTTCGTGTTCGCGTGATGATTGTCTTACAGGCATGCGCGTGAATGACCTACAAGTGACCCGGGAATTGCCACGTTCAACACACATGAGGCCGCGGCGAGCAGCACGGATCGATCCGTCGCAGTCAACCGGGCAGGGTAGGTGGCTTCCTGGTTCAGGGCTCTTTCCGGGCGACGGCATTGAGCGTTGATTGCCGCAAGAAGTGAGTGGCGCAGGGGCCGTTCATTTTTCTGCGGCGGTTTCGGCGCTCGCTGCCTTGCGACGCTTGTCGCGCAGATAGCTCGTGTGCCCGCGTACTTCGATCTCGAACAGATCCGTCGCGCGGAACAGATCGATTGGTTTCTTGTAACCGTAGTTGCGTGAATCGAATGAAGCCTGATTGGCGATGTGCTGACCGACGCGACCAAAGTGCGACCAGCCGTCATCACCTTCGGCGGCTTGCACGGCATTGCGCAACAACTTCACAAGACGCGTGTCGCCCTTGAGTTCCTTGGCCGAGCGTTTGGCAACCGTGGCCGCGGCGCCGGGCTCTTCGTCCGCCACTTCGTTTTCGAGATAGAGAAACTTCGAGCAGGCATTCACGAAAGCCGCTGGCGCCTTGCGTTCGCCGAAACCGACGACGGTCTTACCGTCCGCTTGCAGGCGGGTTGCCAGTGGTGTGAAGTCGGAGTCCGACGACACCAGCGCGAAGACGTCGACCTTGCGCCCGTAGAGTGTGTCCATCGCGTCGATGACCAGCGCGATATCTGTCGCGTTCTTGCCCTTGGTGAGATCGAACTGCTGGATCGGCTGGATGGCGTATTCGTGCAGCACGCGCTCCCAGGAGTTGAGGCGCTCGCCCTTCCAGTTTCCGTAGGCGCGGCGGATACCGACCGTGCCGAGCGCCGCCAATTCGTTGAGGATGACTTCGAGATGCGAGGCGGGCGCGTTGTCCGCGTCGATGAAGAGTGCAACGAAACGATCGGGAACGCTGGTCATTGCGGGCTCCGTGAGCATGGCCGGTGTGGCACTGCTGCATTGTAGAGGGCTTCGTCATTCGCGCCATTGCAAAGCGAGTCACGCATGACAGGCGCAAAAAAAGGGCGCCTGCCGGGCGCCCTCTTTCGCGAACACGGATCTTCAGAGGATCTGAGTGGCCTGCTCAAAGCTCAGCCGCGGGTTGCGCGGGTAGTTGCCCGTTGCGTCACCGTAGCCAAGGTTGATGAGGAAGTTGGCGCGCCACTTTCCGTCCGCGAAGAACTCCGCATTCACCTTGTCTGCATCAAAGCCCGCCATCGGGCCGCAATCGAGGCCCAGCATGCGTGCCGCGATGATGAAATAGGCGCCTTGCAGGGTGCCGTCACGGAAGCCGGTTTTCTCGGCAAGCTCCGGTTTGGACAGGAACATCGGCCGTGCGTCATAGGCTGGAAACAGGGTCGGCAGGTGTTCGTAGAACTGGTTGTCGATGGCGACGATGACGGTCACTGGCGCTGCCATGGTCTTGTCAAGATTGCCCGCCGACAAGGCCGGGCGCAGGCGCTCGCGCGATTCCTTCGAGCGCAGGAAGACGAAGCGGCCGGCCTGACTGTTCAGCGAAGTCGGCCCCCATTTCATGAGGTCGAAAATTGCATGCAGGGTTTCATCCGTGACCGGCTTGTCGCTGAACTTGTTGAAGGTGCGCGCGTTGCGGAAGGCGAGGTCAAGCGCCGCTTCCGGCGCGAACAGGTTGGCGGTGCTCATGGGTGTTCCCTTGCGATGCTCTGGTTGATCTGGTCGATGAAAGTCTGTGGCTGACCATAGCCCCTAGCGTGGGGCAGGCGGATGTGGTGCTCGCCGATCTGCAGGACGAAAGTCGGATAGCCCTGGCCGCCGCTGGCCTGCAACAGGTCGCGGGCATGTCGGGTGGTGGCGGCCTGTTGTGTCAGTTCGTGGTCGAGTGCTGCGCCGAAGGCTTCGCTTGGCAAGTCCAGCGCTGCAGCCAGCGCGCGCAGGCGAGGCATTTCGCAGACATTCTCGCCGTTTACATAATGTGCGATCTGGATCGATTCGAGCATGTCGAGGCCCGCACCGGACTGCAATTGTTCCGCCGCCAGCACGGCGGCTGCGGGCAGGGACGAGGCGAGGATCACCGACTCCGCAGTCCTGATGCGTGCGATGTAGGCATCACCAAAACGCACACCGCTGAGGGCGTGAATCTGCTGATCGGCTTGCAGGATGTGCTGGCGCCAATCAGCCTTGAGACTCATCGGCGTCTCGAACAACAGGCCGGGATGCAGTTGCACGGCGACGCTCTCTTGCAGCTCGTCGGCGACACGGCGCACGAGCGGCGAGGCGGCGTAGCACCAGCCGCACAGGGGGTCGAAAATGTAATGCAGGGTGGCTGTCATGCGCAGGCTGTCGGATCCGGGACGGGACTTCGCACTCTATGCGAGCACGTGTGGGTGACATAGCCCCGAGTGTGCAAATAACTGTTGCTGGAAACAGCACAATCAGGCGTCAGCGGCTGTGCATGCTGCTGACGCATGACGTGAATGCCTCACAGCGCCTTGCCAACCACCTCGGCCACGTCGCTCGACAGACCCGGCTGCGCTTGCACTCTTTCGAGCTGGTCGCGCGCCAATGCCTGACGTGCCGGATCGAATTTCTTCCAGCGATCGAAAGTGCGTGCGATGCGCGAGGCAACCTGCGGGTTGAGCGGATCGAGTTGCAGGATCACGTCGGCCGCCAGCTTGTAGCCGCTGCCGTCTGCTGCGTGGAAGTGCTTCGGATTGGCCGCGCAGAAGGCACGTACCAGCGCGTACACCTTGTTCGGGTTGCGGATGTCGAAGGCCTCGTGCGCCATGAGGGCACGCACGTCGCTGCCGGTGTGCGCCAGGCGCGAGGTGGATTGCACCTGCAGCCATTTGTCGACCACCAGTGCCTCGTGCTTCCATTTGGCATAGAAGGCGTCGAGTACGTGGTGACGTTCAGGCGCATCCAGATTGGCCAGCGCGGAGAGCGCGGCCATTGTGTCGGTCATGTTGGCAGCCTGCTCGTAGTGGGCCAGCACCAGCGCGTGCGAGGCCTCGTCTCCCAGCTCGGCGAGGTAGGACAGGCAGATGTTGCGCAGCGCGCGCTTGCCGGCCTGCGCGCTGTCGGGTGAGTAGGGGGCTTCGACCTTGAGCTCGTGATAGGCGCTGAGCAGGGGCTCGCGCAGGGCGCGTGCGAGATGCTGGCGCAGCGCGAGGCGTGCCGCATGGATGGCATCCGGCTCGACGACTTCCATCTGCTCGGCGAGATAGGTTTCGGAAGGCAGTACCAGCGCCTCGGCGACGAGAGCCGGGTCGCCATCTTTCTCGAATGCCGAGGCGAGCAGGTGACGCATGGCGTCGGCATAGCTCGGCGGGATCCATTCGCTGCTCGGCACAGAAGACGTGGCGAACGCCGCAATGCCCTTGAGCAGGATGCCCGTGGCGAGGCGTTGCGCAGCCTCCCAGCGATTGACGGCGTCGCTGTCGAAGGCCATGAGGTGCGTAAGCGCGGCGTCGGCGTACGGATAGTCGAGCACCACCGGTGCGGAGAAGCCGCGCAGCAAGGATGGCACGGGCTCCTCGTCCACGTCGCCGAATACGAAGCGCTGTTTGTCTTCGCGCAGCTGCAGGGTGATCTGCGTGCGATGCACGTCCTCTTCGCCAGCCAGCCGCAGCGGCATCTCGTTGCCCTTGGCGTCGAGCAGGCCGAGTACCAGCGGCATGTGATATGGCCCACGCGCCACACCATTGCCTTCAGCTTGCATGCGTTCTTCATATGGAGTGGGCGCGTAATGCTGTTCGACGTCCAGCGTGTAGCGTTTGCCGACGGCGTCGTAGTGACTGCGCACGACGAGGCGTGGCGTACCTGCCTGGTTGTACCAGCGCTGGAACTGGTCGAGATTGAGGCCGGATGCATCCTGCATGGCGGCGACGAAATCCTCGCAGGTCACGGCCTGCCCGTCGTGGCGCTCGAAGTACAGATCCATGCCCTTGCGGAAGGCTTGCTTGCCGATCAGGGTGTGGATCATACGGATCACTTCCGCACCTTTTTCGTAGACTGTCGCCGTGTAGAAGTTGTTGATCTCGGCATAGCTGGCCGGGCGGATCGGGTGCGCCATCGGGCCCGCGTCTTCGGGGTACTGCGCTGCGCGCAAGGTGCGCACTTCCTGGATGCGCGTGACACCGGCCGAGTGCACGTCCATGCCGAAATTCTGGTCGCGGAAAACGGTGAGGCCTTCCTTGAGTGACAACTGGAACCAGTCGCGGCAGGTCACGCGATTGCCGGTCCAGTTGTGGAAGTACTCGTGGGCGACGACCCGGTCGATGTTCTGGTAGTCCGTATCGGTCGCCGTGTCAGGGCGTGCGAGCACGTACTTGGTGTTGAAGATGTTGAGCCCCTTGTTCTCCATCGCACCCATATTGAAGTCGCCGACGGCGACGATCATGTAGTGTTCGAGGTCCATCTCCAGACCGAAGACGTCCTCGTCCCATTTCATCGACAGCTTCAGCGCAGCGAGCGCGTGTGCGCACTGGTCGAGCTTGCCCGGTTCGACGTACACGGCGCAGCGCACCTTGCGGCCCGAGGTGGTGACGTAGTGGTCTTCGATGACCTCCAGCTTTGCTGCGACGCAGGCGAACAGGTAGGCGGGCTTGGCAAAAGGGTCTTCCCATTTTGCCCAGTGCCGACCGTTGTCTTCGTCGCCGTTTTCAACCGGGTTGCCGTTCGACAGCAGGACCGGGAACTTCTCCTTGTCCGCATGCAGGGTGCAAGTGAAGCGCGCCATCACGTCGGGGCGGTCCGGGTAGAAGGTGATGCGGCGAAAGCCCTGTGCTTCGCACTGCGTGAAGTAGCCGTCCTTGGAGCGATACAGGCCGGAGAGCTGCGTGTTCTTGTCCGGCTCGATGCGCACCACGGTTTCGAGAATGAAAGCGTCCGGCACCCTGGCGATGGAGAGCTTGTCGCCGCGCTGGCTGTACTCATCTGTGCCGAGGATGCGACCGTCGATGCGGATGCTCTCAAGTTGCAGCTCTTCTCCGTCGAGGATCAGAGCCCCTCCAGCCGCGGCGGGGTTGGTGCGGATCGCCAGACGTGCACTGACGCGTGCAAAGCCATCGTTGATGGAGATGTCCAGATCGATCGTGTCGACCAGATGGGTCGGGGGCGCATAGTCCTTGAGGTAAATCGTCTGGGGGGCATTCATGAAAATGGGCTCCGGTAAATTCTGTGCGGCAATGCCGCATTGTAGGCGCTGGATCTGTCGCAGGGTTTCTTGAGCAAGATCAAGGATGCGGGGCAGCCCGCAACCTACAGTGCTGGGACACTATGTCCATCATGGGAACTGCCATGCACAAACTGAGCCTGCGTCTGAAGCACCTGAGTCAGGAACATCATGCCGCAATGCTGCTGGCCTATGCCGCGCGCGACGCCATGCCACAGGACGAGGCCGACTTGCCGGGCTTCGTGACCAAGGTCTGCCAAATTTTCGAGACCGAGATGGAGCCGCATTTCCGTGAGGAGGAGCGCTTTGCGCTGCCCAAGCTGCGCGCAATCGGCCGCGATGATCTCGCCGACCGCACGTTCAGCGAGCACAACGCGATGCGCGCCATGCTCGTCGAGCTGGAGCGTGAGCCCACGGCGGACAAGGTGCGTGCCTTTTCGGCGGCGATGGAAGCGCATGTCCAGTTCGAGGAAGATGTCGTGTGGGAAGCGCTCGACACAGCGTCTGGCCACAGCCCGCAACCCGCCGTAGCCTGAACTAGTTGGCAGGTTCTTCGCCTCTGGCGGGCCTGAGCGCCGGGTCCACACCACGGCGCTCGTCAAACACGAAACAGTCGCCCTGCCAGTGGGCATTGCCCACTTCCTCGAAGTATTTGAGGATGCCGCCGTCGAGCTGGAACACGTTTTCCAGCCCGGCCTCGCGCATCACGATGGCGGCCTTCTCGCAGCGGATGCCGCCAGTACAGTAAGTCACCACCGTCTTGTCGCGCAGTGCATCGGCCTGGGCCTCCACGACCGGCGGAAACTCGCTGAACTTGGTGATGCGGTAGTCGATGCAGTCGTTGAAACGACCGACATCCGCTTCGAAAGCATTGCGCGTATCCAGCGTCACCACTGGCCGCCCCTCATCGTCATGCCCCTGATCGAGCCAGCGCTTGAGCGTGGCCGCACTCACGGCGGGCGCACGGCCTGACTGCGGCTGGATCGCCGGGCGGTCCATGCGGATGATTTCCTTCTTGTGCTTCACCTTGAGGTGACGGAACGGCACCGTCTCCGACAGGGACTCCTTCGCCACCACATCGGCAAAACGTGCGTCGGCATGCAGACAGGCCATGGCGGAGTCGATGGCCTCGCGCGAACCGGCGAGGAACATGTTGATGCCCTCGGCGGCAATCAGGATCGTGCCCTTCAGCCCGAGCGCCGCACAGTGCGCTTCAAGGCGCTCGCGCAGGGCGTCGCAGTCGTCGATGCTGACGAACTTGTAGGTGGAGATGTTGACGATGGGGGCTTGCGGTGAGGCGGACATGATGGACTGCGGGTGAAGAGGTCGGGGCGCATTTTACCAAGCCGCGATGGGAGCGTCTTGGTATTGCGGAGATGAGCGATCCGGTCTGCAAGGCAGATCGGCGATGGGTTTGATCTGTTTCTTCAGCTGTAAAGGAACGGCGCCCGGAGTGGAGCGAGCGCATTGCTGGCAAGGCGGCTCGCGCAGAGCAGTGCACATGCACGGCGAGCGAGCCAACGTAGTCAGCGACGTGCGCAGCCCGCTCCGTGCACCGTTCTCAGGCGCCGCGCGCCATGGCATGCAGGCGCGCAATGCGCTCCTCGGTCGACGGGTGGGTCGAGAACAGGCCTGCCAGTCCACGGCCCGACAGCGGATTCATGATCATCATCTGCGCCGTCTCGGGGTGCGCTTCGGCCGTATCCATCGGAATGCCGCTGGCGTAGCGATGGATCTTGTCCAGCGCGTCGGCCAGTGCACGCGGGTCGCCGGAAATTTCGGCGCCGCCACGGTCGGCCTCGAACTCGCGGGCGCGCGAGATGGCCATCTGGATCAGGCTGGCGGCAATCGGCGCGAGGATCGCCACGAGAATGCCGACGACAGGATTGGAGGAGCGCCCCTCGCTGTCACGGCCACCGAAGAACATGGCGAAGTTGGCCAGCGCCGAGATGGCACCGGCGGTCGTCGCGGCAATCGTCGAGGTCAGGATGTCGCGGTGCTTCACGTGCGCCAGCTCGTGCGCCATCACGCCGCGCAGTTCGCGCTCGCTGAGCATCTGCAGGATGCCGCTGGTGGCAGCCACGGCCGCGTGCTGCGGGTTGCGGCCGGTGGCGAAAGCGTTCGGCTGCTGCTCGTTGATGATGTACACCTTGGGCATCGGCAGCTGCGCACGCGCCGCCAGTTCGCGCACCATGTTGTACAGGTAGGGCGAGGAGCTCTCGTCGACCTGCTGGGCGTTGTACATCTTCAGCACCAGCTTGTCGGAGAACCAGTAGGAAAAGATGTTCATGCCGCCGCCCAGCAGGAGCGCGAGCAGCATGCCGGACTTGCCGCCGATCATGGCGCCGATGACACCGAACAGCGCCACGATGGCCGCCATCAGGATCGAGGTCTTGACCCAGTTGAACATGGATGAATCCTTTCAGTAATGCAGGCGTGCTCTGGAAGTGTTCGGCACGCATTGCGTCAGACCGCCGTTGAAGGTGGCGGTTCCTGTCTAGTTTGGGGCGTAGTGGCGCGGCTTCAATAGGTCTTGCTCAGGCCGCATCCAGCTTGCCGCGATACAGCGCGACGATGAGATCGCGCGGCGTGACGATGCCGACCAGGCGGCGCTCGCTGTCGACGATGGGAATATGGCTGTGGCCCCTGCCGCCCAGCAGCGGCACCAGCGATGCCACATGCGTATGCTCCGTGGCGGTCTGCGGGTGGCTGCTCATGATCTGGCCGACCACTTCCGGCTTGTTCGAATGCGTGCCTGGCGTGCGACGGATGAAGTGGCGCAGGCGTGACTCGATCTTGTCGTGCGCATCGAGGTCGGCGCTCTTCATGAAGTCGGCCTGCGTGACGATACCGATCACGCGGCGTGCGCGGTCCAGTACCGGCAGCGCCTTGATGCCGTGCGTGCGCATTTCGCGCCAGGCGTCTTCCAGCGCGGTGGCGAACTCCACGCTGATGACCTCGCGCGCCATGATGTCGCCGCAGGTGATCTCGCCGAAGCGGCGTCGATAGGCCGCCACCTCGGCCTGCATGAACAGCGCCTGCAGATCGTCGCGGTCGATGTCGATGACCTGGTTGTATTCGCGCAGCACATTGTCGAGGTCGCCCACGGTGAAGCCGAGGCGCTCTTCCGGCGGCGTGTCGCGCATGCGCTTCTGCGCTGCCGTCATGCCCATCGGGCGATGCGGGTAGTTGCGGCCAGTGAAGCGGTTGTAGGCAATCGCCACACCCAGCAGCAAAGCGGAATTGAGCAATACCGGGTTGAGCACGAAGCCCATGCCGAGGTCATGAATCGGGGAGCCGCCCAGCACGGCAGTCAGTGCGACTGCGCCTGAAGGTGGATGCAGGCAGCGCAATACCAGCATCAGGGCGATGGCGATGCCGATCGCCGCGCTGGCGGCCATCAGCGTGTCTTGCAGTGCATGCCAGCAGGCTACGCCGACGATGGCCGCCACGAAATTCCCGCCGATGATGGACCAAGGCTGGGCCAGCGGGCTGGAGGGCACGGCGAACAGCAGCACGGCCGAAGCGCCCATTGGCGCGATCAGCCACAGGCTGGCCTGTGGGCCGAGCAGCTTGTGGGTGACAACCCCGGTGATGAGGATGCCGAGCAGGGCGCCGACGGCGGAGCGGATACGCTCCTGAGCGTCGCCCCCGAGGGCGGTCGGGATCAGCGAGCGCAGGCTGGCGCGCAGACGCGCGGGCAGGGAAGATTTTTGCGGGTGCTGCGACTCGGAGCCTGGGGGCATGGCGGCGCTACGGAATGAAAAGCCGGCAAGTGTAGCCGAGCCTTTGTGCCGGAGATTGCTTGACCTGGCTCAAAATAATCTCTGGGGTCGAGCGCCGCTATCCGCCCGGGCGTCCCGCCACCTGCCGCGTCATGCAATTGGTGAAACGGCCATTGACCTGCTGTGCGTAGCCGTTGGTGGTGATCGTGCGGTTGAACTTGGGGCTATGCACGGCGATCTGCGGCATGGCGACGCGCGCCTGGGCGGTTCCGGCAGCGCTGTCGGCGAGCGCAAACAGTTTCAGCCACAGCGGGGTCGTCATGAATTTTTCGGTCTTCTCAAGCAGCAGGTCGCGGCGTATTTCCGCGCCCGACATGCCGAGCTTGTTGCGCTGGCTTTCGAGGGCGCGCTGGGTCAGGCTGGGCGTGGCGGTTGCCACCCCGTCCTGATAGATCAGCAGATCGCCATCGGCCACCAGCGGCGTGTTGGTCACGCGTGACAGGGCGTTCTGGAAAGCGGCGTTACGGCTGGAGAAGCGCCCGGCGTTGTAGTCGGCAAAGCGGTACAGCGGCACGGGATACGGCGCGGCGTAGTCGAGCAGCATGGCAACGCCGAAGTACAGGCCGCCGCGCCGTGTGAAAGTCTCGCGGCGGATGTTGAGATTGCGCCCGTAGGGATAAGCCCTGTTGCGCGCATGCTCTTCCGCGAAGGCGACGTTCACCTGCATCGCGCCTGCGGTGTTGATCGGGTTGCGTGGCTGATAGGTCGCAGCGAGGTCGGGCAGCTCGGAGAACATGTCTTCGTAGAGCCGGCTGAGTTCCGATTCGGTGCGCAGCGACGTGATGCGACTGGCATAGCTGCGGCCGTCGCGACTCTTGCGCGCCAGACCCTTGTCGACGACGAACTGCGGCACGCTGTAGCGGGTGCGCCGCGCCTCGATTTCCTGCATCACGATGCGTGACAGATTCGGCACTTCGGGGTCGGCCTCGAAGCTCGATTCCTGTTCGATGACGGCCAGGACGGTGCACAGGTTCTCGGGTGTCATGGCAACGTGCAGTACGCCCATGGCATTGCTGATGTCGGCTGCCCAGCCTCCGCCATCGGCGACGCGTGATGGCAGCAGGCGTTGCAGGGCCAGCTGCGCATCCGGGAAGGCATAGACGGCAGGCAGGGGCGGGCGTGGCGGCGCGATGGGGGCAGATGCGGATGAGGCTGTGGCCGATTTCGGCCCCGTCGCGCGCGTGGCCTTGGTCGGCGGTGTGGGCGTGGCGACGATTTCCGGCGTGCTGCTGCATGCCGAAAGCATTGCCGCCAACAACACCGAAAAGAGGAGAAAGGCGGCGCAACGGATTTGCCGCAAAGTGTCAGTTTCGGTGGTGGATTCAGCCATGAGGCCGCCAGTATCGCCCTGGTGGGCGGGCGCCTTGTCAGGGCGCCGGTTGTCGGTGCCTGATGGCTTGCCGCGGGCTACTCATTCGCCGCAAGGATGGCTGGCGCGGCGTGGTCGGACTGCCCGGTGGGCGGGCTCGTCTCCAGATCGATCTCGATGCGGTTGCGCCCGCCATGCTTGGCGCGATAGAGCGCTGCGTCGGCGCGTGCCACCAGCGATTCGAGGGTTTCACCGGCGAACAGCTGGGCGCCGCCACCGCTCATGGAGACATGGATATCGCCATGGCTGGTCCGGATCGGATTGCTTGCCAACTGAAGCCGTATGCGCTCAGCAACCTCCAGCGCGGCCAGCGCCGTCGTGTGCGGCAGCAGGGCGATGAATTCCTCACCGCCCCAGCGGCCCGGCAGGTCGGATTTGCGGAAGCACTCCTGCATGCGCCGCGCCATTTCGCGCAGGGCTTCGTCACCGACGTTATGACCGTGCCTGTCATTGACGAGCTTGAAGTGATCGAGATCGAAGAGCAGGATCGACAGCACTTCGCCGTGCCGGTGTGCCTTCTCCAGCGCGCGGTTAGCCTCGATGGTGAAGTGACGGCGGTTGGCGATGCCGGTGAGTACGTCTTCTTCTGCGAGGCGCTTGAGCTCGCGCTCGGCCACGCGCCATTCGGTGATGTAGTGGTCGATGCCGACGACGACAGGTGAGCCGTCCACACTGACACAGCGGCGCTTGCTGACGATGCGGAAGACCTCCTCGCCAGTGCTGCGATGACGATGTTCTTCCTTGACTATTTCGTTGCCGGCAATGACCAGCTGGTCTTCGTCAAGCGAAACCGCGCTTGACGATACGATGCCGATAAGCTCCTCGCGTGGTTTGCGGCGATGACGTGCATAGGCCTCGTTGACGATGAGGTACTTGCCGTCAGCGCTCTTCACATAGACCGGGTCGGGAATCACGTCGATCAAGTCCTGCACGAAACGCTCTGTGCGCTGGCGTTGTGCCACTTCGCGGTCAAGCACCGCCTTGAGTTCGCGCTCGGCGACCTTCCAGCGCGTGATGTGGTGCTCGATGCCGACGATCACCGGCTCGCCATCGACGAACACGCTGCGTCGCTTGCTGATGATGCGGAATACCTCTTCGCCATTGGCTTTGCGAATGGTGTGATCTTCCTTGTCGCTGTCCATGCCGGCCAGCACCTGCTCGTCCTCGCTCAGCGATGCAGCGCGCCGGGCCGGGTCGGGCGAGGGCCGGTGAAGGTTGAAGCCCTTGAAGCCCAGTTTGTCGACTTCACGGTAACTGGCGAAAGCCTCGTTGATCATGACGTACACGCCACCGGCCTTCTTGATGAATACCGGGTCGGGAATGACGTCGATGAGGCGCTGGATGAAGGCCTCGGTGCGCTCGCGCAGCGCCACTTCGTTCTCGAGGGATTTCTGTAGCTTGCGCTCGGCGCAGCGCAGCTCCGTCAGGTCAACATGGGCGCCGACGATGACGGGCTCGCCGTAAGCGTTCAGGCAGGAGCCCTTGCTGACAATACGGAAACGGTCCAGTCCGCTGCGGGCGTCGAGATCCTGTACTTCGCACATCAAAGTCTTGCCCGCCAGGATTTCGTCATCTTCCGCGAGCATACTGTTCTGCGCGTCACCGGTGCTGCCGATCAGCTCTTCGGAGGTCAGCCCGCTTTCGGCCACCATGGCGCGATTGGCAATGACGTAGCGGCTGTCCTGATCCTTGACGTAAACGGGGTGTGGAATCAGGTCGAGCACGCGCTGCACGAAGGTCAGCGTCTCGTGGTAGCGCGTGCGCTGCAGTTGCAGCTCTTGCTGCAGGTCCTGCTCATTGATCCACCAACGCGAAAGATCGAAGTTGGCGCCGACGATGACCGATTCGCCCCTGGCCGTGCGGCTGGCTCCTTTCATGATCAGGCGGTGGCGTTCGGTCCCGTGTATCGGGTGGATGTCATGCAACTCCTTGCGGACGACCTGCCCGGTCAGCACAGCAAGGTCTTCGCTGCGCGAGATCTGGCTATCGGCATTGTTGCGGTTTATCTCCTGCGTCGTGAAGCCGATGATCTGCGCAAACGGCAGACGGCGCTCCTCGCAGAAGGCGCGGTTGACGATGACGTAGCGACTGTCAGCATCCTTCACGTAAACCGGGTGCGGGATGACATCAATGACCTCGCGCGTGAATTCAATATGATTCACGGCCTGCTCGCGCAGAGCGCGCTCTGTCTGACGCAGGCGCAGCATGGGAGGCACGAAAGCGCTCAGTGCCGTGAGCGGGATTGCCAGCCATAGCCCCGGCCACGACGGCATGGCGAGCGCCAAGATGAGCGATACCACCAGTGATGGCAGTGCGAGCGTCAGGATTTCTTTTACTTCTTTTCGCAAAATGAACTTCCCGGGGCGGCGTTGCATCCGTTGACCGGAGCGTACCTGTGGGGATTAACGGCTGCGTCCCCTGCGATCTTTAGGCATGGTGCCCCGTTCGCAGGTAATTCGCCGCTAGACTGAGCGCCTGCACGGCCTCACCCCCGAGCCGATCCGTGATCTTCGCCTCATTTCCGCCATGTTTCCCTTCCTGGAGAAAGCCATGTCTTTGCGTTTGCCCTCTGTGCTTCTGCCTTGTCTGTTGGCCATCGTGCTGACCGCCTGCGGCCGGCTCAGCCTCGAAAACTACGATCGCCTGAGCGTCGGCATGAGTTATGCGGAGGTCATCGATATTATCGGCAAGCCTGACCAGTGCAGCGACGCCATGCTGGTGCGTACCTGTCGCTGGGGCACTGACGCGCGGCATGCTTCGGTCAATTTCGTGGCGGACAAGGTCGTGCTGCGCAGCGCCGAGGGCCTGCAATAGGGAGCGATTCTTGCTCGCGTTGTGGAGCATGCCGGCGCGGAAACAGTAGAAACACGCCCGGCACCAGCTTGTCTCCTTCCCTTGCAGTACGTATCGATGTGCTGCGGTACATATTCCTGACTTGTGCTCCAACGATGGAGCGAGAGAGGTGTTTTCGTGGTCAGGTTACGTTTTTCCCTGCAACTCGGTTATGAGATCGCCGAGTGGCCTTGTGATTTCATTTTCAATATCCAGGCCGCGCGTACGCGCTGCCAGACGATTGTCGACGAGCATCTGGTCATCAACCAGCCCGGCGCGTTGCACCTGCCGACGGCCATGTACACCGATGCCGCGCAAGGCAATCGCTTCATCCGCCTGTGCGCCAATGCCGGCCCGCTGACGATTCGCTACGACGCGACGGTCGATCTGGCGCATCACGTTGTCGCGCCCGAAAAGCTGCAGGAGATGCCGATCCAGCAACTGCCGCATGAAGTGCTGCCCTATCTGTATCCCAGCCGCTATTGCGAATCCGACAAGCTCAATGCGCTCGCCATGCGCGAGTTCGGTGCCTTGCCGCGTGGCTATGCACGCGTAATGGCCATCCAGCGCTGGGTTCAGGCCCGTCTTGCCTTTACATCCGGCAGCTCCAACCCGAGCACTTCGGCCGTCGACAGCGTCACCAGCAGCGCAGGTGTGTGCCGTGACTTTGCGCATTTGATGATTGCGCTGTGCCGCGCATTGAACATCCCTGCGCGCTTTGCAACAGGCATCGACTACGGTGCCGACCCGGCGCTCGGTCCGACCGACTTCCATGCCTATGTCGAAGTCTTCCTGAGCAATCGCTGGTATCTGTTTGATGCCTCCGGTGTCGCCATACCCATGGGCTTCGTGCGTTTCGGCACCGGGCGCGATGCGGCCGATGTGTCTTTCGCCACGATTTTCGGCGCCCTGAGCTCCGCGCCACCGGTGGTCAGCATCGAAGCCGTGAACGATCCGGCCAATGGCTTTGAAGTGCCGCGGCACCGCACGGAAGCGCTGTCGACCGACGCGGGTTACCTGCCGGCACTCTGAGCGTTGGCGCGGTAGAAGAAACGGGCCGCAAATGAGGACTCATGTGCGTAGGCTGTTCTGCTACCTGGTTCTGAAAATGCCACTTCCGGAGTCAAGGGGTGGCTTTTTTTATATCAAAGTGCCCTGACTAAGGCTGAATGCACACACGGGGCGCGTTTCACCGTCATTCCCGCCTCTGCGGGAATGACGACACCGGGGCGGGCTTCAGTAGATCGTCCCCTCACCGATGCCACATCGTCGCAAGCTCGCGGTGTAGTTCCTTTTTTCTATGCGACGCTGATGTTAGCGACGCATTCCGGACGGCAAGCGCATCAAAGCTGAGAGATCATTTATTTCCGGCTTGATGTTTTTCCGCCCCAGATTTTTGTTCGCGCTACCTCTGCTTCTGAAAGGTGCTTGGCGGTTCCGTCCGCCGTCTTGTCGATCGTGTCCTTGACTGCCGTATAAGCGTCGGCCGCTAGCTCGACCGTGCCATCAATCGCCTCACTGCCCTTCTTCAGGACAATACCGACGGTATCAGTGACTACGTCGCCAAGCCTGTGCGTAACATCGCTGAGCGTTTTGCCAAACGTGGCCGCAGCGGAACTCACGTAGTTCTTGAGTTCTTCAAAGTTCTTCGAACTCAGCAGTTTCTTGGTCGTGTCGACAACGAAGTTGATAACGGCCTTGATGAGCTCGATACCGATCTCGAGTCCCTTGCCCAGCTTTTCAAGGATGGTGTTGCGTTCGGCATAGGAAAGAGCGCCCCATCCGTAGTAAATGGCACCCACGGCAGCACAGGTCATCGCGATTGGATTGGTCAGCGTGGCCGCTGTGGCGACAGTCGTTAACGCGCTCAGGGTGTTTCCCAGGATGAACTGACCCGTGGCAATGACCACGACCGACGTCAGATAACCCAAACCAAAGCCGTATTTCGCCATCTCGAGAATGGCACCGGTACGGGACACTGTCGGGCTTTCCGAGCCCTTCATCATGTCGATGTGTTTATCAAGATAGTTGTCGATCGCGACGCCCATGCCATACAGCGCGGCGACGGCTTTTGCGATGGGGCTCACGGCCAGTGAGGCCGCTGCTAACGGGACTGCAATCAAGCCGATCTCCTTGGGGAAAAAAGGGTATTTGCCAAAGCCCAAACGCGGAAGGGCGCTGAAGCAATTGCTTGCAGGCAGCGTATCCCCTTGGGCGGCGTGGCTCCTGACTCATCGCGCCATTCGTATCACTGTGCGCGCCAATCTTGATGGTCTGGGGCAAGAGACCCGAGACCTCAACAGCGTTGTATTCATTGGCCTGATCGATCGGCTGAGGACTATCCGCTACTGAATTGTTCGCAGGCACCGCTTGGGCTACGCCATCCGCCATTGCAAGTCCGGGTCACACCTCTTTCATCTGGCGAAGGTCTTCCACAGCAAAACGGCAACGAGGCTTGCTATCACCAACACGGCCCCCTGCAGGGCGATGGAGAGCATGCTGACGGTGACGGTGGCAGACCCCAGATTGACGAATACGGAGGCAAGGCCAACGGCTAGTAAAAAGATCCAGAACATGGAGGTACTCCTTTCAAGTGCGACATTCGGAAGCGCATCATGCAAGGAGCCCCTGACAGGACATGTCGTTTCCATTGAGCTCGCGTTTTTTAAGCGGATCGCACCGACGTTCATTCAAAGCAAGTGGAGGCGCTGGCCGATGGAGGCAGCTCTTGGGCGACACTCATGATCTGACGGTGATCTGGAGTTTCCACGATGTCTGCTGACGACCATGACACGCTGGTGTATCGCCTTGCGCAAATCCTGATCAAGCTGAATCAGGGCGAAAAGCTTGACCCTGCCGCGCTGGCAGACCAGTTCAGCGTCAATCTTCGAACAATTCAACGAGACCTGAATCAGCGCTTTGCCTACTTGCCTTTGCAGAAGGCCAACGGGCGGTATTTTCTGGACCCGGTTTTCCTCGGAAAGCTCAGCACCCGTGACATTGAGCGCTTCGCAGGACTGGCCGGGGTACGAGGCTTGTTCCCCTCGCTGAATGACGATTTCTTGCGGGACATCTTCGATACCCGCGTTCAGGAGGCCTGGGTGGTCAAGGGACATCACTACGAAGACTTGACGGGTAAGGAAGCCGAATTCAAGTTGCTGGAGGGGGCTATTACCGGGCGCTATCAAGTCGGTTTCGATTACCGGAAACCAGAGGGACTGAAGCCGTATCTTGCCGTCTCCCCGTACAGGCTGGTGAATCAGAAGGGCATCTGGTATCTGGCAGCACTTGATGGTGAGAAGTTGAAAACCTTCAGCTTCGCGAAAATCAGTCGTGTCCGTTTGCTGGAGGCAAGCTTTCCGTGGTCGGACGAAATCGCTGAACGTCTGGCGAAAGAGGACGGCGTCTGGATGTCTGATGTGCCGATAGATGTGCGACTGCGCATTGCTCCGGAGGTTGCAGGCTACTTCAAGCGAAGAAACCTGATCGCAAATCAGGTCATTGAGGAAGAGTGTCCCGATGGCAGTCTGCTGCTCTCTGCCCGCGTGGGGCACGCAAAGCAAGTCCTCCCCATCGTTCGTTATTGGATGCCTTACCTCCGTGTAATTTCTCCTGGGGCGCTGGCTGAAGATCTGGAACAAGGCCTCCGCGACTACCTCGCGTCTGGACGTTCTGCCGATGACGGCGCGTGATCGAACATGATTGCGCGTCGAGGGGCTCGCCCCCAAAACCGGAATGCGGCACCAAAGAAAATCGGCCACAGATTTCTCTGCTGCCGATTGGCGGGCTTCTTGAATCGCAAGCCTTGCGACGATTCACCCTAATTCTTCGCCCGCTTTTTTTGCCTTATTCGTTTGATGAAGCAACGTGTTACAGCAGCAGTGCTGACGTGGCCGGCAGGTCCATGCAGGACTCGATGCGCCAGACCGTATCCGGACGGTCCATCGACAGGCGCGCCAGAGCCTGGATGTTCAGGGACACGCTGATCTCTTCTGCCCCCAGGCCCTGTTCGAGCCCTTCGGCGATCTGCGCGGCGATATGGACGACGGCCGCCATGGGCTCCGCTTCCGGCTCCAGTGGCTCGGCATACCAGCGCAGGGCATTGCGGATTTCGATGGGGAAATTCCAGCGCACAGCCATTTCCTGGCCGACCTCGCAGTGGTCGGTTTCCGTCAGGGAGCGCTCCATTTTCAGCAGCTCGACGCCCTTGACGCCGTCTGCGCCCAGCAGCTGCTTCGAGGCCGCCGGATAGGCGAGGTGAATGATCAACTCGCCGATCTGATACATGAGACCGGCCGTGTAAGCGAATTCGGGATTAATCCCTTTGACCTTGCCAATCACCCGCGCCACGCCAGCGGTGACCAGGCCGTGGCGCCAGAAGGCCTTCATATCCACGCCCTCGACATGGCTGAAGGTGCGCGACATACCGGAGGCGATGACCAGCGAGCGCAAGGCCGACAGGCCGATCAGCGTCACAGCCCGATCAATGGAGCCGATCTTCCTGCTCACGCCGTACTGACTCGAGTTCGCCATGGCCAGCACGCGTGCGGACAGCGACTGGTCCTGTTTGACTTGCTCCACCAGCGAGTCGATCGTCACATCTTCTTCACACAGCGAGGCGATCAGGTCCAGCACGACCTTCGGAACGCTGGGCAGGCGAGGCAGATTGGCGAAGAGTTTTTCAAGCGCGGTCATGCAGTGCAGCTCCCGGGTTTTCGGCGGAGGATAGGGATTACCCTATTACGGTCCGGGCCAAGGCCGACTTGATGGCCGGCGGGGTCTGCAGCGTGACTTTGTGTCACACCCTAGCCATAGCGCTGCTGCGCCACCACGGCCAGGCCGCAGCCCACGCTGCCATACAGATCGCCCTCTACCGCCCGTGCGGCGGGGAAGCGCTTGGCCAGTGCCGCGCGCAGGGCTGGTACGGCCGACGAGCCGCCGGTGAAGAACAGTGTGTCGACCGCTTGCGACGGGACGCCGGCCTGTTGCAGGCACAACTCGGCGGCATCGCAGACACGGCCGATCTCGCTGGCGATGGCTTGCTCGAAATCAGCCTGACGCAGGGTAATGCGCAAATCGGCTTCTGCCTCGTCGAGTGCCAGCGTGCTGATGAGCTTGGCCGAGAGTTCGATCTTTGCCGCCTCTATGCGCATGGCAAGTCGATGACCAGCCTGTTTCTGCACGAGGCTAAGCAGGCGGTCGAAGCGGCGCGTGTCGGCCACGTTCGGCGCCACGTCCTGAAATGTGCGCCAGGCCTTGCGTGTGTAGACCTGATTGATGGTGTGCCAGGTGGCAAGCTGAAAGAAGGCGCCGTTGGGAAAGGCCGCGCCGCTCTTGAGCAGCGTGCCCATGCCCAGCTCCGGCATCACGCCCGACAGCGAGAGCTGCTTGTCCAGATCCGTGCCGCCGATATGCACACCGCTATTGCCGAGCAGGTCGGCGCCGCGGTCGGCCGCGTGGCGGCGCTCTGGCGAGAGACGCACCAGCGAGAAGTCGGAAGTGCCGCCGCCGATGTCCACCACCAGCACCAGCTCTTCGCGCGTAATGCTCTGTTCATACGTGTGGGCAGCTGCAATCGGCTCGAACTGGAAACTTACTTCACGAAAACCGAGGCCGCTGACAATCTCGGCCAGCGTGTCTTCGGCCAGCTTGTCGGCTGCATCGTCGTCATCGACAAAGCGCACCGGCCGGCCGACCACGACCGCATCGAAATTGCGCCCGGCTTCTTTCTGCGCACGCGTCTTGATCTCGCCGATGAAGCCGCCGATGAGATTGCGGAACGACAGGTGTCGCCCGCCGACTTCCGTGCCGGCGTCCATCAGGCCGCTGCCGAGCAGACTCTTCAGCGAGCGCATCAGGCGGCCCTCATAGCCTTCCAGATACTCCGCCAGCGCGGCACGGCCGAAAGCCAGCGACTCCTCGTCGAGATTGAAGAACACGGCCGAAGGCAGGGTGGTCTTGCCGTCTTCCAGGGCCAGCAGATGCGGGCCCGACGTGTTGTAGATGGCCGCCGTGGAGTTGGAGGTGCCGAAATCGATGCCGCAGGCGGAAATACTCATGAATGCAAAAGGAGAAGCGTTGCCCGGAGGCGGGAGGCTCGGAAGGGTACGGGCGGTCACGCCGCGGGTCAATTGTCCTGATGTGTCAGTGTGTTGAGCGCCTTGCTTGAACGGGCGCAAGCCAGGCGCACCGGACTTGGAGTAACCTTTGCGTCCCCTCATCCTTTCAGGCAGGAGTCAGCATGACGAATCCGATTTTCAAGCAGGTAATCCTGTACACCGATACCGACGGCAAGGCGAAATTCCGCGAAGAGGAAATTGCACTGCCTGAAGGCAATCCGAATGCGCGCCTGTCATCCGTCTTGCCCGCCAGCGGCGTGCAACTGCGCGAAAGCCCGGCCGGCTTCCGTAGCCAGATGCACTGCACCGGCACGCCACAATGGGTTTTCGTGCTCAGCGGCGCGATGGAAATCGGCCTGCTCGACGGCACGCTGCGCCGCTTTAATGCCGGTGAGCATTTCTACTCGGCCGACACCCTGCCTGAAGGCGCGACCTTCAACCCCGAGCTGCATGGCCACTGGAGCCGCGAAGTGGCGGGCGTGCCGCTGGTGACGCTGTTCGTCAAGGGCTGATCGCGCCCGCCGGGTATCGGCGAAGCGCTGCAAAATGAAAGGGCCGCATTGCGGCCCTTTTTTTATTCCTCGCGGATATTCTCCGTCCCGTCTGCAATTGTTCGACATATGTGGCGGGTAGTTGGAAAGATGCTGCTGCAGACCCTAAGATGTAGAGGCCCGTTCTCGTTCTCGTTCCTGTTCTTGCTCCTGTTCCGCTGCATTCCGTTCATTCTGCGAGGTATTGTCATGCGTCTTCCTGTGCGTTTCTCTTTGCTGGTCCTGATTGCCATGATGCTCAGTCTGCTGTCCGGCTGCGGCTACAACCAGATTCAGAGTGACGATGAGGCCGTCAAGGCCGCATGGGCCGAAGTGCTCAACCAGTACAAGCGCCGCGCCGATCTCGTGCCCAACCTCGTCAACGTGGTGAAAGGCTATGCGACGCACGAGCAGGATGTGCTGGTGCGCGTCACCGAGGCGCGCGCCAAGGTCGGCAGCATGAACATCACGCCGGAGACCTTGAACGACCCGCAGGCGGTCGAGAAATTCGGCAAGGCGCAGGGCGAGCTGTCGAGTGCCCTGTCGCGTCTCATGGTGGTGACCGAGAACTACCCCAATCTCAAGGCCGACGCAGGCTTCCGCGACCTGCAGGCGCAGCTTGAGGGTACGGAGAATCGGGTGACGGTCGCGCGTAACCGCTTCATCTCCACGGTGCAGGCCTACAACGTCAATGTGCGCAGTTTCCCGACGAACATCATGGCCATGATATTCGGCTACAAGGTCAAGCCGAGCTTCACGGTCGAAGACGAGAAGACCATCTCCGATGCGCCCAAGGTCGATTTCGGGGGCGGCGCCAGTGGTAGCCCGGCAAAGTAAGCGATGTCTATCGCCCTGCGTTTCGTCGCCTCGCTGATATGCAGCTGCGCGCTGCTCTGCGGCAGCGCCGCGGCACAAAACAATGCCGGACTGGTTGCCGTGCCGGCCTTCAAGTCCTACGTCACCGATCTGAGCAATGTCCTGCAGGCGCCCGAGCGCGCCCAGTTGGAAACGAGGCTTGCCGCCATCGAGCAGAAAAGTGGCAGTCAGGTCGCCGTGCTGTTATTGCCGACGACGCAGCCGGAAGACCTCGCGGCCTATTCCATTCGTGTCGCCGATGCCTGGAAAGTCGGGCGCAAGAATGTTGATGACGGCGTAATACTCGTTATCGCCACGCAGGATCGCAAACTACGCATCGAGGTCGGTCGCGGGCTCGAAGGTGCGCTGCCGGATGTGACCGCCAGGCGCATCATCGCGGAAACCATCACGCCCGATTTTCAGCGCGGCGCGATGTACGCGGGCATTGCCGCCGGTGTCGAGCGCATTGCCAGCGTCATTGGTGGCGAAGCGCTGCCGCCGCCACAGCGGCGAGCGGGCAACCAAGGCAACGCTGGCAGTGGCGGCAGTCTGCTGTACGTCATCCTGATCGGGGCCTTCGTGCTGATGGCCATGTTCCGCCGTGGTGGCAGGCGTAGCGGCTACTACTCGCATGGCAGCGGGCTTGGCGGCGTGGCGACCGGTATGGTGCTCGATGCCATTCTGCGCGGCGGGCGTGGCGGCGGTGGCGGGGGTGGTTTCGGTGGCGGAGGCGGCTTTGGAGGAGGCGGGTTCGGTGGCGGCGGCGGCGGTGGTTTCGGCGGCGGCGGCGCGTCTGGGAGCTGGTGATCATGCACAAAAATAATCTGCACAAGAACCATCCGAATATTTTCGCGCGCCTCGGCAATCATCTCTGGTCTGCCGATCGGCAACTACGCAAGGCCTTTCCCGCAGAAAGCCTGCAGCACATCGAGCAGGCCGTGACGGCGGCCGAGAGCGGCCATAGTGGCGAGCTGCGCGTTGTCATCGAAGGCGGTCTCGGCTGGGCGGTAGCCAGTGCGGGCGCCTCGAAGCTCCCGGCCTCGTCGCTGTCGCGTGCGCGCGCCGTCGATCTCTTCTCACAGCTCGGCGTGTGGGACACGGCCGACAATTCCGGCGTGCTGATCTACATCCTCATGGCCGAGCATCAACTCGAAATCATTGCTGACCGCGGCATTCACGCCAGGGTGGGCGAGGAGGTCTGGCGAGGCATCGTTGCCGACACCACGGCGCGCTTCCGGCAGGACGACTACGAACAGGGCGTGCTCAGCGCGATTGATGCCATTGGCACGCTGCTGCGTCGTCACTTTCCGGTTTCGGCAGACCGTAACCCCAACGAACTGCCGAACCGGCCTCTGACGCTGTAATGAAGCTGTACGGCCGCCTTATTTTGCGCGACCGTATTTCGCCGTAAAGCTCGCCTTGCCGAGCGAGTTGCCATTGATCATGAAACCCGTCAGCGCAGCGGTCGCATCTGCGGGTACATCCAGCTTGTCGACCTTCAGCGCATGCACGGTGAAGATGTAGCGATGTGGCTTGTCGCCCTGCGGCGGGCACACGCCGCCCCAGCCATTCACGCCGTAATCGATGCGGCTTTGAACGGCCCCCGCCGGCAGGGCAGTGCTGTTCGGCGCGCCAGCGCCCGCAGCCAGTTCCGTGACGCTGGCGGGGATGTTGATCACCATCCAGTGCCACCAGCCCGAGCCGGTTGGCGCATCCGGGTCATACACCGTCACCGCAAAACTCTTCGCGTCCTTCGGCGCGCCGCTCCACTTCAGCGCAGGCGATTTGTTCTCGCCCGAGCAACCGAAGCCATTGAATTCGAAGCGCTTTGCAATCGTGCTTCCGGCCTTGATGTCAGGGCTGGACAGCGTGAAGCCCGAGGCGTGTGCCGGCGCTGCGCCGATCAATGTCGCCGCGAGAAAAATTCCGGAAATGACTTTTGCATGGCTGGCGTGGTGCATGAAACTCTCCCTGGTCGGTGGCAGAAAAGTGGGTGTGGTGCGCCCACGATTCTCTGTTGCCTGACCGCGCAGAGCAAGTCCGCATACGCTGACTTACACAGCAGGTGCCAGCACGCGCTGCCGCCGTCGCTTGAGGGTGTAGCCGCCGAACAGCACCAGTAGCCACAGCGGAATCATCAGCACGGACACCCTGATCTCGGGTGTCAGCAACATCACCACGAGAATTACGGCCAGGAAGGCCAGGCAGAGATAGTTGCTCAGCGGAGACCACGGCGACGGGAAGCCTGTCTTCACGCCAGCGCGCTTTTTCGCAGCGCGAAAGCGCAGATGCGAGAGGCTGATCAAGGCCCAGTTGATCACCAGCGCCGCCACCACGAGCGCCATCAACAGCCCGAGGGCCTGACCCGGCAGAAGATAGTTGAGTAGCACGCAGGCCAGAGTCGCTGCAGCCGAGACCGCCAGCGCCGCCACCGGCACGCCGCGCTTATTGAGCGAATGCATGGCACGTGGCGCATTGCCCTGTTCGGCGAGGCCATAAAGCATGCGGCTATTGCAGTAGACCCCGCTGTTGTAGACCGACAGGGCCGCGCTCAACACCACCACATTCAGCACGTGCGCGACCGGCGCCTGACCCAGATGCTGGAAGATCAGCACGAAGGGGCTGCCGCCTTGCACCACCTGATCCCACGGGTACAGACACAGCAACACCGCCAGTGCGCCAACGTAGAAGATCAGGATGCGGTAGATCACCTGATTCACCGCGCGGGGAATCGTGCGCTGCGGATCGCTCGCCTCCGCCGCCGTGATGCCGATCAGCTCCAGGCCGCCGAAGGAGAACATCACCATGGCCAGCGACATGAGCAGCCCGTTCCATCCATTCGGCATGAAGCCGCCGTGCGACCAAAGGTTCGACACACTCGCCTGCGGACCGCCATTGCCACTGAACAGCAGATAGCTGCCGAAGACGATCATGCCGATGATGGCGATCACCTTGATCAGCGAGAACCAGAACTCCGTTTCGCCATAGGCCTTCACATTGGCCAGATTGATCGCATTGATCAGCACGAAGAACAGCAGCGCCGAAGCCCATTGCGGCACATCAGGCCACCAGTACTGCACATACACGCCGACCGCAGTCAGCTCTGCCATGCCGACGAGCACGTACAGCACCCAGTAATTCCAGCCTGACAGGAAGCCCGGAAAATCACCCCAGTACTTGTGCGCAAAATGGCTGAAAGAGCCGGACACCGGCTCGTCCACCGCCATCTCGCCAAGCTGGCGCATGATCAGGAAGGCGACGAAGCCCGCAACGCCATACGCCAGCAGCACCGCAGGGCCCGCCAGCTGGATGCTTTGCGCGCCGCCCAGAAACAGGCCGGTGCCAATCGCCCCGCCCAGCGCGATCAGCTGGATGTGACGATTCTTCAGGGAACGGTGCAGACCTTCATTCTTGTTTGTCATGTCCTGCGGCTGCTTCTGCGGCTGTGTCATTTCCCGCTCCCTTCGATGTCAGGCTGTCATGCGCTACCTGCAGCAGGTGTCAGGCGGCCTTTGCAAACATGCCGGCCACGACAGGGCGCGCACATTCGCCAAGCGGCAGCACATTACGACCATAGATCTCGTTGAGGATTTGCGCTGCAGCGAGGTAGATTGCCGAAGCGCCGCAGATCATCCCCTCCCAGCCCGCCAGTGTCTTCAGCCCTTCACTGCCCGACAGATCGGCGCCAGCCAGCAGCGCGAACAGCACGGTCAGCGAAGCAAACACGAACTGTGTTGCGCGATTCAGCTTCAGGCTACCGATGAACAGCACGAAGGTCAGCACGCCCCACATGAGCAGATACGCAGCCATGCCCGTGGCGGAGCTGGCTTGGGTCAAACCGGTTTTCGGCAAAACGATGATCGCCACCAGCGACAGCCAGAAGAAACCGTAAGACGTGAACGCCACGGTGCCGAAGGTATTGCCCTTCTTCCACTCCATCAGCCCTGCCAGCACCTGGCAGATGCCGCCGTAGAAGATGCCCATGGCCAATACCGTCGTGCCGAGTTCCACCAGCCCAGCATTGTGAAGATTCAACAGCACCGTCGTCATGCCGAAACCCAACAGCCCCAACGGCGCCGGATTCGCAGTGTGGTCGTGCCCGTGAGCGTGATCAGCCATTCAAAAAACTCCTGTGTTCGAGCCGCAATCGGCAAAGGTCGCAGACTGCGCCATGGCGCAATCGAGCGTCTTAGCACAGATCAAGAAAACGCCGCAAAAACACGTTCATCAGGTGAATAGCACGGGTTTTGCACCAGAAGTGCGCATAAATACTCAGTATGAATAGCGTGGCGACTGACAGGGATTGCCGCGCAGGTAGACTGGAATGCTTGCGCGCAGCAGCAAGTCGAGAGTCATCAACTGGAAAACAATATGAAAAAAATCTGTGCACTTATCGCCATCCTGTCCGGCCTCTCGGCCAGCGCTGGCGCCACGCCTGTGCTCCTTGGCGAAATCACCCACGACTACGGCTCTGCCGCCGGCAAGCTCGACCCGAGCGGTACGGATCTGCTGTCCGCCGACTATGTCACCGTCACGGACAGCTCAAACGTTCGTTTCTCGGACGCCTTCAATTTCAGCGCTTTCAACTTCACATCGATCGAGCATTTCGAACTCACGCTGAATTTCTCGCAGACGAACGGCTTCAACTTCATCTTTCCCGAAGCCTGGCATGTTCGCCCCGGCAACTCGCTCACGGAATTGCCCCTGAACCGGGTCGGCGACACCGTGACTTCGCAGACTTTCAGCTTTGGCCCGAGCGTCGATACCTTCGCCTTGTCCATCGCCGCAGAGAAGTTTGACCTGTGGTTTGCTGACGAAGGTGTCGGCGCCAATAACTTCCGCCTCTACGATGCCAAGCTCACCGTGTTCGGCGAAGCGGCCGCGGTGCCTGAGCCGTCGTCGCTGGCATTGGTCGGGCTGGGCGTTGTTGCGCTGGCTGGCTTGCGTCGCCGGCGCAAGGCGTGAAGAAGCCGAGCCGTACCATAGTGCCCAAAGGAGGCAGTGGTGCTGATCTGACGGACTGCCGAGGCAGTCCGTTTTTTCGCGCTCATCCGGGCGCGCGATACCCGGCAAGCGTCCGGACCTGCATTGCCCGAGAAACATCGCGAGCCGCAAAAAAATAAAGCCCGCACCGAGGTGCAGGCTTTATTGCAGCGAATCGAAGGGTTGAGCGTATTGCTACATCATCCCCACGCAGCGCTGTCTCTCAGCTGTTGTTGCGATCACGAAGGACCGCAACAGGGGCTGATTACTGGCAGGCGACAGGTGTCACGCCAGTCATCGACAGGTAGTCAATGTCAGCGAACTCGGCCGAAGCGCCGGCTTCAACGCGAATCCGGTTTGCGCCTGCCTTCAGAGCCACGGTGAAGCTCTTGTTGGTCCAAGTCGTCTTCGAAGCAGTCTTCGAGAACAATGACGTGCTGTTCTGAACCACCACACCGTTCACCAAGACCTTGCCGGAGGTTGTCGCACCAGAGCCACCGTTGGAATAACGGAAGGTCACCGTGTAGTTCGCAGCCTTCGGCGCACTCACGGACCAGTCGACACCTGCACCAGCGCTATTGGACAGGTTGGCGTAACCCGTTCCGGTGAAACCGCTGTTAGCCGTTGCGACAGCGCCATCAACGCTGCAGAAGCCCGTCGTGCTTTCCTGGATCGTCACGGCTGAACCGCTGGCGGACGAGCTGGACGAAGACACGCTGGAGGCGGCGCTCGACGAAGAGCTCGAAGCGACGCTGCTGGCCGACGATGCCTTGCTCGACGAGCTGCTGCTTGCGGCAACGCTGCTTGACGAAGAGGAAGCCTTGCTGGAAGAGCTGCTCGAAGCAACGCTAGACGCCACGCTCGAGGAGCTGCTCGAAGCAACACTGCTCGAAGCGGCGCTGGACGAAGAGCTGCTCGTGCCACAAGCCGCTGCGGTCAGCACTGCACCGTTCTTGCCCACACCTGCGTAGCTGGCCAGCTTGTCCTTCACGCACTGCGGGCTCACTGGCTCGTAAGTGTAGGTCAGGGTCTTCGGGAAGGCCGCCGTAGTGGTCCACGTGTCGGCATTGGCGCCGCCGCCGGAGTCAGTCCAGGTAATGCCATAAGTGGCATTGCTGGCTGCGCTGGTGGTGTTGTTGCCACGCAGA